>CAVQLG010000001.1:0-99264 GCA_963713275.1 uncultured beta proteobacterium
TGTTGAACAGGAATCAGTTACCAATTTCGCCGCAGACTTTTCAGCTTCATCAAAACTATCCCAATCCTTTCAATCCTTCTACCAGAATCCAGTATCAAGTATCCAACGGATCACAAGTGTCTATAAAAGTTTATGATCTATTGGGTAACCAAGTTGCAACTCTTGTTGATGAATACAAACCTGCAGGACCTTATGAGGTTGATTTTAGGTCGAAAAACTTAGCAAGCGGGATTTATTTCTACAAGTTAATATCCACAAATTTTATAGAAACTAAAAAAATGATACTAATGAAGTGATTTATTCAGTTGGTATAAAAAAAATATTAATCTAAAGGAGATATAAAAATGATAATTTATTTTCGTTTAATGATATTATGGTTAACCTTAATAGTCTTTGCTCAACAGATTAAGGCACAATGGGTTCAGGTGCCTATGCCGTTGGTTACGGGTAGAGATTTTGTTACCCTTGGAAGTAACATTATTGCAGGAACGAGTAATGGAGTATTTGTTTCAACTGATAATGGGGCAAATTGGAATTTTTCCAGCAATGGGATGACAGATGTTGGCATTTTCGCCTTAATAACTTCCGGAACAAATCTTTTTGCTGGAGCGTTCACAGGAGTATTTTTCTCTAACGACGGAGGTGCAAATTGGACTGAGCGTAATTCCGGTTTGACAGGGAAGTCGTCATCTGCTTTTATTGAAAATGGTTCTAATATATATACTGCTCAGGGAGGCACTGTATTTGTCTCCGGAAATAATGGTACTAGCTGGAACCCGTCAGGTAGTGGTTTGCCTTCACTAACGATAGTGAACGATTTTGATATTTTGGGCTCAGAAATATATGCTGTGACTCAATCTGTTGGTGTATATAAATTCAATGGATCCACTTGGGTATCCAGTGGATTTCCAGCTGCACCTCTTAATGCAATCGGCGTTTCAGGAAGTAACCTTTTCGTTGGGGGCGTGTTCAACGGAGGTATATTTTTCTCACCGGATGGTGGTGTGAATTGGAATCCAGTAAATAGTGGTTTGACCAATAAGGGTATTCTCTTCCTGGCAGTAAGCGGTTCAAATGTTTTTGCAGGGACAGCTGGTGGGGACTTTTTCGTTCTACAAAATAATGGACTTACTTGGGTCGACGTCAGTGAGGGGATAGATTCAACTGAAAGAAGTATTAGCAAACTTTCAATAGTTGGTTCAGATATTTTTGCTGGTACAAGATCTGGCGCTTGGAGAAGACCTCTTTCAGAAATAATTACTGAATATTGAAGCAGAGTCTGAACACTTCGGAAAAAACTTTTGACGACACCCCTCCGGAGCCCGACATTCTGCCAGTTCCCAGTACTCGTCGCCGCGTCCGCCTCGTTGCGGTCGCCGGCGCCCTCGCGTTGGCCGTCTGGGCGCTGTTGCGCGCGGCCCTGTGGATCTCGACCGGTCCGGGTCAGGCGGGCTGGGACAACGCGCCGGGGCTGTTCGCCCGGGGCGTGGGCTTCGATCTCGCCACGCTCGCCTTCGCGCTGGCGCCGTGGCTGCTCGCCTCGGCGCTCCTCCCGGACCGCTGGCGCGGCGCGCGCGTGGTCGTCGCGCTGCGCTGGATCGTGCTCGGGCTGGTCGTCGCCGCGCTGCTGTTCGGAGCCGTTGCCGAGTTCCTGTTCTGGCAGGAGTTCTCGACCCGCTTCAATTTCATCGCCGTCGACTACCTCGTCTACACCCACGAGGTGATCGGCAACATCCGGCAGTCGTATCCGGTGCCGCTGCTCCTCGCCGCGATCGCCGCCGTCGCGCTGGCGACGGTGCTCGTCCTCGGCCGCGTGCTGCCGCTGGCCGCGACACCGCTGGGCACGCGGCGGCGCCTGCTGCTGGCCGCGCTGGCGGTCGCGCTGCCGGCGGCGAGTCTGGCCGTGGCCAACGTCGACCGGATGAATGCAAGCGGCAACGCCTACGCCGACGAACTCTCCGGCAACGGGCTGTTCACGTTCGCGGCGGCGTTCCGCCGCAACGAGCTCGACTACGACCGCTTCTACCGGACGCTGCCGCAGGAGCGGGCCGACGCGATCCTCACCGGGCTGGGCGTCGAGCGGGAGCCGCTGTCGAAGGCGTTGAAGCCGGACGAGATCGAAGACCCGGTGGCGCAGGTGGGCCCGTTCACCCGCCGGCCGCGCAACGTGGTGCTGATCTCGGTGGAGAGCCTGTCGGCTGAGTTCCTGGGCGTCTACGGGAGCGCGGAAGGGCTCACGCCCAACCTTGACCGGCTGGCGGAAGAGGGATTCCTGTTCACGCGATTCTTCGCGACCGGGACGCGCACCGTGCGCGGGCTCGAGGCGCTCTCGCTCGGCGTCCCGCCGGTGCCTGGGCAGTCGATCGTCCGCCGACCCGGCAACGAACACCTCGCCACCGTCGGCGAGTTCCTGGAGCACCAGGGCTACCAGATCAGCTTCCTCTACGGCGGCTACGGCTACTTCGACAACATGAACGCGTACTTCAAGGGCAACGACTACGAAATCGTCGACCGCAGCGATTTCCCGTCCGAGTCCGTCGTCTTCGAGAACGTCTGGGGCGTCGCCGACGAGGTCCTGTACGCCAACGCGATCCGCGTGTTCGACGCCGCCGCCGGCGGCGGCAAGCCGTTCTTCGCGCACATCATGACCACGTCGAACCATCGGCCGTTCACCTATCCGGCCGGGCGCATCGACATCCCGTCGCCGGGAGGACGCGAAGGCGGGGTCAAGTACACCGACTACGCGATCGGCCGCTTCATCGCCGAGGCGCAGGGCAAGCCCTGGTTCGCCGAAACGCTGTTCGTGATCACGGCGGACCACTGCGCAGCGGTCGCCGGCAAGACCCGGCTGCCGGTGGGCAGCTACCGCATTCCGCTCATCCTGTACGCACCGGCGCTCGTGCCGCCGGGCGTCAACGATCGGCTGGCGAGCCAGATCGACATCCCGCCGACGATCCTGGATCTGCTGGGTGCGGCCGGAGACGACCACTTCTTCGGCCAGGGGCTGTTCGAGGACGCCAAGCTGCCGGCTCGCGCGTTCGTCAGCAACTACCAGGAACTCGGTTACTACAAGGACGGCGTGCTGACGGTGCTGCTGCCCAAGCGGCGCGTCGAGGCCTTTCGCATCGACCCGCAGTCGTTCAGCGCAACGGCGGTCGAGCCGGACGCGCGCCTCACCGACGAGGCCATCGCGTACTACCAGACCGCGTCCCGCGCGTTTCGCAGCGGCCGGCTGGGGAGCCCGGATTACGCCCGGCACTGACGCCCCGTGCACCCGGTCTGTGCGTGTGGCGCGGCGCGAGTGCCCGAGGTGCCGCGGCAGCCAGGTCGCAAGCTTGGGAACGGCCGCGGCGACGACGAGCGCGACCCGCATCGCGGCGACCCGTCAGGTGCTTCTGCCCCACCGTGTTGAACATGGCGGCGGCGAAGATGCGCAGCGGATTCTCCTGGCCTTCGGCGGCGCCGGACGCGAGCGCCGGCTGCGCGCCGGCCCCGCTCATCCGCGTGGGATGGACGCTGCGCGCGGTAGACGTGTCGTTGACGATCGGCGAGCCGACGAGGCGGAACTTGAGACCCTTCCTGTCGTCGGGCTTGCGGATCTCGCGCGCCGCCCAGCCCATACCGCCGTCGTCACGGTGCGCGCATCGACTCCACGAGATCCTTGAGATTCTGCGGCACCACGTGGATCGCGCCGCGGCGCGGAGTGTCGAGGTCCGCGATGAGGAAGAAGGCGATCGACACGATGAGCGGCAGCACCGGCAGCAGCCGGGATTCGAATTGGGGACTGCGCGCGCCGATCCCAACGAGCATGTTGGCGCAGATCGCGATCAACAGCATCAGCACCCACGCCGCGATCGGTATCCGGTTCCGCCACGCGGATTGCGTGTAGCCCTGCGCGTTCAGCACGTCGTTGATGCTCGCGACGGCAAGCGCGGCGATCGGTGTCGGCGCGGCGGCCGCCGGCACCCGCACGACGGTCCACATTTCGGCCTGCAGCCGGGTCGTCCGTGCGTTGACCTGCCGCAGTTCGTCCGGATCCTGCGTCGTGTAGAAGCGCACGCGCTCGCGGGCGTAGTCGCGCAGCAAGCCGCGCAGCTTTGCCGCATCGGCGGCGGGCAGCAGGTCGGCGCGAGCATACGCGGTGCCGATCGCGTTGGCCTCCTCCTCCTCCAGGTTCTTGCGCAGGTCGTAGCGGGCGATCGCCATCGAGAACGTGAAGCCGATGATGAGCCCGAGCAGCGTCAGTGTTGCTCCCTGAACCACGCCGAAATCGTCGTGCGACTCGGCCACCCGGGTCCTGAGCTTCAAGAAACGCGTCGCGCCGATCCTCGCCGCGAGCCACAGCACGGCAAAGGAGGCGGGAAGGAGCAGCAGTGGGTAGCGAAAGAGCAGAAGCGGGTCGTCCAGCAGGGGGCTCATCGTTGCCAACTCCACATGGCGGTGGGTCGAACCAAGGCGGGTCGAGGGACAGCCGCGCAGGGCGGGACGCGCAACGCGTAGCCCGGGCTCCAATATACCCGTGGCCGGTGGGCGCGCCGGGCGCGCTTCGTGCCCTTCGGGCGCACGCACTCAGCCCAGCGCGCCGCGCGCCGCCACCGCCCATACGCGCTCCACGATCTCGCCGCGCACGCCGACGATCCAGTCGTGCAGGTTGACCGTCGGGTCGCAGTGGCCTGGAACGAGCCACAGGCGCTCGCCGAGTTTCGGTGCCGAAGCGGCGCCGGCGACGCCGACGACCCCGTGCTCGTCGGAAGCGTTGACGAAGTCGAGCCCGGCCGCACCGTGGACGAGCGGCGGCCCGGAATCGAACGCCAGCGACTTCAGGCCCGCGTCGACGACGACCTGCGACGGCACGGCCACGCTCATCACCGTCGCCAGCACGAACAGGCTCTGCTCGAAGTGGTGCTGGTCGGCGGCCAGCGCGTTGCGGCCGTAATCGGCGTCCATGAACACGTACGAGCCCGGCTGCAGCTCGGTGTAGACGCCGCTGTCGCGCTCTTCCTGCCAGGTGCCGGTCCCGGCACCGGTGATGACCGCGCAGCGCAGCCCGGCGGCTTCAATGGCCGCCTTGCTGGCCGCGGCGCTGGCGACAGCCCCGGCGATCGCGTCGCGCCGCGCCGCCGGGGTGCGCAGATGCTGCGCCGCGCCGTGATAGGCGTGAACGCCGCGCAGGGCAAGCCCCGGCGCGGCGGCGATCGCCGTTGCCAGTCGCGCTGCCGGCTCTCCGGGAGACACGCCGCAGCGGTGGGCGCCGACGTCGACCTCGACCAGCGCGTCGAGCGTCGCGCCGGCGGCTGTCGCCGCCGCGGAGAGTTCCGCGACCTGGCTCGCGTCGTCGACGAGCACGCCGATCCTCGCCCGGTGCGCGAGCGCCGCGAGTCGCCGCAGCTTGCCGGCGCCGACGATCTCGTTGGTGACCAGCACGTCCCGGATGCCTGCGGCGACAAACGCCTCGGCCTCGGCGACCTTCTGGCAGCAGATGCCGACCGCACCGCGCTCGACCTGCGCGTGCGCGATCTCCGGGCACTTGTGCGCCTTGGCGTGCGGCCGGAGTGCGAGCCCCGAGCCGCGGACGGCGTTGGCCATGAGGTCGAGGTTGCGCTCGAACGCGTCGAGATCGACCACCAGCGCCGGGGTGTCGATCGCGGCGACGGGGTCTCCGGCTCGCGCCGGCGGCGGGTTTGGCATGGCGGGGGTCCGTGGGTGGCGGTTGACGGCGCGTCAGGACGCGCTCGGGGACCGCGCAAGCTTACCGCGAGCCGCCCTGTCCTCCGCAGCCAGCGTCCACGGCGGAGCAGCTGCCGGCGGCGCCCACGCGCCGGGCGCCCGTTGCCCCGGCGACCCCGGGGCGCGCTACGGTCTCGCCGCGACACGCGCGCGCTGGCCGCGCAGCCCATGGAGAATCCGGAGCGCGAGCAGCACCGCGAGCACGGCGGCGAACAGCATCGGCTGGGTCACGTCCTTCTTCACCAGCCAGCCGTAGTGGACGACGCCGAGAATCGCGATCGCGTAGACGAGGTAGTGCAGCCGCTGCCAGGTCTTGCCGCCAAGGCGCCGGATCATCGCGTGCGTCGACGTGGCCGCGAGCGGCACCAGGAGCAGGAACGCGCTGAAGCCGACGGTGATGAACGGCCGCTTGACGACGTCCTTGACGATTGCAGCCAGGTCGAAGAACTGGTCGAGCCAGAGGTAGGTCACGAAGTGCAGGCAGGCGTAGAAGAACGCGAACAGGCCGAGCATACGGCGCAGGCGGACGAGCCAGTTCCAGCCGGTCATCCGGCGCAGCGGCGTCACCGCCAGCGTGATCAGCAGCAGCGACAGCGTCCAGGTGCCCGTCGAGCGGGTGACGAATTCGATCGGATTCACACCCAGGCCGCCGGTGAACGCGGCGACGACGAGACGCGCGAGGGGGGCCAGCGCCAGAACGAACAGCGCGGCCTTGATCCGCGCGATCGCCCCGGCCGACGCAACGAAGGCCAACCTGCCGCCCGCTCAAAAGTGCTTCTTGAGGTCCATCCCGGCGTACAGCGAAGCCACTTGCTCGCCGTAGCCGTTGAACAGCGTGGTCTTGCGTTTGCTGAACTCGCCGATCCGGCGCTCGGTCGCCTGCGACCAGCGCGGGTGGTCGACGTCGGGATTGACGTTCGAGTAGAAGCCGTACTCGCGCGGCGCCGCCTTGTTCCACGCGGTGCGCGGCTCCTTCTCGACGAAGCGGATGCGCACGATCGACTTGCTGCTCTTGAAGCCGTACTTCCACGGCACGACGACGCGCACCGGGGCGCCGCACGGGTTGGGCAGCGTCTCGCCGTAGAGGCCGACGCACAGCAGCGTCAGCGGATGCATCGCCTCGTCGAGGCGCAGGCCCTCGACATAGGGCCACTCGAGGACGCGCGTGCGCACGCCGGGCATCTGCCTGGGATCGGCCAGCGTGTCGTACTCGACGTATTTGGCGTTGCCGGTCGGCTCGACCCGCTTGACGAGCTCGGACAGCGAATAGCCCACCCAGGGGATCACCATCGACCAGCCTTCGACGCAGCGCATCCGGTAGACCCGCTCCTCCAGCGGGGCGAGCTTCATGAGCTCGTCGATGTCGAACACCTTGGGCTTCCTGACCTCGCCTTCGACGGCGACTGTCCACGGCCGCGTGATGAGCGTGTGCGCGTTCTGCGCCGGGTCGGCCTTGTCGGTGCCGAACTCGTAGAAGTTGTTGTACTCGGTGATCTGCTGCCTGGTGTTCTTCTTCTCGCCCGTCGACAGCGGCGACTCCTTGACGCCGAAGAGTCCCATCGTCGTCGCCTTGCCCTGCGCCGACGCGGGCAGCGCATCGACGCCGAAGCCGGCGCCAAGCGTCAGCGCGCCGGCGGCCTTGATGAACTCGCGCCGCCGAGCGTACACGGCGGGGGGAGTGATTTCGGAAGCAACGACGTCGGCAGGGCGACGGATCAGCATGGAGCACTCCGGTTCGGGCGGCATGGCGGCGGGCGCCGTTCGGCGGGCGCCCGGGCTGGGCGAAGGCGAGAGCTTGCGTCGGAGCGTCCGCCCCGACGCGAGGTCGACGGCGCGTGACCGTGACCGCGACAGCCCGAATGCTTGACCGCGCGCGGCATCGGTTGGTTCCGGCGCGCGGCCCCTGCGGCCCCACGCGCGGGGTCGCCCTCCCAAGCGCAGGGTCAGCGCGCGGCCGGTGCGTGCTCGATCGCGGCCAGCGCGGCGAGCTGGCCGTAGACGACCCTGGACAGGGCGAGGAGTTGCGCGCGGTCGAGCCTGCCGGAAAGCGCGTAGCCGCAGTCCTCGTCGACCCAGTAGAAGACGCCGATGCCGTTCTCGATCGCGTACCGGAACGCCGTGTCGCCGGCGCCGCCAGGCCTGGCACCGACGTGCTTGGTACCCTTGCGCACCTGCAGCGTCAGTCGCTCCTTGTCCGCGTTCTCGTACATCAGCAGCGCCGTCGGCTTCTCGTTGCCGGCGACAAGGCGACCGCCGACCAGCGCGTAGCCCAGCGTGTTGAGGTCGGGCGCGTGGACCGAGTGCCCGAGGCGCCGCGTGAGCCAGGTGACGAGGCTCTTCTCCTCGTTCGCCCACACCTCGACCGGGCGGCGCGCGTCGGCCGCGTAGAGCGCATGCGTGAAGGCGGCCTGCCGGGCGAAGGTCGTCGGCGTCCCGGCATTCTCGATCGACAGGCCCCGCCCCATCCAGCCGAGGCCCAACCCGAGGACCAGCGTTGCGGCCGCTGCGAACGCCGGCGTCATCCACCGCCGGGAGTGGCCCCGGCCGGAGCGCGAGGGTGCCGCGGCAGCGAGCAGGCGCTCGGGGATCGGCTCGGCGAGAATCGGGTCGAGCGCGTCGCGCAGGGCGGCGTTGAGACTCCTGAGCGCCGCGACGCGCGCCGCGAGCCCGGGTTCGCAGGCGAGCGCTTCGTCGACCGCAGCCCTACGGTCGGGCGTGAGCTGCCCGTCCACGTAGGCATGGAGTTCGGCGTCGTCGATCGGCTGGCCAGCGGGCTTCACGGCTCCTTCCTCGAGTTCACTTGACGGCACGCAGGCCGCCGGACGGCTCGGCGGCCCACTTGCGGAGTTTTTCGCGCGCCCGCGACAGGCGCGACATGACGGTCCCGACGGGCACCGACAGCAGCGCGGCGATTTCTTCGTAGCGCAGCTCCTCGACCGTGGCGAGCAGCAGGACTTCGCGCTGGTCGGCCGGCAGCCGCCCCATCGCGCGCACGATCTCCAGCAACTCGACGCGGTCGACCTGGCTCGCGCGCACCGGAGTCTGCCAGCCGTGGCCGTCGGGCTCCGCGTCCAGGGACTCGTGCGCCGCCTCCCGCCGCCAGACGGCCAGCTGGTTGACGTAAAGGTTGTGCATGATCGTGAACAGCCAGGCGCGAAGATCGGTGCCCGCCGCCCACAGGCGTCGCTTTTCCCAGGCCCGGGCCAGCGTGTCCTGGACCAGGTCGTCCGCACGCGTCGGGTCCCCGGTGAGCACGCGCGCGTACCGCCGCAGGCGTGGGATCGCCGCGACCAGGTCGGGGTGCGGCAACCCGACGTCCGGAGCGGCCTCGCGCCTCGTCATCGGCGTTGCAACCGCGTGATCACACCGCGCTCAGCGGGCCCCGAGAGCGGCGTGCCCTCGAGGCCCGGAGGCTGTCATCGCCCTGACGTCACGGCGTGGCCACGCGCCAGACCTTGTTGACGCCGTCGCCGGTCTTGTCGCCCGGCTTCTGGTCCTTGACCCAGAGGTAGAGCGGCTTGCCCTTGTACGCCCACTGCTTCGCGCCGTCGTCGCGGGTGATGATTCCGTAGTCGCCCTCCGGCTTCGCGTCGGCCGCCGCCGTGACCGGCGGCCAGTTCGCCGCGCAGGGGCCGTTGCATACGCTCTTGCCGCCGCCGGCAGGATCGTTGTCGAAGGTGTAGAGCGTCATGCCAGCGGCGTTGGTCAGCACACCGTCGGCGACCTTGATGCCGCCAGGCGCGCCGGCGGCCATCGGCGCAAAGGCGACCAGGGACGAAGCGAGGGTAACGAGCAGACACTGCCGGATTCGGTGCATGGGATCTCCTTGATCGATTGAGGTGAGGTGGAAAGCACAGTCGTCAACAGGACGACGACGCCGATTATTCCCCGAAACGTTCCGGCCGCGCCCGGCCGGGGCCGCACCTTCCTCAGACCCCGCCGGGTCCGGCACAATCCCCGGACCGACCCCGCCGTCGAATCCGCCTCCCCCTCCCGCCGCCCGCGCCGCGCTGAGCGGCGCGCTGCGGCCGGTCACACCAGGAACAGCGTGGCGAGGCCGAGGAAGATGAAGAACCCGCCGGAGTCGGTGACAGCGGTGATCAGCACGGACGAGCCCAGCGCCGGATCGCGGCCAAACTTCAGCATCGTGATCGGGATCAGCACGCCCATCAGCGCGGCGAGCACCAGGTTGAGTGTCATCGCCAGCACCATGACCAGGCCCAGCGCGACACCACGGTAGAGCAGCATCGCCACCAGTCCCATCACGCCGCCCCAGATGAGGCCGTTGATCAGGCTGACGGTGATCTCCTTGCGGATCAGCTGGCGTGCGCTGGCGGCCGTCAACTGGCCCAGGGCCGCGGCGCGAACGAGCATCGTGATTGTCTGGTTGCCCGAGTTCCCGCCGATGCCGGCGACGATCGGCATCAGCGCGGCGAGCGCCACGAGTTTCTCGATCGAGTCCTCGAACAGCCCGATGACACGCGAGGCGATGAAGGCCGTGACGAGATTGACCGCGAGCCACGCCCAGCGGTTCTTGAACGACGCCCAGACCGAGGCGAAGACGTCCTCCTCCTCGCGCAGCCCCGCCTGCGCGAGGAGGTTTTCCTCGCCGCTCTGCCGGACGAAGTCGAGGATCTCGTCGACGGTCACGCGCCCCACGAGCTTGTCGTTGGTGTCGACGACGGGCGCCGAGACCAGGTCGTAACGCTCGAACGCGTGCGCGGCCTCGTCGGCCTTCTCGTGCTGCAGCAGCTTGACCCGCGGCGCCTCCATCACGTCGGCCACGCTGCGCTCCGGGCCGTTGACGAGCAGCTTGCCGACCGGCAGCACGCCGAGCAGCCGCTTCTCGCGATCGACGACGAACAGCTGGTCGGTCTGCGAGGGAAGCTCGTTGAAGCGCCGCAGATAGCGCAGCACGACTTCCAGCGTGACGTCCGGGCGCACGCTCACATCCTCGAAGTCCATCAGGGCGCCGACCATGTCGTCGTCGTAGGACATCGCCGCGCGCAGCTGCTCGCGCTCCTCGAGGGGCAGCGACTGGAACAGGTCGTCGATGACCTCCTGCGGCAGGTCGGGCGCGAGCGCCGCGATCTCGTCGGCCTCCAGCGTCTCGGTCGCGGCGACGAGCTCGTCGGTGTCCATCGACGAGATGAGCGATTCGCGGACTGCGTCCGACACCTCCAGCAGGATATCGCCGTCCCGCTCGGCCTTGACCAGATCCCAGATGTAGAGCCGCTCGTCGAGCGGCAGCGCCTCGAGGATGTAGGCGATGTCCGCCGGGTGCAGGTGATCGAGCTTGCGCTGCAGGACCGCTTTGTTCTGGCGGAAGACCAGCGACTCGACGAGGTCGGAGCGATCGGCGCCGGGGCCGTGCTCCATCTGCTCGTGGATGAGCCCTTCGATCAGCCGGTGCTTGCGCAGCAGCGCCGTTACTTCGGCGAGCGAATCCTGCAGGCTCTCGCGCGCCTCGCTCCGGTCGACGCCGGTGGTCTCGAGCGGCTCGGACATGATGCGGGCGCGTTCAACGGGTGGCGGCGGGTGTGGCGAACAGGGCGCATTCTAGTCGCAATCGCCCTGCCGCGCCCACCCTCGTGCGCCGCGGCTTTGCCGCACCGACCGGGAGGCGCTCGCGCCAAGAGCGCCCGAACGCGCGCTCGCTCACGTGCCTTCGCGCCGCACGCCCCGGCCGACGCCCTCGGGGCGCCCCCGCGGATTCATGGCAGCTCGGCCGAGGGCATTCGGGCAACGATGATGCCGATCTTCCGGCGGAGGCCGGGCGCCCCGGGGTTGCGCTCGTAGAAGCGGGGGTTGGGCGCCATCGCGGCCAGCCGCGCAGCCTGCTCGACGGAGAGCTGGGCCGCGCCGATGCCGAAGTAGCGCCTCGCCGCCGCCTCGGCGCCGAACACGCCGTTGCCCCACTCGATGACGTTGAGATAGAGTTCGAGGATGCGCTGCTTCGAGAGCAGCGCTTCGAGCAGCACCGTGATGACCGCCTCCTGGGCCTTGCGAAAGTAGCTCCTGGCTGGCGACAGGAACAGGTTCTTGGCAAGCTGCTGCGTGATCGTCGACCCGCCGGCGACGATGCGCCCGCGCCGCTGGTTCTTCTCGAGCGCCCGCTCGATCCCGTCCCAGTCGAAGCCTTCGTGATCGACGAACGTGGCGTCCTCGGCCGCGATGACCGCGCGCTTCAACGCCGGAGCGATCCGCGCGTAGTCGACCCACTGGTAACGCAGCTTGGCGTTCGGATCCTTGGCCCGCGCCTCGTCCATGCGCTGCGCCATGAACGACGTTTCGCCGGGCGGGTGGCTGCGCCACCACGCGATGTGGCCGACGATCCAGAGGAACCACGCGAGCACTACGGCCGCGAGGCCGGCGAGCGCCCACACCGCGATGCGACGCGGCGTCGGCGCCGCGCCGCGGCTGCGCTGGGGTGCGGTACGGCGCACGCAGACCCCGCGCGCTCAGACGGGGCGCTTGCGCAGCAGCGGGAATACGTGCGCCGTGCTCGGCCGCACGCCGCGCCAGAGATAGAAGCTCTCGGCCGCCTGCTCGATCAGCATGCCCAGGCCGTCCGCCATGTGGGTCGCGCCGCCCGCGCGCGCGAGCTGCAGGAAGGGCGTCGGCTCGTCGGCCAGCGCGTAGACGAGATCGTAGGCGAAGGTCGTCGAGGCAAAGATCGAGAGCGGGCACGGCGCGTCGCCCAGCGGCCGGTCCGCCATCCCGTAGCTCGTGGCGTTGATCACCACGTCGGCGACGTGATGCGCTTCGCCCGCCACGTTGGCGAGGTCGCGCGGCGCGACGGCGCGGATGGGACCGAGGGCAAAGAACTCGCGCGCCAGCGCCTCGGCCTTGTCCAGGGTCCGGTTGGAGAGGGTGATCGCGGCGGCGTGCGCGTCGAGGATCGGCTGCAGGATACCGCGCGCCGCGCCGCCCGCACCGAGCACGATCACGTGCTTGCCACCGAGCGTGACACCCAGGTTCTGGATCAGGTCGTGCACCAGGCCGGCGCCGTCGGTGTTGTCCGCGTACCAGTGATCGCCGACGCGCTTGAGCGTGTTCACGGCGCCTGCGCGCCGTGCCCGCTCGGTGCACTGCGCCGCCAGCGCGAACGCCTGCAGCTTGAACGGCACGGTGACGTTGAGCCCGCGTCCGCCGGCGGCGGCAAACCGGGCGACCGCAGCGGCGAAGCCGTCGAGCGGCGCCTGCAGCCGCTCGTAGGTCATCGACTGCCCGGTCGCGCGGGCGAAGGCGGCGTGGATCAGCGGTGACTTGGAGTGGGTCACGGGGTTCCCGATGACGGCGTAGCGGTCGGTCATGGCATGGACGACTGCTTGGGATGATCACGTGGCGCGCGGGCCGCCGGCAGGGCGGCGGCCACGCGGCCCCGGGGGGCGGCGTCGCGCGTCACTCGCTGCGCAGCTCGTCGCCTTTGGTGAACGTCCAGGTCCGCGTGATGTGCAGGATGTCGGTATCGCGCCGGATGTCCGGGGGCAGCGGCGCGAAGGGTGCCGACATCTCGACGATCTTCACTGCGGCCGCATCGAGCACTCGCTGGCCGGAGGAGCGCTCGATGCGGACGTTCTCGACGCTGCCGTCGGCACGGATCGACACCGTGAGCAGCAGGTTGCCGTACAGCTTCAGCTGCCGTGCGGCCTCCGGGTAGTTGAGGTTGCCCACGCGCTCGATCTTGAGTCGCCAGTCCTCGACGTAGCGGGCGAAGCGGTACTCCTCGGCCTGTGCGCCGACGAAGCGCCGCTTCGGGCGCTTCTGGTACGCGTCCATCTCCTTGGCGATCTGCGCCTCGAGGCGCATCGCTTCGAGCGTGCGCTGCATGAGCTCCTGGGCCGTGGGCGTTTCGACGCGCTCCGGCACCTCGACCGGCGCCGCAGCGGGCGCAGGCACCGGTGTGCCTTCCCGCTGCGTCAGGACATCTCTCGCCTGCCGTTCCAGAACCTCGACCTTCTGCGTCGCGACCGCAGCCTCGGTCTCGCGGCTCTCCTTGGGCAGCACCGGCAGCGGCGTCTTGGCCCGGCGGTCGGCATCGGTGTTGCCGCCACCGTCGAGATTGGCCTGCGCGAGGATGTCGGGCTTGGTCGGCTTCGCTTTCGACGTGGCGTTGACCAGCGCGACCTCGAGCGGCGGGCCGCGATCGAACAACCGGTCGATGTCGAAGGGCCGGAAACGAATGGCCAGCGCGACCGCGTGCACCGCGATCGACGCGGCGAGCGCGTAGACGAGGAGGCGGTCGTGACGCGGGGAGATCAGCGGCGGCAACCAGGAGATCCCGCCGGCTCGCGGCACCGCGCGGCGCTCCGGCGCCGGCCTGGCGACGTTGGTTGCCTGCGCAGGCACGACCTTGGGTTGCGGCTTCGGGTGGACGGAACGGCGACGCAATTGAGCGGGCGGGCTGAAAGCCCAGTGTAACATCGAAAACGGCCGCCATGCCGCCGTCATGGCGGCCGCCCGCGTCCGGCGTCATCCCGCCGACGCCAGCGCAGCCGCGTCGCCGGGAACAGGCAAGGAGCAAGCGGCGAAGCATGGGCCGTTCTCCGGGCCTTGCAGCCGAACCATCCTAGGTCTGACAGGCTCCCAAGTACCGGCAATCCAACGTCGCGGCCAGTAGATCGACGCGGCCGATCGCCACGCGCACCGGCGTGTCCTGCGCCAGCGGCGGCAGGTCGGCCAGCCGCTGATAGAGCGGCAGGTGCTCGAAGCGGACCAGCGTCTCGCGCACCACGGCGGCGGTTGTTTCGGTGACGCCCTCCTGCAGCAGCCAGCGCAGGCACCAGTAATGCTCCATGCGGTCCTGGAACTCGGCGTACTGCCCGTAGGTCGCCTCGAAATCGGCAAGCGCCGCGTACAGCCCGGCGTCTCCTTCCGGGTGCGGAGGCCGCTCGCCGGCAACCACGGCGAGGAGCTGTCGCTGGTTGACGAGATCGCTGTAACGCCGCAGGGGGGAACTCGCCCAGAGGTAGTGCGACAGGCCAAGCCCCTGGTGCTCGCCCGGTCGCAGACTCATCTTCACCTTGCCGTACGCCTGCGTCCGGTACATCCCGGGCGCCCGCGCGAGGGCGAGCACGCGGCCCCAGCTGTTGTTGGTGTGAATCATGAGCTCGGCGACGAGCTTGTCCAGGGGCGAGCCGCGGGGGCGCGGAATGATCGTCACCCGCCCGTCCGGCCCCGCGTCCCAGTCGACGTCGAAGCTGTAGTCGACGCGCTCGATGTCCGGCTTGCCGCGCACGGCGGCGAGGTGCGCCGCGAGCTTCCACAGAACGCGCAGCTCGGTGGTCCACGGCGGATCGTCGGGTGACGGCAGCGGCTGCGCGAAGGCCTCGGAGAGCGCCGCGAGGTGCAAGTTGGCGGCCATGGGGATCCGCTCGATCCGCGTCTCCTGGCGCAACGGCACGCCGTCATGCGTGACATCGACGTAGAGCGACAGCGCCGGCCGGTCGGCCCCGGCGGCGAGCGAGAACGCGGCGATCACGTCCTCGGGCAGCATCGTGATCTTGCGCCCCGGCATGTAGACGGTCGACAGCCGCTCGCGCGCGACGGCGTCGAGCGGGCTCCCCGGCGCGATCGACAACGCCGGCGCCGCGATGTGGATGCCCACGCGGTAGCTCCCGCCAGCGAGCTCGGTGACCGAGAAAGCGTCGTCGACCTCGGTCGTCGTCGCGTCGTCGATCGAGAACGCGCGCACGGCGGCGATCGGGAGCACGGGAAGCGGGGGCAGGCTCCCCCAGGCGGGAAACGTCGCGCCCCTGGGAAACGCCTGCGCCAGGAAGGCGTTGAAATGGTAGTCGTGGGTCGAGGGTATCGCGCCGCAGGAGGCGAGCAGCGCGACGGGGTTCGTCTGCTGCGCTTCGCAGGCCGTCGCCAGCGCCTTCCACTCGAGGGTGTTACGTTCCGGCTTGTACAGCAGCATCGGCAGTCTCGCCCTCAGGGCGGCCGGCAGGCGCCCTGCCGCGAGCTCGGCGACCCAGCCGGCCATCTCGTCGGCCTCGCGCTTCTTGCGCTCGATCGACGCGAGCGCGGCCTTCAGCGCCTCCGCGGGCGCCTTGCGGTAGCGGCCCTTGCCGCGTTTGTAGAAGTACATCGGGGCGGCGGCGAGCGCCAGCGCGACGGCGGCCCCCTCCGCGGGGGAGGGCGGATGGCCGAAGTACTCGGTGGCGAGGTCGGCGAACCCGAACTCGTCGTCACCGCAGACTTCCCAGAGGAAATCGACGTCCAGCGTCGCCGCGAGGTCGGTCGCCGCCGCCTGCAGCGCGCTCGCGGTAGGCGCCAAGAAGCGCAGCAGCACGGCGGCGGCCTTGACCTTGATGCGCTTGCCGGTCGTGGACTCGACCTGCAGCGAGGAGTCGTTGTCGGCGAGGACCGAGCCGGCCTTGAGCTGGCCGTCGTCCTCGAAAAAGACGTTCATCGCGATGGGCATGGGATCGGTGGGCGGGAAGTCGGAAGCGGCGTCATCCGCGGGACCGGACGCCATGCGCGGCGGCGGGCGCGGCCGTACCGGCGCGAGAGGGGGCGCGCGATTATACCGGCGGCGGGGCGGCCACCGGCGCGCGCGCCGCCGCCTATCCGAGCAGCAGCGACCCCAGCTCCAACGCCGCCTCCCGCAACGGACGCAGGAACATCTCCACCATTTCCGCCTCGGCGAGCACGCGCCCTTGCAGGATGACGTTGATCCCGGCGACGTAGTGCCCTTCGCGGTCGCGGACCGGCACCGCCATCGTGCACAGGCGCATCTCGATCTGCTGCGACGTGTACGCGTAGCCGTTGTCGTGCGCGCGCTGCAGCAGCTCCCGAAATCGGGCCGGCGCAGTCACCGTGAACTCGGTGAACGGCAGGAAGCGCGTGCGCGCGATGTACGCGTCGAGCTCGGCCGGCGGCAGCTGCGCGAGCAGCACCTGGCCGATCGAGGTGCAGAACGCCGGCAGCCGGCGGCCGACGTTGAGCGAGGGCGACATGATCCGCGACGAGGCCGAGCGCGCGAGGTACGTGATCTCGTCGCCGTCGAGGATCGCGAGCGAGCACGCCTCGCGCAGCGCGTCGCCGAGCCGGTCGAGGATCGGCTGGGCGGCGACCGCCAGCGGCGACGCCGACAGGTAGGCGTGGCTGAACGAAAGGACGCGTGGCCGCAGGTGGAACCGGCGCGCGTCGTCGACCGCGACGAAGCCGAGGTTGACCAGCGTGTGCAGGCTGCGCCGGACCGCCGCGCGGGGAATCCCGGTGCGGTGGCTCACCTGGGCGATGGTCATCCGCCGCTTCTTGTCGGAGAGCTCCAGCAGCACGGCGAGCCCGCGCGCGAGCGCCGTGACGAAGTCGGGGTCGTCGGCAAAGCGCTCGATGGCCTCGGCGCCGAGGACGTCGAAATCGGCCAACGCCGGCGCCGGGGCAGGAGCGTGCGCAGACACCGAAGCCGTTCTGTCCGGGGTTTCGCTGGCGACCGGAGCGCGGTCGGGCGCATCTTGATTGGCGGCGGGATTACGCATGATCACTTCCGGATGGGCGGGCCGCATTCTTGCGGCGAGAACGCCCGCAGAGCGACATTCATGGGCGCAGTTCGCACGATACGCAACGAGAGCCGCCTGCCGCGAGCATGTTAGCATCGTTCTTATCGGAGCAAGCACAGGAAACGGGCGATAAGCGCACGGCTCGCCCAAGCTCGCCGCTGTCGCTACTGCCGCAACGATCTGGCGCGACGCCACCGTGCGCCGCGATGGCGAGCGCGGGACTGCACCCGTTGCGTGCGCGCCGCGGGACGAGGAGGAGCTTGGCTGCCGAATCGTGACCCGACGTAAGATGCTGCAGCAGTAGTGTCCGGTTAACGCAGGAAGTCGTACGTGCAACCTGTTGATTGAACGAGGCAATAAACCATTTCGTGACGGACCCGTACCTGCTGTTTCTCACCGCAGCGGGCACGTTCGCCGGCATCTACATCGGCGCGATCCCCGGGCTGTCGGTGACGATGGCGGTGTCGATCCTGATCTCGTTCACGTTCAAGTGGCACGTCAACGAAGCGCTGGCGCTGATTGCCGGCATCTACCTCGGCGGCGTCTACGGCGGCTCGCGCAGCGCCATCCTGCTCAACATCCCCGGCGCGCCGGCGGCGATCGCCACCGCGCTCGACGGCTATCCGCTGGCCAGGCGCGGGGAGGCCGGGACCGCGATCGGCCTCACCACCGTGGTCTCCGTCCTCGGAGGCTTCATCGGCATCGCCGCGCTGGCCGTCGGCGCGCCGGTGCTCTCCAATCTTGCGCTGCTGTTCGCCCCGCGCGATTACCTGATGCTCGCGATCTGGGGCTTGCTGCTCGTGGGCAGCCTCTCGGGCGAGTCCCTGGCCAAGGGCCTGGTCGCCGGCGCGCTGGGCGTGCTGATCGGCATGATCGGGCTCGACCCGATGACCGCCGAGGGGCGCTTCACCTATGGGATCGTCGAACTCACCGGCGGCATCCCGTACGTGGCGGCGATGATCGGCTTCTTCGGCGTCTCGGAAGTACTGGTGCAGCTGCACTCGCTCAAGGTCACGCCGGTGCGCCAGGACGTGACCAGAATCATCCCCTCGTGGGCACTGCTCAAGAAGTACCTGCCGCTCTCGCTGCGCTCCTCGACCATCGGCGTGTTCATCGGCGCGCTGCCCGGCGCGGGCGGGGACATCGCCGCGCTCATGGCCTACGACCACGCCAAGCGCTCGACGAAGGACCCGTCGCGGCCGTTCGGCGAGGGCGCGTACGAGGGCATCGTCGCCCCCGAAACCGCCAACATTTCCGCCGGCGACGCGCCGCTGCCGTTCCTCGCCGGGTTCTTCACGAGCCCGGTGTCGATCGTGCTCGTTGCAGCATTGGCACTCACCGTGCTGTCGCAGACGTCGCTGTGGGGCAGGATCACGGGCACCGGCAAACGCGCGGGCGGCTACGCCCAGGGCTGACGCCGCGCCTTTCGCCGGTCGACGCACATCGCCTCCCGACCACCCACCTCGGCGCCGCGCAGCACGCGGCCCCGACGAGGTTCGAGCCATGACACCCGCAAGACCCCTCACCCTGCAGGGCAAGCCGATCGGCAGCGGCGCGTTTCCGCTGATCATCACGCCTCTGGTCGGCCGTACATCCGACGCGATCGCCGACGAGCTGGCCGCGATCCTGCCCAAGAAGCCGGACATGCTCGAGTGGCGGATCGACTTCTTCGAGGCGATCGGCGACACCGCGCGGGTCATCGACGCCGCACGGGCGATCCGCACGGCCGCGGGCGGCGTCCCGGTGCTGCTGACCCGCCGCAACCTGACCGAAGGGGGTCAGCCGGTACCGATCACCGAGTCCGCCGTCGTGGCGATGTACACCGCGGCGTGCGAGGCGCGCTGTGTCGAGCTGATCGACTACGAACTCTCGAATGCGACCGAGGATCTGGCGCGCCTGCGCCGCGTTTCCGCCGCCGCCGACGTCGCAATGGTGATGTCGTACCACAACTTCCAGGGAACACCGGCAGGCGCGGTGCTGGACGACAAGTTCGCGCTGGCGCAAGCACTGGGCGCGGATATCGCCAAAGTCGCAGTGATGCCCAGGGATCCCGCCGACGTCCTGACACTGCTGGCCGCCACCTACAAGGCGAGCCAGACGCTCTCGATCCCGCTGATCAGCATGTCGATGGGCGGCCTCGGGTCGCTTTCGCGGATGATGGGCTGGGTCTACGGCTCGGCGGCGACGTTTGCCGTCGGCAAGTCGAGTTCCGCGCCAGGCCAAGTCGCGATCGACGAACTGCGCGCGGTGCTGGCGACGGTCAGGCAGGCGGTACTCGGCCGCTGATTGCGGGCGCCCCGCGAGGCCCGGCGGTTACCCCGGCCGGCGCACGGTCGGCGCGGGTCAGTGCGCCTCCCGGGCCGGCGCACGCTGGCAACCGCCCGCTCGAACGCGTTGGACGTCTCGGGCGCTAATCGCCCAAGCCGACAGGAGAGATACTTATTGATCAGAAGGAACAATCTTTATCGGACGAATGATGTGTATTGTGCGTCTGGCGCACGACTCGTCAACAGATGTACTTGTCAGGCGTGAGGACGTCGTCTAACGTTCGGTCAGCAACGGACCGGGTCCAACGCTTCGTCCCGCCCGGCAGGCTTTTCCAGCAGCAACGTGATCGGCGGCGCCGATTTCTGCCCGCACCCCACGAACGAGGAGAGCACCCCATGGCAGCCCAGGAGACCGTCAAGCCGATCACCGCCGAGCAGCAGCAAGAGCTGGACGAGGTTTTCGCGCGGGCGCGGAAAGCGCTCGCAGTCATCGAAACCTACGACCAGGCGAAGGTCGACCGCCTGTGCCAGGCCGTCGCCTGGGCGGTGGCGAACAAGCCGACGTTCACGCGCCTGGTCGACATGGGCATCAAGGAGTCGGGCTTGGGCGACGCGGTCTCCCGGATGGGCAAGCGGATGAAGATCCGCGGCGTGCTGCGCGACGCGCTGCGCCAGAAGAGTGTCGGCATCATCGAGGAGATCCCCGAGAAGGGTATCGTCAAGTACGGCAAGCCCGCCGGCATCATCGCCTGCATCGTGCCGACGACCAACCCGGACCTGACCCCCGCCGGCAACGCGATCTACGGCATCAAGGCGCGCGACGTGGTGATCTTCTCGCCGCACCCGCGCTCGAAGAAGACCTCGTTCGAGACGGTGCGGCTGATGCGCGAGGCGCTGGAGCGCGAAGGCGCGCCGGCCGACATCCTGCAGTGCCTGACCCGCGTCAACATCCCGATGTCGCAGGCGCTGATGGCGCGCGCCGACCTGATCGTCGCCACCGGTGGCCAGCCGATGGTGCGCGCCGCGTACAGCTCGGGCACGCCGGCGTACGGTGTCGGCGCCGGCAACTCGACGATGATCATCGACGAGACCGCCAACATCGAGGAAGCCGCGCGCAACACGCGGCTGTCCAAGACCTCGGACTTCGGTTCCGGCTGCTCGGCCGACGGCAACCTGATCATCGAGGCGTCGATCTTCGACGCGATGCTCGCGCAGCTGCAGAAAGAAGGCGGCTACCTCGCCTCGCCCGAGGAGAAGGAGAAGCTGCGCCGCGCGATGTGGGACGACGAGCGGCACCGCACCGTCGAGACGGTCGCGATCGCGCCGCAGCAGCTCGCAAAGATCGCCGGCTTCGAGATCCCGGCCGACCGCAAGTTCATCATCGTCCACGGCGACGGCATCGGCCGCGAACACCAATTCTCCGGCGAGAAACTCACGACACTCCTCGCCGTCTACACGTACCGGGGCTTCGACCAGGCGCTTGACCTGATGCGCGCCGTCTACGAAGTCGGCGGCAAGGGCCACTCCTGCGGCATCTACTCGTTCGACCAGGACCACATCCACGCGCTGGCGCTGGCCGCGCCGGTGTCGCGGATCATGGTCCGCCAGCCGCAGTCGAAGGCCAACGCCGGCGCGTTCAACAACGGGATGCCGATGACCTCGAGCCTGGGCTGCGGCACCTGGGGCGGCAACATCATCTCCGAGAACGTGCACCTGAAGCACTACATGAATACGACCTGGGTGTCGGTGCCGATCAAGGAGGACAAGCCCTCGGACGAGGAGCTCTTCGGCCCGTTCTACGATCCGGCGCTCGAAGCCGAGGTCGAGACGATCACGACCTGACACGCCGGTCCCGAAACGACGCCGGGAACCGCGATGGCCGCCAAGACCCCTGAGGACATCCTCGCCGACGCGTCCGCCTGGTGGGACACCTCGATCATCGACATCCACCCGGGCAGGATCGCGATCCGGGGCTACGCGATCGAGGCGCTGATCGGCCGCGCGCGCTTCCCGGACATGATCTGGCTGATGCTGCGCGGCGACCTGCCGACCCGCGGCCAGTCCGACCTCTTCGAGGCGGCGCTGGTGCCGGGTGTGAACCACGGCCCGCACGCGCCGTCGACGATGCCGAAGGCAATCCCGTATCGCTACAGCGGCCCGGCGGCGCGACCGGTGCCGGCCCCCGGTGGCGACGGCTGACGCGACCCGAGCCACCCCGCAGCGCCCATTTGGGGCGCAGGCTTCGAGGAGAACCCATGAAAGACACGATCGCCAACCTGCTCGTCAAGTACCTCGAAGCCCGCGGCGTCCTGCACATGTTCGGCCTGTGCGGACACACCAACATCGCGGTCCTCGCGGCACTGTCGAGGAGCACGAAGATCCGGTTCATCAACACGCGGCACGAGCAGATCGCCGCCCACGCGGCCGACGGCTACGCCCGGGCGACGAAGAAGGCCTCGGTGCTGTTGTCGCACCTCTCGCCGGGGCTCACCAACGCGGCGACGGGTGTTGCCAACGCCGCGCTGGACTCGATTCCGATGGTGGTGATCGCCGGCGACGTGCCGACGCACTACTACGGCAAGCACCCGCACCAGGAAGTGAACCTGCACGCCGACGCGTCGCAGTACGAGATCTACCGGCCGTTCGTCAAGCGCGCCTGGCGCGTGGATTCGCCGCACCTCTTCCCGGAGATCATCGAGAAGGCGTTCGTGCTGGCCGAGAGTGGGCGCCCCGGCCCGGTGCTCGTCGACGTGCCGATGGATATCTTCTCCAAGGAGATCGACGCCGTGCTGTTCGACCGCCAGCTCGCCAACAACCGGGCGCTGGCGAAGCCTTCGCTCGACGAGCCGACCGCCGAGAAGATCATCCAGCAGTTGCTGGCCGCGAAGACGCCGGTCATCTACGCCGGCGGCGGCATCCTGCTGGCCGATGCGGCGACCGAGCTCGCCGAGTTCGCCGAAGCGCTGTCGCTGCCGGTCGCGCACACGCTGATGGGCAAGGGCGCGCTGCCCGACGACCACCCGCTGATCCTCGGCATGACCGGCTTCTGGGGCACCCAGTTCATCAACGACAAGTGCAAGAACGCCGACTGGATCCTGGGGCTGGGTACCCGCTTCTCCGAAGCCGACTGCAGCTCCTGGGAGCCCGAGTACACGTTCAGCTTCCCGCCCACCAAGCTGATCCAGATCGACATCGATCCGGCCGAGATCGGTCGCAACTATCCGGTGGCGATCGGCGCGCTGGCGGATCTCAAGAGCGCGCTCGCAACCCTCCTGCGCGCCGCGAAGCGGCTCGCACCCGAAGGCGTCGAGCGGCCCGCGCTCCTCGCCGAGATGGCGCGCAACCGCAAGGCGTTCGTTGCCGGCAACCAGGCGGCGATGGCGAGCGACGCCTGGCCGATGCGGCCCGAGCGCATCCTCGCGGACCTGCGCGCGGTGCTGCCGCGCGACTCGATCCTGTGCACCGACGTCGGCTGGAACAAGAACGGCATGGCGCAGCAATACCCGGTCTACACGCCGGGCAGCGTGTTCACGCCGGGCGGCTTCGCGACCATGGGCTTCGGCTCGCCGGCCGCACTGGGCGCCAAGGTGGCACGGCCCGACAAGGTCGTCGTGGCGCTGATCGGCGACGGCGGCTTCGGCCAGAACCCGGCGGCGCTGGCGACCGCGTTCGAGAGCGACATCGCGGTCGTCTGGGTGATCATGAACAACCAGGCATTTGGCACCATCGCCGGCCTCGAGATGGCGCACTACGGCACGACCTTCGCCACGGTTTTCGAGAAGGACGGCAAGCCGTACTCGCCCGACTACGCGGCGATTGCGCGGGCCTACGGCGTCGAGGGCATCAAGGTCGCCTCCGCCGCCGAGTTCAAGCCGGCGCTGCAGAAGGCGATCAAGCTGAAGCGGCCGGTCGTGCTCGACGTCACCATGAAGAACGAGCCGGTGCCCACCGCCGGGCACTGGAACATCATGGACATCTACTCGCCCGGAAGAAAGGTCCATCACGTGAGCACCGGCGAATGACGCGGGCGAGCGAAGACGCCGCGACCGCCGCCCGAAAGCGGGTCACGGTCTGGACGAGGGCGTGCGGGGAAATGCCGGGCAGGGCTGCACGCAGAGGAGATCGAGCAGCATGAAGCAGGAATTCTCGTTGGCGCACCTGACGGTGCTGGGCTGCGCGCCGCCGGAGATGACCTACATCGCGGCGCGGGCCGGTTACGACTACGTGAGCATCCGCCCCATCTACATGGGGCTGCCCGGCGAGCCCAACTACGCGCTGGCCGACAACCCGCAGATGCTGAAGCAAACGAAGGTGGCGCTCGCGTCGACCGGCGTCCGCGTCCACGACATCGAGCTCGCCCGCGTCTACGAAGGTCTCCATCCGACGAAATACCTGCCGGCGATGGAGGTGGCGGCGGAGCTCGGCGCCAAGGCCGTCCTGTCGAGCATCTGGGGCGGCGAGCGCGAGTTCTACATCGAGAAGTTCGGCGAGATCTGCGACCTCGCGAAGCCCTTCGGGCTGACGGTCGACCTCGAGTACGTCCCGATCGCGGCCGTCGCCAACCTCGCCCAGGCGGCCGACGTGCTGCGCGCCGTCGACCGCAGCAACGCCGGGCTGCTGATCGACATGCACCACTTCCACCGCGCCGGCGACGACCCGGCGATGCTCGACGCGCTGCCGCGCGCGTGGTTCCACTTCGCCCACCTCTGCGACGCGCCGGCCGAGATCCCGACCGAGCGCGCCGAGATGATCCGCGTCCTGCGCGAGGCTCGCCTGTACGTCGGCGAGGGCGGCATCGACGTCGCGGGCATCCTCGCCCACCTCCCGCGCTGCGTGTACTCGATCGAACTGCCCAACAAGGAGCGGCACGAGGAGATCGGCTACGCGGAGCACGCGACGCGCTGCCTCGAAACGCTGAAGGCGTATCTCGCGGCGCATTCCGCAAAGAAGGGTCCCCGCGACAAGCGCCGCAGCGTGCGTGCGGCGCCCGCGAACCGGCGCGCCGTTGCGAACCCATAGCGGGAGCGCGAAGGATGAAAAAGCACATCAAGGCGGTGGACGCCCGGGGCAGGAAGTTCGGTGGCGAAACGCCGCTCCTCTGCACACCACTGGTCGGCCGAACCCGGGAGCGAGTCCTGGCCGAAGCCGCGAGCGTCGTCAGGCAAAAGCCGGACGTCATCGAGTGGCGCGTCGACTTCTTCGACGCAATCGGCGACACCGATGCGGTGATCGCGACGGCCCGCGCACTGCGCGAGTCCGTCGGCAAGCGTCCGATCATCCTTACGTGCCGCGCGGAGCGCGGCGGCGGCGAGAAGACCGCGCTCGGCGAGGCGGGCGTCGTCGCACTCTACGCCGCCGTCGCGGCCAGCCGGCTGGTCGACTTCATCGATTTCGAAGTGGACAACGATCCCGGTCAGATCCGCCGCGTGCGCGAGTGCACCCGGGAGAACGGGATCCGGCTGATCCTGTCGTACCACAACATGGGCTACACGCCCGGCCTCGAGCACCTCGTCGACCGGTTCCTCGAGGCCGAGCGGCTGGGTGCCGACGTGGCGATGGTGCAGGTCATGCCGCGCGACCGCGCCGACGTGCTGCGGCTGCTCGCGGCCACCGCCGCGGCCGACGACAAGGCGCGCATCCCGCTGATCAGCATCGCGTTGGGCCCCCTCGGGTCGGTGACGCGGATGGTCGGCGGCCTGTTCGGCTCGTGGCTCTCCTTCGCCGTCGGCGAGACCGCGTCGGCGCCGGGGCAGATCCCGATCGGCGACCTCGTGACGGTGTTCGACATCATCCGCCGTTCCCGCGGCGGGGAGATGTTCTGACCCGGCCCACGCGCCCTCCCTCCGCTTTCTCGAACCGCCCCCCCCGAGGCTCCCATGATCAGCGGCAAGACCCGCCTCATCGCCCACATCGGCTACCCGACCGAATCGTTCAAGGCGCCGATGATCTACAACCCCTGGTTCGAGCGGCAGGGGATCGACGCCGTCGTCGTGCCGATGGGCGTCCGCGGCGAGGACTTCGAGATCGTAATGCGGGCGCTGCGCCGGCTTACGAACCTGCACGGCGCGTTGATCACCATGCCGCACAAGGTCGCGGTGGTCGCACTGCTCGACGAGGCGAGCACCGCGGTGAGAATCGCAGGCGCCTGCAACGCGCTCCTGTTGCGGCCCGACGCCACGCTGGCCGGCGACATGTTCGACGGCGCGGGGTTCGTCCGCGGCCTGAAGCGCAAGGGCCTCGCCCTGCGCGGCGCCTCCTGCCTGATCGTCGGCGCCGGCGGCGTCGGGTCGGCGATCGCGGCCTCGCTGGCGGCCGAGGATCCGGCGTCGATCACGCTGTTCGATACCCATGCGGCGTCGGCCGACGAGCTCGCCGCGCGGCTCTCCCGGCACTACCCGCGCATCGACGTCCGGATCGGCTCGAACGACCCCGCCGGCTACACGCTGGTCGTCAACGCCACGCCGCTGGGGATGAAGCCCGGCGATCCGCTGCCGATCGACGTCGCCCGCCTATCGCCGTCGACGTTCGTTGGCGAGGTCGTCATGAAACAGGAGATCACGCCGCTGCTCCAGGCGGCGAGGCAGCGCGGCTGCCGCTACCAGGTGGGCACCGACATGCTGTTCGAGATGATCCCCGCCTACCTCGAGTTCTTCGGCCTCGGCACCGCGACGCCCGACGAACTGCGCGCCCTCGCCCGCGTTTCCTACTGACGCCGCGCCTGCAGCGAGAACTCGCGGTCACCCCATGCTGCACCGTGCCGAACCCCAGCGTTGCGACGATTTGGCGACTCTGTTAAATTGGACTTGCGATTCCGCCAATAGGGAGACGGCCATGGCGCTTGGGCTTGCAGCGGCCCGTCATCCCGCGATGCGCAAGCCGAAGGCGCCGGAGGCCAACCGGGCGCGGATCCTGGCAGCCGCAACCGCGGAGTTCGCCGCGCGCGGCGTCAAGGGCGCCAGCATGGACGCGATCGCGGCGCGCACGAGCACGACCCGCGCGCTGATCAACTACTACTTCGGCAGCAAGGAGCGCCTCTACCTGGCCGTGCTCGAGCGCGTCTACGCGGAGATCCGCGAGGCCGAGAGCCGGCTGGAACTCGACCACCTGGCGCCGATGGAGGCGATCCGCGCCATCGTCGAGTTCACGTACGACTACTACGTCGGGCATGAGTACTTCGTGCGGCTGGTCGTGGCCGAGAACCAGGCCAAGGGCCGGTACCTCAAACGCTCGCCGGCGCTGCGCACGGTCAACCGGCCGATCGTCGAATTGCTGAGGGGCGTGCTCGCGCGAGGCCAGGCCGAAGGGCTGTTCCGCCTCGACGTGGATCCGGTGGACGTCCACATGGCGATCGCGGCCCTGGGCATGTTCAACGTCACCCATCAGTACACCTTCGGCACCCTGTTCCAGCGGGAGATGGGCGCCAAGGGTGACGTGCCCAGTCGGCGCCGCAAGGTGGCCGACCTGATCCTGAGTTGGCTCGCTGCCGCGCCGACTCGCTAGCCCCGCAGTTGCAACTCACATCGAGGAGGAAGTCATGCAACAGAAGATCGACCGTCGCACCCTGCTGAAGGCCGGTGCCGCGCTGGCCGCAGTGCAGGCGATTCCCGCCTGGTCGCAGGAGAAGCCGACGCTGCGCTTCGCCGCGGTGTTCTCGGACAAGGACATTCGCGCCGACATGATCCGGATGCTCGCCAAGGACATCGAGGCCGACTACAAGCTCGAGCCGTTCTTCGGCGGCACGCTGTTCAAGCAGGGCACGGAGCTCGTCGCCCTGCAGCGCGACAACCTCGAGGTCGGCAACGTCGCGCCGCAGGACATCTCCAAGCAGATTCCGGCGTGGTCGGTGCTGACGTCGGCGTACTCCTTCCGCGACGCCAACCACGTGCTGGCCTTCTTCTCGAGCGAGCTCGGCGCGCAGATGAAGAAGCAGGCCGAGGACCAGCTCAAGATCAAGATCCTCGGACCGACGTTCTACGGCACACGCCAGGTCGGCCTGAAGCCGAAGAAGAAGATCGCCACACCCGCCGACCTGGCCGGGATCAAGCTGCGCATGCCTGCCGGCGACGCCTGGCAGCTCCTCGGCCGCTCGATCGGCGCCAACCCGACGCCGCTCGCCTATGCCGAAACCTACACGGCGCTGCAGACCGGAGCGGTCGACGGGCAGGACAACCCGCTGCCCAATGTGCAGAACATGAAGTTCTACGAGGTCATGTCGCAGATCGTGCTCACCTCGCACCTCGTCGCGTTCGACGTGCTGTGCATGAGCCTCAAGTCCTGGAATGCCATGAGCCCCGCGAAGCAGAAGGGCTTCCAGGCCGCGGTCGACAAGGCGCTCGGCTGGAGCGTGCAGGAGCACCTGCAGCGCGAGGCGGAGCTCGCCGACGGCTTCAAGAAGCAGGGGCTCGAGGTCTACACGCCCGACGTTGCCGCCTTCCGCGCCCACGCCCAGAAGGTGTACCTCGCTTCCGACGAGGCGAAGGCGTGGGCACCGGGGATCCTCGACAACATCGCCGCGGTCAAGTAACCGCGGCGCGCCGCGGACCGCCACCGCGGTTCACGGCGCGGGGGCAGCGCCGCACGCCCGCGGTCGTCGCGGGATGTTTGGGCAAAGGGAGGAGGGGCCATGCCGATCACCGTCAGCAGCGCACTGGGCTGGGTCCGGCGACGCGCGGAGAACATCGTTGCCGGCTTGCTCGGCATCATGTTCATCGCGTTCCTCCTCCAGATCGTCTTCCGCTACTTCCTCAACTTCCCGATCGGCTGGTCGTCGGAGCTCTCGGTGATCGCCTGGCTGTACATGACGCTGCTGGGCTCGGCGTTCTGGCTCAAGGAGAGCGACGAGATCCGCTTCGACCTCATCTCCGGCAGCCTCGGCCCGAAGGGCAAGCGGGTGGTCGGACTGACCGTCGCCGCCTGCGCGGTGATCCTGTTCGCGATGGCGATGCCGGCGACGTGGAGCTACGTGACGTTCATGAAGGTCGAGAGCACCTCGTACCTCAAGATCCGTTTCGACGTCCTCTACTGCGTCTACCTCGTCTTCGCGGGGGCCATCGTCGTCCGCTACGCCTGGGCGATCGTGAGCCTGCTGCGGGGCAAGGCGCCGGAAGACGCGGACATCACCAAGGCGAGCTCCGGGCTATGAACCTGCTGAGCCCTTTTGCCCTCGCGCTCATCGCCATCTTCGGCCTGAGCCTGTCCGGGCTGCCCGTCGCCTACGCGATGATCGGCGGCTCGATCCTGTGGCTGTTCCTGTCCAACCTCGACATGGGAACCGCGGCCGAGCAGCTGCTCAACGGCATGATGGCAAGCCAGCTCCTGCTCGCCATTCCGCTGTTCATCCTCGCCGCCGAGTTCATGAACACCGGCAGCATCATGGACCGGCTGCTGCGCTTCTGCAATGCGATCGTCGGCCGCTTCCGCGGCGGCCTTGCGCAGGTCAACGTGGTGCAGAGCATCATCTTCGCCAGCATGTCGGGCTCGGCGCTCGCCGACGCTGCGGCATCGGGCAAGCTCATGCAGTCGCTGATGACGCGCGACGGCAAGTACACGCCCGCCTACGCGGCCGCGCTCACGACGGTGTCGTCGGTCATCGGCCCGATCATGCCGCCGTCGATCCCGCTGGTGCTCTACGCGCTGGTATCGGACACGTCGGTCGGCTACCTCTTCCTCGCCGGCGTGCTGCCGGGGCTGCTGCTGGGCATCGTCCAGAGCGCGCTCATCGCCGTCTCCGCCAGGCGGCGCAACTTTCCGGTCGAGGAGCGCGTGCCGCTTGCCGACCTGCCGCGGATCACCTGGCAGGCGTTTCCGGCACTGATGATGCCGGTGATCCTGCTGGGCTGCCTGTACGGCGGCGTCACCACGCCGACCGAGGCCGCGGCGGTCGCCGCCGCCTACGCGCTGTTGATCTCGGCGCTGCTCTACCGCAGCGTGCGGCTGAAGGACATCTACCACTCGCTTGCGACCAGCGCAAAAGTGACGGTGTCGATCGGGATGCTGATCGCCGGGGCGCTGGTGTTCAACTTCGTCATCACCTCCGAGAACATCCCGAAGACGCTGAGCGCGTTGCTCGCGACCTACGAACTCTCGCCGCTTCTCTTCCTGCTGCTCGTCAACATCCTGCTGCTGATCCTCGGCTGCTTTCTCGAAGGAACGACGATCATTCTCGTGATCCTGCCGGTGCTGCTGCCGACGGCGAAGGCGCTCGGCGTCGATCCGGTGCACTTCGGCGTGATGGCGGTCGTCAACATCATGCTCGGACTGGTGACCCCGCCGTACGGACTGCTGCTGTTCATGATGACCAAGATCGCCGACGTGCCGCTGCGCGACATCGTGCGCGAGTCGATGCCCTACCTGTACGTGATGTTCGGCGCGCTCGCGCTCATCACGCTGGTGCCGGACACGGTGCTCTTCCTGCCCAAGCTGATGGGCTACAAGGGCTGACGTCCCGGCGAGGGGCGGCGCAGGGGCGACCGGCGGGCGGGATCGCCCTGCTCCGGGGGCTGCGCGCCCCCCTTCCCAGCGCCACGCCGCCCTGACCGCGACGGCGCCCGAGCCCGCGCGCGGCGCCGGCCCCCCGGGCAGCCCGCTCGCCCGGAGGCCTTCGGTTGCGGCGGCCAACACCGATCGGGCGATAACCACTAGAATTGTGCGGGGGCGCTCGGTGGCCAGTCCACCCCGTCCGGGCAATGAGCAGCCAGCGCAAGATCATCGACATCCGCGGCCGCCGCCTCGGCGGCAGCATTCCGCTCATCTGTTCGTCGCTCGTCGCGCGCACCGCCGAGCGACTGACGAGCGAAGCGCAGAGCACGCTCGCCAAGGGGGCCGACGTGCTCGAATGGCGTGTCGACTTCTTCGACGCCATTGCCGACACCCGGGCCGTGCTGGACGCGACGCGGCAGCTGCGCTCGGCGATCGGCGATGCGCCGCTGATCTTCACCCGGCGCGCGCCCAGCGAAGCGGGCCAGCGCACCGTGCTCGACGAGGACGCGGTGCTGCGTCTCTATGCGGCGGTCGCCGCGACCGGCAAGGTCGACTTCATCGAGTACGAGATGGATAGCGAGCCTGCGCGCGTGCGCGAGGTTCGGAACATCGCCAGCACGCACCACGTTCAGCTCATCCTCTCCTATCACGATTTCGAGGCGACGCCGACGCTGCCGGAGCTGATGGACCTGTTCGAGCAGGCCGAGCGGCAGATGGCGGACGTGGCCAAGATCGTGGTGACGCCCCGGGTCCGCGACGACGTCCTGAATCTGCTGGTGGCTACCGCGCGCGCAGACGCCAAGCTCGGCATCCCGCTGGTCAGCATGTCCGTGGGAGGCCAGGGCGTGGTCACGCGCACGATGGGCCATTTCTTCGGGTCGGCGATGTCGTTCGCCGTCGGCGAAACGCGCTCGGCGCCCGGCCAACTGCCGATCGCCGATCTCAAGACCGTGTTCGAAGTGCTGCAACGCGGCCGCGACGCCTGAATCCGGCTTCGGACGGGAGCGCCGGCCCGCGGTCGGCGATGATGGACGGGGTCACGCCGCGCAAGGACGACAGGGAAGAAGAGATGGCCAACGCAATGGAACGTGAGGCGATTGCCGAGTCCAGGAATCCCCTCGGGTTCGACGGCATCGAGTTCATCGAGTTCGCGACCTCGCATCCGCAGGCGCTGGGCAGCGTGCTCGAGACGGTGGGCTTCCGCCCGATCGCCCGGCACCGCTCGCGCGAAGTCGAGCTCTACCGGCAGGGCGCGATGAACATCGTCGTCAACGCGCAGCCTGCCGACCTGCCGCGGACCGTGCAGCCGGTGGAGCGTCCGGCGATCAGCGCGTTTGCGGTCCGTGTCCGTGACGCCGATTTCGCCTTCCGCCGGGCGCTCGACCTCGGCGCCTGGGCGATTCCGGTTCGGGCACGGGCGATGGAACTCAACATCCCGGCGATCCACGGCGTCGGCGAGAGCCTCGTCTACTTCGTCGACCGCTACGACAAGTTCTCGATCTGGGACGTCGACTTCAACACCATCCCCACCGTCGATCCGCATCCGCCTGCGCTCGCGGGACTGCACTTCTTCGGACTGGTCCAGTACATCGGCGCCGACCGCACAGCCGACTGGATCGAGTTCTACTCGCGGATCTTCGGCTTCGCCGCGCTGCCCAACACGCTGCGCTTCGGGATCATGCCCAAGGGGCTGCTGCTGCGCAGCCCCTGCCGCAACTTCTTCCTGCAGCTGATCGAACCCGACGAGACGGCGCGGTTCGCGCCCATGGAGGAGCACCTGCAGAGAATCGGCTTCGGAACCCCCGACGTGCTCGCGGCCGTGGCCGCACTCGAGCAGCGCGGCGTCGAGTTCCTGTCCACCGAGCAGGTGCACTCGAGCGACCGGGGCGCGCTGACCAAGCCCGCGCTGGGCGGCGTGATGTTCGAGCTGGTCAAGAGTCCGGTCGAAGACGGGGCCACAGCCCGATGAACTACAGTGACATCGGCATGGACACGGCGTCGCTCGCCGGCTCGCTGGAGAGCAAGCTCGCGGCCGTGCGCGGCGCCGGCTTCTCGCAGGTGATGGTCTCGGCGACCGACGTCGTCGGCCATCCCGGCGGGACGGCGGCGGGCATTCGCGCGATCCGCTCGAGCGGCCTCGCGATCACCGGACTCGAGGCGTTGCGCGACTTCGAGGGCCTTTCGGGCCAGCTTCACGCGTACAAGATCGACGTCGCGAAGTCGATGCTCGAGATCTGCAAGGGCGTCGGCGGACGGCTGCTGCTGGTCGAGGCGTCGACGTCGACGCACGCCGAGACCGACCCCGACGCGATTGCCCGCGATCTGTCCAAGCTCGCGATCATGGCGATCCCGCTGGGCATCCGGATCGCCTACAAGGGCCTGTCGTGGAGCCGTACCGCGCGCGACTTCCGGACGGCGGGCGAGCTCGTGTTCCGCGCCAATTGCCCGAACCTGGGCCTCGCCATCGACGCCTTCGACGTGCTCGCGGCCGGCGTGCCGCAGGACGACCTCGACGCGGTCGACCCGGAGCAGGTTCTCATCGTCCAGCTCTCCGACTACATGTGGCAGGAGGTACGCTCGACCGAGGAACAGGCGGCGACGGCGACGCACTTCCGCGTGTTCCCGGGCGAGGGTGCGCACAGCGACGCGCTGGCGCGGTTCGTCACCCGCCTTGACGCCAACGGCTATTACGGCGACTACAGCTTCGACGTGTACAACGACGACTACCTGCAGATGCCGCCCGACACGGTCGCCGCGCGGGCGCTGCAGGCGGCCGAGTGGCTGGGCGAAACCGTGCTGCGGCGAACGCTGCCGGTGCCCAACCTCGAGCGGCTGCGGCGGCCGGCCGGCGCCTGAAACGCGTTCCAACGCCGCCCGCAGGGCACGCGGGGCTTCGATAGCGCAATTGCGTACCGGTCGCTCGCCGATGGCCACACCGACCTGCGCCCTGCCACGACGGGACGCGGCGTCGGCCGCGACCAGGTGCTGTCCGGCCGCCAGCAGCGGGACGAGCTCGCGCGCGAGCGAGCGTCCGCCGTGGTCGGCGGGCGCCCAGACAACGATGGGGACGAGCCGGCGCATCGATGCTTCTTTGGCAGCGCGGCGCGGATCCCGAAGTCATGCAGGCCGTGCCTGATGATGCAATATCCTGCATATTTCGGGCCGCGTCGACAGCGGTTAGACTGCCCGTCGCTGCACCGGCCACGCGTGGCGCGCCTTCTTCGTCCGCGCAAACGCACGAGTACGATGCCCTCACCCCGCCTGCCCCGATGAACACCGTCGCCCTCGCGCTCGCCGAGGCGGCCACACTCATCGCGCGCGCCGACGCCGAGCTCACGCAAATCGTGCTGCTGTCGCTCAAGGTCAGCGCCGCATCGATCGTGGCGGCGACCGCAATCGCGATGCCGCTGGGCGCGTGGCTCGCGGTCGCCGCGTTCCCCGGGCGGCGCGCGATCGTCGTGGCGCTGAACGCGCTCCTCGGCCTGCCATCGGTCGTGGTCGGCCTGGCGGTCTACCTGCTGCTTTCGCGCGCCGGCCCGCTGGGTGCGTTCGGCATCCTGTTCACTCCGGCGGCGATGGTCATCGCGCAGGCGATCCTCGTGACGCCTCTCATCGGGGCGCTCACCCGCCAGGCGGTGAGCGACGCGTGGCAGGAAACGCGCGAGCAGCTGCGTTCGCTGGGCGCGGGGCCGCTCGCCTCGGCGCTGGCGCTGCTGTGGGACCTGCGCTTCTCCCTGGTGACCGTCGTGCTGGCCGGCTTTGGTCGCGCGGTGTCGGAAGTCGGGGCGGTGATGATCGTCGGCGGCAACATCGACGGCGTGACACGCGTGATGACCACCGCGATCGCGCTGGAAACCTCGAAAGGCGACCTGCCCCTGGCCCTCGGCTTGGGGTTCGTGCTGCTCGCGATCGTGGTGGTCGTCAACGCACTGGCCTACGTCATTCGCGAAGCGGTGCAACGGCGCCATGCTTGAGCCGGTTCCCGCGCCGACGCACGCCCCGCTGCTGCCGCTCACGCTGGAGGGTGTTGGCTGGGCCGCGGGCAACCAGTTCCTGCTTGCCGACATCAGCGCGATCGTCGCGCCCGGCACGCGCACGGTGGTTCTCGGCGCCAACGGCGCGGGCAAGAGCGTGTTGCTGCGCGTGTGCCACGGCCTGCTGCACCCGACGACGGGCAGCGTGCGCTGGAACACACCCGAAGTGCCGGGTGCGCCGCGGCGGCAAGCGATGGTGTTCCAGCGGCCGGTGCTGTTCCGGCGCAGCGTGCTGGGCAACGTCACGTTCGCGCTCGGACTCGCGGGTGTAGCGCGGTCCGAACGTCAAGCTCGCGCGCGGGCGGCCCTCGCGCGCGTGGGCCTCGCAGCGCTGGCCGACCGGCCCGCCCGGCTGCTCTCGGGCGGCGAGCAGCAGCGCCTGGCGCTCGCCCGCGCCTGGTCGCTGCAACCCGAGGTGCTGTTCCTCGACGAGCCGACCGCCAACCTCGATCCGGGGGCCACACGCGAGGTGGAGGCCGTGATCGAGGCGATCCACCGGGCCGGCACCAAGATCGTGCTCGTCACCCACAACCTCGGCCAGGCGCGCCGGCTGGGGGACGAAGTGCTCTTTCTCGACCGCGGCCGGCTCGTCGAACGCGCGCCGGTCGATCGGTTCTTCCGGCAACCCGCATCGGCCGAAGCGGCCGCCTTTCTCGAAGGAGAACTGCCATGGACCTGACTCGAAGAATCGCCCTCGGGCTGTTGCTCGCCGCGTCCGTGCTCGCCGCCCGGCCGCTGCCTGCGCAGGAGCGCTTCATCGTCGTCGCGTCGACCACCTCGACCGAGCAGTCGGGGCTGTTCGCGCACCTTCTGCCCGCGTTCACGCAGAAGACCGGCATCGGCGTGCGCGTCGTCGCGCTGGGCACCGGCCAGGCGCTCGACGTCGCGCGCCGCGGCGACGCCGACGTGGTGCTGGTCCACGATCGCGCCGCGGAAGACAAGTTCGTCGCCGATGGCTGGGGCATCGACCGCAGGGACGTCATGTACAACGACTTCGTGCTCGTCGGGCCGAAGTCCGATCCGGCGAAGGTCGGCGGCGGCAGGGACGTGGCCGCTGCCTTCGCCCGAATCGCCGCGGTAGAGGCTCCGTTCGTCTCCCGCGGCGACAAGAGCGGCACCCATGCCGCCGAACTGCGCTACTGGCAGGACGCCGGCGTGGACTTACCGGCCCGCAGGGGCGGCTGGTACCGGGAAACCGGGTCGGGAATGGGCCCGTCCCTCAACACCGCGTCGTCGATGAACGCGTATCTCCTTACCGACCGCGGCACCTGGCTCAACTTCAAGAACCGGGGAGAGCTCGCCATCCTGGTCGAAGGCGACCGCAAGCTCTTCAATCCGTACGGCGTGATGCGGGTCAACCCGGCGCGCCACCCGCACGTGAAGAAGGCCGACGGGGAGGCGTTCATCCACTGGCTCACCTCGGCGGAGGGACAAGACGCCATTGCAGCCTACAGGATAGGCGGCGAACCGCTGTTCTTTCCGGCAGCCCGGCGGTGATCGGCCTCGTCCTGCGCGCCGCGACCGCTTTCCTGCCTGCCGCGTGGCCGCCGACCTGCCGGCGAGCCGTTACCCATTCCTACGGAGCAGGATTCGCCGGGTGTTTGATCTTAGGCAAGCCCCCTCCCGCGCTGCGATGCAACAATGTAATCGCTGCCATCCGGGCAGTGCAAGAATCCAAAGATCATGAACACCGCCCTCCAACTCGACCGGCCGACTGAACGGGAAGTGACTCCGCATCAGACACTCGATGCGCGCAGCCTTTCGGAGCAGCTGCGGCACGAGCTCGTATGCGAAGCGCTGGAGAACCTGCCCTCCGGCGCGACGTTCCGCTACATCGTCGGGCAGTATCCCATCGTGCTGATGGAAGAGCTCCTGCAGCGCTATGGCTCGCGCCGCCTGAAATACCGGTTCGTCGAAAGTGACGCCGATCACGTCGTGATCGACATCACGCTGTACTGAGCGTTGAGCGGTCGGCCTGTACGCCCCGGGAGCGGCAGCGCGCGCTGCCGGGGTGGCGTGTACTCGGGCGCGGCGGCAGCGCGGGCGGCGAAGGTCGTCAACGCGCGTTCTTGATGCCATGCGGAACATGGCCCGCGGCGACGTGCCTTGCCGCCGAGGCCACGTGCGAGTGCTGATCGTCGAAGAAGATGTCGGCGCCGAACGCGCGCAGGAACTCGGCTTTGTCGAGGCCGCCGAGAAAGAGCGCCTCGTCGATGCGGATGTTCCAGGCACGCAGCGTGCGGATCACCCGCTCGTGCGCCGGCGCGCCCCGGGCGGTCACGAGCGCGGTGCGGATGGGGCTGCGATCCTCCGGGAAGTCGGACTGGATGCGGTGCAACCCGAAAAGGAAGTCCTTGAACGGCCCGCCTGAGAGCGGCCGGAGCGCCGCCTCGGTCTCGCTGCGGGCGAACTCGGCCAGGCCGCGCTGCTGATAGACGCGCTCCGCCTCGTCGGAGAACAGCACCGCGTCGCCGTCGAAGGCGATCCTGAGCTCGCCGGACTCGTTGCCGCCCATCGCGCCCGGAAAGATCGTTGCCGCCGCGTAGCCGTCGTCCAGCGCGCGGCGGACGTCGCCGGTGTCGGCCGACAGGAAGAGGTGCGCGCCGAACGCAGGCACGTAGCGCGACGTCGGCTCGCCCTTGGTGAACGCCGCCCGCGTGATGTCGAGCCCGTAGTGCTTGATGGCGTTGAACACGCGCAAGCCGGTGTCGGCGCTGTTGCGCGACAGCAGGATCACCTCGACGTACTGCTTGTCCGCACGGTTGACGCCCAGCAGCTTCTTCACCAGCGCGAACGCCGGTCCCGGCGCCAGGATCTCGTCCTCGTGCTCGACCTGATAGCGGTGGTAGGCGTCGACGCCGGCTTCGGTGTAGATGCGATGGCTCTCGGTCAGGTCGAACAGCGCCCGCGACGAGATGGCGACGACGAGCTTGTCAGCGAGCGTAGGCGTCGCCATCGCCGGGCAAAAGCTCAGGCAAGCAGGGCAAGGGGTCGAGTCCCGCGGCGCGCATTGGCCTCATCGCAGGGCGATGCCTTTCCGACCCACTCACGAATCAAAACTTCGACCCGGTCGCGCGGTCGTGCTCGACCCCGGTCGCGGTGGCGAGGCGTCGCGGGCCACGACGTGCAACGCGTCCTCGGTCGTCGGCAGCGCCGCGAGCTCGCCCAGCGTCAGCGGCTTCACCGGAAACCGCAGCCGATAGTAGCCGACCGCCGCCGGCGAGAGCTTGCGTTCGCGCGCGATGATCTCGGTGACGGTCAAGCCGCAGAACCGCCCCTGACAGGGGCCCATGCCGCAGCGCACGAACGCCTTCGCCTGATTGGGGCCGGTGCAGCCTGCGGCCACTGCGGCGACGACCTCCCGCGCCGTCACCTCCTCGCAGCGACAGACGATGGTGTCCCCCTTGGGCAGCCGGAAGGCGTCCGCCGGGCGGTACAGCGTGTCGAAGAAGCGGCGACCGCGAGTAGCGCTCGCGAGGCTCTTGCGCGGTTCGACGGCGGCGAGGTCGCGCGCCTCGGCATCGATGAGGCCCAGGGCGTTGGCGGCCGCGAGCACGGCCAGCTGACCGCTCGCCACAGCCGCCTCGGCACCGGAGATGCCGCCGCCATCGCCCGCGACAAACAGGTTCGGGACGGTCGTGCCCCCCCAGTCGTCGAGGGTGGGCTCCCAGCATACCTGGATCTCGTTCCAGCGCAGCGCGCAGCCCGCCACGGCGAACAGGTTGACGTTCGGCACGACGCCCTGGTGCAGCAGCAGCACGTCGGCGTCGATCGCGTGGGTCGTCCCGTCCTTCTCGTAGCGCACCGTCGTCAGCCGGCCGTCGCCTTCCGCCGCCAGCGCCGTGACGTGCTCGACCACCTTGACCGCAGCTTTCACTTCGCGCAGCAGCCGCAACCCCCGGGCGAAATAGTCGGAGGTCAGAAACCCCAGGGCGTGCGTCGCCGCCTCCGCATAGCGGCCTTTGGGCGTCGTGTCGAGGAGCAGGTCGACGCCGCGCCCCACCCTGAGAAACTGCGTTGCCACCAGCCACAGCAGCGGACCGGACCCCGCCAGCACCACGCGCCCGGCGGGCACCAGCCCGGAGGTCTTGAGGAGCACCTGGGCAGCCCCGGCGCTCAGCACGCCGGGCAGCGTCCATCCCGGGATCGGAAACGGCCGCTCGTGCGCTCCGGTCGCGAGAATGACCGCGTCGGCGATCACCGTCTCGATCCGGCGCGCGCCCTCGCCGCCCAAGGCGACGGTGAGTTCGCAGGTGCCGTCCTCGCACTTGGCGACACCGACCACCGCAGCGCCGGCGACGTGCGTCGCGCCCCCGCGGCGAAAGCGCTCGACCAGCGCCGCCCCCTGCCCGTCGTCGTCGCCGAAAACGCTTCGGTCGACCAGCGGACTCGAAACCAGCCCGCGGTGAATCTGTCCTCCTGGGGTGTGCATCTCGTCGAACACGACCGTGCGCATCCGGTACGCCGGCGCAAGCGCACCGGCGGACAGCCCCGCGGGACCGGCGCCGACGATGGCCAGATCGTAGCGCCGCGTCACTTCCGAGACCTCGGATCGGAATCCCGTGCTCCCTTCTGGGTCTCCACCTCCATGCCTTCCGCCACGCCGACCAGGCAGCCCTGCTGATTGGGACGGCCGTCGACAACGACCAGGCAATCGAAACAGGCGCCCATCAGGCAGAACGGCCCCCGGGGCTCGCCGCCGACCGCGGTGGTCCGGCACGCCGGACGACCCGAGGCCAGCAGCGCCGCGGCAACGCTGTCCCCCGCCCGCGCGGCAAAGGGCCGGCCATCGATCAGGATCGTGACTGCCGGGGCGGGAACGAGCAGTGCGTCAGGCAGCCTGCGGAACATCGAACCTCCGCGCCGAGAACGGCGCCAGCGACGGTGGCAGCGATCCGACCGCGATGGCCGGTGCCAGCACCTGGGCATGGACGGCGGCCAGCGTGACGCCACTGTGGCTCGCCGCGAGGAATGCGCCGGGATGCGCCGGGGACTGCTCGTAGACCGGGAAGCCGTCGGGGCTCAGCACCCGCAGCGCGGCCCAGGCACGGTTGACGTGGGCGGAGCGCAGCGCCGGAAAGGCACGGACCGCGCGCGCCGCCATCGCCGCGAGCACCGGCATCCCCAGCCGCTCGTCGAATCCCCCCTCCTCCTGCGAATCCCCAACCAGCACCGTGCCGTCGTCGGTCTGGCGCAGCGTTGACAGCGGCAGCGGCAGGAACGGGCGCATCCGCTCGAGCACGATGACCTGCCCTTTCTGCGGTCGCAGGGGCGCGGCAAGGCCGACCATCGGCGCGAGCTTGCAGTTGCCCAGCCCCGCGGCGAGCACGATCCGTTCGGCCGAGTACGTGCCACCGGGCGATGCCACGTCGAACCGATCGGGGCGCATGTCGATACGGCTCACCGCGTGCCCGGAGCGAACCACGCAGCCGCTGCGGTGCAACGCCACATGCAGGCCATACAGCAGGCGCAACGGATCGCATTGGCCGTCGAGCGGGCAAAAGGTGCCTCCGGCGACGTCGACGCCGAGCCCCGGAAGCCGCTTCACCAGCGCCGCGCGGCCGAGCACCTCGTAGTCGTAGCGCTCGAAACCCGGCTGCGCAACCAGCGTCGCGAGCGTGGCGGCGCGACGCTCGAGCTCATCGGTGTCGAGGCACAGGTGAATGCCACCTTTCTGCGACAGGCCCACGTCGACGCCGCCCGCCTCGCCCACTTGAGCGGCAAGCCGCGGCCACTCCCGCTGCGAGCGCCGCGTCCACGTTCCGTAGCCAGGCAGGCCCGCACCCTTGCCCTGCACCCAGACCAGTCCGAAGTTACCGCGGGCCGCCCGGAGCGCACGGTCGCCCTCGTCGAGCACCAGCAACCGGGCGCCGAGCGCGCGCAGACCGAAAGCGATCGCACTGCCCACGAGCCCGCCGCCGATCACCGCCACGTCGAATTGCGCCCCGCCCGCCATGACCCGATTCTAAGCTGCGCCGCGCCGGCAATCACGCGCCAAAGCGTTCGCGGGCCGGCCCGAGGCGTGTGAAGTGTGGCAAGCATGCCCAACCCGAACTTCCGCGGCGGATGCCTTCACCGCCGATGCCGTCGGCAGACCGCGGCGTCCCGGCGCGGTGTCCGCCGCTCGACGCGCGTTCCCTGGTGTTCCGGGGCAAACGGCGTCGAGGCGACGGCGCAGTCACCGGGCCGGCACCGACACGCCGGCGAAACGCAGGATCGGCGGGATCTCCGCTGCGAAATCGACCCAGCCGTGATCGCCCCCGCCCGCCACGTACTGCGCAGCACCGGCGTAGCATGCCACCGCTTCGCGCCAGTCGAGGAGCTCGTCGCCGCTGCGCTGCAGCAGGAAGTAGCGCTCCGGCCGGGTGATCCGCGCCACCTTCATCTGCGCAAGCTCGGCGAAGCTCGCCGCCGTCACGTCGAAGCGCTCGCCCGTGTACGGGTTCTCCTGAGGGCCGGCGTAGGGGCGCAGATCGTCGTAGGGGCGCGTCGTCGGGTTGATCAGCGCCGCGCGCACGCCGAAGCGCTCGGCGAGCACCGTCGCGTAGTAGCCGCCCAGCGAGCTGCCGACGATCGTCAGCGCGGCCGGGGCGTCGGCGCCGAGCTCCGCTTCGATCCAGGCCGCGAGCCCCGCGACCGCCACCGCCGGCGCGAACGGGAGTTGCGGCACGTGCAGCCGGGGCCGCGCCGCGGGTGGAACCGCCGCAACCGCGCGGGCGAAGAGCTGCGCCTTCGCGCTTCGCGGCGAGGAGATGAAGCCATGCAGGTAGAGGATGGTCGGCGCGGTCATGGCCGGCGTTCACGCGGCGAGGGCGGCAAGCAGGCGGTCGTGGATCCCGCCGAAGCCGCCGTTGCTCATCACCAGCACCTGGTCGCCGGGCCGCGCCACAGCGACGATGTCGGCGACGAGCGCGCCAAGGTCGTCGCGGACGCAGGCCTTCGCGCCCAGCGGCGCGAGCGCCCCCGCGACGTCCCAGCCCAGGTTCGCCGCGTAGCAGAACACGCGGTCCGCGTGGCCGAGGCTGCCCGGCAGCGCGTCCTTCACCGCCCCCAGCTTCATCGTGTTCGACCGCGGCTCCAGCACGGCGAGGATGCGCGCGTTGCCGACCTTGCGCTTGAGGCCGTCGATGGTCGTGGCGATCGCCGTCGGGTGATGGGCGAAATCGTCGTAGACGGTGATGCCGTTGACGGTGCCGCGCGCCTCGAGCCGGCGCTTGACGCCGTTGAACGCGGCGAGCGCGGCGAGGCTCGCCGGCACCGGCACGCCGACGTGGCGAGCCGCGGCGATCGCCGCCAGGGCGTTCAACTGGTTGTGCCGGCCCGCCTGTCCGAAGGTGAGCACCCCTTGCGGGGCTCCGCCCAGCCGGATGCCGCCGTCGCCGGCGATCGTCCAGTCGGCCGCGGACCCGGCGCCCTCGGCGAGGCCGAAACGCTCGACTTCGCTCCAGCAGCCACGCGCGAGCACGCGCGCGACGCTCGCCTCGCCGCCGTTGGCGATCACCCGCCCTTGCCCCGGCACCGTGCGCAACAGGTGGTGGAACTGCGTCTCGATCGCAGCGAGGTCCGAGAAGATGTCGGCGTGGTCGTACTCGAGGTTGTTGAGGATCGCGGTCCGCGGCCGGTAGTGGACGAACTTCGAGCGCTTGTCGAAGAACGCGGTGTCGTACTCGTCGGCCTCGATGACGAAGAACGCGGACTCGGTGAGCCGCGCCGAGACGCCGAAGTCGGCCGGCACCCCGCCGACGAGAAACCCCGGATCCAATCCCGCCTGGTCGAGGATCCACGCCAGCATCGATGCCGTCGTCGTCTTGCCGTGGGTGCCCGCGACCGCCAGCACCCACTTGCCGCCGAGCACGTTCTCGAACAGCCACTGCGGCCCGGAGACGTACGGCCGGCCCGCGTCGAGGATCGCCTCCATCAGCGGGTTGCCGCGCGAGACGACGTTGCCGACGACGAACGTGTCGGCGCCGGCGGCAACACCGTCGAGCTGCGCGGGATCCCAGCCCGCGGTGAGATCGATGGAGAGCGCGCGCAGCTGCTCGCTCATCGGCGGGTAGACGTTGGCGTCGCACCCGGTCACCCGGTGGCCGGCGGTCTTCGCGATCGCCGCGATGCCGCCCATGAAGGTGCCGCAGATGCCGAGGATGTGCAGATGCATGCGTGGCTCGTCGTGGAATGCGCGTTCCCGGTCAGCCGGCCCCGGCGCCGCGGTGCACCGCGTGCCGCCTCCAGCCGGCGAGGAACCAGACGTAGGTGAGCACGTGGCAGGCGAGAACCACCGCGAATGCGGTCCGCAGGCCAACTCCGCTCCCCGTCTGGCCGTGGCCGCGCGTCGCGTCGATGATGAGGCCGATCCCCCACTGCGCCGCGAAGCTGCCGACGAACATCAGCAGGTTGAGCGCCGTGCTCGCCCGAGCGGCGAGCTCCTTCGGGAAGCCCTCGCCGAGGATCGGGTAGCCGAGGATGTTGACCGCCGCGCCAAACCCGTACAACGCCCACCACGTGTACGTTCCGGGCCACTGCAGGACGATCGCGGCCAGGGCGAGGGCGTTGAGGGCGAAGCCGCCGGCGAAGAGGTGCCGCGGGTGAAGGCCCCGCCGCGCGAGCCGCGTCGCCAGCATGCCGAGGATCACGTAGCCGGCGAGGATCAGCGCGCTCATCAGCAGCAGGTGCCGCGCCGCAGTCGCTCGGTCGTAGCCGTTGATCTCCATCAGCCACGGAACCGACCACAAGCCCTGGATCGCCATGAACGAGCCCATGCCGAAGCTGCCCAGCGGGGCGATCCACCAGAAGCGCCGGTTGCGAAAGATCGTCCGCACGCCCGCCCACTGCGCCGCAACACCGCCGCCTGCCGCCGCCTGCTGCGTATCCGGCACGCGCCACCAGATCCACGCGGCGATGCCGAACGCGAACAGGGAGAGCACGACGAAGACGCCGCGCCAGGTGGTGAACCGCAGCGCGAGCTCGACCGGCGTCGTCGCCGCCAGCGCGCCGACGCCACCTGCCGCCATGACCCAGCTCGCGAGCGAGGCCTGCCGCTCCGGCGGGTACCACGCCGAAACCGCCTTCAGCGGTGCCATCAGGCAGACGGCGACACCCAGCCCGATCAGCGCGCGGGCGATCAACAGACCGGTGACGCCGTCGGCCAACGCGAACGCCAGCGTGCCGATGCCGCAGAACAGCAGCAGCGCCGGCTCGACGCGCCGCGGGCCGTAGCGGTCGAGCAGCATCCCGGCAGGGATCTGCATCGCGGCGAAGGCGATGAAATAGGCGCTGGTGAGCAGTCCCAGCGAACCGGAGGACAGCGCGAGCTCGCGCGTGAGCTCCGGCGAGATGACCGCGTTGACGGTGCGCAGCAGGTAGGAAAGCAGGTACCCCGCGGCGAACGCGAAGTACACGGGCAGAAAGGGAACCGGCGGGGCGGACATGGTGGGAACGCGCGCAGTCGCACGCCCGCGCGCGAGTCAGGCGTGAACGAGTAGGTGAACCGTACCCGTCCGGCAGTGCCGTGCCCCGAGCTCGCCGGGCGCGCAGGCGCGGGCATGGAAAGAAGGGGGATTCATCGGGCAACGCAGGGCGAGCAGGCAGTCGATCGGGCTGCAAGGCCCGGGCCAGTCGCCTATTATCGCCGACAGCGGCGAGCTTCGCGCATGCCGCAACCGACGGACCGACGGCGGAGCTCGGCGCGGCGCGTCGTCCCGAAACCAGGACCAAGATGGCTGCCCGGGGAACACTGCTCGAAACGCCCCGCCTGCGGCTGCGCGTGCCGGTGCCGGCAGACCTCCCGCTGCTCGAGGCGCGCGTGTTCGCCGACGCCGCGGTGATGCAGCACGTCGACGCGGGCGGGGTGCCCGACGCCGGGCGTGCCGCGGCGGTCTTCCGGACGCTGGACCACGAGGGCACGGGCCGCGCGCCCGGCGTGCTCGTCGAGAAAGCCGGTGGCGAGGTCATCGGCTACGCCGGACCGCGACTTTGCACGGTGCTCGGCGCCGAGGACTTCGAGATCGGATTCGTGCTCGCCCGCTCGGCCTGGGGCCGGGGTTACGGCAGCGAGATCGGCCGCGCGCAGGTCGGCCACCTCCTCGGCGCACTCGGCTGCCGTCGGGTCCTCGCGCTTGCGGCACCCGCCAACACGCGCTCGATCGCCACGCTGCTGAAGCTCGGCATGGCGTTCGTCTGCCGGCGTGGACGTTCCTGGGCGCGGGCTGCGCAACGTCTACGCCGCGGTGCGGCCGCGCGGCCCCGGCTGACGGGAGGCCGTTCCGGGCTGCTCGTTCGTTCGCGACGGGGACGTCGTGAGCCCCCGCGGTTCGGGGATATTTTGCGCCGCGGGGGGCGCGCGGGTCCGTCGCCCGTGGGCGCTGAAGCGGCATCAGGTTGCGATCTCGCGTGTACCGGCCATCCGCAAAGTGCCTGCCAATTGATTTGCGCATAACGATCCGCGAAATTCTTCGTTCCCGCCCCCCTTTCGCCTCCGTAGGCTGTGGTCCTGCCGTCTATAACCATCCGTGTCCAGCCCGGAGCTCGCGAGGGAGGAGCCATGTCCGCCGTGTTCGATTTGTCGTCCCTGCAGCACATCTTGGATCGCGCCCGCGCCGAGGCGGGCCGTGCCGGCTTGCCATTCGCCGGCGAAATCAGGCCGCGCGACGCATGGGCGCTCTTCCGGGCCGGCGACGCACTGCTCGTCGACATCCGCTCGCCCGAGGAGCGCAAGTTCGTCGGCGAGGTGCCCGGCGTGCCGGCGGTGGCCTGGGCGACCGGCACGAACTTGACGCGCAACCCGCGCTTCCTGCGCGAACTGGAGGCGAAGGTGCGCAAGACCGACGTCGTGCTGCTCCTGTGCCGCAGCGGCAAACGGTCGGCGGAGGCTGCCCTGCTCGCGACTCGCGCCGGCTTCACGAGCGTGTTCAACGTGATCGAGGGCTTCGAGGGCGACAAGGACGACCACGGGCGTCGCGGGCGCGTCAATGGCTGGCGCTTCCACGGGCTGCCCTGGGTGCAGGACTGATACGACGATGGGAGAGAAACGAATATGACACACTGGTACGCCGACAATTCACTGTCGATCGGACGCACGCCACTCGTCCGGCTCAACCGCATCGTCGACGGCGCGCAGGCGAGTGTGCTCGCCAAGATCGAGGGTCGCAATCCGGCGTATTCGGTCAAGTGCCGGATCGGCGCGGCGATGATCTGGGACGCGGAGAAGCGCGGCCTGCTCGGGCCGGGCAAGGAGATCGTCGAACCCACGAGCGGCAACACCGGCATCGCGCTCGCGTTCGTCGCCGCCGCGCGCGGCATTCCGCTGACGCTCACGATGCCCGAGACGATGAGCCTAGAGCGGCGCAAGCTCCTCATAGCCTACGGGGCGAAGCTCGTGCTGACCGAGGGGCCGAAGGGCATGAGCGGCGCGGTCGCCAAGGCCGAGGAGATCGCGGCCTCCGATCCCAAATTCGTACTGCTGCAGCAGTTCAAGAACCCGGCCAACCCGGCGATCCACGAGACGACCACCGGTCCCGAGATCTGGGAGGACACCGGCGGTGCGATCGACATCCTGGTCTCCGGAATCGGGACCGGCGGCACGATCACCGGTGTGTCGCGCTACATCAAGCACACCAAGGGGAAAGCGATCCTGTCGGTGGCCGTCGAGCCGGCGGCAAGCCCCGTGCTCACGCAAACTCGCGCCGGCGAACCGCTGAAGCCCGCTCCGCACAAGATTCAGGGCATCGGCGCCGGGTTCGTTCCCCAGGTGCTCGATCTGTCGCTCGTCGATGCGATCGAGCAGGTGACCAACGAGGAAGCGGTGGCGTTCGCGCGGCGGCTCACGCGCGAAGAGGGAATCCTGTCCGGAATCTCCTGCGGTGCCGCGGCGGCCGTCGCGGTGCGCCTGGGCCGGCGCCCCGAGAATGCCGGCAAGACGATCGTCGTCGTGCTGCCCGACTCCAGCGAGCGCTACCTCTCGTCCACCACCGGCTCGCGCACGAGCTCTATCGGGCAGGGGTGTCGTTGCTCGCTCGGATGGTTTCCGAACTCGCGCACGCGGAGACCGGGATCGACATCCACCCCGGCGCCGATATCGGCTCGGGATTCTTCATCGATCACGGGACCGGGGTCGTCATCGGTGAGACGGCAGTCATCGGGCGCAACGTGCGGCTCTACCAAGCCGTTACCCTGGGTGCCAAGCGGTTCGAAACCGACGCCGAGGGCTTCGTGCAAAAGGGTGGCCCCCGGCACCCGATCGTCGAGGACGACGTCGTGATCTACGCCGGCGCCACCATCCTCGGCCGCGTCACCGTCGGCCGCGGTTCGGTGATCGGGGGCAACGTCTGGGTCACCCGCAGCGTGCCGCCGGGCAGCCAGGTGACACAGGCGCGCGTTCGCGAGGGCATCCGTACCGATTTCGTCGATGACGGCGCGGGAATCTAGGCCGGATGGGGCGCGTCTCGGCGCGCGGTTCGGCACCGCCATCCGACGTTTTCGCGAGGCGCGCGGTTGGTCGCAGGAGCGTCTTGCCGGAAGGGCCGAGCTCAACCGCTCGTACATGGGCGAGATCGAGCGCGCGACGGCGATGCCCTCGCTCGCAACCGCCGCCAAGCTCGCCGAGGCGCTCGAGATGCCGCTTTCGGAGCTGATCGCGCTTTGCGAGCGCCAGCCGTCCGATTGATCGACCGCAAAGTCGCGTCGTATTGGTGGCGATAGCCGGTTGAGGGAAGGCGGCGGTCGAGGGGAGACTTGATCGGATCCCTCGCTCTTCTCACACCCTCATTCGCTTCACGCACAAAGGAGTCCAGCATGGTCGAAGGAAAGCCCGCCCAACTCGCCCTCGGCGACAAGGCCGCCCGCCAGCTCGCGAACGCGACCAAGAGCGCGCCGACGCTGTCGACGATCAGCCCGCGCTGGCTCACTCACCTCCTGCAGTGGGTGCCGGTCGAAGCCGGCATCTACCGGCTCAACAAGGTGCGCAATCCACAGGACGTGCACGTGCTGTGCGCGGAGCGCGACGAGTCCGAGCTGCCGACGACCTTTGTCGACTACGAGGACGCGCCGCGCGAGTACTTCCTCAGCGCCGTGAGCACCGTGCTCGACGTGCACACGCGCATATCGGACCTCTACAGCAGCCCGCACGACCAGATCAAGGAGCAGCTGCGGCTCACCATCGAGGCGATCAAGGAGAAGCAGGAAAACGAGCTCATCAACAACCCGGACTATGGGCTCATCGCCAACGTGGCGCCGGAGCAGATCGTCTACCCGCTCGCCGGCGCGCCCACACCCGACGACCTGGACGAGCTCCTCACCAAGGTGTGGAAGGAGCCCGCGTTCTTCCTCACCCATCCGGTCGCGATCGCCGCGTTCGGGCGCGAGTGCACGCGCCGCGGTGTGCCGCCACCGACGGTGAGCCTGTTCGGTTCCCAGTTCCTCACGTGGCGCGGCATCCCGCTGGTGCCGTCCGACAAGGTGCCGGTCGCGGACGGCAAGACCAAGGTGCTCTTGCTGCGGGTCGGCGACAAGCGGCAGGGAGTGATCGGTCTATTCCAGCCGGGCCTCGTCGGCGAACAGAGCCCGGGGCTGTCGGTCCGCTTCATGGGGATCAGCCGCAACGCGATCGCGTCGTACCTCATCTCGTTGTACTGTTCGCTCGCGGTGCTCACCGACGACGCGCTCGCGCTGCTCGACGACGTCGAGGTCGGCAAGTACCACGACTATTCGCACACCTACAAGTGACGTTCCGCGATGGCGACCGCTGATGCCGCAGGTCCGGCGCTGCCGCCGGGCGCACCCGATCCGGCGCTTCTCGCGCAACTCGCAAGCGCGTTTTTCGCCGCGCTGCCAGGCGGGCCGCCTGCGGCACTGTTCGCCGCGGGCGGCGTGCCGTTGCCGGCAAACCCGCAGCCGGCGGGGTTATCCCCGCCGCCGGGAGCGGCGGGCCCCGCCAGCCCCGCAGCCGTGCCCTTCGGCGCGCAGCCGCCGGCGGCCGGCCTCGCACCATCGTCGCCACAGGTTGCGGCCAACGCTGGCGCGTCGCTGCCCTCGCTCGTGCCGCACGCGCTGGCTGGCAACGGCGTGCCCGACCACGCGCTGAGCGCTGCGCCCGGTTACGACGCACGGGCGGGCAGCCACGTGCTCGGTGTGCCAGAGGCGTACGCGGGTGCCGCCCGCGTTCCGGCGAGTGCCGCGCCCGACCCGCTCGGGAGCACGTCCCCGTACTACTTCGTCGCCGACGCCAACCGTCCGCTCGCCGAGCTCCCGACGGCAGGCGCGCCCGTGGCCGCCGACGACGCGATCGTTGCGCGCCCGTACGCCCTGCCGGGCGGCCTGCTGCTGCGCGAACCGGGCATCACGCCACCTTCACCGCATTCGTCGGCACCGTACTACTTCGTGCCTGAGACCACGGCGGCGCCCGCTGCGCCACCGGGGACCGCCGTCGAAGCGCTGCCGCAGGGCGGCCACCCGCCGTTCGACGTTCACGCGGTGCGCCGCGACTTCCCGATCCTCGCCGAGCGCGTCAACGGCCGGCCGCTGGTCTGGTTCGACAACGCGGCGACCACACAGAAGCCGCACGCGGTGATCGACCGGCTCACGCATTTCTACCGGCGCGAGAACTCGAACATCCACCGCGCCGCGCACGAGCTCGCCGCCCGGGCGACGGACGCCTACGAGAGGGCGCGCGAGACGGTCCGCCGCTTCGTCGGCGCGAGTTGCGCCGACGAGATCGTCTTCGTCCGCGGCGCAACCGAGGCGATCAACCTCGTCGCCAAGAGCTGGGGCGCGAAACACGTCGGGCCGGGCGACGAGATCGTCGTCTCCCACCTCGAGCACCACGCCAACATCGTCCCGTGGCAGCAGCTCGCGGCGGAGAAGGGTGCGCGGCTGCGCGTCATCCCGGTCGACGACTCGGGGCAAGTTCTGCTCGAGGAATACCAGCGCCTGCTCACCGACCACACCAAGATCGTCGCCGTCACTCAGGTGTCGAACGCGCTCGGCACCGTCGTTCCGGTCGGGGAGATCATCGACCTCGCGCACCGTGCCGGCGCCTGCGCGCTCGTCGACGGCGCACAGTCGGTGTCTCACCTCGCCGTCGACGTGCGGACGCTCGACGCCGACTTCTTCGTCTTCTCGGGCCACAAGATCTACGGCCCGACGGGCATCGGTGCGCTGTACGGCAAGCGCGCGCTCCTCGAGGCGATGCCGCCGTGGCAGGGTGGCGGCAACATGATCGCCGACGTGACGTTCGAGCGCACCGTCTACCAAGGTCCGCCGACGCGGTTCGAGGCCGGTACCGGCAACATCGCCGATGCGGTCGGCCTCGCGACGGCGCTGGAGTACGTCGAGCGCATCGGCCTCGCCAACATCGCCCGCTACGAGCACGGGCTGCTCGAGTACGCTACCGCGGCGATGCGTGCCATCGACGGCGTGCGCCTCGTCGGCACGGCGCGCGACAAGGCGAGCGTGCTCTCCTTCGTGCTCGCGGGCTACAGCACCGAGGAGGTCGGCCAGGCGCTCAACGAGGAAGGCATCGCCGTGCGCACGGGCCACCACTGCGCGCAGCCGATACTGCGCCGGTTCGGGCTGGAAACCACCGTGCGACCCTCGCTAGCGTTCTACAACACCTGCGAGGAAGTCGACCGCATGGTGGCCGTGGTCAGGCGGCTCGCCGGGGCGCGGCGCAGCTGACGGCGCGACGCGGGTCGGCCCCAGCTGTGCCCGATCTCGCGCGTTCGCGGCGGCGGTCGCCCGCGGACGTCCGACCGCGCCGGGCGCCCTATGCGGCCGGCGCATAACCAAAGATGCAATGCTTCGTTTCCGAGCCGCCGGTTCGGACCTAGCATGGCGTCCCGTCTTCGCCACACCTTGAGGAACGTGCCATGGGATTCGCCCGCAGGCTTTGCACCGCCATCATCGCCGCTTCGCTCGGCATCGCCGGGGCGAGCGCCGCCGCCAAAGACATCTCCCTGCTCAACGTCTCGTACGACCCGACGCGCGAGTTCTACACCGACTTCAACAAGGCGTTCGCCGCGCAATGGAAGGCGAAGACCGGCGACGTCGTCACCGTGAAGCAGTCGCACGGCGGCTCGGGCAAGCAGGCGCGCTCGGTCATCGACGGGCTCGAAGCCGACGTCGTGACGCTGGCACTCGCCTACGACATCGACGAGATCGCCGAGAGGGCGAAGCTGCTGCCGGCCGACTGGCAGAAACGGTTGAAGCACAACAGCTCGCCGTACACGTCGACCTACATCTTCCTCGTGCGCAAGGGCAACCCGAAGGGCATCCGCAACTGGGACGATCTGGTCAAGCCCGGTGTGTCGGTGATCACCGCCAACCCCAAAACCTCGGGTGGCGCGCGCTGGGGCTACCTTGCCGCCTATGGCTTCGCGCTGAAGCAGCCCGGCGGCAACGACGCCAGGGCGAAGGAGTTCGTGGCGAAGCTCTTCGCCAACGTCCCGGTGCTCGACTCCGGCGCGCGCGCCTCGACGGTCACCTTCGTCGAGCGCGGCGTGGGCGACGTACTGCTCGCCTGGGAGAACGAAGCGCACTTGTCGCTCAAGGAATTCGGGGCCGACAAGTTCGAGATCGTCTACCCGCCGATCACCATCCTCGCCGAGCCGCCGGTGGCGATCGTCGACAAGGTCGTCGACAAGCGCGGGACGCGCGAGGCCGCGCAGGCCTACCTGGAGTTCCTCTATTCCCCGGAGGGGCAGGATCTGGCCGCCCGCCACTTCTACCGGCCGATCGACGCGACGGTCGTGGCGAAGTACGCGAAGCAGTTCCCCAAGCTTAACCTCTTCACCATCGACGACGTGTTCGGCGGCTGGGCGAAGGCGCAGAAGACGCATTTTGCCGACGGCGGGGTGTTCGACCAGATCTACACTAGGAAATAGGGAGCACCCGAGCAGGGATCCGGCGGCGGGGCCGCCTTGCGCAGAGGCGGCAAGCCGCGCACCCTTTCCTCTGGACAGTCACGGTGCAATGGGACACCCGACTGCCCGTTCGGTGCCAGGCCGAGCACTCGCCCAGCACCATTGTTCTCCGCGTCTGGCCTGACCGCGCTCGCGCGGGCAACGGGCGCGGTTGCTGACTTGGAACAGGCTTCGTCGTCGTGCCCGGATCGCTCGATCACATGCCCATCGTCGCCGTCGACCACGTCCAGCTCGCCTATCCGCGGGGGCGATCGGAACACGCCCGCCTCTTCTACGGTTCCGTGCTCGGGCTGCGGCAACTCTCCACCGAAACAGCCACAAAGGACGGCGACATCATCCGTTTCGAAGTGGGCACCTTGCGCCTCGACCTCGTCGCGACCCCGCGCACTGGCGCGCCCCCCCGGCTCCACGCCGCCTTCGTCGTCGATTCGCTGCAGGATCTCGTCGCGCGCATCCAGAAAGCCGTCTGTCCCGTCGACGCCTCGCGACCGCTGCCCGATCGCGCGAGGGTGTTCGTCCACGATCCCTTCGGCAACGTTCTTGAGTTCATCGAAGCCGGAACGCAACCTGTGAAGGTCAAGGGCGCGACAACACAAGGCGCGCTCTAGGAGTCTGTGGGACGCGTGCTGGTCAACAGGATTCCAGCGGAGAGCGCCGGGGAGGTCCTCTTGCGTGACCCTGCGCCCCAATTGGCCACGACCGCCGCGCTCGGGCCATCGCTGCAGGGCCCCGGCGTGCGCCGTCAGTCCGCGGACCCGCAGCGTGTCGGGCGGCTGCCACAGCGGCCCCGCGACGGGGCGACCGGCGACCGGCGACCGGGGAACGCTCAGCGCGGCGCCGCGTTGCCCTGCGTGGCCGGCCCCCGCCGACGCACCCTGCTCGGCGGCTGCGCTCCGATCGCGTTGAGCGCCGCGCGCAAGTCACCCTTGAGATCGTCGACGTCCTCGATGCCGACCGAGAGACGCACGAGCGAGTCGCCGATCCCGGAGCGCGTGCGCTGCGCGACTGGAATCGACGCGTGGGTCATGATCGCCGGGTGCTCGATCAGGCTCTCCACGCCGCCAAGGCTCTCGGCGAGCGCGAACAGCCGCGTCGACTCGAGGAAGCGCCGCGTGCCGGCGAGGTCGGTCGCAAGGTCGAGCGAGATCATCCCGCCGAATCCCTTCATCTGCCGCGCGGCAAGCGCGTGTTGCGGATGGGAGGGAAGTCCGGGGTAGCGCACCCGCGCGACCTCGGGTTGCGTCTCCAGCCAACCGGCGAGCTCGAGCGCGCTCGCGCAGTGCCGATCCATCCTCAGCGCGAGCGTCTTGACGCCGCGCAGCACGAGGAAGCTGTCGAACGGGCCGGCGATCGCGCCGACGGCGTTCTGCAGGAACGCGAGCTGCTCGCGCCACGCCGCCTGCCGCGCGCCTCCGGCAACGACGGCCATCCCGCCGATGACGTCGGAGTGGCCGTTGAGGTACTTGGTCGTCGAGTGGACGACGACGTCGAAGCCATGTTCCAGCGGACGCTGCAGACAGGGGCTCGCGAACGTGTTGTCGGCAACGGCGAGAAGATCGTGGTCATGGGCCAGCTCGGCGAGCGCATCGAGGTCGGCGAGCTTGAGCAGCGGATTGGTCGGCGTCTCCACCCAGAGCACGCGCGTCTGAGGGCGGATCGCGCGCCGAACGGCGTCGAGGTCGGAGGTGTCGACGAACGTGAACTGCAGGCCGGCGCTTCTTCGCCGCACCTGCTCGAACAGCCGATACGTCCCGCCGTAGAGATCGTCGCCGGCGATTACGTGCGCGCCGGCGTCGAGGAGTTCGAGCGTCGTGCCGATGGCCGCCAGGCCGGAAGCGAAGGCGAACCCTGTGCCCCGCCTTCGAGATCGGCCACGCAGCGCTCGAGTGCCCAGCGCGTCGGATTGTGCGAGCGGCCGTAGTCGAGCCCCGGTGAACGCCAGGGCTCTTCTGCACGTAGGTGGACGTCGCGTAGATCGGCGGCATGATCGCCCCCGTCGACGGATCGGGAAGCTGGCCGGCGTGGATGACGCGGGTGGCGAGCGCGTGCGCCGACGCTGCTCCGGCGGCGCGCCCCGGTCCTTGTCGCTCATCGGAGGCTCCTGCGCAGGTGGTTGAGGAGGTCGAACCGGGTGATCAGGCCGTGGAAGCGCGCGTCGTCGGCGACGATGGCGACGAGGCCCCGGTCGAGCACCGCGGACAGCTCGTCGAGCGAGGCGGTGGGCGGCAGCGTATGGAGCGATCGCGTCATGGCCTCGGCGACGCTGCCGCGGAATCGTGCGGGGTCGGAGTGGACCTCGAGCAGCAGGTCGGACTCGTCGACGAGCCCCACGACCCGGCCGGACGTGATCACCGGCAGCTGGGAGACGTCGGCCTGCCGCATTCGCTGGAACGCCGTGAGCAGCGTGTCCTCCGGCAGCACGCTGACCACGGCGCCGTCCTCGAACCGGCGGCTGACGATGTCGCGCAGGTCGCCGTGACGGGGACGGTGCAACAGCCCCTGGTCGAAGAGCCAGGAATCGTTGTAGACCTTCGACAGATAGCGCGTGCCGGTGTCGCAGACAAACGTCACGACGCGCCGCGGCTCGCGCTGCTCGCGGCAATAGCGCAGCGCGGCGGCGAGCAGCGTGCCGGTCGAGGAGCCTCCGAGGATGCCCTCCCGCCGCAGCAACTCGCGCGCGGTGGCGAAGCTCTCCTCGTCGTCGATCGTGTAGGCATCGGCGCACCGCCGAGAGGTCGGCGATCGGCGGCACGAAGTCCTCGCCAATGCCCTCGACCGCCCACGACCCGGCCTTGCCGGTCGTGCCGGTGCGCACGTAGTCGGCGAGCATCGAGCCCGCGGGATCGGCGAGCACGAACTCGACGGGAGGCGCGATGGCGGCGGAAGAAGCGGGTGAGGCCGGTCAGCGTGCCCGCCGGAGCCCACGCCGCAGACGATCGCGTCGACGGTGCCCCCCGTCTGCCGCAGGATCTCGGGGCCGGTGGTGCGTTCGTGGGCAAGCGGATTGTTCGGGTTGTTGAACTGGTTGACGTAGAAGCCGCCAGGCGTCTCGCCGCGCGAGCCGCGCGGCGTAGTCCTGGTAGTACTCCGGGTGTCCCTTGCCGACATCGGAGCGCGTCGTGATGCACGACCGCCCCCATCGCCTTGAGGTGGAGCACCTTCTCGGCCGGACATCTTGTCCGGGACGACCAGCTCGACGCGGTAGCCCTTGGCCCGCCGACGAGCGCGAGTCCGAGACCGGTGTTGCCGGCGGTCGCCTCGATCACCGTGCCGCCGGGCGGAAGGTGGCCGTCGTGCTTCCGCTGCCTCGATCATCGACAAGCCGATGCGGTCCTTGATCGAGCCGCCGGGATTCTGCGACTCGAGCTTGACGAAGAGCCGACAGCAACCGACGTCGAAGCGCGTCACCTCGACGAGCGGCGTATTGCCGATGAGATCGAACACCGCCGGCCTGCCGGCTTCTTCGTTCACGCTGCGTCTCCTGCGTTGGGCGCGGGCGCCGGCGCGAGCGCCAGGCCGCCGCGCAGATCGCGTGCAGCAATCCCGCCGCAGCGCCGAACCCTGCGCACAATGATGCAGCGAATCGTTATGCAGCAGCGCGATAACGAAACGCGAATTCCGCGCTTCGCCCGTGCCCGCCGTGCTTGCTAGTCTGCCGGTGCTGCCGGTTCGCCGCAGCGAACCCAACCCCTCGAGGTGCCGACATGGCCGAGAGCAAGCCCATCTATCGCTACGAAACGCTGCAGGTCCACGCGGGCCAGCAGCCCGCGCCGGGAACCAACGCCCGCGCGGTCCCGATCTACCAGACGACGTCGTACACGTTCAACGACGCCGACCACGGTGCACGGCTGTTCGCGCTGAAGGAGTTCGGCAACATCTACACACGAATCATGAACCCGACGACCGACGTGTTCGAGCAGCGAGTCGCCGCGCTCGAGGGCGGAGTCGCCGGTGTCGCGACCAGCTCGGGCCAGGCGGCGCAGTTCGTCGCGCTCCGACGATTGCCCAGGCCGGCGACGACATCGTGTCGACGAGCTACCTGTACGGCGGCACGTACAACCAGTTCAAGGTGACGCTGCCGCGGCTGGGAATCGGCGTCCGCTTCGTCGACGGTGACAATCCGGAGGACTTCCGCGCGGGCGATCGGAGCGCGCACGAAGGCGCTATACGTCGAGACCATCGGCAACCCGCGCTTCAACGTTCCTGACTTCGCCGCGCTGGCGAAGATCGCCCACGACGCGGGCATTCCGCTGGTCGTCGACAACACGTTCGGGGCAGCGGGCTACGTCGCCCGTCCGATCGTGCACGGCGCGGACATCGTGGTGGCCTCGGCGACCAAGTGGATCGGCGGGCACGGGACGTCGATCGGCGGCATCATCGTCGATGCCGGGTCCTTCGACTGGGGCAACGGGCGCTTCCCGCTGTTCACGGAGCCAGCCCCGGGGTACCACGGTCTCAATTTCTGGGAGACGTTCGGCGCGGGAAGCGCGTTCGGCAACATCGCGTTCGCGATCCGCGCGCGCGTCGAGGGCCTTCGCGACCTGGGCTCCAGCCTGTCGCCGTTCAACGCGTTCCTGCTGCTGCAGGGCCTGGAGACGCTGTCGCTGCGGGTGCAGCGACATCTCGACAACGCAGCGGCGCTCGCCACCTGGCTGCAGGCGCGCGACGACATCGCCTGGGTCGAGTTTTCGCGGGCTTTCCTGCGCATCCCTACCACGAAATCGCGAAACGCTACCTGCGTCATGGCTATGGCTCGGTGCTCAACTTCGGTGTCCGCGGCGGCTACCAGGCGGGGCGCAAGTTCATCGACGGCGTCCGCCTCGCGAGCCATCTCGCCAACGTCGGTGACGCCAAGACACTGGTGATCCACCCGGCTTCGACCACGCACCAGCAGCTCTCAGACGCCGAGCAGCGGAGCGCTGGCGTGCGCCCGGATCTCGTCCGGGTCTCGGTCGGCATCGAGCACATCGACGACATCAAAGAGGATTTCGACCGTGCGCTCGCCGCGCACGGCTCGAGGCCGCTGCGTGACGAGACCGCCAGGACGAAGCCACGCCCGCCTCGTCCTCGACGAACCGTTCGCCCTCGAGAGCGGCGCGTCGCTGCACGCCGTAGAGATCGCGTACTGCACCTGGGGTGAGCGCAACGCCGCCGCCGACAACGCCGTTGTCGTCTGCCACGCGCTCACCGGGTCGGCCGACGCCGCGGCGTGGTGGCCCGCGATGTTCGGTCCCGGCCGCGCGCTCGATCCGGGTCGCGATTTCATCGTCTGCAGCAACGTGCTCGGCGGCTGCTACGGGACCACCGGCCCGGCGAGTCTCGACAGCGATGGTCGCCGATGGGGCGCGCGGGTTCCCGAAAGTCACCATCCGCGACCAGGTGCGGCTGCAGATGGCACTCGCCGACCGCCTGGGCATCCGCGGCATACGGCTCGTCATCGGCGGCTCGATGGGCGGGCTGCAGGCGCTGGAGTGGGCACTCCTCGACCCAGGTCGCGTGCAGGCGATCGCGACCATCGCCGCCGCGGCGGCGCATTCGCCCTGGTGCATCGTCTGGAGCGAGGCGCAGCGGCTCGCACTCGCGACCGACCCCGATTCGCGTCCGGCGATCACGACCCCGACGACCCGCCACGCGCAGGTCTCGCCGCGGCGCGCGCGATCGCCATGGTGAGCTACCGAAGCCCTACGTCGCTCGCCGAGCGCTTCGCGCGCGCGCGCGGCGCCGAGGTGTTCGCCGAGCGCGCGCTCTCGCCCGACGACTTCGCCGTCGCCGGCTGGCTGCGCCACCACGGCGACGCGCTGGTGCACCGCTTCGACGCGCACAGCTACCGCGTGCTGCTCGACGCGATGGACAGCCACGACGTCGGGCACGGCCGCGGGTCGGTCGCCGCCGGGCTCGCCGCGCTGCGCCAGAGCGCGCTCGTAGTGTCGATTGCGACGGACGCGCTGTATGTGCCGGCCGATCAGGCTGCACTCGCGGCACAGCTTCCAGCCGCGAGGCTCGTGCACCTCGATTCGCTGCACGGCCACGACGGCTTTCTGATCGACGCCGACCGGCTCGAGCCGCTCTGCGCGCCTTCCGCGACGGAGCGGGCGGACTCGGCGCGTGCACATCCACGCGGCACGCGCCGCGTGAGAAGCGCCGCGCCAGCAGGTTCGGATATCGAAATCCGAAATCCGCAGTTCACGCCACGGCGACCGTCTCCTAGAGTTGATCCACCTTAACACTTGCAAGGGACACCACCATGATCAGCCTGCAACGTGCCTTTCGATGGCTCAGCTCGGCGCTGACGCTCGCGCTGTTGCTCGGCGCTCACGGAGCTTTCGCGCAGCTCTCGCCGAACCAGATCGTATTCGGCGTCGCGCCGGGCCCGTCCGGCGACCTCATCCGCCACGCGATCCAGCCCGGACTGGAGAAGAAGGGGTACAAAGTCGTCGTGCGCGAATTCAGCGACTACGTCCAGCCGAACCTCGCGCTCGCGAACCGGAGCCTGGACGCCAACCTCTACCAGCACCGCTTGTACCTGGAGAAGTTCTCGGCCGACAAGGGCCTCAAGCTCTCGCCGGTGATCACCATTCCGACCGCGGGCCTTGGGCTGTATTCGAACCGAATCAAGTCGATCGACCAGTTGAAGCAGGGCGACGTCGTGACGCTGGCCAACGACCCCACCAACCTCGCGCGCGCGCTGCGCTTCCTTGCGAAGCTCGGCCTCATCACCATCCGCAAGGACATCGATGCAACGCAGGCGTCGGAGAAGGACATCGACCAGAATCCGCGCGGGCTCGTCATCCGGCCGCTCGAAGCGGCGCAACTGCCGCGCACGCTCGAAAGTGCCGCCGCCTCGGTCGTCAATGGCAACTTCGCCATCGCCGCGGGACTCAAGCTCTCGGATGCACTCAAGCTGGAGGAACTCGACGAGAACCTCAAGAATCTGGTTGCGGTACACACCGAGGACCTCGATCGGCAGTACGTCAAGGACATTCGCACCGTCGTCGAGTCCCCCGAGTTCCTGGCCGTCGTCGACAGCCCGCAGCACATCTTCAAGGATTTCCAGAAGCCCGCCTGGCTGAAGACGAGGGTCGCGGCCGGAGCGCCTGGGCGCAAGTAGGCGGGCAGCGATGCGCGGCGAATCCGACCAGCCGAGGGACGCGCGCTGCGCCGGCCGCGCCACCGCCGGCGAGCCGCAACCGATGATCGAACTCGACGAGATCAGCGTGCTGTTCGCCGCCGGCGGTCGGATCGTGGGCGCCGTCGACGGGGTCTCGCTCGCGGTCGGCAAGGGCGAGATCTTCGGCATCGTCGGCAGCAGCGGTGCGGGCAAGAGCACGCTCCTGCGCACCGTCAACCTGCTCGAGCGACCGAGCGGCGGTCGCGTCCAGCTCGACGGCGAGGACGTGACCGACTTCCGTGGCGCGGCCCTGCGCCGGGTGCGACAGAAGATCGGGTTCATCTTCCAGCATTTCAACCTGATGCACACGCGGACGGCACGCGAGAACGCCGCCTTCGCCTTGCGCGCCGCGGGGGCGCCGCGAACGTCGATCGCGGCGCGGGTCACCGAGGTGCTCGACCTCGTCGGCCTGCGGGAGAAGGCCAACGCCTACCCGGCCCAGTTGTCGGGCGGCCAGGAGCAGCGCGTGGGCATCGCCCGGGCGATCGCCAACCACCCCGAGGTGCTGCTGTGCGACGAGCCGACGTCGGCGCTCGACCCCGAGACGGCGGCGTCGATCCTCGAACTGCTGCGCGAGATCAACGCCCGCCTCGGGATCACCATCGTCCTCATCTGCCACGAGATGAGCGTCATCAAGGCGGTCTGCCAGCGGGTCGCGGTGATGGACGCTGGGCGCGTGCTCGAGCAGGGCGACGTGTACGAGGTGTTCGCGACACCGCGCGAGGCCTTCACGCGACAACTGGTCGAGCGCACGTTCGACCTCGCCCTCCCCGCCCGGCTCACCCGGGAGCTGCGCGGCACGCTGGTCCGGATCCTGTTCCTCGGCGAGCGCGCCGAGGAGCCGGTGCTCTCCGAGGCGACGGCGCGCTTCGCCGTCTCGATCAACATACTGCACGGCAGAATCGAGTACATCGGAAGGCGCGCGATCGGCGGTGGTAGCGCTGCTCGGGCCGCTTCGGAGACCGCTTCGTGGACCCTGCGCGGCACCCGGGGCCCGCAGGCGATCGACTGCGCCAGGCGATCGAGTTCATCCGCGCCAACAGCGCCGGCGTGGAGGTGCTGCATGCCGGGTAGCTGGGCGCCGATCGCCGGCGACTTGTCGGCGGCATTTGGCGAGATCTTCTCATGGTGGGCGTGTCGGCATTCTTCGCCGTCGCCGGCGGCGTGCCGCTTGGCTTCGTCCTGTTCGTCACCGACCGGCGGCTGTTCTGGCGGCTGCCGCTGGCGAATGCCGTGGGCAGCTTCCTTGTCAACGTTATCCGCTCGGTTCCCTTCGTCATCCTGCTCGTGCTGCTGCTGCCCTTCACGCAGTTCGTCCTCGGAACCACGATCGGGCCGGTGGCGGCGGCGGTGCCGCTCTCGGTGGCCGCGATCGCGTTCTACGCCCGGTTGGTCCAGGCGTCGCTGTGCGAGGTCGACCCGGGGATCATCGAAGCGGCGCAGGCTTTCGGGGCGAGCCCGCTGCGGATCGTAGGGGCCGTGTTGCTGCCCGAGGCGCTGCCGGGCTTCGTCGCGGGTTCACGGTGACGCTGATCAGCCTGATCGGGTACTCGGCGATGGCGGGCATTGTCGGCGGCGGCGGCGTGGGCGACCTCGCCATCCGCTTCGGCTATTACCGTTACCAGACGAACGTGATGCTCCTCACCGTGGTGGCGCTGATCGGGCTGGTACAGGTCGTCCAGACGGCGGGGGACCTCCTCGCCCGCCGCGCCGACCGCAAAGGAGGCTGAAGATGAAGGGCGAAGCTGCCGCCGGCCGCCGCTACTGGAACGCGCACGTCGAGACCCTGGAGCGCCCCGCGCTGGAGGCCTTGCAGCTCGAACGGCTGCGGGCGACCTCGACTGGGCGTACGGCAACTCGCCGTATTACCGCCGCTCGTTCAACGCCGTCGGCGTCCGGCCCGAGGCGCTGTGCACGCTCGCGGACCTGCGCGCGTTCCCGTTCGTCGACAAGGGCGTCGAGCGCGAGAGGCAAACCGCGAGTCCGCTGCTAGGGGACATGCTCGCCGTCGAGGAGCGCGACGTAGTGTTCGTCTCGGCGTCGTCGGGCACTTCGGGCGTGCCCACGCTTTCGCCGTTCACGGCGGCGGACTTCGAGACCTTTCAGGACGTTCAGGCGCAGCTCTTCTGGATGGCGGGTGTGCGACCGCACGATCGCTACGTCCACGCGCTCAACTTCACGCTGTTCGTCGGGGGGCCGGACGTCATCGGCGCGCAGCGTCTGGGCGCGCTGTGCTTCTGGGTGGGGACCGTCGCGTCGGAGCGGCTGTTGCACATCATGCAGTCGTTCGGAGCGACCGTGACCTGGACCACGCCGTCGTACGCGTGGCACCTCGGCAGACGGGGTTGACGCGGGCATCGACCCGGCGACGGATCTCGCCGTGCGGCGGATCTTCGTGGCCGGCGAGCCCGGCGGCTCGGTCCCGGACCGGGCAGGCAATGGAGTCGATCTGGAATGCGCAGCTCTTCGATTTCTACGGGATCTCGGACATCTACGGCGCCTGCGCCGGGATGTGCGAGCAGCGGCGCGGGCTGCATCTCGTCGAGGACGACATCCTGCTCGAGGTCCTCGATCCGCTGAGCGGCGAGCCGGTGGCGGACGGCAAGCCGGCGAGGGTCCTGACCACGCTCACCAAGCGGGCCCGGCCGATGATCCGCTTCCGGACGGGCGACATCGTCACTGCCGACCGTTCGCGCTGCGCCTGCGGCCGCACCCACGCGCGCATCAGCATCACCGGCCGGCTCGACGACATGTTCATCATCTCGGGCGTCAACATCTTTCCGAGCGACGTGGAGCACGTGATCCGCAATGTCCCGGGGCTGACCGGCGAGTACCGGATCACGGTTTACGAGGAGGGACACCTCGCCCGGTTCGAGCTCGACGTCGAGCGCGCGCCGGGCGGGCAGCCCGACGGCGACGGTGCGCCGGTGTCGAACGCCGCGCTCGCGGAGCGGGTCGTCCACGAAGCGAAGGCGCGACTCGGCGTGCGGCCGCGTCGCGTTCGCATCGTCGAGACGGGAACCCTTCCGCGCAGCACCCACAAGGCGAAGCGGCTGGTCGACCTGCGCCGTCGCGACGGCGCCTGACCGCCCCGCCGTCAGACGTAGCGCTCGGCGAAGTCCTGGACGAGCCGCAGCGCCCGGAACGTCGCCCGGACGGCAAGGCGCAGCCGCGGCTCGATCACCTGCCCGTCGTCGTCGACGGTTCCCACGCCGGGAGTGACGAGAATGTTCCCGTCGTCGGCGAGATTCGGAACGACCCCGATTCGCGCCAGCACGTTGTTGACGAGGTTGGTCTGCGCGATCCAGTCCTGGTGCGAGAAGATCGGTATCCCGCAGCCGCCGTCGCGCCAGGTCGCCTCGTAGTTGATCTCGGCACCGCCGGCATTGAGCGACGCGTTGACCGCGACCCCGGGCTTCAGGTCGCCGGCGGCGCGATCGAACTCGTCGGCGACGATGGCCGCCGTTGCCCGTAGCGGCGCGAGCGCGGCATCGGGCTCGTCGCGCAGCAAGCGCAGGGCGGCGAGCGAGCCGGCGAGTGCCTCCTTGCCGGGGTCGAACGCGACGTGCGAGCCCTTGCCGTGCGCCGACACCGTGCCGAAGCGCTCGCTGTGGAGCCGAAGCGACGGACATTGACCATCGACTCGGTCCGTCCGATGACGAGCCCGGCGGTCGGGCCGCCGGCAACCTTGTCCATGCTGTAGAGCATCACGTCGGCGCCGATGCGCGGATGTGGTCCCGTGGAACGGCAGGCCCCAGGCGTTGTCCGCGACGTAGGGCACGCCGGTGCTGCGCGGCCAGCCGCCCGACGCCCTGCTGGACGAGCGACGCGCCGTCCGCGTCGTGCGCGCCGTAGCCGTAGCCCGGTGTGTCGTAGCCCAGCGTCACGAAGCCGGCGAGTTCCTGCGCGTGGATGCCGGCGGTGCGAACGTAGGCCGCGAGCGCGGCCTCCGGATCGACGGTGGTGAGCAGCGGGCAGGGGTACGCCTTGATGCCGTGGACATCGTAGCGTGCGCCCGGAAGCCGAACGAGAACGACATCGACGTTCTCCGCGCGCCGCCCGACGAGCCCGAGCTCGCCCGCGGTGGCCCCGCGGTCCGCGAACAGATCCTTGTAGCGCCCGGGAACGGGCCGCCCATAGCTGCCGTGATGCTCGACGTGACGTTCCAGCGGCACGATGCAGCGAGCCCGGGGTGGCACACCGCGGCCGGAAAGCGAAGGCGCGATCAGCGCGTCGTATGCGAGCGAAAGCCCGGCTTCGGCGGTGTTGACGAGCGCCGCGTCGTAATCGTCGCCATAGACCGACTTGACCAAGCGGCGCAACTCGTCGCCGAGCTGCGACAGTGGCGCGTACCGGCGCGACTCGCGGGCGATCGCCTCGACGATGTGCCGCCGCAGCACGCCCGGACGGCTCGAGTTGCTCGCCGAGATGCCGATGTTGCCCCGCCAGTCGTCGGGGATGCCCAGCTCGCGGGCAATCACGTCGGCCGCGGCGCGGCGAGCAGTTCCGGCTGGCGCTCGCGCAGCCGCGCGTAGAGATCGAAGCGGAACCGGCTCATCGCAGTTCCTCGGCCATCGCCTGGCGCGCTTCGACGCGCACCGTGTGCAGGATCCTCTGCTTCAGCATGCCGAACTGGGGGTCGGCCACGAGCGAGTCGATCTCCCGCGGCCGATGGAACGGCACGATGGCCTCGTCGACGATGCGGCCCGGCCGCGCAGCGCCGACATCACCAGCACGCGATCGGCGAGAGATAGAGCGCCTCGTCGACGTCATGGGTGACGAACAGGATCGTCGTGCCCGTTTCTTGCCACACCGACACCAGCAACTCCTGCATCATCAGCCGCGTCTCGGCGTCGAGGGCGGCGAACGGCTCGTCCATCAGCAGGATTTCAGGATCGGGAAGCCAGGCGCGGGCGAGCGCGACGCGCTGGCGCATGCCGCCCCGAGAGCTCCCAGGTGGCGTGCCGCTCGAATCCCCTGAGCCCGACGAGGCGCAGGTAGCGCTCGGCCTCTGCGCGGTGTGCTTTCTCGGGAACACCAGCCATCCGCGAGCCGGAGGTGGGTGGTCCTGCACCGACAGCCACGGGAACAGCGTCGGCTGCTGGAACACGATGCCCCGGTCCGGGCCCGGGCCGCCCACTTCACGCTCGTCGATGACCACGCTGCCACGCGTGGGGCGCTCGAAGCCCGCGACGAGGTTGAGGATCGTGGACTTGCCGCAGCCCGAGGGTCCCAGCCAGGCAGACGAACTCGCCCGGTGCGAGTGCGAGCGAGATCCCGCGCAGCACCTCGGTGTCGCGCTGACCGCGGCGTGACGCCGGGAAAACCTTGTCGACGTGATCGACCCTGATCCGCGCATCGCTCGCCGTCATGCGTCGTGTCCCGCCCAGGGAAAGTCAGCCAGTCGCTGCGTCGCGACGAGCGCGAGGTCGAGCAGGTAGCCAGTGGCGCCGAGCAGCACGATGCCGAGGAACCAGATGTCGGTGCGCAGGTACAAGCTGGCGTTGATCACCATCCAGCCCATGCCAGCATTCGCGGCGACCATCTCCGCCGCGATCAGCGTCGTCCAGCCGATCCCGACCGCGAGCCGGACTCCGGTGAAGATCTCGGGTGCGGCGTCGGGCAGCACGACGTAGCGGAACACCTGCGACGGCCGCGCGCCCAGCGCCTGCGCCGCGCGAATCCGCGCCCGACTGACGCCCCCGGCTGCTGCAGCGGAACCGACGATCACCGACAACAGGCAGGAGATGAAGATCAGGAAGAACTTGGATGTTTCGCCGATCCCGAACCACACGATGGCGAGCGGAATCAGCGCGATCTTGGGCAGCGGACGCAGGAACTGGACAAAGGGGTCGAGCACCGCCGCGAGGCCGGGCGAGAGCCCCATCGCCAGCCCCATCGGCACCCCGATGGCGATGGCCGCGACGAACGCACCGACGGCACGCGCGGTGCTGATCGCGACGTGCTGCCACAGCGGCACCTGCCGGTATCCGTCGGCAACGAGTTCGCCGGCAGTGCGCAGCACCTCGGTCGGCGGCGGCAACAGCAGCGGATCGATCCAGCGCAGCGTCGCGGACGCCTGCCAGGCGGCGACCAGCACCACCGCGACTGCACCGACCAGTCCGCGGCGCAGCGATGTCATTCAGGTACCAACCACCGACGACGACGGGCGGCCGCGACGCCTTACCTGCGCCGCGCCTGCTGCAGGTAGGTCGTGTTGATGAACGGCGCGAACGACGACGGAATGTCGTCGCGGCGAAGCTCGCCGATGTCCGCGAGGAAGAGCGCCGTGTCGCGGGCGGCGCGCGCGATCGCCGAGTTCGGCGTGTCGGGGCCGCTGCCGAGGAACGCCGGCGTGAGCTGCTCGTCAATCGACGGGTACTCGAGCCCCGCCAGCGTCGAGCGCGCGGTGTCCAGCGGGACGTCGAGGTGCCTGGCGATGATCTGCGCCGCGGCTTCCGGGTCCTTCTTGTACTGGTCGACCTTGTCCTGATAGGTACGCAGGAACCTGACCAGGAGCTGCGGATGCTTCTCGGCGAACTCCTTGCGCACCGCGAAGTTGTTGTAGATGAGAAAGCCGTCCTTCTGCAGTGCCTTGGTGACGAAGATTTCCTTGCCGCCGTCGGCCTCGAGCTGCTGGGTGAACGGGCCCCGACGTATGCCGCGTCGATGTCGCCACGCTTCCAAGGCGGCGACGATGTCCGCAGGCTTCAGCGCGACCAGCTTGATCTTCGCCTTGTCGAGCTTGTGGACCTTGATGGCCGCCTCGAGCGCGTAGTGCGCCGTCGAGTTGGGCGGGTACGCGGCATGATACCTTCGAGGTGGGAGCGATCTGACGCCCTTGGCTTCGCGCGCGATCAGGCGCTCGCTGGTCGCGATGACGCCGGAGACGCCGATGATCTCGATCGGCAGCTTGCGCGTGATCGCCGCGGCCGCGGGGCTCGAGCCGAAACGGGCGATGTCGATCTCCCTGGCCGCGAACAACGTCAGCACGTCGGCGCCGGACGCGAACGGAATCCACCGCACCTTGGTGCCGAACACCTTGTCGAAGCTGCCGTCCGCCTTGGCGAGAATCCAGACGCGCGGGCTGCCGGCGTAGGCGAACCGCACTTCGCTCGGGAGGTCCTCGGCAACGACCCCCATGGACACACCGAGACTGCCGAGGCCGAGCAGGATGGCGAATGGGAGGTGCAGAGGACGAATCGTCGAACCATGATCAGCGTAACTCCATTGGATTGATCAAAGGACCGAAGCGTATCGGTGGTGGCGTGGGGCGAGAGGGGCGGTCGAACAACATCGCGGCGCATATCGATATCTGCCGCCTTTCCCCGCGGGTGGGCGAACTCCGGCACGGCCGGGTGGCCACGAACGCCCCGCCACGTCATGCGCCGAGCGTGCATGCACTTGCGAATTGATTCGTTGGCGGGCGGGGCTGCCGGCCGCTAGCGTGCCCGCTGTCAGTGCCCGCATGACACGGCGCGCTGCCGAACCGACGACTTGGGGAGGGCTCATGGGATCACCGGTCATCTACGAGGAACTGACACTGGACCGCGCGCTGGAGCTGCCGACAAGCGCGGCATCATCATCTTCCCGGTGGCAACGACGGAGGCGCATGGCAACCACCTGCCACTCGGCACCGACTCGTTCACCGCCAAGTGGATCGCGCTCGAACTCAGCCGGCGCACCGGCCTGCCGACCGTCGTCCCCACGCCGATCCGCGCGGGCGCATCGCCGACCTTCCACTACGACACCCACGGCGACCCGCTGCCGGGGACCTTCGCCATCGGTCACGCGACGCTGCAGGCGCTGATCAGGGACATCGTCCGCGGCCTCTGGAGCGCCGGGTTCCGGAAGGTGATCTTCATCCAGGGGCACGGGCAGGAGCCGAACTTCCAGGTGATCGCCCAGGAGGTGGCGACCGAACTGCGCCGCGAGGGAAAGGCGATCTTCATCGCGGCGGCGACGTATTGGGAACTCGCGGCCGAGACGCTGCGACGGGAGCTGACAACGCCGTTCTATCACAGCGGCGAGGAGGAGACGAGCAACATCCTCCACGTTCGCCCGGACCTCGTGCGGATCGACGCCGCTGTCGGCAAAGACTTCAAGCCGCTGGTGGCGAGCAGCCTGCTGAAGTGCTCGATCACGCAGGATGAGAGCGAGACCTTCCAGGTGTTCGACATCGCGCAGGTGATTCCGATTCCGGCACCTGGCCATCGCAGTGCAGGCGGGATCGGCACGACCGAAGCGATCAGGAGCGCGACGGCCGAGAAGGGGCGACGGGTGCTGACCCGCGCGGTGGAGCGCTACCTCGATCTCATCCGCGATCTTGAGCTGCATTACGCCCCAAGCGAAGTTCCGGGCGTGGACGTCAAGGAGCGCCCGCCCAAGGCGCGGTTCGGTGTCGCCTACTAGGAACCTGTCGGACTTAGGGTTCGTCGACCGCGCCGGGGGAGAACGGTCCATATTGCTCCGATTTTTCGTTACATGGTCCCGCCATGCGCCTCGAAATCGTGCCGTCTATCTGTCCTCGCTCTCCCACCCGGCTCGCTACGACGACCTAAGTCCGACAGGCTCCTAGTGTAGTGTCCCATAAATAACTTGACAGTACAGCTGCCTTCTTTTTCCCTCTGGGCGGGGTAGATTTGGTCGCCGGAAAATCTGTAAAGTTATTTGAGGAACAATTAAGACATGCGGCCGGCATGCGGCGTCGCGAAGGACGGAATCGCGCGCGATGAGATCGTGCCGTGCTGCCGGATCGCAACACACGGAACACGTCGCGGACCGACTGCGCCTGCTGGTCCCATGCCGACGATGTGAACGTGCTGCAAGCGAGGTCGAAGAACCCACTGGCGATGGGCAATAGGCTCTTGACCTCGCCAGTTCAAGAGCTTGGTGCTGCCCTTGTTCTGTCGTGGCCGACGGTGTCGGCGGCGGTGCTGCCGCCTGCCTGCGGCGTTCAGCCCTCCGATTCCGGTGCGCTGGCTGCCCGCGGACAGTCACGGCACCGCAAGACCGTCGGCCGCCTCTCAAACCGGTATGCCGAGCCCTTCGCGCCGCACCAGGAGCACGCAAAGCCATTCGGCCATCGCACTTGCTCCAGATAGGCGCCACAGGCCCGCTCATCCGGAAACATCCGCTGAAAATCCACCAAGCTCGTCGGAAAACGCTTTTCCACACTCGAACCCTACCAGTAGCGGTCTTGGGCGTCAACCGGATAGGCATGGTTGGAACCAGACCCGGCGCGGCGCGGCCGCGGGCCGTTCGTCGCGCAACACAAGGAGACCCATGCAATGCTGACGTCCGCAACCACGAGTCCGTCGATGCGCATCCCCCTGCTGCTGGGCGCCTGGCTGCTCGTGCTCGCCCAGGTTCCTGCGTGGGGCCAGCCGAAGCCCGAGACCCTACGCATCGGGTTCCAGAAGTCGGCAAGCCTGCTGACGCTGATCAAGTCGCAGGGCACGCTGGAGAAGCGGCTGGCCGCTCTCGGCGTCACGGCGAAGTGGATCGAGTTCCCGGCCGGACCGCAATTGCTCGAGGGGCTCAACGTCGGCGCCATCGACGTGGGCTACGTGGGCGAAGCGCCGCCGATCTTCGCGCAGGCAGCGGGTGCGAATTTCGTCTACATCGGCAACGACCCGCCCGCGCCCGAGGCCGAGGCGATCGTGGTTCCCAAGGACTCGCCGATCAGGACGGTGGGCGAGCTGCGCGGCAAGAAGGTGGCGCTCAACAAGGGCAGCAACGTCCACTACCTGCTGCTCAAGGCGTTGGAGAAAGGCGGGCTCTCCTATGCCGACATACAGCCCGTGTTCCTGCCCCCGGCCGACGCCCGCGCGGCATTCGAGAGGGGCTCGGTCGACGCCTGGGCCATCTGGGATCCGTTTCTCGCCGCGGTGGAGAAGCAGAGCGGCGCGCGCATCCTTGCTGACGGGCGGGGCATCGTGAACAACTACGCGTACTACCTCGCCGAACGCGACTATGCCGCAAGGTATCCGCAAGTCGTCCGGGCGCTGTTCGACGAGACCGTCGTCCAAGGCAGGTGGCTCAAGAGCAACGTCAGGGAGGCTGCGGCGATCATTGCGCCCCAGCAGGGCCTGGAACCCGACGTGGTCGAGCGCAGCCTCAGCCGTTACCAGTTCGGCGTCGCTCCGCTCACCTCGCACGTCGCCGCGGAGCAGCAGAAGATCGCCGACGCCTTCGCCGGAATTGGTCTCATCCCGAAGCCGATCCGGATCTCCGACGCACTGCCAGGCGCGGCACGTTCGATCGCGGCGAAGTGATCGCGCCCGATGGTGCGGGGAGCGCATGCCCGACTCGAACGCAAATAGCGTGACGTCCGCAGCCGCGCCACGGGCACGCTGGCGCCGCGTCGCCCGGAACGCGCTGCCCTGGGCGGTTCCGGCGGTCGGGGTCCTGCTGTGGGAGCTGGCGTCGGTGCGCGGCTGGCTGTCGACGCGCGTGCTGCCCGAGCCCTGGGCGGTGGTCAAGGCATTCTGGGCGCTGCTCCACTCCGGCGAGATTTGGCACCACGTGGCCGTCAGCAGCGGCCGTGCCCTCGCCGGCCTGGGCATCGGTGGCAGCCTCGGGCTCGCGCTCGGCCTGCTGACCGGAACGTTCCGCATTGCCGAGACGCTGTTCGACACCACGTTGCAGATGGTCCGCAACATCCCTGCGCTGGCGCTGATCCCGCTCGTCATTCTCTGGTTCGGCATCGACGAAGGAGCAAAGCTCTTCCTTGTCGCCGTCGGCGTCTTCTTCCCCATCTACCTCAACACCTTCCACGGCATCCGCGGCGTCGACCGCGGCCTGATCGAGATGGCGAGGAGCTACGGCCTGCACGGCTTTGCGCTGTACCGCGATGTGGTCTTGCCCGGTGCGCTGCCTTCGATCCTCGTCGGGCTACGCTTCTCGCTGGGCCTGATGTGGGTGCTGCTGATTGTCGCCGAGACGATATCGGCGCAATCGGGGATCGGGTACCTCACGATGAACGCCCGCGAGTTCCTGCAGACCGACGTCGTGCTGGTGGGAATTCTGCTCTATGCCTTCCTCGGCAAGCTCGCCGACATCGCCGCCAAGGCACTCGAGCGATGGTGGTTGCGCTGGCATCCGGGCTACGTGGCTGCGGCCGCGAACTGAGCGAGGCATCCATGCACCCGCTGACCGAGATCGATATCGCCGGTTTCGCGTTCGCCGATTCGCCGGTGACGCTGGGATTGCTCCGCCGCGACGGACCACTGACTGCCCCGCAGCACGGGCGCGACGCACCGGGCGAAGGAATCGGCATCGACCTGCGTGGCGTCGGCAAGTCGTTCGGCGCGCGGCGCGTGCTGGAAGGCATCGACCTCATGGTCGGGTCGGGCGAGTTCGTCGTCATCGTCGGTCGAAGCGGCTGCGGCAAGAGCACGTTGCTGCGCCTCGTCGCCGGCCTCGAGGAGGCGACCTCAGGCAGTATCCTCGTCGGCGGCGAGCGCTGCCGCCTTCACCACGACGACGTCCGCATCATGTTCCAGGACCCGCGCCTCCTGCCGTGGAAGCGGGTCATCGATAACGTCGCGATCGGCCTGCGCGGACGGAACGCGCTCGCCAACGCGCATGCCGCGCTGGGCCAGGTGGGCCTCGCGGAGCGCTACGGTGACTGGCCGGCCGTGCTCTCGGGCGGGCAGCGGCAGCGCGTCGCCCTCGCCCGCGCACTCGTCCACCAGCCGCGACTGCTGCTCCTCGACGAACCACTCGGCGCGCTCGACGCGCTCACACGGATCGAGATGCAACGCCTGATCGAGTCGGTGTGGCGCCGCAATGCCTTCACCGCCCTGCTCGTGACGCACGACGTTCAGGAGGCCATCGCGCTCGCCGACCGCGTACTGGTCATCGATGGCCACGAGATCGCGCTCGACTGCGCGGTCGACCTGGCGCGCCCGCGCGCCCGCGGAACCGTCGCCTTTGCGAGATTGGAGGACCGCATCCTCCGCCAGGTGGTGGGCCACGCCTGACCGCCCGTGAAGAAGCCGTCGCGAGCGCTCGGAGTGCAAGGCGCGATTGAAGCGAGCGACGAGACATGTCGAGTGGATGGGCGAGGAGCGAGCGAGCGAGCAACGCAGCAATCCGGGCGCGCAGCAGATTAATTCCACAGGTCTGAGTCGGCGGCGATGGCGCCGCCTGCGCGGAGTGCACGAGGCCGGCGGCACGCGCGGAGGAAGACGGCACCGGGAGCGGTCGGCGGTGCCCGTGGGCACGCGAGGCGGCAGCCTGGCTCGGCGCAGCGCGAATAAGTACATGCGGTCTTCGCCTAAGGCGGCGAACGCATTGCAATCCTTGCAATTCATCGTGGCCATTGCTCGACCGGCGGTCGATCATCAGGGGCCTCGAACGCATTCCGACTCCCGCCTCCTGCCCCTTTGACCCATGGCCAGTACCCCGCTGCGGATCTCCGCATCCGAAGCTTTCGTCGAGACCCTGGTCGCACACGGCGTCCGGGATGTCTTCGGCATCGTCGGCTCCGCCTACATGGACGCCCACGATCTGTTTCCGCTGGCGGGCATCCGCTTCGTCTCCGTGGCGCACGAGCAGAACGCGGCACACATGGCCGATGGCTACGCGCGGGCAAGCGGCAGGACCGGCGTGTGCATCGCCCAGAACGGCCCTGGCGTGACCAATTTCGTGACCGGTGTAGCCGCCGCCTACTGGAATCACACGCCGCTCGTCGTGATCACGCCCGAGGCGGCATCGAAGACCGCGGGGCTCGGCGGCTTCCAGGAGACCGACCAACTACCGATCTTCTCGAAGATCACGAAATGGCAGGGCCACGTCAACGCGCCCGCCCGGATCGCGGAGCTCACCGACCGGGCGTTCCGTTACGCGCTGCTGGAGCGGGGCCCGACGCAGCTCAACATCCCGCGCGACCATTTCTACGGGGAGTTCGAGACCGTGCTCCCCGTGCCTTCGCCGGTGACGCGCGGCGCGGGCCCGCAGGCAGCGATCGATGAGGCCGCCGAATTGCTCGCGCGCGCGCGCTTTCCGGTGATCGTCGCCGGGGCCGGAGTGAACGCCGCTGAGGGCCGCCGCGAGCTCGTCGCACTCGCCGAGTACCTGTCTGCTCCGGTGGTCAACTCGTACCTGCACAACGACAGCTTCCCCGCCGAGCACGAGCTCGCCGTCGGCCCGCTGGGCTACCAGGGCTCGCAGGCGGCGATGCGGCTCGTCCACCTGGCCGACGTGGTGCTGGCGCTTGGCACGCGGCTCGGCCCTTTCGGCACGCTGCCGCAGTACGACTTCGACTACTGGCCGCGCGAGGCCACGTTGATCCAGGTCGACGTCGATGGCCGCGTCCTGGGCCTCGTCCGACCGGTGGACGTGGCGATCGAGGGTGACGCGCGGCTGACCGCGGCGGCGATCCTCGCGCGGCTGCAGGCGACGGCCGGCCCGCGGCCCCGCGACGAGCGACGCGTCTCGCTCGTCGCCCTGGAGCGCGACGACTGGGCTCGGGAACTCGCGCAGCGGGCCGGGCCGAACGAGCCCGGCAGGATCGACCCGCGACGCGCCCTCGCCGCGCTTGCATGCGCCCTGCCGGAGGACACCGTCGTCACCACCGACATCGGCAACGTTTCATCGGTGGCCAACAGCTACCTTCGGTTCAGCGCACCCCATTCCTTCCTCGCCGCGGGGCCGTTCGGCAACTGCGGTTACGCCTACCCGGCGGCGCTCGGAGCCAAGGTCGGCGCACCGCAGCGGCCGGTCGTCGCGCTGGTGGGCGACGGCGCCTGGGGGATGAGCCTCGCCGAGGTGCTGACCGCGGTGCGCGAGCGAATCCCCGTCGTCGCCGTCGTGTTCAACAACGGGCAGTGGGGTGCGGAGAAGAAGAACCAGGCCGACTACTTCGACGGGCGCTTCCTCGGCACGCTGCTCGACAACCCGGACTGGGCCGAGGTGGCGCGAACGATGGGTGCGGACGGCGTGACCGTGACGCGGGAGGAGGCAATCGCGCCGGCGCTGGCGGCGGCGCTCGCCTCGGGCCGGCCGACCGTCGTCAACCTCGTGCTCACGCAGGCGCTCGCCGAACCCTTCCGCCGCGACGCGTTCCGTCCGCCGCGCCGCCTGCTGGACAAGTACCGCGCGCATAGCGCGCCCTGACGCAACTCCGCGCAACCGCCACCCGACCGCTCCGTGACCGCCTTCCCTCCTCCTCTGGTGCGGCTCGGCTCGTCGGCGTGGAGGCTGCGCGGAGCCCGCGGCGCGCACCACGCGTACGCGCTGTGCGCACGCCGTTGCTCGCGCTCGTCGGGCTCGAGGCGGACGCCGACCGCGCAGTCTACGAGCTCTCGGGTGGCATGCAGCAGCGCGTCGGCATCGCCCGTGCGCTCGCGAGCGACCCGGAAGTACTGCTGATGGACGAGCCGCTCGGCGCCCTCGACGCGTTCACTCGCGAGAGCGTCCAGGAGGTGCTGTTGCGCGCGTGGGCGAGGACGCGCTACATGGTGTTCTTCATCACGCACTCGGTCGAGGAAGCGCTCTTCCTCGCCACGCGGGTGATCGTGATGGCTCCCGGCCCCGGCCGGGTCGTGCGCGTATTCGACGACCTTCCGTACTCGCGGCGATTTCTCGAGCACGGCGACGCGCGGCGCGAGAAGGCGAGGCCGGACTTCATCGCGCTGCGCGAGGACGTTCTCGGCGTCGTCCGCGGGCAGGGGGCCGCGCATGTCTGACGAAGCGCTGGCCGCGGACCCGGGACCGGCGCTGTCCGACACGGGGGGCGGCGACGGCGGCGTCGCCCGCACGAGTTCGTTCACCGCCCCCGGCGAAGGGCCGAGCGCGCTGATCAGCGTGGTTGCGATCGCGGCCTTTGCTCGCCGCATGGTTCGCCGTCACTGAGTTGGGTTGGATCAGGCCGCTTTTCCTGCCCTCGCCGCGCGCAGTCTGGGCGCAGTTCGTTGCCTACCTCACCGGCGCCGCGAACGACCAGCCCCTGTGGCGGCACTTCGCGTCAAGCCTGCTGCGGGAGTTCGCCGCCTTCGCAGCGGCCTGTGCCACCGCGATTCCGCTCGGCCTCGCGATGGGCCTGTCACGCTTCGTTCGCGGCGTCTTCGATCCGCCCCTGGAGTTCTACCGCCCGTTGCCGCCGCTCGCGTACCTGCCGCTCGTCATCATCTGGTTCTGCATCGACGAGCTGCCCAAGGTGCTGCTCATCTACCTCGCCTGCTTCGCGCCGCTGGCGCTCGCCGCACGCTCGGGAATGAAGGCGGCCTCGCAGGAGCAGATCCAAGCCGCGGCATCGATGGGCGCCACCCGCTGGCAGCTGATCCGGCACGTAATCCTGCCTGCAGCGCCGCCGGAAATCCTTGTCGGGATGCTGATCGCCGTAGGTTTCGGGTGGACGACGCTGGTGGCGGCGGAGATGGTCGCGGCGTCGGTCGGCCTCGGACAGATGGTGCTGAACGCATCCAACTTCCTGCGCACCGACATCGTCGTAATGGGGATCGTCGTCATCGGCGTGGTCGCGTACCTGTTCGACCTCCTGAAGCGTTGGGTCGAGCGTCGGCTCTTGCCGTGGAAGGGGCGCGGCTGACAGGCGCAGCCGACTTCGTGACGCCGGCACCCACCGAATCGACGGGATCGCCGAGCGCGGCAAGGACTTCCTCGCTGCCGCAGCGTTATGCGATTTTCGCATAGAGATCGGCGAAATATGTCGTTGGGCCACTGTTGCATTGCACCTAGCATGCGCGTTTCTTCGCTTCCGCCACCCGAGGACGTTCGTCCCCATGCCAGCCGCCCAATCTGCGTCCACCCGCCGCTTCATCCTTCGCCGCGTGCTCCTGGCCGGCAGTGCCGCTGCGCTCGTCGCGACACCGCTTGCCGTGCCTGCCCAGCCCGCCGGGAAGACGCTGCTCAACGTGAGCTACGACGTCTCGCGCGAGTTCTACAAGGACTACAACGCCGCGTTCGCCGCCTGGTGGAAGGCTCAGGGAGGCGGGGCGCTGATGCTCAACCAGTCCCACGGTGGCAGCAGCCGCCAGGCGCGCTCGGTCACCGAGGGGCTCGAGGCCGACGTCATCACGATGAACCAGGCGAACGACATCGACATCCTCTATGAGCGCGGCCAGTTCGTCCCCGCCGACTGGGCGAAGCGCTTCCCCGACAACAGCGCGCCGACGACGTCGGTGTCGGTCATCCTGGTGCGCAAGGGGAACCCGCAGAGGATCCGCGACTGGAGCGACCTCGGCCGGGCCGGCGTGTCGGTCATCATCCCCAATCCTAAGACCTCCGGCAACGGCCGCTACACCTACCTTGCCGCCTGGGGTGCGGCGCAGAAGGCCGGCGCGACGCCGGCCGCGGCGCAGGCGCAGGTCGAGAAGATCTTCGCCAACGTCCCGATTCTGGACGGCGGCGGCCGCGGTGCCACGACCACCTTCGCCCAACGCCAGATCGGCGACGCGCTGGTCACCTTCGAAAGCGAAGTGCCGCTCATCAAGCGCGAATTCGGCGGCGATTACGAGGTCGTCTACCCAACCTGGACGGTCCTCGCCGAGAACCCGGTGTCGGTGGTCGACAAGGTCGTCGACAAGAGGGGCACGCGCAAGGAGGCCGAGGCCTATCTCAAGTACCTGTGGTCCGACGAGGGCCAGGAGATCGCCGCGAAGCACCACCTGCGGCCGCGCAGCGCCAAGGTGCTCGCGAAGTACGCCGCCGAGTTCCCGAAGGTGCAGGCGTTCACCGTCGACGAGGTCTTCGGCGGCTGGAAGAAGGCGCAGAAGGACCACTTCGACGACGGCGGCCTGTACGACCAGGTGATCGCGCGCGCGAAGAAGTCCTAGGAGCAGCCGGTGTTCCTGTCGCGCACCCTGTTGAAGCGGCACAGCGTGCTGCCGGGCTTCGATCTCGCGCTCGGCTTCACGCTCACCTACCTGTCGCTGATCGTGCTGATCCCGCTCGCCGCCGTCTTCCTCAAGACGGCGACGATGACCTGGACGGCGTTCAGCGACGCGGTGTCGACGCCGCGGGTGCTGGCGTCGTATCGGCTGACGTTCGGCGCGTCGTTCGGCGCGGCCCTCCTCAACGCCTGCTTCGGCCTCGTCGTCGCCTGGGTGCTCGTGCGCTACCGGTTTCCCGCCAAGCGCGTCGTCGACGCGCTGGTCGACCTGCCGTTCGCGCTCCCGACCGCAGTGGCCGGCATCGCGCTGACCGCGCTGTACGCGACCAACGGCTGGATCGGCAGCCTGCTCCCGTTCAAGGTCAGCTTCACGCCGCTCGGCGTGTTCGTGGCCCTCACGTTCATCGGCCTGCCGTTCGTCGTGCGCACGCTGCAGCCGGTGCTGGAGGATCTGCACAAGGAGCTGGAGGAGGCCGCGGCGACCCTCGGCGCGTCGCGCTGGCAGACCTTCCGCCTGGTGATCTTCCCGATCCTCTCGCCGGCGCTGCTCACCGGTTTCGCGCTCGCGTTCGCGCGCGCGCTGGGCGAGTACGGGTCGGTGATCTTCATCGCCGGCAACATGCCGATGGTAAGCGAGATCGCCCCGCTGATCATCATCACCAAGCTGGAGCAGTACGACTACGCCGGCGCGACGGCGATCGCGGTCGTGCTTCTCGCCGCGTCGTTCGTGCTGCTGCTCGCGATCAACGCGCTGCAGGCCTGGGGACGCGCGCGCCGCGGGGGCGTGCGATGACGACCGGTGCTGCGGCGACCGCGCTGCCGTTGCCCGCGGGCGCTGCGGCGACGAGCGCGCCGCCGGACGGCGCGCGCGGCGACGACCGAGCCGGCGTGGGTTCGCCGGACGCTGATCGGCCTGGCGCTCGCGTTCCTGACGCTGTTCCTCTTCCTGCCGCTCGCGATCGTCTTCGCCGAGGCGTTCAAGAAGGGGGTCGACACCTATCTCGCGGCGATCACCGAGCCGTACGCGCAGGACGCCATCAAGATGACGCTCATCGCAGCCGGCATCTCGGTGCCGCTCAACCTCGTGTTCGGCGTCGCCGCCGCCTGGTGCATCGCCAAGTTCGACTTCCGCGGCAAGAACGTGCTGCTCACGCTCGTCGACCTCCCCTTCTCGGTGAGCCCCGTGATCGCGGGCCTCATCTACGTGCTGGTGTTCGGGCTGCAGGGCTGGTTCGGCGAGTGGCTGCGCGACCACGACCTCAAGGTGATCTTCGCCGTGCCCGGCATCGTGCTCGCCACGGTGTTCGTCACCTTTCCGTTCGTCGCCCGCGAGTTGATCCCGCTGATGCAGGCGCAGGGGATCGAGCAGGAGGAGTCGGCCCGCGTGCTGGGCGCCTCGGGCTGGCAGATCTTCCGCCGCGTGACGCTGCCGAACGTCAAGTGGGCGCTCCTGTACGGGGTGATCCTGTGCAACGCGCGGGCGATGGGCGAGTTCGGCGCGGTCAGCGTGGTCTCCGGGCACATCCGCGGGCAGACCAACACCATGCCGCTGCACATCGAGATCCTCTACAACGAGTACCAGTTCGCCGCCGCGTTCGCCGTCGCGTCGCTGCTGGCCGGCCTCGCGCTCGTCACCCTGGTGCTGAAGTACCTCGTCGAGCAGCGCGTGAAGGCGGGGCAGTCCGTCGCGGGCGGGCGTAACGAGTGAACCGAACCCCGGGGCAAGCAGCCATGAGCATCGAAGTCCGAAACCTCAACAAGCGCTTCGGCGAAACCGTCGTCTGCGACAACCTCGACCTCGACATCCCGGCAGGCGAGCTCGTCGCCCTGCTGGGGCCCTCGGGCTCCGGCAAGACGACGCTCCTGCGGATCATCGCCGGGCTCGAAGTGCCGGACTCCGGAACGGTGCACTTCCACGGCGAGGACGCGACGCACACCGACGTGCGGCAGCGGCAAGTCGGGTTCGTGTTCCAGCACTACGCGCTCTTCACCCACATGACGATCTTCGAGAACGTGGCGTTCGGCCTGCGCGTGCGGCCGCGGGCGACGCGCCCCTCGGACAAGGCGATCCGGGCGAAAGTGACCGAGCTCCTCAAGCTGGTCCAGCTCGACTGGCTCGGCGAGCGCTATCCGCACCAGCTCTCCGGCGGGCAGCGGCAGCGGATCGCGCTTGCGCGGGCGCTCGCCGTCGAGCCGAAAGTGCTGCTGCTCGACGAGCCGTTCGGCGCGCTGGACGCGAAGGTCAGGAAGGAGCTGCGGCGCTGGCTGCGGCGGCTGCACGACGAGGTACACGTCACCAGCGTGTTCGTGACGCACGACCAGGACGAGGCGATGGAGGTCGCCGACCGGATCGTCGTGATGAACGAAGGGCGGATCGAGCAGGAGGGCGCGCCCGACGAGGTCTACGACCATCCCGCGAGCCCGTTCGTGCTGCAGTTCCTGGGCGATGTCAACCTCTTCCACGGCCGTTTCGGCCACGCGCCAGGCGCGCCGGACGGCGCGGTCAGCTACGTGCGGCCGCACGAGCTGCAGATCGTCGCGACGGCCGAGCCGGGCTCGGTGCCGGTGACGCTCGCGCAGGCGCTCACCGTGGGTCCGAACACCCGGCTGGAGTTCAAGCGTCTGGACGAGGAGGGCTACGCCGACGTCGAGCTGCCGCGCGCCGAGTACGTGGCGCTGCGCTCGCGGCTCGGGCTCGAGCCGGGGCGGGTCGTTCACTTGCGGCCGCGGCGGGTCACGCGGTTTGGCGAAGAACTCGCCGATCCGGCGGCGCTGATCTGACCCGGCCGGATCACTCGGCGACGGTCTCGCCCGCCAGCGCGCGGACAACCCTGTCGCGGGTCAACGTCGGCGCGAACGCCTCGATGAACACGTACGCGTAGCCGCGCAGCCACGTGCCGCGGCGGATCGCGAGCCGGGTGAGATTGACTTCGAACAGGTGCCGCGCGTCGAGCGCGCGCAGGTTGCGGTCCCGCTCCGGGTCGAAGGCGATGGCAGCGATGATGCCGACCCCCATCCCCAGCTCGACGTAGGTCTTGATGACGTCGGCGTCCATCGCCGTCAGCACGATGCCGGGTTTCAACCCGGCGCGCGCGAACGCCTCGTCGATGTGCGTGCGCCCGGTGTAGCCCAGCTCGTAGGTGATGATCGGGTGCCGCGCGAGTTCGGCGAGCGTCAGCGGCCCTTCGAGCCGCAGCAGCTCGTGGTCGGGAGGGACCAGCACGCTGTGCGTCCAGCGGTAGCACGGCAGCGCCAGCAACTGCTCATACTGTGCGAGCGCCTCGGTCGCGACCCCGATGTCCGCCTCGCCGCAGAGCAGCATCTCGGCGATCTGCCGCGGCGAGCCCTGGTGCAGGTTCAGCGTCACCTTCGGGTAGAGCGCGCGGAAGTCGTGGACGACCTGCGGCAGCGCGTAGCGCGCCTGCGAGTGCGTGGCGGCGATCGCGAGGCGGCCGGTGTCCTGCGACGCGAAGTCCTCGCCGGCGCGTTTCAGGTTCTCGGCGTCCTGCAGCAGCCGCTCGACGATCGGCAGGACCGTCTCCCCCGGCGGCGTGAGTCCGGTCAGCCGCTTGCCGGCGCGGACGAAGATCTCGACGCCGAGCTCGTCCTCGAGCTCGCGGATCTGGCGGCTGATCCCCGGCTGCGACGTGTGCAGGACTTCCGCGACGGTGGTCAGGTTGAAGCCCGTTCGGGCCGTTTCGCGCACCGCGCGCAGTTGCTGGAAATTCACGATCGGTGGAAGCGAGGGCGCCGCGGTGGACATCGATCGGTCGATGATCTCCGATAACGCTTATGCGCGCAATGACGTATTGCGTCTAAGAGTATTCTTGAATCGCATATCCGGAATGCCACCCTGGCGCTGTTGGCGCGCCCCGAACAGCACTCGAAGCGTGCCGGCGTTCGGCCTGCTCCGGGCCGGACCTGCGGCGCCTGTGGCGTCGACCGCCGGGCTCGGGCCCTGTATGTGGCCGGGCGCCGAAGGCGGCGCCGCTCGGACTTCCTGCGCGGCCCCGGCGCCGGTCGCGCGCGGATCCATGGACGAAACAGCACGCCTTCGCCCGCGCCGAGGCAGCGTCGTGACCCCGGCCGGCCCAGGGGGGATGACCGCAGCCCAAGGCCGGCGCCGACAGCGATGCGACCCCGATGCTGCACCGCAGCGGTCCCGCGCGTGCGATAATCCGGTCGAATTACCGCGATCGGCGAGGCAGCAATTCGCGCAGGCCCGCGCGCCCGACCGACCGCAGACCAGCGACGTTGACCCCGGCCGGGGCCGGCGCTCGAATGAAGCCATTGCCGATGCCCGAGCTTCACTCCGTTGCCGGCCGCGAGGCCGAACGCAGCGACTGTCTTCGGCGCGGGCGGCACCCGCTCCCGTCGGTGAACACATGCGGCAGGGAAGGAACCCCGAGATGACCCAGATCAAAGCGGATGCAGCGTCCGCCGTCGGCACGCTCACGTCGGATTCGTACGGCGCACCGCTCACCGAGCAAGACATCTACCTGTTTCGCGAGGGCAGCCACACCCGTCTGTATCGGAAGATGGGTGCGCATCCGGGCCTCGCGGGGGGTGTCGCGGGCACCCGCTTTGCCGTCTGGGCGCCGAACGCCGCCACGGTGAGCGTCGTCGGCGACTTCAACGGCTGGAACCGTGCGGCGCACCGACTGCAGGCGCGACCCGATGCGTCAGGGGTCTGGGAGGGATTCGTCGCCGGGGCCGCACCGGGCATGCTCTACAAGTACCACATCGTGTCGCGGGTGAACGGCTACGAGGTGCAGAAGGCGGACCCCTTCGCGTTCGCGGCCGAAATGCCGCCGGGCACGGCGTCGCGCATCGTCGCGATCGACTATGCCTGGACCGACGACGACTGGATGCAGCGGCGGCGCGACGTCAACGCGCTGCACGCGCCGATCTCGATCTACGAATTCCATCCCGGCTCGTGGCGGCGCGTGCCCACGGACGGCAACCGCGCGCTGTCCTACCGCGAGATGGCGCCGCAAGTGGCCGAGTACGTCCGCGACCTCGGGTTCACCCACGTCGAGCTCACGCCGATCACCGAGCACCCCTTCTACGGGTCCTGGGGCTACCAGACGACCGCGTATTTCGCACCCACTGCGCGCTACGGCGACCCCGAGGACTTCATGTATTTCGTCGACTACCTGCACCAGCAGGGAATCGGCGTGATCCTCGACTGGGTGCCGTCGCATTTCCCCGGCGACCAGCACGGACTGCACTTCTTCGACGGCACGTACCTGTTCGAGCACGCCGATCCGAAGCGCGGCTTCCATCCCGAATGGAACAGCTACATCTTCAACTACGGACGCAACGAGGTGCGGGCGTTCCTGCTCAGCAGCGCGCTCTTCTGGCTGGATCGCTACCACGCCGACGGCCTGCGCGTCGACGGCGTCGCGTCGATGCTCTACCTCGACTACGCGCGCAAGGAAGGGGAGTGGGAGCCCAACCAGTACGGCGGCAAGGAGGATATCGACGCCGTTCGCTTCCTGCGCGCGCTGAACGAGGCGATCTACCGCGATCATCCCGACGTGCAGTCGATCGCCGAGGAGTCGACCGACTGGCCGATGGTTTCGCGGCCCACGTACGTCGGCGGGCTCGGGTTCGGCATGAAGTGGAACATGGGCTGGATGCACGACACGCTCGAGTACTTCAAGGAGGATCCGGTCTTCCGCAAGTACCATCACGACGAACTCACCTTCAGCCTCTGGTACGCGTTCACCGAGAACTTCCTGCTGCCGCTGTCGCACGACGAGGTGAGCAACGGCAAGGGGTCGCTGCTCAGCCGGATGCCCGGCGACGCGTGGCAGCAGCTCGCCAACCTGCGCCTGCTGTACGGCTACATGTGGGGCCATCCGGGCAAGAAGCTGCTGTTCATGGGGGGCGAGTTCGGCCAGCGCGGCGAGTGGTCGCACGACGGCTGCCTCGACTGGGAGGCGCTCCACCGCCCCGAGCACGGCGGCATCTACGGCTGGGTGCGCGACCTCAACGCGTGCTACCGCCGTGAAGCGGCGCTGCACGAGGTCGACTTCCAGCAACAAGGGTTCGAATGGGTCGACTGCCGCGACGCCGAGGACAGCGTCATCTCGTTCCTGCGCCGCGGGTCCACGACGCGGGACGTCGTCCTCGTCGTCGCCAACTTCACCCCCGTTCCGCGGCTCAACTATCGCGTCGGCGTACCGCTGGGCGGCTACTGGCAGGAGTTGCTGAACAGCGACGCGCCGATCTACGGTGGCACCGGCGTCGGCAACTTCGGCGGCATGAACGCCACCCCGGTCGCCGCGCACGGCAAGTACCACTCGCTGCTGCTCAATGTCCCGCCCCTGGGCGTCGTGTTCCTCAAGTGCACGGGCTGACGGCGCGCCGGGACTACGGGCGAGAACCCGAGGGGCGGGGGCTGCGCAGCGGGCCGCATCGGACATCGAAGAGGGAGACATGGCAAAGACAAACATCGCCAACGGCCGCGGCCGCGTCGTCATCGACCGCGTGCGGCCCTGTGTCGACGGCGGACGGTTCCCGATCAAGCGCACGGTCGGCGAGAAGGTCGCGGTCGACGCCGACGTGTTCGCCGACGGTCACGACGTCATCCGCTGCGTGCTCCTGCACCGGAAGTCGGCGGCGGAGCCGTGGCGCGAAGTGCCGATGCGACCGGCGCCGAACGATCTGTGGCAGGCGTCTTTCACCGTCGAGGAGGTCGGCCGGCACGCGTACACCGTCATGGCCTGGGTCGACCGCTTCTTCACGTGGCGGCACGATCTCGGGCGCCGCACCGACCGCGCCGACATCGCGATCGCGCTCAAGATCGGGGCCGAACTCGCGCTCGAGACCGCGAAGCGGACCAAGGGCGCGGTCGCGACGCGGCTGAAGCAGTTCGCCGACGCGCTCGGCAAGGCCAGTCCCGAGCAGGGCAAGACGATCGGCGCCGACCCGGAGTTCGGCGAACTGATGGCGCAGCACTCCGAGCGCCGCTTTGCCGTCACGCACGCCCCGGTGTTCGAAGTCGTCGTCGACCGCGTGCGCGGGCGCTACAGCACCTGGTACGAGATGTTCCCGCGCTCCTGCGTTCCCGAAGGCGGCAGCCACGGCACGTTCGCCGAAGCCGAGAAGCGCCTGCCCTACATCGCCGAGCATGGGCTTCGACGTACTCTACCTGCCGCCGATCCACCCGATCGGCACCACGTTCCGCAAAGGCCGCAACAACGCGCTGGTGGCAAAGCCGGGAGAGCCGGGCAGCCCGTGGGCGATCGGCGCGCCGGAAGGCGGCCACAAGGCGGTCCATCCGGAGCTGGGCGGACTCTCGGAGTTCTGGCACTTCGTCGCCGCGGCGAAGGAGCACGGGATCGACATCGCGCTCGACATCGCGTTCCAGTGCGCGCCCGACCACCCCTACGTCGCCGAGCATCCGAGCTGGTTCCGCTGGCGGCCCGACGGCACCGTGCAATACGCGGAGAACCCGCCGAAGAAGTACCAGGACATCTATCCGTTCGACTTCGAGTCCGACGACTGGGAAGCGCTGTGGGAGGAGCTCAAGAGCATCTTCACCTACTGGATCGCGCAGGGCGTGACGATCTTTCGCGTCGACAACCCGCACACCAAGCCGTTCCCGATGTGGGAGTGGCTGATCGGGGAAGTGAAGCGCGAGCATCCGGGGACGATCTTCCTGGCCGAGGCCTTTACCCGGCCGAAGATCATGCACCGGCTGGCGAAGCTCGGCTACACGCAGTCCTACACCTATTTCGCGTGGCGCAACACCAAACACGAGATCACCGAGTACTTCACCGAGCTCGCGCTCGCGGAGTCGCGGGAATACTTCCGGCCCAACGCCTGGCCGAACACGCCCGACATCCTGACCGAGTTCCTGCAGTACGGGGGCCGCCCCGCGTTCATGCTGCGCGTCGCGCTTGCCGCGACGCTGGCCGCAAGCTACGGCATCTACGGCCCCGCGTACGAGTTGATCGAGAACGTGCCGCGCGACCCCGGCAGCGAGGAGTTTCGCGATTCCGAGAAGTACCAGCTGCGCCAGTGGGATCTCGGCCGGGCCGACAGCCTCGCCCGCTACATCGCCCGGCTGAACGAGATCCGCCGCGAGAACGTCGCGCTGCAGTCGGACTGGGGTCTGCGTTTCCACCGCGTCGACAACGAGGCGATCATCTGCTACAGCAAGTCGAACGAGGATCTGTCGAACATCGTGCTCGTGGTCGCCAATCTCGACCCGCACCACACGCAGTCGGGCTGGGTCACGCTCTCGCTGCCGGGCCTGGCGCTCGACGACGACAAGCCGTTCCAGGTGCACGACCTCCTGTCGGAGGCGCGCTACCTCTGGCACGGCCCGCGCAATTTCGTGATGCTGGACCCGCTGATCTCGCCGGTGCACGTGTTCCGGCTGCGGCGCAAGGTGCGCACCGAGCACGACTTCGACTACTTCCTGTAGCGCGGCGGGAGCGCCACGCGCGAGGGCCGCGATGAAACGCCGGCACCGGATGCCCTTCGGTGCCGAAGTCCAGGCTGACGGCGGCGTGCGGTTCCGGCTGTGGGCACCCGCAGCCGCCCGGGTCGAGGTATCGCTGCAGTGCCGGGACGGCGCGCTGCGCCTGCCGCTGCTCCCGCAGGGAGGCGGCTGGCACCAGCTCGACACGAGGCACGCCGCGGCCGGGGACCGCTACCGCTACGAGATCGACGGCCGCGCCGTCCCGGACCCCGCGTCGCGGTTCAATCCCGACGACGTCCACGGCGCGAGCGAGGTCGTCGACGCGGCCGCGTACGAGTGGGCCGATGCCCCCTGGCGCGGGCGTCCCTGGCACGAGGCGGTCGTCTACGAGCTCCATGTGGGCACCTTCAGCCCCGAGGGCACGTTCGCCGGCGTCGCCGCGCGGCTCGACCACCTCCGGCGGCTGGGCGTCACGGCGATCGAGCTGATGCCGGTTGCCGACTTCGCCGGTCGCTGGAACTGGGGTTACGACGGCGTCCTGCTGTACGCGCCCGCCAGCCGCTACGGCCGCCCCGAAACGCTGAAGGCGCTCGTCGACGCCGCGCACGCGCGCGGCATCATGGTGCTGCTCGACGTCGTCTACAACCACTTCGGCCCGGTCGGCAACTACCTCGCGGTGTCCGCGCCCCAGTTCTTCAGCGCGCGGCAGCCGACGCCGTGGGGCGCGGCGATCGATTTCGACGGCCCGGCGAGCCGGACGGTGCGGGATTTCTTCATCCACAACGCCCTCTACTGGCTCGAGGAGTTCCACTGCGACGGCCTGCGTCTCGACGCGATCCACGCGATCCGCGATACGTCCGACCCCGACCTCGTGAGCGAGCTCGCCGCCGCCGTCCGGGCCGGCCCCGGACGCGACCGTCACGTTCATCTCGTGCTCGAGAACGTACGCAACGAGGCGCACCGGCTCGCGGCACCCGACGCGGGCCATGCCGGGGTCACCGTCGCGCAGTGGAACGACGATTTCCACCACGCACTGCACGCGCTCCTCACCGGCGAACGCGACGGCTACTATGCCGACTACGCCGACGACCCGCTGGCGCACCTCGGTCGCTGCCTGGCCGAGGGTTTCGCCTACCAGGGCGCGCCGTCAGCCTATCGCGGCGGCACCCCGCGCGGCGAGCCTTCGGCGATGCTGCCGCCGACGGTGTTCGTGAATCAGCTGCAGACCCACGACCAGGTCGGCAACCGGCCGTTCGGCGAACGGCTCTGCGCGCTCGTGCCGGAGGCGGCGCTGCGCGCGGCCGTCGCCGTCTGCCTGCTGGCACCCGCGCCGCCGATGCTGTTCATGGGCGAGGAGTTCGCCGCCGCGCAGCCGTTCCTGTTCTTCTGCGATTTCGCCGACGCCCGGATCGCGCGCAGCGTGCGTGCCGGGCGCAACCGCTCCTACGCGCGGTTCCGCGGCTTCGACGACGCCGCTCTAGACGCGCGTTATCCCGACCCCACCGCCGAAGCGAGCTTCTTCGCTTCGCGGCTCGACTGGGGGGCGTGTGCACGGCCGCAGCACGCGCGCATGCACGCGCACTACGCTGCGCTCCTCGAGCTGCGCCGGCGATGGATCGTGCCGCTGCTCCCGAAGATCGGCGGCGGCGCGGGATCGTGGCGTCGCGTCGGCGCCCACGCGCTCGCCGTCACCTGGGCGACGCGCGAGGGCCGCTGCCTGCGGCAGCTCGCCAACCTGGGTCCGGCGCCGTGCCCGACCGGCGCGCTGCCCGCGGCAACGATCGTCTACGCGCCGGCAGGCTTCGCCTCCGGCGACGCCGGCGACGCGACGCTTCCGCCGTGGTCGGTCGTGGTCGCGATCGGCCGGTGAACGGCGCCTTCAGGCGCCGATCCGGTGATACAGCGCGAGCACCTGGGCGGCGATCGCCTTCCAGCTGAACAGCGCCTCGGCGCGCCGGCGGCTCGCCGCGCCAAGCCGCGCGCGCAGCTGCGGGTCGGCGACGATCCGATTGATCGGGTCGGCGAGGCTGCGCGCGAACTCGTCCGGGCGAACCGCCTCGAACGGGCTCGCCTGCTGCTGCTCGAGCGGGACCAGATAGCCGGTTTCCCCGTCGACGATGATCTCCTTGATGCCGCCGACGGCGCTGGCGACGACCGGCGTCGAGCACGCCATCGCCTCGAGGTTGATGATGCCGAACGGCTCGTAGATCGACGGGCAGCAGAAGACGGTCGCGCGCGAGTAGAGCTCGATCTTCGCCGGCGTGCCGATCCACTCGCGGATCCAGACCACGTTCTTTCGCCCGCGCTGGACTTCCTGCACCAGGTCGCTCATCTCCTTGCCGATTTCCGGCGTGTCGGGCTGTCCCGCGCACAGCACGATCTGCACCCGCTCGTCGATGTACTTGATGGCGTTGACCAGATGGATGATGCCCTTCTGCCGCGTGATGCGGCCGACGAAGAGCACGTACGGCTCGGCCGGATCGATGCCGTAGCGCGCGAGCGTCGCGGTGCCCTCGACCGCGCGGTACTCGTCGGTGTCGATGCCGTTGTAGATGACGTCGATCCGCGCCGGGTCGACGTCGAAGAGCTTCAGGATGTCGTCCTTCATCCCCTGGGAGACCGCGATGATCGAATCGGCGCGCTCGAGCGCCGTCTTCTCGATCCAGGTGGACAGGTCGTAGCCCAGACCCAGCTGCTCCCGCTTCCACGGCCGCAGCGGCTCGAGCGAGTGCGTCGTGATCACCAGCGGAATGCCGTAGCCGGTCTGCGCAAGCAACCCGCCCATGTGCGTGTACCAGGTGTGGCAGTGAACGACCTGCGCGTCGACCGGATCGGCGTTGAACGCGATGCAGTTGTCGAACGCGGACAGCGGGGACTTGAGCCCGGGCGGGCACCGCAGATACCGCGCCGCATCGGGCGCGAAACCGCGGACGGCCAGGCGCGTGTCGCTTGACCGCTGCTCGCCGAAACAGCGCACGTCGATCTCGATCGACTTCGCGAGCTCGCGGCAGAGGTATTCGACGTGGATGCCTGCCCCGCCGTAGACGTGGGGCGGGTACTCGTTGGTCAGGAACAGCGCTTTCACGTTCACCTCCGGCGGCTGGGATCGTGCTGCTTCATCGTTCTGGGCGGCGGCCGCGGGCGTACCGCAACGACCGTGACGGCGGCCGGCGAGGAGGCTTCTCGCGGAGCCCGGGCGTTGCGGCTGCGGCGCGGCTCGCATGCCCGCGCCGCCGGGACTCGCGCCGGTGCGCTTCTTTACGCCTCCCCGTAGCCGCCGCAATGACCCCACTGCGATTATACGCGCCGGGCGCACCGAAGCGCGGGCACGCCGCTTGGGTCTTTGGTGCCGCACGCTCGCAGCGCATCGAGCGGCGCCGCCGCGCGGTGCTCTCTCGGGCGCGACGGCGTCGTCACGCCAGCACCAGCTCGCCCAGCCCGGCGCGCCGCAGCTCGTCGTTCAGCAGGTTGCGGACGGCAGCGGCATTCTCCAGGCGCAACGCGCGGGAGAGCACCCGCTGCGCGCGCTCGACCGCGAAACTTCGCACCGTCCACTTGACGCGCGCCACGGCGCCGGCGCTCATGCTGAGCGCGACGAGCCCCATCCCGAGCAGCAGGATCACCGAGGCCGGATCGCCAGCCATCTCGCCGCAAACGCTCACCGGCCTGCCGTGGCGCCGCGCAGCGCGGACGACGCCGTGCACGGCGCTGATCACCGCGGGGTCGAGGGCGTCGTACAGGCGCGCGACGCTCGGATTGTTCCTGTCGACGGCAAGCAGGTACTGCGTGAGGTCGTTGGTGCCGATCGAGAAGAAATCGGCATGGCGCGAGAGCGCGCGCATCGCGTGCAGCGCGGAAGGCACCTCGATCATCGCGCCCACCGGCGGGTCGGGGCACTCGTGGCCCTCCTCGCGCAACTCGTTGCGCGCACGTTCGACCGCCTTCCTCGCGGCCACGAGCTCGTGCACCTGGCCAATCATCGGAAACATGATGCGCAGGTTGCCCAACCCGGTGTTCGCCAGCAGCATCGCGCGCAGCTGCGGCAGCAGGATGTCCGGGCGATCGAGCGCAAGGCGGATGCCCCGCCACCCCAGGCACGGGTTCTCCTCGTCCACCGGAAAATAGGACAGCGGCTTGTCGCCTCCCGCGTCGAGCGTACGCATCGTCACCGGCCTGGGGGCGAAGCCGGCGAGCACCTTGCGATAGATCTCGTACTGCTCGTGCTCCGTGGGAAAGGTCTCGCGCGACATGAAGGGGAACTCGGAACGATACAGTCCCACCTCGTCCACGCCGGCGTCGGCGGCGATGTCGATGTCGGTCAGCAGCCCGACGTTGAGGCCGAGCGTGATCCGGACCCCGTCCGGGGTGGTCGGCGCGACGTGGCGCAGCTCGGCAAGCCTCGCCGACAGCTCGCCCTCCTGCCGGATCAATCGCCGGTACTCCCGGACCACGGCGGGCGGCGGATCGATGAACACGCGCCCGCGATAGCCGTCGACGACGATGCGATGGCCGTCGAGCGCGCGCATGTCGCGCGTTCCCAGGCCCATCACGGCCGGGATCGCGAGGCCGCGGGCCAGCACCGCGGTGTGCGAGACGACGGACCCCCGCAGGCAGACGATGCCGCGAAGCTGGCCCGCGGGAACCTCGGCCACACGGACCAGGCTGATCTCGTCCCCGAGCAGGACCGTGTCGCCGGGGTACTGCCGGGGCACGCCGGCGTCGGGGGCGAGGCGCAGCAGGATGCGGCGACCGATCCCCCGCACATCCTCCGCGCGCGCTTGCAGGTACGGATCCTCCGCCTCCTCGAACACCCGGGCGTGCTCGGCGATCGCGTCGCGCAGCGCCGCCGGCGCCCAGTTGCCGCGACGAATCCTCGCCACGACGTCCTCCACCAGCTCATCCTGCCCGAGGATGAGGATGTACACGTCGAAGATCGCGCGCGTCTCGTCGGCCAGCCGGCCGGTCACCCGCTGCACACTGGCGCGCAACTCCTGCTGCGTCTCGCGGACGGCCTGCCGGAACCGCGCCTCTTCGCGCGCCACATCGTCCGGAACGCGATCGGCGACGGCCTCGAGATCCGCGAGGGGCGACGGCAGGACGATCGTGCCGATGGTCACGCCCGGCGCGCCCGGCAAGCCGTCGATCAGGCCGAAGGGGCGGGAAGCGTTCGGCTCGTTCGAAGCGATCGATCGCCCGAGCGCGGCGTGGGAGAGCGACGCGGCGAGTTGCGCGCCGATCGTGACCAGGAAGGCAACCTCCTCGTCGGCGAACACGCGATGCGTGCGCTGCTGGACGACGAGCACGCCCACGGACTGCCGGAAGTGCACGAGGGGCACCGCGAGGAAGCCGGAGAACTGCTGCTCGCCGGTCTCGGGAAAGTACCGGTAGCTGGGATGCTCTGCCGCGTCCGCGAGGTTGACGGGCTCCTGGCGCGCGGCGACCAAGCCGACGATGCCTTCGCCAGCGGCCATCCGAATCCGGCCGACCGCAGCCGGGTTCAAGCCATCGGTGGCCCGGAGGACGAACTCGGGCTTGGCCGGCTCGCGGACATAGACCGAGCACACGTCGGTCTCCATCGCAGCCTTCACCCGGTGCACGATGATCTCCAGCGCCTCGTGCAGGTTGGCGGCGGCGTTCACGCGCTGGACGATCTGCTGGAGCTGCGTAAGCATGGTGGCGGTGTTTGCTGCAACGGGGCCATTCTAGCGACGCGGCGCGGTGTCGGGGCGAACTCGCGCAGGCGCGGCACGCCCCCGCGCGGGGCCGCCGGCGTCGGCGCTGGACGGGCCTCGGCCGCGCGCGCGCGCGCGACCGCACCTTGGCCCGCCAATCCCGCGCGTCTTAAGCGCGCGTGCGCCTCCACACCTGCCATCGCTCGCAGCCACGGAACAGCGCGATCGAATCGGCCACGGCGCGGTCGTCCTCCTGCGTGAACCACGGGCCCAGAAGTGTTGGCCAGTTCTTCCGGGCGGGCACCGAACGGCGGGCCTTTCGGAGCATCGGCCAGATAGAAATACCCCGCGAGCGCGCCGCCCGGGCGCAGCAGGTCGGCCGTACGCCGCGCATACCGCGGCCACAGGCGTCGGGGCATCGCGCACAGGAACGTCCGCTCGTAGATCACGTCGAACGCTTCCCCGGGATCGAACTCGAAGTAGTCCGCCTGCACCAGCCGGTCGGCGTGGCTTCCTACGTTGGCGCGGGCCGCTTCGATCGCGGCGGCGCTGAAGTCGAGACCGACGACGTCCCAGCCCTGGTCGGCGAGGAACCGGACCTCCCAGCCGCTGCCGCAGCCCGGCACGAGCGCTCGTTGCCCGCTCGGGTACGTGGCCGCGAAGTCGCGCAAGGCGTCGGGCACCCGCCCCGCGTCCCAGGGCGTGACGCCCGCGCGGAAACGGTGGTCCCAGAACTCCGGCATCGCGGGATTCTGCTGCGGGGGTTTGGGCTGGGGGGTCACGGTGTGGGCGACGGGGACCGAGGCGTCATTCTGACGCGCCTGCGGCGGTTGCGCAAAGCACGGTGCCAGTCAGCGCCGGTGCCAGGGCCCACGCGGGACCGGCCCGCGGTCCGAGGAAGCGCCCGAGGAAGCGCCCGAGGAAGGGTGGGCGCGGCAGGCGATTGCGACTAGAATGCGCGCAGTCAGCCATTCCCGCCTCCACCCGTTGAACGCCCCCGCATCATGTCCGAGCCGATCGAGACCACCGGCGTCGACCGGAGCGAGGCGCGTGAGAGCCTGCAGGATTCGCTCTCCGAAGTAACGGCGCTGCTGCGCAAGCACCGGCTGATCGAGGGGCTCATCCACGAGCAGATGGAGCACGGCCCCGGCGCCGATCGCTCCGACCTCGTAGAGTCGCTGGTCTTCCGCCAGAACAAGGCGGTCCTGCAGCGCAAGCTCGATCACCTGCACCCGGCGGACATCGCCTACATCCTCGAGGCGCTGCCGCTCGACGAGCGGCTCTACATCTGGGATCTGGTCAAGGCCGAGCGGGACGGCGACATCCTGCTGGAGGTGTCGGACGCAGTCCGCGAATCGCTCATCTCGTCGATGGACACCGACGAGCTCGTCGCCGCGACCGAGACGCTTGAAGCCGACGAGATCGCGGCGCTCGCCCCCGACCTGCCGCAGGAGGTCATCGACGACCTGTTCCAGTCGCTGCCCCTCGAGGAGCGCGAGCAGCTGCGCGCGGCGATGTCCTACGACGACGACATGGTCGGCGCCCTGATGGACTTCGAGGACGTGAGCGTGCGCCCGGACGTCACGCTGGAAGTCGTGCTGCGCTATCTGCGGCGCTTCGACGAGCTGCCCTCGCAGACCGACCAGCTCTTCGTCGTCGATCGCGAGGAGCGGCTGCTCGGCGTGCTGCCGGTCGGCAAGCTGCTCGTCAACGACCCGGAGCGCAGCGTGGCGGACGTGATGGAGGCGCCCCGGGTCAAGCTGCTGCAGCACGAGAAGGCCGACGAGGCCGCGCACGCGTTCGAGCGCTATGACCTGGTCTCGGCGCCCGTCGTCGACACCAACGACAAGCTCGTGGGTCGCGTGACCGTCGACGAGATCCTCGACTTCGTCCGTCAGAGCGGCGAGGAAGACCTCCTCGCGCAGGCGGGTCTGCGCGAGGAGGAGGACGTCTTCGCCTCGGTCTGGGCGTCGTTCAAGAACCGCTGGGCGTGGCTCGCGGTCAATCTCGTCACGGCCTTCATCGCTTCCCGCGTCATCGGGCTGTTCGAGGACTCGATCGAGAAGCTCGTGGCGCTCGCCGCATTGATGCCGATCGTCGCCGGCATCGGCGGGAACTCGGGCAACCAGACGATCACGATGATCGTTCGCGCCGCCGCCCTGGGTCAGGTGAAGGTCGCCAGCGCACGTCAGCTGATCCGCAAGGAGATCACCGTCAGCCTGATCAACGGCCTGATCTGGGGCGGCGTGATGGGGCTGGTGGCGATGCTGCTCTACCGCGGCGTCGCGCTGGGCTTGGTCATGGTGCTGGCGATGACACTCAATCTGGTCCTCGCCGCGCTGATGGGCGTGCTGATCCCGATCACGATGCTCAAGTTCGGCCGCGATCCGGCGCTGGGCTCGTCCGTGCTGATCACCGCCGTCACAGACTCAGGCGGGTTCTTCATCTTCCTCGGCCTCGCCACGCTGTTCTTGGTGTGACCGGCCGCATCACGCCGCTCAGCGCGGCGCGGCGGGGTTGGCGGGAGGGGGAGGCGGCGCGGGCATCGCGACAAACGCCTTCAGGTGGGCGCGCAGTGTTCCGGTGTTCGCCCCCGGCCAACGCCCGCCGTAGACGACGTCGTCGACCACCCAGCTGCCGCGCTCGCGCCGGACCAGCACGGCGTCGTGCCAGCGGTGGTCGACGCCGCTCACGGGATCGCGGATCGAAAGCGTGACGTCGCAGCGGGCGAGCTCCCCGCTGCGCTTGCAGAACCCGACGTCGGCGCGCTGCGCGCCTTCGGCGAGCGAGGTGAAGATGTCGCGCTGCCAGACCGGGGGCACGCCGCCCCAGGCCGCGCCGTCGCCGGCGGACGCCGCGGCGGAGAGGTCGGCGGCGAGTCCCGCCGAGAGCACCGGGCTGAACGGGCTTTGGCTTGCGGCGGGCGGCACGCCCCAGTTTCGCCACGCGAGGTAGACAGCGTAGAACGCGCGTACGGCGTCGTTCGGCGTCGCCGTGGCCGGCGGCGCGGGCGACGGCTGCGCCAGGGCCTCGCCGGCGAGGAACAGTGCCAATGCGAGCAGTGGGTGCATGGAGTTGACGGGGGGCTGCAAGCCACGCCGGATCGCCGGTCGCGCTGGCCCCGGGAAGTTGGCGGCGGGTTCGACGGCCGGGTCGACCCGGGGATTGTGCCGGACTCTGGCCGGTTTGAGGAAGTTGCTGCGCCGGCGGGCCGCGACCGGACCGGTTGGGGAATAATCGACGTCGTCGTCCTGTTGACGACTGTGCTTGCCGCCTCACCTTACCCAATCAAGGAGATCCCATGAACCGAATCCGGCAGTTTCTGCTCGTCACCCTCACGTCGTCCCTGGTCGCCTGTGCTTCGATGGCCGTCGGCGCACCCGGCGGCATCAAGGTCGCCGACGGTGTGTTGACCAACACCGCTGGCATGACGCTCTACACCTTCGACAATGATCCTGTCGGAGGCGGCAAGAGCGTATGCAACGGCCCCTGCGCCGCGAACTGGCCGCCGGTCATGGCGGCAGCCGACGCGAAGCCGGAGGGCGACTACGGAATCGTCACCCGCGACGACGGCGCGAAGCAGTGGGCGTACAAGGGCAAGCCGCTCTACCTCTGGGTCAAGGACCAGAAGCCGGGCGACAAGACCGGCGACGGGTTCAACAAGGTCTGGCGCGTGGCCAAGCCCTGACGTCAGGGCGATCGCAGCCTCCGGGCCTCGAGTGGCGTCCGCCTCGGGGGCCCGCTGAGCGCGGTGTGACAGCGCAAATGCAACGCCGATGACGACCCGCGACGCCGCTCCAGGCGTCGGGCTGCCGCACCCGGAGCTGGTGGCGGCGATCCCGCGCCTGCGCCGGTACGCGCGCGTGCTCACCGGTGACCCTACGCGTGCGGACGACCTGGTCCAGGATACGCTGGCCCGGGCTTGGGAAAAGCGACGCCTGTGGGCGGCGGGCACCGATCTTCGCGCCTGGCTGTTCACGATCATGCACAACCTTTACGTAAACCAGCTGGCGGCCTGGCGGCGGGAGGCGGCGCACGAGTCGCTGGACGCGGAGCCCGACGGCCGCGGATGGCAGACGCCGGTGCGCGCGAGCCAGGTCGACCGCGTCGAGTTGCTGGAGATTGTGCGCGAGATGGGGCGGCTGCCGGCCGACCAGCGGGAAGTCCTGCTGCTCGCCGCCGTCGAGGAGATGCGCTACGAGGAGATCGCAGCGCTGCTGTCGGTACCGGTCGGGACCGTCATGTCGCGCCTGTCGCGGGCGCGTGAAAAACTGCGCAAGTGGGTCGCCGAGCCTTCCGGCGGCCTGCGCGCCGTCAAGTGAAACCGAGGAAGGAGCCGTGAAGCCCGCTGTCCAGCCGATCGACGACGCCGAAGTCCACGCCTACGTGGACGGAATGCTCACGCCCGACCGCGTGGCGGCCGTCGACGAAGCGATCGCCTGCGAGCACGCGCTCGCGGCGCGTGTTTCGGCGCTAAGGAGTCTCAACGCCGACCTGCGCGACGCGCTCGACCCGATTCTCGCCGAGCCGATCCCCGAGCGCCTGCTCGCTGCCGCGGTGCCGCCGCGCGCCGGCCGGGGCCGTGCCCGGCGATGGATGATGCCGGCTTTCGCCGCCGCCGCGACGCTGGTCCTCGGCCTTGGCATCGGGTGGATGGGGCGCGGCATCGCGATCGAGGGTGCCGGGACGCCGACGACCTTCGCCCGGCAGGCTGCCTTCACGCACGCGCTCTACGCGGCCGACCCGCGCCGCCCGGTCGAGGTGTGGGCGAACGAGGAGAAGAGCCTCGTCACCTGGCTCACGCGGCGCCTCGGGCACTCGGTTCACGCGCCCGACCTCGATGCGCTGGGCTACGCGTTGGTCGGCGGCCGCCTCGTCGCCGGCAACGAGAAGCCGACGGCGCTGCTGATGTACGAGAACGCGGACAAGGAGCGGCTGACGCTGCAGGTGCGCAAGGACACCAAGCACATCGGTGCCAGGCCCGGCGGGACCGGCGACACGGCGTTCCGGTACGCGATCGAGAACGGCGTCGGCGTGTTCTACTGGGTCGACGAGGACTGCGGCTACGCGCTTTCCGGCAGCCTCGACCGTACGCAGCTCCTAGCGCTGGCGCGGGTCGTCTACGGCCAGTTCGCCGCGCTCGACGCGATCGAGCACGCGCCGGCCAAGCGCTGATCCTGCCCTTTGGAGGGCGACCCCGCACGTGGGGCCGCAGGGGCCGCGCGCTGGAACCAACCGATGCCGCCCGCGGTCAAGCTTTGGGGCTGCAGCCGTCACGATCACGAACCGTCGATCCCTCGTCGGACTGGCCGGGGTGGACGGTCCGACGTAAGCTTCCGCCTTCGCCCAGCCCGGGCGCCCGCCGAACGGCGCCCGCCGCCGTGCCGCCCGAACCGGAGCCCTCTATGCTGATCCGTCGCCCTGCCGGCATCGTTGCTTCCGAAATCACTCCCCCCGAGGTTTACGCTCGGCGGCGCGAGTTCATCAAGGCCACGGGCGCGTTGGCGCTGGGTGCGGGGCTCGGCGTCGACGCGCTGCCGGCGTCGGCGCAGGGCAAGGCCGCGACGATGAAGCTCTTCGGCGCCAAGGAGTCGCCGCTGTCGACCGGCGAGAAGAAGAACAGCAGGCAGGAGATCACCGAGTACAACAATTTCTACGAGTTCGGCACCGACAAGACCGACCCGGCGCAGAACGCGCACACGCTCATCACCCGACCGTGGACGGTCGCCGTCGAAGGCGAGGTCAGGAAGCCGAAGGTGTTCGACATCGACGAGCTCATGAAGCTCGCCCCGCTCGAGGAGCGCGTCTACCGGATGCGCTGCGTCGAAGGCTGGTCGATGGTGATTCCCTGGGTCGGCTATTCGCTCGCGGAGCTCGTCAAGCGGGTCGAGCCGACCGGCAATGCCAGGTACGTCGAGTACGACACGCTGGCCGATCCGCAAGCAGATGCCCGGCGTGCGCTCGCGCGTCCTCGAGTGGCCCTACGTCGAGGGGCTGCGCCTCGACGAGGCCATGCACCCGCTGACGCTGCTCTGCGTCGGGCTCTACGGTGAGACGCTGCCCAACCCGTGCGGCGCCCCGGTGCGCGTCGTCGTGCCTTGGAAGTACGGCTTCAAGAGCGGCAAGTCGATCGTGCGCATCCGCTTCGTCGAAAAGGAGCCGCGCACCGCCTGGAACAAGGCGGCGCCGCGCGAGTACGGTTTTTACTCGAACGTCAATCCCGACGTCGACCACCCGCGCTGGTCGCAGGCGACCGAGCGCCGGATCGGCGAGTTCGGCAAGCGTCGGACCACGCTCTTCAACGGCTACGCCGGTGAGGTCGCGTCGCTGTACGCCGGGATGGATCTCAAGAAGTACTATTGAGCGGGCGCCGGTTGGCCTTCGTGCCGTCGGCCGGAGCGATCGCGCGGATCAAGGCCGCGCTGTTCGTCCTGGCGCTGGCCCCCCTCGCGCGCCTCGTCGTCGCCGCGTTCACCGGCGGCCTGGGTGTGAATCCGATCGAGTTCGTCACCCGCTCGACGGGCACCTGGACGCTGTCGTTGCTGCTGATCACGCTGTCGGTCACGCCGCTGCGCCGGATCACCGGCTGGAACTGGCTCATTCGCGTGCGGCGCATGCTGGGCCTGTTCGCCTTCTTCTACGCCTGCCTGCACTTCACCACGTACCTTTGGCTCGACCAGTTCTTCGATCTCGGCGCGATCGTCAAGGACGTGATCAAGCGGCCGTTCATCACCGTCGGCTTCAGCGCGTTCCTGCTTCTGATCCCGCTCGCGGCCACGTCGACCCACGCGATGATCCGGCGTCTCGGCGGCAAGGCCTGGCAGCGGCTGCATTACCTCGTCTACGCGATCGCCATCCTCGGCGTCGTCCACTACGGGTGGCTGGTGAAGAAGGACGTGACCCAGCCGATGCTGTTCGCCGCCGCACTCGCGGTGCTGCTCGCGCTCCGGGTCGTCCATCGACTGCGCGGCAAAGGCGCGCGTGCCGGCGCGAGACCGTAGCGCACCCCAGGGTCAACGGGGGCGACCGGGCACCCGGGGCGTGGGCGCCGGCAAGCTGCGGCGACTCGCGGCGCTTGCGCGCCGGGCGAGGATCGGCGTGCTCGTCGACGATGCCGGCAGCGTCGCCGAGGTGTCGGCGGCGGCAGAGGCCGCCGGCGCGACGCTCGACGTGCTGGTCGAGGTCGACGTCGGTGCGCACCGCTGCAGCACCGAAACTCGGCGAGCGGCTGTGGCTCGTTCCAGGCCACTGCGATCCGACCGCCAACCTGCACGACTGGATCGTCGGTGTGCGCGGCGAAGTCGTGGAGAGCGTCTGGGCGGTGGCGGCGCGCGGCGCGCTCGCTTGACCCGCGCGGATCGGCGCGCTGCTCGCGCCGTAGGGGTGCGCCGCCGCGCCGATCACCGCGCGCGGAATCTGGGACAATACGCACTGGGCCGGCGGCGCCACACGGCTTGGCGGGAAAGCAGGATCGGTGCGCGCCGCCGTGAAGGCGAAAGAATCCGCTGGGAGGGGCCATCGAGGCCCGCCGGCACAGCAGGCCCGCCGGCACAGCAGGCCGCCGGCAAAGCAGGCCCGCCAGCAAAGCAGGCCCGCCAGCAAAGCAGGCCCGCCAGCAAAGCAGGCCCGCCAGCAAAGCAGCCCGCCGGCAAGACAGCAATGCGGCAATGCGGCAATGCGGCAATGCGGTAAGGGTCGCTGTTGTAGCCGAGATCAGCCGGTGCAGGTCCGGCCGGCCTCGACGGCGAGGGCATCGACCAGGTCGTTCATCGGATCGCCGGAATGGCCTTTCACCCAGCGGAAGCTGATATCGCCGCGATCGCGGACAGCCTGGATTAGCGGTTCCCAAAGATCCCGGTTGGCCACCGGCTTCTTCTGACTGTTCAGCCAGCCCCGGGCCAACCAGCCACGCCACCAAGCGTCGCGGAAGCAATGCACGACGTAGGTGGAGTCGCTGACCACCTCCAACGGACCTGCCAACGCGGTTACCGCCGCTAGCGCGGCCTGGATCTCCATACGCTGGTTAGTGGTAGCTGACTCACCGCCGGCCGCCTGCCGACCATCCTTCGTCGCCCAAGCCCAACCACCTGGCCCCGGGTTACCTGAGCAGGCGCCGTCGGTCCACACCTGGAGCGTCCACATCGGGACCAACACCGGCTGGTGGCACCAACCGGGCTGCTTCAGCCAAACCTGAGACCTCCGCTGCCGGCCTCGCCGCCGGGCGTTTGGACTTCGGGCACCACGTCGAACAGCTCCGGCGAGCCAGCACCGGCGCAAGCCAAATGCACCCATCCAGTTCCAGCCTTGCCGATCTCCTCCCCCGGTTCGATCGTCACGGCACAGGCAGCACAGGCAGTCCGATACTTCGCGGTCAACGGCACCTGGACAGCCTACGGACCTTCCTGGGCTTGCGAGCCCCCCCGCAGCTCAAGGCTGCTGCTTCCGGCCAGACGTCGAGGCAGCCAAACCAGGTGGGGGCTGGGCGGCTGGGCCGGGCCGGGGGCATCGAAGTGGCCAGGAGCGGCCGCTGGTTCACCGCCTGGCGAGCGCAGGTTTTCTGCCAGCCGCCACGCCTTCTCCGCGGTCATCCTCGCCGCAGCTGGCGCCTGGGAGCGTTTACAGGTCGATGTGACGAACTGGGCCGACGCGACCCTGTGTGCGACGCCCAGGATCATGACCTCCTGGCCTCTCTGGGCGGAGTCAACCTGTACACGCTGCCGCTCGGAGTGGACACGCGTGAAGTCGTCTATCGGCCGACGACAGGCGCGCGCCTCGACGCGCGCTGTTTCTGGGCAGTTTTCAGCACCCGCCGAATCGTTCCGCGGCGCGCGTACTGGTCTACTACATCTGGCCGCGGCTGCGCGCGCAACTCCCGGGCTGGGAACTGGTTCTGGCCGGGCCCGGCTCTGGACGCTTTTGTGGCAGGATTGTCGACCTCGGCCGCCGACATCCGGGGCCTAGGTTACGTGGACGACCTCGGCGAGTTGTTCGCGAAGCTGTTCGCCGATTTCTTCGCCCCATTGACCGAAGGCGGCGGCATCAAGATCAAAATCCTCGAAGCCATGGGGCGCGGCCTGCCGGTGGTGACGACGCCGATTGGCGCCGAAGGGATCACCGATGCGAGCGACGATACCCTGTGGCTCGCACCGGACATCGCCGCGTTCCCCGCGCAAGCGCTGGCCGCCGCGACGGCAGGGGAACGAAGCCTGCGCGTCGCGCCGAGCGCGCGCGTCGGCGCATCGAGTCGTTATTCAGCTCTGGCCGCCATCGCCTGGCCAGTTGACCACGATCTATGAACGCATCTGAAGAACGGAGTCGAACCATGATCAAGCGATTGCTGCTACTCCTGCTCGTCCTGGTCGCGGTGGTCGGTGTCGGTCGCGACCATGGCCGCGAACGCTTCGATCGTCGCGCGCTGACCGCACCGCCTGGGTAAACTCGACGGGCAGGAAACCGGGACCTCCGGCCCTTGCCGACCGCAAGAGGATCTGCTCCAACGTGCTCGCACTCTCGCGCCTGAAGGACGCTTCCTCGAGGCCAGCGTCATCGGGATCTCGCCGGAGCAAGCGACACTCGACGTCTACGCTTTGGGAACAGGAAGATCTGGGCCATCACACCCGTGCCGTATGCCTCGAGCTTCTCGCGCTCGTCCTCCGCAATTCGTTGGATCTCTCGAACTCCGCCAGCGGTATCGGCAAGTCTTCGTTCATCGCGTACAAGGAGTCGAGCGTCGCGTTCTGCAACGCGTCGAGCATCTCGGTCGGGAAGCCGAGGCCGCTCGACATGACGATGGTGCCGTCGGGGGCGACATCGGGGTCCACGTCGTCCTCGCCGACTGAAAAGAGAATCTCCGGGTCGAGGGTGGCCATCGGCCGTGACCGACCAGAGGCTGCGGCCGCGCTGCGTGGACGCCGGCGCTCGGCGGCTTGATGAAGTAGACCAGCGAGCCCGTGGGGGTCGTACACCGGCGCATAATTGTGCAGGCCGGTGATCGGGTCGCCCAGTTCCGTGCTCGTGAAGGTGATGCGGTTGAGATCGGCATCGAGCGGCGGGTCGGCGGCCGCCGCCGCCACCGGATCGAAGTTCACCGTGAGCAGTTCGTTGGCCCGGCCGCCGTATTCGCCCACGAGGTCCAAACTCGCGGAGAAGCAGATCTCCGTGCCGTCAGGCGACCATGTCGGCGTCGTCATGCTGACCGC
>CAVQLG010000002.1:0-80391 GCA_963713275.1 uncultured beta proteobacterium
CTTTTTCACATGTGCGTCAGCACTGCGCCCGAGGTCGAGGCCCACCCTTGACACCTGCGCCGGACGCGTCAGTTGTCGCTCGTGACCGACAGGCACCAATCTATGTCTGCACTGGAGCGCTACGTGCAATGGCTGCTCCTGGCCGATAGTGTGAGTTCGCGACGGCGTCCGTAAGCTGCCCTTCGCGGAAAGAGCCCTCCACTCCAATGGCGGCCATCCGCGGCCGTGGGGAACTGCGGCTATCGGCCAGGAGCCGTCATACGAGTCGAGTCGGGAATCGGATTCGCTCCAATCCGGTCGTTCGCCTGCGAAGCAAAACAACTCGCAAGCTTGAGCCAGGCAGCGCCGCAAGGGTGAGCGTAGCGCTGCGCCCGCCTTATCGCGCGACTGACCGAGGCGGCGCGCGCCAACGGACTCTTCGCTGCGTCGCTGCAGAATGCAACTGGCCACTGCCCTTGCCAGTCAGCAACTCGGATCGCGAACGCTTACTCGATGACGGTGTCGGCCCGTGACTGGATTGAACCTATTTTCCTCAGTTACCCGGTCGGCACGGGCGGCAAGAGCGAAGTCGGCGGAGCTGACGGCGGGTGATGCTTCGGGCGTAGCCTGAACATTTGATCGATGATGTAGCGCAGCAGCGCTCGCCAGCGGCCCGCTTGCGGCAACTGTGGCGCAGTTGCCAGAATCGTCTCCAAGCCCTTGCGAACATTGGCGATCATGGCCTTGATCTGGTCACCGGCGGCATGCAGCAGAGTGAGCGACAGCCGCGCCTGGCCGGCATGATGGGTCAGGCGCGCGACACCGGAGAGCAAGAGTGGCCGCGAGGTGATGGCCTCCAGGCGGGTCTGCGGATGCGCGAGGCGAACATACCAGCTCCACCAGTTGTAGATCAGGGCCACGGCCCGCGCCGACAGGTTGCAGCGCTCCAAGTCTCGTGTGGTGTAGCCACCCCAGCCCCACTGGTTCTTCAACTCGTCGAACCCGTTCTCGCAATCGGCCCGGTCCCGGTACAACTGGCCGATGGCCGCCAGGTCATACGGCGCGTTGGTCACCAGCACGGCGTACTCCCACAACTGGAGCGGCTGCCGCGGATCGGCAAACTCCAGCCGCTGCTGGCCGCCGGCCGGCGTGGTCTGGGCCGCCAGTGCCCCCTTCACCGCACGCCGCACCACCACCACGCGCCGCGCCTGGTTCCAGCCGGAGAGCCGCAGCGTGGTCTCGACCGCGGCATAGCCTTGCCCCACATCCTGCCAGTCCTGCTGCGACCACAGCCGCTGAATCAGCGACTTCACCCCCGCAGTTTGCCGCAGCTTGAACAAATAGGGCTGCAACAACCGCTCCAACGCATGCATCACCGGTTCGTTGCCAAAGGCAATATCGCCGCGCACCACCCGCGGCCGGCGTCCCGCCAGCAGGCCCTCGAGGATCGTCACCAACCGCGGCAGGCTGTGGCGGGCCGCATGCGCCTTGCCATTGCGCACTTCGGCATCCAGCACCAAGCGCACGTTGCCAATCCAGTAGGTGTGCACCACGTGGCTCGGGCGCCCCGGTTTGCGCGGGTTGTAGCTCACCTCAGCCCCGTCCTGGTGCCCATACAGTGTCCGCGCCGATTGAATTTTGACCCACCCTGCCGATTGAATTTTGACCCGGGAACGGGCGCCGCTTTTGAAGCGAGCGGCTGTGGATAAGTATAGGTGGGTTGCAGGTTATTGTATGCCTCCTCGTTTGTTGATCGTGGTCCATAACGGTTGCGCAGGCGATTCCGTTGCGGGCCAGGTCCAAGTTTTCTGCCTTCCGCGCCGCGACGGCTCAGAACGCATGAATGGGCCGAGAATGAGTCGCTGCGGGCCAACGCCCACGAATCGACCGCGTAGAACGCGCCAGGATCGATTGCTTTGACGTGCCGAGGGGTTGCGTACCTCCCCGATTGCGTCGAGTTTGCGTTCATAGGGGAGATCACCCGCGCTCAGATGTCCGGCTCCGGTGGTGGCGGTTTCGGCGTCGCACCCGTGCGCTTGGCGTGCTCGCGCGACTTGATGCGCGACTTGGCCACGGCGCTGCTGTGCAGGAAGCGATAGCTCTCGTTGCCGGTTTCCACGATGTGGCAGTGATGGGTCAGGCGGTCGAGCAGCGCGGTGGTCATCTTCGCATCGCCGAACACGGTCGACCACTCGGCAAAGTCCAGATTCGTAGTGATCAGCACGCTGGTATGCTCGTAGAGCCGCGAGAGCAGGTGGAACAGCAGCGCGCCGCCGGCTTGGCTGAAGGGGAGGTAGCCCAGCTCATCGAGGATGACCAGGTCCATGCGCAGCAGACTGGTGGCGATGCGCCCGGCCCTCCCGTGTGCCTTCTCCTGCTCCAGCGCGTTGACCAGATCGACGGTGGAGTAGAAGCGCACCCGCTTGCCGTGGCGGGTGATGCCGGACACGCCGATGGCGGTCGCCAAATGCGACTTGCCCGTGCCCGGCCCGCCGACCAGGACCGCGTTGTGCGCCGGCTCGGTGAACTCCAACTGCGCCAGTTGCTGGATCAGCTTGCGCTCCACCGGCGAGACGGTGAAGTCGAAGCCGGCCAGATCGCGATGCACCGGAAACTTTGCCACGTGCATCTGGTGACGCACCGCGCGCATGGCACGGTCCGTCAACTCGGCCTGCAGCAGGTGCTCGAGCAGCCAGCGCGAGGTGTCTAGTCCGGCGTTGGTCCCCTGCTCGAGCAGCTCGGACCAGGCGAGCGCCATGCCGTGCAGGCGCAGTTGTTTGAGTTCGACCATCAAGTCACGCATGGCCGATCTCCTCGGCGTCGTCCTGCGGGCGCAGGCGGTCGTAGCGGGCGGTATCGGCCAGCGGCGGCGCGGCCACCTGCAGCGTGGTGGCCGCACTCTCCGGCACCGGGGTGGCGGTGAGCCGCCCCAGCACGTTGACCACATGCTCCACGCTGACCCGGCCGGACGGTGGCCCCGTCTCCAGCGCCAGCGCCACGGCCACCAGCACCGCGTCCAGTCCGGCCGTCGGCACGATGGCCAGCACCTGCGCCATGACCCGGTCACCGCCGGCGTGGCGCAACAGCGCTTGGCGCAACTGCTGCAGCGGCTCCGGCATGTCGGCGAACGGCGCCCCATTGCGCAAAGCCCCCGGCTTGCGTTGCAGCAGCGGGATGTAGTGTTGCCAGTCATAGCGGGTCTGCCCTTCGGCGTTGAGCCGCTCATGGCCGGCGACGATGCGGTCGTTGGCGACGACGACCACCCGGCCTGGGTACAGCCGGGTGCTGACCATTTGGCCCACCAGCTCGCATGGCACCGAGTAGCGGTTGCGCGCCACCGCCACCAGACAGGTACTGGAGACCCGCGCTGGCTTCTCGACGTAGCCGTCAAACGGCGCGGGCATCGGCATCAGGTGCGTGCGCTCGTGGTCGAGCATCTCGGCCACGCTGAATTGCGCGTGCTCGGGATGCCTGATCTCCTCCCATAGCGCCCGGCACCGCGCCCCAAGCCAGGCATTGACTTCGACGAACGAGCCAAAGCGCTGCTGGCCCGCCTCGAGCCAGATCCGCCGGCGGCTGTCCTGCACGTTCTTCTCGACCACCCCCTTCTCCCAGCCCGAGGCGACGTTGCAGAAGTCGGCATCGAACAGGTAGTGCGCGCACATCACCGCGAAGCGCGCGTTGACGACCCGGCCCTTGCCCTTCTTGACCTTGTCCACCGCCGTCTTCATGTTGTCGTAGATGCCGCGTCGGGCAATGCCGCCCAGCGCCGCAAAGCTGCGGGTGTGGGCATCGAACAGCATCTCGTGGCCTTGGCTGGGATAGGCCACCAGCCAGAACGCGCGGCTCGCGCACAGCTTCAGGTGCGCCACCTGCGCCCGGTAGTAGATGCCGCCCACGACCAGCCCTTCCTCGCTCCAATCGAACTGGAACGCCTCGCCCCACGCGAACGTCAGCGGCACGAAGGCGCTCGTCGCCCCCGCCTGGCCCGCGCCTTGGCGCCAGGCCCGAATGAAGTCGGTGACCCGGGAGTACCCGCCGGGGTAACCGGCGGCCTTGATCTGCGCGTACAGCGCCTGCGCCGTGCGCCGCTCACGCTTCGGCCGGTGCCCATCGACCTTGAGCGCCTGCTGCAACGCCTCGTGAAACGCCGTCAGCTTGCCCGGCCGCGGCTCGCGCCGGTACTGCGGCTCGCCCACCACCGGTGCCTTGAGCCACTTGCGCACCGTGTTGCGCGACAAACTCGTGATGCGCGCAATCTCTCGTACCGACTTCTGCTGGCGGTAACGCAACCGCCGAACCTTCCCCATCATCGCCATGGTGATCACTCCTGATCCTCTGCTCAAAAATGCAGCAGAGTAGACTGAACACCCGGGTCAGTTTTGAATCGGCATCACCCCGCTAAGTGGGTCAATTTTCGGTCGGCGCCAACACCTTACGTCGGTTGAAGATCTCCTGTTGCGCCACGCCGATGTTGCTGATCTGTGCACAGCCGCAGGCCCGGCAGAAGGCAGCGCACCGAAGCGAGCGGGGAAGCGATTGCTCCGACCGGTGCGACGAATGGCCGCCAGCGCTGACGCACATGTGAAAAAGTGCTGATGCGATAAGGCATTGGAGTGGGGGCGAAAATATTTCTTTGCAAAGGGGCTAGACATTCCGATTTTGGTCTTGGATAATCGAGCGTGACCCAGATCGCCTCAAGGGCTGTCACGCGATGTCCGGATTTGAAGGGTCGGTGCTATGGCAAGGCAACCGGGAGTTTGGCGCGGAGGATATTGCCTACATTCGAATGCTGATCCAGCGCTTTCCCAGGTTGCCGCGCTCGGAGTTGGCGGACACGCTGTGCGAGCATCTGGGCTGGCTCACGCCGGCGGGGGCGCCGAAGACGGGGGCGTGCCGGAAGTTGCTGGCGCGCTTGGAAGCCGGTGGCGAGATTCGGCTGCCGGCGCGGCGCCAACAGGGTGGCGAGCGGACGGCTGGGTGCAGCGGGCGGCGCCGCCGCGGGTGCCGGTGCTGCCGGGCGAGCCGGTGCAGTGCGCGTTGGCCGCGCTGGGGCCGGTGCGCGTGCGCCTGCTGGGGCAGGGGCCGGAGGTGGCGGAGTGCAACGCCTATCTGGAGCGCTTTCATCCGCTGGGCTACCGCAAGCCGTTTGGCTATTGGGCGCGCTACCGCATTGAGGCGGCGGAGCGCAGCCTGGGCTATCTGCTGCTGGGTGGTGTGGCCCGGGCCATCGCGCCGCGGGATCGCTGGATCGGCTGGAGTGCGCGCCAGCGGCTGGCCAACCTGCCGTGGGTGGTCAACAACAGTCGCTTCCTGGTTTTTCCTGGATTCAGGTCGAGCATCTGGCCAGCCATGTGCTGGGCCAGCTGGCACGCCAGTTGGCCACTGACTGGCAGGCGTGCTGGAGCTACCGGCCGCTGCTGCTGGAGAGCTTTGTCGATCCCGCCCACTATCGCGGCACCTGCTACCGCGCTGCCGGCTGGCAGTTGCTGGGGCACACCAGCGGCCGCGGTTTGGCGCGCCCCGGCCAGCACTATCAGAGTGCGCCCAAGCTGATCTTCGTCAAGGCGCTGCAGGCGGACTGCCGGCGCCTGCTGTGTTCCGATCAACTCCAGGAAAGGCCCCCACCATGAGCAAAGTCAGTCACCGCCCGGGACGAGAAGCAGCCAAGCAAGCGCTGCAAAAAAAAACTCCAGCAGCGTGAACTACGGCGGCAACAGCAAGCCGCGGGTCTCATCCTGCCCACGGAGTCCACCCCCGCCAGCCGTTGTTGCCCTTATCAAAGCACCGCGGAAGAACGCCACGCGCGCATCGCGGCCGTCACCGCGCAAGCGCAGGTGTTCAGAGCGCAGTTGCCAACGCTGCTCAAACGACTGCGGCAGATCGAGGACCCGCGCAACCCCAACAAGCTCAAGCACGGGCTGGTGAGCTTAATGCTCTACGGTATGCTGGTGTTTGTCCTGCACTGCAGCTCCCGGCGGGAAGCCAACACCAAGATCACGCGGCCGCAGTTCGAGGAGACCCGGGCCGCCGTTCCCCGAGCTGGACAGCTTGCCCCATGCCGACACGTTGTTTCGGCTGCTGACCAAGATCGACGTCAGTCAAATCGAGCAGGCCCATCTCGAGCGGTCGCGCGGCTCATCCGCAAGAAGAAGTTCGCTGCCTATCGCATCGACAACCACTACCCCATCGCCATCGACGGCACGCAGAAACTCGGAGCACCAGGTTGTGGAGCGAGTCGCTACAAGAGCGCCGGGTGGCAGGGGCGGATCCGGACGCGCCAGCGCGCTATCAGTACCACGTCTATGTCCTGGAAGCGAACCTGTGCTTTCACAACGGCATGGTCATTCCATTGCTGAGCGAGTTTCTCGACTATCAGCAAGGCGACACCGAGGAAGGCAAGCAGGACTGCGAGCTGCGCGCCTTTCAGCGCCTGACCGCACGCCTCAAGAAGGCCTTCCCCAGGCTGCCGGTGATGCTGCTGCTCGATGGACTGTATCCCAACGGGCCGGTGGTGGCCCGGTGCCGCGCTTACCACTGGCAGTTCATGATCGTCCTCAAAGACGACTCGCTGCCCTCGGTCTGGGCGGAATACCACGGCCTGCTCCGCCTGCAGCCAGACAATGAATACCGCCACCGCTGGGGCGAGCGCGACCAGCACTTCCGCTGGGTCAATGACATCCGTTACGAATACGGCCCCAACCAAAGGCAGCACGTCACCGTGCATGTGGTGGCCTGCGCCGAACAATGGCAAGCCGTCGCCGAGGACGGCCAGATCGTGACCAAGACCGCGAACCACGCCTGGATCTCGAGCCACAAGCTGCGGCGCGACAATGTCCATCAACGCTGCAACCTCGCCGCGCGCCACCGGTGGGGCATCGAAAGCTGCATTCTGGTCGAGAAGCACCAGGGCTACCGCTACGAGCATCTGTTTGCCAAGCACTGGAACGCGATGCGCGGCTACCACTACCTCATGCGCCTGGCCCACCTGCTCAACACCCTGGCCCGCTTCTCGACCGCGCTGGCCGCTCCCACGAGACGCTCGGCGTGCGGGCCTTCCTGCGCTTCGTGCGCGACACCTACGCCGGCCCCTGGCTCGACCTCGACCTCGTCCACCAGTACCTGAAGCGCCCGTTCCGCCTCCGCTTCACCTGATCGGCAGCCAACCACGTTCGCCACCCCTGCGGTCGCCAGCGGGGGCGCGCCCCTATTGCCGGACGCTCCCCACAAGGTCGAAGCAGCCCCCTCCACCCCTTCTGCCGGGCCGTTGTCGCCGCTTCAGCGCCAGCCGTTGGCGACCGCGGCCGCAGATTCTGCCTCGAAATCGCGCTACCGCCCGACTTCCAAAAAGACGTGCGTCGGCACTGAATGGCCGCATTGACGATTGACGTACAGCGTACGAGACGCTAGGATGGAACTCCATGATCCAGCGTTATGGCGACAAGCGTACGGGAGAGTTTGCCGAAGGCAAGCGTATTCGGGAGTTCGAGAAGTTCCGTCGTCAGGCCGAAAAGCGAATCGACATTCTGGACGCCGCGACCAGCCTCTCGGACCTTCGGGCACTGCCATCGAATGCTCTCGAAGGACTGAAAGGCGACCGCAAGGGGCAATACAGCATCCGCATCAACACGCAATGGCGAGTGTGCTTCGAATGGCCCGATGGACAAACAGGTCCCTCAAACGTCGAGATCGTGGACTATCACTGAACAGGACTTGACGATGGCCCGTACACCCATCCATCCCGGCGAAATCCTCGCCGAAGACCTTGAAGAACTTGGCGTTAGCCCCACAGAGCTTTCACGGCAAATCCGCGTGCCCGCAAATCGCATCAGCCAGATCGTGAACGGCAAGCGTGCGATCACCGGCGACACTGCGCTGCGTCTTGCTCACTGGTTCGGCACGAGTGCGCAGTTCTGGATGAACCTGCAGGCGCTCTACGATGTGCGGCTGGCCGAGCAGCAAGCGGGCACGGAGATCAAGAAGCTTCCGACCAAGCCTGCCAAGCCCAAGACTGACCATTCGCGTGCGGCGTAAGGCAGAATGAGTACGTTGAGACGCCTCGATGCCGCAACTCGAACGGCGGCTTCAATCGATTACGATGACCGTTTTGGAGAACCGTGGACGACAGGAACGGGTCGACGGCCGCCGTTCAGGGTGCACCCCCACGATTGCGCGCGGGAGGGGGCCGGGGTCTGGCACGAGCGCTAGACTCTTTCATACACATATGTGCCCGCATCGGGGCGGCGTCATGCGCTGGTCGCATTGAAACCCGTCCTGCAGTGTGTAGTGCGGCGACGCGACTGTGATGTTGCGTTGACCTGTGAGGTCGCGCGAGCAAGGTCGGCGGACGCGGGGAATCGGAGGTGCGCTGATGTCTGAATCGCTGACTGAGCTTGAACAACAGGCGCGCGCGCGCCACACGACCGCGCGCGACTGGCGGAAGTGCTGCTCGAATCGCTGCGGGGGCCGCCGCGGTCGGACGTGGAAGCTGCCTGGAATCGAGAGATCGAAGAGCGTTTCGCCGCGCATGATCGCGGCGACCTTCAGGCCTTTTCGGCAGGAAGCGTCTTCGCTGAGGCCAGGCGCAATACCCAGTGAAGCAAGCGCGTTTCGTCGTGCCCGCGCGCGAGGAGTCTCTTGCCGAGACCGCGTACTACGAGCAAGTCCAGCCTGGCCAAGCCAAGGGGCGCGTTTCGCTGCCGCCGGCGAAGAAGCCACAGCGCGCGCTCTGGCTTTCCCGCTCTCGGGCTCGCGGGCAACGCCAAGCACTCGGCGCGTTATCGTCAAGAAGTTCCCGTTTTCCCCCATCTACCGGCCAGAGGCGGAGGGCATTGTGGTTTTCGCGGTTGCGCATCATTCACGGCTGCCCGGATACTGGCGCGATCGAGTGCTTGGGCGTTGATGCCCGCGTGGCCATATCGTAACTTTTCATGTCTTCGCGAAGTCCGTGCCTGGCTGTGTAGGGCTGCTCTTAAAAGGTGGCGCGTGTGCTACAAGAGCTTCATTTGAAATGGGGTATTAGCGAGTGCAGATTCTCTTAATCCGTTGGTCGTAGGTTCGATCCCTACACGGCCTACCTACCCTTCCAAGCACTTGGCCTCGCCTCCGGGGGGGCTTTTTGCTATCCGGGTGACCATCGGACCTCGGGATCGTGCGCGGGTGTCACCGGCGCCACATGCCGGACGGTTCCGCTGCCGTCCGGCACGACTACCTTGCGTCCCCCGTTGACCTTCGGGGCCGCCCGCGCGTCGCAACCGTCCCTTGTTGCACTGTCATCTCCCGACCCTCGGTGGTCTCGCCGCGATCGGGCGACAGACGCGCGCGTCACCAACGGCACTCAGGTCAAATCCCCCGTGTTTGCCGAATGGACGCGCTCATCCGGCGACGCACGCAATGACGCCGTCAGGGCCGTAGCCTTCTGGCACCCATCCTTGTTGGATCATTGCGTCGCGAGTCGCCTTGTCCGTGGTATAGCGGTGGTTGGGCGCGCCCGACATGCCGTTGTTGTACACGCGATAGAGCTTGACGCCGACGGAGCATGCCCCCGATAGATCGGCTAGGGCAACGAAACCCGCGATTTTCTCATACTGCCAGTCAGGATTCCTCTTGACTTCGGCGCACTCGTCGGGGATTGCTGTGTAGAAGTGCGAGCTCCTCGGGGCAAAGGCTTCAGTGAAGAAGCGGCACACTGGTTGATGGGCGGGGGATTGCTGAGAGGGCCAGACGTAGAAACGATTCCCCGTCCTCGACCAACCGGCGAATCTGCCCGAATCGAGAGCGCTGATGTCTGCTTGATCGGAGCTGAAGAAGTAATGGTTGAATTCCGCGTGGCGGTATTCAACAGCTTGCACGACGCCCGGCTCATAGGCGGGCATGGACACCGAGAAGTCCTTGTACACGCCGTCATAGACAAGCGTGAAGGCGGCTTGCGGGTCGAAGTGGGGGAGCGTCCAAGCTTTGAGCTGGAACGTCGTTGGTATCGATAGGTCGTCACACCAGTACTTCGAAGACGTTCCGGATTGCGTGACCAGCACCGTTCGCTCTTTGGCGTCCTGGTGAGTCGCCGTGAAGCTGCTTGAACATATGAAAGGCGCCGGACTGCTCGGGTTCACGCGCATGTAGAGGAACGAGATTCCCAGGTCTGACGGGCACGCCTCACGCCACAGCGTTGCGGTGAACGTCTTGGTCGGCGTCCACTCCGCAGAGAACCGCGTGACGCCGGTAGCGGTAGCCGACGGCTGCGTGGGGAGGACGGCCGGCGCAGAACAAGCCGGCAGAGCCTTTTGCGTTTCCTGGACGGCCGCTTCATGCCTCAGGGTCAGGTAAATCAGCTCCTGTCGGAACAGGTCTTCACCTGCAAACGCAGGGGTTGCCATCATTGCGAATGCAAGGGCGACTGCGGTCTTGCTCATCGTGTTCTCCGTGTTGTCGGGGTTGTCTCGTTCCGAACAGACGAAATGGCCCCGGACCGAGCGATAGGCTGGTCCATCATCGATCGCCATGCGTCATGCGGACGGAATGCGCGCTGCGGAATGCGCGCATTCCATGATTCCTACGGCAGAGGCGCGCAGAACTTGAGCCCCCGGGGCAAGACCCTGCTGGTCGCGACCCGGGTTCGATTCGGGGGCGTTTCAAGACGTGTACCGCGTGCATCGCGGCGGCAGAAGCGACTGGTGAGCATTCCGTACCGCCTGACACCGCCGGAGCGACGTCCGGGTCCAACAGGCGGTGATGATCGACGGACCGTGTTGAGCGGTCTTGAGCTTGATGGGCGCGGTGACGTGAAGTTCGCCGAGGTTGTCGGGACAGAAGTTCGCCAACGCGTGAGGCCTGAGCGACGCCCGCAGGCAGTCGGCGGGAAGAGTTCGCTCGCGTGGGGTGGCAGGAACGCTCCTCGAAGGGCGCCCTCGGCCAAGTTCACGCAATCGCGCACCGGTTGGTTGCGATGGGATCTCGCGCCGTCCTAAAGGATCAGCAACGGGTCCTTGAGGCAGCTGCGAAGCGTCGAGAGGAACCCGACGATCAACTCCTTCTCTGCCGCTTCCCTCTTGCAGGCGAGACAGGAAGCAGGGCAAGGTGAGCCCGCGAGGGCCGGAACGTGGTTCCAGTTGAAGTGAAGCTGGATTCCCGGGGTCTGGCCCTTTGGCGCCCAGGTGCGCATCCGGGTGGGGCGCTCGCCAATGCCCGATTCGTCGAGAAAGACGATCACTCGGTTTTCGCGCTGGGCTTGCCCGGCGCAACCCCACCTGTATTCCTCTCGTCCAGCATTTCCAACCCCCGTCTTCCAGACACGATTCAACAAACCGAATCCGTGTCCAGAATAACCGGGTCCGGCGCAGGCTTGCTTGCCAGAGCAGGCACGGTGGCTTAGACTTTTCGATCCGTTGGTCGTAGGTTCGATCCCTACACGGCCTACCACAATGCCGAGAGCCCTGCGATCGATGCGCGGGGTTGTTTCCCGTGCGCACCATTCTCACCCTCTCCTGCCCTGACCGCCCCGGCATCGTCGCGGCGGTGGCGACGCTCCTCGCCGGCGAAGGCTGCAACATCCTCGAGTCCGCTCAGTTCGACGATATCGACACCGGCCGGTTCTTCATGCGTGTCGTCTGCGCACCGGTGGTCGACGGCGTCACCCACGAGGGGCTCAAGGCGGCGTTCATGCCGGTCGCAGCGCAGTTCGGCATGGACTGGAATCTGCACGACGCCGCGCGGCGCCTGCGGGTGCTGATCATGGTGTCGAAGCAGGACCACTGCCTCAACGACCTCCTGTACCGCTACAAGGTCGGCGCGCTGCCGATGGACCCGGTGGCGATCGTCTCCAACCACCGCGACAGCTACCAACTCGCGGCCTCGTACGACATCCCGTTCCACCACCTGCCGGTGAGCGCAGCGACCAAGCCCGCGCAGGAGGCGAAACTGTGGGCGCTGTGCGAGGAGTATGGCGTGGAGCTGGTCGTGCTGGCGCGCTACATGCAGGTGCTTTCCGACGGCCTTGCGCAGAAGCTCGAAGGACGCGCGATCAACATCCATCACGGCCTGCTGCCCTCGTTCAAGGGCGCGAAGCCGTACCACCAGGCGCACGCGCGCGGCGTCAAGCTCATCGGCGCGACCGCGCACTATGTGACCGGCGTCCTCGACGAGGGCCCGATCATCGAGCAGGAGGTCGCTCGGGTCGAGTACAACATGCGCGCCGAGGACCTGGTCGCGCTCGGCCGCGACGTCGAATGCCAAGTGCTCGCCCGCGCGGTGCGGGGCCACCTCGAGCACCGCGTCTTCCTCAACGGCCAGAAGACCGTCGTCTTTCGCTGACGGCGCCCCGCCGGCGCCGCGCCGGTCAGCGCCCGACCCGGGCGAAGTCGCCGGCCTCCGCCAGCGCGAAGCCGTCGGCGCGCACGTACTTGCGTAGCGCCGCGTTCACCTCTGCCGTGGTCAGCGCCTCGATCGCGGCGTCGAGCTCCGCAGTCTCGCGCCAGGTCCGGCCGAGGTACGCCTGCGTGGTCAGCGCCCGGCCCAGGATGCCGTCGTTGTTGCGGTTCAACCGCCGCTGCTGCAGCACGGCCAGCTTGGCGTCGGCGACCTCCTTGTCGGTGAACCCGTCCTTCACCGCGCGTGCGATCTCCTCGAGGATGCCCTTCTGCACGCGCTCGAGGTTCTCCGGCGCGAAGATCGCGTAGATGAAGACCGACCCGTTGTCGTCGAACGGGGAAGCCGAAAACGCCGAGCCGGCCGAATACGACAGGCCCTCCTTCTCGCGGACGCGGTCGGGAATGCGGGCCTGCGCGCCGTCGCCCAGGATCTGGTCGGCGACGAGCATGGCCGCGTAGTCGGGACTGCGGTCGGTCATCGGCACCGCCATCTTGCCGACCAGCATCGCGTTGGCCTTGTCCGGCGTTTGCGTGCGCAGCACCCGCGGCACCGTCGGGCGGTACGGGTCCGGCACCCGGGCGTAGGGGGAGGGCGACGTCCAGCCACCGAAGAGCTCGGTGATCAGCGTCGCGGTCGCCGCCGCGTCGAAGTCGCCGACCACCGCCAACTCGGCATTGCTGCCGCCGACGAAACGGGTGTGATAGTCGCGCGCCGCGGCCAGCGTCGCCCCGTCGAGGCGAGCGAGTTCCTCGTCGAACGTCGGCACGTAGCGGACGTCGCCGGGCGGGTAGGGATTGACGTACCGTCCGAGCGCGCGCTGTGCGACCATCTGCGGGTCGGTCCGGCCCTGCTCGACGCGGGTGGCGAGCTCGCGCTTCAGCTTGTCGAACTCGGGCGCCGCGAACGCGGGCTCGGTGAGCGCCTCGTGCATCAGCCGCAGCACGTCGGGCAGGTGCGCGCGGACGGTCTGCCCGGCGGCGGTCGTGCCGGTCTGGCTGCCGCTGAACGCAAGCTTGGCGCGTGCCTTGTCGACCGCGTCCTCCCAGCCCTGGCGATCGCGCCTTTGCGTGCCGCGGTTCAGCATCGCCGCGGCCAGAGTTCCCGCCGGCGCGACGTTGGCGAGCGACGCCTCGTCGCCCTGGTGCAGCTGCAGGTTGAACTCGACGGTTTCGCCGCGCGTCTTCTTGGGCAGCAGCGCGACCTTCATCCCGTTGGGCAGCGTGAAGCGCTGGGTCCGCGCCTCGAGGTTGGCCGGCGTCGGGTCGAACACCTCGCCGGCGGCGACCTGCGCGTCGCCCCGGTAGCCTTCGACCATCGCCGCGACGTCGACCGCTGGCGCGGCCGGGGCGCGGTCGGGCTTCGCGTCCGGGAGGAACTGCCCGAACGTGAGGTTCGAGTTCTTGAGGTACTCGCGGCCTGCGCGCTGGACGTCGGCGGCGGTGAGCGCGCGCCAGCGGTCGCGCTGGACGAAGAAGAGCCGCCAATCGCCGAGCGCGATCGACTCGGAGAGCACGAGCCCCAGCTGTTGCGGGTCGGCGAGCATCTCGTCGATGCTGGTCAGCGTCCGGGTTTTCACCCGCTCGACCTCGGCCTCGCTGATCGGCCGGTCCTCGAGGCCGTAAAGGGTGGACAGCATTGCGGCGCGCGCGGCGTCGGTCGACTCGCCCAACGGGACCTGCGCCCAGAAGATGATGTTGCCCGGGTCGCGCAGGTCGAGGTTCCAGGCTTCGACGGCGCTCGCCTTCTTCGCCTCGACCAGCGCCTGGTAGAGCCGGCCCGACGGGGCGATGGTCATGATCTCGCCCAGGGCCGCCAGCGCGACCGCGTCCGGGTGCGACCCCGGCGGCGTGCGGAAGAGCGCGCCGATGAACTGCGCGCTGCCGACGCGGCGCACGGTCACCGAGCGCTCGCCGTCCTGCACCGGTTCGCGGGTGTAGGTGACGGGCAGCGCGCGCGCGGGCTTCGGTATCGGGCCGAAGTAACGGGCGATGAGCGCGAGTGTCTTCGCCGGATCGAACTTGCCGGCGACGAGCAGCACCGCGTTGTCCGGCTGGTACCAGGTGCGGTAGAACGCCTGCAGCCGCTCGATGCTGACGTTCTCGATGTCCGAGCGCGCGCCGATGGTGAGGTTGCCGTAGTTGTGCCAGTCGTAGGCGGCGGCCTGCAGCCGGCCCCAGAGCACGCTGCGGGGGTTGTTCTCCCAGTTCTCGAACTCGTTCCTCACCACCGTCATCTCGGTGTCGAGGTCGGACTTCCTGACGAAGGCGTTGACCATCCGGTCGGCTTCCATCGCCAGCGCCCAGTCGAGGTTCTCGTCGGAGGCGGTGAACGACTCGTAGTAGTTGGTGCGGTCGAAGAACGTCGTGCCGTTGAAACGCATCCCGCGGCGGCCGAGTTCCTGGAAGATGCTCTCGATCTTCGGCGTGCCCTTGAACAGCAGGTGCTCGAGCAGGTGCGCCATCCCGGTCTCGCCGTAGCTCTCCTGGCGCGAGCCGACCATGTAGGTGACGTTGACGGTCGTCGACGGCTTGGTCTCGTCGGGGTAGAGCACGACGCGAAGGCCGTTGGCGAGCCGGTACTCGGTGAAGCCTTCGACCGTCGCGCCCAGGGTGACGCCCGGGGGCAGCGCAGCGCGTGCGGCCAGCGCGCCGAGGGCGAGGGCGAAGAGGAGGGCGAGGCGGGTGAGCGGCAGCGATCGGCGCGAAGGCATGAGGACTCCGAAGGGCGGGTGCAATACGGCGGCGCGGCAGTATAGCCTCCTGCCGCGGACCTCGTCCCGACGCCCCGGCGCGGGGGCCGGACGCTCCGCGAGGGAGACATCTGCGGCGCTTGGCGGGTCGTGAGGCGTCGCGTTACGGCCTCTGACCCGGCGCTGGCGCCGCCGGTTCCTCCGCCTCGGCGGCACCGCGGCTGACCAGCGCGCCGCGCCCGACGTGCGGTCGCGGCGCCAGCTCGGGAATTGACGTTAACGTAAACGGCACGTAACCTTCATCAAGCAGCCGCAGGCAGCTTCGCCGGTGGCGCTGCGGCCCCCTGCCCCGGCCCGCGCCGTTGCCCCCTGTCCGGCCGGTTGCGTTAAGCTGGGAGCCTGTTCCAGGGAACCATGGCCGCGGCGTAACGGGGCGACCATACTGTCCAGCTCACCGGGCCTGCGGGCCCCCACGAGGTTCGCCATGAACGATCTCTCCGTCTCGGTCACCCCCCAGATCGCGAAGCCGGTCAACAAGGTCCGCTTTGTCACTGCGGCGAGCCTGTTCGACGGTCACGACGCGTCGATCAACATCATGCGGCGGATCCTCCAGGCGTCGGGCTGCGAGGTGATCCACCTCGGCCACAATCGCGCGGTCGAGGAGATCGTCGACTGCGCGCTGCAGGAGGATGCGCACGGCATCGCGATCTCGTCGTACCAGGGCGGTCACGTCGAGTACTTCAAGTACATGATCGACCTCTTGCGCGAGCGCGGCGCCGGCCACGTCAAGGTGTTCGGGGGCGGGGGCGGGGTGATCGTGCCGGCCGAGATCCGGGAACTGCACGACTACGGCGTGGCGCGCATCTACTCGCCCGAGGATGGACAGCGGCTCGGGCTGCAGGGGATGATCAACGAGATCGTCGCCGCGTGCGACACCGACCTCGCCAGCGTGCTGCCGGCCGACCTCGACGCCCTGCAGGAGGGTGATCGGTTCGCCCGCACGCGCGCCCTCGCGCGGCTCATCACCTGCCTCGAAGCGGGAACCGTTCCGGCGTCGCTGCGCGAGGCGATGCACGCCGCCGCGAAGGAGACGCGCACGCCCACACTCGGCATCACCGGCACCGGCGGCGCCGGCAAGAGCTCGCTGACCGACGAGCTCGTGCGCCGCTTCCGCATCGACCAGCAGGACCGGCTCAGGATCGCGATCGTGTCGATCGACCCGTCGCGTCGCAAGTCCGGAGGCGCGCTGCTGGGCGACCGCATCCGGATGAACGCGATCGAGCATCCGAACATCTACATGCGCTCGCTCGCCACCCGCGAGACCGGCACCGAGCTGAGCCGCGCGTTGCCCGACGTGCTCGCCGCGTGCAAGGTCGTGGGCTTCGATCTCGTCGTCGTCGAGACGTCCGGCATCGGCCAGGGGAACGCGGCGATCGTGCCGCTGGTCGACGTCTCGCTGTACGTGATGACGCCGGAGTTCGGCGCCGCGTCGCAACTCGAGAAGATCGACATGCTGGACTTCGCGGACTTCGTCGCCATCAACAAGTTCGACCGCAAGGGGGGGGCGGACGCGTTGCGCGACGTGCGCAAGCAGGTGCAGCGCAACCGGGAGCTGTGGCGCGTCGCGCCCGAGGAGATGCCGGTGTTCGGCACCGTGGCCGCGCGCTTCAACGACGACGGCGTCACCGCGCTCTACCAGGCGCTTTGCCCCCGCCTTTGCGCCATCGGGCTCGAGCTTGCGCCGTCGCGCCTCGCCCAGGTTGCAACGCGGGAGTCCTCGTCCCGGAGCGCGATCGTCCCCGGCGCGCGCGTGCGCTACCTCGCGGAGATCGCGGAGACGGTCCGCGCCTACCATCGCTGGACGCAGGAGCAGACGCGCATCGCGCGCGAGCGGCAGCAGCTGCGCGCGGCGCGGGCGATGCTCGCCGCGGCCGGCGGCGACGGGGCGGACGCGCTCGAGACGCTCGCCGCCGTGCGCGAGGCGAGACTCGACCCGCGGGCGAAGAAGCTGCTCGACATGTGGCCGCAGACCCGGGCCGCCTACGGTGGCGACGAGTACGTGGTGAAGATCCGCGACCGGGAGGTTCGCTCGGCGCTGACCACGACCACGCTCTCCGGCACGCGGATCCGCAAGGTCGTGCTGCCGCGCTGGGAGGACGACGGCGAGATCCTGCGCTGGCAGCTGAGCGAGAACCTGCCCGGCAGCTTTCCCTTCACCGCCGGCGTGTTCGCGTTCAAGCGCGAGAACGAAGACCCGACGCGGATGTTCGCCGGCGAAGGCGACGCGTTCCGCACCAACCGGCGCTTCCACCTTCTCGCCGACGGCATGCCGGCGAAGCGGCTGTCGACTGCCTTCGACTCGGTCACGCTCTACGGCAACGATCCCGACCGCCGGCCCGACATCTACGGCAAGGTGGGCAACTCGGGCGTGTCGATCGCCACGCTCGACGACCTCAAGGTGCTCTACTCGGGCTTCGACCTCTGCGATCCGGCGACCAGCGTGTCGATGACGATCAACGGCCCGGCGCCGACGATCCTGGCGATGTACTTGAACGCGGCGATCGACCAGCAGCAGGAGAAGTTCCGCGCCGACAACGGCCGCGAGCCCAGCGACGACGAGGCCGAGAAGATCCGCGAGTGGACGCTCGCCACGGTGCGGGGCACGGTCCAGGCCGACATCCTGAAGGAGGACCAGGGGCAGAACACCTGCATCTTCTCGACCGAGTTCAGCCTGAAGGTGATGGGCGATATCCAGGACTACTTCGTTCATCACGGCGTGCGGAACTTCTACTCGGTGTCGATCTCCGGCTACCACATCGCCGAGGCGGGCGCCAACCCGATCTCGCAGCTCGCGTTCACGCTCGCCAACGGCTTCACGTTCGTCGAGGCCTACCTCGCGCGCGGCATGCACATCGACGACTTCGCGCCCAACCTGTCGTTCTTCTTCTCCAACGGCATGGACCCCGAGTACTCGGTGCTCGGGCGCGTGGCGCGGCGGATCTGGGCGGTGGCGATGAGGAACCGCTACCACGCCAGCGAGCGCAGCCAGAAGCTCAAGTACCACATCCAGACCTCCGGGCGCTCGCTTGCACGCGCAGGAGATCCAGTTCAACGACATCCGCACCACGCTGCAGGCGCTGATCGCGGTCTACGACAACTGCAACAGCCTGCACACCAACGCGTTCGACGAGGCGATCACCACCCCGAGCGAGGAGAGCGTGCGCCGGGCGATGGCGATCCAACTCATCATCAACCGCGAGTGGGGGCTGGCCAAGAACGAGAACCCGAACCAGGGGGCGTTCGTCATCGAGGAGCTGACCGACCTCGTCGAAGAGGCGGTACTCAAGGAGTTCGAGGCGATCAGCGAGCGCGGCGGCGTGCTGGGAGCGATGGAGACCGGCTACCAGCGGGGCAAGATCCAGGAGGAGTCGCTGGTCTACGAGCACCGCAAGCACGACGGCTCGTACCCGATCATCGGCGTCAACACCTTCCGCAACCCGCACGGCGAGGGCCCGCCCGAGGCGCTGCTGCTCGCGCGCTCGACGGTCGAGGAGAAGGAGTCGCAACTCGCGCGGCTCGCCGCGTTCCACGCCCGCCACGCGGCCGCGGCGCCGGCCGCGCTGGCGCGGCTCAAGCAGGCGGCGATCGACAACGACAACGTGTTCGCCGAGTTGATGGCCACGGTGCGCGTGTGCTCGCTGGGCCAGATCACCAACGCGCTGTTCGAGGTCGGCGGCCAGTATCGGCGCAGCATGTAGGCACGTTCGCGGCGGTCGGAAGCGGCGCGGGCGTTTGCGCAGCGTCGCCCGCCGCGGGCCGCCGCGTGGACTGCCACGAGCATCAGCCACGACAGGCCGGAGTCCTTCTTCCTCGAACGCTACCGCGTGGCCTAGGCCCGCGAGATGCGGCACTTCCTCGACGCGCTCGCGGGGGGGGCACGCCGGTGCGTACGACGATCGACGACGGGGTCCGGGCGCTCGAGCTCGCGGAGGCCGCGACGGCGTCGTGGCGCGAGCAGCGGATCGTCACGTTCTGAAGGCCGCGCCGGCGTCATCGCCGCCGCGCGCCGCCTGCGGGAGTCACGCATGGACCGCTTCGGACTCTGCTGCACGCTCGCCCGCGAAGCCGGTGCGCTCGCCCATCGGGGCTTCGGGCATTCGGCCGCCGCGCTCAAGGGCCGGCACGACGTGGTGACCGCGATGGACCGCGAGGTCGAGCGCTTCGTGCGCAACCGGCTCGCCGCGGCGTGCCCCGACGACGCGATCTTCGGCGAGGAGGAAGGCGGGCGCCGCAGCGGCGAGCGGGTGTGGCTGGTCGATCCGATCGACGGCACCGCCAACTACGCGCGCGGCATTCCCCATTACGCCGTCTCGATCGCGTACCTCGAGCACGGCGTGCCGGTGGCCGGGGCGGTCTGCGACCCGAGCCACGACGGGCTCTACGCCGCGGCCCGCGGGCACGGCGCGTTTCGCAACGACGTGCGCCTCGCCGTCAGCGCCTGCGCGCAGCTCAGCGGGGCGACGGTGGAGTGCGGGTGGTCGCCGCGCCGCACGGCCGCCGCGTACACCGCGCTCGTGAGCCGCGTGCTGGAGGCGGGCGGGGCCGTGCGCCGGGCCGGATCCGGCGCCCTCGGGCTCGCGGACGTCGCGGCGGGGCGCGTCGAGGCCTACTGCGAGCTGCACATCAACGCCTGGGACTGCGCGGCGGGCGTCTTGCTCGTCACCGAAGCCGGCGGGCGCACGAGCGACTTCTTCGCCGGAGAAGGGATCGTCAACGGCAACCCGCTGCTTGCGACCAACGCGGCGCTTTGCGCGAAGCTCTCCGTCGTCGTCGGCATTCCCGTGACCTGCTGACCGGTGGACGCCGCCCCCGCGTACCTCGGCGCGGTCAGGCGCCGAGCATCCTCCTGAGCTCGCCGCTGGCGATGAGCCGCTCGAGCTCGCTCGCGCCGCCGACGAGCGTCCCCTTGACGAAGATCATCGGGAACGTCGGCCAGCCCGTCCACATCTTGAGTGCGTTGCGCCGCCGCCACGGCCCGAGGTAGCCGCCGTACTCGAGGTAGCGGTGGGGAACTCCGGCGGCGGCGAGCGCGCGGCGCGCCCGGCGCGGAAACGGGTTCGTCTTCATGCCGACGACGACCACGTCGTGCGCGGCGATCGCGCGCTCGACCTCGGCGACGATGTCGGCGTGGTGGCCGGCGATGCGGTCGCGGATCGAAGCGTGGATGCGGGTCTCGTCGAGGATGGGGCGCGGCATGGCGAAGGCTCCGGGTGCTGGCACAAGGCTGCAGATTACTCCGCGCGGGCGGCAACGCGCAGCCCCGCCGCCCGGCGGGCGATCGCGAGAACCGTGGCCTCGACGCGAACGCTGTCGTGGCGGCCTCGACCCCGCCGGCCGAGTACGGCAAATTGCGCCTGCACAGCGCCGCTGCCTCGCGGTCGGCGCCGCGCCGGGCAACAAAAAGCCCGGCCGGAGCCGGGCTTTGCCGAGCGGGCACCAGGGCCCGCCGAGGGCGTTGCTCGAACGACCGATCAACCCTTGCGGCGCGCGAGGGCGAGACCGGCAAGGCCGATGCCAAGGAGCGCGAGTGTTCCGGGCAGAGGTACCGGTTGGTCGAATTGCTGCGGGCGGCTGTACCTCGCCGCGAGGTAGTTCTGCGACTGCGCTGTGTTCGTGAATTCGAAGAGATCCCATCCGGGGGCAGCGGACTGCGGGCCTGACCCGATGGCGTTAAGGTAGTTCTGCGCCAGGTTCGCAACGTTGCCGACGACGCCGGAGTTCGCGGCCTGAAGGGGTCCGCTGGCGAGCGACAGGCCATCGTCGAACCAGATCTCCCAGATGGCAAGCTGCATCGCCGCCGATTGCTTGGCGGCGTCGACTGCCCGCGAACTGTCCGAAACGTGCTGCTCGGCCCGCTGAAGGTGCCTGCTTCCTGATTCGGATAGACGTTCTCAAACAGTCGAGTCAGCTGCCAGGCGTTAGCATTAGCGGCCGAGTAATCGCTGATCGAGGTGCGCGTGTATTGGATCGTGCCGCTCTGGGCCCAACGGAAGAGGTCGATGCAGAAGAAGCGAAAGAAGTCGTCGGTTTCGTAGCGTGTCCGTCATGTCCGAGTCGAAGTACCCCTTGAACTGCCCTGCTGCTTGATTGCGGGGGGATCCGCCGATCATCCCGGACAGGGCCAGGGACGGCACCGTCACGTAGCTGCCTTCCGACGACCCCAGGAACGTGAGATAGCCGGTGGCTTGCGCGGGAGCGGCATCATACGGGTGAGCCTGCGCCACGCCCGCGCCCACCGCGAACGCCGCCAGCACCGCACTGCGAAGTAGCTTGGCAAACACGATTGCTCCTTTTTTCTTCGATCATCGACGGAAATCGCCCATCGGTTCCGCGGGCTCGGGACTTGACCTTTACGCGTTGCATCACGCGCCCTTCGTCCTGCTCCGAAGCACGATCCGGGCCATGGATAAAGACTTATAAATATCAATTTATTAAAGTTGCAATCTACAGTCGATGTAAAGATCTTCGACACGATTCTTGTAGGGGACAACGTGCGCGGAGCGAGTTGTTGTGGGCAAAGCGCAGAGAAAGCACAGATTTCCTTGTGTTTTTTTCAGCCGAGCCCCGGCTCGCCGAGCGAACTGCGCGCGCCGCGGGGCGACCGCGCGGACGGGACAACCGGGTTGCGCTCGAGGATGCCTGCCCGCCCGCATCGGCGGTCCCTTGGTCGGCGACGGGCCTGGGCCGCACGACGATGGGCGCCGTGCGGGCAGCGGCGGCAGCCCCGAACGACGGTCGCGCCCTCGCGGGTGCGCGATGGAAAGACCGGGGCGGGGCCGAAACCGGCGCCGACGCGTCACGAATGTTCATTATCATTCGGGTCTGCGCCCCATCCGGAAGGGGGGTGCCCGACCCCGGAGCGTTTCGCGTCGCGGGGAACAACGCGGGGCTGTCGCAAGCCGGGATTGCAGGAAGGCCGCGCTTCCCGGCGGCGAGGCCCCGCCGCAGCGATGGCCGAGGGACGCTAGGGGCGGCGCGGCCGGCGCTCGATCGGAGGAAGGATGCGGAAGTTGACCATGGTGACGGGCATCGCGCTGCTCGGCGCGCTCGGCGTTGCCGCGGCGCAGGAGGTCACGCTCAAGGTCCACCATTTCCTGCCCGCGGGGTCGGCGGTGCACACGACGATCATCGAGCCCTGGTGCGAGCGCCTCGCCCGGGACTCGGGCAATCGCATGCAATGCCGGATCTACCCGTCGATGCAACTCGGCGGCACGGCGCCCCAGCTCTACGATCAGGTGAGGGACGGCGTCGTCGACGTCGCCTGGACGCTGCCCGGCTACACGGCGGGGCGTTTCCCGCGGGTCGAGGTCTTCGAGCTGCCGTTCATGACGCGCGAGCCCGTGGGGACCAGCAAGGCGCTCTGGGAGTACGTCGAGCAGCACGCGCCGGGCGAATTCGCCGACGTCAAGCTCATCGCCGCGCACGTCCACGGCCCGGGCGCGCTGCACACCACCCGGAGGCGGATCGCGTCGCTCGCCGACCTCAAAGGCATGAAGATCAGGGCGCCCACCCGCCAGGCCTCGCGCCTGCTCGCCGCCCTCGGCGCAACGCCGGTCGCGATGCCGGTGCCGCAGGTCGGCGAAGCGCTGGCCAAGGGTGTGCTCGACGGCGCGGCGCTGCCCTGGGACGTGGTGCCGGCGGTCAAGGCGCAGGAGCTCACCCGCTTCCACACCGAAACCGACCCTGCGGCGCCCTCGCTCTACACGTCGACGTTCGTCCTGGCGATGAACAAGGCCCGCTACGCGGCGCTCCCGCCCGAGCTTCGGCGCGTCATCGACGCCAACAGCGGGCGGGCGCTCTCCGGCGAGATCGGTCGCGCCTACGCCGAGGCCGACACGGTCGGCAGGAAGACCGCCGCGCAAGGTGTGTTCGACCTCGTCGCAGGCGCCGAGCTCGACGCGTGGCGGGCGCGGGGCGAGTCGGTCGCCGACGCCTGGGTCGCCGAGGTCTCGGCCAAGGGAATCGACGGCAAGAAGCTCCTGGAACACGCGAGCGCGCTGATCGAGAAGAACACGGTGCGCTGAACCTGCGATGGAACTTGCCGGAGACGCGGCGGCGCGGCTTGCCTTCGGCCCGGTCGGCCGGGCGCTGATCGGCGCCAGCAAGGCGGCGGCGCTGGTCGGCGGGACGATCTTCGTTGCGCTGGTTGCGATGTCGATCGCCTCGATCACCGGACGCAAGCTCTTTTCGCTGCCGGTGCCGGGCGACGTCGAGCTGCTGCAGCTCTTCGCCGCGATTGCAAGCTCGACGTTCTTCGCCTGGTGCCATCTGGTCGGCGGCGACGTCAGGGTCGATTTCTTTACCCAGCGGTTGCGCCCGTCCGTGGTGCATGCGCTCGACGCGCTGGGGTCGTCGCTGGTGGGCGTGTTCGGCGCGCTCCTCGCTTGGCGAACGGCGGTGGGCGCGCTCACCGTCAAGGCTTCGGGCGAGGAGACGATGATCCTGGGCCTGCCGCAGTGGTGGGGGCCGGCGGCGATGGTGCCGGGCTTCGTCCTGCTCGCCCTGGCAGGCGGTTACATGGCGGCGCGCCACGTCGCGGCGGCCCGCGCGGCCGCGCCTGCGCCGGCGCCCGGCATGGCGGACGACGAGGCCACGGGTACTTCGCGATGAGCGGGACCGCCGTCGGCCTCAGCGTGTTTGGCCTGATGCTGGCGCTGCTGGCGCTGCGCGTGCCCATCGGCGTGGCGATGTTCGTGATGGGCGCCTCCGCGTACGTCTACCTCACCGGCGGCGAACTCAAGCAACTCCTCAACGCGCTCAAGCATCTCGCCTACGCGCGGCTTTCGAATTACGACCTCGTCGTCATCCCGATGTTCCTGCTCATGGGCCAGTTCGCGACCCACGGCGGGCTCTCCGCGTCGCTGTTCCGTTTCGTACGCGCGTTCATGGGGCACTGGAAGGGCGGCATCGCGATGGCGGCGGTCGGTGCCTGCGCCGGGTTCGGCGCGATCTGCGGCTCGTCGCTTGCGACCGCCGCGACGATGGGGCAGGTGACGCTGCCCGAACTGCGCCGCGCCGGGTACGCCGGCAGCCTTTCGACCGGGGCACTGGCTGCCGGCGGAACGCTGGGCATCCTGATCCCGCCGTCGGTGCCGCTGGTGATCTACGGCATCCTCACGCAGGAGTCGATCGGCAAGCTGTTCGTGGCGGCGTTCGTGCCGGGCGTCATCGCCATGCTGGGCTACATGCTGGTCATCCGGCTGCTCGTCGCGTGGAAGCCGCACATCGGCCCGGCCGGCCCCCGCGCGCCGTGGCCGCTTCGCTTGAAGGCGCTCATCGAGGTGACGCCCGTGATGCTGATCTTCGTCGTCGTGATCGTCGGCATCTACGGCGGCTGGGCGAATCCCACCGAGGCGGCCGCGATCGGTGCCGCCGCCAGCGGCGCCCTGGCGGTGCTGCGCGGGCGCATGGGCAGGACCGGCATCGTCGCGAGCGCACTGGGCACCGCGCAGTCTACGGCGATGATCTTCCTGGTGCTGCTGGGTGCCGACATGCTCAACAGCGCGCTCGCGTTGTCGCAGATGCCCGCCGAGCTTGCGGCCTGGGTACAGGCGAGCGGCCTGTCGCCGCTCCTGGTGATGGTCGTGATCCTGCTGATCTACGTGCTGCTCGGCTGCGTGATGGACTCGCTGGCGATGATCCTGCTCACGATTCCGATCTTCTACCCGATGGTGATGGGGCTCGACTTCTACGGGCTCACCGACACCGAGAAGTCGATCTGGTTCGGCATCCTGGCGCTGATGGTCGTCGAGATCGGGCTCGTGCACCCGCCGGTAGGCATGAACGTCTACATCATCAACCGGCTGGCGAAGGACGTCCCGCTCGAACAGACGTTCAAGGGCGTGCTGCCCTTCCTCGCATCGGATTTCCTGCGCATCGCGCTGCTCCTGCTCTTTCCCGCGGTGAGCCTGTGGCTGGTGCGCGCAGGCGCGTAGCGCCCGGCGACTCGTTTCGCTGCGTTGCAGCAAGGGGCATAATAGCCGGTGTCCGAAGCGCGGAAGACACCCATGAACCCGATTTCCAAGGCAGGCGTGATCGGCGCCGGCACGATGGGTCACGGCATCGCCCAGGCCTGCGCGGTCAGCGGCGTCGAGGTCGTGCTGGTCGACGTCGCCGAAGCGGCGGTGTTGCACGGGCTGTCGGCGATCGCCACCAGCCTCGATCGGCTGGTGAAGAAGGACAAGCTCACCGCGGCCGAGAAGGACGCGGCACTCAAGCGCATCCACGGGACGACCGACGAAGCGGCGCTCAAGGACTGCGGCCTCATCATCGAGACCGCAACCGAGGACGAGGCGCTGAAGCACGAGATCCTGCGCAGGGTCGACGCCATTGCGGCGCCCACGGCGCTGTTCGCGTCCAACACGTCCTCGATCTCCATCACCAAGCTCGCCGCGGCCACCCGCCGCCCGACGCAGTTCCTCGGCCTGCATTTCTTCAACCCGGTGCCGATGATGGCGCTGGTCGAACTGATCCGCGGCCTGCAGACCGCCGATGCCACCGTTGCCAGCGCGGAGGCGTTCGCGAAACACCTCGGCAAGACGCCGATCGTCGTCCATAACAGCCCCGGCTTCGTCGTCAACCGGCTGCTGTTCCCGATGATCAACGAAGCGGTGTTCGCGCTGCAGGAGGGGCTCGCCACCGCCGAGGAGATCGACAACGGCATGAAGCTGGGCTGCAACCACCCGATCGGTCCGCTGGCGCTGGCCGACATGATCGGGCTCGACGTCGTGCTCGCGGTCATGGAGGTGTTCAAGCGCGACTTCGGCGATTCCAAATACCGGCCCGCGCCGCTCCTCCGGGAGATGGTGACGGCCGGCTATCTCGGCCGCAAGACCGGTCGCGGCTTTTATCCATACCGCTGAAAGGGCGAACGATGGCGTTCGAAGTGATCCACCTCGAGGAAAAGGAACCGGGCATCTACCTGCTCACGATCAACCGGCCCAAGCAGCTCAACGCGCTGTCGCCGCAGGTGCTCTACGAGGTCGCGGCCGCCGTCGCCGAGGTCGCGGGACGGCCCGACGCGCGCGCGTTGCTGCTGACCGGCGCCGGCGACAAGGCGTTCGTCGCCGGGGCCGACATCGCGGCGATGAGTTCGATGACGCCGATCGAGGCGCGCGAGTTCGCGCTCAAGGGCCACGCGACGCTGCGGGCGCTGGAGCTCGCACCGTTCCCGGTCATCGCGCTGGTCAACGGCTTCGCGCTCGGCGGCGGCTGCGAGCTGGCGCTGGCCTGCGATTGGATCGTCGCCTCGGAGAAGGCGGTGTTCGGGCAGCCCGAGGTCAACCTCGGCATCTGCCCCGGCTTCGGCGGAACGCAGCGGCTCACCCGCGTCGTGGGCAAGTCGATGGCGGTCGAGCTCGTCTGCACGGCGCGGCAGGTGAAGGCCGACGAGGCGCTGCGCATCGGGCTCGCCAACCACGTCGTCGCGCCGGACGCGCTCCTGGAGCAGGGCCTGAAGCTCGCCCGCATGGTGGCGCAGAAGGGGCCGGTGGCCGTGAAGATGAGCAAGCACCTGATCCAGCGCGGCCAGGATCTTGACCTCGCCAACGCCAACGCAATGGAGGCCGACGTGTTCGGCTTCCTGTGCTCGACCGACGACAAGCGCGAAGGCATGGACGCGTTCCTCGGCAAGCGCGCGGCGAACTTCGCCGGCCGCTGAATCGGGGCGGATCGAATCGAAGCGGGCGCTGCCGCGGAGCGGCGTCGGTCGGCAGCGGGCGCGCCGGCGCGGCCGGGCGCGAACCGGGCAGCGCGACGCGGACCCGCGCGCCGCGCTCGCCACGCCCGCCGCCCCACGCCATCCGGCGCGTCAGCCCTCGAACTCGCGCAGCCCGTCGACGCCGAGCACCGTGACTCCGCCGTACTCGATCCGCAGCAGCCCGGCCGCCTGCAGGCGCTTCAGCGCCCGGTTGACGCGTTGCCGTGACAGTCCCACGAGCTGGCCGAGCTGCTCCTGCGAGATCGGCAGCGTCGGGCCGAGTCCCGGATAGAGCGTCGGGTTGAAAAGCGCCGCGAGCCCGCGGGCGAGCCGCGCGTCGGGAGCGAGCAGCCGGTCGTACTCGACCAGGGCGATGAATTGGCTCAGGCGCTCGTTGAGCTGGTTCAGCACGAAGCGGTTGAAAGCGACGCAGCCGTCGAGCAGCGCGAGGAACGTCGCCCGCGGCACGCACGCGATGTCGCTGTCCCGCAGCGCGACGATGTCGTAGCGCCGCGGCTCGTCCTTCAGCAGCGAGCCTTCGCCGAACCAGCCCCCGGTGGGCACGCCGGTGAACATCGTCGGCTTTCCGTCGGCGGACACGTTGGTCATCTTGACCAGTCCGTCGATCACGCCGATCCAGTGCAGGACGGGCTCGCCCTTGCGGCAGACCCATGTTCCGGCCGCGCAGTGGCGCGCGAACGACTCGGCATCGACCCGGGCCCGCAGATCTGCCGGCAGCGACCCAGCCCACGAACAGCCGTCCAGCATGGTGTGCAGTGGAGTCATGGCCCCGCGAAAGGCTCGCCAGGTCGAACGTCGCCGTCCCCGCGGCCGCCGCCGCGGAAGGCGTGTTCTGGCAGCGTCATTCTACGCCTCGCCGGGGCCGACCGTCGCCGGGGCGACACACTGCCATGGCGGGCTGCGCCGCGGCGGATGCCCGCGCCGCGCTCGCGCCCATTGCCCTGATCGCGCGGACGACCTAAGATGCGCATGCAACCGGAAAGGCGCGGAAACGGGCGGCGACCCGTGGCGACCGGTTCGCAGTTCACAAACCGGCGGCGCGCGAAAATGGGCGGCGACCCATGGCGACCGGTTCGCAGTCCACAATCAACGGATGGCAGGAGGAGATGGAGCCTACGCTCGACACGTTCCCGCGGCTCATGCTGCATCACGCGGCGGTGCGCGGCGATCATCCCGCGGTTCGCGAGAAGGACCTCGGCATCTGGCAGACCTGGACGTGGCGCGAAGCCGCCACCGAGGTGCGCGCGCTCGCCTGCGGCCTCGCCGCGCAGGGCTTCCGGCGCGGTATGCACCTCGCGATCATCGGCGACAACCGTCCCCGGCTGTACTGGTCGATGGCGGCGGCGCAGGCCCTGGGCGGCGTTCCGGTGCCGATGTACCAGGACGCGCCCGCCGCAGATTTCGTCTTCGTGCTCAACGACGCCGAGATCGCCTACGCGATCGTCGAGGATCAGGAGCAGGTCGACAAGATGCAGGAGTTGTCGGCGCAGGTGCCGACGCTCAAGAACATCTACTACGACGACGGCCGCGGCATGCGCAATTACCAGGGCGTGCTCGCGTTCGAGGCGCTGCAGGAACTCGGGCGGGAGTTCGACCGCGCGAACCCCGGGTTCTTCGACGCCGAGGTTGCCAAGGGCAGCGCTGACGACGTGTCGGTGATGCTGTACACGTCGGGCACCACCGGCCGGCCCAAGGGTGTGTGCCAGACGCATCGCGCGTTCATCGAGTCCGCGCGGGGCGGCGCCGATTTCGATCGCCTGACCGCCGCCGACAGCATTCTTTCCTACCTGCCGATGGCGTGGGTCGGCGACCATCTCTTCTCGTTCGCGCAGTCCCACGTCACCGGCTTCACGATCAATTGCCCCGAATCCGGCGACACGGTGATGACCGACATGCGCGAGATCGGGCCCACCTACTATTTCGCGCCGCCCCGCGTGTTCGAGAACCTGCTGACCCAGGTGATGATCCGGATGGAGGACGCCAGTGCGCTCAAGCGCGGCGCCTTTCAGTATTTCATGCGGGTCGCGCGGCGCTGCGGCGCGGAGATGCTCGACGGCAAGGAGGTGGGCATGGCCGACCGCCTCCGCTACGCCATCGGCAACGTGCTGATCTACGGTCCCCTGCGCAACGTCCTCGGCTTGAGCCGGATCCGCGTGGCGTACACCGCAGGCGCCGCGATCGGGCCGGACCTGTTCCGGTTCTACCGCTCGATCGGCATCAACCTGAAGCAGCTCTACGGCTCGACCGAGACCTGCGCCTACGTCTGCCTGCAGCCGGACGGCGGCGTGAAGCTCGACACCGTCGGCAAACCAGCCCCGGGCGTCGAGGTGCGGATTGCCGAAAACGGCGAGGTTCTGGTCCGCGGTCCGATGCTGCTCAAGGAGTACTACAAGCGGCCCGACGACACTGCGGAGTCGATCGACGGCCAGGGCTATTTCCACACCGGCGACGCGGGTTTCTTCGACGACGACGGGCATCTCAAGATCATCGACCGCGCCAAGGACGTCGGCAAGCTCGCCCACGGCGGGATGTTCGCGCCCAACTACATCGAGAACAAGCTCAAGTTCTTCCCCCACATCAAGGAGGCCGTCGCCTTCGGCGACCAGCGCGACCGGGTCTGCGCGTTCATCAACATCGACATCGGCTCGGTCGGCAACTGGGCCGAGCGGCGCGGAATCGCTTACTCGGGCTACACCGACCTCGCGCAGAAGGCCGAGGTCTACAAGCTGATCCGCGAATGCGTCGAGCAGGTGAACGCGGAGCTCGCGCACGATCACACGCTGTCCGGATCGCAGGTGCACCGCTTCCTGGTGCTGCACAAGGAACTCGACCCCGACGACGACGAGCTCACGCGCACGCGCAAGGTGCGCCGCGGCTTCGTCGCCCAGAAGTACGCGGTGCTGATCGACGCGCTCTACGCCGGCAAGACCGTGCAGCACATCGAGACGCAGGTCAAGTTCGAGGACGGTCGCGTGGGCATGGTCGCCGCGGACCTGCGCATCGAGGAAGCGAACACCTACCCCGAGGCCCCGCGCAAGGCGGCATAGCGATGGCTGAACCCACCGATCGACGCAGCGGCGACGTCATCCTGAAGCTCGAGGGGATTTCGCTCTCCTTCGGGGGCGTCAAGGCGCTCACCGACATCAGCTTCGACGTCCGCGAACACGAGGTCCGCGCCATCATCGGGCCCAACGGCGCCGGCAAGAGCTCGATGCTCAACGTGATCAACGGCGTCTACCATCCGCAGCAGGGCACGATCACCTTCCGCGGGCAGGTGCGCCGGGACATGCATCCGCACGACGCCGCGGCGCAGGGAATCGCCCGGACGTTCCAGAACATCGCGCTGTTCAAGGGCATGAGCGTGCTCGACAACATCCTCACCGGGCGCAACCTGCGCATGAAGGCGACAATCGTCGAGCAGGCGATCCACTTCGGCCGGGCGCGCCGGGAGGAGCTCGAGCACCGGCACAAGGTCGAGGAGGTGATCGACTTCCTCGAGATCCAGCACATCCGCAAGACCCCCGTCGGGAGGCTGCCCTACGGCCTGCAAAAGCGCGTCGAGCTCGCGCGCGCGCTCGCTGCCGAGCCGTCGATGCTGCTGCTCGACGAGCCCATGGCGGGCATGAACGTCGAGGAGAAGCAGGACATGTGCCGCTTCGTGCTGGACGTCAACGAGCAGTACGGAACCACGATCGTGCTGATCGAGCACGACATGGGGGTGGTGATGGACATCTCGGACCGCGTCGTCGTCCTCGACTACGGCAAGAAGATCGGCGACGGCACGCCGGACGAGGTGCGCAGCAACCAGGCGGTGATCGATGCCTACCTCGGTGTCGCGCACTGACCCCGCGGCCGGCGCATTCCGCGCGCCCGGGTTCGAGGCAAGCCGCGGCATTCCGGTCGCGCGGCCGCACACGATGGAGCAGGGCGAATGACGTTCTTTCTCGAAGTGCTGATCAGCGGCCTCCTGTCTGGCGTGATGTACTCGCTGGTCGCGCTGGGGTTCGTGCTCATCTACAAGGCGTCCGGCGTGTTCAACTTCGCGCAGGGGGCGCTGGTGTTTCTCGCCGCGCTGACGTTCGTCGGGTTGCTGGAGGCGGGCCTGGGGTTCGCCATGGCCTTCGCGGTGACCCTGCTGGTGATGATGGCGAGCGCGATCTTGATCGAGAAGTACGTGCTGCGCAAACTCGTCAACCAGCCGCAGATCACGCTGTTCATGGCGACGATCGGACTGACCTTCTTTCTGGAGGGGTTGACCCAGATGGTCTGGGGCAGCAATCCCCGTGCGCTCGAGCTCGGCATCGACGACCAGCCGGTCGGCTGGATCGCGAGCGCCACCAATATCAGCGTGTCGCAGTTCGACCTCTTTGCGGCCGGGGTCTCGGGTCTGCTGGTCGCGTTGCTGGCGTTGATGTTCCAGAAGACCAAGGTCGGCCGCGCGCTGCGTGCGGTCGCCGACGATCATCAGGCCGCGCTGTCGATCGGCATTCCGCTGCAGTACATCTGGGCGGTCGTGTGGTCGATCGCCGGCTTCGTCGCCCTCGTGTCGGGACTCATCTGGGGCGCGCGCAGCGGCGTCCAGTTCGCGCTTACGTTCACGGCGCTGAAGGCACTGCCGGTGCTGATCCTCGGTGGCTTCGAGTCGGTGCCGGGCGCGATCGTCGGCGGGCTCATCATCGGCGCCGCGGAGAAGCTCGCGGAGGTCTATATCGGCCCGCTGGTCGGCGGCGGCATCGAAGGCTGGGTCGCGTACATGATCGCGCTCTTGTTCCTGCTCGTCCGCCCCGAAGGGCTGTTCGGCGAGAAGCACATCGACCGCGTATGAGCGCAGGCGCGAGGGTGAGCATGGCCGGCAGGCCCGCGGGTGCGTGCCGCAGCGTCCGGCTCGAAGCAGACAGCCCCGCGATCCCGCGCGGCCATCCCCAGGAACAACGATGATCTACCGCGAAGCCGGCCAGTACAAGACAACCTACGCCGCCGACCAGCAGATCTTCCCGATTCTGCAGGACCGGATCGTCATCCTCGCCGTGCTCGCGGTCGCGTTCGTCGGCGTGCCGCTGTTCGCCGACCAGTACTGGCTGTCGGCGATCCTCATTCCGTTCCTGATCTTCTCGCTCGCGGCGCTGGGCCTCAACATCCTGACCGGCTACGCGGGCCAGTTGTCGCTGGGCACCGCCGCCTTCATGGCGGTCGGCGCGTTCGCCGCGTACAACTTCATCCTGCGCGTGCCCGGGATGCCGCTGCTCGTCGCCTTTGCGCTCGCGGGCCTCACCACCGCCGCGGTGGGGATGGTGTTCGGGTTGCCGTCGCTGCGGATCAAGGGGTTCTACCTCGCGGTGGCGACCCTTGCGGCGCAGTTCTTCATCGTCTGGGCGCTGGTCAAGTTCCCGTGGTTCTCGAACTACAGCGCGTCGGGTGTCATCACCGCGCAGACGATGTCGATCCTCGGCTTCGATTTCGACACGCCGGAGCGGAAGTACCTCATCACGCTCGCGATTGTCGCCCTCATGGCGCTGGCCGCGAAGAACCTGGTGCGCAGCGAGATCGGGCGCGCGTGGATGGCGGTGCGCGACATGGACGTCGCCGCCGAGGTCATCGGCATCCGCATCGTCTACACCAAGCTGATGGCATTCGCCGTGAGCTCGTTCTACTGCGGCGTCGCCGGCGCGCTGTACGCCTACGCCTACCTCGGCACCGTCGAGCCGGAGGCGTTCACGCTGGACCTGTCGTTCCGCGTCCTGTTCATGGTGATCATCGGGGGGGTCAGCAGCATCCTCGGCTCGTTCCTGGGTGCGGCGTTCATCGTGCTCCTGCCGGTCCTGCTCAACGTCGCGGTCCACGCGCTCAACTCGGTGCTGCTCGCAGCCGCCGACTGGACGCTGCCGGCGAGCATCACGTCGAACATGGAGCTGATCGTGTTCGGCGCGCTGATCATGTTCTTCCTGATCGTCGAGCCGCACGGGCTCGCCCGGCTCTGGCAGATCGGCAAGGAGAAGTTGCGGCTGTGGCCGTTCCCGCACTGACGCGGCCATCAAGACAAGCAGGGAGTCGACAACCGGACCCTGGAATCAGGGCGTTTCACCAACGTCGTGCAATGGAGGAGTAAAGATCATGATGCAACCCAGGAAGGCAATCGCGTGCCTCGCCGGACTCGCCATGGGTTGGGTGTCCGCGGGTGTCGCAGCGCAGGAGCAGTTCGTGCCGTTGCTGTCCTACCGTGTCGGCGCGTACGCCGCCGGCGGGTCGGGGGTCTTCGGCGGCTACATCGACTACATGAACTACGTCAACATGAAGGACGGCGGCGTCAACGGCGTCAAGCTCGCCTGGGAGGAGTGCGAGACCGAGTACAACAACTCGCGCGGCCTCGAGTGCTACGAGCGGCTGAAGAAGAAGGGCGGCGGGGCGTCGATGGTGCAGCCGCTTTCCACCGGCATCACCTACGGCCTCATGGACCGCGTCGTGACTGACAAGATCCCCATCGTCACGATCGGCTATGGGCGCACCGACGCCGCCGACGGCCGGGTCTTCCCCTGGGTGTTCCCGGCGATCACGACCTACTGGAGCCAGGCCTCCGCGATCGATCAAGTACATCGCGATGAAGGAGGGGGGCGAGGACAAGCTCAGGGGCAAGAAGATCGTCCATCTGTACCACGACTCGGCGTACGGCAAGGAGCCCATCGGCGTCTTCCAGGAGTACCAGAAGAAGCTCGGCGTCGAGATCACTTCGATCGCCGTGCCGCACCCGGGCAACGAGCAGCAGTCGCAGTGGCTGCAGATCCGCCAGCTCAAGCCCGACTACGTCATCCTCTGGGGGTGGGGCGTGATGAACACGGTGGCGATCAAGAGCGCCGCCAAGGTCGGTTTTCCGCGCGAGAAGATGATCGGTGGCTGGTGGGCAGGCGCGGAGGAAGACACGGTCCCGGCCGGCGACGCGGCGAAGGGTTACACGGCGGCCGTGTTCAACGTCGCCGGCGCCAACCTGCCGCTGGTCCAGGACGTCAAGAAGGTCGTCTACGCCAAGGGCAAGGGCAACATGGAGGACCCGACCCGCGTCGGCAGCGTCAACTACGTGCGCGGCATCGTCCACGGCATCATCACCGTCGAGGCGATCCGCAAGGCGCAGGAGAAGTACGGCAAGGGCAAGGTCATGACCGGCGAGCAGGTCCGCTGGGGCATCGAGAACCTCAATCTCGACGAGGCGCGGCTGAAGGCGCTGAACGCGGCGGGGATGATGCCGCCGCTCAAGATCACCTGCGCCGACCACGAGGGCTCGGGCCTGGTGAAGTTCCAGACCTGGGACGGCAAGGAGTGGAAGGTCGTCTCCGACTGGGTCTCGCCGGACAAGGCGATGGTGCGGGCGATGGTCGAGGAGTCGGCCGCCAAGTACGCCAAGGAGAAGGGCATCACGCTGCGCGACTGCGCGAAGGAGTCCTGATCGGGCGCGTGGCCGCGCACGCCCGCCGACCCCGGAGCGGGGTGCCGGCGCCAAGCGCGCCCGGCCCTCCGTTCCGGCGCCACGCCCGGCCCCTGGCCGGCCTTCTGCCGGTCTCGACCGCCGGGCCGCCGGCGCCAGGTCCCGCGGGCGCACACCACGAACCCGTCCAAGCCGCAATCTCCCACACAGGCCATCGATGAGCGCACAAGCTGCCGCGGCCCCTGCGACCGCGCCCTACCTGTCCGTCAACAACATCGAGGTCATCTACGACCACGTGATCCTGGTGTTGAAGGGCGTCTCGCTCGAAGTGCCGGAGGGCAGGATCGTCGCCCTGCTCGGGGGCAACGGCGCCGGCAAGAGCACGACCCTGAAGTCGATCTCGAACCTGCTCGCCGCCGAGCGCGGCGACGTGACCAAGGGGACGATCGAGTTCAAGGGCCAGCGCGTCGACAAGCTCACCACCAACGCTCTCGTGAAGATGGGCGTGTGTCAGGTCATGGAAGGCCGGCACTGCTTCGGCCACCTGACCGTCGAGGAGAATCTCCTGACCGGAGCGTTCACGCGCCGCATCTCCCGCGCCGATCTCAAGGCCGACCTCGAGCGCGTCTATCATTACTTTCCGCGCCTCAAGGCGCGGCGCACGAGCCAGGCCGGCTATACCTCCGGCGGCGAGCAGCAGATGACCGCGCTCGGCCGGGCGCTGATGGCGCGGCCGTCGATGATCCTGCTCGACGAGCCATCGATGGGCCTCGCCCCGCAGATCGTCGAGGAGATCTTCAAGATCGTGCAGGACTTGAACGCGAAGGAGAAGGTCTCTTTCCTGCTCGCCGAGCAGAACACGATGGTCGCGCTGCGTTACGCCGACTACGGCTACATCCTGGAAAACGGACGGGTGGTGATGGACGGCGTGGCCAAGGACCTGGCGCAGAACGAGGACGTCAAGGAGTTCTACCTCGGGCTGTCGACGACCGGGCGCAAGAGCTTCCGCGACGTCAAGCAGTATCGCCGCCGCAAGCGCTGGCTGGCCTGAGCGCCTCTACGAACCACAAGGCGGCGACATGAACGACCACTTCGACAACCTCGAGACCCGCGACCCAGAGGCCCGCGAACGGGCGATCCTGGCGCAGTTGCCGCGGCAGCTCGCGCACGCCCAGGCCGCCGCGCCCGCGTACGCGGCGCTCTTCGCCGGTTTCGATCCGGCCGCGATCGATTCGCGCGCGGCCTGGGCGCGACTGCCGGTGACGCGCAAGTCGGCGCTCCTGGAGCGCCAGCGTTCGGCGCGACCGTTCGGCGGCTTCGCCGCGACCGGGTGGGGCGAAGTGCGCCGCGTGTTCGCCTCGCCCGGCCCGATCTACGAGCCGGAGGGGCGGGCGAACGACTACTGGCGCCTCGCGCGCGCGTTGTTCGCTGCGGGTTTTCGCGCCGGCGACCTCGTCCACAACTGCTTCTCCTACCACTTCACGCCCGCGGGATCGATGCTGGAGACCGGCGCACACGCGCTGGGCTGCACGGTGTTTCCCGGCGGCACCGGCCAGACCGAGCAGCAGGTGCAGGCGATCGCCGACCTGCGGCCGAGCGGCTACATCGGGACGCCGTCGTTCCTGAAGATCATCGTCGAAAAGGCCGACGAGATGGGCGTCGCGCTGCCGAGCCTCAAGCGGGCGCTGGTGTCGGGCGAAGCGTTTGCTGCGAGCCTGCGCGACGCGCTGGCCGAGCGCGGCATCGCGGGGTACCAGGCCTACGCCACGGCGGACCTCGGCCTGATCGCGTACGAAACGCCGGCGCGCGAGGGGCTGGTGGCGGACGAGGGCGTGCTGCTCGAGATCGTGCGTCCCGGCACCGGCGACCCGGTACCGGCCGGGGAGGTGGGCGAGGTCGTCGTCACGCCGCTGTCGACGGTCGACTATCCGTTGATCCGGTTCGGCACGGGCGACCTCTCCGCCGTGCTGCCCGGGACGAGTCCCTGCGGACGTACCAACCTGCGGATCAAGGGCTGGCTTGGCCGCGCCGACCAGACGACCAAGGTCAAGGGGATGTTCGTGCATCCCTCGCAGGTTGCCGCGATCGTGCAGCGGCACCCGGGCATCGGCAAGGCGAGGCTCGTCGTCGACAACCCCGGTGGCGCCGACCGGATGACGCTGCACGTCGAAGTGGAGCGCAGATGCCGCGCTCGATGCCGCCGCGGTCGTGGCGACCATCCGCGACATCACCAAGCTGCGCGGGGAGGTCGAGCGGCGCGCGCCGGGCGAGCTGCCCAACGACGGCAAGGTCATCGACGACCAGCGCAAGTACGATTGAGCCGGCTTCGCGCCGGCGCGCCACCGCCGCCTGCGGCGCGCCGTGCCGCGCGCCGCGCGCCCAAGCCCCCGCCCCCCGTGACCCCGACACCGCCCGCTCCCGACCCGTTGGCGCCGTTGACCGAAGCCACGCTGCGGTCGATCGCCGCGAGCGGCGTGGTGCGCAGCTATCCGCGCAACGTCGTGCTGATCAACGAGGGCGACCAGGGCGATTCGCTGTTCATCGTCGTCTCCGGCAAGGTCAAGGTGTACGCGAGCAACGCCGCCGGCAAGGAGGTCGTGATCGATTTCCACGGCCCCGGGGAGTACGTGGGCGAGATGTCGCTCGACGGCGCGCCGCGATCCGCCTCGGTTATCACCGTCGAGCCGACGACCTGCGCGGTCGTGAGCCGCGCCCAGTTCCGCGAGTTCATCCTCGCGCACCCCGATTTCGCGCTGCACCTGATCGAGAAGCTGATCCACCGCGCCCGGCTTGCCACCGACAACGTGAAGAGCCTGGCGCTGTCCGACGTCTACGGTCGGCTCGTGCGCCTGCTCAACGCGCTCGTGGTCGACCAGGACGGCCGCCAGGTCGTCCCGGAGAAGCTCACGCAGCAGGACATTGCCGAGCGCGTCGGCTCGTCGCGCGACATGATCAGCCGTCTGATGAAGGACCTCGTCGCCGGCGGTTACGTCGCGGTGGAGGACCGCACCATCACTCTGCTGCGCAAGCTGCCGCCGGCCTGGTGACGAGCGGCCACCGAGCGCACGCCGCGCCCGCCCTTCCGGGGAGCCGTTCGGCGCCTAGACGCCGCCCATGCAGACGTACTTGATCTCGACGTACTCGTCGATGCCGTGGTGCGAGCCCTCGCGGCCGAGACCGGACTGCTTGACGCCGCCAAAGGGCGCGACTTCGGTCGTGATGAACCCCGTGTTGACGCCGACCATCCCGTATTCCAGCGCTTCCGCGACGCGCCAGATGCGCCCGATGTCCCGCGAATAGAAGTACGACGCGAGACCGTACTCGGTGCGATTGGCGAGCTCGACCACCTCGGCGTCGGTCGAGAAGCGGATCAGCGGCGCAACCGGGCCGAAAGTCTCCTCGCGGAAGATCTTCATGTCGGCGGTCACGCCGGTCAGCACGGTCGGCTCGTAGAAGGTCCCGCCGAGCGCGTGGCGCTTGCCGCCGACGGTGACCTTGGCCCCGCGCTGCGTGGCATCGAGGACGTGCTCCTCGACCTTGGCGACCGCCGACGGGTCGATGAGCGGCCCCTGGTTGACGCCCGGCTCGGTGCCGGGTCCGACCTTGAGCGCGCGGACCCGGGCCGCGAGCTTCTCGGCGAACGCATCGTAGACGGAATCCTGCACGAAGAAGCGGTTGGTGCACACGCACGTCTGCCCGGAATTGCGGTACTTCGAGACCATCGCGCCCTCGGCGGCGGCGTCCAAGTCCGCGTCGTCGAAGACGATGAACGGCGCGTTGCCGCCCAGTTCCAGCGACAGCCGCTTGATCGTCGGGGAAACCTGTTGCATCAGCAGGCGCCCGATCTCGGTCGAGCCGGTGAACGAGATCTTGCGCACGGTCGGGTTCGCGGTCATCTCGCCACCGATCGCCCGCGCGCTGCCGGTGAGCACGTTGAGCACGCCAGGGGGGAACCCGGCACGCTGCGCGAGCTCGGCCAGCGCCAGCGCCGAGAGCGGCGTGGCCTCGGCGGGTTTGATCAGCACGCAACAGCCGGCCGCGAGTCCCGGCGCGACCTTGCGCGTGATCATCGACGACGGGAAGTTCCACGGCGTGATCGCCGCGCAGACGCCCACCGGCTCGCGGACGACCAGCAGCCGCCGATCGTTGCCGATGGTCGGAATCACCTCGCCGTAGATCCGCTTGGCCTCCTCGGCGAACCACTCGACGTAAGCGGCGGCGATGCCGACTTCGCCGCGGGACTCGGCCAGCGGCTTGCCCTGCTCGCTGGTGAGGATCAGCGCGAGGTCGTCAATGTTCGCCTGGATGAGGTCGAACCACCTGCGCAGGATTGCGGCGCGCTCCTTCGCCGTCTTCGCCCGCCACGCGGGGAAGGCCGCGTCGGCTGCTGCGATCGCGGCGCGCGTCTCGTCGGCGCCCACCCGCGGCGTCGTCGCGATCTGGCGCCCGCTGGCCGGGTTGACCACCTCGTGCCGCGCGCCGTCGCTTGCGTCGATCCACCTGCCGTCGACGTAGCACTGTTCGCGCAACAGGGCCGGATCCCTGAGGTTCACGGTCTCGCGTTCTGTCTTCTCTGGCGCCATGACGGTCTTCCTCGGCAACAAAACGGCATTCTAGCGCGGCCCGCCGCGCGGCTCGCGCCTCGCGCCCGCCGTCCGCTCGTCAGCCCTCCGGCGCTGCGGCACGGCGCGCGGCCCGGGTGTCCGTCACCCGCATCACGCCGAAGAGCACCAGCGCGGCGCCGGCAAGCTGGATCGCGTGCACCGGCTCGTTCAGGATCACGGCGCCCAGGCCGATGGTGAACACCGGGCCCAGCGAGCCGACCAGCGACGTCGCGTTGGCGCCGATGCGACGGATGGCCTCGGCGACGAGCAGGGTCGGCAGCACCGTGGAGAAGACAGCCATCGCGAGCGCCAGCGCGTGGATCGAAGCCGGCACCGCGAGTTGCGCGACGCTGCGGGTCAGCAGGAACTGGGCGATGACGAACCCGGTCGAGGCGAGCATCGCGCCGGAAACGAAGCGCAAGGCACCCAGGCGCGAGATGACCGCACCTGCCTGTACGAGGTACAGCGCGTAGAAGAATGCGCTGCCGAAGACCAGCGCGCCGCCGGTCCAGATCGCCCGAGGGTCTCCCGAAGCGCGCAGGTCGTGGCTGAAGACGAGCAGGATGCCGGTGTACGACAGCAGCAGCGCGAGCAGGGCGCGGCGGGTCACCGGCTTGCCGAGCAACAGCGCCGACAGCAGCACCACCATGGTGGGATACAGAAACAGCACCAGGCGCTCCAGCGCCGCGCTGATGTAGGCGAGGCCGAGGAAGTCGAGCAGGCTTGCGAGGTAGTAGCCGATGAATCCCAGCCAGAGCAGGCTCCGCCAGTCCCGGGCCGCAAGCGGTGCCGCGGCGCTGCCCCGGCTCGCCCACCACGCGAGCACGGCGAAGAACGGCGCGGCGTAGAGCATCCGCAGGGTGAGCAGCGTCACCGCGTCGACCGGGTGCCATGCGTAGGCGAGCTTGATCAGGATCGCCTTGACCGAGAAGCCCAGCACGCCGAGGACTGCGTACAGCGGCCCGATCCAGCGGCGCGGCGCCGTGGCGGGCGACGTGGCTACCGGCAGCGGAACGGCGTCGTGGCCGCCCTCGGGGCGGCCCGCGGGGCTCAAGCCCACGTCACGATGCCGGAGTAGGCGGTGACGAGGACGACACCGCCGAACGCGAGCCGGTACCAGGCAAAGGGCACGAAATCGTGGTGGCTCACGTAACGGATCAGCCAGCGCACGCAGGCGAACGCCGAGAAGAACGCGGCGACGAAACCGAGCCCGAGCAGCGGCAGATCGCCTCGCTGCAGCAGGTGGCCGTCCTTGAGCAGCGAATAACCGGTCGCCGCGAACAGCGTGGGCACCGCCAGGAAGAACGAGAACTCGGTCGCGGCGGTGCGCGACAGGCCGAAAAGCATGCCCCCGATGATCGTCGCGCCCGAGCGCGACGTTCCCGGGATCAGCGCGAAGCACTGCGCGCAGCCGACCTTGAGCGCGTCGAGCGCGGTCATGTCGTCGACGTCCGCCACGCGGATCGCGCCGGGCTGCGTCTTCTGGCGGCGCTCAGCCCACAGGATCACGAGCGCCCCGACGACGAAAGCACAGGCGACGGGCACCGGCGCGAACAGGTAGGCCTTGATCGCCTTGCCGAATGCGAAACCCAGCAGCGCCGCGGGCACGAACGCGATCGCGAGATTCGCAAGGAAGCGTCGCGCCCGAGGGTCCGACCGCAGCCCCAGGACGACGCGGCCGAACCGCGCGCGGTACTCCCAGAGCACCGCAAGGATGGCGCCGGCCTGAATCACGATCTCGAACAATTTCGCCTGTTCGCCGGTGTAGCCCAGCAGCGAACCGGCGACGATCAGGTGACCGGTGCTCGACACCGGCAGGAACTCGGTCAGGCCTTCGACGACGCCGAGGGTGATTGCCGAGAATACGGTGAGCTCGTCCACCGGGAGTCCTGCGGGTTGCGATGGGGGGCGGAGGCGAACCGGTCGCAGCGGTTCAGGGGAATGGATTCTAACCTGCCCGCGTCGTCGGGCGATCGTCGGGTGCGGGCGGCTTCCCGGGCCGGGGCGGTGCGTTGCGCGCGCCGGGAGGTTGACCCCGATACCCGAACGCCGCGATACTTGCGCTTTCGGCGAGCAAGAGAAGCCAGCACCGTCTCGGTCGTTCCGGGCCAACGGGGTGCGCCGCAGGGGCGCGCGCCAGACACCCGGGGGCCGGCGACGCAAGCGATGGACGGCGCTCGCCAAAGGTGTCAGGCATCGGCCGGCGGGCGGGTGTCCTGGATGCGTGGGGGCCTCCTCCTGTGGCGGACCGCGCGCCTGCGCCGGGGACGAACGCGAACGATCACCACACGGCGCATGGCCGTGTCGCTCGCGATCTCTGCCGGGTGCGAGCGCGGGGATTCCGCGGCCGGAAGCGGCAGTTCCAAAGCAACGAATCCTCGGGGCGGGGTATGTCGCGCCGCTCCGGGCCGTTCTTACATTCTCAGTTCTCATTGTTCTTTCTGCGAGGTGTGGCCATGGCAAGCGAGAAGAAAAACGTCTATGTCTTCGGGGCGGGTCGTACCGACGGCGACGCCAAGATGAAGAACCTGCTCGGCGGCAAAGGGGCGAACCTCGCCGAGATGTGTCGCCTCGGCATCCGCGTGCCCTCCGGCTTCACGATCAGCACCGAGGTGTGCACCGTCTACACGCAGCAGGGCCAGGAGGCGGTGAAGAAGTTGATCGAGAGCGAGGTCCTGAAGGGCATCGCCTTCGTGGAAGGCGAGATGGGCAAGCGATTCGGCGACGCGGCGGACCCGCTGCTGCTGTCGGTGCGCTCGGGCTCGCGCGCTTCGATGCCGGGCATGATGGACACCATTCTCAACCTCGGCCTCAACGACGATGCGGTCGCCGGGCTCGCGCGCAAGACCAACAACGAGCGCTTCGCCTGGGACTCCTACCGCCGTTTCGTGCAGATGTACGGCGACGTGGTGATGGGCCTCAAGCCGGTCTCGAAGGAGGAGCACGACCCGTTCGAGGTCGTGATCGACGCGATCAAGGAGACGAAGGGCGTCAAGCTCGACACCGAGCTCGACACCGGCGACCTCAAGGAACTCGTGCGGCGCTTCAAGGGCCTGATCCGGGCCCGCGTCGGGCGCGAATTCCCCACCGACCCCTGGGAACAGCTCTGGGGCGCGGTGATGGCGGTGTTCCAGAGCTGGGACAACGACCGCGCGAAGGTCTACCGCGAACTGAACGACATCCCGGATTCGTGGGGCACCGCCGTGAACGTGCAGGCGATGGTGTTCGGCAACCTGGGTGAGAACAGCGGCACCGGCGTGGCGTTCACGCGTGACGCGGCAACCGGCGAGGACCTGTTCAACGGCGAATTCCTGGTCAACGCCCAGGGCGAGGACGTCGTCGCCGGCATCCGCACGCCGCAGCAGATCACGCTCGAAGGCTCGCGCCGCTGGGCGAGCCTCGCCATGGTCAGCGAGGAGGATCGGCGGACCCGGTATCCGTCGCTCGAGGAGCTGATGCCCAACATCTACCAGCAGCTGCTGGAGGCCGAGACCAAGCTGGAACAGCACTACTCGGACATGCAGGACGTCGAGTTCACGATCCAGGAAGGCAACCTCTGGATGCTGCAGACGCGCAACGGCAAGCGCACGGGCGCGGCGATGGTGCGCATCGCCATGGAAATGCTGCGGCAGGGGATGCTCGACGAGAAGGAGGCGCTGCGCCGCGTCGATCCCGAGCGGCTGAACGAGCTGCTGCACCCGATCTTCGATCCGGCCGCGGTCAAGAACGCGCGCTCGATCGCGCACGGGCTGCCCGCGTCGCCGGGCGCCGCGACGGGGCAGATCGTGTTCTTTGCCGACGAAGCCGAGGAGTGGGCGCGCAAGGGCAAGGCCGTGATCCTGGTGCGCCAGGAGACCTCGCCCGAGGATCTGCGCGGGATGAGCGTCGCGAAGGGGATCCTGACCGCGCGCGGCGGCATGACCTCGCACGCGGCGGTCGTCGCGCGCGGCATGGGCAAGTGCTGCGTGTCCGGCGCCGGCGCCGTGCACGTCGACTACCAGCGCGCGCACGATGACGGTGGGCGACGAGGTCTACAAGGAGGGCGACTGGCTCTCGCTCAACGGTTCGACCGGCGACGTCTTCCTGGGCCAGGTGCCGACCAAGGAGGCCGAACTCACCGGCGACTTCGGCGCGCTGATGGAGCTCGCCGACCGCTATCGCCGGCTCGGCGTGCGCGCCAACGCCGACACTCCCGAGGACGCGAAGGCCGCGCGCGGTTTCGGCGCCAAGGGCATCGGCCTGTGCCGCACCGAGCACATGTTCTTCGAGGGCGATCGCATCCGGGCCGTGCGCGAGATGATCCTGGCCGAGGACGAGGCCGGCCGGCGCCGGGCGCTGGCCAAACTCCTGCCGATGCAGCGTGGCGACTTCGAGGGCCTGTTCCGCGAGATGAGCGGGCTGCCGGTCACCATCCGCCTGCTCGATCCGCCGCTGCACGAGTTCGTCCCGCACGACGAGGCCAACCAGAAGATCATGGCCCACGAGATGAACGTCCCGCTGGGCGTGATCAAGATGCGGGTCGACGACCTGCACGAGTTCAACCCGATGATGGGCCACCGCGGCTGCCGCCTCGGCATCACCTATCCGGAAATCACCGAGATGCAGACGCGCGCGATCATCGAGGCCGCGCTCAACATGAAGGCCAAGGGTTTCGACGTCAAGGCGGAGATCATGGTCCCGCTGGTCGGCACGGTCCGCGAGTTCAACGCCCAGGCGAAGGTCATCCGCGAGACCGCGGCGACCGTCTTCGCCGAGCGCGGGACGGAGATCGAGTACATGCTCGGCACCATGATCGAGACGCCGCGCGCGGCGCTGATCGCCGACAGCATCGGCGCCCAGGCGCAGTTCTTCTCGTTCGGCACCAACGACCTCACGCAGATGACGATGGGCTTCTCCCGCGACGACGCGGGCAAGTTCCTGCCGAGCTACCTGAAGGACGGCATGTACGAGCGGGACCCCTTCCAGTCGATCGACCAGAAGGGCGTCGGCCTGCTGGTCAAGATGGCCGTCGAGAAAGGGCGTGCGGTGCGGCCGACGATCAAGCTGGGCATCTGCGGCGAGCACGGCGGCGACCCGACGTCGATCGGGTTCTTCCACCGGGCGGGACTCGACTACGTCAGCTGCTCGCCGTTCCGGGTGCCGATCGCACGGCTCGCGGCTGCGCACGCGGCGCTCCAGGACAACGCTTGAGCGCCTGTGGAGGAACCGTCGCGAGCGGGATGGAATGAAAGAGGCGAGTGAGCAACGACGCTGACCGCCCGCGCCGCGGATTCATTCACATGCCCTGAGGGAGCGCGGCGTCCAGCGCGTCACCCGGGTGCCCGCGCGAGGCGCGGGCACCGTTGCGGCGCTGCCGCTTGCGCCGCAACGGCGGGCGGGCGGCAGGCCGTCGTGCGCAGCGACTGGCCGGGCCCTTGCAACCCGCCGCGGCCAGGGCCCGCGGCCGGGCTCGGCGCGGGGAGCGCAGGTCAGCCCATCTTCGTCTGATTGAGGATCGCGAGCGCCTGCGACACGAGATCGTCGCCGCCTTGCGGCAGCTGACCTTGCGGCGTCATCTGGTCGATGATCTGGGGCAGCACCGATGCGAGGCCGCCGGCGGCTTCGCGCTGGCCGACGCCGAGCTGTTGCGCAATCTGCCCGAGCTGACCCTGCCCCAGGATCTGCTCCAGCACCTCGCCGGAGATCGGGCGGTTCTGCCCCGTCGACACCCACGACTGCGCCTCATCCGCGTAGCCCGCCTGCTGGAACTTGCCGAGAATGCCTTCGAGCCCGCCGTTCTGCTGCAGGATCTGCAGCGCGATCTGCAGCAGCGGATTCTGCGCCTGCGCGCCGCTCCCGCCGCCCAGCATGCCCCCGAGGACGTTGCCCAGCATTCCGTCCAGCAATCCCATGGTCGACTCCTCTGTGGTTGAAGCGAGCGCACGGTCTCGCCAATGCGGTCCAAGCCTTCCGGCGGCCGGCCCCGCTCTCGCCGGCGCCCGCGCATTGTCCGGCGATCGGGCACGTGTCGCAACTCGTGCTTCGCCCTGCGCGGTCGTCCAACGTCCCGTCCCGCTCGCGACGGTTCCTCCGCAGGCGCTCAGAGCTCTCCCTCGCTCCGGATGCCGAGCTCGGACATCAGGCGGGCAACTTTGGCTTCCAGCGTGGCGACCTGCTGTTGGAGCACGGCCAGGTTCGCCTTGAGCGCGGCGATCTCCGCGACGGCGACCTGTGCAGCCGGCTCGGCGTCGCTTCGCCCGGCACTGCTCGCTGCGGCGGGTGCGCCGGAGAGAAGGTGCGCCCAGCGCGATTCCCGCGCTCCGGGGTGACGCGGGAGCTCGACGACCAAGCCGCCCGTGGGCCGCGCCGCAAGCTCCTCGAGGAAACCCTCGACGGCCGAGGCATCGGCGAAGCGGTGCAGGCGCTCGCTGTTCTGGCGCAACTCGGCGGCGGTCTGCGGTCCGCGCAGCATCAGCGTGGCGAGCAGCGCCACGGCCTGCGAAGGGATGCCGAGCACCCGCTCGATGTTGTGCGCGTAGTGCATCACGCGCCCGCCGCTGGTCTCGACGATGAGCGACAGCGCCTTCAGGTGGTCGATGCAGGCCTGCACTTCCGCGTCCGTGGCGGTCAGGATCGGATCGCGGCTGGTCTTCTGGTTGCAGCCGCCTGTCAGCGCGTTGAGCGTCAGAGGGTAGGTGTCGGGAACCGTGTGCCGCTTTTCGGCGAGCACGCCCAGCACTCGGGTTTCGAGCAAGGAGAGCACAGGCAAGGTCATGGTGGCGGTGTACGCGAGCCCCGAGCCGGGGTGTCAGGCGCCAGGCAGGCGGCCGGCTTGCGGGTGGGGGCGAGGCGCCGACGATGCGAGTGTACCCGGCGGCGGCGCATTCTGCGCGGGCGAGCGTGGAGTGGTGGCTCGCGGACCGAGGCACTGCTATCGTAGAGGGCGAGACGGGGGTGTCGGGCGGTCGCCGCGGGCCGCGGGGGCGCACGCCGTTGGAGCGAGGACGATCGATGGGTAATGCAGCAGAAGTCACGAACATGGCGCTGTTCTGCGATTTCGAGAACATCGCGCTGGGTGTGCGCGACGCCAAATACGAGAAGTTCGACATCGGCAAGGTGCTCGAGCGCCTGCTGCTCAAAGGCAGCATCGTCGTCAAGAAGGCGTACTGCGACTGGGACCGCTACAAGGCGTTCAAGGCGCCCATGCACGAGGCGTCGTTCGAGTTGATCGAGATCCCGCACGTTCGCCAGTCGGGCAAGAACTCGGCAGACATCCGCATGGTCGTCGATGCCCTCGACCTGTGCTACACCAAGGCCCACGTCGAGACCTTCGTCATCATCAGCGGCGACTCGGATTTCTCGCCGCTCGTCTCCAAGCTGCGTGAGAACAACAAGATCGTGATCGGGGTCGGCGTCAAGAACTCGACGTCGGACCTTCTGATCGCGAACTGCGACGAGTTCATCTTCTACGACGACCTCGTGCGCGAGCGGAAAAAGCCGGCGGGGCGCCGCGCCGCGGCCAAGACGCCTGGCGTGGCCCGCGGCAAAGCCGGCGGCAAGGCCGCCGCGGCACCTTCTGCGCCGCGCGCATCGCCGCCGGCGGACGCCGCAGAAGCGGCGGCCGAGGCCCATTCCGAGGCCCATCCCGAGGTGCCTCTCGAGACGGCCGGCGAGAAAGGCGTCGAGACACCTTCCGTAGAGGGCTCGGAGCGCGATCCCGAGCAGCGCAAGCAGCAGGCCGTCGACATGATCGTCAGCACGGTCGAGGCGTTAGCCGCCGAGCGCGGTGGCGACGAGCGGATCTGGGGTTCGATGGTCAAGCAGGCGATGAAACGCGTGCGGCCGGGATTCAACGAGTCGTACTACGGCTTTCGTTCGTTCAACGCGATGCTGGAGGAAGCGCAACGGCGCGGCAGCCTCGCGCTCGAGCGCGACGAGAAATCCGGCGGGTACATCGTCCACCAAATGGGGTCAGAGCCGTAATATGCGGCGGATGGGGTCGGCGGATGGGGTCCGAGCCGTAATATGTGGTGCCGCCACATCGCGACTGTGGCCTGATCGGCAGATTACGGCGCTGACCCGATCCGCCGCCGACCCCATCCGCCCATCGTCCCATTGAACCGGCGGTTCGCGCCCCCATTAAGATCTCGAAGGCCGCGCTGCGGCCCGAAGGCGAGGTAACGCGGGTCGAACACGTTCCCTCCCCGCGGGAGGAGGTTGTCATGGAAGCATTGCGACCGGCTGCAGTCGCGGGAACGTTCTACCCGGCTCGAGCGGGCTCGCTCGCCGCCGACGTGCAGGGGTATCTCGACGCGGTACCGATCGGCAGGGCAGCGCCGCCGAAGGCGATCGTCGTGCCGCACGCGGGGTACGTCTATTCGGGCCCGGTCGCGGCGAGCGCTTACGCGCGCCTCGCCGACGTTCGTTCCGTGATCCGGCGGGTGCTGCTGCTGGGGCCGGCGCATCGGGTCGCGGTTCGCGGACTCGCCGCGCCCGCCGCCCGCGGTTTTGTGACGCCCTTGGGCACGGTGACCGTCGATGCCGACGCCGTGGCGAGCGCCTTGACGCTGCCCCAGGTCTGCGTCAGCGCGCCCGCGCACGCGTTGGAGCACTCGCTCGAGGTGCAGCTGCCCTTCCTGCAAACGCTGCTGGGCGAGTTCCGCGTGGCACCCTTCGTGGTCGGGTCGGCGACGCCCGATGACGTGGCCGGGCTGCTGGACCTGCTGTGGGGCGGGCCGGAGACGCTGATCGTCGTCAGCACCGACCTGTCGCATTACCATCGTTACGAGGAAGCCGGTGCCATCGATCGCGAAACCGCGCGGCGAGTGCTGGCGCTGACGCCTGATCTCGAGCACGACGAGGCCTGCGGCGCGACGCCGCTCAACGGGTTGCTGGTGTGCGCCCGGCGGCGCGGGCTGCGGCCGGAGCTCCTTGATCTGCGCAACTCGGGGGACACGGCCGGAGACCGCTCGCGAGTGGTGGGTTACGCGGCGTTCTCGTTCTGCGCGCAGCTCCCGTCGGCCGCCGCGGCACGGGCGCAGGGTGCGCCATGAACCAGGCGACGAACCACCTGGGTTCGGACTGCCCCGAGGCGGGTTTCGTCGACGGCCCCGTGCGCGACCGAGAGCTTGGGCGGGTGCTGCTGCGCATCGCCCGGGGTGCGATCGGGGAGCGCCTCGGCGCGCCGGCCATGCCGTTGCCCACGCACGACGCACTGGCCGTGCCGGGCGCGACGTTCGTCACGCTGCGGCGGGACGGGGCGTTGCGCGGCTGCATTGGCTCGCTCGAACCGCGGCGGCGGCTCGGTATCGACGTGCACGAGAATGCGGTCGGAGCCGCGTTCCGCGATCCGCGCTTTTCGCCGCTGCGACGACCGGAGTTCGAGGCCGTCGTGGTCGAGGTCTCGCTCCTCGCGCGCAGCGAGCCGCTGCGCTTTTCCGGCGAGGCGGAGCTGCTCGCGCAGCTCGTTCCCGGCCGCGACGGCCTCGTGCTCGAGGTCGGGGAACGCCGGGCGACGTTCCTGCCGCAGGTCTGGGAGGCGCTCCCCGTGCCGCGGGACTTCATCGCCGCTCTCAAACAGAAGGCCGGGTTGCCGCAGGAATTCTGGAGTCCGGCGCTGCGGGCGCGGCGCTACCGGGTCGCCAAGTGGAGCGAGACCGATTTCGCGACGGGCGAGGCGCGGCGGTGAGCGGTTTTCCGGGACGGTGGTGGCACGCGCTGGACGACGGACGAATCCAGTGCGACCTCTGCCCGCGCGACTGCCGGCTGCACGACGGGCAGCGCGGCGCGTGTTTCGTCCGCCAGCGCGAAGGTGCGGGCATCGTACTGACCACCTACGGGCGATCGTCCGGGTTCTGCATCGATCCGATCGAGAAGAAGCCGCTGCACCACTTCTACCCGGGTTCGGCGGTGTTGTCCTTCGGCACCGCCGGCTGCAACCTCGCGTGCAAGTTCTGCCAGAACTGGGACATCTCCAAGTCGCGGGAGATGGACACGCTGATGGACGCGGCGTCGCCCGCGGCGATCGCGGCCGCCGCCGCCGAGCATGGGTGTCGCAGCGTCGCGTTCACGTACAACGACCCGGTGATCTTCGCCGAGTACGCGCTCGATACCGCCGACGCCTGCCACGCTCGGGGCGTGGCCACGGTCGCCGTGACCGCCGGCTACATCGGTGCCGAAGCCCGGCAGGAGTTCTTCGCGAAGATGGACGCGGCGAATGTCGACTTGAAGGCATTCACCGACGACTTCTACGTCAAGCTCTGCGGCGCGCGTCTCGCGCCGGTGCTCGACACGCTGGTCGCGATCCGGCACGGGAGCGATTGCTGGCTGGAGATCACGACGCTGCTGATTCCCGGAAAGAACGACTCCGACGCCGAGCTCACGGCGATGTGCCGGTGGATCGCCCGCGAACTGGGTGCCGACGTCCCGCTGCACTTCACGGCATTCCACCCCGACTACAAGGTGACCGACATCGGGCCGACGCCACCCGCGACGCTGTCACGCGCCCGCCGGATCGGCCTCGCCGAGGGTTTGCGCTACGTCTACACCGGCAACGTCCACGACCGCGAAGGGGGCACCACGCGCTGCCCTTCCTGCCGCGCATCGCTCATCGAGCGCGACTGGTACGAGATCCACCGCTACGACGTCTTGCCCGACGGGACCTGTTCGCGCTGCGGGACCGCGCTCGCCGGGCGGTTCGGGGTCTTCGACGGGCAACAGGGTCGACGCCGGATACCGGTGCGGTTGGCGCCCTTCTGACAGGCTCCTGACCGCTCTCTGCTCGCTTCGCGGCGCCTCGCGCCGGAAGGCAAGGCAGAAGGAGGCCCCGCCGGCGAAGGCTCGATCAGTCCGACTCGTCGTCCGGGTGTGCAAGCGCTTCGATCAGCGCGGCGAGCTTGGCCGCGAGTGTCGGCAGCGCAACGGCGACCGCCGGCGAAAGCGTCTCGCCTGGCTCGCAGTCGGTAACGCCGATGCCCAGGAACCAGCCGTCAATCGGCTCGCCGCGCAACTCGGCTGCGGATGCCAGCGTCTGCTCCAGCGGCGGCTCCTGCGCGGAACGACGCTTGCCCCACCTTGCCCGGCCGGCGGGACGCCGCCCGCGCCGGCTCATCCCCTGCAGCGACTTGGTGACGATCTCGCCGGCCGGGATTCCGGGCACTGCGTCGACGATCACGCAGGGCGTGTCGGCCGGAAGATCGCGCAGCATCTTGGCATCGAGCTCGCGCGCGGGAACCACCCGGGCGTGCCTGCGCACGTCGGGGGCGACCAGGCGGATCGCACGCAGCGCCGCGCCATCGTCGCCGCGGCTGGCTTCGCCACAGAGGAAGACCGGGACGCGCGGATTCACGCCGCCACCTCGCCGTAACCGGCCACCCTGGCGCGAAGCCATGATCGCAACACTCGCGCCGCAGACGGGATCCCGCCCCCGGCGACCGCGGCGACCGCCCCCGCGCGTCTGCGTGCCGGCGCGAACGCTGCGGCCGCTGCGCGTGCAGGGAGCGCGCGGCGACCGCGGTCGCTGCGCTGCGGCAGCCATCCGCTACCAAGCACAAACTCCGCGTTCCGGGCACGACACCGGACTCCAGGCATGGGCATTGCTGTGACCGCCGCTTCTTGCCACTGATGGCATTATGGTCACCGCCATGCTGCGCCGCGTCAATGCGAAAAATCAAACAATCGTTTGATCTTTCGCAAGGGAGGACCAAAAAACAACGCCCCGCCCCTCCCGTCAGGACTTGAGGTACACCTCGCCCCCTTTCCGAACGAACTCCACCGCCTTGGCCGCCATCCCCTGCTGGAGCGCCTCGTGCTCGCCAAGTCCTTGTTTCGCCGCATATTCCCGAACATCCTGCGTGATCTTCATCGAGCAGAAGTGGGGGCCGCACATCGAGCAGAAGTGCGCGAGCTTGGCGCCCGATTGCGGGAGCGTCTCGTCGTGGAACTCGCGCGCCTTGTCTGGGTCGAGGCCGAGGTTGAACTGGTCCTCCCAGCGGAACTCGAACCGCGCTTTCGACAGCGCATTGTCGCGGATCTGCGCGCCCGGATGGCCCTTCGCGAGGTCCGCAGCGTGCGCGGCCACCTTGTACGCCATGATCCCGTCCTTGACGTCGGCCTTGTCGGGGAGCCCGAGGTGCTCCTTGGGTGTCACGTAGCAGAGCATCGCGGTGCCGTACCAGCCGATCATCGCTGCGCCGATGGCACTCGTGATGTGGTCGTAGCCGGGCGCGATGTCGGTCGTGAGCGGGCCCAGCGTGTAGAACGGCGCTTCACCGCACAGGCGCAGCTGCTCGTCCATGTTGTGCTTGATCATGTGCATCGGCACGTGGCCCGGGCCCTCGATCATGACCTGCACGTCGTGCCGCCACGCGACCTGTGTGAGCTCGCCCAGCGTCGCGAGCTCGGCCATCTGCGCCTCGTCGTTGGCGTCGTACCCCGAGCCCGGCCGCAACCCGTCGCCCAGCGAAAAGGCGACGTCATAGGCCTTCATCACCTCGCAGATCTCCTCGAAGTGCGTGTAGAGGAAGCTCTCCTTGTGATGGGCGAGGCACCACTTGGCCATGATCGAGCCGCCGCGGGAAACGATCCCGGTCATTCGCCTCGCGGTCAGCGGGACGTAGGAGAGCAGCACGCCGGCGTGGATCGTGAAATAGTCGACGCCCTGTTCGGCCTGCTCGACGAGCGTGTCGCGGAAGATCTCCCAGGTGAGCTCCTCGGCGCGGCCGTCGACCTTTTCCAGGGCCTGATAGATCGGCACCGTGCCGATGGGCACCGGCGAATTGCGCAGGATCCACTCGCGCGTCTCGTGGATGTTCTTGCCGGTGGACAGGTCCATCACCGTGTCGGCGCCCCAACGCGTCGCCCAGGTCATCTTCTCGACCTCCTCGTTGATCGACGAGGACAGCGCGGAGTTGCCGATATTGGCGTTGATCTTGACCAGGAAATTGCGGCCGATGATCATCGGCTCGGTTTCCGGATGGTTGACGTTCGCGGGAATGATCGCGCGACCACGCGCGACCTCGTCGCGGACGAATTCCGGGGTTATGACGTCGGGAATCGACGCCCCGAAGCTCTGGCCGGGGTGCTGGCGCGTGACGATCGCCGGTTGCGTGGCGAGCATCCGCTCGCGCAGGCAGTTCTCCCGGATGGCGACGAACTCCATCTCCGGGGTCACGATGCCGCGGCGGGCGTAGTGCATCTGCGTCACATTGGCGCCGGCCCTCGCCCGGCGCGGCGCGCGCGTGAGGTCGAAACGCAGCGCGACCGTCTCCGGGTCGGCCTGCCGCCTGCGTCCGAAAGCCGAGGAGGGGCCGTCGAGGGTCTCGGTGTCGCCGCGCTCCGCGATCCAGCCGGAGCGAAGCGGAGACAGCCCACGGCGAATGTCGATCGTCGCCGCCGGATCCGTGTACGGCCCAGACGTGTCGTAGACGACCAGCGGTGGGTTCTTCTCCGCCGGCTCCCGCGACCCGGGTGCAGCGGGGGTGTCACTCTGCGCGATCTCGCGCATCGGCACCGAGAGGTCGGGGCGCGAGCCTCCGACGTGGATCTTGCGTGAATTGGGCAGCGGCGCGACGGCCGCGGCATCGACGGCGGCGTCGCGGGCGTAGAAGCGGTCGTTGGCGTTCAAGGCTAGGGCTCCTCCGGCAGGGGTTCGTGGCGCGGGACCGCAGCGAGTGCGGCCGCGGGTACGCGAATCGGCGCGGTCTGGCGAGGGAGGAAGGCAGGCGACCGGGGAGGTCGGCTACGCTTCCCTGCGCCGGCATTATCCGCACAGGTACCAAGGGTTTGCTCTCACCCGCCGCACGCCGCACTACCCGTCCTCGGCGCGGGAAGGACCCCCAGCGTCGAACGCGACGTTACGCCAAACGACGCTGCACGGCAAGCGCTGCGCCGAGGGCGTGCTACGACCGCGCTGCGCCGACTGCCTCAGAGCCTGTGAATTAATCTGCTGCGCGGGCGGTCTGCGTCGTTGCTCACTCGCTCACTCCTCGCCTATCGATTTGATATGTCTCGTCGTTCGCTCGCTCGCGCCTAGCATCCCATCCCGCTCGCGACGATTTCTTCACAGGCTCTCCGTCGCCGCGTCAGGTCACCGCACGAATCATGGGCGCCGCCCGGGCGCCGCGCCGGAGACCGGCCAAAGTGCATGGAAGTGGTGCACCGGGCCGTGCCCCTGGCCGATGGCGAGCTCATCCGCCGCAACGATCGCGGCGCCGAGGTACGCCTTCGCGCGCCGCGCTGCGGTCGGTACGTCGGACGATTGCGGCAGCAGCGCGGCGAGCGCGGCGGACAGCGTGCAACCGGTGCCGTGCGTGTTGCGGGTGTCGATCCGCGGCGCCGACAATTCCAGCATCCGATCGCCGTCGAACAGCAGGTCGGTGGCGTCTCCACCGGGAAGGTGGCCGCCTTTGAGGTAAACCCAGCGCTCTCCGGCGTGCGCCATCCGCTCGCGCAGTCGCTGCGCCGCCAGCCGCATCTCTCTGAGCGTTTCCGGCGCGCGACCGCTCCAGCAGCACGCCGGCTTCGGGGAGATTCGGGGTCAGCACCGAGGCGATCGGCAGGAGGCCCTCGCGCAGCGCACCGACGGCGCGCCGTTCGAGCAGCGCGTCGCCGCTCTTGGCGATCATCACCGGGTCGAGGACAACGTGCGCCGGCTGCCACCGCCGCAGGCATTCGGTGACGACGTCGATCACCTGCGCCTGTCCGAGCATGCCGATCTTGACCGCGTCGATGCGCACGTCGGCGAACAGCGTGTCGATCTGCTGTCGCACGAACTCCGCCGGGACGGCGTGCACGCCGGTCACGCCGCGCGTGCTCTGCGCAGTCAGTGCGGCGATCACCGCGCAGGCGTAGGCGCCCAGCGCGCTCATCGTCTTGACGTCGGCGAGCACACCGGCGCCGCCGGACGGATCGACGCCGGCGATGGTCAGTGCGGTCGGGGGGCGGCCCTCGTCAGGCATGGCAGCAACTCGGTCGGTGTCTCGGTGTCCCGGACGTATGTTAACCGCGGTTGACCGCGGCGGCGGCCCGTGCCACGCCGCGTCCGGACTACAATTCGCCACTTCGTTGCCGAGTTGATCGATCGAGCATGAACATCCCCGCCCCGACGCTCTTCCTCGACCGCCTGCACGGCTGCCTGCACGACGGGGCGGGAGGGGTGTTCGACGGCGCGGCACACGCGTGGCGCGCTGCGCCGGCCGCCGCCGCCCCGTTTCGCGGCGAGCCGATCGACCCGGTTGCCGCGGTACGCTGGCTGCAGCGGGAGAGCGGAACGCCGTCGCGGCCGACGATCGGCGTCGTTGGCGGGAGGCACGGGACGCATGCGCAGCTCGCCGCGGCGCGTGCCCTGGGCGAAGCCGTGGCGGACATGGGGCTGGTCGTGCTCTGCGGCGGCCGGCGCGGCGTGATGCTGGCCGTCTGCGAAGGCGTGGCCGCCCGCGGCGGCATCAGCGTCGGCCTGCTGCCGGGCGATTCGATCGCCGACGGCAACCCCAGCGTGACCATCCCGCTGCCCACCGGGATCGGGCTCGCCCGCAACGCGTTGATCGCGCGCGCCGCGCAATGCCTGGTTGCCATTGGCGGCAGTCACGGCACGCTGTCGGAGATGGCGTTCGGCATGCAGTTCGGCAAGCGGGTGTTCGCGCTGGAGGGGGCGCCCTACGTCGAAGGCTGCGAGAGGGTTGCCGACGTCGGGGCCGCGATCCTCGCCGTCGCACGGGTCGTCCTTGCGCTCGACGGGGACGTGGCGTTGCCTTACGTGACGGACGACGCGTAGCGCGCGGCGGGCGCAGCGGCGCGCGGGTCTTCCGCGCGCAGGCGCCGAAACGCGTGGTCGAGCGCCGCTTTTTCGCTACAATTCGCCCTGCCGCGGGTGTAGCTCAATGGTAGAGCAGAGGCTTCCCAAGCCTACGACGAGGGTTCGATTCCCTTCACCCGCTCCAGCGGCCGACCGCCCGGCCGCGACCGACTCGTCGGCCCACCGCGCTGCCCGCAGCCGGCTGCTGCGCGCGGGCGAGCCGTTGCTTCGCCGTCGCTGCGCCGTTCAGAAGCGGAACCGCCGCAGGATCGTCAGCGACGACAGCCCCCCCACCAGTTTGCGATTCTGATCCACAACCGGCAGGCGGAGGTATCCCTCGGCGAGCAGCGTGAGCGCCTGCGACAGCGGCGCCTCCGGGTCGACCACCGGATGATGACAGTCGGCGAAGTCGTCGACCCGGCGATGCAGGTGCGGGATCAGGCGGTTGTCGACGTCCTCGGCGCGCTCGCGCTCGGCGTCGTCAGGCAACTGCGGCTGCGCCGGTAACAGCAACTTGGTCAGCGTGAACGAGGTGATCGTCCCGACGAACTCGCCCTTGTCGTTGACGACGATCAAGTCCTGCATGTGTTTGCTGACCATCGTGGCGACCGCTTCGGACAACGGCGCGGTGTTGAGCACGGTTGTCGGCACGGTGGCCATGTAATGTTTGCATTTCATTCTCTGGCTCGCTCCTGGATGCTTGCACCCTCGATGGCCCCCGCTCGCGCCAGCAGCGACAGAATCGGGCGGGTTCGATACCGCAGGCGCGCGCCGAGTGCCCAGCCATCCACGCGCCGGGACGATCGCTTCGGGCTTCGGTGAAGCTCGCGTCGCCGACGAGCGCTATTATGACCCAGAACGCGCCGACCCTTGTCCGGGTTCGCGTGCGGGCCCGGCCCGAGAACGCGGTTCGTCGCACCTGCCGCGCGGCCGACGATGGATGCCGATTTGCAACAACGGCGACCTGACGCGGCCGTCGGGTGGGGACTCTCGATGTCGGCGGCGGTAGAATACGCCCACCCGCCCGTTGAGAAACGATACCTCCACCTTGTTCCGGCCATGCCCGCCTTCGCTCCTCGCGATGTCGCCGCGGCGAGGATGCCCTCGCGGATCTTCCGGGCGAGATAACCCGGGGACGCCAAGCGCCCAGGCGTGCCGCCTGCGGCGCGCCCGGAACGCCTCCGATGCCCAGGCGCCGCACTGAACATCGCCGGCGCTTCCTTCCGTGCCGCGGAAGGCGCCCCTACATTTCTGGAGAACGTGTATGACCCTGGGAACCCTGTCGCTGGTCGCGGGCGTCTGCGGGCTGCTCGCCGCGTGGATGGTCTACCGCTGGATCGTGCGCCAGTCGGCGGGCGATGCGAGCATGATCGCCATCGCCGACGAAATCCACGTCGGCGCGATGTCCTACCTGCGCGCGCAGTACCTCAAGATCGCCATCTTCGCGCTGGTCGTCGCGACCCTGCTTTCGGTGCAGTACGGCTTCCCGACCAGCGGCGCCTTCGTTCTCGGCGCGCTCTCCTCGGCGCTGGCGGGCTTCATCGGGATGCAGGCGGCGACCAAGGCCAACGTGCGCACCACCGCGGCCGCGCGCGATCAGGGCGCAGGCGCGGCGCTGCTCATCGGTTTCGACGGTGGTGCGGTCATGGGGCTTGCGGTGGCGAGCTTCGGGCTGCTGGGGCTGGGTGTGCTCTATCTCGGGCTCTCGGCCAAGCTCGCCGTCGATCCGGACTCGCTGTCGGTGCTGTTCGGGTTCTCGATGGGTGCCTCGTCCATCGCCTTGTTCGCCCGCGTCGGCGGGGGGATCTTCACCAAAGCCGCCGACGTCGGGTCCGACCTCGTCGGCAAGATCGAAGCCGGCATTCCGGAAGACGATCCGCGCAACCCCGGTGTGATCGCCGACAACGTCGGCGACAACGTGGGCGACATCGCCGGCATGGGCGCCGACATCTACGAGTCCTACGTCGGCTCGATGGTCGCCTCCATGACGCTGGCGGCGACGTTGGCCGCGGCCGAACTCACCCAGTACTTCGGTGCCGATGTTTCCCGTTCGATGCTGCTCGCGCTGCCGCTGGGGCTCGCGGTCATCGGGCTCGTCTCGTCGCTGGTCGGCGTGTACGGGATGACCGTCTTTCGCAGGTTTGGCGCCGAGCGCGCGCTCACGCTGTCCGAGGTCGCCGCCGCCGTGCTGTTCCTGCTGCTGACGCTGCTGTCGCTCCTTTACTTCGGCTACGGCTGGCCGCTCTTCTACGCGATCCTCGCCGGCAACCTCGCCGGGGTCGCGATCGGCCGCGCTGCGTGGTACTACACGTCGTCCAAGCCGGTCAACCGGGTCGTGCTGGCGTCGAAGACGGGGCCCGCGACCAACATCATCACGGGTCTTGCGGTCGGTCTCGAGAGTTGCGCGCTGCCGATGCTCATCATCGTGGTCGCGATCTTCGTCGCGTACAACACCGCCGGCCAGTACGGCATCGCGATCGCGGCGGTCGGCATGCTGGCGACTGCTGGCGTGACGATGACGATCGACGCGTCCGGGCCGATCTCCGACAACGCCGGCGGCATCGCGGAGATGTCGCACCAGCCGCCCGAGGTCCGCGCGATCACCGACCATCTCGATGCGATCGGCAACACCACCGCCGCGACCGGCAAGGGGTTCGCGATCGGCTCGGCGGCGTTGACGGCACTGGCGTTGTTCGTTGCCTACAAGCAGGCGGTCGAGCTGGCCGTGGGCAAGCCGATGGCGATGGACATCACCGATCCCGAAGTGATCATCGGCGTGCTGCTGGGCGGCATCGTCGTGCTGCTCGCCGCCGCGATGACGATGAGCTCGGTCGGCCGGGCGGCGATGGAGATGGTGACCGAGATCCGTCGCCAGTTCCGTGAGATCCCGGGTTTGCTGCAGGGCACCGCCAAGCCCGACACCGCCCGCTGCGTAACGATCTCGACCGACGCGGCGCTGCGCGAAATGATCCCGCCGGGGCTGCTCGCGGTCGTCTCGCCGGTGCTGGTCGGCTTCTTCTTCGGCCCCATCGCGCTGGGCGGCATGCTGCTCGGGTCGCTGCTCACCGGCGTCATGCTGGCGCTGTTGATGGCCAACGCCGGTGGAGTCTGGGACAACGCCAAGAAGGCGATCGAGCGCGGCGACCTCAAGGGCGAGCGCAAGGGCGGCGATGCTCATGCCGCGGCGGTCGTCGGCGACACCGTCGGCGACCCGTTCAAGGACACGAGCGGACCGGCGATGAACATCCTGGTCAAGCTGCTGTCGATCGTGTCGCTGATCCTGGTGCCGTTCATCACCTGACTCGTCGTCCCGGCCCCCCCGCCTCGACCCCGGGCGAAACGCGCGCCGTCGTCGTGGCCGGGCCTGCCGGCGAGGGTGGCAGGCTCGGCTCCGGCCGGTTGACCGGCTCCGATGAACCGCCAATACTTGCCGGCGTGCGCTGGGCGTTCTTGTCTGCCGGGGGTGCGCTGGCGTTTGCCGGTGCGATCTGGATCGCGTACGCCGATCTCGGCGCGCGGCGCGCGGCGTTCGAGACCGACGCACGCATCGTCCATCGGCTGCTGAGCCAGCGCGTTGTCCAGCACGACGCCATCCTCGACACCCTCGCGATCCTGCAGCCCGGAGGCGGCGCGGAGACGGCGCCGGAGCAGCGCCTGCCCGCCGTCTATCCGCAGCTGCTGCGCGTGTTCCGCCTCGATGCGGCGACTCCCTGGCCCGCGGCCGAAGCTGCGGCGTTGCGGGCAGGGGAGTCCGCCTCGCGCGCGACCGGTCGCGCAGCGCTGGCGAGCGTCGCGTTCGCCGACGGCCACTATACGGTGGTGCGCGCGGCGGAGCCGGCAGGCTTTGCCTTGCGCATCGACCTCACCGCACTGGTCCCGGCCGCCGAGTGGCCGCTCGCACCCCACGCGCCAGCGCGCGTCCGGCTCGAATACGAGGGCCAGTCGCGCGTCCTTCACCCCGGCGCGCCGGCGACCGAACGGGGCTGGCGCTTCGCTTTTCGCAAACGGCTCGCCGCCGACAGCCAGCCATTCGACGTCGTCGCCGAGCTCGACGTCGGCTGGCACGCGCTGCCTTGGCTCGGAATGCTCGCCTGGATGGCGGGGGTTGCGGCCGTGACATTCGTCGGGCAGACGCTCGTGCGCCAGCGCGCCGAGCGCCAGCGCGTGCAGGAGCTGTTGCGTCTGGGTCAGATCGGCCGGCTGAACGCCCTGGGGGAACTCGCGGCCGGCATGGCGCACGAAATGAACCAGCCGCTGACCGCGGTGCTCGCGAACGCCAACGCGGCCGAGCGGCTGCTGGCCGAAGAGCCGCCCGAGCTGGCTGCCGCCCGCGAAGCCGTCGGCCAGGCGGCGCGCCAGGCCCGGCGCGCCGGCGACGTCGTCGGGCGCCTGCGGCGGGCGGTCGAACGTCCTGAAGTGGGCGCACACTTGCAGCCGGTGCGGCTCGATGAGACGGTGCGCCGGGTGCTCGATCTGTTGGCACCCGATTGCCGTCGCCTCGCGGTCGCGCCCGTGGTGGTGGCGCCTCCGGCCGGGCTGATGGTGCGGGCGGACCCGGTCGCGCTCGAGCAGATCGTCCACAACCTGCTCACCAACGCGCTGCAGGCGCTGGAACAGGTGCCGGCGGCGGACCGCCGCCTGTCGCTCACCCTCGTCGGGGACGACGACCGCGGCGTGCTCGCCGTGCAGGACAGCGGTCCCGGCATCGCGGCCGAGGCGCTGCCGCACATCTTCGAGCCGTTCTACAGCACGCGTCCGGGCGGCCTGGGGCTGGGCTTGAGCCTGTGCGAAACGCTGGCCGCGGGCATGATGGGGACCCTCTCCTGCGCGCACGCGATGCCGCGCGGCGCGCTGTTCAGGCTGGCATTGCCGCTCGCCGGTTCGGCGACCGCGACACGACGGTCCGCGGCGGCTGCGCTGCCAGGCGGGGACGTCGAGGCGGGCGGCGCCCGTGTGCAGCGATGAGCGCGCCCACCTCACCGCTCGTGCACCTGATCGACGACGACGCCGGCGTGCGCGACGGGCTGGCGCGGTTGATCGGCACCGTGGGCCTGCGGGTGCAGACGTGGGCGGACCCGCAGCAGTTCATCGTCGACTTCGACCGCGAAGGCGTCGGCGCGATCGTGCTGGACATCCGGATGCCGGGCATGAGCGGTCTCACCGTGCTCGACACGCTGATCGCGGGCGGCGTCGACCAGCCGGTGATCATGCTCACCGGCCACGGGACGGTCGACCTGTGCCGGCGCGCGTTCAAGTCGGGCGCGGCCGAGTTCCTGGAAAAGCCCGTCGACGACGAGCTGCTGCTGGAGGCGCTGCAGAAGGCCGTGCGCGCGCACGTGCGCTCGCGCGAGCGCCATCGCGCGGACCGAAAGGCGCGCGCGCGTTACGCGCTCTTGTCCGAGCGCGAGCGCGAGGTGCTGTCGCTGATCGTCGCCGGCCTCACCAACAAGGAGATCGGGCGCGCGCTCGGCCTGTCTCCGCGCACGGTCGAGACGCATCGCGCGAACCTCTTCGCGAAGCTCGGGGCCGAGTCGCTGGCGCAGGTGATCCGCCAGTACGCCGACCTGGTCGAGGAAACCGGGAACGCGACCCCTCCGTAGAACTACGGACGCGCGCGCGTAACCGCCCCGATGGCCGGCGGGGCGGCGCTCTCCTACAGTGGCGGCACGGTCGGACTGCGGCCGCTTTGACCAGGAGAATCCCGATGCACACGATGACCCGCGCCAGCCTCCTCGCCCTCTGCTTCGCCGCGCCCCTCGCGCAGGCCCAGGCGGTGCGCACCGAAAGGAACATGTCCCTGGAGCTCGCCAATCAGATCGCCGCCGCCAGCGTCGCCGCCTGTCAGGCGAACGGTTACGCGGTGACCGTCACCGTCGTCGACCGCGCCGGCAGCGTGCGCGCGCTGCAGCGCGCCGACAACGCCGGGCCCGCACACGCTGTCGCAGCGGTCAGGCAAAAGGCGTTTACCTCGGCGTCGGCGAAGAACACCACGCTCGCGATGATGGAAGTCATGCAGAAGAATCCGGCTGCTGCCACTCTGGGCGTACATGCCCGGATTCCTGTTGCTCGGCGGCGGCGTGCCGGTCAAGGTCGGCAACGAGGTGATCGGCGCCGTCGGCATCGGCGGCGCACCGGCCGGAAACCTGGACGAGCAGTGCGCGATGGCGGCGCTCGAGAAGGTCAAGGACCTGCTCAAGTGATCGTCGCCGCCCTCGCTCTACTGCTGGCGGCGCTCGCCTTGCCGCTGCCGGCCGTAGCGCAGGTGGCGCCGACGGCGGCCGAAAGAGCCGCGTACACCGGCCTGCACGCCGCCGCCTGGGGCGGCGACGTGGCAACCATCGAACGCCTCGCAGCGGCGGGAGGGGCGCCGCTGGAAGCCCGCGACGGCTTCGGTCGCACGCCGCTGCACGTGGCGACGTTCGCCCGCCAGCGGGGCGCGGTGAAGGCGCTGCTCAAGGCCGGCGCCAATACCGCCGCGCTCGAGCACGGCCGCTACGACGCGGTGACGATCGCCGCCGTCGCCGACGACGAGGAGACGCTCTCGATCCTGCTCGCCCACGGCGCCAGCGCGAAGCTCGTGACCAGCCGCTACGACGGCACGGCGTTGATCGCCGCCGCACACCTTGGCCACGACGGCGTGGTGCGCCAGCTGATCGCGGCCGGCGCGCCGCTCGATCACGTCAACAATCTCCACTGGACGGCGCTGATCGAGGCGATCGTCCTCGGCGACGGTGGCGTCCGCCATCAGGCGACGGTCGAGGCGCTGCTGCGCGCCGGCGCGAACACGCAGCTGACGGACCGCTCCGGGTACACGCCGCTCGCCCTCGCGCGCGCGCGCGGTTACGACGCCATGGTGCGCGCGCTCACCGCCGCCGGCGCGCGCTGAAGGCCGCGGCGGTCCCCGCGGTGCCCGGCCTTCCCCGGCGCGCAACGGGGGCGCGGCTTTCGCGGGCGGCGCCGAGGCTCGCGTGTCGACCTCGAGCGGCACGCCGCGGAAATCCCGGCCGCCTCCGGCGACCGGTGGACAAACGCCAGGGAGCCGGTTGCCGGTGCGCCCAAGGCGTTAGAATGGGCCATGTCCGATGCAAAGGCACCCCGTTGACCAAGCCGCCCACCGCACCCGAGGGCACCGACATCGCCGCGACCGCGGCGGCGCCGGTGTCGCAGCGCATCCGCGCGCGCATTGAGCGGGCGGGGCGGCGCTTCCACGCCAACGACAACATCGCCGAGTTCATCGAGCCGGGCGAGCTCGGCCAGCTGCAGAAGGAGATCGAGGGCAAGCTCGCCGGCGTGCTGGAAAGCCTCGTCATCGACACCCGGAGCGATCACAACTCGCACGAGACCGCGAAACGCGTCGCGAAGATGTACGTGCACGAGATCTTCCGCGGCCGCTACGTCGCGGCGCCGCCGGTGACCGAGTTCCCCAATGTCGAGCGGCTGAACGAGCTGCTGATCGTCGGCCCGATCACCGTGCGCAGCGCCTGCTCGCATCACCTGTGCCCGATCATCGGCAAGCTGTGGATCGGCGTGCTGCCCAACGAGCACTCGAACCTCATCGGGCTCTCGAAGTACGTGCGCCTCGCCGACTGGGTGATGAGCCGCCCGCAGATCCAGGAAGAGGCGGTGACCCAGCTCGCCGACCTCCTGTCGGGCACCATGAAGCCGGACGGCCTCGCGATCGTCATGGAAGCCGATCACTTCTGCATGCACTGGCGCGGGGTCAAGGACGCGCGAGTCGAAGATGGTCAACAGCGTCATGCGGGGCTCGTTCCTCAAGGATGCGAACCTGCGCCGCGAGTTCCTCGCGCTCATCAACAGCCGGAACGCCTGACGCCCGCCGGGCGCCGTGCCCATCCCGAGGGTCATCCATGCTCGTTCGCTTGCTCTACGCCAGCCGTGCCGCGCAGGCGGTCACGCAGTCGACGATCGACTCGATCATGCAGCAGTCGCGCACGCACAACCCCGCGCAGGGAATCACCGGCGTGCTCTGCTACGGGGGCGAGGTCTACATGCAGGCGCTCGAAGGCGGGCGCGGCCCGGTCAACGCGCTGTACAACCGGATCGTGCTCGACGCGCGGCACCAGCAGGTGATGTTGCTGCACTACGAGGAGGTCTCCGAGCGGCGGTTCGCCGGCTGGACGATGGGGCAGGTCAACCTCGCCAATGTCAACCCCTCGGTGCTGCTGAAGTACCTCGAGAAGGCCGAGCTCGACCCTTTCGCGGTACCGGGTCGCGCGTCGCTCGCGTTGCTCGAGGAGCTGATCGCGACCGCCCAGATCGTCTGCCGCACCGCCTGAGCGGGGCGGCTGCAGGGCGGTCCCGAGTGCGAGGGCCGGCGTGCGCAACGCGCGGGCGGTTCGTCCGTCGCGGCGGTCTGCCTTGCGCTGGGCGAGACCGCCGCCGCTACCACGGGTGCGCGCTGCGGTAAACTCTGCCGCAGCCGCCGCAATGCCGCGATCCGTGCTTAGATCCGCCGGCGAGGAGGGTTCGTTCGCGATGACAGTGCCTCTTTCCGATCCTGCCGCCGACGCGCGGATCACCTGGGCGGGGGGTGGCGACACGGTCCGCATGCCCTGGTCGGCCGAGGGCGCGACATCCGATACCGTCGTGCGCCCGGCGCTCGCGGTGCTGTACCGCATGGCGGTCGGTCCTGCCGCCGATCATTACGTGCCACGGTTCCTGCGCCGCGAAGGCAATCCGAAGACGGCGCCGGGGTGGGTGTGGCCGGCGTTCTTCTTCCCGGCGGGCTGGGCGTTCTATCGCAAGCTCTGGCTCGCCGGGGCCGGGTTTACCGTGCTGCACGTCCTCGGACTGGTCGCCTTCCTGCTCGCCGAGCCCGCCATCGGCGGGCCCGCGCTCAACTGGTGGCTTGCGCTCGCGGCGCTGGTGTTGGGGATTCCCGGGGTGGTCGCGGCGACCGTGGCGGTGCCGTTCCTGCACGGCGCGGTCCGGCGCAGCGTGAGCAAGGCCGAAGCGATGGGAGACAGCCCGGATCGCGTCGCGGCGCTGCTCGCCCGGCGTAATCCGACGTCGGTGCTCAATGCGTTGCTCCTTGGTTTTGCCGCCGTCGCCCTGTGGCTCGCCATCGCCTTGCCGTACCTCGAAGCGAGTTACGGTGACCGCGTCGTCCGGGCTCGCGTGGCGGCCAGCATCGCCGCAGTCGGGCCCATTCGGCAGGCCATCGACGACAGCAGGCGACGGGCCGAGCCGCTGTCGGGACTCGATCAGGACGGGACCCTTGCCCCGACGGCGCCCGGCACGGGGTGGCTGGCCGAGGTCACCGTGGGCCCCGGCAACGGCAGGCTGCGACTGACTTTCGCCGATACGCTCGCTCCGTTGGCGGGTAAGTCGCTGCTGCTGGCGCCGGTCGTGGACGAACAACAGCAGCTCCTGTGGGTTTGTGTTCCGGTCGACATTCCGCGCCGGCTGCTGCCGCGCGAGTGCCGGGGCCGCTAGGCGTTAGCCGGATTCGGGACGATTCGGCTGCATCGATGGGAGAACGGCCCATCGCTGGCCGCCGTTGTCGACTGATCGAAATGACGCTGCCGCAGGCTTGCGCGATGCTGCCGGCCGCGGCACCATGCGAACCGCGGCCGTGGCCGGCGGGCGTGCGGCTCCCGCTGCGCAGCGCGGCGGCGGACAAGGTGTCGCGTTGCGAGTTGCCACCCGCCGGACACGCTCGGTCGATAGCACCCGTTGGTCGATGAACTCCTCCGCGCTGCCCGAACTGCTCGAATTCGCCTGCGGCATGGCAGAAGCCGCGGGTGCCGCGATACTGCCCCATTTCCGTGCCGCGATCGGGGTCGAGGACAAGGGCGGCGCGCGCGGCTACGATCCGGTCACCGTCGCCGACCGGGCCGCGGAGGACGTGATCCGGGCGCGCATTGCGGCACGGCATCCGGACCACGGAATCCGAGGCGAGGAGCGCGGCTGGGAACGGGGAACGTCGGCCTGGACCTGGGTGATCGACCCGATCGACGGCACGCGCGCCTTCATCATGGGGCAGTTGCACTGGGCGACGCTCATCGCGCTCAACGACGGCACCCGGCCGGTGCTGGGCGTGGTGCACCAGCCCTTCGTTGGCGAAACGTTCGTCGCCGTGACCGCTCGCGCGGCCGAATGGCGTCGCGGGCCGGAGCGCCGGGCGCTGCGCACCCGCGCCTGCGCCGGCATCACCGAGGCGATCGTCGCCACGACCGATCCGCGGCATTTCCGCTCGCCACGGCAGCGCGCAGCCTATGCCGCGGCGACCGAGGGCGCGAGGCTCGTCCGCTACGGCGGCGACTGCTATTGCTATACCCTGCTCGCGATGGGCTTCACCGACGTCGTCATCGAGACGGGCCTGCAGGCTTACGACGTGCAGGCATTGATACCGCTGATCGAAGCGGCGGGTGGAGTGATCACGGACTGGTCGGGTGCGCCCTGCGACGAGGGCGGCGATGTGCTCGCCTGCGGCGACCCCGACCTGCACGCGGCACTGCTGTCGCGCATCGCCTTCGCGGGCCCGGGCTGACGCAGCCCCGGTCCGCCCCGTGCGCGCCGGGTGGCGCCTGCCCCCTCGGCCACGAGGGGGGCCACAAGGGGAGTGCGTCAAACAGCTGTTTTCGTTACAATTCCAAGCTTATCCGCAGATTGAAATGTCAGTGCTTACTCCGCTTGGGTTCACATTGCTGCGCGAGCTCGCAGATGGCGCCTTTCATTCCGGCGAGGAGCTGGCGGCCAAGGTCGGGCTGACCCGCGCCCGCGTGTCGCAAGTGCTGAAGGAAGCCGAGGTCTCTGGGCTTGCGCTGGAGCGCATCAAGGGCCGTGGCTATCGTCTGCTGGAGGCTCCGGGTTTCCTCGACGCGGAAGCGATCCGGCGGCGGCTCGCCGAGCTCGGCGCCGCGCGCCCGGTCGCCCCGCCGATCACGGTCGAGGTCGTCGATCAGATCGAGTCGACTTCGAGCGAGCTCACGCGTCGCTCCCAGCGGCGCGACGTCCACGGGATGCTGCTTGCGGCCGAATGGCAGACGGAGGGCAGGGGTCGCCGTGGGCGTTCCTGGACGGCGGTCGCCGGGGGCAGCTTGACGTTTTCCCTGGGCTGGCGCTTCGAGCAGGGTGCGGGATTCCTGGCCGGCCTGTCGCTTGCGGTCGGCGTCGCCGTCGTGCGGGCGCTGGAAGCCGAGGGATTCAGCGGGATCGCGCTCAAGTGGCCGAACGACCTCGTCCACCGGCACCACAAGCTCGGGGGAATCCTCATCGACCTCAACGGCGACGCGCTGGGACCTTCGGTCGTGGTGGTCGGAATCGGTGTGAATGTGCGCCTGCCCGCGAACGTGCGGGACGAGATCGCGATGCCGGTGACCGATCTCACCAGCGTTGCGCCCCGCAAGTTGCTCCCGATCGACCGCAACCGGCTGCTCGCGCGTCTGGTCGACGAGCTGGCGGCCGTCCTGCAGCAGTACGCAAGCGACGGCTTCGCGCCGTTCGCTGCCGAATGGCAGCATCGGCACGCTTACCAGGGCAAACTCGTACGGCTGCTGCTGCCCGACGGAGCCACGGTGACCGGCAAGGTGGCCGGCGTCGATGCGAGCGGAGCGCTCGTGCTGGCCGATGGACCGCGCCGAGCGCGGTTTCTTTCGGGCGAGATCTCGCTGCGCCGAGCCTGAATTCGCGCCTCTCCCTCCGGCTGCTCGCGGGGATCACTTCACCGGCGTCCAGCGGTCGAGCGTCCGCATTTGCCGGCGGCCCCTTTCCTTCCTGCCTCCCCGTGAGCCTCGTCCTCGCCATCGACGTCGGCAACAGCCGCATGAAATGGGCGCTTCACGGCCCGCGGGGGTGGCGTGCGCACGGCGCGGTCGCCAACGCCGACGTCGGCACCCTGGCGTTGCGCGATTGGCACAACCTCCCGCGGCCCATGCGCGTGGTGGGCGTGAACGTCGCCGGCGAGGCCGTGCGCGTGCGCGTAGAGGCGCAGCTCGCGCGCTGGCGTGTCGTCCCCGAGTGGCTGCTCGCAACCGCGGCCGCCTGTGGCGTGCAGAATCGCTATGCCAACCCCGCCCAGCTCGGGCCCGACCGCTGGGCATCGTTGTGCGGAGCGCGCCGGCGTGCGCTTGCCGACGACGTATTGCCGTCGGCATGCGTCGTCGTCAACGCGGGCACCGCGGTCACCGTCGACGCCTTGGATGGCGACGGCGTGTTCCGTGGCGGCCTCATCCTTCCTGGCGTGCGGCTGATGCTGAAGGCGCTCGCCGAGAACACCGCGTCGCTGAAAGTGACGCCCGGGCAGATGCGGCCGTTTCCGGACAACACGGCCGACGCGCTCTACTCAGGGGCGTTGGGTGCGGTGTGCGGCGCGATCGAGGTGATGCGCCGCCGTGTCGATCCTCGCGCCGAGTCGGTGCGCTGCTATCTGGCGGGGGGCGGCGCCCCGGAGATCTCCCCCCACCTTAACCCTCCCATCGCGCTCGTGGATAATCTGGTCCTGGAAGGCGTGCTCGCGCTGGCAGGCGTCGTCTGAGGCTTCGGGCGCCGGGCCCCTCGCGAACGGCCGCAACGCGGGTGCATCGCGACGGCAAGACGCTGCAGCTGCACGCCGGCGCGCCCCAATAACGAACCGCGATCTCCGACCGATCCTTGCGCACGTTGCTCGCCCTGCTGCTGCTCGCCAACCTGACGCTGCTCGCGTACACGCTGCTCGACCGGCGGACCGCGGGGGAAGGGGCGCGCCTTGCCGAGCAGGTGCGGCCGGACAAGATCAGGCTTCTGACGCCGCGCGAGGTCGCGGAGCTCGGGCCGGCCAAGGTCGCGGCATTGCCGGACGTCTGCGTCGAGTGGGGGCCGTTCACCGAAGCCGAGCGCACGCGCGCGCTCGCCGACCTCGAGCCGTTGGGCTTGTCCAAGCTGCTCACCCAGCGGCGCAGCGACGCTCCGGCCGCATTCTGGGTCTACCTGCCGCCGCTCGCGAGCAGGGCGGCGGTCGAGGCGCGTGTGGCGGTGCTGCGCGCGGCCGGCGTCATGGATCCGGTCGTTGTCGACACCGGGCCGCAGCGGTTCGCGATCGCGCTCGGGGTGTTCCGCACCGAGGAGGCCGCCAACGCGCACCTCGCGGAGCTCACTGCGAAGGGCGTCAACAACGCGCGCGTCGGGCAGCCCCAGCAGCCGATCGCGCTGACGACACTCGTGATCCGCGACCCCCGCGACCCGGTGATGAATCGGTTGCGCGAGCTCGCGCCGGCGTATCCCGGCAGACAGGCGAAGGTCGGCGCGTGCGAGAAGCTCGAATGACGCTGCGCGACCGACCGCCGGCTGCACGGCCGCGATCGATGAAGATGCCGCTCATTGCCGCCCTAGTCCGATGCCGTCAACGCCGAGGTGAGTCGCGTCGAGGCCTGAGCCGGCGTGGAGATCGTGGCCGTCGTCGCGCCGCGCGGCAAAGGAAGCTCAGGCTTGCTCCCACGGCAGGCCTTCCTTGCGCCAGCCGGAAATCGTGTTCCGATGGTGCTGCTCGTCCAGCGGCCCCTCGAAGCCTTCGAGCACGTTGAAGACTTCGCCGAATCCGGCCCGCTCAAGCGCCTCCCCGGCGGCGACGGACCGCTGGCCACTGCGGCAGATCACGACCACCGGCCGGTTCATGCTGGCGATCTTGCGCACCTGGCCGACGAAATGCGGATTGATCTCCCAGTCGGGTCCGTCGTTCCAGGGCACGTGCAGCGCACCCACCGGGTGGCCGACGAACAGGTACTCCATCTCGCTGCGGCAGTCGATGAGCACCGCGTGCGGATTGGCAACGAGAAAGGCATGCGCTTCGCGCGGCAGCAGGTGCTTCATGGGGCGGAATCTAGCACAACTCGCGGGCCCGACTGCGGTCCCGTCGCGACGCGGCCCTCAGGTCTGTTCCCACGGCAGCCCATCGTGGCGCCACCCCGCGATCCTGCCGCGCTGATGGTTGCCGTCGAGCGGTCCTTCGAACCCGTCGAGCACGTTGTAGACCTCGGAGAAGCCCGCCTGTTCCAGCGCCTGCCCGGCTGCGATCGATCGCTGGCCGCTGCGGCAGATCAGCACCACCGGCCGGTCGACGCTGCAGAGGCTTCTCACCTCGCCGGCGAAACGCGGGTTCACGTCCCAGTCGGGGACGTCGTTCCACGCCACGTGCTGCGCGCCCACGGGGTGGCCGACGAACCGGTACTCGGCGCGACTGCGGCAATCGATCAGCACGGCTTCCGGGCGCTGCCCGAGCAGGGTGAACGCTTCGATCGGTCTCAGGTGTTTCATCGCTGCTTCTCCTACGCGCCAGATTGCGCCAGTCCGCAAGGCGCCGCGCGGTCAGGATCTCGTCGACCGGACGAACTGCCGCCGCGTTGCTCATGTCCTTTGCCTGCTTGTGCCTGCGTGGCCTGTTTGGCCGCTTTGCCTGCTTGTGCCGGGTGTACGGCGGCCCACGCGTGTCACCGGGCGCTCGCGCCGGCGTCGTACCAGCGCCTGATGACCGCGCGCTCCTCGTCGGTCATCTGCGTCGCGTTGTTGAGCGGCATCGCTTTCAGGACCGCCGCCTGCTGGTAGACGCTCTGCGCGTGCTGCCGCAGGAGCTCCGGCGTGTGCAGGGCCACGTTCTTCTGCTGCAGCTGCGCGTTGTGGCAGGGCACGCAGCGCTGCGCCACCACCGCTTCGACCGCGCCGAAGGTTGCGGGCGCGGCCGGCGCCGGGGCGGCCGGCGCGGCCGCCGGCGCGAGCCACGCGGCGAGCGCCAGCAGCACGACGACGCCCGCGCCCGCGTACTCCCAGGGCACGCGCCTGGCCTCGACCAGCGCCCTGTGGCGGGCGACGAAGCTGTGCCGGATCAGCGCGCCCGCGAGCATCAGCAGCGTGAGCACGAGCCAGTTGTGCGGCGCCTGGACGAGCCAGCCGTAGTGGTTCGAGAGCATCGCGATCAGCACCGGCAGCGTGAAGTACGTGTTGTGGACGCTGCGCTGCTTGGCGCGCTGGCCGTGGATCGGCTCGACCGGCTGGCCGGCCCGCATCTGTTCGACCACCTTGCGCTGCCCCGGGATGATCCAGAAGAAGACGTTGGCGCTCATCGCGGTCGCCATCATCGCGCCGACCAGCACGAACGCGGCACGGCCGGCGAAGAGCTGGCAGGCGAGCCAGGACACGGCGACGACGAAACCCAGGACCAGCACGCCCACCCGCGCGTCGCCGCCGACCTTGCCACCGGTCTCGCCGGCGAAGCGGCAGATCCGGTCGTAGACGACCCAGAACACGGCCAGGAAGGCGAGCGCCGCGGCGCTCGCGGCGGCCGGCGACCAGTCGTAAACGCTGCGGTCGATGAGGAAGCTCTTCGCATTCACGAGATAGAGCACCGTGAACAGCGCGAACCCAGTCAGGAAGGTCGAGTAGCTCTCCCAGTAGAACCAGTGCAGGTGCGGCGGCAGCGACTTCGGCGCAACCGTGTACTTCTGCGGGTGGTAGAAGCCGCCGCCGTGCACCGCCCACAGCTCGCCGTCGACGCCCTTGGCGAGGAGCTCGGGATCCTCGGGACGCATGAGGCTGTTGTCGAGGAAGACGAAGTAGAAGGACGAGCCGATCCAGGCAATCGCGACGATGACGTGGGCGAAGCGCAGCAGCAGATTGGCCCAGTCGAGAAGGTAGGTCTCCATCGTTGCCCGCCAGTCGCGATGCCGCGGCGGCGTGATCGATCCGGGCGTGCGCCGGCGCGGGGCCTACTGTATACAGCCCTGTCCACCGACGCAATGCCGCTGCCGCGCGCGTGGGCCGCGCCGACGGCGACTTGCCAGGCGCGCGATGGCTTGTGCGTGCTGACTGATCGTATAGACTTTTGGCAAGGGGCTTCCCAGGATCGCCGCCGCCACGATGCCGATGCCAAACCGCCGCGCCGAGCCGAAGCCCGCCGTCCCGCCCCTCGACCGCTACCCTCGCGACCTCAAGGGCCACGGCCGCCATCCGCCGCACCCCGCCTGGCCCGGCAACGCCCGCGTGGCGCTGCAGTTCGTGCTGAACTACGAGGAAGGTGGCGAGAGCTCGGCGCTCCACGGCGACGCGGGCAGCGAGCAGTTTCTCTCCGAGATGTTCAACCCGCCGGCGTATCCCGCGCGGCACTTGAGCATGGAGGGCATCTACGAGTACGGCGCGCGCGTCGGCGTCTGGCGGCTGCTCAGGGAGTTCGAGCGCCGCGGGCTGCCGCTCACCGTGTTCGGCGTCGGCATGGCGCTCGCGCGCTGCCCCGAGGTCGCCTCCGCGCTGGTCGAGCTCGGCCACGAGGTCGCCTGCCACGGCTGGCGCTGGATCAGCTACCAGAACGTCGACGAGGCGACCGAGTACCAGCACCTGCAGCTCGGCGTCGCGGCGATTGAAGCGGCGACCGGCACGCGCCCGCTGGGCTGGTACACCGGCCGCGACAGCCCGAACACCCGCCGGCTGGTGGCCGACTTCGGCGGCTTCGAGTACGACAGCGACTACTACGGCGACGATCTCCCGTTCTGGCTGCGGGTGAGGAAGTCCGACGGGGCGCTCGCGCCGCACCTCGTCGTGCCCTACACGCTCGACGCCAACGACATGCGCTTCGCATTGCCACAGGGCTTCAGTGACGGCGACGAGTTCTTCCGCTACCTGCGCGACAGCTTCGACGTGCTCTACGCCGAAGGGGAGGAGCGGCCCGCGATGCTCTCGGTCGGGATGCACTGCCGGCTGCTCGGCCGGCCCGGCCGGATGCGCGGGCTGCAGCGCTTCCTCGACCACGTCGAGCGCCACGACCGCGTCTGGGTGACGCGGCGACTCGACATCGCGCGGCACTGGCGGCGGACCCATCCGTTCGATCCCGCCACCGCCTTTCTCTGGGAGTGAACCCGCGTGCCGCTGCGTCTCGCCGAGATCAACGCCGCGAGCGACGACGCCTTCGTCGCCCGGCTCGAGGGCGCCTACGAGCACTCGCCGTGGATCGCCCGCGAGGCGCTTGCGCGCCGGCCCTTCGCTACGCTCGCGGCGCTCAAACGCGCGCTGGTCGAAGTCGTCCGCGGCGCGGGGCGCGAGCGCCAGCTGGGGCTGATCCGGGCGCATCCCGAGCTCGCCGGCAAGGCGATGGTGGCCAAGGCGCTGACCGCCGAGTCGACCGGCGAGCAGGGCCGCGCGGGCCTCACCGACTGCACGCCGGCGGAGTTCGCGCACATCCAGGCGCTCAACGCCGCCTACAACGCGCGGTTCGGGTGGCCGTTCGTCCTGGCGGTGCGCGGGCCCCGGGGCACGGGCCTCACCCGGCAGGAGATCATCGCGAGCTTCGAGCGGCGCCTCGCGGGACACCCCGACGTCGAGTTCGCCGAAGCCTTGCGCAACATCCACCGCATCGCCGAGATCCGGCTCGCCGACAAGTTCTGCGAGACCCCGGCGCTGGGCGAGGCGGTGTGGGACTGGGCCGCGGAGCTCGCGGCGGACAGCGATCCCGGCTACCGCGAGAGGGGCGAGCTCACCGTCGCCTACCTCACGCAGGCACACCGCGCCTGCGCGCGTCGGATCCTGGGGTGGATGCAGGCGGCGGGCTTCGACGAGACCCGCATCGACGCGGTCGGCAACGTCGTCGGCGTCTACCACGGCGCGGATCCTGGGGCGCCACGGCTGCTCACCGGCAGCCACTACGACACCGTGCGCAACGGCGGCCGCTACGACGGCCGGCTCGGCATCCTGGTGCCGATCGCCTGCGTGCGCGATCTCGCCCGCGCGAGCCGGCGCTTGGCGCATGGGATCGAGGTCGTCGCGTTCGCCGAGGAGGAGGGCCAGCGCTACCAGGCAACCTTCCTCGGGTCCGGCGCACTCGTCGGGCGATTCGACCCCGCGTGGCTCGACCAGGTCGACGCGCAGGGCGTGGCGATGCGCGAAGCGATGCGCAAGGCCGGCCTGCCGGCGACGATGGAGGCGATCCTGCGGGAGCGGCGCGACCCGGCGCGCTACCTCGGCTTCGTCGAGGTGCACATCGAGCAGGGCCCGGTGCTCGACGAGCTCGATCTCCCGCTCGGCGTGGTCACGTCGATCAACGGCGGCGTGCGCTGCGTCGGCGAGGTGATCGGGCAGGCGAGCCACGCCGGCACGACGCCGATGGACCGCCGGCGCGACGCTGCGCTCGCGGTCGCCGAGCTGGCGCTCTTCGTCGAGCGGCGGGCGGCGGCCGTTCCCGACGTCGTCGGCACCGTCGGCATGCTCGAAGTGCCCGCCGGGTCGATCAACGTCGTGCCCGGCCGGTGCCGCTTCAGCCTCGACCTGCGAGCGACGACTGACGCTGCGCGCGACGCGCTGGTCAGCCGACGTGGTGGCCGAGCTTGCGGCGATCTCGGCGCGCCGGGGGACGCGCCACACCCTCGAGGAAACCATGCGCGTCGCCGCTGCCCCCAGCGCGCCCGCGTGGCAGCGGCGATGGGAAGCCGCCGTCGCGGCGCTCGGGCTGCCGGTGCGCCGGATGGGAAGCGGCGCCGGACACGACGCGATGAAGCTGCACGAGATCATGCCGCAGGCGATGCTGTTCGTCCGCGGCGGCAACGCCGGCATCAGCCACAATCCCCTGGAAACCGTCACCGCCCACGACGCCGACCTCGCGGCCCGGGCGTTCTCCCACCTCATCGAGAACCTGGCATGAGCGCGCGCGACGAGGCCCTCGACCGCTGGATCGACGCGCACTTCGATGACGAGGTCCGGTTCCTGCAGGCGCTGGTGCGCGTGCCGACCGACACCCCACCCGGCAACAACGCGCCGCACGCCGAGCGCACCGCCGAGCTGCTCGCGGCGATGGGGCTCGCCGCCGAGCGCCACCCGGTGCCCGCCGCCGAGGTCGCCGCCCACGGCCTCGCGTCGATCACCAACCTGGTCGTGCGCCGGCGTTACGGCGACGGCGCGCCCGTGATCGCCCTCAACGCGCACGGCGACGTCGTGCCTCCCGGGGAGGGCTGGACGCACGACCCCTACGGCGCGAAGATCGTCGACGGCCGGCTCTACGGCCGGGCCGCGGCGGTGAGCAAGAGCGACTTCGCGAGCTTCACCTTTGCGCTGCGGGCACTCGAGGCGGTCGCAAGGCCAGCCCGCGGCGCCGTCGAGCTCCACTTCACCTACGACGAGGAGTTCGGCGGCGAGCTCGGCCCCGGCTGGCTGCTGCGGCAGGGGCTCACGCGGCCCGACCTCGTGATCGCCGCCGGCTTCAGCTACGAGGTCGTCACCGCGCACAACGGCTGCCTGCAGCTGGAGGTCACGCTGCACGGTGTGGCCTCGCACGCGGCGTTCCCGGACACCGGCGTCGACGCGCTGCAGGCGGCGAACCGGCTGCTGACCGCGCTGTACGCGCACAACGACGTGTTGCGCCAGCGCCATTCGCAGGTGCCGGGCATCACGCACCCGTACCTCAACGTCGGCCGCATCGAGGGCGGCAGCAATACCAACGTCGTGCCCGGCAGGGTCACGCTGAAGCTCGACCGGCGATTGATCCCCGAGGAGGACGCCGCGGCGGTCGAGTCCGAACTCACGACGCTGATCGAGGATAGCGGTGGCGCGCTCGCCCGGCGTGCGCCTCGAGATCCGGCGCCTGCTGCTGGCGCTGCCGCTGCAGCCCGTGCCCGGCAACGCCTCGCTGGTCGACGCGATCCAGCGGCACGCGAAGGCGGTCTTTGGCGAAGCGATTCCCGAAAAGGGCACGCCGCTCTACACCGACGCGCGGCTGTACGGCGCCGCCGGGGTGCCGGCGGTGATCTACGGCGCGGGCCCGCGCACGGTGCTGGAGTCCAACGCCAAGCGGGCCGACGAGAACCTGCTGCTCGACGACCTCTTGCGCGCGACCAAGGTGATTGCGCGCACGCTCGCCGATCTCCTGCGCTGAAGCTCGTGGTGCCGGCGCCGGCGGCCGGCCGGGCCCCGGGCTGCTAGAATCCAAGACCGTCCCCTTGTCCGGGGACTCTGGTAGCCGACCCCGCCATGCAGCCCGACCGCACCGAAGAGCTCGCCGCCCTGCTCACCCGCCGGATCCTCGTCCTCGACGGCGCGATGGGCACGATGATCCAGCGCCACAAGCTCTCCGAGGACGACTTCCGTGGCGGTCACGCCGGGTGCCTGCACGACCATCCGCACGACCTCAAGGGCGACAACGACCTGCTGGTGCTCACCCAGCCGGACGTCATCCGCGAGATCCACGACCGCTATCTCGAGGCCGGTGCCGACATCATCGAGACCAACACCTTCGGCGCGACGTCGATCGCGCAGGCCGACTACGCGCTGTCGGACCGGGCCTACGAGATGAACCTCGCCGCCGCGAAGCTCGCCCGCGAGTGCGCCGACCGCTGGACCGCGCGGACGCCCGACCAGCCGCGCTTTGTCGCCGGCGCGCTGGGACCGACCAACCGCACCGCGTCGATCTCGCCCGACGTCAACGATCCGGGCGCGCGCAACGTGACCTTCGACGAGCTCGTCGCGACCTACGGCGAGGCGGCCGACGGGCTGATCGACGGCGGCGCCGACATCCTGCTGGTCGAGACCGTGTTCGATACGCTCAACGCCAAGGCGGCGCTGTTCGCGATTGAGGGCTGCTTCGAGCGACGCGGCGCCCGGCTGCCGGTCATCGTCTCGGGCACCATCACCGACGCGTCGGGGCGCACGCTCTCCGGCCAGACGACCGAGGCGTTCTGGAATTCGGTGCGCCACGTGCGCCCCCTTGCGGTGGGGCTCAACTGCGCGCTCGGCGCGGCGCTGATGCGCCCCTACATCGAGGAGATGGCGCGCGTCGCCGACACCTTCGTCTCCTGCTACCCGAACGCCGGACTGCCCAACCCGATGGCCGAGACCGGCTACGACGAGACGCCGGAGGAGACCGCCCGGCTGATCGAGGACTTTGCGCGCAACGGCTTCGTCAACATCGTCGGCGGTTGCTGCGGGACGACACCCGCGCACATCCGCGCAATCGCCGCTGCCGTCGCCGCGATCCCGCCGCGCGTGCTGCGCTTCGCCGAGCCGCTCGCCGCCTGAAACGCGCAGGACCCCCGACCTTGGGCGACAACCCATCCGGCGCCATGCGCCTCGCCGGCCTCGAGCCGCTCGTCGTGGACGACGACTCGCTGTTCGTCAACGTCGGCGAGCGCACCAACGTCACCGGCTCGCGGGTCTTCGCCAAGCTGATCCTCGCCGGCGACTACGCCGGCGCCGTCGAGGTCGCCCGCCAGCAGGTCGGCAGCGGCGCGCAGATCATCGACGTCAACATGGACGAGGCGATGCTGGATTCGAAGGCGGCGATGGCGCGCTTCCTCTGCCTCATCGCTGCCGAGCCCGACATCGCGCGCGTGCCGGTGATGATCGACTCGTCGAAGTGGGAGGTGATCGAGGCGGGGCTGAAGTGCGTGCAGGGCAAGGCGATCGTCAACTCGATCTCGCTGAAGGAGGGCGAGGCCGAATTCGTCCGCCAGGCGCGGCTCGTGCGCCGCTACGGCGCCGCGGTGATCGTCATGGCCTTCGACGAAAAGGGCCAGGCCGACACCTTCGAGCGCAAGGTCGCGATCTGCCAGCGCTGCTACGACATCCTGACGCGCGAGGTCGGCTTCCCGCCCGAGGACATCATCTTCGACCCGAACGTCTTTGCCATCGCCACGGGCATCGACGAGCACGACAACTACGCGGTCGACTTCATCAACGCGACGCGCTGGATCCGGACCCACCTGCCGCACGCGAAGGTATCGGGCGGCATTTCGAACGTCTCCTTCTCGTTCCGCGGCAACGAGCCGGTGCGCGAGGCGATCCACACGGTGTTCCTCTACCACGCGATCCGCGCGGGGCTGACGATGGGCATCGTCAACGCCGGGCAGCTCGGCGTCTACGACGAGATCCCGGCGGAGCTGCGCGAGCGGGTCGAGGACGTGGTGCTCAACCGCAGGCGCGCCGACGGGCAGAGCCCGACCGAGCGCTTGGTGAGTTTCGCCGAGACGGTCAAGGCCAAGGGCAAGGTGGTGGTCGAGGACCTCGGCTGGCGCGAGGGCAGCGTCGAGGCGCGTCTTGCGCACGCGCTGGTCAAGGGCATCACCACGTTCATCGTCGAGGACACCGAGGAGGCGCGGCGGAAGTTCGCGCGCCCGATCCAGGTGATCGAGGGTCCGCTGATGGCCGGGATGAACATCGTCGGCGACCTCTTCGGCGCCGGCAAGATGTTCCTGCCGCAGGTCGTCAAGAGCGCGCGGGTGATGAAGCAGGCGGTCGGGCACCTCGTCCCGTACATCGAGGAGGAGAAGGCGCGCTCGGGCGACGCGGGGCGTCCCAAGGGCACGATCGTCATGGCGACCGTCAAGGGCGACGTCCACGACATCGGCAAGAACATCGTCGGCGTCGTGCTCCAGTGCAACAACTTCGACGTCGTCGATCTCGGCGTCATGGTGCCGGCGCAGAAGATCCTCGACGTCGCCCGCGAGCGCAACGCCGACATCGTCGGGCTCTCCGGCCTCATCACGCCCTCGCTCGAGGAGATGGCGCACGTCGCGCACGAGATGCAGCGCTTGGGGCTGAAGCAGCCGCTCCTGATCGGCGGGGCGACGACCTCGCGCGTGCACACGGCGGTCAGGATCGCGCCGCACTACGATGGCGTCACCGTCTACGTTCCCGACGCCTCGCGCGCCGTGGGCGTGGCGAGCAACCTCCTCTCCGACGAGCTCAGGGACGGCTACGTCGCCGAGGTCGCGGCCGACTACGCGAAGATCCGCGTCCAGCACGCCGGCAAGAAGGGTCCGGCGCTGATACCGCTCGAAGCGGCCCGCGCCAACGCGTTCACGACCGACTGGGCGCACACCGCGCCGCCGGCGCCTACGTTCATCGGCCGGCGCGAGTTCCGCAACGTCGACCTCTCCGAGCTCGCGGCACTGATCGACTGGGGTCCGTTCTTCCAGACCTGGGAGCTGTCGGGCCCGTACCCCGCGATCCTCGACGACGCCCTCGTCGGCGAGGCGGCGCGCAACGTCCACGCCGAAGGCCAGGCGATGCTGAAGCACATCGTCGACGGGCGCTGGCTCACGGCCAGCGGCGTCATCGCGCTGCTGCCCGCGCATTCGGTCGGCGACGACATCGTCTGCTACGCCGACACCGCGCGCACGAAGGTGGCGCTGACCTGGCACCTGCTGCGCCAGCAGAACGAGCGGCCGCCGGGCAAGCCCAATTACTGCCTCGCCGACTTCGTGGCACCCCGCACGTCGGGCGTGGCGGACTTCATCGGCGCGTTCGCGGTAACGGCCGGGCTCGGGATCGAGAAGAAGCTCGCCGAATTCGAGGCGAAGCACGACGACTACGGCGCGATCATGCTGAAGGCGCTGGCCGACCGCCTCGCCGAGGCGTTCGCCGAGTGGCTGCACCGCAAGGTCCGCCGCGAGCTATGGGGGTACGCGCGCGACGAGGCGCTCGATGCGGTCGCGCTGATGCGCGAAGAGTACCGCGGCATCCGGCCCGCGCCCGGCTATCCGGCATGCCCCGACCACGCGGTCAAGGCGCCGCTGTTCGACCTGCTGCGCGCCCGCGACATCGGGATGGGGCTGACCGAGAGCTACGCGATGCTGCCGGCGGCCGCGGTGTCGGGCTTCTTCCTCGCGCATCCCGAGGCGCGCTACTTCGCCGTCGGCAAGATCGGGGACGACCAGCTCGCGGACCTGGCGGCGCGCAGCGGCCGCCCGGTCGATGCGTTGCGCCGCGACCTCGCGCCCCTTCTTCGTTGAACCGGGAACATGCCTGCTCGAACCCCTGCGGTCGCGGGAGCGGTGTCAAGGGCGAGCGAGCGCGTGCGTGAGTGCGCCGCAGCCGGGGTCGGTCCTTCCCACGGTGGTTTGCGCGGGAGACGCTGATGCAAAGGCCGCGCCTGATCGCGCTGTTGCTCGCCTGCGCCGTCGTCGGGTCCGTCGCGGCGCAAGGGCTGGCGCAAGAATCCTCGGACGGCGACGAGACGACGGGCCGAATGCTCTACACCGCGCAGTGCAGCGGCTGTCATCGCGCGCAGATCCACTGGCGCGACAAGAAGGTCGCGCGCGACTGGCCCACGCTGGTTCAGGAAGTCCGTCGCTGGCAACGCAACTCGGGGCTCGCGTGGACCGACGACGAGATCCTCGCCGTGGCGCGCTATCTCAACGCGACCTGGTATCGATTCCCGGCGGCGGACAGCAAGGAACTCGCGTGGCGCAAGGGCGCCCGCCATTAGCCGGCGAGCGCGGCGGGAAGGCGGCCCACCCAATCGTCGAGCAGAACGCTAAGATGGTGTCGTCCCTCACTGGAAGAAAAGGGTGCTCCGCCATGTTCGTCTACGGCAAGGATTCCAGGGTGCAGGAGCTGGGCGGTGGCGTCACGCGCAAGATCCTGGCGCACGGCGGCCGCCTGATGCAGGTCGAGGTTGCCTTCGAGGCCGGCGCGATCGGCCCGTTGCATTCGCATCCGCACGAGCAGCTCACCTACGTGCTGTCCGGCGTGTTCGAGTTCACGATCGGCGAGGAAACGCACATCGTGCGCGCCGGCGATTCGTTGTACAAGGAGAGTGGCGTGCTGCACGGCTGCCGCTGCATCGAGCCGGGCGTACTGCTCGACACCTTCACGCCGCAGCGGGCGGACCTCGGGGTCAGGTCTTGACATGACGGTTTGCGCACCCGCCTGCGAAGGACCGGGAGCTGCTGCGCGGCGGCATGCGCGCCGCGCGGGGACCCGTCCCCCGGCCCCGCGCGACGTGCCTGCGGTACCATCGAGGTTCATTGGAACCATAGGCGAGGCGGCATGGCTGCCATCATCGGCAACGTGATCGGGATCCTGATCTGCGGGGGGCTGGGCGGCGTCGGCGCCTGGGCCCTGGTGACGGCCGTCGGCCTTTCCGGCGTGGTCGGGGCAGTCGTGGCCGCCCTCGTCGGCGTTGCGCTCGCGACAGCGCTCTGGGTGGCCGGCTCGTCCTTGCTGCGCGCGTTGGGCGCGTCCCGGTGATCGCCGGGGAAGACGTCGCCGCCGTCGCGAAACGGCTGATCCGGGCGTACGACACCGCGACGTCGCTGCCGCCGATCACCTCGACGCTGCCGGGTTTCGACGTGCCGGCGGCCTACGACGTGTTGGCAGCCATCGAACGCAGCCGCATCGAGCAGGGCTGGCGGCCGGTTGGGCGCAAGATCGGCTTCACCAACCGGACGATCTGGCCGCGCTACGGCGTCTGCCAGCCGATGGCGGCGCGGATCTGGTCGCACACGCTGCACGAAGCGCGTGACGGCGCGGCCACGCTGTCGCTCTCGCCGTTCGTGCGTCCCCGGATCGAGCCCGAAGTCGTGTTTCGCCTCGCGGGGGCGCCGCCCGCCGTCGACGATCCGCTGCAGATTCTCGCCGCCGTCGAGTGGATCGCCCCCGGGTTCGAGATCGTTCAGAGCCACTTCCCCGACTGGAAGTTCACCGCCGCCGACTGCACGGCGGCCTTCGGGCTGCACGGCGCGCTGGTCGTGGGCACGCCGCTCCCGCTCGATCACGGGCTTCGGGAAGCGATTGCGGCGCGGCTGCCGCAGTTCGAGCTCACTTTGCGGCGCGACGAGGTCATCGTCGATCGGGGAATCGGTGCCAACGTGCTCGGCAGCCCGGCGCTGGCACTCGCCTACCTCGTGCGCGCACTCGCCACGCTCCCGCAGTTCCCGCCGCTTGCGGCCGGCGAAGTGATCACCACCGGCACGTTGACCGACGCCTGGCCGCTCAACGCGGGCGAAACCTGGCGCTCCGACTACGGCACGCTCGGCATCGGCGGCATTGTCCTGAAGGGGTCATAGCCCAATGGCCCAGCCCAAACCCCCGCAGCAGAAT
>CAVQLG010000003.1:0-18411 GCA_963713275.1 uncultured beta proteobacterium
GACGATCACGGTCGTTTCCCGGGCCGGGCCGCGTGAGGTAGAATACACGGCTGCCCTCCTCTCGCGAAAGACCGCAACATGGCCGAAACCCCGCACAACGCTGCACAGGCGCCCGTATTCTCGATCGACAAGATCTACGTCAAGGACCTCTCCCTCGAGAACCCCGGCGCGCCGAAGTCCTTTCTGATTCAGGAACCCCCGCAGGTCGAAGTCGGGCTGCGCACGCGGGGGGAGCAGGTGGACCCCGACATCTACGAATGCGTGCTGACGGTCACGCTCACCGCCAAGTCGGGGGACAAGACCTTGTTCCTGGTCGAGGCGGCGCAGGCGGGTGTCTTCACCATCCGCGGCGTGCCGGCCGAGCACATGCAGCAGGTGATCGCGACCAACTGCCCCTCGGTGCTGTTTCCCTACGTGCGCGAGACGCTCGCCGACGCGATCACTCGCGCGGGTTTTCCGCCCGTCCATCTCGCGCCGATCAATTTCGACGCGCTGTACCAGCAGCAGCTCGCGCAGGCCCAGGCCCAGGTGCCGGCGCCGGCGGGGGTCGCTGCCAATGGGCTGTGAGAAACGTCGCGAGCGGGATGGGGTGGAGGGGGGGGGATATCAAGTAGATAGGGAGGGTGAGGAGTGAGAGAGGAGGGGGGCTGACGCGCCGGCAATGAAGCGGCGCGGGCATGGCCGGACGTGCTCGTCCGCGTGGCGGGTCGCCGCGGCCGCCGCCCTCTTCTGGCTCGCGCCGGCGGCGGCTCCCGCCGAGTTCCGCGCGACGGTCGAGCCGGCCACCATCCTCTACGACGCCCCTTCGACCCGGGCCAAGGGGTTGTTCGTTCTCGGCCGCGACACGCCCCTGGAGGTGATCGTCGTGCTCGAAGGCTGGATCAAGGTCCGCGACGTCGGCGGTTCCATCGGCTGGGTGGAGAAGAAGAGCGTCGCGGAGCGCAGGACGCTGGTGGTGCGGGTTCCGCTTGCCGAAGTCCGCGCGAGTCCCGACGATGCCGCGCCGCTCGTGTTCCGGGCGGAGCTCAACGTGCTGCTCGAACCTGCCGAGGCGGCGACGTCGACGTCGACGACGGCGATGCCCGGCTGGATCAAGGTCCGGCATCGGGACGGCCAGACCGGCTACGTTCGCGTGGCCCAGGTGTTCGGGCTTTGACGGCACGCCGTACTGCCGCTGACATCGCGGTGGTCGGCGCGGGAGCTTGGGGAACGGCGCTCGCGGTGCATCTTTGCCGCCGCGGCGGATCGGCGGTCGTGCTGTGGGCGCGCGACGCCGGCCAGGTCGCCGCGATCACCCGCGAGCGCGTCAACGCCCGCTATCTGCCGGGTATCGCGCTGCCGACCTCGCTCGAGGTGACCGCGTGCCTCGCCGATCTCGCCTCTGCCGACTTGCTGATCGCCGCCCCGCCGGTCGCCGCGCTGCCGGCGCTGGCGCGCGAGCTGCGGGACGCCGGATTGCGAGCCCCGCTGGTGTGGCTTTCGAAAGGCGTCGTCGACGCGCCGGCGTTGCCCGGCGGCGCCGCGCTGCCGCATCAGGTCGTCGCGCCAATCTGGCCGGCGCCCGTCGGCGTGGTGTCCGGCCCGAGCTTCGCCGAGGAGGTCGCTGCCGGCCTGCCCACTGCCGTCGCGGTCGCGGCGACGGCTCCCGAACTCGCGGCGCTTGTCGCGGCGCAGCTGCGCGCCGACGCGCTGCGGGTCTACGAGAGCGACGACATCGCGGGTGTTGAGGTCGGCGGTGCGGTCAAGAACGTGCTTGCCATCGCCGCCGGGGCGAGCGACGGGCTCGGCTTCGGCCACAACGCCCGCGCGGCGCTGATCACCCGCGGGCTCGCGGAAACGGGGCGCCTGTCGCAGGCGCTGGGCGGGCGGCGCGAGACGCTGATGGGGCTCGCTGGCCTGGGCGACCTGGTGCTCACCTGCACGGGCGACCTCTCGCGCAACCGCCGGGTCGGGCTGGCACTCGCGCAGGGGCGGCGCCTGCCCGAGATTCTCGCGCAGCTGGGCCACGTGGCCGAGGGAGTGGCGGCCGCGCCGAAGCTGCGCGGGCTGGCACGCCATTTCGGTGTCGACATGCCGATCTGCGACGCGGTCTACCGGACGCTCTACGAGGACTCGTCCGCGCGCGACGCCGTGCTGTCGTTGCTGCGGCGCGAGCCGCGGGCAGAACGGCATTGACCGGCTTCGACGTCACCGGTCATCGCGGCGGGCCCCCCGGCGCGGCGCCGGGGAATCCCGCTTGCCGCCACGCTTCGTAGACCGCCAGCGCCACCGCGTTGGAGAGGTTGATGCTGCGCATCCCGGCGCGCATCGGGATGCGCAGCCGGCGCTCGTCGGGGAATTCGGCGAGCAACGCGTCGTCGAGGCCGGCCGACTCGCAGCCGAACACGAGCACATCGCCCGGGTCGAAGCGCGTGTCGTACAGCGAGCGCCCGGCGCGGGTCGTGAGCGCAAACCAGCGCCGCGACGCGCCGGCGTCGACCGCCGCCCGGCAGGCGCCCATGTCGGCGTGCACGCGCACCCGCGCGTACTCGTGGTAATCGAGCCCGGCGCGCTTGAGTTCGCGGTCGTCCATGCGGAAGCCCAGGGGCTCGACGAGGTGCAGGTCGACGCCGGCGTTCGCCGTGAGGCGGATCACGTTGCCGGTGTTGGGCGGGATCTCGGGGCGGACGAGGACGACAGCGAACGCGGGGGGCATCGGTGCTGCGGGGCAGGGCGCGCGAAACCGCATCGTCTCACGACCGCTGCGGCGGCAGCGTGCGCGCGACGACGCAGCAGCAAACCCGCGCCGCTCCCGCGGTCCTGGCGGCTGCCGCGGCGTCGGCGAGCGTCGCCCCGGTGGTCATCACGTCGTCGACCAGGACCACCTGCAGCCCGTCGAGGCGCCGCTGCGCGGTGAAGGCGCCGCGGACGTTGGCGATGCGCTGCGCCCAGGGCAGGCCGGCCTGCGGCAGGCCGGCGTGCCGCCGGCGCAACGCGGCCTCGAGCGGGAGGCCGAGCTCACGCGCGAGACCGCGGGCGATTTCCAGCGCCTGGTTGAAGCCGCGCTGGCGCTGCCTGGGCAGCGCCAGCGGCAACGGCACCAGGAGCGGCGGCAAGCCGGCGCAACGCCAGGACGTCGGCTCGCCGCGCACGCGCGCGGCCAGTGCCGTCGCGGCCCACTCGGCGAGCGCGAGCTCGCCCCCGTACTTGAGCGCTTGCAGCAGGCGATCGACGGGAAACGCGTAAGCGTAGGCAGCCAGCGTCGCGGCGAACGGCGGCGGATGCGCGAGGCACGCGCCGCACAGCGCCCCCGCGGGCGAGGGCAGCGCGCAGCATGGGCAGGCCGCGCCGAGCGTCGGCAGCGCAGCCGTACAGGCGGCGCACAGCAGCGCGTCGCCGGCGGGACCTGTGCAGAGTACGCACCGCTGCGGCAGGCAGCGCCGGACGCAGCTTGTCGACTGCGCACGCACAAGCGAAGCCGCCTTGAGGAGCGCCTGCAAGCGCAGCTCCAGGCGCGCCTGCAAGCGCGAACGCGGGCTTGCCGCCCCGGTGTTCCCCACGTTCGCGGCGGCGGCGACCGGCCCGACACTCGGGGTCGAGCGGCCGGCGTGCCGCGTCGGGAGCGCCGCCCCGACGGTGCCCGCGACGGTGTCGCGGGCAGCGCTGTCAAACGCGGCGTTCGGCTGATTTGACAAGGACCGGTCCCCCCTCGACACTGCGCCAGATCGCACCGTCGCGCTCTGCCGCGCCCTCCGCGCTACACCCGCCAGTCAACCCCGAGCCGCCGCCTTATGCCATCGATCGATTGGACGATCCCGACAGAGCAGCCGACGCCCGGGCCGCGGGAGGCGTCCCCGCATACCCCGCTTCGCTGGAGCGTGGAGGAGGTCGAGGCGCTGATCGCGCTGCCGTTCGCCGACCTCGTCTACCGCGCGCAGCAGGTGCACCGCGAGCACCACCGCGCCAACGCTGTCCAGCTCTCCACGTTGCTGTCGATCAAGACCGGCGGCTGCGCGGAGGACTGCGGCTATTGCTCGCAGTCGAAGCGCCACGCGGCGGGGGTCGCCGAGACGCCGCTGCTCGAGGTCGCGACGGTGCGGGCGAGTGCGCTGGCGGCGAAGGCGCAGGGCGCGACACGGTTCTGCATGGGTGCGGCGTGGCGCGGCCCGAAGCAGCGCGACCTCGAGCCGGTGCTGGAGATGGTGCGCGAGGTCAAGGCGCTCGGGCTTGAGACCTGCTGCACGCTGGGCATGCTGAAGGAGGGCCAGGCGGAGCAGCTGCGCGAGGCGGGGCTCGACTACTACAACCACAACCTGGACACGGCGCCCGAGTTCTACGGCGAGGTCGTCACGACCCGGCAGTACCAGGACCGTCTCGACACGCTGCAGCGCGTCCGCTCGGCCGGCATCAACGTCTGCTGCGGCGGCATCGTCGGCATGGGCGAGTCGCGCCGCCAGCGCGCAGCGCTCGTCGCCGAGCTTGCGAACATGGAGCCGTATCCGGAGTCGGTGCCGATCAACAATCTCGTGCAGGTCGAGGGTACGCCGTTGCGCGAGCGGCTCGGCGGCACGCCGGCGCTCGACGTCTTCGAGTTCGTGCGCACCGTCGCGGTGGCGCGGATCACGATGCCGAGGGCGATGGTGCGGCTGTCGGCCGGCCGGCGCGAACTGGGTGCGGCCGGGCAGGCACTGTGCTTCCTCGCGGGCGCCAATTCGGTCTTCTACGGCGAACGGCTGCTCACCACCGGCAACGCCGACGTCGATGCCGACCAGGCGCTGTTCTCCACACTGGGGATGGAGCCCGCCTGACGGCTCGCCGGCCGGCAGGGCGAAAGCGACCGATCGCGAACGCCGGGCTGGCGCATGACGCTGATCGCCGCCCTCGAGCACGAACTCGACGCGCGCCGCGCCGCGGGCCTCTGGCGCCAGCGCCGCGTGGTCTCGTCGGCCCAGTGCCCGCGGGTCGTCGCCGACGGGCGCGAGGTGCTCGCCTTCGCCAGCAACGACTATCTGGGCCTCGCCAGCGATCCCGTGGTCGTCGCCGCGGCCGTCGCCGCCGCGGGCGCCTGCGGCGTCGGGGCCGGCGCGTCGCACCTCGTCTGCGGCCATCACGCGGAGCACGAGGCGCTCGAAGCGGAGCTCGCGGCGTTCGTCCAGCCCTGTCGCGACGCGCGCGCACTCGTCTTCTCGGCCGGCTACCTCGCCAACCTCGGCATCCTGACCGCGCTCTGCGGGCGCGACGACGCGATCTTCGCCGACCGGCTCAACCACGCCTGCCTCAACGACGGGGCGTTGCTGTCACGCGCGGTCTTCCGCCGCTACCGGCACGGCGACGTCGACGACCTTGCCCGGCAGCTCGCGGCAACGCCGGCGCGGCGCCGGTTCATCGCCACCGACGCCGTGTTCAGCATGGACGGCGACCTCGCGCCGTTGCCGGCGCTGCTGGCGCTTGCCGAGCGCTGCGACGCGACGCTGCTCGTCGACGACGCGCACGGCTTTGGCGTGCTGGGCGCGCGCGGGCAGGGCGCGCTCGCGCACTTCGGGCTTGCTTCGGAGCGCATCGTCTACATGGGAACGCTCGGCAAGGCGGCGGGTGTCGCCGGGGCGTTCGTGGCCGCCCATCCGGCGGTGATCGAGACGCTGCTGCAGGCCGCGCGGCCGTACGTGTTCACCACCGCAGCGCCGCCGTTGCTCGCGGCGGCGCTGCGCGCGGCGCTTGCCGTGATGCGCGACCAGCCGGCGCGGCGAGCGCACCTCACGGCGCTGATCCGCCGCTTCCGGGCCGGCGCGCAGGGGCTGCCGTGGCGGCTGCTGCCGTCGCCGACCGCGATCCAGCCGCTCGTCGTCGGCGACAACGCGACGGCGGTGTCGCTCGCGCAGGGGCTGTGGGAGCGCTCACTCTGGGTGCCGGCGATCCGCCCGCCGACCGTGCCCGCCGGCACGGCCCGGCTGCGGATCTCGCTGTCCGCCGGGCACGGCGACGCCGACGTCGATCAGTTGTGCGCGGCGCTGCGCGAGCTCGCGGACCGGCGATGAAAGGCCCCGACGCATCGTGAGCGTACACGTCGAATCGATCGGCGACGGTCCGCCGCTGGTGCTGCTGCACGGCTGGGCGCTGCATTCGGGGCTTTGGGGGCCGCTGCTGCCCTGGCTCGCCGCGCGCCATCGCGTCCACGCCGTCGACCTGCCGGGGCACGGGCACAGCGCGGTGACCGACCCGTTCACGCTGGAGGAGATCGTCGCCGCAGTCGCCGCCGCCGTCGCGCCCGGGCGGCCGCTCGCGATACTCGGCTGGTCGCTGGGCGGTGTCGTCGCGATGCGCTGGGCGCTCGCGGAACCCGAGCGGGTGTCGCGGCTGGTGCTTGTCTGCACCTCGCCGCGTTTCGTCGCCGACGCGACCTGGCCGCACGCGATGAGCGCGACGACGCTCGGACGGTTCGGCGACGAGCTCTCGATCGCGTACCGGACGACGCTGCAGCGCTTCCTCTCGCTGCAGCTGCACGGCAGCGATCAGGGTCGCGCGGCGCTGGCGATGATGCGCCGCCACCTGTTCGCGCGCGGCGAGCCCGCGCCCGAAGTGCTGGGCGCGGCGCTCGGAATGCTGGCCGGCATCGACCTGCGTTCGAGTGTTGCCGCCATCACGCAGCCGACGCGGATCGTCGTCGGCGACCGGGACACGCTCGCTCCGGCGGGGGCCGGGCGCTGGCTCGCGCAGGCGATGCCGCGAGCGAGCTGCGTCGAGATCGCCGGCGCGGGCCACGCGCCGTTCCTGTCGCACCCCGACGCCTTTCATCGCGCCCTCGACGGGTTCCTCGATGGTCGCTGAACCCCCCGTCAAGCGGCCTGCGGCCATCGATACGCGCGCGGTACGACTGCATTTCGGGCGAGCTTCGGGCACCTACGACGCGGCTGCAGTCCTGCAGCGCGAGGTCGCCTCGCGCCTCGCCGCGCGCCTCGACGTGGTCAGGCTCGAGCCCTCGCGCGTGCTCGACGCGGGCTGCGGCACGGGCGACGCACTGGTGGAGTTCGCCACCCGCTACCCGCGCGCCGGTCGGGTGGCTCTGGACCTCGCGCTGCCGATGCTCGAGTGCGCACGGGCCAAGACCGCGCCGCGCCGTTCGTTCGCCGGCCGCCTCCTCGCCCCGCGCCTCGGCCGCCCGGCCGGCGGGACGCCGGTGTTCGCCTGCGGCGACATCGCCGCGCTGCCCTTCTCCCCGGCCAGCTTCGATCTCGTCTGGAGCAACCTCGCGCTGCAGTGGGTGCCCGATCCGCGGCGCGCCTTCGCAGAGTGCCTGCGCGTGCTGGCCGTGGGCGGCCTGTTCGCGTTCTCGACCTTCGGTCCCGACACGCTGGGCGAGCTCACTCGCGTCTTCGCCGCGATCGACGGCGAGCCGCACGTGAGCCGGTTCGTCGACCTCCACGATCTGGGCGACATGCTGGTCGCGGCGGGTTTCGCCGACCCGGTCATGGAGATGGAGCGCTTCACGCTCACCTACGCCGACCCCGCGGCAATGCTGCGCGATCTCAAGGCCATCGGCGCGACCAACGCCACGGCGGGGCGTGCGCGCGGGCTCATGGGTCGACGGCGCTGGCAGCAGGTGCAGGCGGGGCTCGAAGCGCTGCGCGCGGGCACTCCCGACGGTCGCGTGCCCGCCACCTACGAAGTCGTCTACGGCCACGCGTGGAAGGCGCCGGCCACGGTGACCGCAGACGGCCGCTCGATCGTTCGCTGGAGCCGTTCCCTGCCGGCCGCCAGCCGGTAGCGGGAGCGCGGCGCAAGACGCGGAGTTGGCCATTGGCACAGGGGATCTTCGTCACCGGGACCGACACCGGCGTGGGCAAGACCCGGGTCGCCGTGGCGCTGCTGCGGGGTCTGGCCGGCGACGGCTACCGGGTCGTGGGCATGAAGCCGGTGGCGGCCGGAATCGACGCCGGCTGTGCCGTCAACGCCGACGTGGCAGCGCTCGCGGCCGCGTCGACGTTCGTCGCCGACCCTGCCGACGCCAACCCCTACGCCTTCACGCCGGCGATCGCGCCGCACCTTGCTGCCGAGCGGGTGGGCGTTGCGATCGACGTCGAGCGCTGTGCGCAGGCGTACTCGCGGCTCGCCGCCCGTGCCGATTTCGTCGTCGTGGAAGGCGCCGGGGGCGCGCTCGTGCCCCTGGGGGGTGGCGCCGACATGCTCGACCTGCCGCGCCGCCTGGATCTGCCGGTGCTGCTCGTCGTCGGCGTGCGCCTGGGCTGCCTCAATCACGCGTTGCTGACAGCGCTGGCGATTCGCGCGCGCGGGCTGGCACTCGCCGGGTGGGTCGCGAACCGCATCGATCCGGCGATGGACGAGGCAGACGCCAACGTGCGCGCGCTCTCGACGCTGCTGGCGGCGCCGCCGCTCGCCGACCTGGGCTGGGACGCTGCACAGACGCCGCCCGCGCCTCTGCGGGACGCCGCGGCGGCGCTCGGACGGCGTTCGGATCGCGCGACACCTTGAGGCGCCGCACGTCCCGGGGCTTCTGGCCCTTGGGCCGCCAATGCCGCGACAGGGTGGCGGCGTTCACCCCCGGTTCTGCCGCCCTCCTGCGAGTGCTCCGGTGCGCGCGAGTCCCGGCACGCAGTGCCCGGTGGAGTCGCCGGCGACGCGATCATGGAAGCTACTGGCGCTTTGCCCCTTGCGCACTCGCAAGCGCCGGCCCGGCTGCCGCCGATGCTCCAGCAGCCGACGATCGCGGCGGGGGCACGTCGTGGCCCTGAAGGCGGGTCCAGACCCAGGCGATGCCCATGCCAACGTCGCCGCGGCGACCGATGTTCTGCGCCGGAACGGCGGCGAACGTGGGACTCTGCCGCTGCGCGACCACGAACGAGAACGCGTAATAGGGCTCCTGCCCCATGCGCAAGTCGGTGAGGATCGCCCGGCCATCGCGCTCTTGCATCGAAAAGAAGCCTTTCGTGAACCACGCCATGCGTGCCACAGCCCACTCCAGGCGTAGCTGCTGGAACAGCGCAACATCGTTGGGAAAAGCGTCGAAGCGGATCTTCCGTTCGCGGTCGAGCAGCGAGTAGAAGCCCTCCTCGTAACGGTCACCGCGCATGACCACGACCCGCCACAGAATGGTGTTGAACGGCGTCGGCGTGACCAGCACCTTGTCCGCGGGAGCGCGGTCAGTCGCCAACGACGCCTTCACCACGCCCTCGACATGCTGCTGGGCAGCGACCGACCCCCCGAGGTAAAGCATCGACATGAGCAGACCGATCGTATTCCATCTGAGGCCGCGGTACTGGCGCGCCAGCAACGCGACGAGCAGTCCCGCGAGCAGCGGCGCCGTGTACAGCGGGTCGATGATGAACATGCTGCCGATGCCGAATGGGTAGTCCGAGAACGGCAGCAAGAGCTGGGTGCCGTAAACCGTGAACGCGTCGAGCAGCGGATGGGTGACGAGCACGAGCCAGATCGCGAGCCACCATCGCTTGAACAGCGCTGCCTGCGCATGCACGCGGCTAACCAGCCACGCCAGCGGCGCGGACGCCAGCGTGAGCCAGAACAGCGCATGGCTCTCCGCGCGGTGGTACGTCATGTTGCGCACGGCGTCGCCGAAATCGAGCAGCGCGTCGAGGTCCGGGAGCGTCCCGCAGAGGCCGCCCCACAGCGCCGCCTTCCAAACGGCGGTGCGCCGGCCCATGACCGCGACGCCGACCGCGGAACCGAGAGCGAGCTGGCTGAGCGAATCCATGGCGATGTCTGTGATCCGGGTGCCCTTCAGAGCGCGGGGCGAGGCGCAAGTTCCTTTCGACCTCGAGCACGGCGGGCAGGGGAGCGAAGGCCGCGCCGGAGCCGGGCACCACTTGCGGCCGCGACGCGGCCACGACCGCAACTCCCGGGGCGAGGTGGGCGCATGGCGCCCCACTCCCCCGCCGTATCGCTTTCGAACCCCTGAGGCCCGACCGCGCTCCTGGCGCGAAACGCTTGACCAAAGTATTGATCTATGTTAAGATCCGCCCGCTTCGCGACGGGCCGGCGTGGCGATAGCGGGCGGTGGATCGCTCTTCTCCCGGCCGGGGTCGCGTGTTCCCCGTAGTTCCGTATTCCCGCAACTCCCCAGTTCGTCGGACGCAAGGCGTGCAGCCGGGCCACCCCGCAGCCAGGGGTGGCGTCCGCGACGACGGGGCATCGGCATCGCAGGCATCGAGGGAGGCATGGTGCGCAATCGAGCGGAAAATCTCGCCGCATCGCGGCTCAAGCACGGGGCAGGCATCGCGGCGCTGACCGCGCCGGGTGCGGCACTCGCGGCGCGGGAGTGGAACCTGCAGCCGCCGGTCACGCCGATCGCGCAGCAGCAGTACGACCTGCACCTGTTCATCTTCTGGATCTGCGTCGTCATCTTCATCGCCGTCTTCGGCGTGATGTTCTATTCCATCTTCAAGCACCGCAAGTCGGTGGGACACGCGCCCGAGCAGTTCCACGAGAACACGCTGGTCGAGATCGTGTGGACGGTCGTGCCGTTCCTGATCCTGCTGTTCATGGCGTTCCCGGCGACCAAGACGATCCTGGCAATGAAGGACACCTCGGCGCCCGACATGACGGTCAAGGTGACCGGCTACCAGTGGAAGTGGGGTTACGATTACATCCAGGACGGCTTCGGCTTCTACTCCAACCTCAAGACGCCGCTCGCGCAGATCGAGAACCGCGAGCCCAAGGGCGAGAACTACCTGCTCGAGGTCGACAACCCGCTGGTCGTGCCGGTGGACACGAAGGTTCGGCTGCTGATCACCGCCGACGACGTGATCCACGCCTGGTGGGTGCCGGCGTTCGGGGTCAAGCAGGACGCGATTCCCGGCTTCGTCCGCGACACCTGGTTCAAGGCCGAGAAGCCCGGGGTCTACCGCGGCCAGTGCGCCGAGCTCTGCGGGAAGGAGCACGGCTTCATGCCCATCGTCGTCGAAGTGAAGACCAAGGCCGACTACGCAACCTGGCTCGCCGCGCAGAAGGCGAAGGTCGCGGCGGCCGCCGAGGATCCCGCCAAGGTGTGGGAGACGAAGGACCTGGTCGCCCGTGGCGAGAAGGTCTACACGGCGAACTGTCTCGCCTGCCACCAGGCCTCCGGCAAGGGTGTGGCCGGCGCGTTTCCGGCGCTCGACGGCTCGAAGATCGTCACCGGGCCGAAGGCCGACCAGCTCGCCCTGGTGCTCAGCGGCAAGCCGGGCACGGCGATGGCCTCGTTCAAGCAGCTCTCCGACACCGACCTCGCCGCGGTCTTGACCTACACGCGCAACAGCTGGAGCAATCGGACCGGCGAGGCGGTGCAGCCGGCCGAGGTCAAGGTGGCGCGCCAGTAGTCGTCTTCGCAGTACTCCCGCCGTCGACGCGAGGCGCTGGGCCTTCGACTAGACGGGTTTCACCATCGGACGGGGGCGGGAGCATCGCCTTCGTTCCGGGACCGCCAGGAGCAACCGATGAGCAGCATTCCGCACGATCACGTAATCGGCCACGATCACGCGCACGGTCACCATCCCAGCGGTATCACGCGCTGGCTGACGACGACGAACCACAAGGACATCGGGACGATGTACCTGCTGTTCTCGTTCGTCATGTTCCTGGTCGGCGGCTGCATGGCGCTCACCATCCGGGCCGAGCTGTTCCAGCCCGGGTTGCAGGTCGTCCATCCCGAGTTCTTCAACTCGATGACGACGCTGCACGGCCTCATCATGGTCTTCGGCGCGATCATGCCGGCGGCCGTAGGCTTCGCCAACTGGATGCTGCCGATGCTGATCGGCGCGCCCGACATGGCGTTCGCGCGCATGAACAACTGGAGCTTCTGGCTGCTGCCGCCGGCGGCGATCCTGCTCGTCACCTCGCTGTTCGTTCCCGGGGGCGCGGCCGCGGCCGGCTGGACGCTCTATCCCCCGCTCACGATCCAGGCGGGCATGGGGATGGACCTCACGATCTTCGCCGTCCACATCATGGGCGCGTCGTCGATCATGGGGTCGATCAACATCATCACGACCATCCTCAATCTGCGGGCGCCGGGGATGACGCTGATGAAGATGCCGATGTTCTGCTGGACCTGGCTCATCACCGCCTACCTTCTGATCGCGGTCATGCCGGTGCTCGCGGGGGCGGTGACGATGCTGCTCACCGACCGCCACTTCGGCACGTCCTTCTTCAACGCGGCCGGCGGCGGCGACCCCGTGCTCTTCCAGCACATCTTCTGGTTCTTCGGGCACCCGGAGGTCTACATCATCATCCTGCCGGCGTTCGGCATCATCTCCGAGATCATCCCGGTGTTCTCGCGCAAGCCGCTGTTCGGCTACGCGTCGATGGTCTACGCCGTCGCCGGGATCGCGATCCTGTCGTTCATCGTCTGGGCGCACCACATGTTCACGACCGGCCTGCCGCTCGCCGGGACGCTGTTCTTCATGTACGCGACGATGCTGATCGCGGTGCCCACCGGCGTCAAGGTGTTCAACTGGCTGGCGACGATGTGGAAGGGGGCGATGACGTTCGAGACGCCGATGCTGTTTGCCGTCGGCTTCCTCTTCCTGTTCACGCTGGGCGGGTTCACCGGGCTCGTCTGCGCGATCACGCCGATCGACATCCAGATCCAGGACACCTATTACGTGGTCGCGCACTTCCACTACGTCATGGTCGCGGGGAGCCTGTTCGCGTTCTTCGCCGGCGCCTACTACTGGCTGCCCAAGTGGAGCGGGACGATGTACGACGAGAAGCTTGGCCAGCTCCACTTCTGGACGTCGTTCGTCACCTTCAACGTCACGTTCTTCCCGATGCACTTCCTCGGCCTCGCCGGGATGCCGCGGCGTATCCCCGATTACGCCCAGCAGTTCGCCGACTGGAACATGATCGCGTCGATCGGCTCCTTCGGTTTCGGCCTGTCGCAGCTCATCCTCGTCTGGGTGGTGGTCAAGTGCGTGACCGGCAACGGCGCCAAGGCGCCGGCCAAGCCCTGGGACGGCGCGACGACGCTGGAGTGGACGGTGCCTTCGCCTGCGCCGTACCACACGTTCGAAACCCCGCCGGTCGTCAAGTGATGCCCCGGCAACGGAACTCACCGACAGCGCGAGGCCCGCGATGACCCGCTCCGAGCTCCCGCCGCGCGACGAGCGCGCCCGGCTGCGCGCCGCGAATCTGCGCACCGCGTGGGTGCTGGCGTCGATCGCCGCGGTGTTCTTCGCCGGGATCATCGCGTCGAAGTTCCTCGGCACGCCGTCGACCTCGATCAGCGTCATCGGCGCTGCGGTGCTGCTGTTCCTGGTCGTCGCCATCGGGCGCAACGTGTGGCCACGCCGATGAGCCACCCGGCGAGGGGCCCCGGCCGGCGGCCGGGGATCGACGGCAAGGCGAATCGGCGCGGGCGGCCGACGCTACGAATGCGTCGAGTTGCGCGGGCGGGACGGAGGCCGCGACGATGAGCGCCCGCTCCGACGTTGGGCCGGCGCGGCAAGGCGCCGGCGACGAGGTGGTCGCGGGCAACCGCACGCTGCTGCGCAAGCTCGCCGTCGTGGTGGTGGTGATGTTCGCGTTCGGCTACGCGCTGGTGCCGTTCTACGAGAAGATCTGCGAGGTCACCGGCATGCGCGACGTCGCGCGCGCCGACGACGTGCAGAACACGCAGGTCGACTATACTCGAAGCGTGCGCATCGAGCTCGACTCCAACGTGCGCAGGCTGCCGTGGGAGTTCCGGCCGCTGGAGACGGTCGTGGGCGTGCACCCGGGCGAACTGCGTCAGGTCACCTACGAGATCGTCAACAGCACCGGGCGCGACATCACGGGGCAGGCGATCCCGAGCTACGGGCCGCCGGAGGCGGGCCGGTACTTCAAGAAGCTCGATTGCTTCTGCTTCACGAAGCAGACGCTGAAGGCGGGCGAGCGGCGGCTGATGCCGGTGGTCTTCGTCGTCGACCCGGCGCTGCCCAAGGACATCCCGGCGATCACGCTTTCGTACACGTTCTTCGAGGTGGAGGGCAACGCGAGGAACTGACGCGTTGCCGATGCGGCAGGGCAGCACCCGGCGGCCACAGTCGGAAATCGGACAGGGAGTCATCGATGAGCGCAGCACACACGGGCACCACGCCGCACTACTACGTTCCCCAGCCGTCGCACTGGCCGATCGTCGGGTCGGTCGCCCTGCTGCTGATGGGCATGGGGGCTGCGTTCTGGATGAACGATGTCGGTGCCGGGCCCTACATGGTGGGCGTCGGATTCGTCGTCCTGCTGGTGATGCTCTTCGGCTGGTTCGGCGCGGTGATCCGCGAGTCCGAAGCGCGGCTCTACAGCAAGCAGGTCGACGCCTCGTTCCGCTGGAGCATGGGCTGGTTCATCTTCTCCGAGGTGATGTTCTTCGCTGCGTTCTTCGGCGCGCTGTTCTACGTGCGCGCCATCTCGGTGCCCGACCTGGGCGGCCTCGGCTCCAAGCTGGTCTGGCCGGATTTCTCCGCAGGCTGGCCGTCCGTGGGGCCGTACGTCAAGGAGCAGTTCACGCCGATGGGGGCGATGGGCATCCCGCTGCTCAACACCATCATCCTGCTGACGTCGGGCTTCACGCTCACGCTCGCCCATTACGCGCTCAAGGAGAACAACCGGGGCGGCCTCAAGTTCTGGCTGTTCTGCACCGTGGCACTGGGTGTCGCCTTCCTTTGTTTCCAGGTCTACGAGTACGTCCACGCCTACCAGGACCTCAACCTCAAGCTCACGACTGGCGTCTACGGCTCGACGTTCTACATGTTGACGGGCTTTCACGGCCTGCACGTGACCGTCGGCGCGATCATGCTGGCGGTCATGCTGGCGCGCGCGATGCGCGGCCACTTCACGCCGGATCACCACTTCGCATTCGAGGCCGCGGCGTGGTACTGGCACTTCGTCGACGTCGTCTGGCTGCTGCTGTTCGTGCTGGTCTACTGGCTCTGACCGGCCGTTGCGCCGCCAGCGGAGCCGCCCGGTTCAGGGCGGGTTCGATGGAGGGTATCGCTGCGGTTCGACGAATCGCGGCTGAAGCCGCTCCCACGGAGGGAGGTGTCGGGCGTCTGCAGGCGCGCCGTCAGGCGAGAACCGCGTTGGGCGCTTCACCGATCGCGGCCAAAGCCGCTCCCACGGAGGGAGGCGTCGGGCGTCTGCAGGCGCGCCGTCAGGCGAGAACCGCGTTGCGCGCTTCACCGATCGCGGCCAAAGCCGCTCCCACCGGATTGCGGAGCGTTCCGGCGACGCTTCGCGGCCGGCTTCAGCGCAGGCCCGCCGGCGCAATCCAGCCCAGCCGGTAGGAGAGCACCAGGAAGCCCACCAGCGCCGCCGACAGCGCGACGCGCAGCGCCAGCGCGCGCACCATCCGGGTTCCCTGGCCGCGGTCGCGGTAGAGATAGAAGAGGGCCGAGAACAGGCTGGCGACGACGGCGAGAAGGCCGATGACGACGATGATCTTCATGCGGGACCGATCGGAAGCGCTGCAATCGTGCGAGTGTAGAAGACTCGGGCGCGCGTGCCAATGAGCGGGCCGGAGGCGGCGTCCGTCCGCGACGTCCTGCGCGCGCCGTGGGTGCCGGTGCTCGCGGCAATTGCCGCCGTCGCGCTGTTCGTCAGCGCGGGAAACTGGCAGGGTCGCCGGATGGCCGAGAAGGAGCGGTTGCGCACCCAGCTCGATGCAGCGGCCCGCGTCGCGCCGGTGCCACTGCCGTCCCTCGCGACCGCGGCGGAGTGGGAGGCGTGGCGCTACCGTCCCGTGCGGCTCGACGGCGAGTTCGACGCCGATCGCCAGATCTACATCGACAACCGGGTGTACGCCGGGCGCGCGGGATTCCACGTCGTCGCGCCGCTGCGCCTGCGCGACGGCCGCGCGGTGCTCGTCAACCGCGGTTGGATCGCGCAGGGGCCCACCCGGTCCGCGCTGCCTTCGGCGCCGCCGCCCGCCGGGCGGGTCGGCGTTCTCGGTCGCATCAACATCCCCGCTTCCGGCTACCTCGAGCTCGACCGCGGGACTCCGGCCGGTGCGCTCTGGCAGAACCTCGACCCATCGCGTTACGTCGCGGCGACGGGCCTCGCGGTGCTGCCGATCGTGGTCGAAGAGAGCGCGTCCGGTGCCGACCCCGACGGCCTGGTCCGCGACTGGCCGGTGCCCGACTTCGGCGTCGACAAGCACCGGGGCTACCGGTTGCAGTGGTACGCGCTGGCCGCGCTGACCGTTGGGCTCACGCTCTTCTTCCTGTTGCGGCGTCGTCGTCGCCGGAGGACCACCGAGTCATGAACGAGCCCCGCAACCCGCTGCCCGCCGCAGCCGAGCCCCGCACGGACGCCGCCGCCGCCAGGCGCCGCCGGGCGCGACGGACGATCGTGCTGCTCGCCGCGATCGCGATCGCGCCGGTGGCGGCGTCGTACGCCGTCTACTACCTCTTTCCGCGCAACGTGCACGCGAACTACGGGACGCTATTGCCGACGGCGCCCGTTCCCGACGTCGGCGGCGAGCGCGCCGACGGCACGCCGTTCCGGATCGCCGAGATGAAGGGGCGCTGGCTGGTCCTCGTCAACGCCGGGGAGCGCTGCGGCGGGGAGTGCGAGCGCATGCTCTACGCCACCCGGCAGGCGCGCTCCATGCAGGGGCGCGAGCAGGAACGGCTGGCGCGAATCCTCGTCGTCTCCGGTGAGACGGCGGCGGTGCCGGCGGGTGCCGGCGCGCATCCCGACCTCGTTGCCGCGCGGATCGACGCGGCAGCGGCGGCGCGGCTTCCGGGCGAGGCGCCGGCGATCCTGGTCGTCGATCCGCTGGGCAATTTGGTGCTGCGCTACCCTGCCGACCCCGACATCAAGGGCCTCGCCAAGGATCTGACGCGGCTGTTGAAGGCGTCGCGGATCGGGTGACGGCGCCCCGCCCGGCAGCGGCGCCTCGGGTGGTACCATTACGGGTTGAGCGCGACCGGGCAGCCCGAGCGAGAGCGCGCCGCCAACCAACCCCCGACCGATGTCGACGCTGATCCTCTCCGAAGACCGGCTCCGGCAGTTCCTCGCGCTGACCAAGCCACGCGTCGTGTCGCTGGTCGTCTTCTGCGCGGTGATCGGCATGTTCCTGGCCGTGCCCGGACTCCCGCCACCCGCCACCGTGTTCTTCGCCACGATCGGGATTGCGCTCGTCGCGGGCGCGGCCGCGGCCTTCAACTGCCTGGTCGAGCAGAGGATCGACGCGCTGATGGCGCGCACCCGCGGCGGCCCCTGCCCAGCGGCGCGCTGACGTCGTGGCAGACGCTCCTCTTCGCCACGATCGTCGGCGGCGTGGGCTCGTCGTGCTGCACGGTTCGTCAATCCGCTGACGATGTGGCTCACGCTCGCCACGTTCGTGGGCTATGCGGTCGTCTATACGGTGCTGCTCAAGCCGGCCACGCCGCAGAACATCGTGATCGGCGGCGCCTCGGGCGCGATGCCGCCGGTGCTGGGCTGGGCGGCCGTCACCGGCGAGGTGGCGCCAGGCGCTGGTGCTGTTCCTGATCATGTTCACCTGGACGCCGCCGCATTTCTGGGCGCTGGCGCTGTACCGCATCGGGACTACGCCACGCGGGCTTGCCGATGCTGCCGGTCACGCACGGCGGCGCTTCACGCGGCTGCATGATCCTGCTGTACACCTGCTGCTGGTCGCCACCACGCTGCTGCCGTTCATGATCCGCATGAGCGGCTGCTTCTATCTCGCTCGCCGCGCTGGCGCTGGGCGGCTTGTTCCTGCTTACGCGTTGCGGCTGTAGCGCGAGTATTCCGACGCGCTGGCGCGGCGCACGTTCAGCTACTCGATCCTGTACCTCGCGGCGCTGTTCGCCGCGCTGCTGGTCGACCACTACATGTGCCCGATGCGCAGCGCGCGTCCGCAGCGGCCACGCGCCGTCGCACCCTCGTGCCTGGGCCTGGGCCCTGCGCGGCCGCGCGTCGCCGGCCCGCTGCGCCGCGTGCGACCGGCGCGGCAGCCGTCCTTCAAGTCCACCGACATCACCGGCGCCGACTACGGCGGGACCTCGCGCTGACCGACCACCCGGCCAGCCGCGCACGCTGGCCGACTTCAGGGGCAAGGTGGTCGTGCTGTTCTTCGGGTTCACGCAGTGCCCCGACGTGTGCCCGACCACGCTGGCCAACATGGCCGACGTGATGAAGCGCCTCGGCCCCGGAGCCGACCAGGTGCAGGTGCTGTTCGTGACCGTCGACCCCGAGCGCGACGTGCCGGCGGTGCTGGCGCAGTACGTGCCCGCGTTCGATGCACGATTCGTCGGCCTGTACGGCGACGCCGCCGCGACCGCCGCTGCGGCCAAGGAGTTCAAGATCTTCTACCAGAAGGTGCCCGGCAAGACCGGCGGCACCTACACCATCGACCACACGGCGGCGTCGTACGTGATCGATCCGCAGGGGCGGCTGCGCGTCTATGTGAGCTACGGCGCGGGGCCGGAAGTGTTCGCGCACGACCTC
>CAVQLG010000004.1:0-75131 GCA_963713275.1 uncultured beta proteobacterium
ACCGGCGCGACGCGGGCCGCTGCATCGAGCCGGGGTGCGCAACCGCTCCTTCTCGGCCATCCGGCGACCCTGCCAGTTTCCTTGGCCGAACGAACAGCGCGACGGCGGCAATTGCCGCGAGCACCGGCACCCACGGCGCGCGCAGGACGTCGCGGACGGACGCCGCCTCCAGCCCGCTCATTGGCACGCGCCCCCGAGTCTTCTACACTCGGACGATTGCAACGCTTCCGATCGGTCCCGCATGAAGATCATCGTCGTCATCGGCCTTCTCGCCGTCGTCGCCAGCCTGTTCTCGGCCCTCTTCTATCTCTACCGCGACCGCGGCCGGGGAACCCGGATGGTGCGCGCGCTGGCGCTGCGCGTCGCGCTGTCGGCGGCGCTGGTGGGCTTCTTGGTGCTCTCCTACCGGCTGGGCTGGATTGCGCCGGCGGGCCTGCGCTGAAGCCGGCCGCGAAGCGTCTCCGGAACGCTCCGCAAACCGGTGGGAGCGGCTCTGGCCGCGATCGGTGAAGCGCGCATCGCGGTTCTCGCCTGACGGCGCGCCTGCAGACGCCCGACGCCTCCCTCCGTGGGAGCGGCCTTGGCCGCGATCGGTGAAGCGCCCAACGCGGTTCTCGCCTGACGGCGCGCCTGCAGACGCCCGACGCCTCCCTCCGTGGGAGCGGCTTCAGCCGCGATTCGTCGAACCGCAGCGATACCCCCATCGAACCCGCCCTGAACCGGGCGGCTCCGCTGGCGGCGCAACGGCCGGTCAGAGCCAGTAGACCAGCACGAACAGCAGCAGCCAGACGACGTCGACGAAGTGCCAGTACCACGCCGCGGCCTCGAATGCGAAGTGGTGATCCGGCGCGAAGTGGCCGCGCATCGCGCGCGCCAGCATGACCGCCAGCATGATCGCGCCGATGGTCACGTGCAGGCCGTGAAAGCCCGTCAACATGAGAACGTCGAGCCGTAGACGCCAGTCGTGAGCTTGAGGTTGAGGTCCTGGTAGGCGTGGACGTACTCGTAGACCTGGAAACAAAGGAAGGCGACACCCAGTGCCACAGTGCAGAACAGCCAGAACTTGAGGCCGCCCCGGTTGTTCTCCTTGAGCGCGTAATGGGCGAGCGTGAGCGTGAAGCCCGACGTCAGCAGGATGATGGTGTTGAGCAGCGGGATGCCCATCGCCCCCATCGGCGTGAACTGCTCCTTGACGTACGGCCCCACGGACGGCCAGCCTGCGGAGAAATCCGGCCAGACCAGCTTGGAGCCGAGGCCGCCCAGGTCGGGCACCGAGATGGCGCGCACGTAGAACAGCGCGCCGAAGAACGCAGCGAAGAACATCACCTCGGAGAAGATGAACCAGCCCATGCTCCAGCGGAACGAGGCGTCGACCTGCTTGCTGTAAGCAGCGGTCCGGACTCGCGGATCACCGCGCCGAACCAGCCGAAGAGCATCACCAGCAGGACGACGAATCCGACGCCCACCATGTAAGGCCCGGCGCGGAAATCGTTCATCCAGAAGGCGGCCCCCATGCCCATCAGCAGCAGGGCAACCGACCCGACGATCGGCCAGTGCGACGGCTGGGGAACGTAGTAGTGCGGCGTGGTGCCCGTGTGTGCTGCGCTCATCGATGACTCCCTGTCCGATTTCCCGACTGTGGCCGCCGGGTGCTGCCCTGCCGCATCGGCAACGCGTCAGTTCCTCGCGTTGCCCTCCACTCGAAGAACGTGTACGAAAGCGTGATCGCCGGGATGTCCTTGGGCAGCGCCGGGTCGAGGACGAAGACCACCGGCATCAGCCGCCGCTCGCCCGCCTTCAGCGTCTGCTTCGTGAAGCAGAAGCAATCGAGCTTCTTGAAGTACCGGCCCGGCTTCGGCGGCCCGTAGCTCGGGATCGCCTGCCCCGTGATGTCGCGCCCGGTGCTGTTGACATCTCGTAGGTGACCTGACGCAGTTCGCCCGGGTGCACGCCCACGACCGTCTCCAGCGGCCGGAACTCCCACGGCAGCCTGCGCACGTTGGAGTCGAGCTGATGCGCACGCTTCGTATAGTCGACCTGCGTGTTCTGCACGTCGTCGGCGCGCGCGACGTCGCGCATGCCGGTGACCTCGCAGATCTTCTCGTAGAACGGCACCAGCGCGTAGCCGAACGCGAACATCACCACCACCACGACGGCGAGCTTGCGCAGCAGCGTGCGGTTGCCCGCGACCACCTCGTCGCCGGCGCCTTGCCGCGCCGGCCCAACGTCGGAGCGGGGGCTCATCCGCGCGGCCTCCGCTCCATCCGTGAAACCCGATCCATGCGCAGTGTCGGCCGCCCGCGCCGATTCGCCTTGCCGTCGATCCCCGGCTGCCTGCCGGGGCCCCTCGCCGGGGGGCTCATCCGCGTGGCCACACGTTGCGCCCGATGGCGACGACCAGGAACAGCAGCACCGCAGCCCCGATTACGCTGATCGAGGTCGACGGGGTGCCAAGGAACTTCGACGCGATGATCCCGGCGAAGAACACCGCGGCGATCGACGCCAGCACCCACGCGGTGCGCAGGTTCGCGGCGCGCAGCCGGGCGCGCTCGTCGTGCGGCGGAGCTCGGAGCGGGTCATCGCGGGCCTCGCGCTGTCGGTGAGTTCCGTTGCCGGGGCATCACTTGACGACCGGCGGGGTCTCGAACGTGTGGTACGGCGCAGGCGAAGGCACCGTCCACTCCAGCGTCGTCGCGCCGTCCCAGGGCTTGGCCGGCGCCTTGGCGCCGTTGCCGGTGACGCACTTGACCACCACCCAGACGAGGATGAGCTGCGACAGGCCGAAACCGAAGGAACCGATCGACGCGATCATGTTCCAGTCGGCGAACTGCTGGGCGTAGTCGGGGATGCGCCGCGGCATCCCGGCGAGGCCGAGGAAGTGCATCGGGAAGAACGTGATGTTGAAGGTGATGAACGACGTCCAGAAGTGAAGCTGGCCGAGCTTCTCGTCGTACATCGTCCCGCTCCACTTGGGCAGCCAGTAGTACGCGCCGGCGAAGAACGCGAACAGGCTCCCGGCGACCATGACGTAGTGGAAGTGCGCGACCACGTAGTACGTGTCCTGGATCTGGATGTCGATCGGCGTGATCGCGCAGACGAGCCCGGTGAACCCGCCCAGCGTGAACAGGAACAGGAAGCCGACGGCAAACAGCATCGGCGTCTCGAACGTCATCGCCCCCTTCCACATCGTCGCCAGCCAGTTGAACACCTTGACGCCGGTGGGCACCGCGATCAGCATCGTCGCGTACATGAAGAACAGCGTCCCGGCGAGCGGCAGGCCGGTCGTGAACATGTGGTGCGCCCAGACGATGAACGACAGGATCGCGATCCCGGCGACGGCGTAGACCATCGACGCGTAGCCGAACAGCGGCTTGCGCGAGAAGACCGGGATGATCTCGGAGATGATGCCGAACGCCGGCAGGATGATGATGTAGACCTCCGGGTGCCCGAAGAACCAGAAGATGTGCTGGAAGAGCACCGGGTCGCCGCCGCCGGCCGCGTTGAAGAAGGACGTGCCGAAGTGGCGGTCGGTGAGCAGCATCGTCACCGCCCCCGCGAGCACCGGCATGACCGCGATCAGAAGGTAGGCGGTGATGAGCCAGGTCCAGCAGAACATCGGCATCTTCATCAGCGTCATCCCCGGCGCCCGCAGGTTGAGAATGGTCGTGATGATGTTGATCGACCCCATGATCGACGACGCGCCCATGATGTGGACGGCGAAGATCGTGAGGTCCATCCCCATGCCCGCCTGGATCGTGAGCGGGGGATAGAGCGTCCAGCCGGCCGCGGCCGCGCCCCCGGGAACGAACAGCGAGGCGACGAGCAGGATCGCCGCCGGCGGCAGCAGCCAGAAGCTCCAGTTGTTCATCCGCGCGAACGCCATGTCGGGCGCGCCGATCAGCATCGGCAGCATCCAGTTGGCGAAGCCTACGGCCGCCGGCATGATCGCGCCGAAGACCATGATGAGGCCGTGCAGCGTCGTCATCGAGTTGAAGAACTCGGGGTGGACGACCTGCAGCCCGGGCTGGAACAGCTCGGCCCGGATGGTGAGCGCCATGCAGCCGCCGACAATGAACATGACGAACGAGAACAGCAGGTACATCGTCCCGATGTCCTTGTGGTTCGTCGTCGTCAGCCAGCGCGTGATACCGCTGGGATGGTGACCGTGCGCGTGATCGTGGCCGATTACGTGATCGTGCGGAATGCTGCTCATCGGTTGCTCCTGGCGGTCCCGGAACGCAAGGCGATGCTTCCGCCCCCGTCCGAGGGTGAAACCCGTCTAGTCGAAGGCCCAGCGCCTCGCATCGACGGCGGGAATGCTGCGAAGACGACTACTGGCGCGCCACCTTGACCTCGGCCGGCTGCACCGCCTCGCCGGTCCGATTGCTCCAGCTGTTGCGCGTGTAGGTCAGGACCGCGGCGAGGTCGGTGTCGGAGAGCTGCTTGAACGAGGCCATCGCCGTGCCCGGCTTGCCGCTGAGCACCAGGGCGAGCTGGTCGGCCTTCGGCCCGGTGACGATCTTCGAGCCGTCGAGCGCCGGAAACGCGCCGGCCACACCCTTGCCGGAGGCCTGGTGGCAGGCGAGACAGTTCGCCGTGTAGACCTTCTCGCCACGGGCGACCAGGTCCTTCGTCTCCCACACCTTGGCGGGATCCTCGGCGGCCGCCGCGACCTGCGCCTTCTGCGCGCCGAGCCAGGTTGCGTAGTCGGCCTTGGTCTTCACTTCGACGACGATGGGCATGAAGCCGTGCTCCTTCCCGCAGAGCTCGGCGCACTGGCCGCGGTAGACCCCGGGCTTCTCGGCCTTGAACCAGGTGTCGCGGACGAAGCCGGGAATCGCGTCCTGCTTGACCCCGAACGCCGGCACCCACCAGGCGTGGATCACGTCGTCGGCGGTGATCAGCAGCCGAACCTTCGTGTCCACCGGCACGACCAGCGGGTTGTCGACCTCGAGCAGGTAGTTCTCGCCCTTGGGCTCGCGGTTCTCGATCTGCGCGAGCGGCGTCTTGAGGTTGGAGTAGAAGCCGAAGCCGTCCTGGATGTAATCGTAACCCCACTTCCACTGGTAGCCGGTCACCTTGACCGTCATGTCGGGCGCCGAGGTGTCCTTCATTGCCAGGATCGTCTTGGTCGCCGGGAACGCCATGAACAGCAGGATCAGGAACGGCACGACCGTCCACACGATCTCGACCAGCGTGTTCTCGTGGAACTGCTCGGGCGCGTGTCCCACCGACTTGCGGTGCTTGAAGATGGAATAGAACATCACGCCGAAGACGGCGATGAAGATGACGACGCAGATCCAGAAGATGAACAGGTGCAGGTCGTACTGCTGCTGCGCGATCGGCGTGACCGGCGGCTGCAGGTTCCACTCCCGCGCCGCGAGTGCCGCACCCGGCGCGGTCAGCGCCGCGATGCCTGCCCCGTGCTTGAGCCGCGATGCGGCGAGATTTTCCGCTCGATTGCGCACCATGCCTCCCTCGATGCCTGCGATGCCGATGCCCCGTCGTCGCGGGCGCCACCCCTGGCTGCGGGGTGGCCCGGCTGCACGCCTTGCGTCCGACGAACTGGGGAGTTGCGGGAATACGGAACTACGGGGAACACGCGACCCCGGCCGGGAGAAGAGCGATCCACCGCCCGCTATCGCCACGCCGGCCCGTCGCGAAGCGGGCGCATATTAGCATAGATGAAACTCGGTCAAGCGTCTCGCGCCAGGAGCCGGTCGGGCCCCAGGGGTTCGAAAGCGATACGGCGGGGGAGTGGGGCGCCATGCGCCCACCTCGCCCCGGGAGTTGCGGTCGTGGCCGCGTCGCGGCCGCAAGTGGTGCCCGGCTCCGCCGCGGCCTTCGCTCTCCTGCCCGCCGTGCTCGAGGTCGAAAGGAACTTGCGCCTCGCCCCGCGCTCTGAAGGGCACCCGGATCACAGACATCGCCATGGATTCGCTCAGCCAGCTCGCTCTCGGTTCCGCGGTCGGCGTCGCGGTCATGGGCCGGCGCACCGCCGTTTGGAAGGCGGCGCTGTGGGGCGGCCTCTGCGGGACGCTCCCGGACCTCGACGCGCTGCTCGATTTCGGCGACGCCGTGCGCAACATGACGTACCACCGCGCGGAGAGCCATGCGCTGTTCTGGCTCACGCTGGCGTCCGCGCCGCTGGCGTGGCTGGTTAGCCGCGTGCATGCGCAGGCAGCGCTGTTCAAGCGATGGTGGCTCGCGATCTGGCTCGTGCTCGTCACCCATCCGCTGCTCGACGCGTTCACGGTTTACGGCACCCAGCTCTTGCTGCCGTTCTCGGACTACCCATTCGGCATCGGCAGCATGTTCATCATCGACCCGCTGTACACGGCGCCGCTGCTCGCGGGACTGCTCGTCGCGTTGCTGGCGCGCCAGTACCGCGGCCTCAAATGGAATACGATCGGTCTGCTCATGTCGATGCTTTACCTCGGGGGGTCGGTCGCTGCCCAGCAGCATGTCGAGGGCGTGGTGAAGGCATCGTTGGCGACTGACCGCGCTCCCGCGGACAAGGTGCTGGTCACGCCGACGCCGTTCAACACCATTCTGTGGCGGGTCGTGGTCATGCGCGGTGACCGTTACGAGGAGGGCTTCTACTCGCTGCTCGACCGCGAACGGAAGATCCGCTTCGACGCTTTTCCCAACGATGTTGCGCTGTTCCAGCAGCTACGCCTGGAGTGGGCTGTGGCACGCATGGCGTGGTTCACGAAAGGCTTCTTTTCGATGCAAGAGCGCGATGGCCGGGCGATCCTCACCGACTTGCGCATGGGGCAGGAGCCCTATTACGCGTTCTCGTTCGTGGTCGCGCAGCGGCAGAGTCCCACGTTCGCCGCCGTTCCGGCGCAGAACATCGGTCGCCGCGGCGACGTTGGCATGGGCATCGCCTGGGTCTGGACCCGCCTTCAGGGCCACGACGTGCCCCCGCCGCGATCGTCGGCTGCTGGAGCCTCGGCGGCAGGCGGGCCGGCGCTTGCGAGTGAGCAAGGGGCAAAGCGCCAGTAGCTTCCATGATCGCGTCGCCGGCGACTCCCCGGGCACTGCGTGCCGGGACTCGCGCGCACCGGAGCAGTCGCAGGAGGGCGGCAGAACCGGGGGTGAACGCCGCCACCCTGTCGCGGCATTGGCGGCCCGGGGGCCTCAAGCCCCGGGACGTGCGGCGCCTCAAGGTGTCGCGCGATCCGAACGCCGTCCGAGCGCCGCCGCGGCGTCCCGCAGAGATGCGGGCGGCATCTGTGCAGCGTCCCAGCCGAGGTCGGCGAGCGGCGGCGCCGCCAGCAGCGTCGAGAGCGCGCGCACGTTGGCGTCTGCCTCGTCCATCGCCGGATCGATGCGGTTCGCGACCCACCCGGCGAGTGCCAGCCCGCGCGCGCGAATCGCCAGCGCGGTCAGCAATGCGTGATTGAGGCAACCCAGGCGCACGCCGACGACGAGCAGCACCGGCAGCTCCAGGCGGCGCGGCAAGTCGAGCATGTCGGCGCCACCCCCCAGGGGCACGAGCGCGCCCCCGGCGCCTTCCACGACGACGAAATCGGCACGGGCGGCGAGCCGCGCGTACGCCTGCGCACAGCGCTCGACGTCGATCGCAACGCCCACCCGCTCGGCAGCAAGGTGCGGCGCGATCGCCGGCGTGAAGGCGTAGGGGTTGGCGTCGGCAGGGTCGGCGACGAACGTCGACGCGGCCGCGAGCGCTGCCACGTCGGCGTTGACGGCACAGCCGGCGTCGATTCCGGCCGCCACCGGCTTCATGCCCACGACCCGGTAGCCGTCGCCGGCCAGACCCCGCAGCAGCGCCACGGCGACCCGGGTCTTGCCCACGCCGGTGTCGGTCCCGGTGACGAAGATCCCCTGTGCCAATGGCCAACTCCGCGTCTTGCGCCGCGCTCCCGCTACCGGCTGGCGGCCGGCAGGGAACGGCTCCAGCGAACGATCGAGCGGCCGTCTGCGGTCACCGTGGCCGGCGCCTTCCACGCGTGGCCGTAGACGACTTCGTAGGTGGCGGGCACGCGACCGTCGGGAGTGTCCGCGCGCAGCGCTTCGAGCCCCGCCTGCACCTGCTGCCAGCGCCGACGACCCATGAGCCCGCGCGCGCGCCCCGCCGTGGCGTTGGTCGCGCCGATGGCCTTGAGATCGCGCAGCATTGCCGCGGCGTCGGCGTAGGTGAGCGTGAAGCGCTCCATCTCCATGACCGGGTCGGCGAAACCCGCCGCGACCAGCATGTCGCCCAGATCGTGGAGGTCGACGAACCGGCTCACGTGCGGCTCGCCGTCGATCGCGGCGAAGACGCGAGTGAGCTCGCGCAGCGTGTCGGGACCGAAGGTCGAGAACGCGAACAGGCCGCCCACGGCCAGCACGCGCAGGCACTCCGCGAACGCGCGCCGCGGATCGGGCACCCACTGCAGCGCGAGGTTGCTCCAGACGAGATCGAAGCTGGCCGGGGAGAAGGGCAGCGCGGCGATGTCGCCGCAGGCGAACAGCGGCGTCCCGCCGGCCGGGCGGCCGAGGCGCGGGGCGAGGAGGCGGCCGGCGAACGAACGGCGCGGCGCGGTCTTGGCCCGTGCGCACTCGAGCATCGGCAGCGCGAGGTCGAGAGCCACCCGACCGGCGCGCGGGTAGCGGGTGGCGAACTCCACCAGCGCGTCGCCCGTGCCGCAGCCCGCGTCGAGCACGCGCGAGGGCTCGAGCCTGACCACGTCGAGGCGTGCGGCGAGGCGCGAGGCGACCTCGCGCTGCAGGACTGCAGCCGCGTCGTAGGTGCCCGAAGCGCGCCCGAAATGCAGTCGCACCGCGCGCGTATCGATGGCCGCAGGCCGCTTGGCGGGGGGTTCAGCGACCATCGAGGAACCCGTCGAGGGCGCGGTGAAAGGCGTCGGGGTGCGACAGGAACGGCGCGTGGCCCGCGCCGGCGATCTCGACGCAGCTCGCCTGCGGCATCGCCTGCGCGAGCCAGCGCCCGGCCCCCGCCGGAGCGAGCGTGTCCCGGTCGCCCACGACGATCCGCGTCGGCTGCGTGATGGCGGCAACACTCGAACGCAGGTCGATGCCGGCCAGCATTCCGAGCGCCGCGCCCAGCACTTCGGGCGCGGGCTCGCCGCGCGCGAACAGGTGGCGGCGCATCATCGCCAGCGCCGCGCGGCCCTGATCGCTGCCGTGCAGCTGCAGCGAGAGGAAGCGCTGCAGCGTCGTCCGGTACGCGATCGAGAGCTCGTCGCCGAACCGTCCGAGCGTCGTCGCGCTCATCGCGTGCGGCCAGGTCGCGTCGGCGACGAAGCGCGGCGAGGTGCAGACAAGCACCAGCCGCGACACCCGCTCGGGTTCCGCGAGCGCCCAGCGCATCGCGACAACGCCGCCCAGCGACCAGCCGAGTAACGCGAGCGGCCGCCCGGGCGCGACGGCGGCGGCGACTGCGGCGACGATCTCCTCCAGCGTGAACGGGTCGGTCACCGCGCTGTGCCCGTGCCCCGGCAGGTCGACGGCGTGGACGCGATGGCGCGCGGCGAGCCAGGGCAGCAGCGGCCCCCAAAGCCCCGAATGCAGCGCCCAGCCGTGCAGCAGCACCAGCGGCGGACCGTGGCCGATCGATTCGACGTGTACGCTCACGATGCGTCGGGGCCTTTCATCGCCGGTCCGCGAGCTCGCGCAGCGCCGCGCACAACTGATCGACGTCGGCGTCGCCGTGCCCGGCGGACAGCGAGATCCGCAGCCGGGCCGTGCCGGCGGGCACGGTCGGCGGGCGGATCGCCGGCACCCAGAGTGAGCGCTCCCACAGCCCCTGCGCGAGCGCCACCGCCGTCGCGTTGTCGCCGACGACGAGCGGCTGGATCGCGGTCGGCGACGGCAGCAGCCGCCACGGCAGCCCCTGCGCGCCGGCCCGGAAGCGGCGGATCAGCGCCGTGAGGTGCGCTCGCCGCGCCGGCTGGTCGCGCACCACGGCAAGCGCCGCGCGCAGCGCCGCCGCGAGCAACGGCGGCGCTGCGGTGGTGAACACGTACGGCCGCGCAGCCTGCAGCAGCGTCTCGATCACCGCCGGATGGGCGGCCACGAACGCCCCGGCGACACCCGCCGCCTTGCCGAGCGTTCCCATGTAGACGATGCGCTCCGAAGCAAGCCCGAAGTGCGCGAGCGCGCCCTGCCCGCGCGCGCCCAGCACGCCAAAGCCGTGCGCGTCGTCGACGAGCAGCGTCGCGTCGCAGCGCTCGGCAAGCGCCAGCAGCGCCGGCAACGGCGCGAGGTCGCCGTCCATGCTGAACACGGCGTCGGTGGCGATGAACCGGCGCCGCGCCGGCGTTGCCGCGAGCTGCCGGGCAAGGTCGTCGACGTCGCCGTGCCGGTAGCGGCGGAAGACCGCGCGTGACAGCAACGCCCCGTCGTTGAGGCAGGCGTGGTTGAGCCGGTCGGCGAAGATCGCGTCGTCGCGCCCGCAGAGCGCGGTCAGGATGCCGAGGTTGGCGAGGTAGCCGGCCGAGAAGACGAGTGCGCGCGCGTCGCGACAGGGCTGGACGAACGCCGCGAGCTCCGCTTCGAGCGCCTCGTGCTCCGCGTGATGGCCGCAGACTAGGTGCGACGCGCCGGCCCCGACGCCGCAGGCGCCCGCGGCGGCGACGGCCGCGGCGACGACCACGGGATCGCTGGCGAGGCCCAGATAGTCGTTGCTGGCGAAGGCGAGCACCTCGCGCCCGTCGGCGACGACCCGCGGGCACTGGGCCGACGAGACCACGCGGCGCTGGCGCCAGAGGCCCGCGGCGCGGCGCGCGTCGAGTTCGTGCTCGAGGGCGGCGATCAGCGTCATGCGCCAGCCCGGCGTTCGCGATCGGTCGCTTTCGCCCTGCCGGCCGGCGAGCCGTCAGGCGGGCTCCATCCCCAGTGTGGAGAACAGCGCCTGGTCGGCATCGACGTCGGCGTTGCCGGTGGTGAGCAGCCGTTCGCCGTAGAAGACCGAATTGGCGCCCGCGAGGAAGCACAGTGCCTGCCCGGCCGCACCCAGTTCGCGCCGGCCGGCCGACAGGCGCACCATCGCCCTCGGCATCGTGATCCGCGCCACCGCGACGGTGCGCACGAACTCGAAGACGTCGAGCGCCGGCGTGCCGCCGAGCCGCTCGCGCATCGGCGTACCCTCGACCTGCACGAGATTGTTGATCGGCACCGACTCCGGATACGGCTCCATGTTCGCAAGCTCGGCGACGAGCGCTGCGCGCTGGCGGCGCGACTCGCCCATGCCGACGATGCCGCCGCAGCAGACGTTGATGCCGGCCGAGCGGACGCGCTGCAGCGTGTCGAGACGGTCCTGGTACTGCCGAGTCGTGACGACCTCGCCGTAGAACTCGGGCGCCGTGTCCAGGTTGTGGTTGTAGTAGTCGAGCCCCGCCTCGCGCAGCTGCTCCGCCTGGCCCTCCTTCAGCATGCCCAGCGTGCAGCAGGTCTCAAGCCCGAGCGCCTTGACCTCGCGCACCATCTCCAGCACCGGCTCGAGGTCGCGCTGCTTCGGGCCGCGCCACGCCGCACCCATGCAGAACCGTGTCGCGCCCTGCGCCTTCGCCGCCAGCGCACTCGCCCGCACCGTCGCGACCTCGAGGAGCGGCGTCTCCGCGACCCCCGCCGCGTGGCGCTTCGACTGCGAGCAATAGCCGCAGTCCTCCGCGCAGCCGCCGGTCTTGATCGACAGCAACGTGGAGAGCTGGACAGCGTTGGCGCGGTGGTGCTCGCGGTGCACCTGCTGCGCGCGGTAGACGAGGTCGGCGAACGGCAGCGCGATCAGCGCCTCGACCTCCTCCACGCTCCAGCGAAGCGGGGTATGCGGGGACGCCTCCCGCGGCCCGGGCGTCGGCTGCTCTGTCGGGATCGTCCAATCGATCGATGGCATAAGGCGGCGGCTCGGGGTTGACTGGCGGGTGTAGCGCGGAGGGCGCGGCAGAGCGCGACGGTGCGATCTGGCGCAGTGTCGAGGGGGGACCGGTCCTTGTCAAATCAGCCGAACGCCGCGTTTGACAGCGCTGCCCGCGACACCGTCGCGGGCACCGTCGGGGCGGCGCTCCCGACGCGGCACGCCGGCCGCTCGACCCCGAGTGTCGGGCCGGTCGCCGCCGCCGCGAACGTGGGGAACACCGGGGCGGCAAGCCCGCGTTCGCGCTTGCAGGCGCGCCTGGAGCTGCGCTTGCAGGCGCTCCTCAAGGCGGCTTCGCTTGTGCGTGCGCAGTCGACAAGCTGCGTGCGGCGCTGCCTGCCGCAGCGGTGCGTACTCTGCACAGGTCCCGCCGGCGACGCGCTGCTGTGCGCCGCCTGTACGGCTGCGCTGCCGACGCTCGGCGCGGCCTGCCCATGCTGCGCGCTGCCCTCGCCCGCGGGGGCGCTGTGCGGCGCGTGCCTCGCGCATCCGCCGCCGTTCGCCGCGACGCTGGCTGCCTACGCTTACGCGTTTCCCGTCGATCGCCTGCTGCAAGCGCTCAAGTACGGGGGCGAGCTCGCGCTCGCCGAGTGGGCCGCGACGGCACTGGCCGCGCGCGTGCGCGGCGAGCCGACGTCCTGGCGTTGCGCCGGCTTGCCGCCGCTCCTGGTGCCGTTGCCGCTGGCGCTGCCCAGGCAGCGCCAGCGCGGCTTCAACCAGGCGCTGGAAATCGCCCGCGGTCTCGCGCGTGAGCTCGGCCTCCCGCTCGAGGCCGCGTTGCGCCGGCGGCACGCCGGCCTGCCGCAGGCCGGCCTGCCCTGGGCGCAGCGCATCGCCAACGTCCGCGGCGCCTTCACCGCGCAGCGGCGCCTCGACGGGCTGCAGGTGGTCCTGGTCGACGACGTGATGACCACCGGGGCGACGCTCGCCGACGCCGCGGCAGCCGCCAGGACCGCGGGAGCGGCGCGGGTTTGCTGCTGCGTCGTCGCGCGCACGCTGCCGCCGCAGCGGTCGTGAGACGATGCGGTTTCGCGCGCCCTGCCCCGCAGCACCGATGCCCCCCGCGTTCGCTGTCGTCCTCGTCCGCCCCGAGATCCCGCCCAACACCGGCAACGTGATCCGCCTCACGGCGAACGCCGGCGTCGACCTGCACCTCGTCGAGCCCCTGGGCTTCCGCATGGACGACCGCGAACTCAAGCGCGCCGGGCTCGATTACCACGAGTACGCGCGGGTGCGCGTGCACGCCGACATGGGCGCCTGCCGGGCGGCGGTCGACGCCGGCGCGTCGCGGCGCTGGTTTGCGCTCACGACCCGCGCCGGGCGCTCGCTGTACGACACGCGCTTCGACCCGGGCGATGTGCTCGTGTTCGGCTGCGAGTCGGCCGGCCTCGACGACGCGTTGCTCGCCGAATTCCCCGACGAGCGCCGGCTGCGCATCCCGATGCGCGCCGGGATGCGCAGCATCAACCTCTCCAACGCGGTGGCGCTGGCGGTCTACGAAGCGTGGCGGCAAGCGGGATTCCCCGGCGCCGCGCCGGGGGGGCCGCCGCGTTGACCGGTGACGTCGAAGCCGGTCAATGCCGTTCTGCCCGCGGCTCGCGCCGCAGCAACGACAGCACGGCGTCGCGCGCGGACCAGTCCTCGTAGAGCGTCCGGTAGACCGCGTCGCAGATCGGCATGTCGACACCGAAATGGCGTGCCAGCCCGCGCAGCTTCGGCGCGGCCGCCACTCCCTCGGCCACGTGGCCCAGCTGCGCGAGAATCTCGGGCAGGCGCCGCCCCTGCGCGAGTGCCAGCCCGACCCGGCGGTTGCGCGAGAGGTCGCCCGTGCAGGTGAGCACCAGGTCGCCCAGGCCAGCGAGCCCCATCAGCGTCTCGCGCCGCCCGCCCAGCGCCTGCGACAGGCGCCCCGTTTCCGCGAGCCCGCGGGTGATCAGCGCCGCGCGGGCGTTGTGGCCGAAGCCGAGCCCGTCGCTCGCCCCGGCGGCGATGGCAAGCACGTTCTTGACCGCACCGCCGACCTCAACACCCGCGATGTCGTCGCTCTCGTAGACCCGCAGCGCGTCGGCGCGCAGCTGCGCCGCGACAAGCGCCGCGAGTTCGGGAGCCGTCGCCGCGACCGCGACGGCAGTGGGCAGGCCGGCAGCGACCTCCTCGGCGAAGCTCGGGCCGGACACCACGCCGACGGGCGCCGGCCAGATTGGCGCGACGACCTGATGCGGCAGCGCGGCGCCGCCGGGCAACGCCGGCGCGTCGACGACGCCTTTCGAAAGCCACACCAGCGGGGCTCGCAATCCGGCGTCCCGCAGCTCGCGCGCCAGCGCCGGCAGCGCGGCGACCGGCGGGGCGGCGATCAGCAAGTCGGCAGAGGCGAGATCGGCGAGGGACGCGGTCACCTCGAGCGAGGTCGGCAGCGCGATACCCGGCAGATAGCGGGCGTTGACGCGCTCGCGGGTGATCGCGGCGACCTGGCCGGCGTCGCGCGCCCACAGCACGACCGCCGATCCGCCGCGGCGGCAAAGATGCACCGCGAGCGCCGTTCCCCAAGCTCCCGCGCCGACCACCGCGATGTCAGCGGCAGTCCGGCGTGCCGTCAAAGCCCGAACACCTGGGCCACGCGAACGTAGCCGGTCTGGCCGTCCCGATGCCGGACCTTGATCCAGCCGGGCATCGCCGTCGTCGACGTCGACGTCGCCGCCTCGGCAGGTTCGAGCAGCACGCTGAGCTCCGCCCGGAACACGAGCGGCGCGGCATCGTCGGGACTCGCGCGGACTTCGGCAAGCGGAACCCGCACCACCAGCGTCCTGCGCTCCGCGACGCTCTTCTTCTCCACCCAGCCGATGGAACCGCCGACGTCGCGGACCTTGATCCAGCCTTCGAGCACGACGATCACCTCCAGGGGCGTGTCGCGGCCGAGAACGAACAACCCCTTGGCCCGGGTCGAAGGGGCGTCGTAGAGGATGGTGGCCGGCTCGACCGTCGCGCGGAACTCGGCGGGAACCGCCGCCGGCGCGAGCCAGAAGAGGGCGGCGGCCGCGGCGACCCGCCACGCGGACGAGCACGTCCGGCCATGACCGCGCCGCTTCATTGCCGGCGCTTCAGAGCCTGTGAATAAATCTGCTGCGCGGGCGGTCTGCGTCGTTGCTCACTCGCTCACTCCTCGCCTATCTACTTGATATGTCTCGTCGTTCGCTCGCTCGCGCCTAGCATCCCATCCCGCTCGCGACGATTTCTTCACAGGCTCTCAGTTGGCAGCGACCCCCGCCGGCGCCGGCACCTGGGCCTGGGCCTGCGCGAGCTGCTGCTGGTACAGCGCGTCGAAATTGATCGGCGCGAGATGGACGGGCGGAAAACCCGCGCGAGTGATCGCGTCGGCGAGCGTCTCGCGCACGTAGGGAAACAGCACCGAGGGGCAGTTGGTCGCGATCACCTGCTGCATGTGCTCGGCCGGCACGCCGCGGATGGTGAAGACACCCGCCTGCGCCGCCTCGACCAGGAACAAGGTCTTGTCCCCCGACTTGGCGGTGAGCGTGACCGTCAGCACGCACTCGTAGACGTCGGGGTCCACCTGCTCTCCCCGCGTGCGCAGCCCGACTTCGACCTGCGGGGGTTCCTGAATCAGAAAGGACTTCGGCGCGCCTGGGTTCTCGAGGGAGAGGTCCTTGACGTAGATCTTGTCGATCGAGAACACGGGCGCCTGTGCGGCGTTGTGCGGAGCTTCGGCCATGTTGCGGTCTTTCGCGAGAGGTGGGCAGCCGTGTATTCTACCTCACGCGACCCGGCCCCGGAAACGACGGTGATCGTCGCCTCGACTCGCCGGCGGCGCCCGCGCCCAGGAAAAACGCCTCGCCTGGCGCGCGCCGATCGGCTCACGCCGCGAGCATCGGATCGAGCTTGCCAGCGCGATCGAGGGCGACCAGATCGTCGTAGCCGCCGACGTGGAACTCCCCGATGTAGATCTGGGGCACCGTCCGACGGCCCGTCCGGCGCACCATCTCGTCGCGAACACCGGCATCGAGGTCGACGCGGACCTTGGCGATCTCGGCGACGCCCTTCGCCTTGAGCAGCCGCTCGGCCCGAACGCAGTACGGGCAGACCGCAGTCGCGTACATGGTTATCTGCGGCACGTCACTTCTCCACCGGCAACCCCGCGTCCTTCCACGCGCGATAGCCGCCGCTGAGGTTGTAGATGTCCTTGAAGCCGATGCGCGCCAGCGCGGCGCCAGCCATCCGGCTGCGGTTGCCGCTTGCGCAGTAGGCGACGATCGGCCGGCCGGTCAGCTTCGCAAGCTCCCCTGCCCGGCTGTCGATCTGCGACAGCGGGATGTGGATCGCCTTCGGCAGCCGGCCACCCTCGTACTCCTGCGTTTCGCGAACGTCGAGCAGGACGGCGTCCTGCGTGTTGATGAGCTGGGTGACGTTCAAGTTGCCGACGTCCTTCACCGGCGAGAACCGCCGCTGAACCAGCGGCCAGACGAGCATCGCGCCGGAGACGAACATCACGAGCACGAGCAGCCAGTTGTTCTGGATGAAGGACATGGCGAAGGACATGGCGAACGGGTTGGATCGGTGCTCCAGGGTCGCCGGCTCGGGCAGGCGGTTGCTGCGCCGAGCGGCCCGTCATCGGGTCGGCGGCGCGGCCGACCTCCGTTGCCGTGCGCACCGCCGCAGCCGCCCTCGCCGTCCGCCTCGGCACGCCGCCGGGAGGGCCGGCGCGGGGCGGCAAGCGTAGAATGATAGCGCACGCGAAGCGCGGGGAGAGGGGGCCGGCGAGCGCGCCCGCAACGGAGCGGCATCGCGTGCGACCGCCCCGCCGGCGCTCACCCGCGACCACGATGTGCGTACCCGACCCTGCCGCGCCGGCCCCCGCCACCCGTCCGGTGCCGGGTTCCGGCGCCGTCTGAGGGGCAAGGGCCGGTACCCCGATGCGCGGCGCCACCGCCCTCGTCGCCCTCGTCGCCCTCGTGTCCGGCGCCGCCGCGGCGCCGGACCACCGGGCCACCGGAGACAACGCGCTGCCGAGCGACGAGGCGGTCGCAATGGAAGCGCGGCGCAACGAGCTCAAGGCCCGGGTCGAGGCGGTGCAGCGCGAGCTCGCCGCCGCGGAGTCCTCGCGTGCCGACGCCGCCGACGCGCTCAAGGCCTCGGCGCTGGCGATCTCCGACGCCCAGCGCCGGCTCCGCGACCTCAAGGCCGAGCGCCAGCGCGTCGCGGCGTCGCTCGCCGGGCTCGACGCCGAGCGCGCCGCGCTCACCGAGGCGGTCCGCGCCGAGCAGGTGCTGCTCGTCCGGCTGCTCGCGCGCCAGCAACGCGGCAGCGAGCATGATCCGCTGAAACTGCTGCTGTCCGGACGCGACCCGGGCGCCATCGGCCGCCTCCTGCACTACTATCAGGTCATCAGCGACGCCCGCGCGCGCGCGATCGCGGGCCTGCGCGCCAACCTGCTGCGCGCACAGAGCCTGGCCGAAAGCGCCGCGGGAGAGCAGCAGCGGCTCGAAGCGCTGGCGGAGGAGGAAACCGCGCAGCACGCGGCACTCGAGCGCCAGCGGCGCCAGAACGCGCAGGTGCTGGCGAGCGTCGTCACCGACCTCCGCCGCCAGCGGCGTGAGCTCGACCACCTCCAGCGCGACGAGGCCCGACTCGCCCGCCTGGTGGACCGGCTTGCCGGCGCTGCCGGGGCGCCGGCCGGGGCCGCGCCGTTCCACGGCGCGGTGGCGATGCCGGTGCGTGGGGAACTCGCCCGCCGCTTCGGTGCCTTACCGCAGACCGGCGGAACAGCCTCAAAAGGATGGTTCATACGCTGTGCGCCCGGCGAGGAAGTGCGCGCCATCGCCGCCGGTCAGGTCGTGTACGCCGACTGGCTGCGCGGGTTCGGCAACCTCTTGATTCTCGACCACGGCGCCGGCTACATGAGCCTCTACGGCAACAACGACGCGCTGCTGGCGACGGTCGGGGCGACGGTGCGGGCCGGGGACGCCATCGCGCAGGCGGGGGCGTCCGGCGGAAGCGCTGAACCGGGGTTATACTTCGAAATTCGCCATCAGGGCAGGGCGGTCGATCCTGCCGCCTGGATTGGCAGATAGAGGACGAGAACGCGATGGGCAACTGGAAGAGAGCCGGGTTGATCGGTCTGGGCGCGGTGCTGGGCGTGCTGCTGTCCCTCAACTTCTCGGCGGTCGCCCAGCGGGAGCAGAAACTGCCGATCCCCTATGAGGACCTGCAGCTGTTCTCGGCGGTCTTCGGCAAGATCAAGAGCGACTACGTCGAGCCGGTCTCCGACGAAAAGCTCATCAAGGAAGCGATCAACGGGATGGTGCGGGGCCTCGACCCGCACTCCGATTTCCTCGATGCCGAGGCGTTCAAGGACCTGCAGGTCAACACCCAGGGGAAGTTCGGCGGGCTGGGCATCGAAGTAGGGATCGAGGACGGGGTCGTGCGCGTCGTCTCGCCCATTGAGGATACGCCCGCGTTTCGGGCCGGCATCCAGACCGGCGATCTCATCGTCAAGATCGACGATGCCGCCACGCGCGGCATGCCGCTGTCCAAGGCCGTCGACAAGATGCGTGGCAAGCCCGGCACCGACGTCGTGCTGACGATCGTGCGCAAGCGCGTCGACCAACCGCTCGTGTTCACCCTGACGCGCGAGGAGATCAACGTCAAGAGCGTGCGCGCGAAGATGCTCGAGCCGGGTTACGCCTACGTCCGCGTGCGCAGCTTCCAGGAGCGTACGGGCGAGGATCTCGCCAAGGCGCTGAAGGACTTCTACAAGCAGGGCGGACTCAAGGGCATCGTGCTCGACGTGCGCTCGGATCCGGGCGGCCTGCTCAACCAGGCGGTTGCCGTCGCGGCCGCGTTCCTGCCACGGGATGCGCTTGTCGTCTACACCGACGGCCGCACGGCCGACGCGCGCATGCGCCTCACGGCGACCAAGGACAACTACACACGGCGAGGCGAGGACTACTTCAAGGACCTGCCGGCGGCGGTGAAGAAGGTCCCGCTCGCAGTGCTGGTCGACGGCGGCACGGCCTCGGCGTCGGAGATCGTCGCCGGCGCGCTGCAGGACCACAAGCGGGCGACGGTGCTCGGCACGCAGACTTTCGGCAAGGGATCGGTGCAGACCATCCTGCCGCTTTCGAGCACGGCCGGGCTGAAGCTCACCACCGCCCGTTACTACACGCCGTCGGGTCGATCGATCCAAGCCAAAGGGATCGAGCCGGACATCTATGTCGACGACGGACGCGACTCGACGAACCGCATCCGCGAGGCGAACCTCGAACGCCACCTCGAAACCACCCGGGCCGGAGCGGCGAAAGGCAGCCCGGCGCCGTCCACCGGGCCGGCCCCCGCCCCGAAGGACAACCGGTCGGAGGAACTGCCGCCCCCGCCGCGCTTCGAGTTCGGCGCGGCCGACGATTTCCAGCTCACCCAGGCGATCAACCACCTCAAGGGTCAGCCCGTGATCGCGTCGATCAAGACGATCGCAAAAGCATCGGGGTCAGAGCCGTAATTTGCCCGGAAACGGGGTCAGAGCCGTAATTGTTCGGAACTTCGGCGCGGTCGCAGCATTCGTTCGATTCCGGAGAATTACGGCTCTGGCCCCATTTCCGGCACGGATCTGACCCTGATGGACGACGGGCAGCTGCTTCGTTACAGCCGGCACATCCTGCTCGAGGCGCTTGGCCTCGAGGCGCAGCGCAGGTTCGCTGCGGCGCATGGGCTGATCGTGGGCGCCGGGGGGTTGGGCTGCCCGGCCGCGCAGTTTCTGACCGCCGCCGGCATCGGTAACCTGACGATCTGCGACCCGGACCAGGTCGACCTCACCAACCTGCAGCGACAGGTGCTCTTCTGCACTGCGGACATCGGCCTGCCGAAGGCGACTGCGGCCCGCGCGAGGCTCAACGCGATCAACCCCGAGGTGCGCGTCACCGCCCTGCAGGAGCGACTGGCCGGCGACCGGCTCGCGCGCGAGGTGGCCACCGCCGACGTCGTGCTCGACTGCAGCGACAACTTCGCCACTCGCCACGCGGTCAACCGCGCCTGCGTCGCGGCGGGAAAGCCGCTGGTGTCGGGCGCGGCGATCGGCTTCGACGGGCAGATTGCGGTGTTCGATCGTCGCATCGATGGGGCGCCGTGCTACCACTGCCTGTTCGGCGAGGGCGAGGAGATCGAGGAGACCCGCTGCGCCACGATGGGAGTGTTCGCGCCGCTGGTCGGGATCGTGGGCGCGGCGCAGGCCGCCGAAGCGCTCAAGCTCGTCGCCGGCGTCGGCCGGTCGCTCGCCGGCCGGCTGCTGCTCGTCGACGCGCTCGACATGGAATGGCGCGAGGTGCGCGTGCCGCGCGATCCCGCGTGTCCCGTCTGCGGCGGCGGAAGCGGGCGCAGGGACTGACTGCCTCGACGCTCAGCCGAACAGGAACTTGCGCTGCAACTCCCACCCGTCCTGCGGCGCTCGCTTGAACCCCGTCTTGGCAAAGAGCTGCCAGCGTCCAAGCACATAGGCGAGCAGCACCGCGGCCTCGGCGCCGGGGTCCCCGGGCCACTGGCCGCCCGCCTGCGCGATGCGCAGCGCCTGCCGCAACGCGGCCTCGATACGGTCATAGAGCTGATTGATGCGTGCCTGCAGGCGCGCGTCCTCGTTGACCAGCGCGTCGCCGATCAGCACGCGCGTCATGCCGGGATTCTTTTCGGCGAACCCGAGCAGCACGCCGACGATCTGCTGCGCCTGCAGCGCGCCGTCCTGCGTATCGGCGGCGATCTTGTTGACCAGCGAGAAAAGGGTGGTCTCGATGAACTCGATCAAGCCCTCGAACATCTGCGCCTTGCTCGCGAAGTGCCGGTACAGCGCCGCTTCGGAGACCTCGAGCCGCGCCGCGAGCGCCGCGGTCGTGACCTTCTCGCCACGCGGGTTCTCCAGCATCGACGCCAGCGTCTGCAGGATCTGCAGCCGACGTTCCCCGGACCTGGGCGCCATGATGGGGTCGAGCGACAGCCGAACCGCGCGCTTCAGCCGCCCGGCCGCACGTGCCCCGGATCGGCATCATCGGCCCGAATCATCGTGCCCACGCCCTCGTTGGTCAGCACTTCCAGAAGCAGCGCGTGCTCAACGCGGCCGTCGATGATGTGCGAGCTCTTGACGCCGTTCTTCACCGCGTCCAGGGCGGAGCCGATCTTGGGCAGCATGCCGCCGCTGATCGTGCCGTCGGCGAACAACGCGTCGATCTCGGTCGCCGTAAGGCCCGACAACAGGTTTCCGTGCTTGTCCAGCACGCCGACGGTGTTGGTCATCAGCACGAGCTTCTCGGCCTGGAGCGTCTCGGCAAGCTTGCCGGCGACGAGATCAGCGTTGATGTTGTAGGCCTCCCCCTCGCGACCGACGCCGATCGGCGCCACGACCGGAATGAAGTCGCGCGAGTCGAGGAGCTGGATGATCTCGGGGTCGATGCGCTCGATCTCCCCGACGAGGCCGATGTCGACCGTTGCACCGGCATCGGTCTCGCTCCTCAGCAGCATCTTGCGGGCGTGGATGAACGCACCGTCCTGCCCGGTGAGCCCCACCGCCTTGCCGCCGTGCTGGTTGATCAGTCCGACGATCTCCTGATTGAGCTCGCCAAGCACCATCTCGACGACGTTCATCACCTTGTCGTCGGTGACGCGCATCCCCTGCCGGAACTCGCTGGCGATCCCCATCTTCTTCAGCAGGTCACCGATCTGCGGACCCCCGCCGTGAACGATCACCGGGTTCATGCCGACGAGCTTCAGCATCACCACGTCGCGGGCGAACCCGGCCTTGAGTTGCGGCTCGGTCATCGCGTTGCCGCCGTATTTCACGATGATCGTCTGGTCGTGAAAGCGCTGGATGTAGGGCAGCGCCTCAGCGAGGATCTGCGCCTTCAGGGCAGCGTTGACGGCATCGATGGGCATGGCGGGCGGGGGCGCGGGGTCGGACGGGACGGGCTTGCGTCGCGGGCGGCAGGCGGGCACCGGGTCGAACGGGATTGTACCGGAACCCTGCGCGGGCAAGGCGGCGGCGCGCGTCGCCCACCACCGTAACGGAGTTTGCTATCGTTGGCACCGTGCCGCGGGCCGCCGGCGCCGCTCCCCGGCGCACGCCGGCTGGTCCTTCCACTCTCCCCACTGCGTCGACCGCCGGCCCCCCGCCCCCGAAACCGCGATGCGCCTCGCGATCATCCGCCAGGACTACATGCCCGAGGGGTCGACCGAGCTGTTCCTCGAGGCCGCGTGGGAGGCGCTGCTCGAGCGCAACGTGGCGGTTACGTTGTACACGCGCAAGGTCGCGCCCCTGCGCCTGCGACTGATCGAGCAAATCGCCTGCGACCCGTTTCATCTCGGACACGGGTGGCGCGACGCCGGCTTCGCGCGCGCGGTGTGCAGGGTGATCGCCAAGGCCCGCGCCGACCTCGTCGAGGCACACCACCCGTTGCCGTGCTGTGATGTCTATCGCGCCGACAACGGCGTCTACGCCGCCTGGTTCGACGCAGAGCTCGCCCGCGCGTCGTCGTGGCACGGCGTCCGGCTGCGTGCAAGCCTGCAGTGGCGCTACCTGCTCGCCGCCGAGCGGCGCATGTTCGCAAGCCCCTGGCTCTCCGCGGTGATCTGCCCGTCGACGCTGGTCAGAGACGAGGTGCGAGCGCGGTTCGGCCTGCCAGACGCGAAGCTGCACGTCGTGCCGCATCCGGTCGACACCTCCGGCCTCACCCCGGCACTGCGCGCCCACCGTGCCGCGACGTTGGCGCGACACGGCGTCGACCCGGCGGCGACGGTCTTCCTCTTTGCGAGCAACGACTGGCGCCGCGACGACGCCCGCACCGCCATCGACGCGGTCGCGCGCGCCCCGGCGCCGGCGCACCTGTTGCTGCTCGGCCAGCCGCCGACCCCGGACGCGCCGGAGCGCTGGCTGCGCGCCTGCGGCGCCGTCGCCCGCGCCTCCTTCGTCGGGCAACCGGCGGACCCGCGCGCGTACCTCGGCGCCGCCGACGCGTTCGTGCTTCCCGCGCGTTACGACCCGCGGGGCGCGGCCGCGCTCGACGCGCTGGCCGCCGGCGTGCCTCCGATCGTCGGCGAGCGTTCGGGCGCCGCAGCGCTCGTGCGCGAGCGCGACTGCGGACTGGTCGTGCCCACGGCCGAGGTCTCGGCCTGGGCCTTCGCGATGGCGTCGTTGACCGACCCCGGGCGGCGCGCGCGCCTGGCCGCCAACGCCCGCAACGCAGTCCTGCCGTTCGCAGGGGTGGCGATGACGCTGCGCGCCGTGCTGCTCTACCGCGACCTCCTCGCCGCGACCGTCCCCGCGCGCGGCGGCACAGGCACGCCCGCCTTGGCGGGCGCCAACGGCATACCGACCCTCGACAGCGACGCGGCCCTGCCGCAGGCACCGCCTCGCCGGCACCGGCCCGATCGACCCGAGGGCGGCGGCGCGGACCCGGGTTGAACCGCAGCGAACGACCGGCCCACGCCCCTTGCGTGGAACGCGGCGCAGCCCCGTCGGCGCGCCCTGCGCGGCGGCCTCAACCGCGCCGTCGCGGCGCCCGCAGCGGCAGCGGCACCGTTGCATCGCCAGGCTGCGGCTCGGTCGGCAGCGGCTTGACCGGCGCGCCCGCGGGGGGCGCGTACTCGGGAATCCACGCCTTGAGCCGCGCCCGCACTTCGGCGTCGTCGGCGGCGCGGTCGCGCTCGCACCAGGCGACCATCTGCCCGACGGCGTCGCGGTTGGCCTGGCGCGCCTGCGCGATTCGCAGCTTGGGATGCGGCGTCGGCAGCGTGGCTTCCTCGCTGGCGAGCAGTTCCTCGTATAGCTTTTCGCCGGGGCGCAGCCCCGTGAAGACGATCCCAATCCGGTCGGGGTCGGCGCCGGAAAGGCGGATCATGTCGCGCGCGAGGTCGACGATGCGCACCGGCTCGCCCATGTCGAGCACCAGGATCTCGCCGCTCTTGCCCTGCAGGCCGGCCTGCAGCAGGAGCTGCGTTGCCTCCGGGATCGACATGAAGTAACGCGTGATCTCCGGGTGCGTGACCGTCACCGGCCCGCCGCGGGCGATCTGCTCCCGGAAGCGCGGGATCACGCTGCCGGCGCTGCCGAAGACGTTGCCGAAACGCACCAGGACGAACTGCGTCGCGCCATCGCGCTGGCATTGGCACACGATCTCGGCCAAGCGCTTGCTGGCCCCCATCACGCTGGTGGGATTGACCGCCTTGTCGGTCGACACCAGCACGAACTTCTCGACCTTGGCGGCCGCCGCCGCGCGCGCGAGCACCCAGGTGCCGTAAGCGTTGTTGCGCACCGCCTGCCAGGCGTTGGTGTCCTCCATCAGCGGCACGTGCTTGTACGCCGCGGCGTGGAACACCACCTGGGGGCGTTCGCGCGCGAACACGTCGTCGACCAGGGAAACGTGCTTGACGTCGCCGACGACGCAGACCAGCGGCAACAGCGGAAAGCGGTCGCCGAGGGCCATCTGGATCTCGTAGAGCGCCGCTTCCGAGACGTCGAAGAGCACCAGCCGCGCCGGGCGGAAGCGGGCAACCTGCTTGCAGAGCTCGGAGCCGATCGAGCCGCCGGCGCCGGTGACCATCACGACGCGGTTGCCCAGCCATTCGCCCAGCCCGGCGCTGTCGAGCACGACAGGGTCGCGCCCCAGGAGGTCGTCGAGCTCGATGTTGCGGATCGTCGTCAGGTCCGAGCGCCCGCTGATGAGGTCCTCGTACGAGGGCACCGTCAGCGCCTCGATACCCGCAGCGGCGCAGGCTTCGGCTGCGCGCCGGCGCACGCCATGATCGGCCGAAGGCAGCGCAATGATCGCCTTGCGCACGCCGTAGCGTTTCGCCCAGTGCGGCAGCGACGCGATGCCACCCAGCACCTTGTGCTCGCGGATCAGCCGCCCCAGTTTCGACCGATCGTCGTCGACCAGCCCCACGACACGCCATTGCCGGCTGCGCGCGAGATCGCGGACGAGCCCCGCGCCGGCCTCGCCGGCGCCGACGATCAGCACCGGCTCGCCCAGCGCCGCGAGCGGGCTGTAGAGGCGATGCTCCTTCCAGATCCGGTAGGCGAAGCGGCTGCCCGCCATGACGAAGATGAGCAGCACCGGATAGAAGATCAGCACGCTGCGCGGGACGACCGTGCGCAGTTGCAGCATCACCAGCACGACGGGGATCAGCAACGCGCCCAGGCCCGCGGCGTAGACGATCTGCTTCAAGTCGGAGAGGCTCGCGTAGCGCCAGAGCCCGCGGTAGAGGCCGAAGGCGTAGAAGATCCCGCCCTGCAACGGCACGATCCACGCGAGCGTGCGCCACATGTCGTGCATCTGGGGTTCGACGACGTCGAGGCTGAAGCGCAGCCAGTACGTCGCCGCCCAGGCGAGCGCGGCGGCGGAAAGATCGTGGGCGAAGGCGAGCCACGCCCGCCAGTTGGTGAGGTTTTTCATCGGGTTTTTCGTTGCCGGATCCGCCAATGATAATCAATGCCGGCGAAGAGCGCGCCGAGCGCGAGCAACCAGCCGGCGAGGACGCCGACACCCGACGCACCGGTGGCCAGGGCGAGGACCGCCGAGCCGCCGGTGCCGGCCATCAGCGCGCCGAAGACGAGGAGCGTCCCGCGGTGCCCGGCGCCCAACTGATGCAGGCGCTGGTAGTAATGCGAGCGGTGCGCTTCCCAGACCCGCTCCCCGCGCAGCGCCCGGCGCAGGAGCGTCGCCGACGCATCGGCGATGAACGGGAGGAAGACCGTGACCGGAAACCACGCCGGCCACACGCCGTCGCCCCAGCCGGCGATGCCGAAGAGCGCCGCGAGGAAACCCAGCGGCACCGCACCGATGTCGCCCATGAACACCCGGGCCGGCGGCGCGTTGACGACGAGCAGCGGCACCACGGCCGCGGCCAGCGCGAGCAGCGGCGCGCTCGGCGCGGCCGCGACCCACGCGCCTGCCGCCAGCGCCGCGAAGCCCAGCACCGCCATCGTCGCGGCGAGACCGTCGCTGCCGTCCATGAAGTTGTACAGGTTGGAGGACCACGCGATGACGAGTGTGGCCACCGCGAGGCCGAGCGCGCCGGCAACGCCCGGCAGCGCCGAGGCGGCCAGTGCCGAGGCGGCGAGGTGCACGGCCAGGCGAGCCGGCGGCGGAACGCCGCGCCAATCGTCGAGCAGGCAGACGAGCACGATCGCGATCCAGCCGACCCCGCCAGCGAGCCCGGCCGGAAACGGCGCTCCGGACAGCCACAGCGCCGGCAGCCACCCCGCCCAGATCGAGAGCCCTCCGACACGACAGACCGGCCACTCGTGCAGCGACCGCGTGTTCGGCTGCGCCTTGGGCAGCCGTTCGACGTTGCGCATGACGAGCGCCAAGGCGATCGCCGCGGCGAGGGCCGCCACACCGGCGGCGAGCGCGGCCCCTCCCACGCCGCCCGCATCACCGCCCGCGATGCCGCTCACCGCGCCCTCCCCGCCGCAGCCCCCTCGAACCGTGGGGCGACCCATCCTGACGGCGAGCGTCGCCCGCTCGCGCCGAGAGACATTTTTTCCATACTCGATCATACACTTAGCGGCCGTTGTTGGAGTGCGCACGAGTGCCGGAACGACCCCGGCAGCCGCGCTTGCCAAGCGCGCTCCTGTCGCGTTTTAACAACAGGCGCTCCCCCGGCGGCGGCGCGGGAGGGGTTTGCCTTGCCTGCGCGAGAAGCGGTTTGGCACAATGGCCTCAACTTCTCGAACCGTCTGAGAAGGTTTCGATGGCAAGTCGGAGCCTGTCCGCTTGCCAAATTTTGTCTGTTAGAGGAGAGACTCGATGAACAAGAAGCTCGTCGCTGTCGCCATCGCTGGGCTGCTCGCGGCCCCCTTGGCGCAAGCACAAACCGCGAACGTGACGCTGTACGGTTCGTTCCGCATGGACTACGACTACACGAAGTACTCCGGCCCGACCGGCGACACCTCGCTGTCGACACGCTCGACAGCGTCTCGTCGCGCTGGGGTCTGCGCGGATCCGAAGCGATCGGCAAGGGCATGAACGCGATCTTCCAGTGCGAAACCGGCGTGGCCATCGACTCCGGCGGCGAGCGCTGTCGGCTGGCGCGCCCGGCATGTGCGGCCGGGAAGGCTGGGTCGGCCTCAACGGCGACGTGGGGCGAGCTGAAGCTGGGTTACGGCCTCACCCCGTACGACGACGTCAAGGGCCTCACCGACCTGCAGGGCTCCAACAACTGGGAAAACCCGAACAACGGCGTGTCGAGCGGACCCGGCTTCGCGAAGCAGGGCCTGTTCACGAATTTCACGGGAGGCCAGGCGCAAACCAACACCGGTGCGTTCGACGCCCGGTACGGCAACTCGCTTTCCTACAAGACGCCGGACTGGAAGGGCTTCTCGCTGCGCACGCAGTACGCGATCCTCGACGAGAGCTTCGCCAAGGACGCTTGGGGCTGGGACACGGCCGTGATCTATCGCAACGGCCCGTTCACCGGCGGTCTCACCTACGCGTACCACAGCGACTTCGCCGGTCTGGGCGGCACGATCCTTGGCCATCAACGATCAGCAGGCCTGGCGCGCGGCGCTGATCTGGAACTTCGGTTCGATGATGAACTTGCCTGCGTTCAGGGTCCTCGGCTACTACGAGTGGGCCGAGTACGACTTCGGCGGCTCGCTGCCGGGGAACGTCGACCAGACGTACGATTACCAGAACTGGTCGCTCGGCGTGCAGATGCCGTGGCAGGCGTGGACGTTCGGCGCGCAGTACAACGCGCGCAACGACGGCCTCGCCACCGCGTTCAACGCGTCCTCCAGCACCTCGGGCGACTACAACCCCTCGTACGCGAACCTGCGCTAATGGGGCAGCGGCGGCGGCAATCACTGGGCGCTGACGGCCGACTACGCGCTGTCGAAGCGCACGCTGATCCGCATGTACTACGCGCAGATGACCAACGACGGCACGCTCGACGCGGCCGGCACCGACATCACCGGCGACAGCAAGGTGTCGTCGTTCTCCGCCGGCCTGTGGCACAACTTCTGATCCGCGGCGAGCCTGCGGTTCGAACGGAAGAAGGGCGCTTCGGCGCCCTTTTTCTTTGTGCCCGATCTGCGCCGTCGGGTGACGGTGCTCGCCGCGGAGAGCGCCCGGCTCTCGCCGCGAGGGCAGACGGCGGGTTGCAGGGCGCCCGGACCGCCGCCCCCGGATGAGGACGTTCGCCTGCGAACGCCATGAACCCGCCGTTGGCGGTAACATCCGACCGATGAAGCTCCGGCACTTCCGCGCCCGGCGCACCGCGCAGCTCGCGCTCGTCGCCTTCGTGACCGCCGCGCCGGCCGCGCTGGCGCAAGGTGGGCGCGTCAACGTCTACGGCACGCTCAACCTCGACGTCGAGGCGGTCCGCGGCAAGCAGCCCGACGGCAGCGATCCGACGACGTTCCGGGTGAGCAGCAACTCGTCGGCGATCGGGCTGCGCGGCGCCGAGGCGCTGGGGGGCGGGATGAGCGCGTTCTTCCAGCTCGAATACAGCGTCGCGATGGACGACGGCACCAATCAGAACCTTCCCTACCGCGACTCGTTCGTCGGCCTCGCGGGCGACTGGGGCTCGGTGCAGCTCGGCTACTTCCTCGCCCCCTACGACGACGTTTCGGTGCTGTTCGGCAGCGTGCCCACGTACCTCACCTCGATCCTGTCGACGTCCGCGCTGTGGTCGCAAGGCGCGCAGCCCAAGATCAACGGCGGGTTCGATGCGCGGCTGCCCAACTCCATCCGTTACGATTCGCCGATCGTCAACGGCTTCAGCGGCAGCGTGCAGGTGTCGCTGGGGGAGCGCTCGAATCCGAGCCAGCGCGGCGGGCACACGGTCTCGCTCGCCGGCTTCTACAGCTCCGGTCCGCTCGAAGTCGGCGTGGGCTACGAGCGCAACGACGAGGTGCGCGCGTCGTTCCAGAACGACTACGCGCTCTCGCTCGCCGGAACGTGGGCCTTCGGACCGGCACGGCTCGGCGCCGTCTACGAGCGCCTGAACTACGAGACTCCCTCGGGGAACCTGACGCGCAACTTCTGGGGCGTCTCGTCGACCGTGGCGCTGGGACCCTCGGGCACCTTCTACGCATTCTTCGGCAGCGCCGGCAACGGCGGTGGCGACGCGGAGACCGGCACGCGCGTCGGCAGCCTCGCGCGCGGACCCGACAGCGGCGCCTGGCAGGCGATGGTCAGCTACACCTATCGGTTGTCGAAACGTACGATGGTGTATACAGGCTACAACACCATCGGCAACGACGCCAACGCGACCTACAACTTCTACGTCAACCGCTACACGGTCGCCGTCGGCGCCAACCCGAGCGGCTTCGTGCTGGGCACGGCGCATTCATTCTGATTCGCGAACCCCATGATCGACGAACTCATCGTTGGCTTCGACCGTGCACTGCGCACGCTCGCCGGCCATCCCGCCTCGATTCGCCCGGTGCCCGGCGCTGCGCTGCCGGAGGCGGCGCTCTCCGACACCGAGCGCCGCCACGCGGCCGGACTGATGCGCGTCAACCACACCGGCGAAGTCTGCGCGCAGGCGCTCTACGCGGCGCAGGCGCTCACTTCCAGCGATCCGAGGCTCGCCGCCGACTTCGCGCGCGCCGCGCGCGAGGAGGAGGAGCATCTCGCGTGGACGCAGACGCGCCTGTCCGAGCTCAACGGCCGGACGTCGCTCCTCAACCCGCTGTGGTACGGGGGCTCCTTCGCGATCGGTCTGGCCGCGGGATTCGCCGGCGACCGGGTCAACCTGGGCTTCGTCGTCGAGACCGAGCGGCAGGTCGAGGACCACCTCTCCGGCCACCTCGAAGCGCTGCCCGCCGAGGACCAGAAGAGCCGGGCGATCGTCGAGCAGATGAAGGTCGACGAGGCGCGCCACGGTGCGATGGCCGAGTCGGCGGGTGCTGCGCCGCTGCCGTTTCCGGTCAAGCAGCTGATGCGCGTCGCGGCCGACGTGATGCGCATCGTCGCCTACCGCGTCTGAACCGGCGCAGGACCCGCGGGTTCGTCCTTCGGCAGGCGGCGCACGCTCACTGCCGGCCGGACGCGGGCCGCGCACGCGTTCGCCACACGCGCAATGCGGCGAGCCGCGCCCGCCGCACGGCGGCCGGTATCGGCTGCTCGCCGCCGCGATCACGGCCTTCGGGGCCGCGCGCCGCCGCGCGACGCGCCACGCCCGCCGCGTCGACGCCCCGGACGACGGCGAGCGCTTCGGGCAGCAGCACCGCAGGCGGGTAGTCGCCGCCGCGTCCCGGGCGCGACAGCGCGTCCGCGGCGCAAGCGAGGAGCAGCCCGTCGAGGCGCTCGGGGCGGCGCAGCGCGTCCGCGGAAAGGAGGAGATCGAGCACCGTCGCCGGCCGCAGTTCCGCCGCCCGGTGCACCACGCCATGCCGCCGGGCCGCAAGTCGCGCCGCGTCGCGGCAGTCGAGCGGCACGCGCAGCCGACCCGAGATCGCTTCGGCGAGGCGCGCGCCGCGCACCTCGTGCGCGAGGTGCCGCGGCCACTCTCCCGGCGGCGTGAGCGCCTTGCCGACGTCGTGCAGCAGCACGGCGTAGCGGACGGCGAGCGGGCAGCCGTGGCGCGCCGCCCAGTCGAGGGCCTGCGCGACGTGCACGCCGGTGTCGAACTCCGGATGGTGCGCGGGGGGCTGCGGAACGCCGTACAGCGCGTCGACTTCCGGCAGCAGTCGGGCCAGCGCGCCACACTGGCGCAACACCTCGAGCATCCGCGACGGCAGCGGTTCCATCAGGCCGCGTGCGAGTTCCTGCCAGACGCGCTCCGGCGCGAGTTCGGCGAGCTCGCCGGAGACGACCAGCTCGCGCATCAGCGCCTCGGTCTCCGGCGCGACCGCGAACCCGAAGCGCGCGGCGAAGCGCGCCACACGCAGCACGCGCAGCGGATCCTCCGCGAACGCGGGAGAGACGTGCCGCAGCAGCCCCGCCGCGAGATCGGCGGCCCCGCCGAAGGGGTCGATCAGGCCGCCGTCGGCGCCGCGCGCCATGGCGTTGATGGTCAGGTCGCGCCGGCGCAGGTCTTCCTCCAGCGTGACGTCGGGCGAGGCGAAGAACTCGAACCCGCGGTAGCCGCGCCCGTGCTTGCGCTCCGTGCGCGCGAGCGCGTACTCCTCGTGCGTGTCGGGGTGCAGGAAGACCGGGAAGTCGCGCCCGACCGGGCGAAAACCCGACGCGACCAGCATCTCGGGTGTCGCGCCGACGACGACCCAGTCACGGTCGGCGACGTCCCGGCCGAGGAGCTCGTCGCGGACCGATCCGCCGACGCGGTAGGTGGCGACCTCGCGCGGGATCGGCCTGTGATTCACGGCAACGCCTGCGGGGGCCGCCGGCACGGCGCGGCGCGGGCTCTTAGCGCCCGCTGTGCGCGCGATAGTTGTCGTAAGGGCTTCTCGCCGCCTCGGGCGAGAGGTAGAGCGGTGCGATCGCCTCGAGCGCGGTCGGGCTCACGCCGAACAGCGCCGGAAACGGGCAATCGCAGACGCTGTCGCGCTCCATCGACGCCAGGTTGTCGCGGCTCATCAGCTTGCCCGGCAGCATCTCGAGTGCGAGCGCCTGGAGCTTGCCCAGCGCCGCGCCCAGGGGCACGATCGGACGCGGCGTCTCCGCGACCTCGCCAACGTAGCGGACGAGCTCGCGCAGCGTGTAGACGCGCGGACCGCACAACGGGTAGCGCTGCCCGATCGCGGCGTCGAGGTCGAGCGCGCGCACGAAGCAGGTGGCCACGTCGCCGACGTAGACGGGCTGGAAGCGCACGTTGGCGCCGGCCAGCGCCATCACCGGCAGGAAGCGCAGCACGCGGGCAAACAGGTTGAGGAACGAGTCCTCGCGCCCGAAGATCACCGACGGCTGGAAGATCGTCCAGTCGAGGCCGGAGGCGACGACCGCCGCCTCGGCCGCGCCCTTGCTGCGCTGGTAGGCGCTGGGGCCGTGCTCGTCGGCGTTGAGCGCGCTCATCTGTACGAACCGGCGCACGCCGGCGCCCTTCGCGGCGTCGATGCAGCGCTGCGTCACCTCGACGTGCGCCCGCGCGAACGTCTCCCGGCCGCCTTCGTTGAGGATACCGACGAGGTTGACGATCGCGTCGGCGCCCCGCGCGAGCTGCGGCAGCACACCCGGGTCGGCGACGTCGGCTTCGACGACCTCGACGGTCGGCAGCAGGAACAGGTGCCGCGCGTTGTCGCGCCGGCGGGTGGGGACGACGACGCGGTGGCCCGCGGCGACCAGCTGCGCGACGACGTGCCGGCCGACGAAACCACTGCCGCCGACGACCAGAATCCTGCGTTCTGCCATGCGAGTCTCCTGCGTGCCCGCTCAGAGCCTGTGAATCAATCTGCTGCGCGCCCGGATTGCTGCGTTGCTCACTCGCTCACTCCTCGCCTATCCACACTGATATGTCTCGTCGCTCGCATCAGTCGCGCCTTGCACTCCGGGCGCTCGCGACGATTTCTTCACAGGCTCTCAGGGCGACAGCGCGACACTGCGCTCGTTCGGCGGCGATCCGCGCGGCGCGACGGTGCCCAGCCGCGCGGTCAGCGGCACGTACGGCTGGTTCAGTTCGCGCGCGTAGTACATCGCGTTGGCGAGCACCTTCTTCACGTAGTCGCGGGTCTCGTTGAACGGGATCGACTCGACCCAGATGGCGCCCTCGAGCGGCGCGCCGTTGCGCCACGCCTGGGCGCGGCCGGGGCCCGCGTTGTACGCGGCGGCCGCGAGCGCCGGCTGCGCGTCGAGCCGATCCAGCCAGTACTTGAAGTAGAACGCGCCGAACCCGGTATTGGTGGCGACGTCGGCGATCTGGTCGGGGCGGTAGTCGCTGCGCCGCATCTCCCGCGCCACCCAGCGCGCCGTCGCCGGCATCAGCTGCATCAGCCCGACGGCTCCGGCCGAGGACACGATGTCGGTGACGAACCGCGACTCCTGCCGGGCGATGCCGAACAGCAGCGCCTCGTCGACGGCGTGCTCGCGGGCCGCGGCGCCGAACTCGCCGCGGTAGGGCGTGAGGTAGCGCAGGCCGAAGTCGTGCCGCGATCCGGTGCGCTCGGCGGTGTTGATCGCGCGGTCGTAGAGGCCCTGGCGGCGCGCGTAGTCGGCGGCGCGCAGCAGCGTCTCGTCGTCGGCGCCGCGGATGATCTGCGCCCATTCGCGGACCATCTCGGAGCGCAGGTCGAGCTGCGCGAGCTTGACCACGCGCTTGACGTCGGCACGGGCGGCGAACGCCGCCAGCCACTGCACGTCGGCCGCCGGCGACGCGCGGGGTGGCTCGCGCAGCTTTTCGGCTCCCCGCCCGAGGGCCTCGGCCGCGAGCAGCGGATAAAAGCCTTCCTCCGCCGCCAGCGCAGCGTACAGCGGCTGGGCGTCGGCCGCGCGGCCCAGCGCGGCGAACGCGCGGGCGCGCCAGTAACGCCACGTCTGTTCGCCGGCCTGCGTCGCGGGCATGGCGTCGATCGCCGCGAGCACGTGGTTCCAGGCGCCGGCCCGCAGCGCCGCGCGCACCTGCCACGCGCGCTCGACGTCCCCCTGCGGCTGGGCGCCCGCCTCGACGAACCAGGCGTGCGCCTCGGGGCGCAGCTGCCGCGCCGCGTGGAACGCGATGCGCGCGTTGCCGTAGCGCCGCTCGGCCTCGGGCAGCTGGCCGCGCTGCTTTTCCCACGCGGGACGCACCGACGCGGCGTCGGTGCGCGCCGAGCGCTCCAGCGCGTACAGCGCGAGCTCGCGGCCGCCGGCTTCCTTCCAGCGGAAGCCCCCGCCCGCGAGCGCCGCCGCGGGATCCTTGTCGACCGCGGCGAACTCGGCGGCGGTGATCCGGTCCGCCCCCGGCAGCGCGTCGGCGATCGCACGCGCGAGCCGAACATTGCCGGCCTGCGTCGCGAGCCGAAAGCGCTCGCGCCGGTCGGCGACGCCGAGCTCGCCGCGCGCAACAAGCGCCTCGAACAGCGGCTCGCAGGCCTCGGGCAGCGTCTGGCCGCTGAACCAGAGCGGCCTGGCAGCCGCCAGCGCGGCATCGCCTTCGCGCTGCCACCGGTAGCGGATCCCGAAGCAGGCGAGCTCGGCGTCCTCGCCTGCCGGCGGCGGGGTGTCGAGCGCGAAGCTCGCCCACTGGCCGCGCCGCGCCAGGCTCTTCAGCCGTTCGACTCGAAGCTGCTGTGCGAGCGGCGGCACGGCGTTGGCGTCGACGAAAGCGCGGACCTCCGCGTCGGTCGCGGTGTCGATAGCGAGGCGCAGGCGCCAGTAATCGACGTAGGGCTGCAGCAGGTGCCCCTCGACGCGCGGCGCGAGCGCCTCGAGCCGCTCGCGTTGGCCGCGCTCGAACGCCGCCCGCGCGGCGAGGAAATCGGCGTCCGCAGGCTCGGCCAGCGCCCCGGTCGACACGGTGGCGGCGAGCGCGAGGACGGTGAGGGCAAGTCGTTGATGGATTCGCATGGGCCGTATTGTCGACCAAGCCCGCACCGCACCGCAATTCGGCCGACGGTCGGCGGCATCGCGAGCGCCGGCGGTGCTCGCTGCAGCGCGCGACGAACGCGCAGCGCGCGCAGCGCGCCGCCCGCCTGGTGTTCATTTGCGCTGCGGTGCACTAGAATCGGACGCATGATGGAAGCCCGGATCGGGCAGGGCTTGCCCCCCTCGTGAGCGCGGCGTTACGACGGCGCCCGCGCCGCCTCGTCCACGGCCGAGATGGCCGGCACCCCGCGTGCGGCCGCGTTCCCTCGGGGAAGACGCCTGACCGAGAGGACTGACCCGATGCCGGTCGCGCCGCGCAGCGGCCCAGCACGCTCGCGCCGGCAGGCATCGCGGGGAGACACACCGATGGCGCAGCGCAAGGGTGCACCGCTCGTGGGCGTCGTGATGGGCAGCGACAGCGACTGGGACGTCATGCGCCACGCAGTTGCGCAGCTCGAAGCGTTCGCGGTCCCGCACGAAGCCCGCGTCGTCTCCGCGCACCGGATGCCCGACGACATGTTCGAGTACGCCGAGGACGCGGCCCCGCGCGGCCTGCGCTGCCTCATCGCCGGCGCCGGCGGCGCCGCGCACCTGCCCGGAATGCTCGCCGCCAAGACGACCGTGCCCGTGCTCGGCGTGCCGGTGCCGTCGAAGCATCTTCGCGGCGAGGACTCGCTGCTGTCGATCGTCCAGATGCCGAAGGGCATCCCGGTGGCGACGTTCGCGATCGGCGAGGCCGGCGCCGCGAACGCCGGGCTCTTCGCCGTGGCGCTGCTCGCCGCGACCGATCCGGCACTCGCGAGAAAGCTCGCGGCCTTCCGCCTCAAGCAGACGAACACAGCGCGCGCCATGCGCGTGCCGCCCGCAGGATGAACGGCGCACGGCGGGCGAGACGCCAACGCGGGACATGACCATGCCGCCGGCCGGCCTCGATGGCGCACGCCGGATTCCCGGACACGAGGGCGGCGCCGACGCGTCTTTCTCGGCGACCATCGCGCCCGGCGCCTGGTTGGGACTGCTCGGCGGCGGCCAGCTCGGCCGGATGTTCTGCATGGCGGCGCAGAGCATGGGCTACCGCGTCGCGGTGCTCGATCCCGGCGCCCACAGTCCGGCCGGCACCGTGGCCGACCGCCACCTGCGCGCCGAGTACCAGGATCCGGTTGCGCTGGCAGAGATGGCAGCCCTCGCCGAGGGCGTCACCACCGAGTTCGAGAACGTCCCCGCCGACGCGCTCGAGTTCCTCGAGCGCACCCGACGCGTCTCGCCCGGCGCGGCCAGCGTCGCGATCGCGCAGGACCGCATCAGCGAGAAGCGCTTTCTGTCCGCCCAGGGCTTCGCCGTCGCCCCGTACGCCGTGCTGCGCGGCGAGGCCGATGCCCGCGCGGTCGATGCCGCGCTGCTGCCGGGCATCGTCAAGAGCGCGCGCCTGGGCTACGACGGCAAGGGCCAGGTGCGCGTGCGCACCGCCGACGAAGTCGCCGCCGCGTACACGGCGCTGGGCGGGGCTGCCTGCGTACTGGAACGGTTCGTGAGCCTCGCCTGCGAGGTGTCGGTGATCGTAGCCCGCGACGAGCAGCAGCGGTTGACGACCTGGCCGGTCGCCGAGAACCGGCATCGTGACGGCATCCTCGACGTCTCGATCGTTCCCGCCCGGGTCGCCGCCGCCATCGCCGACGATGCCCGGCGCATCGCCACGGCGGTCGCCGAGCGGCTGGATTATCGCGGCGTGCTCTGCGTCGAGATGTTCGTCACCGACGCAGGGCGGGTACTCGTCAACGAGATCGCGCCGCGACCGCACAACAGCGGCCACTACAGCATCGACGCGTGCGTGACCTCGCAGTTCGAGCAGCAGGCGCGCGTGCTCGCCGGGATGCCGCAGGGCGACACGCGCCAGCTCGAGCCGGCCGTGATGGTGAACCTGCTCGGCGACCTGTGGTTCGCCACGGCGACGACATCACGGCCGCGCGAGCCGCACTGGGCGAGCGTGCTGCGCCATCCGCAGGCGAAGCTCCACCTCTACGGCAAGGGCGAGCCGCGCCGAGGGCGCAAGATGGGGCACGTGACCTGCCTTGCGCCGACGCTGCCGGAAGCGCTCGACGTCGCCGCGACGATCAAGCGCGACCTCGGGATTCCCTTCTCGGGAGAGATCTGAGAGCCTGCGAACCGAGGGCTGAGCGCTGAGCGGTGAGACGCTGTGAGCCGCAGTCGCAAAAGGAACCCTGACCATGACCTCCGGAACCGCCGCGCCGCTCGCCGGGATTCGCGTGCTCGACCTCACCCGGCTTCTGCCCGGCCCGGTGTGCACGCTCTACCTCGCCGATCTCGGCGCCGACGTGATCAAGGTCGAGGACACCGGCCCGGGCGACTACGGCCGCGACCTGGGCAGCCGGCCGGGGACCGTGTCGGCGTTCTACCTCGCGGTCAACCGCAACAAGCGCAGCCTCGCCGTCGACCTCAAGCGCGCGCACGGCCGCGAGGTGCTGCTCGCCCTCGCGCGCGGCGCCGACGTCGTCGTCGAGAGTTTTCGTCCCGGCGTCACGGCGGCGCTGGGCGCGGACGCCAAGACGCTGTCGGCGGCGAACCCCCGCCTCGTCTACGCGTCGATCACCGGTTACGGGCAGACCGGGCCGCGCGCGTCGCGGGCCGGCCACGACATCAACTTCCTCGGCTACGCGGGCGTGCTCGACCAGACGGGCGTGCGCGGCGGCGCTCCGGCGCTGTCCAACCTGCAGATCGCCGACCTCCTGGGCGGCGCCGCCTCGAGCGCGATCGCGATTCTCGCTGCGCTCGTCGGCGCGCAGCGGACCGGGCGCGGCTGCCACATCGACGTGGCGATGGCCGACGCCGTGCTCGCGCACAACATCTTCGCGCTGCACGCGCTCGAGCAGTGGGGTCACACGATGCCGCGCGGCGAGGACCTGCTGACCGGCGGCGTGCCGGCGTACGGCGTGTACGCCACGGCGGACGGCCGCTGGCTCGCCGTCGGCGCGCTGGAGCCCAAATTCTGGCAGCTGCTCTGCGCAACCCTCGCGCGCCCCGACCTCGCCCCAGGGGGGCTTGCGACCGGCGAGGAAGGCGCGCGCGTGCGCGGCGAGCTCGCAGCGCTCATCGCCACCCGTCCGCTCGCGCATTGGACGGAGGTCTTCGCCGCCGTCGACTGCTGCGTCACGCCGGTGCACACGCTCGACGAAGCGCTGTGCGACGCGCAGACCCTCGCCCGCGAGATGGTCGTCCGCGACGCGGCCGGCAGGCGGCAGTACGCGCCGCCGTTTCGGCTGTCCGGGCACGCCTTCGCGATCCTGCGCGACGCGCCGGCGCAGGGCCAGCACAGCCGCGAACTGCTGCGCGAGGCGGGATACGACGACGCCGCGATCGCCGCGCTCGTCGCCGACGGCAGCGTGAAGGCGACCTGAAGCCGGTCGCTGCCCGCGGCGGCGCGTTATGGCGGCGGCTGCGGCGGCGCGTTGCGGTGGCCGCTCGTGAGGGGCGCGGGCTATTGGCCGGCGGCGCGCTCGCGACGCGCGGGCAGCGCCGCGACGATCGCGCGCTTCGCCGCGGCGTCGAGCACGCTCCACGCGGCGATCTCGTCGAGCGTGCGGTAGCAGCCCAGGCAGAACCCGTTGTGCGGGCTCATTTCGCAGATGCTGACGCAGGGCGAGGGGACGTCGTCGGCGGAAGCCGCAGCGGCCAGCCGACGCGCGGCGGGTCTCATAGGCGGCGACTCATGCCGGGGCGAGCTGATCGCGGGCCGCGAGCGCGCGCGCAACGCGCGACCCGGACGCGCGTCCGAGCGCGTCGGAGATGAACTGGCCGGCGGCGCGCAGGCGGTCGAGATCGACTCCGGTCTCGATCCCCAGCCCCTGCAGCAGGTAGACGACGTCCTCGGTCGCGACATTGCCGGTCGCGCCCTTGGCGTACGGGCAGCCGCCGAGCCCGGCCGCGCTGGTGTCGAAGCTCGCCACGCCGAGTTCGAGGCAGGCGTAGATGTTGGCCAACGCCTGGCCATAAGTGTCGTGAAAGTGTCCGCTCACTTCGTCGAGCGGGTAGACCGCGAGCGCGGCTTCCATCGCCGCTTGCGTCCGCGCCGGCGTGCCGACGCCAATGGTGTCGGCGACCCCGACGTGCTCGACGCCGATATCGCGCATCAGCCGGGCGACCCAGCCGACGGCCTCGGGCGCGACCTCTCCCTGGTACGGGCAGCCGAGCGCGCAGGAGATCGCGCCGCGCACGCGCATGCCGGCGGCGCGCGCGGCGGCCGCGACCGGACGGAAGCGCTCGATCGACTCGGCGATGCCGCAATTGATGTTGCGCTGCGAGAACGCCTCGCTCGCCGCGCCGAACACGACGACCTCGTCGGCCCGCGCTGCGAGCGCGCTCTCGAAGCCCTTCATGTTGGGCACGAGCACGGAATAGACGACGCCCGGGCGCCGGGTGACGCGCGCCATCACGTCGGCGGCGTCGGCCATCTGCGGCACCCACTTCGGCGACACGAACGACGTCGCCTCGATCGCGGGCAGTCCCGCGGCGGAGAGCCGGTCGATGAACGCGACCTTGACCTCGGTCGGGACCATCGCCTTCTCGTTCTGCAACCCGTCGCGGGGGCCGACTTCGACCAGGCGGACCCGCCGGGGCAGCGCACTCGTGAACTTGGTCATGCGCCCTCGTCCATGTTGCAGTCGACGCGAGCGTCGACCGGAAGTTCCGGGGCCAGCCGGGCGGGCAGCCGGCGGCCAACGCCCGCGCCGCCGCCACCGCCCGTCATGTGCCGTCGATGTCGACGAGATCGGCGCCCTCGCGCACGCGGTCGCCGGCCGCATAGTTGACGGCGACGACGGTCCCGGGCGCCGGGGCGAGGATCGTATGCTCCATCTTCATCGCCTCGAGGATCAGGAGCGGCGTGCCACGTTCCACGAGTTCGCCCGGCTGCACCATCACGGCCACGACGGTGCCCGACATCGGCGCCATCAGGTGCCCGCCGTGGGTGTCGTCCTCGCCGGCGTGGGCGAGGCGATCGACGATCTGCAGCCGCCAGTGCGTGCCGCCGAGGAAGACGTGCCGCTCCTCGCCGCGCGCGACGACGGTGGCGACGAACTCCGCCCCGTCGGCGATGATCACCAGCCTGCCGTCGCGCTCGCGCACCCGCACCGGGACGTCGCGGCCCCCGTGCAGCATTCGCCAGCCGTCGCGCTCGCGCCGCACGGCCACGTCGTGGCGCAGGTCGGCGTCGGCGAACGACAGCTCGATCGCGTGCCGCGCGCTGTTGGGCCACCACGGATCGATCGCGTGCCAAGGCGACGCAGGGTCGCCGGACGCACGGGCCGCATCGGCACGGGCGCGCACCAGCCGCAGCACCTCGGCGAGCCCCGCGGCGAGAATCGCGTCGGCGGGTGTGGGCGCGCGCGGCGGGAACAGCGCGTCGTGGTGGCGGGCGATGAGGCCGGTGTCGACGCGGCCGCAGGCAAAGGCCTCGTGGGCCACGAGCCGCTGCAGGAAGGCGACGTTGGTGGTCACGCCGACGATCTCGTAACCGGCAAGCGCCTCGCCGAGCCGCCGCAGCGCCGCCGCGCGGTCCTCGCCGTGGACGATGAGCTTGGCGATCATCGGGTCGTAGTACGGCGAGATCTCGTCGCCGGCACGCACGCCGGTGTCCACCCGCACGCCGGACTGCGTCACGGGGGCCCGCAGGTGCGCGAGTCGGCCGATCGACGGCAGGAATCCGCGCTCGGGGTCCTCGGCGTAGATGCGCGCCTCGATCGCGTGGCCGTCGATCGCAAGCTCGTCCTGGCGCCGGGGCAGCGCTTCGCCGGCGGCCACGCGCAGCTGCCACTCGACGAGGTCGAGCCCGGTGATCATCTCGGTGACGGGATGCTCGACCTGCAGGCGGGTGTTCATCTCCATGAAGTAGAACGTCCCGTCGCGCGCGAAGCTGTCCGCCGCGATGAACTCGACCGTCCCGGCGCCGACGTAGCCGATCGCCTTTGCCGCGGCGACAGCGGCCTCGCCCATCGCCCGCCGGTACCGCGGGTCCATCGCCGGCGCCGGCGCCTCCTCGAGCACCTTCTGGTGCCGCCGCTGGACCGAGCAATCGCGCTCGAACAGATAGACGGCGTCGCCCGCGGCATCGGCGAACACCTGGATTTCGATATGGCGCGGCGCGGTGAGGTATTTCTCGAGCAGCACGCGCTCGTCGCCGAAGCCGGCGCGGGCCTCGCGTTGCGCGGAGGCGAGCGCGGCGGGAAACGCGTCCTCCGACTCGACGATCTTCATCCCCTTGCCGCCGCCGCCGGCCGTCGCCTTGATCAGCACGGGGAACCCGATCCGCGCGGCCTCGCGGGCGAGCAGTTCGGGATCCTGGTCCTCGCCGTGATAGCCGGGGACGAGCGGCACGCCCGCCTCGCCCATGATCCGCTTCGCGGCCGCCTTCGACCCCATCGCCGCGATCGCGGCCGGAGGCGGACCGATGAACACCAGGCCCGCGTCGTTGCATGCGCTCGCGAAGCCCGCGTTCTCGGACAGGAAGCCGTAGCCGGGATGCACCGCCTGCGCGCCGGTCCTGCGGGCGATGGCGATGATCGCATCAAAGTTGAGGTAGCTCTCGCGGGGGGACGCGGGCCCCAGCCGCCAGGCCTCGTCGCAGGCGGCGACGTGCAGCGCGTCGGCATCGGCGTCGGAGTACACGGCGACCGTGCGGATGCCCATGCGGCGGGCGGTGCGCGCCACGCGGCAGGCGATCTCGCCACGGTTGGCGATCAGGATCTTCTCAAACATCGGGGTGGTTCCTGGTGAGCAACCGGGTGGGGGCACCCGACTGCGCGTCGCGGCCGAGCACCCTGCCCAAGAACGTGCGGATGAAACGCCAGATCCTCGGAATCAGCCAGATCAGCAACAGCACGAACAGACCGAGCATCACGAGCGCCGCGACCGGGTGGGCGAACGCGAGCCACAGCACGGTGCCAACCGCGAGATCCTCGCCGAACGACACCGCCCAGTTCGAAAACGGCTCGGGCGACGTGTTGATCACCGCTCGGCTGCCGGATTTCGCCAGGTGACTGCCCGCCGCCAGGGTGCCGCCGAGGATCGCGGCGGCAACACCCGCGGCTGCGGTCGCGTCGCCGAAGACGCTGGCGGCGAGCGCCGCGCCCGCCGGGATGCGGATGAAGGTGTGCACCGCGTCCCACAGGCTGTCGACACCGGGGATCTTGTCGGCAAAGAACTCGACGAAGAACATGAATGCGGATGCAGTCAGCACCCAGGGATGCGCGAGCAGCGAGAGCCCGCCCGGCAGGTCGATCCAGCGAAGGAAACCCAGGCCGCCGACGATGAACAGCACCGCGTAGAGGCGGATGCCGCTCGCCCAGCCCAGCGCCGCGGCCAGCGCCACCAGTTGCCAGACGTCGAACTCGGCGAGCGCGCCCATCTCTCAACCGGTCCTCAGTCCCGCTTGGCGGGCAGCCACGCGGCTGCTCGCCGCTCGAGGAACGCGGCCACGCCCTCGCGCCCTTCCGCCGAAGCGCGGACCGCCGCGATCCGCTCCACCGTGTCGGCGATCACCGCATCGTCGATGGGCCGCGCCGACACCGCCCGGACGAGCGCCTTGCACTCGGCCTGCGCCCGTGGTCCCGCCCCCCGCAGCGCGTCGACCAGCGCGTCGACGCGCACGTCGAGCGCGGCGGCCGGTACGGCCTCGTGCACGAGCCCGATGCGCAACGCCTCGGCCGCGCCGAAGCGCTCGGCCGTCAGGAAATAGCGCCGCGCCGCGCGCGCGCCGATCGCCGCGACGACGTAGGGGCCGATGGTCGCCGGGATGAGCCCGAGCCGGGCCTCGGACAGCGCGAACGTCGCCTCCTCCGCGGCGATGGCGATGTCGCAGCAGGCGACGAGGCCGACCCCTCCGCCGTAGGCCGCGCCGTGCACGCGCGCGAGCGTCGGCTTCGTCAGCCGGTCGAGGGTCGAGAGCATCGCCGCCAGCGCGCCGGCGTCCGCGAGGTTTTCCGCGTCGCCGTAGCCCGCCATCCGCTGCATCCAGGTGAGGTCGGCTCCGGCGCAGAAGCTCTTGCCCTGCCCGGCGAGGACGACGACGCGCACCGCCGGGTCGGCGTCGAGCGCGCGCAGCGCGGTCGTCAGCTCGGCGATCAGCCGCTCGTTGAACGCGTTGTGCACCTCGGGGCGCGCGAGCGTGACGACGGCCACCCCGTCGTCGATCGCGATGCGCACGTGCGCCGGACCGGGCGCGTCGGCCGGGGCGCCGCGGTGCGCACCGCGATCGTCGTTGTTCGCCGTCATGCCGCGCTCACATCCGGAAGACGCCGAAGCGCGTCGACGCGATCGGCTGGTTGAGCGCGGCGGAGATCGCGAGGCCGAGCACCTGGCGCGTGTCCGCCGGGTCGATCACGCCGTCGTCCCACAGCCGGGCGCTGGCGAAATACGGATGGCCCTCCTTCTCGTAGCGCGCGCGGATCGGCGCCTTGAAGCTCTCCTCCTCGACCGCGCTCCACTGCTCGCCGCGCGCCTCGATGGCATCGCGGCGGATGGTCGACAGCACGGTCGCCGCCTGCTCGCCGCCCATCACCGAGATCCGGGCGTTCGGCCACATCCACAGGAAACGCGGGCTGTACGCGCGGCCGCACATCCCGTAGTTGCCGGCGCCGTAGCTCCCGCCGATGATCACCGTGAACTTCGGCACCTGCGCGCAGGACACCGCGGTCACCATCTTGGCGCCGTCGCGCGCGATGCCGCCCGCCTCGTACTTCTGCCCGACCATGAAGCCGGTGATGTTCTGCAGGAACACGAGCGGAACGTGGCGCTGCGCGCACAGCTCGACGAAGTGCGCGCCCTTCAGTGCCGATTCAGAGTAGAGCACGCCGTTGTTCGCGACGATGCCGACCGGATAGCCCCAGATGCGGGCGAAGCCGGTCACCAACGTCGCTCCGTAACGCGCCTTGAACTCGTCGAAGGCCGAGGCGTCGACGATCCGGGCGATCACCTCGCGCACGTCGTAGGGCTTGCGGATGTCGGCGTTGATGACGCCGTGCAACTCCGCCACCGGATAGCGCGGCTCGACGGCCGGCTCCACCTCGACGCCGATGCGCTTGGGACGGTTGAGGTTGGCGACGATCGAGCGCGCGATCGCCAGCGCGTGGTGGTCGGAGAGCGCGAAGTGGTCGGCAACCCCGGACACCCGCGTGTGCACGTCGGCGCCGCCCAGCTCCTCGGCGGAGACGATCTCTCCGGTCGCCGCCTTCACCAGCGGCGGCCCCGCGAGGAAGATCGTCCCCTGCTCCTTGACGATGATCGACTCGTCGGCCATCGCCGGGACGTAAGCGCCGCCCGCCGTGCAGGAGCCCATCACCACGGCGATCTGCGGGATCCCTGCCGCCGACATCGTCGCCTGGTTATAGAAGATGCGCCCGAAATGGTCGCGGTCGGGGAAGACTTCGGTCTGGTTGGGCAGGTTCGCGCCGCCCGAGTCGACGAGGTAGATGCACGGCAGGTTGTTCTCGCGCGCGATGTCCTGCGCGCGCAGGTGCTTCTTGACCGTCATCGGGTAGTAGGTCCCGCCCTTGACGGTCGCGTCGTTGCAGACGATCAGGCACTCGCGGCCGGCCACACGGCCGATTCCGGTGATGATCCCGGCCGCGGCGATCGCGTCGTCGTACATCTCCCACGCCGCGAACTGCGAGAACTCGAGGAAGGGCGAGCCCGCGTCGAGCAGCGTGCGCACCCGCTCGCGCGGCAACAGCTTGCCGCGCGCCTGGTGCTTGGCGCGCGCCGCCTCGCCGCCCCCCTGCTCGATCAGCGCGACCTTCGCCCGCAGATCGGCGACGAGCGCCGCCATGGCGTCGCGGTTGCGAACGAACAGGGGGTCGCGCGGGTCGAGCCTGGATTCGATGACGGACATGACGGTTCGCAAGGGGGGTGGCGTTCAGCGCCGCAGCGCAGCGGCGCGCCATGGCGCAAGGATAACAAACTGCGGCCGCGCGTGCGCTGTGCACGCACGAGGATCTCATCTGCGAACGACGTCACGCCGCGAGCGCCCGGCCGATGACGAGGCGCTGGACCTCGCTCGTGCCTTCGTAGATCTGGCACACGCGCACGTCGCGGTAGATGCGCTCGACCGGAAAGTCGGTGACGTAACCGTAGCCGCCATGCACCTGGATCGCCGCCGAGCAGACGCGCTCGGCCATCTCCGAGGCGAAGAGCTTCGCCATCGACGCCTCCTTGAGGCAGGGAAGCCCGGCGTCGCGCAACGCCGCCGCGTGCCAGACCATCTGCCGCGCGACCTCGACTTCGGTGGCCATGTCGGCCAGCTTGAAGCCCACCGCCTGGTGCTCGAGAATCGGCTTGCCGAAGCTCTGCCGCTCGCGCGCGTAGGCGAGCGCTGCCTCCATGGCCGCCCGCGCCATGCCCACCGCCTGCGCGGCGATGCCGATGCGGCCCGCCTCGAGATTGGCGAGCGCGATCCGGTAGCCCTCGCCCTCGGCGCCGAGCCGGTTCGCGGCGGGAACGCGGCAGTTCTCGAACAGGATCTGCGCCGTGTCGGACGCGCGCTGCCCGAGCTTGTCCTCGATGCGCGCGACGACGTATCCCGGCGTCTTCGTGTCGACGACGAAGCCCGAGATGCCCCGCTTGCCGGCCTGGCGGTCGGTGAGCGCGAACACGATCGCGGTGTCCGCGTGCTTGCCCGTGGTGATGAACTGCTTGACCCCGTTCAGCACGTAGTGGTCGCCGTCGCGGTCGGCGCGGGTCGTGATCGCCGCCGCGTCGGAGCCCACGTGGGGCTCGGTGAGGCAAAAGCAGCCGAGCGCGCGGCCGGCGGCGAGCGGCTTGAGGAAGCGCTCCTTCTGGGCGTCGGTCCCGAACGCGTTGAGCGGCCCGCAGACGACCGAGTTCTGGACGCTGACGATGGTCGACGTTGCACCGTCGCCGGCGGCGATCTCCTCCAGCGCGACCGCGAGCGAGACGTAGTCCATCCCCGCGCCGCCCCAGGTTTCGGGCGTCACCATGCCGAGCGCGCCCAGCTCGCCCAGCGCCGCGAGCTCCGCGCGCGGGAAGTGGTGCTCGCGGTCCCAGCGCGCCGCCTGCGGCGCGAGCCGCTCGCGGGCGAACGCGCGCATCGTGTCGCGCACGAGAACCTGTTGGTCGGTCAGCAGCATCGGGTTTCTTCCACGGAAGTTCGAAGGGACGGCAGGCGCAGCACCGCGGAGCGGTCGATCGGCCAGGCGCGGCCGACGCGGGCGACGGCGTCAGCAGAGCTCGACGCCCATCGCCGTCGCCTCGCCGCCGCCGATGCACAGGCTCGCCACGCCGCGCTTCAGGCCATGCTTGCGCAATGCGCCCAGCAGCGTCACGAGGATGCGCGCGCCCGAGGCGCCGATCGGGTGGCCGAGCGCGCAGGCGCCACCGTGCACGTTCACCTTCTCGTGGGGGATCGCGAGGTCGTGCATCGCGGCCATGGTGACGGAAGCAAACGCCTCGTTGATCTCGAACAGGTCGACGTCGCGGGCGGTCCAGCCGGTCCTGGTGAAAAGCTTGCGGATCGACACGGCCGGCGCGGTCGAGAACCACGCGGGCTCCTGGGCATGCGTCGCGTGCGCGATGACCACCGCCAGCGGCTTCAAGCCGCGCCGCTCGGCGGTCGAGCGGCGCATCAGCAGCAGCGCGGCGGCGCCGTCCGAGATCTTGCTCGCGTTGGCGGCGGTGATGGTGCCGTCCTTGCGAAACGCGGGCTTGAGTTTCGGGATGGCGTCGAGCACCGCCTTGGCCGGCTGTTCGTCGTTGGTCACGACGACGTCGCCCTTGCGCCCCGGCACCGTCACCGGCGCGATCTCCCAGGCGAAAGAACCGTCGTTGTTCGCGGCGAGCGCGCGCGACAGCGACGCGATCGCGAAGGCATCCTGCGCCTCGCGCGTGAAGCCGTACTTGTCGGCGCACTGCTCGCCGAACACGCCCATCAGCTTGCCCTTCTCGTACGCGTCCTCGAGCCCGTCTAGGAACATCCCGTCGTAGAGCGTGGCGTGCCCGATGCGCAGCCCCGCGCGCGCCCTGGGCAGCAGGTAGGGCGCGTTGGTCATGCTCTCCATGCCGCCGGCGACGATGACGTCGGCGCTTCCGGCGACGAGGAGATCGTGCGCGAGCATCGCCGCCTTCATCCCCGATCCGCACATCTTGTTGATCGTCGTGCAGCCGGCGGCGAGCGGCAATCCCGCCTTGAGCGCGGCCTGGCGCGCCGGCGCCTGACCGAGGCCCGCCGACAGCACGTTGCCCATGATGACTTCCTGCACGTCGGTGGCGGCCACGCCGGAGCGTTCGACCGCCGCGGCGATCGCCACGGCGCCGAGGTCGACCGCGCTGACCGAGGCAAGATCGCCCGCGAGGCCGCCCATGGGCGTGCGGGCGGCGCCGACGATGACGACGGGATCGTTATGCATGAGTCCTCCTTGCGTTGCGCCCCCGCCGGGGCGCGCTATCGGGTCTCGTTGAAGAGCTCGCGGCCGATCAGCATCCGGCGGATCTCGGAGGTGCCGGCGCCGATCTCGTAGAGCTTGGCGTCGCGCCACAGCCGGCCGGCGGAGTAATCGTTGATGTAGCCGTTGCCGCCGAGACACTGGATGGCCTCGCCGGCCATCCACGTCGCCTTCTCCGCCGCAACGAGGATCGCTCCGGCCGCGTCCTTGCGCGTGGTTTCGCCGCGGTCGCAGGACTGCCCCACCGCGTAGACGTAGGCGCGGCAGGAACTCAGCGTGGTGTACATGTCGGCGATCTTGCCCTGCATCAGCTGGAACTCGCCGATCGGTTGCCCGAACTGCTCGCGTTCGTGGACGTACGGCAGCACGACGTCGAGACAGGCAGCCATGATGCCGAGCGGTCCGCCCGCAAGCACCGCGCGCTCGTAGTCGAGACCGCTCATGAGCACGTTGACGCCGCGGCCCTCCGCGCCGAGGACGTTGGCCGCCGGCACTGCGCAGTCCTCGAACACGAGCTCGCAGGTGTTCGAGCCGCGCATGCCGAGCTTGTCGAGCTTCTGCGCGGTCGAGAACCCGGGCATCCCCTTCTCGACGATGAACGCGGTGATGCCGCGCGGGCCGGCCTGGGGGTCGGTCTTGGCGTAGACGACCAGCGTATCGGCATCGGGACCGTTGGTGATCCACATCTTGTTGCCGTTGAGGACGTAACGGTCGGCTTCGCGCCGCGCGCTGAGCCGCATCGAGACGACGTCGGACCCGGCGGAAGGCTCGCTCATCGCGAGCGCGCCCACGTGCTCGCCGCTGATGAGCGGCGGCAGGTACCTGCGCTTCTGCGCCTCGTTGCCGTTGCGGCGGATCTGGTTGACGCACAGATTCGAATGCGCCCCGTACGACAGGCCGACCGCCGCCGAGGCGCGGCTCACCTCCTCCATCGCCACGATGTGCGCGAGATAGCCCATCCCGCTGCCGCCCAGCGACTCCTCGACGGTGATCCCGAGCAGGCCCATGCCACCGAGCTTGCGCCACAGGTCCATCGGGAACGCATTGCTGCGGTCGATCTCGGCGGCGCGGGGCGCGATCTCGCCAGCGGCGAAGTCGCGGACCGCGGCACGCAGCATGTCGACCGTTTCGCCAAGATGGAAGTCGAGCGCGGGAAAGCTCTGCATGGGGATCCTCTCCGATCGGTCTAGATGTCCGCCCTGCCTGTCGGCCCTGTCGTACGTCACCCCCGGCGACTGCCGGCGAGGGCGACCGGTGCGCTCGCCGGCCGCGTCGACGAACCCGCTCGCCGCCGGCTGCGCAGGCCAGGGCCGTGCGGGCGGCACGCCGGGCGGCGGATCGCACCGGGCGCTCGGCGGCGCGGCAGAGGTCAACGCCGGGGCGGCGAATGGAAGTTCGAGCGGCGACTCTAAATGACGTTAACGTAAACGTCAATGCCCATCAGCAGCCCCGCCGGCGCCCCGCGGGCCGCCATCTCGCGAACGCTCAGCGCGGGGTCCGCCCGCCCGCGGCGCGCTTGCCGGTGCCGGCTGCGACCGCCAGGCGCCGCCGGCAGTCGCGCTCGAGCCCGGCGATCTCGGCGAGCACGGCGTCGATGTCCTCGCGCTGTTGCAGCAGCATCGTGCGCCGGTCGCAGAGCATCTGCAGGAACTTGGACAGCTGCGCCTCCTCGTTGTGGGTCAGCGCGTAGATGTCGAAGAGCTCGCGGATCTCCGACAGCGACAGCCCGAGGCGCTTGCCGCGCAGGATCAGCTTGATCCGCACGCGCTCGCGCTCGCCGTAGACGCGCACCCGTCCGCGACGCTGCGGCGCGAGCAGCCCTTCGTCTTCGTAGAAGCGGATCGCGCGCGTGGTCAGCGCGAACTCGCGGGCGAGATCGGAGATCGTGTATGCGGTTGCCGGCACGACGCCGGGAGCGGTATTGGCAGCGGGCATGGCGGCTCGCCCCGAACGGGCCGAAGGGGCGCTCGAAAGTCGGAGCACGATAGCACAAGCCCTTGACACGCCACCGCGGTTCACTGACGATGCCGCTCTCCCCGACCCCCCCGGAGCGCGGCGCTGCGCCGCCCGCCCGGCAGCACGAAACTCGCCACGGACGACGCCCCGGAGCAACGCTTGAGCAACGCCGGAATCGCGACCCCGCCTGCCAAGAACGCCGCCGCCCGGTCGCGCCCGCTCGTCTACCCCTGCCCGGCGCCGCCCCCGCCAGGCAGCGCGCTGGAACTGGCACACGGCCTGCGCTGGATCCGGATGCCCCTGCCTTTCGCGCTCGACCACATCAACCTCTGGCTGCTGGACGAAGACGAGGCCGTGACACTGGTCGACTGCGGCTACGGCAACGCGCCGACGCGCGCGCTCTGGGAAACGCACTTCGCGAGCACGCTGGCCGGACGCCGGCTCGCGCGCATCGTCGTCACCCACTGCCATCCCGACCACGTCGGCAACGCGGCCTGGCTGTCGCAGCGCTGCGGCGCCCCGGTGGTGATGACGCACGCCGAGTTCCTCACCGCGCACGCCCTGCACGGGGGCCACAGCGGCCACGGGCACGAGGCGATCGTCGCGCTCTTCGCGCGCCACGGCCTCGCGGGCGACGCGCTGACCGCGCTCGCGGGCCGTGGCAATCACTACCGCCGCGGCGCGCCCGAGATCCCGACCGCTTTTTCCCGGATTCGCGACGGTCAGCAGACGCGCGCCGGCGCTCGCTCCTGGCGCGTCATCGAGGGCCACGGCCACTCCCCCGAGCACGCCTCGCTGTACTGCGAAGCCGCCGGCGTCCTCATCTCCGGCGACATGCTGCTGCCGAAGATCAGCACCAACATCAGCATCTGGGCCATCGAACCCGACGCCGACCCGCTCGCGCACTTCCTCGACTCGCTCACGGCGTTCGAGGCGCTCCCCGACACGACGCTGGTGCTGCCCTCGCACGGGCTCCCGTTCAAGGGCATTGCGGCGCGGGTGGCGGAGCTGCGCGCACACCACGATGCGCGCCTCGAGGAGCTCGCCGCCGCCGCCCGCGCCGCGGCGAGGCCGGTGAGCGCCGCCGACCTCGTCCCGGTCCTGTTCCAGCGCGCGCTCGATCTGCAGCAGCTCTTCTTCGCGATGGGCGAGGCGATCGCCCATCTCAACCACCTCTGGCACGCCGGCCGCCTGGTCCGCGACGTCGGAGCCGATGGAGCCATTCGCTTCGAACACCCGGGCCGATGCGGCTGACGTTCACCGTACAACCACAACGCGCGAAGGGGGTCCTGCCATGCCGAAGCCTGCGGAGCCAGCCCAGTCCGAAACTCCGACGAAGCCTCTGTACGATCCGGTCGCACTCGCGAGGTCGCTGGCCGCGGCGGCCGAGAAGGGCGCCAAGCTGATGGGGGATTTCGCCGCCCGCCAGTCCGCCTTGGGCAAGTCGGCGCTGGCCGACGAGCTGGGGATCGGCAAGGCGTTCATGGAGCTCGCCGCGAAGATGCTGGCGAATCCGTACCGGCTGGCCGAGGCCCAGATGAATCTGTGGTGGGACTACATGAGCCTGTGGCAGTCCTCGCTGCTGAAGGCGATGGGCGCGCAAGGCGAGCCGGTCGCGGCCCCGGCCGGGTCCGACAAGCGCTTCAAGCACGAGGACTGGGAAGCGCATTTCCTGTTCGACTACGTGAAGCAGAGCTATCTCGTCGCCGCGCGGTGGATGAACAGCACGGTCGCCGGCGTCGAGGGACTCGACCCCGTGGCGCGCAAGAAGGTGGAGTTCTTCACCCACCAGTTCGCCGACGCGCTGTCGCCGACGAACTTCGCGCTGACCAACCCCGAGGTGCTGCGCGAGACGGTCGCCACCGGTGGGCAAAACCTGGTCAAGGGCCTGCACAACCTCCTCGACGACATCGAGCGCGGCAACGGCAGCCTGCGCATCTCGATGACCGACAGCAGCGCGTTCGAGCTGGGCGTCAACATCGCGACCACACCGGGCAAGGTCGTCTACCAGACCGACCTCATGCAGCTCCTGCAGTTCGAGCCGACGACGCCGAAAGTCTACAAGCGCCCGCTGCTCGTGCTGCCGCCGTGGATCAACAAGTACTACATCATGGACCTGCGCGAGAGCAACTCGCTGGTCAAGTGGTGCGTCGACCAGGGAATGACGGTGTTCCTGATGTCGTGGGTCAATCCCGACGCGAAGCTCGCGCACAAGGACTTCGTCGACTACCTGCAAGAGGGGCCGCTGACGGCGCTGGACAAGATCGGGGAGGCCACCGGCGAGAAGGAGGTCAACGCGCTGGGCTACTGCCTCGGGGGCACGCTCCTCGCGGCGACCTTGGGCTACATGGCGGCGAAGAAGGACCCGCGCATCGTCAGCGCGTCGTTCATGACGTCGCTGATCGATTTCGAGCGCGCGGGCGAAGTGCGGGTCTTCATCGACGAGGCCCAGGTGCAGGCGCTCGAGAGGAAGATGGGCGAGCGTGGTTTCCTCGAAGGCTCGGAGATGGCGACCACGTTCAACATGCTGCGCGCGAACGACCTCATCTGGTCGTTCGTGATCAACAACTACCTGATGGGCCGCGATCCGTTTCCGTTCGACCTCCTGCACTGGAACCAGGACTCGACCCGGATGCCGGCGACCATGCACAGCTTCTACCTGCGCAACATGTACCTGCAGAACAAGCTGTGCGAGCCCGGCGGCATCGTGCTCGACGGGGTGCCGGTCGATCTCGGGAAGGTCAAGGTGCCGGCGTACTTCGTGTCGGCGATCGAGGACCACATCGCGCCGTGGAAGGCGACGTACTCCGGCCCGCGGCTCTTCGGCGGCAAGTCGCGCTTCGTGCTCGCCGGCTCCGGCCACATCGCCGGCATGATCAACCCGCCAGACGCCCACAAGTACGGCTTCTGGACCCGCGACGCGCTGCCCGCCGACCCCGACGAGTGGTTCGCCGGAGCGAACCACGACGAGGGCTCCTGGTGGACCGACTGGTTCGCGTGGCTGAAGCCCAGCCTGGGCGCCAAGGTCGCGGCGCGCGTGCCCGGCGGGGGCAAGCTTCGCATCATCGAGGACGCGCCGGGAAGCTACGCCAAGATGGCGGGCTGACGGTGAACGGCCCGCGGCGCACGACGCCGCCACCGAACCCCTTCCACCGACCACGGAGACATCGATGGCTGGACGCTCCCGAAACCCCCTCGTGCTTGGCTTCGCTTTCGCAACGAGCCTGATCCTGGCGGGTGTGCCCGCACAAACGACGCTCGCACAAGCGAAATGCGTCGACTGCGGCGTCGTGAAGTCCGTGCGCTACGTCGAGGACAAGGGCAAGGCCAGCGGCCTCGGTGCCGTGGCGGGAGGTGTCGTGGGCGGGGTCCTCGGGCACCAGATCGGCGGCGGCACCGGCAAGACGCTGGCGACGATCGCCGGCGCCGGCGGCGGCGCGTACGCCGGGCACCAGATCGAGAAGAGCCGAAACAAGAAGGCATACTACTCGGTGACGATCAGGATGGACGACGGCGCGACCCGGACTTTCAGCTACACGAACAAGCCCGGCGTCGCGCAAGGCGAACGGGTCAAGCTCGTCGACGGCGGCAAGCGCCTCGCGCTGGTGGCGAACTGAGAGCCTGTGAAGAAATCGTCGCGAGCGGGATGGGATGCTGGACGACCGCGCAGGGCGGAGCAGGGGCCCCGCGTGCGGGGATGCGACCCCGCAGCGGGCGAAGCGGGCGCACGCGGTCGTCGGCATGCCCTTTCGCGGCCCGATCCCCAAAGGGGCCCCTCGGGCAGCGCTCCAGGGCGCCCGCGAGCGAGCGAACGACGAGACATATCAAGTAGATAGGCGAGGAGTGAGCGAGTGAGCAACGACGCAGACCGCCCGCGCAGCAGATTTATTCACAGGCTCCGAGGCATCTTTGCCCGCTGACCGGTCAGCGGCCCGGCCCTTGCGGCGCGCCCTCGACGCCGACCGTCGGGCCACCGCGTGGCGCCTCGCCCTGGCGGCCGGGCGGCGCGGAGCGGGGCGGGTTACCGCCGCTGGCGTCGCGCGCGCCGGCAGGCTCGGCAACCGGGCGTGCCGAGGGGGGCGCTACCGCGCGAGGGGCCGCGGCGCCGTGCCCGGGCGCGCGCTGCGGAACCGCCGCCGGCGCCGGCACCGCGTGGCGCTCGCCGGCTGCCGGCGGCACGCTCGGCGTGTGCGGCACCCGGATGGGCGCCGGGCGTGGCTCGACGCGTCCCGTCGCCGCCGGGGCGGGCGGCGGCCGCGACGGGGGCGGCACGGCCACCGTTCCGGCCGGTGCCTGCAGCGCCGCGTTCGGCGGTGGCGTGCGCATCGGCGCGGGCCGGGCGTCGCCGCGTCCCGGCGGGGCCGACGTAGGAGGTGGCGGCGCAGGCGGCGCCGCGCTCGGCGATAGCGACCGGCCGGGCGCCGGTCCGGCATCGACGCGCGCCGGTGCCGCTGCCGTGGGCGGCGGACTTGTCGCGGGCACCGCTGCGGACGGCGACGGTGCCGGGCGAACGACCGACGGCCGGGCCGCAGTCGGGGGCGGCGCAGGCGCCGCGGGCCGGTCGGCGACCGGTCCGCGCTCCTGCCCGGGCCGCGCGGGCCCGAGGCGGTCGCGGCCGACTGCCGCGGCGGTGCCCGCCGGCGGGTTTACAACCAGGCGTGGCCGCGCGCTGGGGTAGAACGTCGACGCGGCGGCCGGTGCCCCGGGGACCGGTCGGGCGTCCGGCAGCCGCAGCGGCTTGACCGGCGGCGCGCTGTTCATGACCGGCGCGTGTGCCGCGGCGGAAGGAAGCGCCACCAGGTTCGTCGCGACCGGACGGTGCGCCGCCATCGTCGTGCCGGCCACCGCGGTGATCGCCCCGGGCACGCGGCCGTTCGAGTAGAACGTCGGCGGCGCGTGCGGCCGTTCGGCACGGTTCACGGCGTAGGGCACCGCGTACGGGCGGTTGTAGTGCGCCCAGCAGCGCTCGCCGCAGCCGCCCCGGCTCCACCACGGGACATAGGCGTCGCCCCAGCCCAGCGGCACCCAGCCGTAGACCGGCGCGCCAACGCTCACCGAGACGGCCCACCCGGCCCCCCCGTACCAGCCCACCAGCGCCGGCGCCCAGACCGGTCGCGCCACGTACGCGCCGGGGCACCAGCCCCAGCGGCCGGCGATCCACGCCCAACGGCCGTAGTGGAATGGCGCATAGCCCCACGGCGCGTCGTCGACCCACGTCCAGCCCCAGCGGCCGACGTACGCCCAGCGGCCGTAGCGATACGGCGCCCAGTCGACTGCGACCGCCGTCGGGTACCAGACGGCGCCGTAGGTCGGATGGCTGTCCCACGCGCCGTAGGCGTCGAGGTCCGCCCAGCCCACCATCTGCCGCGACACGTAGTTGGCGCTGCGCCCGCGCTGGTAGCGGCGGTCGCGTTCGGCGCTCCAGGCGTCGAAACCGTCGCTGCCGGTTCCGGCGCGCACGTCGGCGTACGCCGGCTCCGCGCCGGTCAGGTACGCCGTCTGCCCGGGGAGGATCTGCTGCGCGCCGCCGACGATGGCCGCGAGCGCCTCGCCCTCGCGCACGATCACCGTCGTCGTGCTGCGGTCGGCGTGGACCTCGATCCGGTAGAGCCCCGGGCGCGTGAGCTGGACCTGGGTGTTCGGCGCATCGACGGTCGCCACCTCCCCGCGGTCGAGGTAGCGCAGCCGGACGATGAGCCGCCCCTGCGCCACGAACAGCGCGAGCTGCCGGTCGTCGAGCCGCGACACGTGCAGGTTGGTATCACCGGCGAGGCGGAACTGCCCGCCGCCGTAGTCGACCTCGGCACGGCCCTCGCCCGCGACCCAGAGGTTGTCGCCGGAGGTGACCGGGTAGTTGTTGCCGACCGGCGCCCAGGCGTCGGGCCGGTCCTGCGCCGACAGAAAGAGCTCGCCGCCAACGTCGGCGATGCGGCCGACACGTCCCGGCAGCTCCTCGTCGTCGGCAGCGGCGGCGCCGGCGGCGAACAACGCCAGTGCCAGCGTGGCGAACAGCGTACCCACGCCCTGCGCCCACCGCCGGGCCCACTCACCGCTGAATTGCCGCGTGCTCCCACGTTCCGCCATCTGTGACCTCCTCGCCGCCTGTCACCAAAACGGCCCACAGCGCCGGGACGTTGACCCGGCGGCGCGTTGCCCACCGCGGCCGTACCTAATTCGATTAGAATCCTCGCCGAACGTTCGGCACCACCCGCTTGCGCACCCGTACGCGGCGGCACACGGAACGGCAACCGAGGAGACTGGATTCATGAAGATTCCCACGCGCACCGCGCTCGCGACGGCATTGGCACTGGGCTGGGCGGCCCCGGCGACAGCGCAGTTCAGCAACGTCTACTTCTTCGGCGACAGCCTCAGCGACACGGGCTCGTACAAGCCAGTGCTGCCGGCCGGGACCGGCCTGTTCACGACCAACCCCGGCCCGGTCTGGGCACTGCCCTTCGCGCAGGGGCTCGGTTTCTCCGCGAGTCCCGCGAACCAGGGCGGCAACGACTACGCCATGGGCGGTGCTTACGTAGCACAATCACCCGGTTATGGTGTGCCGCCAACGACGTCGGCGATTCCGGTGTCGCAACAGATCCAGGCGCTTCTGAGCAAGGGGCCCGCTAGACGGCAATGCGATCTATTCCGTATGGGCGGGCAGCAACGAGGTGTTTCAGCAACTCGATGGTCTGGCTTCCGGCAGGATCACCGCTGCCCAAGCTCAAGTCAACATGACTACTGCAGCGCTTCAACTCGCGCAGCAGGTCGGCCGGCTTCGCAGTCAAGGCGCGCAGTACGTCATGGTCTGGAACCTCCCGGACATCGGTGAGCACGCCGGAGTACAACGGCACGGCCGGTGCACCCGTAGCAACAGCGCTGAGCGGCGTTTTCAACACCACGCTGCTGGGGGCGCTCGACGAATCTGGCCTCCAGACGATCCGGCTCAACGACCGGGCGCTTTTGAGCGAGATCATCGCCAATCCGACTTCTTTCGGCCTTGCGAACGCGAGGAACGTGGCGTGCACCGTGTCGAGCGTCGTTGCTGTGCACACCTGCGACCCTCGTGTCGCCGAATGCCGCGCAAACCTACGCCTTCGCAGACGGGGTGCACCCGAGCACGGCAGGTCACGCGATACTCGCCCAATACGCCACCTCCGTCGTCGCCGCCCCGCAGCAGATCGGCATCCTGGCCGAAGCGCCGCTCGCGACGGAGCAGGCGAACTGGCGCGCGCTCGACGGGCGGATGTGGTCCAGCCTCAACACGAAGCGCCCGGCCAGCAAGTTCGAGGCCTGGGTCGCGTACGACTATGCGAACCCTGACTTCAACAGCGGCTTCGCTTCCGGCGACGCGACGCTCAATTCCATCGTCGTCGGCGGCGACATCAAGCTGTCCGAGCACGTGCTCGCGGGAATGGCGGCAGCCTACACCGAGAACAAGGGCGACCTGGGCAGCGCCGGCTACAAGCTCAACCAGACGACGGGGACCGTCTACGTCGGCTGGGGCCAGGGCCCGTGGTACGCGGGGGCAACACTCGGCGGCAGCGATCTCGACTACAGCGACGTCCACCGCAACATCACGCTGGGCGCCGGATCGCGCACCGAGTCGGGCTCGACCAACGGCTACACGGTGACCGGGCGCCTCCTGGGCGGCTACTGGTTCAGCCTCGACGACTGGCTGCACGGTCCGGCCGTCAAGTACACCTACCAGCGCAACGTGGTTCACGCCTACGAGGAACAGGGCACGAACAGCACGACGATGGCCTTCAACCAGCAGGAAAGGAGGTCGTCGATCGTGTCGCTGGGCTGGCAGGCGTCCGGCAGCTACGCCACTATCCGGCCGTACGCCAAGCTGAGCTGGGAGTACGAGTTCAACGCCGACGAACGCAGCGTTTCGGCGTCGGTCTACGGCATGGGCGGCAGCTTCAGCATTCCCGCCTACCAACCCGACGACAACTGGTGGCAGTACGCGGTGGGCGCCGCGGCCGACATCGGCAAGGTCACGGGTTACATCACCGGCTCGGGCACCGCGGCCAAGAGCGACGGCGACGGCTGGGCGATCACGGTCGGCGTGCGCATTCCGATCTAGCCTGCAGCGGATTGCCGTGGCTCGCAGGGCCGCCCGCCGGCGGCCCTGTTCACTCCCGCGCGGCGGCGGCGAGGCTGCGCCGCAACTGTGCGAGGTACCGGAAGCCCGCGATCGCGCGCGGCCCGTACCACGACGTCATCTCGGCGTCGATCCGCAGCGCGGGCCTGCCATGGCGCTGCGCGAGCGCCACCGCGTCGCGCTCGCGGAACGCGTAGGGCTCGGAGGCGACCAGGATGCGGTCGGCGGCGCGCCATGCCGGGTCGTCCTCGGCGAGCGGCGGATACCGCAGTTCGGCGCTCGCCGGCAGCGTGTCCCAGCCGGCGTGCGCAAGCGCCGCCGCGATGTAGGTGTCGCGCGCGACGGTCATCCACGGGCCCTTCCAGATCAGGTAGAGCACGCTCTCCCGCGGCACGCTGCGGGCGAAGGCGGCGCATTCGGCGAGCGCGTCGTCGAGCGCCGCACCGAGCGCCGCGGCTTGCGCCTCGCGGCCGAACAGCGCGCCGAAGAGGGCGAACAGGCGATGGTTGTCCTGCGGTCGCGAGCGGATGGGTGACGATGACCTGCGGCACGAACTCGCGCGCCGCGTCGACGACCTCGCGCCGGTTCTCGTCGACGTTGACCACGAGGTGCGTTGGTGCCAGCGCCGCGAGCGCCGCGAGATCGGGATCCTTGGTGCCGCCGACCTTCGGCACCCGGCGCACGGCGTCACGCGGATGCACGCAGAACCCGGTGCGCGCGACCACACAGGAGCCGAGCCCGAGCGCGAACAGGAGTTCGGTCAGCGAAGGCACCAGCGAGGCGATCCGCAGCCCCTGGGTCGTGCGTGGATGCACGCAGCCGGCCCAGTCGGATCGCGCCGCCGCATCGCGTGCGCTGGCGCTCATGCCTCTTTGCGGGGCTTGCGCGGCGCGCGCCGGAAGAACCGGTCGTACAGGGGACGCGGCAGCCCGCGCAACACGGCGCCGACCACGGCCATCGGCCACGGAAAGACGTAGAAGCGCCGCCGGCGCTCGATCGCCCGCGCGATCAGCCGCGCGCCCGCGTCGGCGTCGACGAGGAACGGCATCCGGTAGGGGTTGCGCGCCGTCATCGGCGTCGCGACGTAGCCGGGGCAGATCGTCACCACCGACACGCCGGTGCCGGCGAGCTCGACGCGCAGGCTCTCGAGGTAGGTGATCGCCGCCGCCTTCGACGCGGAATACGCGCCGGCGCCGGGCAGGCCCCGAAACCCGGCGACGCTGGCGATCCCGACGAGCACCCCGCGGCGCGCCGCGCGCATCGGCGCGATGCACGGCTGGAACGTGTGCACGATGCCAAGGACGTTGGTCTCGAGGATCGCGCGAAAGACGGCGGCGTCCTCGGCGAGCTCGGTCAGCGTTCCATGCGAGACTCCCGCGTTGGCGACGACGATGTCGGGCGCGCCGAAGCGGCCGACGAACGCCGCGACCGCGGCGGCGAGCGCCGGGGCGTCACGAACGTCGCCGGCGAAGGTGGCGATCCTGCCGGGATCGGGGAGCGAGGCTGCGATGACGTCGAGCTCGCAACGCCGGCGCGCGAACAACCCGACGTTCGCGCCGGTGCCGGCGTAGCGCCGCGCCAGCGCCGCACCGATGCCGCTGCTGGCGCCGGTGATGAACACGTTGCCGGCGGAGTCCGTCGCCATCGACCCGGTCCTCACGGCACGGAGGATGGCGCGACCGGAGCGCCCCCGGTGCCGCTCAGCGCTTGGACCGCTCGGCCCGCGCCTTGGCGATCAGCACGTTGAGGGCGGAAGGCAGGTTCGCGTGCGAACCCACCTTGTCGGAGGCGGTCACGAACTTGCCGTCGACGATCACCAGCGGAACCGACTGGACCTGGTAGTTCTTGGCGACCTGGTTCGCCCGGTTCATCTTGCCGGCGATGGCGAAGGAGTTGAACATCTCCTCGACCTTCTTGCGGTCTTGCCCCTTGCCCGCCGCCCAGTCGAAGAAGACCTTGGGCGAGGCGAGATTGACCTGCCCGCGATGCTGCGCGGCGAACACTTCGGGCGCGAGCTTTGCCTCGACACCCAGCGCCTCGAGCGTGTAGTACGCCTTGCCGAGATTGTCCCAGGACTCGCGCCCGAACCCCACGGGCACCCGCCGGAAGACCACATCCGACGGCAGCGTCTTCGCCCAGGCCTGCAGTTCGGGATCGAGGTCGGCGCAGTGCGGGCAGCCGTAGCTGAAGAATTCGAGCACCTCGATCTTGTCGCCCGTCTCGACGGGCTGCGGGTTCTTGAGGCGCTGGTAGTTCGTTCCCTCCTGCAGCGCCTGGGCAGCCGCCGCGAGCGGGAGCGCCAGCGCGAAGGCCGCTGCCAGTGGCATCAGCCGCCGGAAAACCACGAGGAATGTCGACATCGCAAAGAGCTCCTGAATCGGAAACGTGGAACGGGTCGGCAGCATTGCCCTTAACGCTCGTTGGTCCGGCGCCGTGGACATGAGTTCCCCCGCCGGGACGGCGAACGGCGTCAATACTTGATCACGGCGACGCCGAAGCCGCGGCGCGCGAGCTCCGCCTTGACGCGGTTGAGCTCGTCGGTGTCGTCGTAGGGCCCGATGCGCACGCGGTAGCGCAAACCCTTGTCGGGCAACGTCGCCGCCTGCACCACCGCCTCCCAGCCGGACAGCGCGAGCTGTGCCTTCATGTTCTCCGCGTCGGCTTCGACGGCGAACGAGCCCGCCTGCAGCCAGAACCGGTCGGCCGATTTCGCCGCCCTGTCCGCGGCTTCGGGGGCGACGCGCTCGGCGGCAGCGCGATCCGGCGTCTTGTCCTGGGGCTTCGCCTGCGGCCTGGGCTCCTCGGCACCGGGCAGAATCCGGTAGAAATCGAAGCGCGGCTTCTCTCCCGCCGCGGGTGCGGGCTCGGTTTTGCCCGCCTTGGCCGGCTCGCGCGGCGGCTCCTTCGCCACTTCCTTCGCGGGAGCGGTCGGCGTCTGGTACGGGCTCGGCGCCTTCATGAAGTAGTAGGCCACGGCGGCCGCCAAGGCGAGCCCGAGCACGAGGCCGATGAAGACGCCGACGAGCACGCCGCCGGCGGCACCGTGCCGGCGCTTCGCGGCGGGCGTTCTCGAAGGTACCGCGGGGGATCTTCGTCTCATCGCGGACGGGTCGGCAGGCCGATCACATCTTCTCCGGTGCGGCGATCCCCAGCACGGCGAGCCCGTTGCGAATCACCTGCCCGGTCGCCGCGGCCAGCGCGAGACGCGCGCGCTGCACGCGCCGGTCGTCGACGAGAAACCGCTCGGCATTGTAGTAACTGTGGAAATCGGCCGCCAGATCCCTGAGGTAGGAGGTCACGACGTGCGGCGTGAGCTCGTGCGCCGCGGCCGCGAGCTCCGCCGGGAAGTCGGCGAGCCGGCGCAGCAAAGCCTCCTCGTAGGGGCTGGTCAACGCCGCGAGGTCGGCGGCGGTGGGCGGGTCGGGCTGCGCGTCCGCGGCATGGCCCGCCTGTCGCAGCACCGACGCCACGCGCGCGTGCGCGTACTGCACGTAGTAGACCGGGTTGTCCTCGGACTGCGACCGCGCGAGGTCGATGTCGAACGTGAACTCGCTGTCGGCCTTGCGCGTCACCAGGAAGAAGCGCACGGCGTCGCGCCCGACTTCGTCGATCAGGTCGCGCACCGTCACGTAGCTGCCGGCACGCTTGGAGATCTTCACCTCCTCCCCGCCCTTCATCACGGTCACCATCTTGTGCAGCACGTAGTCGGGGTATCCCGGGGGAATTCCCAGACCGACGGCCTGGAGGCCGGCGCGCACGCGCGTGATCGTGCTGTGATGGTCGGAGCCCTGGACGTTGATGGCCCGCGTGTAGCCACGCTCCCACTTGGTGATGTGGTAGGCGACGTCGGGCACGAAGTACGTGTAGCCCCCGTCCGACTTCTTCATCACCCGATCCTTGTCGTCGCCGAACGCGGTGGTCTTGAGCCACAACGCGCCTTCCGCCTCGTACGTCAGTCCCGAGGCCACGAGGCGCGCGACCGCAGCCTCGACGCGGCCGTCGGCGTAGAGCGAGCTTTCGAGGTAATACCGGTCGAAGCGCACGCCGAAGGCCGCGAGGTCGCGATCCTGCTCCCGGCGCAGCTCGGCGACGGCAAAGCGCCGGATCGATTCGATGTCGCCGAGGTCGTGCCCGACCTCGTCAAGGTAGCGCTGCGCGAGCTCGCGGATGTACTCGCCGCGGTAGCCGTCCTCCGGAAACGAGCCGTGCTCGCCCAGGAGCTCCTGCGCGCGCGCGCGCACCGAAATCGCGAGGTTCTGGATCTGCTGCCCGGCGTCGTTGTAGTAGAACTCGCGCGTGACCTTCGCACCCTGCCACTCGAGCAGCGCGGCGACGGCGTCGCCCAGCGCCGCCTGCCGCCCGTGGCCGACGTGCAGCGGGCCGGTCGGGTTGGCGGAGACGAACTCGACCATCGCCCGCTCGCCGCGGCGCGCCGTGCTGCGGCCGTAGTGCTCGCGCTCCGCCAGCACCCGCGCCACGACGGCCTGCCGCGCGGCGGGCGTCACGAACACGTTCACGAACCCGGCGCCTGCGACTTCGACCCGCGCCACCAACGGCGAGGGAGCGAGCGCAGCGACGAGCGCGGCGGCGAATTCGCGCGGATTGCGCCGTTGCGCCTTGGCCTGCTGCAGCGCGACGTTGGTCGCGTAGTCGCCGTGCGCCGCCTGCTTCGGACGTTCCAGGGTCACGGCAGCGGCGGCCCCGTCGGGCGCCACCGCCGCGACGCCGGTGGCAAGCCACCGCGCGATCTGGTCTCGGAGGTCGGTCACGGCGTTTTCGGTCGACGCAGGTCGGGCGGACAAAAGCGATCATTATAGCGACCGTCGCGCCCCCCGGTCAGGCAAGATCCAGCGGATCGACGTCGAGCGCCCATCGCGTCCGCCGTCCGGGCAGCGCCTCGAGCGCTTCGCGCCAGCGGGCGAGAAAGCGCCGCAGCGTGGCACGCTCCAGGCTGCGCACCACCACCTGCCCGCGTTCCTGGCCCGCGCGGCGCGCCAGGCGCGCCGGCACCGGCGGGAAGACCTCGACGTCGAGTGCGAGCTCACGCCTCGTCGCAAGCCCGGCCTGCTGCGCCGCCAGCAGGAAGCCGTCGACGGCTTCGCGCTCGGGCGCCTCGGCGCTGAGCAACGCCAGGCGCGCGAACGGAGGCAGCCCGGCAACCCTTCGCTCTTCCATCAGCGCTGCCGCGAGGCCGTCGTAATCGTGCCGCAGCAGCGCCTGGAACAGGGCGTGCTCGGGAAAGCGGGTCTGCACGATGACTTCGCCGGGCAAGTCCGCGCGACCCGCGCGCCCGGCGACCTGGAACAGCAGCGCGCCGAGGCGCTCGGTGGCGCGGAAGTCCGCGCTGTACAGCGCGTGGTCGGCGCCGACCACGCCGACCAGCGTGAGCCGCGCGAAGTCGTGCCCCTTCGCCAGCATCTGCGTGCCCACCAGAATGTCGACCTCCCCGGCGTCTACGCTGTCGCGGATCGCCGCGAAAGCGCCTCGCCGCTGCGTGCTGTCGCGGTCGACGCGCACGATTCGCGCTGCCGGGAAGCGCTCGGCGAGCGCGCGCTCCAACCGCTGGGTGCCCTGACCCATCGGCAGCAGGTCGACGTTGCCGCATTCGGGGCAGCTTCGGGGAAGGCGCTCCCGGTGCCCGCAGTGGTGACAACGCAGCTCGCCGGCGTCGCGGTGGACGACCAGGCGCGCCGAGCAGCGCGGGCAGCCGGCCTGCCAGCGGCACGAGGCGCAGAGGAGCGAAGGCGAGTAGCCGCGCCGGTTGACGAACACCAGCGACTGCTCCGCGCGCGCGAGGCGGGCCTCGATCGCAGCCACCAGCCGCTCGCCCATGCCGTGCGCGGCACTGCCGCCGTCCGGCGCCAGCACGAGCGCCGGCAGCCGCGCGTCGGCGCCGGCGCGCTGCGGCAGACGCAGCCGCGTGTAACGGCCGGCGTCGGCATGATGCAGCGTCTCGAGCGCCGGCGTGGCGCTGCCGAGCACGATCGGCACGCCGCGCAGCCGCGCCCGCCAGATCGCCACGTCGCGGGCGTGGTAGCGCACGACGTCCTGCTGCTTGTACGAGGAATCGTGCTCCTCGTCGACGACGATGAGCCCGAGCCGCGGCAGCGGCACGAATCCGGCCAGCCGGGTGCCCAGGACGACGTCGGCGGTGCCGCTTGCGGCCTCGAGCCAGCCGCGGCGGCGCAGGCCGTCGGCGAGACCGCTGTGCAGCGTCACCACGCGGCGCTCCGGCATCGCCTCCCGCACGCGACGCTCGAACTGCGGCGTGAGGTTGATCTCGGGCACCAGCACCAGCACTTGCGCGCCGTGGCCGACCGCCGCCGCCGCGGCGGCGAGGTAGACCGCCGTCTTGCCGCTGCCGGTGATCCCCTGCAGCAGGAACGTCGCGAACCGCCCCCGCGCCGCGACGATCGCGGCGGCGGCGGCGAGCTGCTCCGGATTGAGATCGTGCGCGCGCGCCGGCGCGGTTTCGGCAGCGGCCGCCGCCACGATCCAGCCTGCTTGCCGCCAGGCTCCCAACGCGGCGCGAAGATGCGACGGCAGCTTGCGCACCGCGTCGCCGCAGAGCACGCCACCGGGAGCTGCGCACCAGCGCTGGAACAGCGCGGACAGCACCGGGGCGCGACGAAGCCGCCCCGGCAGTTCGCGGTACCCGCGGGCGGTGATCACCAGCGCATCAGGCAGCGGCTCCCGCAGGCCCCGTCGCGCCGCCGGCAGGCCGAGCGGTGGCAGCATCTGGGCGAGGACCTGTCCCAGCGGCTCGTGATAATAGCCAGCGACGAATCGCGCCACGGCGAGGAGATCGCCAGGCAGCGGCGGCATCGACTCGACGACCTCGGCCACCGGCTGCAGCCGCGCGGCGTCGACCTCGCTCGTCTCGGCGAGCGCGACGACGACGCCGACCCTGCCCCGCCGGCCAAGGCGCACGCGGACCACCGCGCCGACGCCAAGGCGCAGCCCCGCCGGCGCCCAATAGTCGAAGGTGGTGTGCACGCCCAGCGGCAGCGCGATGCGCGCGATCGCCATGGCCGTCGCAACCTCAACGCCACCGGCGCGTGGAGGCGCGCGCGGTGCGCTGCATCGCCCCCACGCACGTTATGCGTGATAGCTCAACGCGCACGACAATAAGCGAAGGCAAGCCCTTCATTTTTCTGTCACCTTGGGCAGCAGCCCGCGGGTTCTGTGGATAACAGTGTGCGTAAGTGCCCGCTACCAGCGTCGCCGGCACCAGGCGTGCCAGTGACGCTCCCGCAGCCTGCCGCGCAGCAATTTTTTTTGCTCAATGATTTCAGGTGGTTGCAAAGACCTAGCCCGGGACGAGAGCGCTCGTTGCGACGCGCGCAGGGCTTGACATTTCGGTGTGCATAACCGCGGCGGGCCGCGCCGCGTTTTCGCCGTTTGTCAAGCCCTCCGGGAGCCTTCCGAACCGCAGGCACCCGCCAGCCTCCGCGCTCAGGACGATGCGGCAGATCGCGCCGCACGCGAGCGGCGGTGCACGGCGTCGACCAGGACTGCGACATGCTCCGGGGGCGTGTTCTGCTGGATTCCGTGGCCGAGGTTGAAGACGTGGCCGGGCGCCGGCCCCGCGGCGTCAACCACTGCCGCCGCCTCCCGGGCGACGGTCGCCGGGTCGGTCAGCAGGACGACGGGATCGAGGTTTCCCTGCAGCGCGACCCGGCTGCCGACGCGTGCGCGCGCTCCCGCGAGATCGACGGTCCAGTCGAGACCGACCGCCATCGCCCCGCAGGCCGCGACGTCCTCAAGCCACTGGCCGCCGCCCTTGGTGAACACGATCGAAGGAATCTCCGCGCCGTCCGGCGCCCGGCGCAAGCGGGCGAGCACCGAGCGCATCGATGCGAGCGACCAGCGCCGGTACGCCGCCGCGGACAGGAGCCCCCCCCAGGTGTCGAACAGCATCACGGCGTCGACGCCCGCGGCGATCTGCTCGTCGAGGTACGCGACGACCGCCTCGGTGTTGACGTCGATGATCCGCTGCATGAGGTCCGGCCGGGCGTAGGCGAGCCGTCTCGCCGCCGCGAAGTCGGCCCCGCTGCCGCCCCCCTCGATCATGTAGCACGCCAGAGTGAACGGGCTGCCGGAGAAGCCGATCAGCGGCAGGCGTCCGGCGAGCGCGGCCCGGGTGGCCGCGACCGCATCGAACACGTAGGCGAGCCGCGCCATGTCCGGCACCTCGAGGGCGGCGATGGTGGCTTCGTCGGCGCTCGCCCGCTCGAAGCGCGGGCCCTCGCCCTCGGCGAAATACAGTCCGAGGCCCATGGCATCGGGGACGGTCAGGATGTCGGAGAACAGGATCGCGGCGTCGAGCGGAAACCGTTCGAGCGGCTGCAGCGCCACTTCGGCGGCGAGCGCGGGGGTCTTGGCCAGCGCGAGGAAGCTGCCGGCACGGTGGCGCGTCGCGTTGTACTCGGGCAGGTAGCGCCCGGCCTGGCGCATCAGCCACACGGGCGTGTGCGGCACCGGCTCCCGCCGCAGCGCGCGCAGAAAGACATCGTTGGCGAGCGGTCGGGACATCGTGCTCATGAGCCAAAAAAAACCGCGGCGAACGGCTCGCCGCGGGCCGAGGCGGTGGACGCCGGCGGATCAGCGCGGGAGCAGCGAGCTGCCCATGAGGAACGCGTCGACCGCGCGGGCGCATTGCCGCCCTTCGAGGATCGCCCAGACGACCAGCGACTGGCCGCGACGCATGTCGCCGGCGGCAAAGACGCGGTCGACGCTGGTGCGATAGTCATCGGTGTTCGCCCGCACGTTGCTGCGGGCGTCGCGCTCCAGGGCGAGCTCGGCGAGCAGGCCCTGCTGCACCGGATTCACGAAACCCATCGCCAGCAGCACGAGATCGGCCTTGATCTCGAACTCGGAGCCGGGCACCTCGACCATCCGGGTCTGGCCGTCCGCGCCCTTGTGCCAGTCCACGCGCGCCGCGACGAGCTTCTCGACGCGGCCGTCGCGACCCTCGAATCGTTTGGTCGCGACCGCCCAGTCGCGCTGGCAGCCCTCCTCGTGCGACGAGGACGTGCGCAGCTTGACCGGCCAATACGGCCAGACCAGCGGCTTGTTCTCGCTCTCCGGCGGTTGCGGCAGGAGCTCGAACTGGGTGACGGACTTCGCGCCATGGCGGTTCGACGTGCCGACGCAGTCCGACCCGGTGTCGCCGCCACCGATGACGATGACGTCCTTGCCGGTCGCGAGGATCTGCCCCGGGACGACCTCTCCCGCGACGACCCGGTTCTGCTGCGGCAGGAACTCCATTGCGAAGTGGACGCCGGCAAGCTCGCGGCCCGGCACGGGCAGGTCGCGCGGTGCCTCGGCGCCGCCCGCGACGACGAGCGCGTCGAACTCCGCGAGAACCTTCGTGGCCGGCACGTCGACGCCGATGTGCGCGTTGGGGCGGAACTCCACACCCTCGATCGACATCTGCGCCAAGCGCCGGTCGATCAAGTGCTTCTCCATCTTGAAGTCGGGGATGCCGTACCGCAGCAGGCCACCGATCCGGTCCGCCTTCTCGAACACCACGACCGCGTGGCCGGCGCGCGCGAGCTGCTGGGCGCAGGCGAGGCCGGCCGGGCCCGAACCGACGATCGCGACGCGGCGCCCGGTCTTCCTGCCCGGAGGTTGCGCGACGACCCAACCTTCCTCCCAGCCCTTGTCGATGATGAAGTGCTCGATCGACTTGATCCCGACCGCATCGCTGTTGATGTTGAGGGTACAGGCAGCCTCGCAGGGCGCGGGACACACCCGGCCGGTGAACTCCGGAAAGTTGTTGGTCGAGTGCAGCACGTCGAGCGCCGCGCGCCAGTCCCGCCGGTAGACGAGGTCGTTCCAGTCGGGAATGACGTTGTTGATCGGGCAGCCCGTCTGGCAGAACGGAATGCCGCAATCCATGCAGCGCGCACCCTGGCTCGCCGCTTCGTCGTCCTTCAGCGCCAGCACGAACTCGCGGTAGTTGCGCACGCGCTCGCTCGCCGGCAGCGCCACTTCCTGGATCCGGGCGAGCTCCATGAAGCCCGTGATCTTGCCCATTACGCGGCCTCCCTTTGCTTCGGCGTCGCGGCAGGCTTGGCGGTCGCCTGCTTGGCGTGGAGCTCGGTGAGCGCGCGCCGGTATTCGTTCGGGAACACCTTGACGAAGCGGCCGCGCGCGGCCTCCCAGTCGTCGAGGATCGCGAGTGCGCGCGTGCTGCCGGTGTAGGAGAGGTGACGCTCGATGAGTTCGCGCAACAGCGGCTCGTCGAGGCGGCCGCCGTGCTTGAGCCGCCCCTTGCCGGCCGCGACGAGTTCCTTCTCGCTCTTCGCCTGCTCGGCTTCCGGCAGCACCGGCTCGAGCGCGACCATGGACGTGTTGGCGAGCTGCGCGAAGCGGCCGTCCTCGTCGTAGACGTAGGCGATACCGCCGCTCATCCCGGCCGCGAAATTGCGACCGGTGCGGCCCAGCACGACCACGGTGCCGCCGGTCATGTACTCGCAGCCGTGGTCGCCGGTGCCTTCGACAACGGCCGACGCGCCCGAATTGCGCACGCAGAAGCGCTCGCCGGCGACACCCCGGAAGTACGCCTCGCCGGCGATCGCCCCGTACATCACCGTGTTGCCGACGACGATGTTCTCCTCCGCCTTCGCCGGGCAGCTGGGGTCGGGATAGACGACGATGCGCCCGCCCGAGAGCCCCTTGCCGACGTAATCGTTGGTGACCCCCTGCAGCTTGAAGGTGACGCCGCGGGCGAGGAACGCGCCGAAGCTCTGCCCGGCGACGCCGTCGAACGCGACGTGGATCGTGTCGTCGGGCAGGCCGGCGTGGCCGTAGCGCTTGGCGAGCGCCGACGAGAGCATGGCGCCGACCGAGCGGTTGGCGTTGCGGATCTTGCTCGTCAGGCGAACCGGCTTCTGCTTCTCCAGCGCGGGCGCGGCCTCTGCGATCAGCTTGTGGTCGAGCGCGCCGGCCAGGCCGTGGTCCTGCACCTCGCAGACGTGGCGAGCGACCTCCGCCGGCATCTTCGGCTGGTAGAAGATGCGCGAGAAATCCAGACCGCGCGCCTTCCAGTGCTGGATGCCGCGGCGCATGTCGAGCAGATCGGAGCGACCGATGAGCTCGTCGAAGCGGCGGATGCCCAGCCGCGCCATGAGCTCGCGCACTTCCTCGGCGACGAAGAAGAAGTAGTTGACGACGTGCTCGGGCTGGCCCGCGAATTTCCGGCGCAGCGCCGGGTCCTGCGTCGCAATGCCGACCGGGCAGGTGTTGAGGTGGCACTTGCGCATCATGATGCAGCCCTCGACCACCAGCGGCGCGGTCGCGAAGCCGAACTCGTCGGCACCGAGCAGCGCCGCGACGACGACGTCGCGGCCGGTCTTCATCTGCCCGTCGACCTGCACCGTGATGCGCCCGCGCAGGCGATTGAGCACCAGAGTCTGCTGCGTCTCGGCGAGCCCGAGCTCCCAGGGCGTTCCCGCGTGCTTGATCGACGACTGGGGCGAGGCGCCGGTGCCGCCGTCGTGGCCGGAGATCGTCACGTGGTCCGCCTTCGCCTTCGCGACCCCCGCGGCCACGGTGCCGACGCCGACTTCGGAGACGAGCTTGACCGAGATCGACGCCGCCGCGTTGGCGTTCTTGAGGTCGTGGATGAGCTGCGCGAGGTCCTCGATCGAGTAGATGTCGTGGTGCGGCGGCGGCGAGATGAGGCCCACCCCCGGCACCGAGTAGCGCAGCTTGGCGATGTACTCGGAGACCTTGTGGCCGGGCAACTGCCCGCCCTCGCCGGGCTTCGCGCCCTGCGCCATCTTGATCTGGATCTGATCGGCGTTGGCGAGGTACTCGGCGGTGACGCCGAAGCGTCCCGACGCGACCTGCTTGATCTTCGAGCGCAGCGAGTCCCCTTCCTGCAGCGGAATGTCGACGACGACGCCGTCGATGCGCGAGCGCAGCGTCTCGCCCTTGCCGATCGGGACGTACCGGCGCGCATCCTCGCCACCTTCGCCCGTGTTCGACTTGCCGCCGATGCGGTTCATCGCCAGCGCGAGCGTCGAGTGCGCCTCGGTCGAGATCGAGCCCAGGCTCATCGCGCCGGTGGCGAAGCGCTTGACGATCTCGGCCGCAGGCTCGACCTCGGCGAGCGGCACCGGCGCGGCGGCCTCGCGCAGCGCGAACAACCCGCGCAGCGTCATCTGCCGCTGGGTCTGGTCGTTGATGAGCGCCGCGTACTCCCGGTACGTCGCGTAGCTGTTGGCGCGTGCGGCGTGCTGCAGCTTGGCAATCGAATCCGGGGTCCACATGTGGTCCTCGCCGCGGATCCGGTACTGGTACTCGCCGCCGGGATCGAGCGCGTTCTTGAGCAGCGGGTCGTCGCCGAACGCGAGCCCGTGCATCCGCGCCGCCTCCTCGGCCACTTCGAACAGCCCGACGCCCTCCACGTTGCTCGCCGTGCCGGTGAAGTACTTGTCGACGAACTCGCGCTGCAGCCCGACCGCCTCGAAGATCTGGGCGCCGCAGTACGACTGGTACGTCGAGATGCCCATCTTCGACATCACCTTGTAGAGCCCCTTGCAGATCGCCTTGAGGTAACGCTTCTCGATCTCGTAGGCGGACACTCCGGGCACCACCGCGCCGAACGTCGAGAGCGTCTCCAGCGCGAGGTACGGATGGATCGCCTCGGCGCCGTAACCCGCGAGCAGCGCGAAGTGGTGGACCTCGCGTGCCGAGCCGGTCTCGACCACGAGGCCGGTGCTGGTGCGCAGGCCCTTGCGCACGAGGTGCTGGTGGACGGCGGCGGTCGCGAGCAGCGCGGGAATCGGCAGCAGCTCGGCCGACACCTTGCGGTCGGAGACGATCAGGACGTTGTAGCCGAGGTGGATCGCGTCCTCGGCCTCGGCCGACAGCGACGCGATCGCGGCTTCCATGCCGTCGCCGCCCCACGCGGCCGGATAGCAGATGTCGAGCTCGTAGGCCCTGAACGCGCCGCCGCTAAAGAGACCAATGTGGCGGATCTTCTCCATCGCGTCGCAGGTGAGCACCGGCTGCTGCGCCTCGAGACGCATCGGCGGCGTGCCGTCGGCGGGCAGGTCGACGGCGAGCAGGTTGGGCCGCGGGCCGATGAAGGTCACCAGCGACATCACGAGCTCCTCGCGGATCGGGTCGATCGGCGGGTTCGTCACCTGCGCGAACAGCTGCTTGAAGTAGTTGTAGAGCGGCTTCGGCCGCGACGAGAGCACCGGCAGGGCCGCGTCGTTGCCCATCGAGCCGGTGGGTTCCTCGCCGGCCTGCGCCATCGGCACCAGGACGAACTTGATGTCCTCCTGCGTGTACCCGAACACCTGCTGCCGGTCGATGAGCGGCACGGGCGAAGGCAGTGGCGGCGCCGGGTCGGGCAGCTGGTCGAGCGCCACGCGCGAGCGCTCGATCCACCGGCGGTACGGCCGCGCGGTCGCCAGCGTGCGCTTCAACTCGTCATCGTCGATGATGCGCCCCTGCTCCATGTCGACGAGCAGCATCTTGCCCGGCTGCAGCCGCCACTTCTTGACGATCTTGCGCTCGGGGATGTCGAGCACGCCGACCTCGGAGGCCATGACGACGTAGTCGTCGTCGGTGACGATGAAGCGCGCGGGGCGCAGGCCGTTGCGGTCGAGTGTGGCGCCGATCTGGCGGCCGTTGGTGAACGCCATCGCCGCCGGGCCGTCCCAGGGCTCCATCAGCGCGGCGTGGTACTCGTAGAATGCGCGCCGGTCCTCGTCCATCAGCGGGTTGCCGGCCCAGGCCTCGGGAATCATCAGCATCATCGCGTGCGACAGCGGATAGCCGCCCATGACCAGGAGCTCGATCGCGTTGTCGAACGACGCGGAGTCGGACTGGCCGTCGTAGATGAGCGGCCAGATCTTGTCGAGGTCCTCCCCCAGCACCGAGCTCGCGATGCCGTGCTGGCGCGCCCGGATCCAGTTGACGTTGCCGCGCAGCGTGTTGATCTCGCCGTTGTGGCAGACGATGCGGAACGGGTGCGCGAGATCCCAGGTCGGGAAGGTGTTGGTCGAGAAGCGCTGGTGCACCATCGCGAGCGCCGAGACCATCGACTCGTCGTGCAGGTCGGGGTAGTACTCGCCGACCTGGTGCGCGAGAAGCATCCCCTTGTAGACAAGCGTGCGCGTCGACATCGAGGGGACGTAGAACTCCTTGCCGTGGCGCAGCTTCAGCGCCTGGATCGCGTGGCCGGACTTCTTGCGAATGATATAGAGCTTGCGCTCGAGCGCGTCCTGGTCCATGTCGTTGGAACCGCGCGCGATGAACACCTGGCGGATGACCGGCTCGACCTCCTTGGTCCGCTCGGACAAGCCATTGTTGTTCGTCGGCACGTCCCGCCAGCCGAGCAGGATCTGGCCCTCGCCGGTGACCGCGCGCTCGATCTCCTGCTCGCAGGCCGTGCGCGACGCGGGCTCCTTGGGCAGGAACACCATGCCGACGCCGTACTGGCCGACGGCGGGCAGCGTCAGTCCCTGCCGGCCGCAGGCGCGGCGCAGGAACGCGTCGGGGAGCTGGATCAGGATCCCGGCTCCGTCGCCCTGCAGCGGGTCCGCTCCCGTCGCGCCACGGTGCGTGAGGTTCTTGAGAATCAGCAACGCCTGGTCGATGATCGCGTGCGTCTTCTGGCCCTTGATGTGGGCGATGAACCCCAGGCCGCACGCATCGCGCTCGTTCGCCGGGTCGTAGAGACCCTGGCGCGTGGGCGGCATGAAGTGTTGAGCCATGGAGTCTGCTGCCACGTTGAACCTCGCCGTCGAGAATGGGAAGGCGGCCGGCGCCGCAGGGAAGAAGGCGGCCAAACGCCGGTTCTGCCGAAGGAAGTGAAACCTTGCAATGTTAGCCTTCGCACTGCATGGCGGCAAGCCAGAATCGCGCCAGCGCCAGGGCGCCCGCGCCGATGGGCAGGCAGGCTGCGAAATCGGCAAAACCTCTAGCGATCAATGGATTAGGGCTACGCCTCGGCGCTTTTCTCGCGATTGCGGCGCGGCTGCGCCGGAATAGACTGCACAGCGTTGGATCGCGCCGCACCGGCTCGGTGCAGCAAGGCAGGGCCGGACACGCCGGTCCGGCCCGGCCGAATCGTGTCGTCAGCATCGAAACGAGCGTCGGCGAAGACCGGCGTGCATGGCGGTGGCGCCGACTCAGGAGTCAACGCTTGATCCCGGTGCTTTCATGGATGCAACACTTTCCGTCGAACGGTCGATTTCGCCGCGGTAATGCGCTTGCGCTTTGGGCTTGACTTAGGCTCTAATCTCAAGACAATTTGCTAGATGCTTGTTGTAAAGCCAAATTTGGCCGGTGCGCGCTGGCCCGTTTAGGACATCATCATCAGGATTCCCGACATGACGGCAAACCGTTCGATCACCGCGTGGCAGCGCCCCCTCGCCGGCCTTTTCGCTCTTGCAGCGGTGTTCGCCTTGAGCGCCTGCGGGGGTGGCAGCGGCGCGCCGAACAACCCCTACGAACCGGGGCCGACGCTGCCCTCGCCGCTGGCGATCCTGCCGCCGTCCGCGACCGTCTACCCGGGAACGCCAACGACGCTGACGGTTTCCGGCGGCACGCTGCCGTATCGCGCATTCTCGAGCAATCCGGCGGTGCTCCCGGTCGCCACCAACGTGCCCGGCGACCAGGTCGTCCTCGTCGCCAACCCGACGGACGCCGACGTCGCGCTGGCGGTCACCATCCAGGACTCCGGCGGACAATCGGTCCCGGCCACCGTCACCGTCCGTCCGGCACCGCTGTTCAGCGGGCTCACGGTCGCCGCCAGCGGCCCGGAGTGCGGCAGTGCGAATGTCTGCTCGGGAGCCACCGGTACCGCGTCGGTGACGGCCAAAGGTGTCGCCGGCGCGCCGCTATCCGGCCGCCAGATCAAGTTCGACGTCGTCTACGGCCCGTTCGCGATCCAGTCGACCAACCCCGCAACCCCGCTGGTGCAGACGCTCACCGTCGTCACCGACGGCAACGGCGTGGCCCGGGTCGGCATCCAGGCGACCGTCGATGCCACGACCCAGCCCGCGCAGGTCCGCGCGACCGACCTCACCACGCGGCCAGCAGGTCACCGGCAATTTCACCGTCGTCAACAACACCTCGACCTCGGCGATCAGCGTCATCCCGGCCAAAGCGACGATCCAGGTCGACCTTCATCAACGAATGCAGCTCCGGGTTCCGCGTCGATTACTTCATCTATGGCGGCAATCCCCCGTACCGCGTGTCGTCGACCGTTCCCCAGCGCCGTCAGCCTGTCGCCGACCTCCGTCACCGCAAGCGGCGGCGCTTCAGCGCCATCACCACCGGCACCTGCGTCGAACCCGCTGACGTTCACGATCCTCGATGCCGCCGGCAAGCAGACCACGGCAAGACTCACGAACAAGCCCGGTTCGGAGAAGCGGCCCGAGACCCCCGCTCCGACGCCGCCCCCCGAACTCTCGATCTCGCCGACGACCATCAACCAGGTATCGTGCACCGGCAAGACCTTCCAGTTCACCGTCGTCGGCGGAACGCCTCCCTACAATGTCGTCTCGAGCCTCCAGGAACCGTCATTTCCCCTGCGGCGATCAATGCTTCGGGTGGCACGACGAAGGTGAGCGGACTCGTGAACGAGAACGGCCTCGTGACACTGACCGCGGTCGACTCCGGTTCGCCGAAGAAGAGCGTCAGCGCCACTATCGACTGCTTCGCCGCCGCAGTGACGAGCCCACCGCTGGTGGTGACGCCGGCCTCGATCGACAGCCCGTTGTGCACCGGCAACACCTTCCAGTTCACGGCGTCGGGCGGCACCCCGCCTTACGCGGTGGCGTCCAGTGCCGCCAGCACGAGCATCAACCCGGCGTCGATCGCCGCGTCGGGCGGTTCGACTCGAATCTCCGGGCTCGCCACGGGCAGCGGAACGACGACGTTGAGCTTCCTCGATTCGAGTTCTCCGCAGAAGTCGGTGACGACGACGGTCAACTGCACGCCGGTTCCGCAGGTCCTGGACGTCAGCCCCAGATCGATCGACAGCGCGAGTTGCAGCGGTAGGACGTTCCAACTCGTGGTCACCGGCGGCACACCGCCCTACTCCCTCTACCCGAATGCGCTGGGGCCGCTGTTCTCGCCGCCCACGCCACCCGGCCAGCAGGGCACGATCGCGGTCTCCGGAGGCGCGAGCGCCGTTTCCAACCTCTCGCCGGAAGAACGACCATCACGATCGTCGACAGCAACAACCCCCAATTCACGACCTCGGCCGAGATCAATTGCGCACAATCCGTTCCCGCCCCGACGCCGCTTGCGGTGACGCCGGCGTCGATCGACAGCGTGTCGTGCTCGGGCAGCGTCTTCCAGTTTGCCGCTTCGGGCGGCACGCCCCCGTATACGGTCGTCTCCAGCACTGCAGGCGTCGGAATCAACCCCGCGTCGATTCCTGCCTCGGGCGGCTTGACGCAGATTTCCGGACTCGCCAACGGCAGTGGAACGACGACGTTGAGCTTCCTCGACTCGAGTTCGCCACAGCAAACGGTGAGCGCGGCCGTGAACTGCGCCATCAAACCCCCGCTGGCGGTGACCCCGGCGTCGGTCAGCAGTTCGATCTGCACGAATAGCGCCTTCAGGTTCACCGTGTCAGGCGGCACGCCGCCCTATTCGGTTGTCTCGAGCGCACCCGGTTCGAGCGTGAACCCCTCTTCGGTCACGACGACCGGCGGTTCGACCGAACTTACCGGGCTCACGGCGGGCAGCGGAACGACGACCTTGACCTTCCTGGATTCGAGCTCGCCCCAGCAGTCGACAACCTCGCGCGTAGACTGCTCGCCCGTTCCGCAGGCCTTGCAGGTGACCCCTGCCGGCATCACGAGCACGAGCTGCACGGGCCAGACGTTCCAGATGGCGATCACCGGCGGAACGCCTCCCTACCGTCTCTTCTCCAGCGTTGCCGGCATCTCGCTGAACCCGGCGACGGTCACGACAGCCGGTGGAACGACGAGCGTCAGCGGATTGGTGACCGGCCTGGGAACGGTGACGATCGGGGTGGTCGACGCGAACGTCCCGCAGTTCACCACCTCGGCGACGATCAGCTGCCCGGCGCCCACCCCGTAAGGAAGGGCCGCGCAGGAGCGCGGCGAACGCGACGAAGGCGGCGCCTCCAGGCGCCGTCTTCGCAGCTTCTTACGCAAGAGGCCGAGCGCGCCGGCGCCGCTACCGCGTTGTCGCGTCGAGCACCGCGCAGAGATCCTCGGGCGCGACGTCGGCGGTGACGACGGCGCGCCCGAGCGCTTCGAGCAGCACGAAGC
>CAVQLG010000005.1:0-132910 GCA_963713275.1 uncultured beta proteobacterium
GTTCGTCCCCGGCCCCGAGGTCATGCGGCCATTCGGAACATCTCTGCGCCGCCGGGGTGTTGCCTTTCGACAATGAATTTCGCGAGGAAGTTGGTTTGGGCGGCATGCAAGAGAAATTCGGGCAGGCTCTGGCGTAACGCATGGGCGACAACGAACTCGGATGGAGGGATGCCGGGGCGGACAGTACGGAGCCAAGAGCCGAAGGAGTTCCAGACGGGCTTGGGAAAGGCGACCGCCAGGTACTGCAGCAATCCCTGACAGACGACCCCGGCCTGGATGAACACATGATAGGCGTGGATCTTGCGCTTGATGGCGTTGCGGTAGTCGAGCGACGCGCGATGAAGATGTTGATTACCGTTGCGGCGGCGCAGCGGCTTCATGTCTTGCATCCAGAAATGGTAGGCGAAGGCGCCGACCAGACGGACCGCCTGCTTGAAGCCGTGTTCGATCTTGAAGCGCAGGCCGTAGAGGCGAATGATCTCGATGGCGCTCAAGGAGGTGTCCGTGCACAGCAACAGGCAGGAGCCTCGGGAAGGATGCATGACCGCCACGAAGCGCACCAGCCGGCCGGCCGGACGCCACAGTAAGTCGATGACCCGATACCGGAGCGTGACGTTGTGCTCGCCGTAGACGGGGCTCGCGGCCGCTTGCATGGACTGCGGGTCGTTGAACAGTGATTGGAGCTTGAGCTTGGTGCCGTAGAGCCGGGGCCGGCCTCTTTTGCGCGGGCCAGAATGCAGGTAGGGAGTATAGGCAACGGCATTGGATTTCATCCGGGTGACCAGGTGGTTGCCCTGCTTGAGCAAGCCGGTGACGATCTTGCGGGCCGCGTAGTACGCATCGGCCACCAAGTAGAACGGCTCCTGGATGGCGATGCTCCCGAGCAGCGCGAGCATTTTGTCCAGCAGGGTGCGCCGATCGCGATTGGACCACACCAGACCTTCGTGGATGCGCACCGCCAGCGGTAGGGCGAACACACTCTGCGCGGCCTGGACCAGCAGGCTCACCGCCTGCAAGGAATGGCCCATGATGTACTCGGGCTTGGTGTTCGCTGCCGACTGCTGATGCAGCAGCTTGACGGCGGGCATCTTCTTGCCGCACTTGGGCACCTTGATGCCATCCCCGACCAGGACCCGCCGGCCGTTGATGCGCAAGGGCGCAGGCAGCAGGTGCAGCACCACCTGGGTCCAGAGCGCCGCGAGCCGATCGAGCTGCACGGCGTTGCTATGAAAGTTATCGAGCAGCTGGTTGTAGAAGCGCGGCGCGAGCTGCAGTGCCCGCACGATGCTGGTCACCCCCAGCAGCTCGGTGCGCACCGTCAAGCCGGCCACGGCGGTGGCGAACCACAGGAAGCTGCGCTGGCGCGAGAACGCCGGGCGCAGCAACCGTAGCGCATTCCACCAGGCGATCCACAGCGCCATGGTTTCCTCCCCTCGGTAGTTGTCAAGCGCGTAGAGCAGCAGCATGACACAACAACGCCCCGCGCCGAGGCCCCAGCGCATGGCTCACGGCAGCACTGGCGGCACTTGCCAAGCTGCGGCCGGGGTCGCTGTAACTGACCTTGGCGCCCAGTTCTTCAAACTGGCCCTTGCGGCCATACGGCGCGCAGTGCAACCTCGTTGCCGCTGCCCACCACCTCAGGTGGCCTCGACGGCCATGAGTGCGGCCAGCACCGCCAGCCGCTCTGGCGCCGGCATGGCGCGGTAGCGCCGCGCCCAAGTTTCGGCCTTGCGCTTGATGCGCTGGCGATCGGTGAAGTTCTTGCCGGCGAAGCGCGCCCAGTGCACCCGGTCCGGGATGAAGTTGAACCACAGCTTCTCGGTGCGCACCCCGGCCTGGTTCATGACCTGCAGCTCCAGGTGCTGCCAATCCCCGAGCTGCTCGTCGTAGAGGGTCGACGGGTAGCCGGACAGGAGCACCGGACACGGCAGGCCCTTGAGCAGCGCCAGGAGCTCGCGATGGTCCTGCGCCGTGTACTCGAAGCGATAGCGCCGCCCCGAGCTGCGAGTCTCGTGCAGGTAGGGCGGGTCGCTGTACACCAGCTCCCGGCCGGTGAACGGGAACTGCGCCAGAAAGCGGTGGGCGCAGCCGTGGACCTTCTCCACCGGGTAGGCGCAGCGGAAACGAGCGAGCGCCCGCTGGTCGCGATCGATACCGATGTTGCGCAGCGCCGGCGGCTTGCGCTGCATGATGGCCCCGCCGCCGAGGTGGGTCTCGATATAGGTGTGGTGCGGCGGCATGAGGGCGATGATCGGCTGGCACAAGCCGGAGGTCGCCTTCGAGCCGAAATAGCCGCCCATCGCAGTTGGTCCGCCAGAGGTCGCGGACCAATCCTAACCGCGACCCGCTATGCTGTCAAGGACGACTGCGCTTTGCCTGCCCGCGTACCAGCAGGGGCGGCCAGGGGAGCGAATAGTTACCGGTCGCTACCGCGCCAGGACCAAGATCCCGCGCGCTACCGCGCGGCCTACGACCAGTGGGAGCTATACACGGGAGAGGAAGGGCCGTACTGAATCCATTGCCCGCCCAGCCTGCGCGCGCCGCAGATCGCCAACGACGAGCGCTTCAAGGCCCTGCGCGCAGAATGGATCGCCTTGGGCATGGGGCCCCGTCGCCCGCCGCTGAGCTGGCGCGCAGACCCTAACCCAGCGATGCTATGCTTATTCCATGGGCAAACAGCATGACAAGCACCCCTTCGCGGACAATCCTTTCCTCGAAGGTCTTGCCGGCTGGATGGACAGTCCCGCAGGGGAGCTTTCCACTGTAGTGTTGGATGCGGTGTGGGCGTTGCTAGAAAAGGTCGAGGTCGACGCCAAGCAGCGCAAGATCATCTGGGAAGATGGGCAACGGCTTTCGATTACCGAGTCCGTGCACCGCATTCACGCCGGCTACCCAGACTTTCCGCTCGAGCTCATCGAAACGCATCTGCTCGGATGGCTCGAAATGGACTTCGTCCCACCCTCCGCTTCTCCGGAGCAATTGGACGAGCTCGATCGGCTCACCGAGAGCTGGATCGAGGACCACGAGCGGCGAGCCGAGGCCGCGCGAAAACGGGGGAGAACTCGGCACTCTTGAGTAATATGAAATTCCTCCTCGAGAATTGTCTCTACTGCGCGAATGACGGGGGCATATTGAAAGCGTTCGGGAAGTCGATGCTGCGGAAGCGGATGGCGGCCCACATGGCGGACACGCCATGCTGGGTGACGCGATAGAGACGGGTGTTCTTGACCTTGGCGATCAATCTATGACCGCGCAATTTGGCGATGAGGCGGCTGGTGCGATGAGTGCGGCGTCGGGCCTCGTCTGCGTTGGCGGGGTCGGTGGCGTAGAGCTTGGCTTGGAGATCGCCGTTGCGGAAGCCATTAATGGCGAACTCGCCGGCGAGCAGGGCTTGGAAGAGGGCGACATTCTCTGCCGTCACCGGGTTGAAGGCGGCGACCTGCCGACCGGCTGTGCTCTGTGACCGGCAGAGGCGATCGAGAGCGTCGGTCGCATTGCCTTGAAGGGGAGCGTTGGCCAGGGCATCGATCAGCCGGGAGTTGGCGCCGCGGCCGACTTCGGCGTAGCGCCAGAAATTCGAGACCCCTTTGCGCATGGGGCACCACCGACAGACGACCTGTCCGTTGGCACTTTCGGACGAGGTCAGGATCTTGAATTCTGCCGGATTGTTGAGGGTGGTCTCGATGCGAAGGACGTTGCGGTGATCGTAGAGTTTGATCGAGTTGCGGCGGATGCGAAACTTGATGCGGCAGCCTTGGGGGCGCTTCTTGCTGTCGATGACGACCTCGCCGGTGAAGGCGTGGTGGGGCTTGCGGCCGAGGAAGCGCATGACGTCGGTCGCGCCGAAACCGATGATGGCGGCGTTGACGAGATCGGTGTGGATGCGTTCGAGGTCGGCTCTGGACTTGAACAGGATATCCGTGGCCAGCTCCGCCTGATCGCTGCCGAACCAGTAGCCGTCGAAGCCGGCGGCGGCGATTTGCGGCAACAGCGGATTGACCATCGCCACCTGGCGAAGCAGCAGCGGCGGCCAATCGGTGTGCTTGAACTTCTCGGCGAGGCGGGCGCTCGCGTCGAAGTCGGCAACCCAGACGATCTTGTTGTCGCTGCGCTCGAAGGCAATGCCGTCCTTCTCCAATTGGCGGCACATCCACTCGCGGCCATTGACGTGAATCTGGACCGCATACGGCGCCCAGGTCTGGATGCGGACATGCATCCAGCCCAGATTCGGATCGATCAAATACCAGTACAGGTGCAGACAGTTGCGCTTGCGCCGCACCACCTGGAGACGATGCGTCTGGTGATTGCCGACGACGGCAAACGAGCTACTCGGTTCGAGCACCGAGAAGATGCAGACCAAGCCTTCGGTAATTCCGTCGCGTTCGGCAATGCTGCGGGCCAGCGCTTCCTTCGACTGCGCGCTGGCGTGGGTGTGCGCCGAGTTGAGATACAGGAACGGGCGCCCGGCTTGTTCGGCCACCGCTTTGGCGTGTTGCTTGATCGTGTCGGTTTCGCGCTCGAAGAACTTCCCCGCCTCCTTGAGCAGAATGCCCCGCCTGTTCAGGTAGCGGCCGAAGGCGCCCTCGGGAAACATCGAGGTCAGGTAGCCCTTGAAGATCACCCGGTCAAATCCTTCGACGACGCCCAGGATTGCATCGCGGTGCTTTTCGAGGAAAATATCCATGTCGCCTCCGTTGTCGTACGGTGGTCTACCTCCACGTGAGGTTGAGGATATTGTCCTCGCAAATTAAATCCGCCGGCCTCGGGGGCGACACCAGCTCTTCTTTGGTTGCGGCCAGAGGCCGCGCTAAGCATATGTGCATTATACGGCCTCGACTTCCAGGCATCAACCGGCGATCGACACCGGCGATCGACGCCTGCTGTTCGCTGACGGAGCGGACGACCGGGCTCGACCCGGCTCCTTTGTCAGGGGCACCGCTATTCGATGCAGGTCCGCGGCTCACCCGCCTCGCGCAGGCCCTACGGCCGCAGATGCAACTTCATCGCCGCCGCCGCGATCGGCTTCGCCCAACCCGGTGTCGCGGTCAGCAGCGTATCCAGCGCGGTGGGCGCCACGATGCGGCCGCGCCGCACGTCGAGGACGAGCTTAGGTGCCGGCGCGATGCCGGCGTTGGGGTCCGCTTCGGCCGAGTTGTCGAACACGCGCAGCGCGGCGAGAACGGGCAGCAGCCGGATCAGGTTCTCGCGCGATCGGCGGTAGCGTTCGCGCACCTTTGCTTCGGGGATGTCGTGACCGCCGCGGGCCACGCGCCGGCGCACCCGCTCGAGGTGCAGACCGACCGAATCCAGGCCGACGAACCAGACGGCCACCGCGCTGCCGGCGTGCGCGGCCCGGTGCAGGAGTTCGGCGATCGTGCGCCCGCCGAGCGTGGTCTCGAACGCGAAGTCGAGCTTCTCGTCGATCGCCCGCTGCAGCAACCGGCGGCCTTCGTTCCATGCGGCGGCGTTGACCTCTTCGGAGGTTAACCGTGGCAGCCGTTGCGCGCTGGCGGCCGCGATCCGCCGTGCCGCTGCATCGGGATCAAACCAGTCGGCGCCGGCGCGGCGCAGCGCCGCGCCGCCGATGCTGCTCTTGCCCGCGCCGTTGCAGCCGGCGAGAACGAAGATCGTCGGCGCGCCCCGCAATGTCGCATCAAGCGGGCCGGGCACGTCGGCTTGCGCCCGCATCCCCGGTGCCGGGCGCCGTCGGCATGGTGCTCCGATCGGCCAGGGTAGCGGCGTCGACCGCGGCGCGGCCCAACTCCTCGGGCATCATCTCGAACGCCCGCTGCATCGCTTCGCCGGCGCCAAACGCCTGCATCCGTGCGAGCAGGGCGTCGAACTCGGCGGACAGCGTTTCCAGGCCACCGGCCTCGGCCGCCGCCAGCCGGCGATAGGTCTCGATCGGAATCACCACGGCGACGGGCTCGTGCCGCCGGGTGATCGTCACCCCGCCTTCGCGGGCGACGCGATCCAGGATGCGGCCGAAGCCGTTCTTGGCGTCGCTGGCCGAGATTTCCGGCGGTTCGATCATCTCGCCGCGGGGGTTGGGGACGCGGATGGGGTTGTTCATCGCAGGCAGGCCTCCTGCCGTGATCATACGCCGATTGGCCAAGTTGGACAAACTGGCCGGATTGAGTTGGGCTACGGAGCTGTCAGCGCAAGACGCCATCGAAGGGACGTTGGCGCCACCGCAAGCATCCGCGCCGCACCAAGGACCTGCAGATGTAGGAATTTGGCTCGTCAGCCGAATCTGTGGGCGAGCTGCCGACGAAGTCCACGCGCCACCGAGCCGAAATGTTGCATGTCAAGACCTGACCCCGCGCTTTGAGGGCGAGCGCGTTGACCCCATGACCCCACTGGCTCATACTGGATTGGGGAGGCAAAAACCATGGGTGAAGTGAAAGTGCGCAAGCTTGACGACTGGGTTATCAAGGCCTGGCAAAACCGGGCCCAAGGGGCCGGCCGCAGCCTGGAAGAGGAGTTGCGGCAGGCCCTGACCGAGGGGGCGCTGCGCCCGCAGCAGGAGTTCGCCAGCATGGCAGCGCAACTACGCGCAGCCATCCAGAAGGCGGTAGGTGAGATGTCCGACAGCACCGTCCATATCCGGGCCGATCGGGAGGCGCGCGGGTGATCGTCGTTGACGCGAGCGTGGCCGTGAAGTGGTTTCTTCCGGAATCCGACTCCGATCAGGCGACGGCGCTGCTGGTAAGCGGGCGAAAACTGTTCGCACCGGAGCTCGTTCGGGTCGAGGTCGCCAGCGCCATCACGCGCCGGGTGCGGCTGGGAGAGCTGGCGGTGCCTTATGCCCGCGCAGCCTGTGCGGTTTGGCGCCAGGCGCTCGCCTCGGGCGTCGTGACTCTGACCCCCAACGACGACGATCTCGAGCAGGCAATCCAACTCGCCGTCGACCTCAAGCACCCCCTGCAAGACTGCCTGTATCTGGCCTGCGCCTGGCGCCTGGCAGCCCCGCTGGTGACCGGCGACGTCAGGTTCCAGGAAAAGGCCAAGGCGCGCTACGTCGGGATCAGGACGCTGGCAGATAGCGGGGTGTCCGGATGACGCCACGTCGGCGCGCGCACGTTCCGTTTCATGCCCCGCGCCGTAGCCAATGCGTGCAAGCGCGCACGCGTGCGAGTGACGTCGAAGACGCCCGCCCGCCGCCGACCCAAAATGTTGCATGTCAAGACTTGACCCCTTGCGCCCCGTCCCGACCCAAAATGCCGCATGTCAAGACTTGACCCCTTGCACCCCACTGCATTGCTTCGCAGACGCCGGGCGCCTGCATCCGTGCGAGCAGTGCGTCGAACTCCGCCGCCGCCAGCCGGCGATTCGTCTCGATTGGAATCACTACGGCGACGGGTTCGTGCCGCCGGGTGATCGTCACCCGACACTCACGGGCGACGCGCTCCAGGATGCGGCCGAAGCCATTCCTGGCGTCGCTGGCCGACACCTTCGGCGGCTCGATCATCTCACCACGGGGGTTGGGGACGCGGATGGGAGCGGATCGATCGCGGTAGGAATACCGGTTGCCCGGTACCCCCCGCACAGATCCCGGCGTGCGCAATTCACGCACCGGGCTCCCACCTTGGGTGGTTGACGGCAAAGCGTTGGCTGGGCCAGGGATGAAGGATTCTGGGTTGTGGGAGCCAGGTGTCGGCGATCTTCTTGAGCCGTGCCCACGTCATGCTGTCCTTCTGGCTGCGGCGCCGGAGCGCCCGCAGCCAGAGGCCGGTGACGTGGTGCCGGAAGGCACTGAGTGCCCGGGAGTTCGTGGGCACCGCGTGGTACACAAAGAAGCCGGTAACCACCTGCTTGAGCCATCGCCCCTGTTCGGGGATCGGTTCATGCCTGCGCTTTCGTAGTTGCTCCTTCACCTCCCGGAGCTTCGCTCGCATGCGGTCCCGGCGGGTCTTCCGCTGCAACTGGAAGGCCCCGCGGCGGGCTTTACCGCAGATGAAGGTGAAGCCCAAGAACGTGAAGGTCTCCGGCTTCCCAAGGCCTCGCTGCTTGCGCCGGGCCGCAGCATAGCGGCCAAACTCCAGCAGTCGAGTCTTGTCCGGATGGAGCGCAAGCGAGAACTGCTCAAACCGCAGCCGCATCGCGTCCCAGAAACGCCGCGCGTCGACTTCATGCTGAAAGCCGACCAGGATGTCATCAGCGTACCGCACCATGATGACGTTGCCGGTAGCTTCCCGCCGTCGCCACCGCTCGGCCCAGAGATCGAAGACGTAGTGCAGGTACACGTTGGCGAGCAGCGGTGATACTACCGCCCCTTGTGGCGTACCCATGTCACTGACGCTCCACTCTCCATCTTCCAGGACACCCGCCTTGAGCCACTTGCGCACGAGGCGGATGATGCGCTTGTCGCCGATCCGGTGCTCCAGGAAACGGATCAGCCACTCCTGGCTGACCGAGTCGAAGAAGCTCCGTATGTCGGCGTCGAGAATCCAGTTCACCGGGGTGTTACCAATCCCCACCGATAGGGCGTCCAGCGCAGCGTGTTGACTGCGTCCCGGTCGGAAACCATACGAGAATCCGCGAAAGTCTTCCTCGTAAATCGCGTTCAGTACGGCGACTACCGCACGCTGGACGATCTTGTCTTCCAGCGCAGCGATCCCCAGTGGGCGCTGCTTCCCGCCCGGCTTCGGTATGTACCGTCGCCGGACCGGCAGTGCCCGGTACGCCCCGCGATGGACCCGTGTGTGCAAGTCCTGGAGGTTGTCTTCCAGTGCCGCCTCGTAGTCCTGCCATGTCAGGCCATCCACGCCAGGGGCGGCCTTGCGCTTGAGCGCCAAGAACGACTCCCGTAGTAGGTCAACCGTAACATGGTGCAGAAGCGCGGTGAACCTCTCCTTCTTCCGCTGCCTTGCTGCTTGACGTACACGTTCCAGCCCCTGTGACACGCTCGCCCGGTCCTGTGCCCGGTGCGTGTGTGGCCGGCCCGTGTTCCCCTTGGTCCCCGCCCTTGGCTCCGCCCACTCCGCCGCCGGTTGCCCAGCTTTGTTCGCAGGCTTCATCGCTACTATGGCAGGGTCTGACTGCTTGGATGCGTTCATCGCCGGCTTTGGCTCCTCGCCTTCCCGGCACGGACCGGCAATACCCCGCCGGCCACATCCAAGCTCTCCCGGTTCCTGTACAAAGAGCGTCCACACGCGCCAGGGTCTTCGACCGCGCCGGGTCCAACGGGTGCTCGCAATAGCGCGCCCGCCGGTGTGGCCTTCCACAAAGTCCAATGTGTTGGCACCCGGGATGAGGGTTTTACGCGGCTCAATGGCTGGCTCATGTGCTCACCTGTCAACGCTTCGCTGATACCCTCGCGGATACCGAACGCATGACTCGGTGCCACTGTGGCTTGCTATGCCTTCAGTGCAGCGGACTTGCACCACCTACTCCTTGCCAGTCTCCCGGCGCACGGACTTTCACCCAGCAAGATGCGCCAAGCTTATCTTGGCGCGACAACGCTCCGCCCGCCCTTTCGACCTCGGGATATCGCCGTCGCGACGCCGCGCCAACCTCAGCTCGCTTTCGCGCGTCGCGTTTGTTCTACCCAACCGTCAGCGTGGCGCTCTCGTGCTCATCGTCAGCGGTGGCGACTGGCCGTTGATGCGCGTGGAGTGAACTACTGACAGTATTGTCGCCCCCGTCGGATGTGCTACCGTTGATGCACGCGACCAACGTCGACTGTCCTTTCGATGCGTCTCGGCAAGGAGCAGAGCATGGACCATTTTGATCGCATTACCCAGAGGCCCGACGTGATGGGGGGTAAGGCGTGTATCCGTGGGATGCGTGTCACGGTGGGCATGATTGTCGGTCAGATCGGTGCTGGACATAGCGTCGACCAGATACTCGCCGACTATCCGTACCTTGAACGCGACGACATCATGCAGGCGCTTCGCTATGCCGCCTGGCGCGCCGAGGAGCGGGAGGTGGTGCTCGGCGTCGCATGAAGCTGCTCGTCGACATGAATCTTTCGCCGCGTTGGATCGGCATGTTGGCAGACGCGGGAATCGAGGCGGTCCATTGGTCTACATTGGGCGCACACGACGCCACGGACGCCGAGATCATGGCCTATGCCGGTGCAAACGGCTGCGTCGTGCTGACGCATGACCTCGATTTCGGCGCGATCCTCGCCGCGACACAAGGAAGGAAACCCAGTGTGGTGCAGATCCGCGCTGAGGATGTCAGCCCGGATGTGATCGGCAGAAAAGATCGTCGTCGCGCTGCGGCAGATGGCGACCGAACTGGAGGCGGGGGCGTTGCTTACGGTTGATCCGGGGCGCACCCGGCTGCGTGTCCTTCCGCTCGCGCCGGGAGATTGATTCGCTTCGGAGACGTGGGGACAGCCCCCGTTTCTCCTTCCGCAATTTGAGAACGTCGCCAGATCCGCCCTACCTGACGCGTCACAGTCCCGTATCAAGTACAGCGGGCCGGGGAGTCGCCTCCACCGGCCCGGATGTCTTTCTGCGGCGCGTGCGGTATTACTTGCGCGCCCCCCGCCCGCTGAGTCCCAGCTTGACCGTCCCCGCGGCGGTCCCCACGGTGAGCGTCGCCGACCGGCTGTTCGCCGCGCTCGGCGTGAACGTGTGCACGACCGTGCAGCTCTGGCCGGCCGCCAGTGCGGTGTTCACCGCGCACGTCCCGCTGCGGGAGAAGTCGCCCGGGTGGGATCCGCCAGCCGAAAGCGAGCCGATCGTCAGCGTCCCGCCGCCGGTATTGGTCAGCGTTACCGACTTCGCCGCGCTGGTGGTGTTGATCTTCTGGGTGCCGAAACTCACCGTGGTGGCGCTGAGCGTGGCGACCGGTGCGGCCACGGGCGCAGTGGCGGCGCCGCCGCTTCGGTCACCACGAAGGTCGCGCCGCCGATGGACAGGTTGGCGCTCAGCATCGAGGTGCTGGTGTTGGCCGTGGCGGCAAAGGTCACTGTTGCGGACCGCTGCCGTTTGCCGGCGAGACTGTGAGCCAAGAGTCGCGCTGCTGCTCGCCGTCCAGGTGCAGCCGGTCCCGGTCGTGAGGTTGACACTGCCGCTGCCGCCGCTCGCCGGGAAGCTCGCGCTGCTGGAGCTCAGCGTGTAGGTGCAACCACTCGCCTGGCTGACGTTGAAATTCACGCCACCGACGGCGATCGTGCCGCTGCGTGCCGGGCCCGTGTTGGCGGCAGCCGCATAGTTAAGGGTGCCGGTGCCGCTGGTGGCGGAGCCCGCGCCGACGCTTAGCCAGGATGGTGCGTTGCTGATGGCGTTCCATGCGCAGCCGGTGGCTGCACTTACGCTGGTCGAACCGCTCGCCGCTGCTGCTGCGACACTGACGCTGGAAGGCGAAAACGCGAACGTGCAGCCACCCGTTCCCGAGGAACGGAAATTGGCGACGGTGGTCGCGTTCTGATTGTGCACGCGCGTGTTGTCCGAAGTGGACGCGGTACCCATCGGCTGTGCCGGGCTGCCGTAGCTGAAGTTGGGGTTCGAGAAGTATGGGATCCGCGTGCAGTTCGTGCCGGCCGCCGAGCAGACGTTGTTGTATGCCATCACCGTCCGCCAGCCGGCGGCGGGCACCGCGTAGCCGTGGCCGTACGCATAGGGGGAGGTGCCGGGATCGACGTACGGGTCGTGCAAGGCACCGAAGTTGTGGCCGAGCTCGTGCGCGAACGTCAGGTTGCCCGACGCGCAGCCGCGGTTGACCACGGAAAACCCATAGCTCGCGCTGGGGCCGATCCAGGCGAGCCCGCAGTACTGGCCGTTCTCGACGAACAGGCTCACCAAGTCTGCAGCGTGCGTGTTGCGCAGCGTCGCCACCTCGTCCATGTAACCGTCCGATCCCGAGGTCAGACGATTGAGGTCGGTGTTGAAGTCGCCAGACTCGTCGTAGTTCATCGCGGCGACGTGGACGAGATTGAGGCGGGTGGTGATGCCGCTGTTCGCGTACGCGGTGTTGGCCGAGTCGATCGCCTGCTGCGCCTGCGCGGCGATCGCCGTTCCGGCGGTAGCCGCGGTCTGCTTGCTGTAGACGATCATCACGTCGATGATCGCGCCGGTGTCGGCAGCGGCGATGACACCGGCCTTGGGATCGATGTCGCCGCGGCCGCCGCGCGGCGGCACCTTTTCCTGAACCGGGGCGCGCAGCTTCTCGCTGCCTGCCGGGTGGTCGGTCGGGAAGCCGCTCTGGTCGATCTGGCGCAGCGACTGGGTCCCGTCGCGGTTGGTCTGCAGCTGATAGGTGGCGGCGATGCGCGCCGCGCTGTCGGCCAGCGTGATGGTGCCGGCGATGTTGCCGTCGACGACGGTGAGCACCGCCTCGCTCTTGTCGTAGCCTTCGACGCGGCCGTGCCAGGTGTAGTTGCCGCGGCCACGGCGGTCGATGCGGACGAAGTCGACGACGACGACCATGCCGTCGAAGAGCTCGACGCCGATCCGAGCCGGGACGTTGCCGGACGGCGGATCGAGGTGCTCGAAGGCGACCGCCACCGGCCGCTGCCGGGCGACGCCGCGCTCGGCCGGCCGGGCCTTCTCCGCCGCGCGGACCGAATCGGCGGCCACGGGTGCCGCCAGCAGCATCGGCAACCCGGCGGGCCGCTCGGCGCGGGCGGCGAACGGCAGCAGGCAGAGTACGGCGGCGATCGCCAGCAGGATGGCGGCGAACGACCAGTCGGTTCGGGTGGTGGTTTGCGAGGTGTTCACGATCTAGCTCCAGTGAGGCCAGTCAGGAGACTGTCCGTGAAGCGAGATCCACCAGTCCTCGGGATGGGGCGCGACACGCGCGTCCACCCCCCTTTCCTTCAGTGGCGCTGCACGAAACACGTCACTGACGGAAAGACTCGTCCGGCGGTCCCGCTGTCGTAGGACGAAGGTCCCTTAGACCGGTGACTTTGCGTCCCCGGCTTTCGCCGGGTTTGCCCTTTGCGGACCCTTGGGTCCTGGTACCGCAGCTCCATGCTTGGCACTTACGGCAAGTCGTTCACCGATATGCCATTGTCATTATTGCACCGTCGTTTCGCAGAGTCAAGCCAGAAGAGCAGCATGACAGCATATCCCGCACAAACAGCCAAATGTCATGAGCACGAAGTGACGGGGTACCCCTGCGGTTACGGCAGCAACGCCGAAAACCTGAGGCCATAGCGCAAAAGAATTTTTGCGACGGTGTCGCGGCAGGAGGAAATGCTGGCGGCCGGGTGGTCTTGGCGCTTGAACGGGTTGAGCCCCCCCTCGAGCGCGGGGAACGGCTGGCGTGAGGGAGAGGGCGCCAAAGGCAGGGGTGGGGGTGGGGCTGGCACCGTGTTTTGTGATGGCAGCCGGGTGACCCGGGCTCAAGTCCAGCGGCGAAGTCCCCGGCAGCCGCGTGAATCCGACCGCGCGATCCTGGCCGAGTTGGACAAATCGGCTGAATAGCGCAAGATCACGAAAAGGAGAGTTGTACACGATGCCACCCCCCATCCGCGTCACCAGCCCGCGCGGCGAGACGATCGAGCCGGCGGAGGTGTCGGCCAGCGACGCCAAGAGCGGCCTCGGCCGCATCCTGGAGCGCGTGGCCCGCGAAGGCGGAGTGACGATCACGCGGCGGCACGAGCCCGTCGCCGTCGTGATCCCGATCGAGACCTAGCGCCGGCTCGCGGCGGCCGAGGCCGGCAGCATGGAAAGCTCGCGGCCGAATTCGACGCGCTGCTCCCGCGGATGCAAGCGCCCGGTGTTGGCGATGCGATGCAGCGCGCGTTGGAGATGACGCTCGAGGAAATGGGCCGCGCCGCCGCCGTCGACGCTGCCGTCGATGCCGCCAGCCGGGGTGCTGTGGCCCCGGCCTCGGTGCGCGTTCCCCCCCGGCACCCGCGGTCCATGCCTGCCCTCCCGTCGAGCGTGAAGGCTCGAGCGTGGGTGGGGGGCGGTGCCGGCGGCCATGGGCGTGCCCGCAACGGTCGTCCGCCGCCCGCTCGCGCCCACGAACATCTCGTGGCGCACCGCCGGGAGCTCCGACACGATGCACGCGACCCTGCGCGCGAGAAGCACCTCCGTGGTGACGAGGGCGCGGCCTTCCCCAAGCGCGGGGCGCGTCCCGATCGGCTCCGGGCCGAACGCCGGGAACAGCGGGCACACCACCGTGCCGCTCTTGAGGCCGCCCAAAAGACACCGCGACGCTCGGCGTCGTAGTCGACTAGGCGCGGAAGTGGAGCGATGGCCGCGACCGGCTTTCGGATGATCGAAGCCCGCCTGCACGCCTGCACGCCTGCCGGCTCACTCCGTCCGCCGCATTTCGGCTACACCTGCAACCGGTATCGCGCGTCTTCGCGCAAAGCCCGGCAGCGGGCGTTGTCACGTCCGCGGGGAGCGCCTTGTTCGAGCGCCTCGGTCAGCTCCGGATTCGACGGCCCGAGCGTGCGGCGTGCCACGAAGAACTCATAGGCATAGAAACCGGAATGCCGGCGGTGCATTTCCGGCTCCTCGGCGAGCTGGTCAAGTATGGCCGAGGCTTCAACGTCGCCGGCATATTTGCGACGTAACTCGGCGATGCGCGTTTCCATGGGCGTATAGAAATCGTCCCACCACGCTTCATCGGGCAGGGTGAAGTGTCCAACGAGCTCGAATCCGCATTCCCGTATCGCTGCAACATCGTCTTCCACCCATCCCATGGTCGGGTAATCCCGCTCGAATCCGGCCTTGACCTCGGGAGGCGGGTTCTCCTTGCGCCAAACCGCATCGGTGAAAGCGAGGTAGCCGCCGGGCCGCAGCAGGCCATGGCAGACGCGAAGGGCATCCCGCAGTCCGATGTTGTAGAGCGCACCTTCCGACCAGATGAGGTCGAAAATCCCGAGCGGCTGTCCCGGGCGGGCCATATCTCCAACGACGGCATTGACGCGTCGCGAAAGCCCCCGCGCTGCAACCGCCGCGTTCAGTCGTTCGATGCTCGGCGCATGGCTGTCGATCGCCACGATGGAACCCGACGTCAGTTCGGCGAGCTGGAGGGTTTGTCCCCCGACACCGCACCCCAGATCGAGGACCGCGGGGGATTCCCGAAGCTCGCGGCACAGACCAAGGGCTCTGGCGGCGCAAGTGCGGTTGCCGGGCCCCTGGCGGGGAAGGCTTTCGTAGACCTCAAAGAAGATCTGCCAGAAGCGAGGCCCGGGTTGGTTCATGCCCCGACAACCCGCGACGCAACCGATCGATCGTAGTCCTCGGAACCGGCCGGGACCGCGGTTGGATCGTGCATGGGCTCTCCTTCGATCCCTGCTGGGGGCCAAGCAACGCGACCGGGGCTACCCCAAGCGGCTTCCGAGCGGCCCAATGTCCGGAATCACGGGGCGCGGCGCGGGCGGCACGTCGACGCAGAAGCGCGCGCAGAGCACGCTCCTCTTCCGCGATCGCGAAGCGCCCCCTCGCCGCGCGTGCGGGCGCGCGACCGCACGGGCAAGGTGCGCTGGCGTGCCGGCGCGAGCGCGCGCCGCCCGGCGACTGTCCGGACCGGGACGCCTCACGCGCGGTATCGGCGCGTTTCGCCGCTGCGCTCGGCCCGGGAGCGCTCACGCGGCCTTGCGGGCGCGCGGACGCGCGACCACCGGGGCGCCGGCGGGCGCCGGCTCGGCCGTCCGGCGCGCCGCCCCGGCCGCCCGGCCGCTCCCTGCCGCCGGCGACTTCGCCGCCTTCGCCTTCGCGGCCCTGCCGCGCAACGCCGGGGCCTTCGCCGCAGAGCCCTTCGTGGTCGCGGCCTGCGCGCGTTCGGACCCGGGTGCCGGGAGCTTGGCCGCGGTACGGCCTTGCGTCCGCCCGGCCCGCGCGCGGGGCAGCTTCGCCGCCTCGAGCTCCCGCAACGCGTCCGCGGAGTACACGGCCAGACGTTGCAGGCTCGGGACCGACGAGTGGCACCCGGTGAAGCCGAAGTCCATCCACCCGGCGTAACTCTGGCAGGTGATGTTGAGCGCCTGGCCGTGCGTCACGATCGACGCCGGATAGATGGCCAGCAATTCGGCGCCGCGGAAGTACAGGGGTTCGTCCGGGCCGTGAACGTTGGAGACCGTGACGTTGAACATGGGGCGTACGCGCCCGCCGATGCCGGTGAGCATGGTGAGGATGGTGGGCGCCATCAGCAGCATGGTGTACTGCTGCATGGCCGCCCTCGGCAGGCCTTGCACGTGGTCCTTGGCGTGGTGCACCGACGCCTTGATCGCCGCCAGGCGCGCTGCCGGATCGGCAATGTCAGTGCCCAAGGTCGCGACGACCCACGTGATCGCGTTGCCCATGCCCTCGTCGTCGATCGGCCGCACCGAGACCGGGATGCCGGCGGTGAGCGAGGGGGCGGGCAGGCTGTCGCGCTCCAGCAGGAAGCGCCGCAGCGCGCCGGAACAGATCGCGACCACCACGTCATTGACCGTGCAGTCGGCCGCCTTGGCCAGCGTGCGCAGACGCTCCATCGCGAACTGCTGGGTGGCAAACCGCCGCTTCTCGCGCACCCGGCCGTTCAACACCGACAGCGGCGACTCGAACGGCACGACCATGCCTTCCCCGCGGTCGCCGGTCCGCGTCACCAGCTTGGCGAACGCCGCGACCAGCTGCGGCAGCGTCCGCACCTGGCAGCGCAGCGCCTCGACCGCAACCGCGGCCGCGCTCGCAAACGTCGGCGCCGGAGCGGCGGCTTCGGCGGGATGCGCGGGCGCCGCGCCGGAAGCCCAGAAAGGCGGCATCCCGAGGCTCTTCCTGCGGTCGGAGGACATCGACCGCTGCAAGAGCTTCATCCCGCTCACGCCGTCGATCAGCGAGTGATGCATCTTGATGAAGACGGCGAAGCGATTCTCGTCCAGGCCCTCGATGATCGTGCACTCCCAGGGCGGCCGGCTGAGATCCAAGGGTGTGCTTTGCAGCCGTCCGACCAGTTCTCCCAGTTCGCGCTCGCCGCCCGGCCAGGGCAACGCCGCGTGCCGCACGTGGTACTCGAGGTCGATGTCTTCGTCCTCGATCCAGACCGGAAGGGGATTGAACTGGATATCGTATTTCAATCGCCGGTTCCACGGCGGCTTGAACTCCCGGTAGCCGCGAAACTCCGCCATCAGCCGGCGCAGGAAATCGCGTGGCGCACCGGCGGGCAGCCGGAACTGCAGCAAGCCGCCGATGTGGTTGGGCGCGGCGCGGGTCTCGGTCAGCACCCAGGCCGTGTCGAGCGGGTTGAGGCGAACGGTGCTCATGGCGTCAGAAGTTGTGGTGAGCCTGTGGGGAGATCGTCGCGCGGCCGCAGTTCGGGACGACCGCGGAGGGCGCAGCTTCAGCAAGCCCCCTCGGGACACCAGCCCCGCAGCGGGCGAGGCAGGCGCCTGGTCGTCGGCATCCGCTCCGCTTTCTATCATAGGCCCCGGTCGAAGAAAAAGGGGCGCGGAGCACGCAGGCCGTCGACCGGCGCTGCGCAGCCGTGCTGCATCGCAGCCGCCGTCGGCGCGCGACGACCCGTCCGCGGGCCCAAACGTGTGCCCGGGGCGACGGCGGGCCGCTCGCGCCGGCCGTGGTTCGCCGCCCGGCGGGTCAGCCGCGCGCCGGCCACAGCGCCGCGAAGCGTTCCGCCATCGCCGCGATGGTGAGGCCCGGGTTGACGCCGATGTTGCCGGGGATGCTCGAGCCGTCGACGACGAACAGCCCCGGATGGCCGTGCACCTCGTGCCGGGTGTCGATCACGCCGTCGCGCGCCGACCGGCCCATCGGGCAGCCGCACAGCACGTGCGCGGTCGTCGAACGGCCGCCGATCGATTCGAGCACGAGGCTCATCGGCGTGCCGCCGCTCACCGCGGCGTACTCGCGCGTCAGGCGATTGGCGACGGGAAGGTAGCTCGGCGCCGCGTGGCCCGGGCTCGCCTCGCTGACCAGCCGCGGGCGCGGCAGCCACCACCCACGGCGCCGGTACTGCAGGCGGATGTGGTTGTCGCAGTCCTGCATGACGGTGAACGCCGTGATGCGCTTGTCCCAGTTGCGGGCGCAGGCGTTGCTCAGCATCAGGGCCGGAGACACGGCTGCCGCGACGACGGTCCTGATCGCGCGCCGCCACGGCCGCGGGTCGTCAACCATCGGGCCCATGTAGAAGCGCATGAAGCCATAGCCGCGGTCGAAGCGGTTCTGCGTCGCGTGGGTATTCGCGTCGGGGTGGAAGTCACTCGAGATCGCGGTGCCGTCGGACAGGTCCTCGCCCTTGCGATGCAGCACTGCGGTAATCGCCTCGGAATTCGTGCGCACGAGCCGCCCGAGCGTCGGCGACACGTTGGGTAGCGTCCGGTAGCAGTCGCGGTTCTTGAAGAGCAGCCCGAGCGTCCCCACAACGCCCGCCGCGAGCACGACGTTCCTCGCGGTGAGGGTCTGCAGCACGCGGCCGCCGACGACGTCCACCAGCGTGACGCGATAGCCGCCGCCGGGCAGCGGCTCGATGCGATCCGCCCTGCGCTCGGCCAACAGCCTCGCCCCGCGCTTCTCGGCGAAGTAGAGGTAGTTGCGGTCCAGCGTGTTCTTCGCCCCGGTTGGACAGCCGCTGAGGCAGCCGGCGCAGAACGAACAGCCTTCCCGCGCCGGACCTTCGCCGCCGAAGTACGGATCCGGCCGGGTCACGCCCTCCTCCCCGAAGTACACGGCGTTCGGAACCGGGCCGAACGTGTGCCCCACGCCCATGCGCTCGGCGGTCTCGCGCAGGAGGCGGTCCTGCTGCGTCTGCCGGGGATTGACCGCCACGCCGAGCATGCGCCTCGCGGTGGCGTAGTGTGGTGCGAGTTCCTGCCTGAGGTCGAGGCCCAGCGCCTTCTGCTGCGGATCGTCGTAGAAGGCCGCCTTGGGCTCGAGCGTCACCGCGCCCCAGACCAGGCTGCCGCCGCCCACGCCGACACCGCCGACGATCGAGACGTGGCGGAACAGGTGCTGCGCGAAATAGCCGCGCATCCCCAGCGCCGGGGCCCACATGAAGCGGAACAGGCTGCGCTTGCCGGCTTCGATCTCCGCGCGCCCGATGCGCCGGCCCTGCTCGACGACGATGACGTCCCAGCCCTTTTCCGCAAGCCGCAGCGCGGATACCGACGCGCCGAACCCCGAGCCGACGATCAGAGTGTCGCAGTCGTGCATCGGGCCGACTTCCCGGGTTCGAGCGCGCGCGGGTCGGATCGCTCGACCGTGCGGCCAGGGAATCGAACCGCTCGCAGCTGCGGCCGCGCGGCCTTGCACCGCTGCCGCTTCGCCGGCACACTCCTGCGGCAGCGACGCGCCAGCGAGCAGGACGGGACGCGCCAGCGAACCGGGGTCTCACCACGAAAGCGGAGCGGAACATGAGCGTCAAGACGCTGTTCGACCTGACCGGCAAGGTCGCGCTGATCACCGGGGGCTCCCGCGGCCTCGGCCTGCAGATGGCCAAGGCGCTCGGCGACATGGGCGCGAAGATCGCCATCACCGCCCGCAAGGCCGACGAGCTCGCGCAGGCGAAAGCGGATCTCGAGGCGCGCGGCGTCGCCGTGCTGACCGTCGCCAACGACATCGCGAAGCGCGACGGGATTCCGGCGCTGGTCGATGCCGTGGTCGCGCACTTCGGCACCATCGACGTTCTCGTCAACAACGCCGGCGCCACCTGGGGCGCCCCGGCCGAGAGCTACCCGGCCGAAGCCTGGCACAAGGTGATCGACCTCAACCTGCATGCGCTGTTCTTTCTCAGTCAGCATGTCGGCAAGGAGGTGATGATCCCGCAGAAGGCGGGCAAGATCATCAACATCTCCTCGATCGCCGGCCTGGCGGGCAACCCGCCGGGCATGGCCACGATCGCCTACAACACCAGCAAGGCCGCGGCCATCAACTTCACCCGCGCGCTGGCGGCCGAATGGGGCCGGTACAACATCAACGTCAACGCCATCTGCCCCGGCTTCTTCCCTACGAAGATGTCGGCGGGCCTGCTCGAGAAGATCGAGAAGACCGTCCTCGCGGCGACCCCGCTGCATCGCCTGGGCGGCGACGAGGATCTCATGGGTGCCGTCGTGTTTCTCGCCTCGGAAGCCTCGCGCCACATCACGGGCCAGTACCTCGCCGTCGATGGCGGCGCGAGCTGCTGTTGACGTTCGCGAAGCTGATGAACTGCCCCGGCAGGCTCGCCGTTGCCCGGCTCGCTCGAGCGCCGACGCCGAAGTAAACGCAAACGCCCGGCGGGGTGCCGGGTGGAAGCCTGGCGAGGGTCGAGAGGACGGCCGCCGGCGTCGTGCGCACCGCGCTGTCGCCCTCGCTGCTGCGGCAACGCGACACCGCGCGGGCCGCTCGCCGACGGGACGCGCCGGGCCGAGCCGATCGATCGGCTGGGTTCGGCCGTACGGGGCAAGTCGCTCGCCGGCGAACCCCTGCCTCGACGCCCGGATTGGCGCGATAATGGCGCCTGGGCCGCCGCCCCGGGGCCCCGCGCGGTGCGTGTCTTCCCGCGCCGATCGAGCGCGAGTGCAAGCATGAGCCACAAACACGAGAACCTGCTGCAAACGATCTTCCAGGACCCGATCCGGACCAACATTGCCTGGCGGGAAGTCGAATCGCTGCTCCACCATCTGGGCGCGGCGGTCGATTCGCTGTCCGGAACCCGCATCCACATCAAGCTCAACGGCCACGAGGGCACGCTGCACCGGCCGCATCACGGCAACACGCTGGGGCGCGAGGACGTGAAGCACGTCCGCGAGTTCCTCGCGCGATCGCGGGTGACGCCCTCCCTCTACGCAGCCGAGCGAAAGGCCTGACCGCCGTCGCCCACGTTCTGCCAAAGTCCGGGGCGCGCCCGGTCGCCGGAGCTGCGGACCGCCCGTCGAGGCCTTCCGGAATCGACGCGACGCGGGCCGCAGATCGCTTGCGCCGCCCCGTCAAAGGCTGTGCGTCGGAGCGCGATCGTGCTCGCCCTTGCCGGAATGGTCCGTGGACGACCGTCGGCGCCCGGTTTCGGAGTCCGTGCGCCGCTCGGGCGCCAACGACCACAGTTGCCTCATCTGCGCCTGGGCCACGCGCGACCAGAACTGCAAGGCCTCGGCATAGGCGACCATCATCGTCTGCATGGCGACGACCTGCAACTCGAGGATGCTCTTGGTCGGCAGTTTCACGGGAGCATTCGTCGGGGCGTTCATGGCACACTCCTCACGCAGCGTCCCGGTCGATGGACCGCTCCGCTGCAGTGCAATCGCAGCCACGACGTCCTTCGCAGCGTGGCCTGCGTCGACGCTCTAGCATACACCCGTGCCTGGCGACCTGGGGGGTGGCGGTGGGTTCGATGGCCACGCGAACTGCCTGGACGGCCATCGGCACCCGAAGCCTCGTTGCCGTGACATGCGACAATCCGACGCAGCCAACCGTCCGACCCGCTCGGCCATGAACGCCGCCCAGGAGCCTGTCGGACTTGGCGCGCATTGCGGCCGTACGCCGGCCGAAGTGAACGACAGGAGAAGGCTGCCGTGGGAACCGATCCGCTGCCGCTCGACGCCGCGACCCGCGCTGCGCTATCGCGGGTGACGACGGCGACGCTGACAACGGTGCTCTTCAAGCTGGGGGTGCGCAACGTCTGGCTGCGCGGAGCGCGCTCGCTCGCGGCGCAGACCCCGCGGTGCGTGGGGCGGGCGTTCACGCTGCGCTTCGTCCCGGCGCGCGAGGACGTCGCGACACCCGCGTCCTGGGGCGCGCCGATCTCCACCCGGACGGCGATCGAGGCGATGCCCACGGATTGCGTCGCCGTCGTCGACGCGATGGGCGTCACCGACGCCGGCATCTTCGGCGACATTCTCTGCGCGCGCATGCGCAAGCGCGGCGTCGCCGGACTCGTCACCGACGGCGTGGTCCGCGACCTCGCCGGAGTGCTCCAGACCGGGCTGCCGGTCTGGTGCCGGGGCGCCGCGGCGCCGGCGTCCGTGGCCGGGCTCACGTTCGTGGGGTGGCAGGAGCCGATCGGCTGCGGCGGTGTCGCCGTGTTCCCGAACGACGTCGTCGTCGCCGACGGGGACGGCGCCGTCGTGATACCGGCGGCGCTGGTCGCGAGCGTGGTGCCGCTGGCGGTCGAGCAGGAGCAGCTCGAGTCCTGGATCATCGAAGAAGTGCGCGCGGGCACGCCGCTGCCGGGGCTCTATCCTCCGGACGAGGCGGCCATCGCCCGCTACCGCGCGTGGGCGAAGGCGCGCGGTGCGATCGACGGGCCCGCGCAGTAGCCGCCCGGGCGCAGCGGCGACCGGGACGAAAGGCCCGCGCTCACGCCGCGGTCGGGAATCAGCGCCCATTCCGGTGTGCCCGCGAAGCGCTGAACGAGGAAGTCCACGAACACCCTCACTTTCGCCGACAGGTGGCGGCGGCTCGGATAGGCAACGACGATCTCCGATGCCGGCGGCACGAACTCGGGCAACACCGTCACCAGCGCGCCGGCCCTGATCTCCGGCGCGACGATGAAATCCGGCTCGAGGGCGATGCCTTGGCCCGCCACCGCGAGCGAGGCGAGGAACTGGCCGCTGTTGGCGTGGGCGCCGCCGCCGATCCGCACGTCGTGCTCTCCTCCGGCGCGGTCGCGGAATCGCCACACGTTGCCTCCGGTGAGGTACGCGTAGGTCAGGCAGCGGTGCGCCGCGAGGTCCGCGGGCACCCGCGGGTGCCCGTGGCGCGCGAGGTAGGCGGGTGCCGCGCAGAGGACGAGCTGCGTCGTCGCGAGCCTGCGCGCGATCAGCGCCTGGCTGCCGATGCTGCCGATGCGCACCGCGAGGTCCAGCCCTTCGTCGACGATGTCCACGGCGCGATCGGAGAGCTCGACGTCGAAGGCGATCTCGCGGTGCAACGCGGAGAAGGCGGCGATCGCCGGGGCCAGGTGGCGGACGCCGAAGGCGATCGAAGCGGTGAGGCGCAGCGTGCCGCGAGGGACGAGCACCGTCGCCGACACCGCCTCCTCGGCCTCGGCGAGGTCGGCGAGCAGCTGGACGCAGCGCTCGTGAAACGCCTGCCCGCTCTCGGTCAACGACAGCCGGCGCGTCGTCCGGTGGAGAAGCCGCGTCGACAAATGTGCCTCGAGCTCGCTCACGTGACGCGACACGGCCGAGTTCGACAGCCCGAGCTTGTCGGCGGCCCGCGCAAAGCTCCCCTGCTCCACGACACGGGCGAAGACGGTGAGGGCGACGAACTTGTCCACGATGGCGCCACATTATGCCGAAAACATCAACAATATATTCATGCTTTTGATGTTTATCCCGATATTCGGGTCCCGCATACTGCATTCGTCGCGCCCACCGGCGCCCAACCTGAAGGAGTCTTCCGTGAACCCCGCCAACCAACCCGCGATCGCCGCCTTGGTCCTGCGCGTCAGCCTGGGCGTGATGTTCCTCGCCCATGCGTTGCTCAAGTTGTTCGTCTTCACCCTGCCCGGCACGGCGCAGTTCTTCGCGTCGCTCGGCCTGCCGGGTCTGCTCGGCTACGTCGTGTTCGGCGCCGAGCTGGTCGGCGGCGTGCTGCTCATCCTGGGCGTGCAAGTGCGTGTCGTCGCGTTGGCGCTCGTGCCGATCCTGCTCGGCGCCACCTGGGCCCACTTCGGCAACGGCTGGGTGTTTTCGGCCACCGGCGGCGGCTGGGAGTATCCCGCGTTCTGGACCGTGGCGCTCGTTGTCCAGGCGCTGCTCGGCGAGGGTGCCTGGGCGCTTGCGACGAAACCCGCGCCGCAGTTGCGCGCCGCTCCATGACCCGCCTGCCCACGATGTTCCTCTCGCACGGCTCGCCGCTGCACGCGCTCGCCGCGACCGACGCGAGCCGCGCCTGGGCGGCCCTCGGGCGCAGGCTGCCGCGGCCGCGCGCGGTCCTCATGGTGTCGGCGCACTGGGAGACTTCGCTGCCGATGCTGACCGGCGCGCGCAAGCTCGCGACCCTCCATGACTTCGGCGGCTTTCCGGACGAGCTCTATGCAATCGCCTACGACGCGCCGGGGGCCCCCGCTCTCGCGCAGGCGGCCGCGTCGCTGCTGAAGGCCGCCGGACACACCGCCGGCATCGACGGCTGCCGCGGCATCGACCACGGGGCATGGGTACCGCTCAAGTGGATGTACCCGGAGGCCGACGTGCCGGTCGTCCAGCTGTCGGTGCAGCCGCAGCGCGGCGTCGCGCACCATCGCCACCTGGGCACCGCGTTGCGCGGCCTCGCCGACGACGGCGTGCTCGTCGTCGGGTCGGGCCACGTCACCCACAACCTGCGCGACTGGATGGCGGCCCTGCGGCAGCCCAGCCGCAGCCGCTGCCCTACGTCGCCGCGTTCGCCGACTGGATCGCGGCGCGGCTCGATGCGAACGACGTCGAGGCGGTGATCGACTACCGCGCGCGGGCGCCGGAGGCCGCGCGCGCGCACCCGAGCGAGGAGCACTTCCTGCCGCTCCCGCTCGCGTGGGCCGCGGCAGGTGACGCCCCGACGACGGAACGCGCTTTCCGCGGCACCGAGGGTAGCGCGCTGGCGATGGACGCGTACCTCTTTCACTGAGCCGCGGCCGCGGCCGCGCCCTCACGCCACCGCGGCGCGGCGGGGCGACCCCAGGTCCGGCAGGCTGCTAGAATCGCGGCTGACCCCACCATCAGCGAGAGACCCCCATGGCCACGCCCCCACCCGGCCGCTCCGGCGAACCGACCCTCGACGGGAGCGCCCTCTACCGCGAGGAGATCTACACCGACCGCCAGGTCGGCACGCTGCGCGTGCTGATTCCGGTCACGTCCAGCGGCGCGCCCGACCCCAGCCGGTCGACGGTCTACACCGGCGAAGCGCAGCTGCTCACCAACATGGGCCCGATGCCGATCGGCTTCGACATCGAGGCGAAGAGCCTCGCCGAAGCGGTGGCGAACTACGCGGCGGCCGCCAAGGAAGGCATCCAGCGGACGATGCGCGAACTGCAGGAGATGCGGCGGCAGGCGTCGTCGTCGATCGTCATCCCGCCGGCCGGAGCACTCGGTGGCGGCGGACTCGGCGGGGGCGGGCTTGGAGGAGGCGGCAAGATCCAGCTGCCCTAAATGTCTGGCAGAACGACCGATGAATTCCATCCCCATCACGCACAACGCGTCCGCGACCCGGTTCGAGACGACGGTCGATGGCCTGCTCTGTCGCGCCGACTACCACCTCGTGGACGGCGTCATGCGCTTGACCCACACCGAAGTCCCGGCGGCACTCGGTGGCCGAGGCATCGCCGCGGCACTGGTCGCCGCGGCGCTCGCGCACGCCGACGCCCAAGGCTGGAAGGTCGAGCCCTGGTGCTCGTACGTGCGCGTCTACATGCAGCGTCACGCCGACGTGCAGCGGCTGTTGCCCGAAGGCTTTCGCCTGTAGCGCCTCCCGCAGCCGGCACCGCCGGTGCTCCGGCGCGCCGTCCCGCCGCCGGCTCGTCCATCCGACCGATGGCCGCGCAAGGGCGCGCGGTCGATGATGGCAGCGGGTCGCTCGCCGTGCTGCGCCGCGGGCCACCTGCCGCGCCGCCAAGCCATCCCTGGCCGCAGCTCCTTCCGCGCAGCACTTCGCGAAGGAGACCGCGATGCCCCACGTCCTCGACCCCCGCGCACTGCGCAACGAAGCCGCCTACCTCGCTGCCCTCGAAGAGCTCGACAGCCTGCTCGAGGCCGACCCGGATACCCCCGCCGGGTACCGCTTCGACGAACTCGTCACGCTGATCGAGGCCTGGGAAGCGCGTGCCGATCCGGCGCCCCGGAGCGCAGGCGCACGGTGGCGCTGAGCGGCGCCGCAACACCGCAGGCGCCGGGCGCGGCGGCGCACTCCGCCGCCGCGCCCTTGATCACGATCAACAACCCAACGTGTCCCGGGCCTGCGGTGTAACGGTTCGTTTCAGCGGCAAACCAGCAGGGCCATTGCGCGTTCCAATGGACAGGACCGAAAACGCAATCGGTTCGGCCGGCCGCAGGCGCAGCATGCCCCGAGGCCGGCATCGACTGTCAACAACACAGGAGCGCACCATGAAGAAGATCGCATTGTCTCTCGGCCTCGCCGTCGCCGCCGCCACCGCTTCGTTGGCCTTCGCCGGCCCCGGCTACGGCCCCGGCCCCGGCTACGGCCCGGGTTGCGCGGACGGCACGGCCGCCACCTGCCAGGGCGGCATGGGTCCCGGCATGGGCCACGGCGGATACGGCGGCGGATGCGGCGGCAAGGGTGCCGGCTTCGGGCTGATGACGCCCGAGGAGCGCTCCGCGCACCGCTCGCAAATGCACAACCTCAAGTCCATGGACGAGTGCAAGGCCTATCTCGCGGCACACCACGAAGCCATGGCGCAGCGCGCCAAGGACAAGGGCATCACCCTGCCCGAACCTCGCGGCAACGCCTGCGAACGGATGCAGGCGCGCGGCCGCTTCGGCTGATCGCGGCGCCGGACGCCCTCCTCCAACGTCCGGCCTGCCGCCGGGGCGCGTCGCGATCGCGGCACGCCCCGGTTTTTCGCGCGCGAGGCGCGGTTGCTCAGTAGCGCGCGCTGCCGGGCGTGCGCGGGAACGGGATCACGTCGCGGACGTTGGCGAGCCCCGTCGCGTAGGCGATCGTGCGCTCGAAACCGAGGCCGAAGCCCGCGTGCGGCACCGTGCCGTAGCGGCGCAGGTCGCGGTACCACGCGTAGTGCTCGCGATCGAGACCGGACGCCGCCATCCGCGCGTCGAGCACGTCGAGCCGTTCCTCGCGCTGGCTGCCGCCGACGATCTCGCCGATCCCCGGCGCCAGCACGTCCATCGCCGCGACGGTGCGGCCGTCGTCGTTCATGCGCATGTAGAACGCCTTGATCTCCTTCGGGTAGTTCATCAGGATCACGGGTCGACGCGCGTGCGTCTCGGCGAGGTAGCGCTCGTGCTCCGACTGCAGGTCCATCCCCCAGGTCACCGGGTACTCGAACTGCTGCTTCGCGCCCTGCAGCACGCGGATCGCCTCGCCGTAGTCCATGCGCACGAACTCGGAGTCGACGATGCCGGTGAGCTTCGCGATCAAGCCCTTCTCGATGCGCTCGTCGAAGAACGCCATGTCGTCGGGACGGCGCTCGAGCAGGGTGCGGAAGATGTGCTTGAGCATCGCCTCGGCGAGGTCGGCGTCGGCGGCGAGGTCGGCGAACGCGATCTCCGGCTCGACCATCCAGAACTCGGCGAGGTGCCGGCTGGTGTTGGAGTTCTCGGCGCGGAACGTCGGCCCGAACGTGTAGACCTTCGACATCGCCATGCAGTAGGTCTCGACGTTGAGCTGCCCCGACACCGTGAGGAAGGTCTCGCGGCCGAAGAAATCCTGCGCGTAGTCGACCGTGCCCTGCGCCGTGCGCGGGAGGTTGGCGAGATCCAGCGTCGACACGCGGAAGAGCTCGCCCGCCCCTTCCGCGTCGGACGAGGTGATGATCGGCGTATTGACCCAGACGAAGCCGCGCTCGTCGAAGAAGCGGTGGATCGCCTGCGCGATCGCGTGCCGCACGCGCGCCGCCGCGCCGATGACGTTGGTGCGCGGCCGCAGGTGCACGACCTCGCGCAGGTACTCGAGCGTGTGCGGCTTGGGCTGGATCGGATAGGTGTCGGGATCGTCGACCCAGCCGACGACCGTGATCGCGTCGGCCTGCATCTCGTACGGCTGGCCCTTGGCGGGCGAGGGCACGATGCGTCCGGTCGCCTCGACGGCGCAGCCCGCGGTCAGATGCAGGACCTCGCTCGCGTAGTTGGGCAGCGTATTCGGCGCCACGACCTGCACCGGGTGGAAGCCCGAGCCGTCGGAGACGTTGACGAAGGAGATGCCGGCTTTCGAATCGCGGCGGGTGCGCACCCAGCCCCGGACGGTGACGGCGCGGTCAGCGGGCGCGCGGCCGGCGAGAATGTCGGCGCAGGAGAACGAAGTCATCGGTCGGCGAACCTCGAAATGGACGCAGCGCGCAGTACAGTGCCGCAGGTCAGGCTTCGCGGGCGCCGCGGACGATCACTTCTTCCAGCCCATCGCCACCATCTTGCGCCGCAGGAACGCGATCTGCGTCGCGAGCGGCAGGTCCTTCGGGCACACGTCGTGACAGGCGAGCAGCGACATGCAGCCGAATACGCCGTTGTCGTCGCCGATCAGCTGGTAATAATCGTCGTCGGTGCGCTTGTCGCGCGGATCGATGCGGAAGCGCGCGACGCGGTTCAAGCCCACGGCGCCGACGAACTCCTTGCGCATCCGCGCGGTCCCGCAACTCGCGACACAGCAGCCGCATTCGATGCAGCGGTCGAGCTCGTAGATCTGGTTGGCGAGCACCGGGTCCATCGGCTCCTCGAGCCGCTTGAGGTCGCGGTCGGGCTCCTTGGCGTGCAGCCAGCCTTGCAGCCGCTCGCTCATCCCGCGCATCCACTTGCCGGTGTTGACCGAGAGGTCGCCGATCAGCTCGAAGAACGGCAGCGGCGCGAGCGTGATCTCGGGTTCGAGGTTCTTGGTCAGCGTGCGGCAGGCGAGCGTCGGGCGCCCGTTGATCAGCATCCCGCAGCTGCCGCAGATCCCCGCGCGACAGACGAAGTCGAACTGCAACGACGGATCCTGCTTCTCCTTGATCTCGGACAGCGCGATGAACAGCGTCATGCCGTCCGCTTCCTCGAGCTCGTAGGTCTGCATCCGGGGCGGGCTGGCCGGCAGCTGCGGGTTGTAGCGCAGGATGCGGAACTTGAGCTGGCGGCGAGCGGGCGCCGCGCTGTCGGCGCTTGGCGCGGCTTGCGCAGTGGTGTCGGTCATTTCGCGGCCTCGTTCGTGAACACCTCGTCGATGCGCTCGTTGCGTCCGCGCAGCGCCTGCGGCAGCTTGTCGGCGTAGGGCAGCAGCGCGTCCTGGATCGCGAACCGCGACTGCCCCGCCAGCCGCTGCCGCAGCGCCTCGACCTCGGCGGCGCGCCTGGGCGTGTCCGGGTGGTCGATGTAGTCCTTGGCGCCGTAGCCGCGCCAGCCGGGCGGCAGCTCCATCGTCGCGACGTCCAGCGGCTCATAGTCGAGGGCCGGCAGCGTCGCGTCGGCCTGCCAGGTCGCGAGCGTGCGCTTCAGCCACTCGGCGTCGTTGCGGCGCGGGAAATCCTGCCGGAAGTGCGCGCCGCGGCTCTCGGTGCGCGTGAGCGCGCCGTAGGCGACGCACAGCGCCAGCTTGAGCATCTTCTGCACGCGGTAGGCGGTGACGAGCTCGGGGTTCGCGCCGCGGGTCTTGCAGCGCAGGCCGATTCCGCGGCTGCGCAGGAGCAGCTGCTGCAGCTCCTCGACGGCCGACTTCAGGTCCTCGCCGCGGCGGAAGATGCCCACCTTCGACGTCATGATCTCCTGCATGCGCTGACGCAGCGCGTCGCCGCTCTCGGCACCGCGGCCGTGGATCAGCGCGTCGATCTTTTCCTGCTCGGTGCGCAGGAAGTGGTGCACCAGGCTCATCGGCACCGCGACGTCGTTCTCGGGCCGGTCGCAGAAATCGGCGATGAACTCGCCGACGATCATTCCCGCGACGACCGTCTCGGCGACCGAGTTGCCGCCGAGCCGGTTGAAGCCGTGCATGTCCCAGCACGCCGCCTCGCCGGCGGCGAACAGGCCCTTGAGCGCGACGCTCTCGCCGGTGTGGTGGGTGCGCACGCCGCCCATGGTGTAGTGCTGCGCCGGCCGCACCGGAATCCAGTCCTTCACCGGATCGACGCCGAGGAAGTAGTGGCAGATCTCGTAGACCTCGCGCAGGTTGTTCTTGATGTGCTTCTCGCCCAGCAGCGTGATGTCGAGCCAGAGATGCTCGCCGAAGCGGCTCCGCGCGCCCTTGCCCTTGGCGATGTGCTCCTCCATCCGCCGCGAGACGACATCGCGCGACGCGAGCTCCTTCTTCTCCGGCTCGTAGTCGGGCATGAAACGGTGCCCGTCGACGTCGCGCAGCAGCCCGCCGTCGCCGCGGCAGCCCTCGGTGACGAGAATGCCCGCCGGGAAGATGCCGGTCGGATGGAACTGGACCGCCTCCATGTTGCCCAGCGGCGCCACCCCGGTCTCCAGCGCGAGCGCGGTGCCGATGCCCTCGCAGATCACGGCGTTGGTCGTCACCCGGTAGATCCGACCGGCGCCGCCGGTCGCGATCGCGGTGGCCTTGGCCACGTACGCCGCCAGCTCGCCGGTGATGAGATCGCGCACGATCGCGCCGTAGCAGCGGCTCCCGTCGTGGATCAGCGCGATCGCCTCGCTGCGCTCGACCACCGGGATCGACGCGCCGATGGCCTGGTCGCTCACCGTTTGCAGCATCGCGTGCCCGGTCCCGTCCGAGACGTAGCACGTGCGCCACTTCTTGGTGCCGCCGAAGTCACGCTGCGCGACCAGCCCCTGCGCCTCGGCGCGCTCGGTGATCGTCACCTTCTGGCTGTTGATGATGACGTCGCGATCGCCCTGCTGGATGCGGCTCCACGGCACGCCCCAGGCCGCGAGCTCGCGCACCGCCTTGGGCGCCGTGTTGACGAACATCCGGACGACATGCTGGTCGGCGCCCCAGTCGCTGCCGCGCACCGTGTCCTCGAAGTGGACGTCCTCGTTGTCGCCCTGGCCCTTGATCACGTTGCCGAGCGAAGCCTGCATGCCGCCCTGTGCCGCCGCGGAGTGCGAGCGCTTGGGCGGCACCAGCGACAGGATGACGACGTCGTGGCCGCGGCGCTTGGCCCCGATGCCCATGCGCAGGCCGGCAAGCCCGCCGCCGATGACGAGTACGTCGGTATGGAGGGTCTTCATTGGAGGGCTCCCGGCGCCTTCTGCAGCCAGGTGGGGACGTAGCGCTCCCCGTACTTGGGCGCATGCTCGATGCCGATCCTGATGTAGGCCGCGAGCGTGGCGAAGCCCAGCGCCAGGAAGAACACGGTGATCGCCCACTTGAGCGTCTTCAGCCGCCTGCGCGTCGCGTTCGCGTCGGCCCCCGCGAACCAGCCCCACTTCACGGCCAGCCGGTAGAGGCCGATGCCGCCGTGCATCTCGACGGCGAGCAGCAGCAGGATGTAGAGCGGCCACATGGTGTCGGTCCACACCCGGTCGGCGGATTCGTAGGGCCCGATGAGGTGCGGCCGGGTCAGCATGATGTAGAGGTGGACCGAGCCGAGAAAGAACAGCGCGAACCCCGTGAACACCTGCCAGAACCACAGCGTCGTGTCGCCGTGGCGGATGAGCTTCTGGTGCCCGCGGAAGACCTTGTACTGGGTGTAGCTGATCGGGAACTTGCGCACGGCGAGCAGCGCGTGGCCGACGAACAGCGTGATGACGCAGGCGACGACCACCGACACGATCCACGGGTGCGCGGTGCCGAAGATGAAGTAGCCCTCGAACATCTTGGTGATCGTCCACATCGCGTCCTTGCTGATGAGGATCGACGAGACGAAGAACATGTGTCCCCACATGAACAGGGCGAGCAGCAGGCCGGAGGCGCTCTGCAGCCAATCGAGCCGTGCGGGCCAGAGGCTCTTCCGCGCTTTGTCGGCAAGCCCCACGCCGGCGATGACTTCGGTGCTGGTGTTCATCGTTGTCCCTCCGGGAACGAAATCCGTCGCCGACTGCGGCGATCTGCCGCACCATTGTCCGGGAACGACGCCGCCCGGGCGTTGACGTGCGTCAATGCGCGCGGCCACACCGCCGCGCAATTGCGGGCCCGCACTGGCGACACGCAGGACCGACTGCGCAGCGAAGGCGCAGCGCGGGGAGCCCGTGGCGCAAACGCGGCCGTCGTCAGCCCGCGACGACCGGGATCTTGCCGATCTTCGCGCGCCATTCGGCCGGACCGGACTTGTGCACCGCGTTCCCCGACGAATCGACGGCGACGGTGACCGGCATGTCCTTGACGTCGAACTCGTAGATCGCCTCCATCCCGAGATCCGCAAACGCGAGCACCTTCGACGACTTGATCGCCTTGGAGACGAGGTAGGCCGCGCCGCCCACGGCGATGCAGTAGACGGCCTGGTGGTTCTTGATCGACTGGGTGGCGGCGGGTCCGCGCTCCGACTTGCCGACCATGCCGAGGAGGCCCGTCTTGGCGAGCATCGGCTCGGTGAACTTGTCCATGCGCGACGACGTCGTCGGCCCCGCCGGTCCGACCGCTTCGTCGCGCACCGGGTCGACCGGCCCGACGTAGTAGATGAAGCGGTTGGTGAAGTCCACCGGCAGCTTCTCGCCGCGGTCCATCATTTCCGTCAGCCTCTTGTGCGCCGCGTCACGACCCGTCAACAGCTTGCCGCTGAGCAGCAGGCGGTCGCCGGACTTCCAGGTCAAGACCTCGCTGCGGGTGATGGTATCGAGATTGACGCGGCGGCTGGTCGAGAAGTCGAGTGCCAGTTTCGGCCAGTCCTCGAGGCTGGGCGGCGTCGAGCGTCGCCGGCCCGCTGCCGTCGAGCACGAAGTGCGCGTGACGCGTGGCGGCGCAATTGGGCAGCAGCGCTACCGGCTTCGACGCCGCGTGCGTCGGGTAGTCGTTGACCTTGACGTCGAGCACCGTCGACAGCCCCCCCAGCCCCTGCGCGCCGATGCCCAGCGCATTGACCTTGTCGTAGAGCTCGAGGCGCAGCTCCTCCGCGCGGTTCTTCGGGCCGCGGGCCACGAGATCCTGGATGTCGATCGGGTCCATCATGCCCCACTTGGCGAGCAGCATCGCCTTCTCCGGCGTGCCGCCGATGCCCAGCGAGAGGATGCCCGGCGGGCACCAGTCGGCGCCCATCGTCGGCACGACCGACAGCACCCAGTCGACGATGCTGTCGTTGGGCAGCAGCATCGCGAACTTCGACTTGTTCTCGGAGCCGCCCCCCTTGGCGGCGACGATCACGTCGACCTTGCTGCCCGGCACCATCTCCACGTGCACGACGGCCGGCGTGTTGTCCTTGGTCGACACGCGCTTGCCGTCGGGGTCCGCGAGCACCGAGGCCCGCAACGGATTGTCACGGTTGGTGTACGCACGGCGCACGCCCTCGTCGACCATCTGCTGCAGCGTCATCGTCGCGTCCCAGCGCGCGTCCATGCCCAGGCGCACGAACGCGAGCGCGATGCCCGTGTCCTGGCAGATCGGGCGGTGGCCTTCCGCGCTCATCCGCGAGTTGATGAGGATCTGCGCCATCGCGTCCTTCGCGGCGGGCGAGCGCTCGCGCTCCCACGCGGCGTGCAGGGCCTTGATGTAATCGACCGGGTGGTAGTAGCTGATGAACTGGAAGGCGTCGGCGACGCTGCTGATGAAGTCTTCCTGCTTGATCGGGGCCATGGCGTGCTTTCGAGGAGGGCGAACCCGCGCGGTCCGATTCGACACGCGGGCGCATATTGCGCCGCAACGAAATCTGCGCGCTCGTCGCGCGGCATCTCGGAGTGTGCTTCAGCGCAGGCAGCACGACAACACTACCCTTGGTGCGGTTATCACCGTGTAGCCGCCGAAGCCCGCGCCGAAGCGTATGATCTTATGTCGCCGTCCAAACACGTCTTTTGATTTCGATCAATGGGCTCGGCGCGTTATCGCGCAGGATTGCGGGTGGTCCCGCTCGGGGGCCGGGTGATCCGGCGCGCCGGATCGCAAAACCAAAGGAGGAGAGATGTTCCAAGTCCGCATTCACGGCCGCGGAGGGCAAGGCGTTGTATCAGGCGCCGAGCTGCTTTCGGTCGCCGCGTTCGACGAGGGCCGCTTCGCACAGGCCTTCCCCAGCTTCGGGTCGGAGCGCATGGGGGCGCCGGTGATGGCCTTCTGCCGCATCGACGACAAGGAGATCCGCCTGCGCGAGCCGGTGATGGAGCCCGATGCGCTGATCATCCAGGACCCGACGCTGCTCTATCAGGTCGACTTGTTCAAGGGCCTGCACAAGGACGGTTACATCATCATCAACTCGACGCGCGATTTCGCGAATCTCGGGCTGGGCGATTTCGTGCGCGGCTTCCAGGCCTCCCGCCTGTGCACGGTGCCGGCGACCGAGATCGCGGTCAAGCACGTCGGACGGCCGGTGCCCAACGTCCCGCTGCTCGCCGCGTTCGCCGCGGTCAGCGGCCAGATCAAGCTGGAGTCGGTGATCCTCGCGGTGCGCGAGAAGTTCCCCGGCAAGATCGCCGAGGGCAACGTCGCCGCCGCCACCGAGGCTTACGAACTTGCCAAGAAGGCGCTGGAGGTCACCCATGCTTAAGCAGGTCGAAGGATCGCACGCCGTCGCCGAGGCGGTCGCCCTGTCGCGGCCGCAGGTCATCTGCGCCTACCCGATCACGCCGCAGACGCACATCGTCGAGGGTGTCGGCGAAATGGTGAAGGACGGCACGCTCAAGGATTGCGCGTTCATCAACGTCGAGTCCGAGTTCGCCGCGCTGTCGGTCGCGATCGGCTCCTCGGCCGCGGGCGCGCGCACGTACACCGCGACGTCGAGCCAGGGGCTCCTCTTCATGGCCGAGGCGGTCTACAACGCCGCGGGGCTGGGGCTGCCGATCGTGATGACCATCGGCAATCGCGCGATCGGCGCGCCGATCAATATCTGGAACGACCACTCCGACAGCATGTCGATGCGCGATGCCGGCTGGATCCAGCTCTTCGCCGAGACCAACCAGGAGGCGCTCGACCTGCACATCCTCGCGTTCCGCCTGGCCGAGGAACTCTCCTGTCCGGTGATGGTGTGCATGGACGGCTTCATCCTGACCCACGCCTACGACCGTGTCGACGTGCCGACGCAGGAGCAAGTCGACGCGTTCCTGCCGCCGTTCGAGCCGCGGCAGATTCTCGACCCGGCCGAACCGGTGACCATTGGCGCGATGGTCGGTCCCGAGGCGTTCACCGAAGTGCGCTATCTCGCGCATCACAAGCAGATGCGTGCGCTCACGCCTCATCCCGCAGCTGTCGGCGGAGTTCGAGAAGCGCTTCGGCCGGGCGTCCGGCGGACTGATCCGCAGCTATCGCAGCGAAGACGCCGAGACGATCGTCGTCGCGCTGGGCTCGATCACCGGCACCGTGCAGGAGGTCATCGACGACATGCGCACGGCGGGCGCCAAGATCGGCTTGGTGAGCATCTGCTCGTTCCGGCCGTTCCCGCTCGCCCCGCTGCGCGAGGCGCTGAAAGACGCCATGCGCGTGGTGGTGCTCGAGAAGTGCCTCGCCGTGGGCTTGGGCGGCATCGTGTCCGACGGCGTGCGCAAGGCGCTGTCCGGCATCCAGCTCAGGGGTTACACGGTGATCGCGGGCCTCGGCGGCCGGGCGATCACGCGCACGTCGCTGCGCCAGCTGTTCGAGGACGCCGACGCCGACGAGCTCGAGCAGGTCACGTTCCTCGACCTCAATGCCGACGTCGTCGCGCACGAGCTCGAGCGCGAAACCCAGGCCCGCCGCTCGGGCCCGACCGCCGAGGCCATCCTGAAGCGGCTCGGCACCGTCAGTTCGAAAATCGGCTAGGGGCACGCCATGGAAATGCAAACCGTCAAGTTCTACCAGACCGGCACCTTCACCGTCGGCAACCGGCTGCTCGCCGAGAACGAGCGCTCGGTGCAGGCCAACATGGAGCGCACCAACTCGCTCAACTCGGGGCACCGCGCGTGCCAGGGCTGCGGCGAGGCGCTCGGTGCGCGCTACGCGGTCGACGCCGCGATGCGCGTCACCGGGGGCAAGCTCATCGCCGTGAACGCGACCGGGTGTCTCGAGGTCTTCTCCACGCCGTACCCGGAGACATCCTGGCAGATCCCCTGGATCCATTCGCTCTTCGGCAATGCCGCCGCGGTCGCCTCGGGCATCGCGGCTGCGCTGCGCGTCAAGGGGGACCCCCAGACCCGCGTCATCGCGCAGGGCGGCGACGGCGGCACGACCGACATCGGTTTCGGCTGCCTGTCCGGCATGTTCGAGCGCAATGACGACGTGCTCTACATCTGCTACGACAACGAGGCGTACATGAATACCGGCGTCCAGCGCTCCAGCGCCACGCCGCCGGCGGCCCGCACCGCGACGACGATGGCGGTCGGCAAGGAGCCGGGCAACGTCTTCGGCACCGGCAAGAACGTGCCGCTGATCGCGATGGCGCACCACATCCCCTACGTCGCCACCGCGAGTGTCGCCAACCTGCGCGACCTCGAGTTCAAGGTCACGCGCGCGATGAGCATGCACGGCGCGCGCTACGTGCACATCCACGTCCCCTGCCCGCTGGGCTGGGGCTCGGATCCGGCCGACACGATCAAGGTCGCCCGCGCGGCCGTCGAGTCGGGGCTGTTCCCGCTGTTCGAGGCCGAACACGGCGAGGTCACGGGCCGCACGCGGATTCGCCACCAGGTCCCGGTGACCGAATACCTCAAGCTGCAGAAGCGCTTCGCGCACCTGTTCGGCAAGACCCCCGACCAGGCCCGGATCGACAGCATCCAGGCCATCGCCGACAAGAACATCCGCACCTTCGGCCTCATCGCCACGGAGCCTGCCCATGGATAAGCCCTTTGCCATCACCCTGGACGTCGGTTCCAGCCTTGCCAACAAGACCGGTTCCTGGCGCACCTCGCGCCCGGTCTACGTCGACCGGCTGCCGCCGTGCAACCACGCCTGCCCGGCCGGCGAGGATATCCAGGGCTGGCTGTACCACGCCGAAGGCGGCAACTACGAGGCCGCGTGGCGCGACCTCACGCGGAACAACCCGTTGCCCGCGGTGATGGGGCGGGTCTGCTACCACCCCTGCGAGGACGCCTGCAATCGCGGCCAGATCGACGCCGCCGTGGGCATCAACTCGGTCGAGCGCTTCCTCGGCGACGAGGCGATCAAGCGCGGCTGGAACGTTCGCGCCGCCGGAGAAGGAGTCCGGCAAGCGCGTGCTGGTCGTCGGCGCCGGCCCGTCGGGGCTCTCGGCCGCGTACCACCTGCGCCGCTTCGGCCACACCGTCAAGGTGATCGAGGCCGGCCCGCTGTCCGGCGGGATGATGCGCTTCGGCATCCCCAAGTACCGGCTGCCGCGCGACGTGCTCGACGCCGAGGTCAAGCGCATCGCCGACCTGGGTGTGGAGTTCGAGTACAACCGCAAGGTGGCGAACATCCTCGAGACGATGAAGGAAGGCCGCTTCGACGCGGCGTTCCTCGCCGTCGGTGCCCATATCGCGAAGCGCGCGTACATTCCGGCCGGCGAGGCCGCGCGGATGCTCGACGCCGTGGCGGTGCTGCGCGACATGGAGGGTGAGGAGAAGCCGATGCTGGGCCGCCGCGTCGTCATCTACGGCGGCGGCAACACGGCGCTCGACGTCGCCCGCACCGCCAAGCGGCTGGGCGCGTCCGAGGCGATCATCGTCTACCGGCGCAACCGCGAGAAGATGCCGGCGCACGACTTCGAGGTCGAGGAGGCGCTGCAGGAAGGCGTCATGATCAAGTGGCTGTCGACGATCAAGAACATGGCCGACGAGGGCACGCTCACCGTCGAGAAGATGAAGCTCGACGAGACGGGATTCCCGCAGCCGACCGGCGAGTTCGAAACGCTCGAGGCCGACTCGCTGGTGCTCGCCCTCGGCCAGGACGTCGACCTGTCGCTGCTGGAGGGCGTCCCGGGACTCGCGATCAAGGACGGCACCGTGCAGGTTGCGCCGAACATGATGACCGGCTACCCCGGGATCTTCGCCGGCGGCGACATGGTGCCCTCGGAGCGTACCGTCACGGTCGCCGTGGGCCACGGCAAGAAGGCGGCGCGCAACATCGACGCGTGGCTGCGCGGCGCGACCTACGAGCCGGCGCCGAAACACGAGCTCGCGACCTTCGACAAGCTGAACCAGTGGTATTACACCGACGCGCCGAAGACCATGCGGCCGGTGCTCGACATCGTCCGCCGCACCTCGACCTTCGACGAGGTCGTGCACGGCCTCGACGAGGGCAACGCGCTGTTCGAGGCCCGCCGCTGCCTGTCCTGCGGCAATTGCTTCGAGTGCGACAACTGCTACGGAGTGTGCCCGGACAACTCGGTGATCAAGCTGGGGCCCGGCAAGCGCTTCGAGTTCAACTACGACTACTGCAAGGGCTGCGGCATCTGCGTTTCGGAATGCCCCTGCGGTGCGATCAAGATGGTCCCCGAGACCATCTAGCGTTCCGGAACGTCCCGCGCAGCACCGCCCCGGCACGGCCCCCGTGCCGGGGCGCGTTTGCATTGCCTGGCTCACCGAGGAGGAGACGAATGTTCAAGAAGAAGATGCCCGGCGGTCTCACGGTCATCCCGTCGTGGTTTCCCAAGGGGGTCGCGCTGCTGCGCGACCCGACGCTGAACAAGGGCACGGCGTTCAGCGAGGCCGAGCGCGACGCGCTGGGGCTGCGCGGCCTTCTCCCTCACGAAGTGAACACCCAGGAAGAGCAGGTCCGCCGGGTGCTGGAGAACTTCCGCCGCAAGACGACGAACCTCGAGAAGTACATCGACCTCGCGGCGCTGCACGACCGCAACGAGACGCTGTTCTTCCGCATCATCACCGACTACCCCGACGAGATGATGCCGATCATCTACACGCCGACGGTCGGGCTCGCCTGCCAGCAGTTCGGCCACATCTTCCAGCGCCCGCGCGGACTGTTCGTCAGCGCCACCGACCGGCACCACGTCGAGGCCGTGCTGCGCAACTGGCCCGAGCGCAACGTCAAGATGATCGTCGTCACCGACGGCGAGCGCATCCTGGGGCTCGGCGACCTTGGCGCCAACGGCATGGGCATCCCGATCGGCAAGCTGGCGTTGTACACCGCGGGCGCGGGCATCGCGCCGACGCAGTGCCTGCCGGTCGTCCTCGACGTCGGCACGAACAACGAGGCCCTGCTCGTGGACCCGCTCTACAACGGCCTGCACCGCAAGCGGCTCACCGGCCCCGAGTACGACGAGCTGATCGACGAGTTCATCCACGCGGCGCGACACGTGTTCCCCGGGGTCGTCATCCAGTTCGAGGACTTCGCCAACCACAACGCCTTCCGGCTGCTGAAGAAGTACCGCGACAACATCTGCACGTTCAACGACGACATCCAGGGCACGGCCGCGGTGGCGCTCGCGGGACTGCTCTCGGCGCTGCGCGTCACCGGTGGCAAGCTTGCCGACCAGCGCGTGCTGTTCCTCGGCGCCGGCGAGGCGGCGACCGGCATCGCGGAGCTCACGGCTGCGATGGTCTGCGCGCAAGGCCTCGACCTCGCCGCCGCACGCGCGCGCTGCTGGCTGATGGATTCGCACGGGCTGGTGGTCAGGTCCCGATCCGACCTCGCGGAGCACAAGGTTCCGTTCGCCCACGACCACGCGCCGGTCGCCGACTTCATCGGTGCGATCCGAGCGCTGAAACCCACGGCGATCGTGGGCGTAGCCGCCGTCGCCGGCACCTTCACGCAGGAGGTCGTCGAGGAGATGACGCGCCTCAACGCGCGCCCGATCGTGTTCGCGCTCTCGAATCCGACGTCGAAGTCCGAGTGCACGGCCGAGCAGGCGTACCAGTGGAGCGGCGGCCGCGCGCTGTTTGCGTCCGGCAGCCCGTTCGACCCGGTCAACTACGGCGGAAGGACGTTCGTGCCGAGGCAGGGCAACAACTCGTACATCTTCCCCGGCGTGGGGCTCGGCGCGATTGCCGTCGGTTCGCAGCGGGTCACCGACGAGATGTTCATGGCGGCGGCGCGCACGCTCGCCGACCAGGTGTCGCCGCAAGACCTCGACCAGGGCAGCCTGTACCCGCCGCTTTCGCGGCTGCGCGAGGTCTCGGCGGCCATCGCCGCCGCCGTGGCCGAGGTCGCCTACGCGCAAGGGCACGCCACGGCGCCCCGGCCGGCGAACCTGCGCGAGCACGTGACCGAGCAGATGTACGAGCCCGACTACCCGACGTTCGCCTCCGACTGACGGCGCAGGCGGGACCGCACGAATCCGCGCCGGGGATTGACCGAGGTCAACCTTCGGTGCGGCGCGAACGTCTAACCTCCGTCCTGGCCCTTCCGCCGCGAACGCGGGCAGCCCGGCTTCACGGCGAAGATCGACGGCGGTGGGGAGTGCCTCCCCAAGGAGCGCGTGGCGTGGCTGTACACCGCATCAGCAAAGGCCTCGATCTGCCGCTCGCCGGCGATCCGGTCCAGACGGTCGAGCCCGCGCGACGCGTCGACCGCGTGGCGTTGCTCGGCGCCGACTACCACGGCATGAAGCCGACGCTGCTGGTGCAGGAAGGCGATCGCGTCCTGCGCGGCCAGCCGCTGCTGGAGGACCGGAAGACCGCGGGCGTTCGGTACGTGGCGCCTGCCGCCGGAACTGTCACCGCGATCAACCGCGGCGAGATGAGAGCGTTCCAGTCACTGGTCATCGCCGTGGCCGGCGACGACGGCCCCGACGCCCAGGTCGCCTTCTCGAGCTATCGCGGCGTTGTGCCCGCGGCGCTCGATGCGGCGGCGATCCGGGCGCTGCTGGTCGAATCCGGGCTGTGGACGGCGCTGCGCACGCGGCCTTACAGCAAGGTGCCGGCGCCGGACAGCGCGCCGCACTCGATCTTCGTCACCGCCCTCGACACCCGCCCGCACGCGCCGCGGGTCGGCGTCGCGCTGGCCGGTCGCGACGGCGACTTCGCGGTCGGACTTGCCGCGCTGACGAAGCTGGCGACCAAGGTCTTCCTCTGCCGCGCCCCCGGCAGCCCGCTGCCCGGCGAGGGAGCCGCAGGCGTCGTGGTCGAGGAGTTCGCGGGCCCGCACCCGGCCGGGACCGCCGGGCTGCACATCCACCTTCTCGATCCCGTGCACGAGCACAAGCGCGTCTGGCACGTGGGCTACCAGGACGTCGCCGCGATCGGCCGTCTGCTCGCGACCGGCACGCTCGACGTCGAGCGCGTCATCGCGCTGGCGGGGCCGGGAGTGGCGCGGCCGCGCCTGTTGCGCACCCGCCTGGGTGCGTCGACCGACGAACTCGTCGCCGGCGAGCTCGCCGCAGGCGATCAGCGCGTGATCTCCGGCTCGGTGCTCGAGGGCCGGATCGCCGCCGGACCCGTGCACGGCTATCTCGGCCGCTACGCCCTGCAACTCAGCGTGCTCGCCGAGGCACGCGAGCGCGAGCTCTTCGGGTGGATCAGGCCCGGCGGCGAGAAGTTCTCGGTCTGGCGCGTCGTCGCCGGCGCGCTGGCGAGATCGCGCCGGCTGGCGCTGACCACGACCGCGCACGGGTCGGCGCGCCCGATGGTGCCCACCGACGCGTACGAGCGCGTGATGCCGATGGACATCCTGCCGACGTTCCTGCTGCGGGCGCTGATCACCCACGACGTCGAGCGCGCCGAGACGCTTGGCGTGCTGGAGCTCGACGAGGAGGACCTCGCGCTGTGCACGTTCGTCTGCGCCGGCAAGTTCGAGTACGGCCCGCTCTTGCGCCGGATGCTCGACCACATCGAGAAGGAGCACGCGTGAACGTTCCGACGGGGAGCCGCGCATGAAGGCGCTTCGCGGCATGCTCGACCGCGTCGGGCGCCACTTCGAGAAGGGTGGCCGGTTCAACCGCTACTATCCGCTGTACGAGGCGGTCGACACGTTCTTCTACACACCGGCCGACATCACGAAGACCGGCGCGCACGTCCGCGACGCGATCGACCTGAAGCGGATGATGATCCTCGTCGTCATCGCGGCGCTCCCCTGCGCGCTGATGGCGATGGTCAACACCGGGCTGCAGGCGAACCTCGGCATCGACCCCGCCCAGGCCGCGTCACTCGACGGCTGGCGCCACGACGTGCTGCGGCTCCTCGGCGTCGGCTACTCGCCGACGAGCGTCTGGGCGAATCTCATCCACGGCGCGCTGTACTTCCTGCCGCTCTACATCGTGACCATGGTCGTCGGCCTCGCGTGGGAGGCCGCATTCTCGATCATCCGCGGGCACGGCGGCATCAACGAAGGCTTCTTCGTCACCGGCATCCTGTTCCCGCTGATCCTGCCGCCGACCACACCGCTGTGGCAGGCCGCGCTCGGCATCAGCTTCGGCGTGATCTTCGCCAAGGAGGTCTTCGGCGGCACCGGGATGAACTTCGTCAACGTGGCGCTCGCCGCGCGCGCGTTCCTGTTCTTCGCCTACCCCGCCGAGATCTCGGGGGACCAGGTCTGGGCCGCGGTTCCGCCGGGAGCCGCCGTCGACGGCTTCTCGGGCGCGACGGTGCTCGCGCAGATCCGCCAGGCGACCGGCCCCTTCGCCGAACTCAACCTGTCGTGGTGGCAGGCCTTCGTCGGATTCGAGAAAGGATCGATGGGCGAGACGTCGGCGCTCGCCTGCCTCATCGGTGCCGTCGTCCTGATCGCCACCGGCGTGGGCTCGTGGCGGCTGATGGCCGGCGTCGCCGCCGGCACGATCGCCCTGGCGAGCCTGTTCAACTTCATCGGCTCGGCGACCAACCCGTACTTCGCGGTCCCGTTCTGGTGGCACATGGTCGCCGGCGGCTGGGCCTTCGGCACCGTGTTCATGGTCACCGATCCGGTCACCGCGCCGTTCACCGAGTTCGGGAAGTGGATCTACGGCATCCTGATCGGCGCGTTCGTCGTACTGATACGGGTCGTCAACCCCGCGTACCCCGAGTGCATGATGCTCGTGATCCTGTTCATGAACGTGATGGCCCCGGTGATCGACTACGGGATGGTCAAGGCCAACATCACCCGCCGGATGAAGCGTCGTGCCGAAGACTGACTCCACCCGCTACACGTTCCTGTTCGCGGCGGCGGTGTGCGTGGTCTGCGCGTTGCTCGTCGCGGTCTCGGCGGTGGGCTTGCGTGAGCGGCAGGAGAACAACCAGCTCGTCTACCGGCAGAAGAACGTGCTGCTCGCCGCGGGCCTCGTCACGCCGGACCAGAGGCTGTCCGACCGCGAGCTGCAGGCGATCTTCGACAAGAACATCGTCGTGCGCCTGATCGACCTCAAGACCGGCGAGTTGCTGCCCGAGGGCCAGGTCGACGCCAGGAGCTACGACCAGCGCAAGGCACGCAACGACCCGGCGCGAAGCCGCGTCGCGCCGCCGAACCCGGCGCTGGTCGCGCGACTGCCGAACTACGGCGCCGTCTACCTCGTCACCCGCGGGGCGAAGGACGCGCCGCCCGAGCTCGTCGTGCTGCCGATCGAAGGCATGGCGATGTGGGGCACGGTCTACGGCTTCATCGCGCTCGAGCGCGACGGCAACACGGTGCGCGGACTCACCTTCTACGACCAGAAGGAGACGCCGGGCCTCGGCGGCGAGATCGGCAACCCGAAGTGGCAGGCGCTCTGGCAGGGACGCAAGGCCTACGATGCAAGCTGGGAGCCCAAGCTTGCCGTGATCAAGGGCCAGGCCGGGCCGCCGGACAAGGACCCGCACCGCATCGACGGCCTGTCCGGCGCGACGATCACCAGCAACGGCGTCTCGCGGCTCGTCGCCTTCTGGTTCTCCAAGGATGGCTACGCCCCGTACCTCAAGATACTGCGCGAGGGAGCGAAATCGTGACCGCATCGACGTCCGTGCTCGGCAAGCACGAAAAAGCCGCGCTGCTCACTCCGATCATTTCCAACAACCCGATCGGCGTCCAGGTGCTGGGCATCTGCTCGGCGCTCGCCGTCACCACGCGCGTCGACAAGGCGCTGGTCATGGCGATCGGCGTGACCCTGGTCGCCGCGTTCGCCAACCTCGCGGTCAGCCTGGTGCGCAACTACACGCCCAGCAACATACGGATCATCGTCCAGCTCGCGATCATCGCCTCGCTGGTCATCGTGGTCGACCAGGTGCTCAAGGCCTTCCTGTTCGAGATCTCCCTCGAGCTCTCGGTGTTCGTCGGGCTCATCATCACCAACTGCATCGTGATGGGCCGCGCCGAGGGCTACGCGATGCAGAACCCGCCCTGGGCGTCGTTCCTCGACGGCATCGGCAACGGCGTGGGCTACGGGCTCGTCCTGGTCCTGGTCGCGATCGTCCGCGAACTGCTCGGCGCCGGCAAGCTCTTGGGGGTCACGATCCTGACCACGCAGTCCGACGGCGGCTGGTACCAACCCAACGGGCTCATGCTGCTCGCCCCTTCGGCGCTGTTCACCATCGCGCTCCTCATCTGGCTGCTGCGCACGCTGAAGCCGGAACTGCAGGAAAAGCACTAGCGCCGGGCCCGGAAGGATCGCGACGATGGAGCTCTACCTCAACCTGTTCGTCAAGTCCGTGTTCCTCGAGAACATGGCGCTGGCGTTCTTCCTCGGCATGTGCAGCTTCCTCGCCTGCTCGAAGAAGGTCGAAACCGCGCTGGGGCTGGGCGTTGCCGTCGTCTTCGTCCAGCTGCTGACGGTGCCGCTCAACAACCTGATCCTGCACCACCTGCTGGCCGAGGGGGCGCTCGCCTGGATCTCGCCGGCGCTGGCCAAGGTCGAGCTCGGCTTCCTGTCGTTCATCCTGTTCATCGGCACGATTGCCGCGGCCACGCAGATCGTCGAGATGGTCGTCGAGCGCTTCGCCCCGGCGCTGTACACGACGCTGGGCGTTTTCCTGCCGCTCATCGCCGTCAACTGCGTGATCCTGGGCGGGTCGCTGTTCATGCAGGAGCGCGACTACCGCTTCGGCGAGAGCGTCGTCTACGGCCTCGGCTCCGGGCTGGGCTTCGCGATCGCGATCGTCGCGCTGGCCGCCATCCGCGAGAAGATGGTCTACTCCGACGTGCCCCACGGCCTGCGCGGCCTCGGCATCACCTTCATCACTACGGGACTCATGTCCATCGCCTTCATGATGTTCTCGGGCATCCAGCTCTGACCGGGCCCGCCGGGACGCAAGCCATGAACGAGATCCTCACCGGCATCGCGATGTTCACCAGCGTCATCCTCCTGCTGGTGGCGGTCCTGCTCGCCGCCAAGCGCAAGCTGGTCGCGCACGGCGACGTCTCGATCCTGATCAACGAGGATCCGGCCAAGGCGCTGAAGACGCCTGCCGGGGGCACGCTGCTCGAGACCCTCACGAACAACAAGATCTTCATTCCGTCGGCGTGCGGCGGCAAGGGCGCCTGCGGCGTCTGCGAGGTCGTCGTCAAGGAGGGCGGCGGCGACCTGCTGCCGACCGAGACCGGCTTCATCAGCCGCGGCGAGGCCAAGCGCGGCTGCCGGCTCGCCTGCCAGGTCAAGGTCAAGCGCGACATGAAGATCGAGATCCCGCCCGAGGTCTTCGACGTCCGCAAGTGGCGGTGCAAGGTCGTCTCCAACCGCAACGTCGCCACGTTCATCAAGGAACTGAAGCTGGCACTCCCCGAGGGCGAAGAGGTGCCGTTCCGCGCCGGCGGCTACGTGCAGCTCGCGTGCCCGGCGCACAGCATCGACTTCAAGACCTTCGACATCGACCCCGAGTACCGCGACACCTGGGACAAGTTCGACCTCTGGCGCTTCAAGTCCGTGCTGGCCGAGCCGATCGAACGCGCCTACTCGATGGCGAACTACCCGCTGGAGAGGGGCCTGCTGCTCTTCACGATCCGCATCGCCTTCCCGCCCGACTACCGCACCGACATCCCCCCCGGGATCATGTCGTCGTACGTGTTCAACTTGAAGCCCGGCGACGAGATCACGGTTTCCGGACCGTTCGGCGAGTTCTTCGCGCGCGACACCGACAAGGAGATGTGCTTCATCGGCGGCGGCGCCGGCATGGCGCCGATGCGTTCGCACATCTTCGACCAGTTGAAGCGCCTGCAGACGAAGCGCAAGATGACGTTCTGGTACGGGGCGCGCAGCCTGCGCGAGGCGTTCTACGTCGACGAGTTCGAGGAACTGCAGCGCGCCAACCCGAACTTCGAGTGGCACCTCGCCCTCTCGGAGCCGGTACCCGAGGACAACTGGCGTGGCGCCACCGGCTTCATCCACAACGTGCTGCTCGAGAGCTACCTCAGAAACCACCTGGCGCCCGAGGACATCGAGTACTACATGTGCGGCCCGGGCGTGATGAACAAGGCGGTGATCAACATGCTGCTGTCGCTGGGCGTGGACCGCGAGAACATCATGCTGGACGATTTCGGCTGATCGGTCGGCCGCTCGCAGCGAAGGAGAAGACATGCAGACGACCCTCGATGTCGTGGTGCGCGACAAGGGCAGCGACGAGCTCATCACCGTCGCGGCGTCGGCGTCGGTCGCGGACGCGATCGCCGTGATGGCCGAGCGCGACATCGGCGCCGTGCTGATCATGGACGAGGACGGCCTCGTCTCGGGCATCTTCACCGAGCGGGACGTGCTCGTCCGCATCGTCAAGGTCGGACGAGACCCGAAGACCACGCCGATCTCGATGGTGATGACACGCGACGTCACTTTCGTGACCCCGGGAACCACGATCGAGGCGGCGCTGTCGCTCATGTACGTCAAGCGGTTCCGGCACCTGCTCGTGATCGACGGCCCGAAGGTGCACGGCCTGCTTTCGCTGCGCGACCTCGCCTACCAGCTCATCCGGCGCGGCGAGGGCCGGTTCGAGGCCGCGGTGCGGGAGGAAGTGCACCGCCTGGCCCCCCGCTGACCGGCCGGCCGCCGGGCGCCGGCCCGATCGATGGAAGTGGAGACCTGCCGATGGATGCCCTGATTTCTACCAAGCGACGGACCGTCCTGCAGGCCCTCGGCGCGGCGGCGCTGGCGGGCGGCTGCGCAGACGCGGTGACGCCGGCTGCGGCGCCGCGCCCGCAGGCGAAGTTCGCCGGCGCGACGATGGGCACCGGCTACCTTGTCAAGCTTGCCGGCGCTGCGGTGCCGCCCGCGCGGGAAGCCGCCGCCCGCGTAGAGGTGCAATCCGCGTTCGACGGCGTCGTCGCACGGATGTCGGTGCACGACGCCGCGTCCGAGCTGTCGCGCTTCAACCGGCACGCGTCGTCCGCGCCGTTCGCGCTGTCCACCGATACGCTGCGCGTGCTCGCGCTGGCCCGCGCGGTCAGCGAGGAATCGGGCGGCGCGTTCGACATCACCGTCGGATCGCTGGTCGATGCCTGGGGCTTCGGGCCGTCGCGGCACGCGACGATCCCGCCGGCCGAGCGCGTTCGGGCGCTCATGGCGGACGTCGGCTACGGCAGGATCGCGATCGACGCCTCCGCCGGCACGGCCAGCAAGCACCAGGGCACAGTCGCCGTCGACCTCTCGGGCATCGCCAAGGGGTACGGCGTCGACCTCGCCGCCATCGCGCTGGAGCGGCTGGGCTTCGCCGACTACATGGTCGAAGCCGGCGGCGAGGTGCGCACCCGGGGTCGCAACGCGGCGGGACAGCCCTGGCAGATCGCCATCGAACGCCCGGACGCGGTGCCGCAGCGCGCCCACTTCATCGTTCCGCTGTCCGGGCAGGCGATGGCAACCTCCGGCGACTACCGGATCTACTTCGAGCAGGACGGGCGCCGTTACGCGCACGAGATCGACCCATCCACCGGGGCGCCCACGGACCACCGGCTCGCCTCGGTGACGGTCGTCGCGCCCGACTGCGCGTATGCCGATGCGATGGCCACCGCGCTGTTCGTGCTCGGCCCGGAGCGCGGCCCAGCACTTGCCGCCCGGCGCGGCATCGCCGCCTACTTCATCGTGCGCGGCAGCAACGGGAGCTTCGACAACCAGCCCAGCCCCGCCTTCGTGGCGCTGGGCGGCAGCCTCGCCTGAGAGGCTGCACCGCTGAGGAGCCTTGCCGACGCAGAACCAACGCCGCGCGGCGCGCGTCCCACCGTTCGATGACGTATTTTCTCTCCCAGCTGCTGCCCGTCGCCGCCGCCGTCATCGGCGCGTTTGCCGTGGTGCTGGCGGCCATGGCCATCGGGCAGCGGCTGACCGGTCGCTGCCTGCGGGGATCCTGTGGCGGGCCGAAGGCATCGGGACCGGATGGCAGGCCGATCACCTGCGTCGACTGCCCCAATCGCGACAAGCCGGCGCACTGAGCCCCGGGAACAGCTCGCGCAGCAGCCGACGCAACACGCTCTACAGCGCGAACACGCGCCGCGCGTTGCCGCCGAGGAAGAGCTCGCGGGCTTCCGGGTCCAGCCCCAGCGCGTCGAGCTCCTCCAGGCAGACCGGGACGTCGAGCTCCACGCAGGCGGCATACAGCGGGTAGCACAGCGGATGCGTGCAGGGCAGCTCCCACAGCCACTGCACGATGCGCAGGCCTTTGAACCGTATCTCGACGTGCCAGGGGTACCGAGTGACCGCAGACGATCGAGCGCGGGAATCCAGACGCCTCCGAGGGCGCCCACTCAACTCTGAGCGGCCGGTGAACCGACCTGTAGACAGACCGGACGTCACACGCACGGTAGGAGAAAGCGGGCTGGGTCCACAAGGCAGGTAAGCCGGACCGTCACGTACTCCCGCAGGGTCCTCACCGCGGCGACAGGATCGCGCAGATCCACCGACGCGATACCCACAAGAGATCGGGGTGGCGCCGCGTGGTCTCCAGCACCTCTTCGTTGCCGATGAGGGGGCCGTGGGGACCGTGCCAGGCCGATAGCAGCGCCTTGCCGACGTTGGCCGACCTCATCGCGTGCACCGTGTACTCGAGCGGGACCTCCTGGAGGTTCTCCCCGGTCCAGCGCTTGAGTGAATCGAAGAAGGGCTCGGCACGAAAGCGCCGGGTGGGGTGCTGCGCCCAGACGTCGACGACGTTCATGTCACCTCGTTGCCGACGCGCGAACCAGGAAGCCGCCGTGCCCGAGGTCGAACGGCGCGCGCGGCGTACTCTTCACCGGCTCTCAGTGCAGGCGCTGCCGCGACTTGCGGGCGGCGTCGCCCGCCGCGCCCCGGCGCGCGCCGCGCCCCTCGCCGGCGCGGCCCCGTTCCAGCCAGAAGCGGTAGATGAGGACGGCCGCCACCGGCAACTCGTCGACCAGCGCCTCCCGCTTTTCCTCGGTGTCCACCCATTCGGTGAATTCCTCCTCGCGATCGCCGAACGCCAGCGCCTCGATTGGAAAGATCCAGTCGCGCGCGTCCTGCGCATCGTAGAGCGGCTGCCATTCGTCGTCGCGCAACTTGACACCGGCCATATAGCCCTCGCACCAGGCGCTTCCTTCCGGCGGCGTTCGTTCGCTCTTGGGACTCTTGCGCTCGGCTTTGCGACCGGCATTGCGCTCCGCCTCCTCGGGCAGGTAGAGCAGCGGGCGAAAGCGCGTGGGCGACTCCGCAAGCGTGCGCTGGATGCCCACCATGTGCCGCAGCACCAGCGCCATGATCCGCTGCGCCTGGTCGTTGTCCGCGTACGCCGGGGTGGTGCTCTTGCCGCCCTCGCTCCAAACCTGCGGCAGCCACTCCGACGGCTGGATCTGCTCCGGCCCCGATACAACGGCCGTCAGGTAGCCGTCCAGCATCTCCAGGTCCATGCAGTCGGGCGGCACCGCATCGGAGGCGAGGAACGACTCGAGCTCGTCCATTTCGGGGTCGGTCAGGGGTTCGTCGAGGGCACGGGGGTCGGTCATGATGGGACGTCCTGGGGGGGAACAGCAGTGAGCGAACATGCAATGATGGGGCTGCGCGGGCGAGGGCGCAACCTGGGCGCCGGTCGAAGCCTGATTCACCGCTGTCGAGATGCCCGGCCGCGCCCGCGCAACGGGGGCGCACAGGTGTGCTCCGCCCGCTGCGGCGACAGGCGCCCTCGGGGCGACGATCCGACGCTCTGCTGGGCGCCCTGTCCTGCGGAAGCCCCCTCAGCGCAGCGCATGCGCGGCGTTGAGCGCGGCCGCGAATACCAGCACGGCGCCTGCCTGGTGCGTCGCCGCAAGATGCAGCGGCACCACCAGCAGCAGCGTGGCGATGCCGAGCCCGATCTGCATGGCGACCAGGGCCAGCAGCACCAGCGTGGCGCGCTGCGCGCGCCGCGGCACGTCGTCCACCCGCCGCACTTGCCACCAGAGCATCGCCGCCGCTGCAGCCAGCGCGAACGCGGCGAGCCGATGGCCGAATTGGACCGTCGCCATGTTCCAGAAGAAGTTCTTCCACCACGGATCGAGCATGAAGAGCTCAGGCGGGATCCAAGCGCCGTTCATCAGGGGAAAGGTGTTGTACGCGAAGCCGGCGCGGATGCCGGCGACGAAGCCGCCGGTCAGCACGACGAACAGCGCCAGTGCCGCGACGGCAAGCGCGAGGCGGTACGCCGACCGGCGCGCTGCCGAACGGCGCTCGACGCTGCGGCGCCGCAACAGCGACAGTGCGACCCAGAGCATCGCGCCGAGGATGACGAAGGCCAGACCAAGGTGCGCGACGAGCCGGAACTGCGACACCCGGGGATCGTCGACCAGCCCGCTTTGCACCATGTACCAGCCCATCGCCCCCTGCAGCGCCCCGAGCGCGAAGATGCCCCCAAGGCCCATGCGGTAGCCCGCGGGTATCGTCCGGCGGGCGAGGAACCAGAGGTAGGGCAGCAGGAAGACGATGCCGATGAGACGCCCGAGCAGCCGATGGAAATACTCCCACCAGAAGATGCCCTTGAACGCCTGCAACGACATCCCGCGATTGACCTCGCGGTACTCGGGGGTCTGCTTGTACTTGTCGAAAGCCTGCTGCCAATCGGCCTCGGACAGGGGCGGCAGGGTGCCGACGATCGGCTGCCACTCGGTGATCGACAGGCCCGAGTGGGTGAGCCGGGTGACGCCGCCCACGACGACCATGCAGAACACCAGGGCGCAGCACGCGAGCAGCCAGGCGACCACGGCGCCCGACGGCCGTGCCGACGCCACGAGTGTTGAATCGGCCATGGGCGGGATTCTGCCACAGGCCGCCTCGCGCGCATTGACATTTGCCGGGATTCCGAGTGGACTTGAAAGTTGGCCCCTACCGCCTCCGCCAAGGACCGCAACGATGACCGACACCGTCAAGTACCTCCTCGACGAATCGAGGATTCCGAAGCACTGGTACAACCTGCAGGCCGACCTGCCGCGCCCGGCGCCGGCGGTGCTGCATCCGGGAACGCACCGGCCGGTCGGCCCCGACGATCTCGCGCCGCTGTTCCCGATGGCGCTGATCCTGCAGGAGGTGTCGACCGAGCGCGAGATCGAGATCCCCGAACCCGTTCGCGAGGTCTACCGGCAGTGGCGGACGACCCCGCTCTTCCGCGCCCGGCGCCTCGAGCGCGAGCTGCAGACGCCGGCCCGGATCTACTACAAGTACGAAGGCGTCTCCCCCGCCGGCAGCCACAAGCCGAACACGGCGGTGCCGCAGGCGTTCTACAACAAGGAGGCGGGTGTTGCGAAGCTCGTCACCGAGACCGGCGCCGGCCAATGGGGCAGCTCGCTCGCCTTCGCCGGGTCGCTGTTCGGCATCGAGGTCGAGGTGTTCATGGTCCGCGTCTCCTACGATCAGAAGCCCTATCGCCGGGCGCTGATGGAGACCTACGGCGCGCGCTGTGTGGCCTCGCCGTCCGGGCAGACGCAGTCGGGGCGGACGATCCTGGCGCAGCGCGCGGACCATCCGGGCAGCCTCGGCATCGCGATCTCCGAGGCGGTCGAGGTGGCCGCGCAGCGCGACGACACCAACTACGCCCTGGGCAGCGTGCTGAACCACGTGCTGCTGCACCAGACGGTGATCGGCCTCGAGGCGATGGCGCAGATGGAGCTGGCGAACGACTATCCCGACATCGTCGTCGGCTGCACGGGCGGCGGCTCGAACTTCGCGGGCATCGCCTTTCCGTTCGTCGGCGCGGCGCTGCGCGGGGGCCGGAAGGTCGACGTGCTCGCCGTCGAGCCCGCAGCGTGCCCCAGCCTCACGCGCGGCCGCTACGCGTACGATTTCGGCGACACCGCGCACTTGACGCCGCTCAGCAAGATGCACACGCTGGGCTCGACGTTCACGCCTCCCGGCTTCCACGCCGGCGGCCTGCGCTACCACGGCATGGCGCCGCTGGTGTCGCACTTGCAGGAACTGGGCCTGATCCGGTCGACGGCGTACCACCAGACCAAGTGCTTCGAGGCCGGCGTGCAGTTCGCGCGGGCCGAGGGCATCGTGCCCGCGCCGGAAGCCAACCACGCGGTCCGGGCTGCCATCGACGAGGCGATCCGCTGCCGCGAGGAAGGCGTGTCGCGGTCGATCCTGTTCAACCTCTGCGGCCACGGCCACTTCGACATGCAGGCGTACATCGACTACTTCGGCGGCAAGCTGCAGGACCTCGACTACGACGAGGCCGAGCTCGCGATGGCGCTGTCCGGCCTGCCGTCGGTCAAGGAGCCGGCCTGATGCGCGGCGCGTGGCGCGGCGGGCGCGGGAAAGCCGCCCAAGCGAACGATCTCTTCGCCGGCGCTCAGCGCAGCGTGATCTCGGGGACGATCGACGCGAGCTCGGCGAGGAGGTCCTCGCCGATGACTGCGCCGGTCGGCGCGGCGTCGATCAGGGCGTCGTCGGCGCAGCCGACGGGCCGGAAGCGCTGCAGCACCCAGGCGCGAAGTCCGTGGTCGGCGAGCTCGCGCGCGAGCGCGACCAGCTGCGCGGAGGGCGTCAATGCCGGATGCACCGTCGTGCGCACTTCGAACGCGACCCCGGCCCGCTGCACGAGGTCGAGGCTCGCGAACGCGGCGGGGCCGCTGCTCTTCGTCCCGGTCAACCCCATGTAGGCGGCGATCGGCGCCTTGATGTCCAGGCCGACCCAATCCACCCGCCCGACGATTTCCGACAGCCGCCGCGGATAGATCCCGGCCGTGTGCAGGCCGACCGCGAAGCCCTTGGCGCGCACCGCGTGCACGGCCCCGGCAAGCGCGGCCTGCGCGGTGGCCTCGCCGCCGGAGAATACGACCGCGTCGAGCAGTCCCTGCCGCCGATCGAGCCAGTCGAGCACCCCGTCCCACGCGAGTTCCGCGCCGCCGCGCGGGGCAAGCAGGTGCGGGTTGTGGCAGTAGCCGCAGCGCCAGGGGCAGCCCTGGGCGAAGACGACGGCGGCGAGCTTGCCGGGGTAGTCCGTGGTGGTGAACGGCACCAGCCCGCCGACGCGCAGCACCGCGGGCGCCGTCGCGCCTGCGACGGCCTGCGGCCGGGGCTCCCCCGCCATCGCCGGCACGCGAGGCTGCGGCGCTTCAGGCGCAGCCGCGAGCGCGTTCCTGGAAGAACCTGCGCTCGGCGTGCTCGCCCTTCTTGCCGATGTTGAACGACGCGACCGGGCGGTGGTAGCCCATCACGCGGGTCCAGACCTCGCAGGGCTGGCGCTCGTCGTCGGAGAGCGTGAGCGCCTGGAGGAAGTGGCAGGTTTCGGTCATCGAGTTCAACGTTGGCTCCTGTGGGGTGTCGTTGGGGTTGTCACGCTGCAAGCCGGCGCCGCTTTTCGGCGAGCTTTTCCTCGTCGCACTTCGGGCAGTACGGGTGTTCGCCCTCGAGGTAGCCGTGCTTCGGGCAGATCGAGAACGTAGGCGTCACCGTGATGTACGGCAGCCCGAAGCGTTCCAGCGAGCGGCGCACGAGCTCCTTGCACGCCTGCGCCGACGACAGCCGCTCGCTCATGTACAGATGCAGCACGGTGCCGCCGGTGTACTTCTTCTGCAGCTCCTCCTGCCGCTCGAGCGCCTCGAACGGGTCGTCGGTGAAGCCGACCGGCAGCTGCGACGAGTTCGTGTAGTACGGCGTCTCCGGGTCCCCGGCCTGGAGGATGTCGGGCCAGCGCTTCCGGTCCTCCTTCGCGAAGCGGTAGGTCGTGCCCTCGGCCGGGGTGGCTTCGAGGTTGTAGAGGTGGCCGGTTTCCTCCTGGAACGCGACCATCCGCGCGCGCAGGTGGTCGAGCAGGCGCACGGCGAGCGCGTGGCCCTCGGGGGTAGTGATGTCGTGGGCGTCACGCGTGAAGTTGCGGATCATCTCGTTGATGCCGTTGACGCCGATCGTCGAGAAGTGGTTGCGCAGCGTGCCGAGGTAGCGCTTGGTGTAAGGGAACAGGCCCTGGTCGATCAGCCGCTGGATGACCTTGCGCTTGACCTCCAGGCTGTCCTTGGCGTAGCCCAGGAGCTCGTCGAGGCGCCCGTACATCCCGGCCTCGTTGCCGGCGAAGAGGTAACCCAGCCGCGCGCAGTTGATCGTCACGACCCCCAGCGACCCGGTCTGCTCGGCGGAGCCGAAGAGCCCGTTGCCGCGCTTGAGGAGCTCGGTGAGGTCGAGCTGCAGGCGGCAGCACATCGAGCGGATCATGTTGGGCTTGAGTTCGGAGTTCACGAAGTTCTGGAAGTACGGCAGCCCGTACTTCGCCGTCATCGTGAACAGCGCCGCGCAGTTCGGGTGGTCCCAGTCGAAGTCCGGCGTGATGTTGTAGGTCGGGATCGGGAACGTGAACACGCGTCCCTTGGCGTCGCCCTCGATCATCACCTCGATGTAGGCGCGGTTGATCATGTCCATCTCGGCCGAGAGGTCGCCGTAGGCGAAGGGCATCTCCTCGCCGGCGATCACCGGGATCTGCTCGCGCAGGTCCTCCGGGCAGATCCAGTCGAACGTGAGGTTGGTGAACGGCGTCTGCGTGCCCCAGCGCGAGGGCACGTTGAGGTTGTAGATCAGCTCCTGGATGCACTGCTTCACTTCGCCGTAGCCCATCGCGTCCTTGCGGACGAACGGGGCCATGTACGTGTCGAACGACGAGAACGCCTGCGCGCCGGCCCACTCGTTCTGCAGCGTGCCGAGGAAATTGACGATCTGGCCGACCGCGCTCGACATGTGCTTCGGCGGCCCGGCCTCGACCTTCCCGGGCACGCCGTTGAGACCCTCGTGCAGCAGCACGCGCAGCGACCAGCCGGCGCAGTAGCCGGCCAGCATGTCGAGGTCGTGGATGTGCACGTCGCCCTCGCGGTGCGCGCGCCCGATCTCCGGCGCGTAGACGTGCGAGAGCCAGTAGTTGGCGACGACCTTGCCCGAGACGTTGAGGATGAGACCGCCCAGCGAGTAGCCCTGGTTGGCGTTGGCGTTGACGCGCCAGTCCTTCTGCTCGAGGTACTCGTCGACCGACGCGGCGACGTCGACCAGCGTCTTCCTGTCCGCGCGCAGCCGCGCGTGGCGATCGCGGTACACGATGTAGGCGCGCGCGGTGTGGAACCAGCCGCCGGCGGCGAGCGACTGCTCGACCACGTCCTGGATCGTCTCGATGTCGGGCGCGCCACCGGCGTGGCGGTGCGCAAGCACGCGCCCGACGGCGCCCGCCAGCCGCTGCGCCTCGGCAGCGTCGAATTCGCCCGTGGCCGCGCCTGCGCGGGCGATCGCCGAAGCGATGCGCGCGAGATCGAATGGCGCCCGGCTACCGTCGCGCCGGGTGACTGCCACCGGCAGCGCGGGGGCGTGCACACGCCGACGCGCCGGGCGTCGATGCAGCGGTGGATGGGGCCATGAAGCACTCCTGTGCGTGGTCCGGCGGCGAAACTCCCCCTCCCGGCGGAAGCTACGCCGACCACAAGATGTTGGGGGAACTGAGCGCACGGTAGCCAAACCTATGGGGGTGGGCAACCGCTTCGCCGCCCGCTTCGCGATTTCCTTGACCTAGATCAAAGAATGAACCTCGATCCGTTGGTGTTTTTGACACAAGCGCGGGATGTTGCGGTTCGTTGTTGATGTGTTTTCTAGATGCTGGCCTGCGCTGGTCCACCGCCCCTGACGGGGCGGCTATACTTCCCGTGTGACATCCGCGCGCCGACCGGGTCGGGGTCGCGCCCTTCCCGAATCGGACCCGATCTGCAAGAGGAAACGCCATGAGCGCACGCCACGCCGCGACCCGCATCGCCCTCGCCGTCGCCCTTGGCCTCGGCGCCACCGCGGTCCACGCCCAGGTCGCCGTCATCGACGCCTGGGTGCGCGGCACCGTCGCCGGCCAACAGGCCACCGGCGCCTACATGCAGCTCAAGTCCGCCACCGACACTGCGCTCGTCGCCGCCGCCTCGCCGGTGGCGGGCGTCGTCGAGATCCACGAAATGAAGATGGACGGCGGCGTGATGAAGATGAGCGCGATCAAGCGCCTCGCCGTGCCGGCCGGCAAGGCGACCGAGCTCAAGCCCGGCGGCTACCACGTGATGCTGATGGAGTTGAAGCAGCCGCTGAAGAGAAGGCGAGACGGTACCGGTGACGCTGACCTTCGAGGACATGGCGGGAAGGAAGCAGACCGTGGAGGTGAAGGCGCCGGTGAAGCCGCTCGCGGCCCCGCCACAGGACACGGCGCACAAGCACTGAACGCCGGGACCCGCCAAACGCGGCCGGCCACCCGGTCAGCCGGGGTCCCCGCCGGCGCTGGCGCCCCGCGGGTCGGTGGCGTTGGCTCGACGGAACTGGGGCGACGAGCGTTCGCAGCAGGTCAGTCCGGCGCCGCGTGCACGGGCTCGGGCGGCGCCTCGCGTCGCCCGAGCGAGGAAACGAAGAACGGCGCCCAGTAGAACAGACCACGCCGCCGCCGCGGGTCGGCAAGGTGCGCGAGCACTGCCGCCTGCAGCGCCTCCTCCGGCGCGGCCCCCCCGGCGTACGCACGGTGAAAGTCGACGAGGATCGCCTGCGCGGTCGCGTCCTCGACCGGCCACAGCGTCCCAGCACGCTGCCGGCCCCGGCGTCGAACAGCACCGCCTGCAGGCCGAGGATATCGTCGCCCGGAAGCGGTCGAGGCCGCGCCCGGCGATGGCGCGCTGCCGGAGTGACACGCCGAAAGGACGACCAGTTCGGCCCGCAGCTTGAGCTCTACGAGATCCCAGGCAGGCAGCGGGCCGTCGCAGAACTCGAGGCCCGACTGCAACGGGTCGTCGAGGGCGTCTGCCGCGAGCACGCTGCTGCCGTGCGTTGCGAGATGGAGGCAACGGTAGTCGGCCAGTGGAAGACCGACGAACTGCGCCCGGGTGGCCCCGACGAGCAGCTTGCCGGCGACGCCGTGCGCGGCCGCGACCGCAGCCGCCTCGGCCTCCGCGCCGGGCAGCGGCGGCAGGCGCGGATCGTGGAATCGCGACACGCCGACGGCCAGCACGGGGCCTCGGCGCGCTCCGCGCCAAGGCAGCAGCAGGCTGGAGAGATTCGGTACGTAGCCGACCGCGAAGCGCGTCAGGAGCGGCCGGGCTGACCCGCCCTCGTGCCAAGGCAGCGCGTGAAAGGGAAAGAGGTGCAGCGTCCGGTGCGGGCACAGCAGCAGTCGCTTCTTTCCCGCGAGCGTCGCGCGCATTTCGTCGGGCAGGAGCACGTCGCCCAGCGCCGCGACCTGTTCTGCGATCTGCGGGATGAGACGCCCGTAATCGGGGCCGGCGCCCGACAATCGCCCCAGCGCTTCGAGATAGTCGGCGAGCCGCGCCTGGGCCGAGGCATCGAGGTGCACGAGCGTTGGCCGCATCGCGTCGGCACTGACGGCGACCACGATCAAGGTGTCGGTCGCGGCCCAGAACCACGACACGACGGCTTCGTCGGCAAAGAGCGCCTGTTGCAGCGCGGCCACGGTGATCTCGGGCGCGTCGACCCCTCCGCTCCGGACGCCGGCGATCGCCCGCGCCGTCGCGAGCCAGCTTCGCTGCTCACGCAGCTCGCGTTCTTCCGCCGAGCTGCGGGCCGCACCGCCAAGTGCCTGCTCGACTTCGTGCAGGCGTCGCGTCAGCGCGCCCGCCTCGGGGGTTTCGCTGGGCGAGAGCCGGCTGCGCAGCGCAGCGCGTGCCTTCAGCAGGTCGCTGACCGCGAGCAGCCGGTCCCAGCGCTGCGCCCGATACGCCGCTGCCGCGGCGAGTTCGTAGATCTGCGCACGCGTGGCGAGAAACGCGCTTTGCGGGTAGGGGCTGCTGACCCTCGCGCGCTCGCCTTCGATATCCCGGATTACCGGCTCGCACAGCGCAGGATCGCCGCGTGATCGCCCTGCCCCGCGAGCGCGCGCGCCGCGAAGTCGATCGCCGTCAGGTAGGACTCCCGCTCGTGCGCCGTGGCGAACGCGGCCAGCCTCGGCTTGGCGTCCCCGGTCAGGCTGCGCACCGCCGCAGTGGTGTGGGCGCCGACTTCCGCATGGCGCCCGAGCGCCAGCAGCACGTACGCCGCCTCCAGCTCGGCGCGGGCAACGTGCAGCCGCGAGCCCAGCGCCGAGCCTGCGCGCAAAGCCCCGCGGCGACGTCGAGCTGCTCCGCGCTCGCCCCATCGTTGCAGGCGCGACGCAGCCCGTCGAGCGCGTCGTCGAGGGCAGCCAGCGCCTCGCCCGTTCGATCGAAGCGTCGACGGTCTGCCGCGGGGTCGATTGCGTCGCAGCATCCGGGCACCAGATCGCAAAGCGTCGGGCAGCAGCGTCCTCGGCGCGCCCCGCCTCCTCGTAGAGTTCGGCCGACAGCGCGCCGAGCCCGCGCAGGCACTGCTGGGCACGCTCGCTGCCCTCCGGGTCGCTGCGCGCGCGCGAGCTCGCCCGCGCGCCCAGCACCGACGCCCAATGCTCCGCCACCTGGCACAGTCGCGCGAACGCCGCGTTGCCGGCGCAGGTCGCGGCGGTAGCGGCGATCCAGCGCTCGACGGCAGCGTCGGCTTGCGGCTCCGGGTCCGGGTACCCGGCCCGGTCGAGCGCGACAGCGGCGACTCCGCGAGTCGGAGCGCACCGAAGAGGTCGCCTGCGCTGCCGATTCGTGGGCAAGGCGCGTCAGCGTCCGCGCCCGTCCGAGCGGGTCCTGGCGTAGCAGCAGCGCTTCGAGCTCCCGCGCCACGGCTGTGTCGAAATCCGCAGCGCGGTGCACATCAAGATCGCTGACGAGCTGCCGGCACTCGGCGGCGGCCTTGGCGTCCTCGGCGAGCGCGTAGCAAGACGCCGCGGACTCGTACGCCGCGCGCCCCTCGTCGATGCGTCGAGCTCGAGCGCACCCCGGCCGAGCGCCCACCAGCCGAGGCCTCCCACCAGGCGTGTTCCTGGGTGATGGGCCGCGTGAAGTCCGCTCCGGCGCGTGCGAGCACGTCGATCGCGTCGTGCATCGCCGCGAGGGTCGCGGGGGTCGCCATGCCCACTTCGCAGCCGCGCAGCGCCTGGGTGAAGTCCGGCAGCGCGGCCGCGAGCGCGGCCCGCTGCGGGTCGGGCGCTGCCGGCGCAGACGCCGCCTCCGGAAAGAGCGCGGCAACCTGCTGCCAAGCTCCACCGCGGCACCGAAGCGACGCGCCAGATCGACCTCGGCCGGCGTAGCGCGGCCTGCCCGCAGCGCCTCGTCGAGCGCCGCGAAGCGCGCGCCGTCGGCGGGCGCAATACCGGCCTCGCGCAGCAAGCGCACGCGGACGAACGGTAGCGCCTGCAGCAGCCAGCGTGCGCCTGCCTCGTCGGTGACGGTCTCTCCCACGCGCGCGCGCCGCACGCCAGGCGCGAGGTCGAGCCACGACCACGCCCGTTCACAGGCGGCGGTATCTCGCCCTGCAGGGTTCCCGCCAGAATCGCCTGGTGATACGGCGCCCAGTCGCGCCTAGCCATGCTCTCTCCCGCGCGTCGCCGCCGGCGTGGTCGGCTGCGGTGGACGAAGCTGCGTTCACGAAGCGAATCATCGCATCGAAATCGCCCCGCGCGCAGTGCCTGCGCCGCGTCTGCGGTAAGCTACATGCCCCGCCTCCGGCAGGCACCGCAGATTTGGAGGTGCGCGGCGCCCGGCGAACCCGTATCATCCCGTGGTGCGCTGCTATCGACACCCCGACCGATCCTCGCGTCCGCCGGCGCCGGGACATTGCCGTTGACACCGCACGAGATCACCGACCTCGTCGTCAACCTGGCGCGCGAGCACAGCCTCTGGGTCGCGCCGATCGTGCTCGTGCTCGCCTTCGGCGAGTCGATCGCGCTGGTATCGCTCATCCTCCCGTTCTGGGGCATGCTGGTGGCCATCGGCGCGGTAATGGGCCTGGACGGTGCCGCGTTCGCGCTGGTCTGGCTCGCTGCCACGGTCGGCGCCGCGCTCGGCGACTGGGTTTCGTACTGGCTGGGCTACCACTATCACGACTCGATCGCGCGCATGTGGCCGCTGTCCCGGCATCCCGACCTGCTCCCGAAGGGCCACGCGTTCTTCGAGAAGTGGGGCGCGTGGGCGATCGTGCTCGGGCGCTTCTCGGGGCCACTGCGCGCATCGGTTCCCATCGTGGCCGGAGCCGCGCAGATGGACCGAACGAAGTTCCAGCTCGCCAACTGGACGTCGGCAGGCCTGTGGGCGTACGTGCTCCTGGCCTTCGGCGACGGCATCTCGCGCGTCTTCAACTTCATGACCGGATTGCTCGCCTGAAGCGGGGGCGAGGCCTGCCGGTCGCGCCGCGTGCCTGCGGCACCCCGGCGGAGCTGAAAAGCCCGCTTGCCCCGCCTACGAGCGGGGCACGAGGTGCATATGCCCGTGGTGCTGGTGCGCTCCGGGCATCCGGTGCGTGTCGCCGGCTTCGACGGTGATGACGTTAAGATGCGCGTGGCGCACGCCGCGCTCGGCCCCGATCAGGTCGGCGAACGCGCGCACGCGCGCGGTGGGGCCTTTGAGGATCGTCGTCTCGAGGCAGTGTTCGTGGTCGAGGTGCACGTGCATCGTCGAGACCACCAGGTCGTGCCGTTCGTGCTGCGCGGCGTTGATGCGCTCCGCCAGGTCGCGGACGTGGTGGTTGTACACGTACGAGAAGCTCGCGACGCACGACGTCCTGGCACCTTCGGCGGCCTGCCGCCGCGACTCGATCTCGCGGCGCAGGAGGTCGCGCATCGCCTCGGAGCGACTCGTGTAGCCACGCGCCGCGATCAGCTCGTCGAAGGCGCGGGCGAGGTCCTCATCGACCGACATCGTGATCCGTTCCATCGGTGCTCTCCTGCAGCGGGCGGGGGGCGGGCGCGATGGACGAACGAGACGGCTTGTGGGCGTTGAGGGCATTTGAGAAAGGGGGGGGAAGCGGCGTGTGCGGGGGTGTGAAGGGCGGTATGAGGCGCTGGACAGGGTGGCGGAAGCAGGCGACACCGTTGGCGCAGGATTTGCGATGGCTTGCTGGTGGGCAGACAGCGGCAGGCGTTCAGGCTGCAGCGTCGCCACTGCGCACACATGTGGGCCTTGGCACGAAGCCGTCGACCTGACGCGAAGGGCTCGGTGCGAAGGCGCGAAAGCCGCACGCCGATACAGCGCAGCGCCGGCGCATTGGTGTCGGTGACGGTGAGCTGCACCACCTCGAGCTGGGGTGTAGCGCGGGCCTCGCGAAGGACTGCCTCCACCCGCGCCCGGGCAGCCCGCGCGAACACCGGGATCCACGAACATGCCGAACAGCGTCGCCTTGTGGCGGGTGCGCTCGCGCCGCTCGTACTCCAGTCCGCCGCGGCGTCCGCCGGTTCAGGGAGCGGACCTCGCGCTCATGGGGAGCGGACCACGCTTGCGGCCGCGGCCAGCAGTTCGCCGATCATCCGCTGCGCCTGGGCGAGATACCGCCGCCGAACAGGTTGGCGTGGTTGAGCACGTGGTAGAGGTTGTAGAGCGGGCGCCGGCGGGCGTAGCCCGGCGGCAGCGGCCAGGCGTCCTCGTAGGCCGCGTAGAACGCGCGGCCGAAGCCGCCGAAGAGTTCGGTCATCGCAAGATCGGCCTCGCGGTCGCCGTAGTGGACGGCCGGGTCGAAGACCACCGACTCGCCGGTCGCGAGGGCCCCGGCGTTGCCGCTCCAGAGGTCGCCGTGCAGCAGCGACGCCGCCGGCTCGTGCCCGGCGAGAAGCCGCGGCACCGCGTCGATCAGCCGGGCGCCCGCCTCGAGCGCCGGGCGCGGAAAACCGCGCGCTCCCAGCCATTGGAGCTGCGGGCGCAGCCGGCAGGCGGCGAAGAACTCCGCCCAGTCCTCGTGCCAGGCGTTGCGCTGCAACGTCGTGCCGATCGTGTTGTCGCGGTGCCAGCCGAACCGCGGCGCGGTGTGCCGATGCACCGCCGCCAGCGCGCGGCCGAGCGCCGCGTCGTGCCCGGCGCCGCCGATGTCGAGCCACTCGAGGACGAGGAAGGCATGCGCGCCCTCGCTGCCGCAGACGAGCGGGCGCGGCACGCGCACCGCCCCCGTCGCGGCGAGCTCGGCGAGCCCGGCGGCCTCGGCGTCGAGCATCGTCACCGGTCGGCGCGGTTGACCTTCACGAACCAGCTGCCTGCGGGCGCATCGGCCCGCCACGTGCGTTGAGCGCGCTGCCGCCAAGGCTGCGCCAGCGCACCGGCGAGGGAGTGAGCGCTGCGCGAGGGGATGAAGTCGCGGGCGGCGCCACCGCAGTCAATGCCGCAGCGCGTCGATGCCCTCGGCGATCCCGTCGAGCGTGAGCGGGAACATGTGCGGGCCGATCGTCTGCAGGATGATCTGCGTCGAGCGCGAATACTCCCACACCCGCGGCGGCTCCGGGTTCCACCAGATCACCCGCCGGAAGTGGCCGACGATCCGGGACAGCCAGACAACGCCGGGTTCCTCGTTCAGGTACTCGACGCTGCCGCCCGGCTGCAGAAGCTCGTAGGGGCTCATGGCCGCGTCGCCGACGAAGATCACCTTCCAGTCGGGGCCGTACGTGTGCAAGAGGTCGAACGTCGGGATGCGCTCGTGCCGGCGGCGGCGGTTGTCGCGCCAAACGTGGTCGTAGACGCAGTTGTGGAAGTAGAACGACTCGAGGTGGCGGAACTCGGTGCGCGCCGCCGAGAAGAGCTCCTCGCAGTCGCGCACGTGCGGGTCCATCGAGCCGCCCACGTCGAGGAACAGCAGCACCTTCACGCGGTTGCGCCGCTCGGGCACGAGGTGGAGGTCGAGCCAGCCCGCGTTCCTCGCGGTGCCGGCGATCGTGCCGTCGAGGTCGAGTTCCTCGGGCACGCCTTCGCGCGCGAAACGGCGCAGCCGGCGCAGCGCCACCTTGATGTTGCGGGTGTTGAGCTCGACGTCGCCGTCGAGGTTGCGGAAGCTGCGCTCGTCCCAGACCTTGACCGCGCTGCGGTTGCCGGTGCCGGCCTGGCCGATGCGGATGCCCTCGGGGTTGTAGCCGTAGGCGCCGAACGGGCTCGTGCCGCCGGTGCCGATCCACTTCGAGCCGCCGGCGTGGCGCTCCTTCTGCTCCTCGAGACGCTTCCTGAACGTCTCCATCAGCTTGTCCCAGCCCCCCAGCGCCTCGACCTGGCGGCGATCCTCGTCGGACAGCAGGCGCGCGAACTCGCGGCGCAGCCACTCCTCGGGAATCTCGCCGCGGACGTCGAACAGCGCGCTGGCGCCGTGGAAGTAGCTCCCGAACGCCTGGTCGTAGCGATCGTAGTGCGTCTCGTCCTTGATGAGGCAGGCGCGCGCGAGGTGGTAGAAGTCGTCCAGCGAGAGCGAGACGATGCGCTCCTCGAGCGCCTCGAGCAGGGTCAGGAACTCGCGCGTCGACACCGGCAGCTTCGCCGCCTTGAGGTGGAGGAAGAACCCGATCAGCATCGCCTCTCCCGCGGCCGTTCGAGGAGGAACACGAGATGGCGCTTCACCGCCGGCCGCTCGCCGGCGATGATGCTGAACGCGACCGTGTCGCGCAGCGTGCCGTCGGCAAGGATCGGGGGGTCGCGCAGGATGCCGTCCTGCTTGGCCCCGAGCCGGGCGATCGCGGCGCGGGAGGCGATCCAGAGCCGCCACAGCTCGCCGGCGGCAGCCGCGGCCGCGAGCGCCGCGCCGTGCTCGGGTCCCAGCGGCTCCAGCCGCACGTGGCGGCCGGTGAGCGTCAGCGGTTCGACGAAGGGCATCGCCGCGACCTGTGCCGCACGTCCGGGCCGATGCGCCCCACGCCCGCCGTTCGATCAGCGCCCGGCGCGCGCCATGAACGCGACGCGTTCGAACAGGTGGACGTCCTGCTCGTTCTTGAGCAGCGCCCCGTGGAGCGGCGGGATGAGCGCCTTCTTGTCGGCGCTCCTCAGGGCCTCGGGCGGAATCTCCTCGGCCAGCAGGAGCTTGAGCCAGTCGAGGAGCTCCGAGGTCGACGGCTTCTTCTTGAGGCCCGGCACCTCGCGCAGGTTGAAGAACACCTCCAGCGCCTCGGCGAGCAGCGCCTTCTTGAGCCCGGGGAAATGGACGCCGACGATCTTCGTCATCGTCTCCCGGTCGGGAAAGCGGATGTAGTGGAAGAAGCAGCGCCGAAGGAACGCGTCGGGCAATTCCTTCTCGTTGTTCGACGTGATGACGACCAGCGGCCGGTGCCGCGCGACCACGGTGCGCTGGATCTCGTAGACGTAGAACTCCATCCGGTCGAGCTCGCGCAGGAGGTCGTTGGGGAACTCGATGTCCGCCTTGTCGATCTCGTCGATCAGCACGACCGCCGGCGCCGGCGACTCGAACGCGTCCCACAGCACGCCGCGCTTGAGGTAGTTGGCGATGTCGCCAACCTTGTCGTCGCCGAGCTGCGAGTCGCGCAGACGCGACACGGCGTCGTACTCGTAGAGCCCCTGCTGCGCCTTGGTCGTCGACTTGATGTGCCACTGCAGCAGCGGCCGGGAGAGCGCGCGCGCCACCTCTTCGGCGAGCAGCGTCTTGCCGGTGCCGGGCTCGCCCTTGATCAGGAGCGGCCGTTCGAGCGCAATCGCCGCGTTGACGGCGAGCATGAGGTCGGGAGTGGCGACGTAGGTGTCGGTGCCTTCGAAGCGCATGGTCTTGCCTGCAGGGCGAGGGACGGGACCCCGATGTTAGCGGATTCAGGGGCGCAATGCCGCGAGCGCCCACTGGACGAACCACAGCGCCAGCATCCCGCTCGCCATCGTCCCCGTGACGCTGCGAAAGCGCCAGGCGACGAACGACGCGACCAGCACGGCCGGCACCTTGGGGTTCGTCCACCCGAGCGCGACGGCGCCGGGGCTTTCGAACACGACGGCCGGGACGATGATCGCGGTCAGCATCGCCGCCGGCACGAAGCGCAGGGCCCGCGCCACCAGCGGCGGCATCGGCAGCTTCGCGAACAGCGCGATGAACGACAGCCGCGACACGTAGTTGAGCGCGCCGATCGCGACGATGAGGGCCCACAGCGTCAGCGTCCCCGTCATCGCGCCCTCCCGGCCCGCACGCGGGCTGCCCGCGCCGCGGCGAGTCCGGCGGCGACGCCGACCAAGCCGGCGCAGACCAGCGACAGCCGCATCGGCAGCGGCTCGAGCACGACGACGGCGACGCCGGAAGCCAGCGCGGCGATGCGCGTCGGCCGATCCTCCAGCGCCGGCACGAGCAGCGCGAGGAAGCACAGCGGCACGATGAAATCGAGCGACCACGCGGCGGGGATCACGTTGCCGGCGACGTGGCCGGCGACGTTGGAGACGAGCCACGCGATCCACAGCACGGCCCCGGTGCCGAGGAAGTACGACGCGCCCTCGCCCGGGTGCGCAGCGGACCGGAAGCGCTGGATCGCCGCGGCGAACGCCTGGTCGGTGAGCACGAAGGCGAGCAGGTTGCGCCAGCGGGCAGGCAGCGGCTTCAGGTGCGGCGCCATCGCCGCGCTGTACATCATGAGCCGCAGCCCGACGACGAGGCAGGTGAGCACGATCACCCCGAACGGCGCGCCGGCGGCGATCAGCTGCATCGCCAGGATCTGCGCGGCACCGGAGAAGACGATCATCGCCATGCCCACCGCCTCGACCGCCGACAGTCCGATCGACTGTGCAGCGACGCCGCAGACCACGCCGAACGGAAGGATCCCGATCAGCGGGGGCGTCATGTCGCGGATACCCGCGACGAAGTCAGGGCGGGAAAAGAGGCGGGCCAAGGGGTGGGCGGCGCGCGGCAACGGCTCCCGGGAGGCTGGCGCGCCCGCCCGGCGCCGGCGAAGCCACGCGCCGCAGCGGAATCAGCCCTTGACGCCGCCGGCGGTCAACCCGCCGACCACGCGCTCCTGGAACACGGCGATCAGGACGCAGATCGGCACCAGCGCGACGATCAGCGCGGCGGAGATGAGCGGCCACGGAAACGCGAACTCGCCCTGGTAGAGGGTAATGCCCACCGACAGCGTGCGCATGTTGACCCGGTTCATCATCGTCAGGGCGAGCAGGAACTCGTCCCAGGCGTTGACGAAGGCGAGGATGCCGGCGGTGAACACGCCGGGGGCCGCCAGCGGCACGACGACCCGGAACAGCGCCCCGACCCGCGAGCAGCCGTCGACCATCGCCGCCGCCTCGAGGTCCGGCGGAATGTCCTGGAAGAAGCTCGCCATCACCAGCGTGCACACCGGCAGCGACAGCACCGCGTACGGCAGGATGAGCGCGAAGTAGGTGTTGAGCAACCCGGCTTCGCGCATCACCTTGAACAGCGGCACCATCAGCGAGATCAGCGGGAACATGCTGATCGCGAGCAGCAGCGACATGATCAGGTTGCGGTGCGGCATCCGCAGCCGGGTCAGCGCGTAGGCGGCGAGCGCGCTCACCAGGACGCACAGCGCGGTCGACAGGCCGGAGACGATCAGGCTGTTGAGCAGGAAGCGGCCGATCGGCTGCGCCGTGAACGCGGTGTAATAGTTGTCCAGCGTCGCCGCCTCGGGCAGATAGGTGATCGGGAACCGGATGAGCTCGGTCTCGGTCTTGAGCGAGGTGAGCAGGATCCAGACGGCCGGGAAGAAGCCGTTGACGATGACGATGATCGCGGCGAGCCATACCGTCGTGCGGCGGTTGAAGTTCATGACCGATCCCTTGTCTTTGGCCCCGCGCGGACGGGGCGACGGCGCGCGATCACTCTTCCGCTCCCCGCCCGGAACTGCGGCGCGTGTAGCGCAGGTAACCCGACGTGGCGAGCATCGACAGCACGAACATCAGCGCCGCCAGCGCCGAGCCGTAGCCGAAGTCGAGGAAATCGAGCGTCGTCTTGTGGATGTACATCGCCAGCGTCTCGGTCGAGTCGCCAGGTCCCCCGCCGGTCATCGCGTAGGGGATGTCGAAGGTCTGGATCGCCGTGATCGTGCGGAAGATGAGCGCGACGAAGATCGCCGGGCGCAGCATCGGCAGCGTGATCTCGACGAACTGCTGCCAGCGGGTCGCGCCGTCGACCTCGGCCGCCTCGTAGAGCGACTTCGGGATCGTCTGCAGCCCCGCGAGCAGCATCAACGCCATGAACGACGACGCCTTCCAGACAATGGCGATGCAGATCGCGATCGTCGCCAAAGTGGGATCCGACAGCCAGCTCACCGGCTCGATGCCGACCCGCGCAAGGAGGTCGTTGACGATGCCGGTCTGGTACTCGAAGAACCAGCGAAAGATGAGGCCTGCGAACACCAGCGGCAGCGCCCAGGGCAGGAGCAGCGACAGGCGCACCGGCCACTGGACACGGAAGGGCTGGTTCGCAAGCAAGGCGAGCCCCAGTCCCACGAGCAGCGCGCCCGGCACGGTGACGACGATGTAGATCGCGGTCTGCAGCGCCGCGTGCCAGAACCGGGCGTCGTCCAGCGCACGCAGGTAGTTCGCGATGCCGACCCACTGTTCGCCCGCCTGCGGATTGGCGTTGTCCACGCCGTGCAGGCTGGTCCAGAACAGCGTCGCGATCGGGTACACGACGACCACCAGCAACAGCAGCGCGGCGGGCAGCAGCAACAGCGTGCCCAGCATCGGCTCGGACATGTCCTTGTGCTTCGGCACGGCGGCGTCGCTCATCGTCGGCTCCGGGCGGAGAGTCCGCGCGCCGCCGTTCCCGGCGGCACGCGGCGGGCCCCCGCGGCGGCGATGCACCTCGCCGTCGCAGGGGTGCGGCAACGGCAGGCTACTTGTAGACCGGCGCGAGCTTCGCCTTCATGTCGGCGATCGCGGCGTCCGTCGTCCGGGTCCCGGCGAGGTACGCGTTCATGCTGCCGCGCACCGCGTCGGAGACCTGCGGGTACTGCGCCGAGACCGGCCGGGACCTGGCGCTCTCGACCACCGGCAGCGCGTCGGCGAACCACGGGTTGGCCTTCAGCACTTCGGGATCCTTGTAGACGCTGGGGAACACGGGCATGTGCGACGCGAGAATCGCCTGCATCTTCGAAACCTCGGGGCTCGACAGGTAGCGCGCGAATTTGACGGCCTCCTGCTTGTTCTTCGAGAAAGCCGAGACGGCGACCTGCCAGCCGCCGATGCAGGTGGCGCTGCCACCGCCCACGTCGTGCGGCAGCTTGGCGACACCGACCTTGCCCTTGACCTTCGAATCGGCGTCGTTCTCGGCCCGGTTCCACACGTAGCCCCAGGTCATCGCGAAGATGACGTTGCCGGCCTGGAAGTCGATGCGGATGCGGTCGGTGACGATCTCGGCGATGTTCTTCGGCAGCACGCCCGCCTGCTTCATCCGGCCGTAGAGCTGGAACGGCTGGCGCGCCTGCGGCGTGTCGAGGTTGAGCTTGCCGTCCTTGACCATGTCGCCGCCCGCGCCCCAGAGCGGGACCAGGTACGTGCACACGGTGCCCTCGATCGGCGCGCCGGCGGTCGAGAAGCCCTGCAGCTGCGGACTCTTCTCGCCGTCCATGATGAGCCGGGCCGTCTCCATCATCTCGTCCCAGGTCTTGGGCACCGGGCGCTTGTACTTCTCCAGCAGGTCCTTGCGGTAGTACAGGAACTGCGAGTCGGCGAAGTACGGCAGCGCCATCAGCTTGCCGCCGACCTGGTTGGCGTCGACATACGCCTTGAGGTAGGTCGGCAGGACCTTCGCCTTGTCGGCGCCGAGGTAGCCGTCGAGCGGCTCGGCCCAGCCCTGCGCGGCCCACTGCGCCGGACGGATGACGTCGATCAGGATGAGGTCGAGCACCGAGTCCTTCGACGTCAGCACCGTGGAGAGGTACTGCTGCTGGACATCGGAGGTCGCGCCGCCGACCTCGACCTCGACCTTCACGTTCGGATTGCGTTTGGTGTACTCGTCGGCGATCTTGCGCATCACGTCGGGCCGCTGCTGCCCGCCGGTAAAGATGCGCAGCGTCGTCTGCTGCGCCCAGGCGTTGCCCGCGACTGCGACCGCGAGCGCGCCGGTAAGGAGCCATTGCGAGAGCTTCATGCGTTCCTCCGTCGTTGGAAAGGTGAAAGCCGGGCGCGGTGCGCCTTGCCGTGGGTCACCAGCCGGCACCGCGGATCGCGAGGCCGGTCTTGCTGTCGAACAGGTGCATGTGGTCGAGTTCGAGCGCGACCGGGAGGTCCTGGCCCACGCGCAGGTGGGCATCGGGCTCGAAGCGGCCGGTCATCTCGGCCGCCTCGCCGTGCGAACCCAGCTTGACGAGGGCCAGCGTTTCCGCGCCGAGCGGCTCGACCAGCAACACCTTGCCGTCGATCCGCTTGACGTCGGGCGCGTCGGCAACCGGAATGCCGACGTGCTCGGGCCGCAGGCCGAAGGTCATCTCCCGGCCGATGTGGCGCGCCGCCTCCTCGACGCAGCGGGCCGGCACCGGCAGATCGATGCCGCCCTTGAGGTGCACGACCCGGCCGCCCTCGCCGATGCGGCAGGGCGCGAAGTTCATCGGCGGCGAGCCCGTGAACCCGGCGACGAACTTGGCGGCGGGGCGGTTGTAGATGCCGTCGGGCGTGTCGTACTGGATGAGATTGCCTTCCTGCAGCACGACGATCCGGTCGGCGAGCGTCATCGCCTCGACCTGGTCGTGGGTGACGTAGATGATGGTGTTGCCGAGCCGGTGGTGCAGCTTCTTGATCTCGACCCGCATCTCGGCACGCAGCAGGGCGTCGAGATTGGAGAGCGGCTCGTCGAACAGGAACGCTTTCGGCTGGCGAACGATCGCGCGCCCCATCGCGACCCGCTGGCGCTGCCCGCCCGATAGCTCGCGCGGCTTGCGCTCGAAGAGGTGATCGATTTGCAGGATGCCGGCCGCCTCGTTCACCCGGGTGCGGATCTCGTGCTCGGGCAGCTTGCGCAGGCGCAGGCCGAACGCCATGTTCTCGAACACCGACTTGTGCGGATACAGAGCGTAATCCTGGAACACCATCGCGATGTCGCGCGCGCGCGGCGGCAGGTCGTTGACGACGGTGCCGCCGATCGAGATGTTCCCGCTGGTGATGCTCTCGAGGCCGGCGATCATGCGCAGCAACGTCGACTTGCCGCAGCCCGAAGGGCCGACGAAGACCACGAACTCGCCCGACTTGATCTCGAGGTCGATCCCCTTGATCACCTGAACCGGACCGAACGACTTGACGACGTTGTTGAGCTTGACTTCGGACATGGCGTGATCCGCGCCGGTCGTTCTCGCCGGCCGCGGCCCCTCCCTCGGTAAGGATCCGCAAACAAACACGCTGAACTGAGGGCGGCTTCGTGCGCACCCCTTAAGGCCACACGCGAACACCGCTGCGTGACAAGCCAACGGCAGCCTAACAGGCCCGCGGCCCGTTCGCCAGACGGTGCATGCGGGGCGCCACGCAACCGGCTGCGGGTGTTGCCGCGACGCGCCGCGCCGGCAAGGCCGCGCCCCCACGCCAGCGTGCCGCCGCCCCACTCATTTAGATCATCTATATCACATAGATGACCAAGGTGTCCAGCGCGCGCTAGAATGGAGCGCGCCCGCCCGGGCGCCGCAGACGCGGCGCGACGGCGTGCGCAGGGCCGGGGCTCCTTCCCGGCACGAGGGAGGGTCGCGATGGACGTGCCCGGCAACGATCTCGACAGCGGCAATCGCGCCGGTGCGCCGGCGCTTCGCGGAAGCAGCCGCGCGCCGCGCGCGCCGGGGTTCGCCCGTCGGGCCGCTCACCATCGGAGCGCGCCCGCCGCCCGGTTGCGCGACCGCGGACGATCGTGAGCAGCGCGGCCTCGACCCTGACGCTCGTGGCGGGCCGCGCCCGCGCGGTGGTTGTTCCGGCCGTCGGGGGCAGCCTCGCCTCGTTCACGCGCGACGAGCGCGAGGTGCTCCAGAGCGCGGCGAGCGCGGCGCTGGACGGCGGCGACGTCCTCGGCATGGCGTGCTATCCGCTCGTTCCCTACTCGAACCGGATCGCGCACGGCCGCCTCGACTTCGAGGGCCACACGCATCTGCTCGCCCACAGCCTGGCCGGGGTGCCGCACGCCATCCACGGCGTGGGCTGGCAGCGGCCGTGGCAGGTGGCGGGCGCCGAGGCGAGCCGCGTGCGGCTCGTCCTCGAGCATACGGGAGCCGGCGACGCCGCCAGGCAGTGGCCGTGGCCGTTTCGCGCCGAGCATGAGCTCGCCCTCGTGGTCGACGGCGACGGCGTCGCGCTCGTCGCGTCTCTGGCGGTCGAGAACACCGGCGGCAGTCGTTTCCCCTGCGGACTGGGCTGGCATCCGTTCTTCCCCCGCGACCCCTCGACCACGCTGTCTTTCCTCGCCCAAGGCATGTGGCACAACGACGAAACGGGCCTGCCGCTGCGTTGCAGCCGGCCCGAGCCGTGGGGCTTCGCCCGGCCCCGGACCCTCGCCGGCGTGGCGCTGGACAACGTCTTCGCGGGCTGGTCAGGCTCGGCGCAGCTCGCCTCGCCCGCGCGCGGCCTCGCGATCGCGCTCGACGCCTCGGCGGCGTGCCGCCACCTCGTCGTCTACACCCCCGCCGACGGCCGGTCTGTCGCCATCGAGCCGGTGACGCACGTCACCGACGCGTTCAACCGCGCGGCACAGGGCGAGCCCGACACCGGCATGCAGGTTCTTCTTCCCGGCGCGCGGATGTCGGCCACGCTGCGCATCCACGCCGCGCCAGCGCGATGAGCCCGCCGGCATCCTCGCCGTTCTCCCTGGTCCTCGACGCCCGCGCGCTGCTGGGCGAGTGCCCGGTCTGGTCGGCCGAGGAACAGGTGCTCTACTGGGTCGACATCAACGCTCCGGCGCTCAACCGCTTCGACCCGGCCACCGGCCGCAATGCGCCGATGCCGATGCCGGCCGCGATCGGCTGTTTCGCGATCCGGCGCGGCGGCGGCTTCGTGGTCGCACTGCGCGACGGACTCTGGTTCGCCCGCCGCGACGGCAGCCTGGAGCGCCGGATCGCCGGCGCGCCCTACGATCCCGCGCACCACCGCTTCAACGACGGCCGCTGCGACCCGCGGGGACGCTTCCTCGCCGGCACCCTGAACGAGCGGCGGGACGGCAACACGGCGGCGCTGTATCGTCTCGACGCCGACCTCACCCTCACCCGGATCCTCGACGGCATGATGACCAGCAACGGGCTCGCCTTCAGCCCGGACGGCGGCACGATGTACCACGCCGACACGCCGACACGCTCGGTGTTCGCCTACGACTACGACCTGGCGTCCGGAACGCCGAGCCGCCCCCGCGTGCTGGCGCGCTGGACCGGCGAGACCGAGCGGCCCGACGGCGCGGCAGTCGACGCCGAAGGCTGCTACTGGACCGCGTTCTATCGCGGCGGGCGCGTGCTGCGCGTCGCCCCGACCGGCGAGACGCTGCGCGATCTCGCGGTCCCGGCCAGGTGTCCGACCATGTGCGCGTTCGGCGGCCCCGACTTGAAGACGCTCTACGTGACCAGTGCGCGGGCGGGCCGCGACGCGGCGGAACTGGCGCGCTACCCGCATTCCGGCGGGCTCTTCGCGCTCGAGGTCGACGTGCCGGGGCTGCCCGGCGTCGCCTTCGCCGGCTGAGAGCCCGTGCACACCCCATCCACAGGCGAGGAGGAGCGAGAGCGTGGACAATTCCGCAGACCGCCCGCGAAGCCGAACCATTCACAGGCGCTGAGGCTCCGACCATGATCTTCGACTCGCAGTCCTTCCTCCGTCTCGACAACCCGCAGAGCCTCGGCGCCAGCGCTTCGGGCGCCGCGTTCGCGACCTCGACCGGCGATGTCCTGGAGATCTCCAGCTACGGCCCCGGCGTGTTTCGCCTTCGCGCGGGACCGAACGTGCGACCCGATTACGGGCTCGTCCTCGGCCGCGCCAAAGCCTGCGATACGCGGCGTGGCGAGGACGGCGGGTGGCGCTTCGCCGTCGGCGACACGACGCTCGCGCTCGCCGGCGCGCCGCTGCGACTCTCGCTGCGGCACAAGGGCGCGGTCGTGCTCTCGTCGATCACCGACGAGCACTTCCGCGGCTGGACGCGGCTGCCCTCGCTTGCCCGGCTGCGCCAGGGCGGGCAGTGGGTCGCGGCGTTCGCGCTCGCGTCCGGGTGAGCCCGTCTACGGCCTGGGCGAGAAGTTCGGGCCGCTCAACAAGCGCGGTCAGCTCATCCACTCGCAGGTCGTCGACGCGCTCGGCGTCAACACCGGGCTCGCGTACAAGAACGCCCCCTTTGCGTGGGGGCCGGGCACCGGCAGCGGCGCCTGGGGGCTGTTCGTGAACACGCCCGGGATGGTGTCGCACGGCGTCGGCCACCCCGACTGGTCGCACCGGTCGTACGCGCTGTTGGTCGAGGACGAGGCGATCGACCTCTTCCTCTTTGCCGCGGACGCGCCCCGCGAGATCCTGGACCTGTACACGCAGCTCACCGGCCGCGCGCCGGCGGTGCCGGACTGGAGCCTCGGGCTCTGGGTCTCCCGGGCCTACTACGAGACCCCCGAGGAGGCGGCCGCCGTCGCGGCCAAGCTGCGCGCGCGCAAGATTCCCTGCGACGTGCTCACGCTCGACGGTCGCGCCGCGTGGAAGGTCGAGACCCGCTTCAACTTCCGGTGGGACCCCGATCGGTTCCCCGATCCCAAGGCGGCGCTCGCGGCGATCAAGGCGCATCACCTGCGCATCTGCGTCTGGGAGTATCCGTGCGTCTCCGTCCACGACCCGCTGTTCGTGGACCTCGCGGCCAAAGGCTATCTGCTGACCGACCCCAGCGGCGACCCTCTGGTGTTCCAGTGGGACACCGCGCCGGGCACCTCCCCGTTCGGCAGCGTGCTGACCCCGCTGCCCGAGTCGGGGCTCGTCGATTTCACCAACCCGGGAGCCTACGAGTGGTGGCGCGACGCGCACGCCGACCTGTTCGCGGACGGCGTCAACGTCATCAAGAGCGACTTCGGCGAGCAGGTGCCCGACCACGCCGTGGCGTTCAACGGCGACCGCGGCACCCGGCTGCACAACGTCTACCCGCTGCTCTACAACCGCTGCGTGTTCGAGGCCACGGCGATGTACCAGCCGCGCGTCGACGCGCTGCCGATGGTCTGGGGCCGCGCCGGCTGGACCGGCAGCCAGCGCTACCCGATCCAGTGGGGGGGCGACCCGCAGAGCGACTGGGAAGGCCTCGCCGCATCGATCCGCGGCGGCCTGTCGTGGGGGATGAGTGGCGTTCCCTACCATTCCTCGGACATCGGCGGCTTCTACGGCGCCGCGCAGCCTTCGGCCGAGCTGTACCTGCGCTGGCTGCAGGCGACCGTGTTTTGCTCGCACATCCGCGTCCACGGCATCGGCGAACGCGAGCCCTGGGCGTTCGGACCGGATGCCGAGGCGATCGCGCGCAAGTGGCTCGCGTTCCGCTACCGGCTCATTCCCTACCTCAAGACCGTGATCGACGAGGCCACGCGCAACGGCCTGCCGGTGATGCGCGCGATGCCGCTCGCGTTTCCCACGAACGCGCTGCTGCGCGCTTACGAGACGCAGTTCATGTGCGGTGACTCGCTGCTGGTCGCGCCGGTGGTCAAGCCCGGCGGCGAGGTCGAGATCGCGCTGCCCGCGGGCGCGTGGTACGACCTCAACTCGCGCCAGCGCCTGCCCGGCGGGCGCGTCGTCCGCTACCGCGCCAGCCTCGACCAGTTCCCGGTGTTCGGACGCGAGGGTCACGCGCTGCCGCTCGGACCCGCGGTCCAGCACACCGGCGAGATCGACCCCGCCCGTCCGCTGCAGCAGCTCTGGCTGTTCGGCAAGCCAACGCGTGCCCTGGACGCCTTCGCGCAGGCGCGCATCGGCGCGGACGCGAACGGCGGCTTTGCGGTCGGCGTGCAGGAAGGCCTGCGCGTCGAGCGATTCGGCGACGCGGCAGGCGTCGCGATCGGCCGCATCGACTGAACGCCGGGCGCATGGCCTCGCCGAGCGACCCCCCGGTCATCGCGGTCACCGTCGGTGAGCCGGCCGGGATCGGCCCCGAGCTCATCGCGATGCTGGGCGAGCGGCATCGGCGTGAACCGTTTCCGGCGCGTCTGGTCGTCGTCGGCGACGCGCAGCTCTTGGCCACGCGCGCGGCGCTCGCGGGGTTCGCGCCGCGTTACCGCGACTACGCGCCGGCCGGGCCGCCGCCCGCGGACGGTGCGCTCGAGGTCTGGCACCAACCGGTCGGCGTCCCGGTCACGCCGGGGCATCCTGACGCCAGCAACGCCCATAGCGTGCTGGAGATGCTGACCCGCGCTGCGGACGGCTGCGCGACCGGAGCGTTTGCAGCGCTGGTCACGGCGCCGGTCCAGAAGAGCGTCCTGCAGGACGCGGGCATCCCGTTTTCCGGGCACACCGAGTTCTTCGCCCGGCGCACCGGCACGCCGCGGGTCGTGATGATGCTCACCGGCGCCGGCGGAGCCGCGTGGCTGCGCGTGGCGCTCGTCACCACCCACCTCGCACTGGCCGCCGTGCCCGCCGCGGTCACGTACGCCGCCGTCCTCGACACGATCGACATCGTCGCGCGCGAGCTCGCCGCCAAGTTCGGCATCGCGGCGCCGCGGATCGCCGTCTGCGGCCTCAATCCCCACGCCGGAGAGGACGGGTACCTCGGCCGCGAGGAGATCGACGTCATCGCCCCGGCGATCGCGGCGGCCCTCGCGCGCGGCCACGCCGTGAGCGGGCCGCTGCCGGCCGACACGGTGTTCGTCCCGGCGATCGCGCAGCACTACGATGCCATCGTCGCGATGTATCACGACCAGGGGCTCCCGGTGCTGAAGGCCGCCACCTTCGGCCACGGCGTCAACGTGTCGCTGGGATTGCCCTTCATCCGCACCTCGGTCGACCACGGCACGGCGCTCGACCTCGCAGGCGACCCGGTCAGGGCGCGCGAGGCGGACCCCGGGAGCCTCATCGCGGCCACCGACCTCGCGATCGAACTCGCGGGCCGAACCGGACGCTGACGGCCGGAATGCAGGGCCACCAGGCGCGCCGGCGCTTCGGCCAGAACTTTCTCGCCGACCCGCACTACGTCGCCCGCATCGTCGACGCGATCGCGCCGCGACCCGGTGACAACCTGGTCGAGATCGGCCCCGGTCTGGCGGCGCTGACCTGGCCGCTCGTCGAGCGCTGCGGGCACCTGCACGCGATCGAGATCGACCGCGACCTCGCCCGCCGGCTCGCGCAGGCGTTCGCGCCGACGCAGCTGTCGCTGCACGTCGCCGACGCGCTCGCCTTCGACTTCGGGACGCTGGGCGAGCGGCTGCGCGTGGTCGGCAACCTGCCGTACAACATCAGCTCGCCGCTGCTCTTCCACCTCGCGCGGTACGAGCGGTGGCTCGTCGACGTCAACGTGATGCTGCAACGGGAAGTGGTGGCGCGGATGACGGCGGACCCGGGCACGCCCGATTACGGGCGGCTGACCGTGATGCTGCAGGCGCGGTTCGCGGTGCGGCGCCTCTTCGTCGTGCCTCCCGGCGCGTTCTCCCCGGTGCCGCGAGTCGATTCGGCGCTCGTCCGGCTGACCCCGCTGGGATCCGCACGACCGGAGATCATCGACGAGGCGCGCTTCGCCCGCATCGTCGCCGCTGCGTTCGGCCAGCGGCGCAAGACGCTGCGCAACGCGCTGCACGAACTCTGCGACGAAGCCGCCATGCGCGCCGTGGCCCTCGACCCCGCGGCGCGCGGCGAGACGCTCGCCGTCGCCGACTTCGTCCGGCTCGCCAACGCCCTTTCCGAGCCGGGCGCCCGGCGGCGCTGAAGCGCCGCGGCACCCGCGGGCGCGAGATCCGTGGCGGCTTCAGTCGCGCACGCCACCCCCCAGGTCCTGCAGCGCAGTGGCGCAAGCGGCGGCGCCCGCCAGCGTCTTCCGAAACGTGATCCGGCTCTCGCGGCGCTCCTGCGCGTAGGCGTATTCCAACGAGTCGAGCAGGCGCCGGACGAGATGCAACCCCAGCCCCCCCGGCCGGCGCTCCTCGATCGGCAGCGTCACGTCCGCGTCGGGCGCGCCGGTGACGTCGAACGCAGGGGCGCCGCAATCCGTGAGCGTAACCTCGACGCCTTCGGCCAGGGCGGTCATCGCGATCCCCACCTGGGCGTGGCCGTCGGCGCCGTACTTGACCATGTTGGTGAACAGTTCCTCCAGCGCGAGCTCGACGACCGGCCGCAGCCGTGCGTCGACGCCGTGGCGAGCGAAGAACTCCGCGGCGAACGCGACGATCGCACGCAGCGAATCGAAGCTGCGGGGAAAGTGGCGGGTCTCGGTCATGGCCGCCGGACAACACGCCGCGCACCGGCTTGCACCACCCGGCGCGGCGGCGCGGCGTGCGCTCCCTTGGAGTCCGCGTTGGCGAACCCGGTTCGGATGCCCACGCGCGAGACGGGTGTGGAATTCATCGCTGACACCGATGGACGCTGCGGGACGGCGCCGAGCCACCCGCGGTCGACCCGGTTCCTCGCGAGCCGGCGTCCCGGGACCGCCTATTCTGCCCCAAGCCGGGCGTGCGCGCGGGGCGGGCGCGACGCGGCAGGCGGGGCCGGTTGACCCGACGCGCGCCAACCCACAATACTCGTGCCCGCGCCGCCGCGCAGCGGTCAGGAGCGCGAGGCAGCGCAGCTCGCGCGCGATGTCCGCGGCGGCGGGTGGGGGCGAGGTCCTTGGCCTGCGCAACGACCGGGAAGGGCAACGATGGACCGCTGGAAGATCGAACCGGGAAGACACACGACCGCGATGGAGGCCGACGAAGCGCTGCCGGGCGAGGGCTTCGCGTGGCTCGACCTCGGCCACGACGAGGTGGATGTCCTGCAGGCCGAGGTCCTGCGGCTCACCGGCGTGCGGATCTTCGACGTGCACATCGCCGACGCGAGGAATACCGCCCATCCGTCCTTTTTCGACAACACCGACACCTACGAGATCGTGGTGTTCCGTGGCTTGTCGCCGGCGTCCTCGGCCGAGGAGATCGTGACCCGGCCGACGACGTTCTTCAACTTCGACCGCCTGCTCGTCACGGTCCGCGCCGCCGACAGCCGATCGGTGGCGCAGGTGAAGTCGCGTTTCGTCAATCTGCCGGGCAAGGTGCCGCAGAGCCCGGACGACCTGATGCAGCGACTGCTTTCGGCCATGGTCGACCACTACCTCGAGCTGCGCCATCCGCTGGCACAACGGCTCGACACCTGGCAGCGCGAGTTGCTCGATCCGCGCAAGCCGTTCCGCGACTGGGTCAAGCTGCTCGACGGCCGCCGCCAGATCCGCGTGCTGCAGAATCTCTCCGAGGAGCAGCGCGACGCGGTGCAGGAATGGCGCGACTACCGGATCGCCGATCTGTCGCCGGCGATGCACGCGCGTTTCGCCGACATCGTCGAGCACATCGAGCGGGTGCTCAACCACGCGCGGACGATCGAAAGCCAGGCGGAGTCCGCGGTCCAGCTCTATTTCGCCGCGATGAGCCATCGCACCACCGAGATCATGCGGTTGCTCACGCTGATCACGGCGATCTTCATGCCGCTGACCCTCATCACCGGCATCTTCGGGATGAATTTCGATTTCATCCCCGGCCTGCACAAGAGCTACGGCTTCTGGCTCTCGGTCGCGGCCATGCTGTGCGTCGTGGTCGGCATGGTCGCGTACTTCCGCCACAAGCGCTGGCTCTAGGAGCCTGTCGGACTTAGGAGGATTCGGCTGCAACGGTGGGAGAACGGTCCATATTTCGCCGATTTCTCCTTACCTATTCCCGATAGGCGCGTCGAAATCGTCAAAATCTGTCCTCGCTCTCCCACCGTTTCGCTTTCGAACCCCTAAGTCCGACAGGCTCCTAGGGCGGTCCGGCGGGCCGCTTCGCCACCGGCGGGGATCGGCCGGGAACGCGCTCCGCGCGATACGAGGCGCTCGGCCCGTGCCCGGAGGGCGGCGCCGAGAAGTCCGTCGCCGACGGCGACAACGCCTACGGAGGCGGGTTCGTGACCGGCCCCTGCGCCCACAGCCGATCCGGGCGCGCGCGCGGCGCGGCGATGCGCACGGTCTTGCGGCGCGAAGTCGCGCCCCGCAGCAGCGTGACGTCGCGCTGCGCAACACCGAAGGCCTCGGCCAGGAAGCGCACGAGCTCGGCGTTCGCCTTGCCGTCGACCGCGGGGGCGGCGAGGCGAAGCTTGAGGCGCTGCTCGCCGCCCTCGCCGTGCACGCCCGCCACACCGGAGCGCTGCGCGCCCGGCTGGACGTGCAGCGCGAGCAGGAGATCGCCCGCCTCTTCGCGCCGCCAGTGCGCGGACGACCTCATGCGCCGCGTCAGCGAAAGAGTTGCACCACGGCGAGCTCGAGCCAGCGCACCGGCAGCATCAGCAGGAGCTGCACGACGACGATCAATATCAGCGGCGACAGGTCGAGCGAGCCGCCGATCGGCGGGATGGTGCGACGGATCGGGGCGAGAAACCGGAAGGTGAGCGCATTGAGAACGCCGGCCAGCGGCCCGTCGGGCGCGGTCCACGACAGGATCGCCTGCGCGATGACGACGACGATCAGCAACCACAGCATCGCCTTCACGAGCTCGACGAGCGAGCGCAGCAGCAGGACGGCGATGTCCGTTGCGCTCCAGCCGCCGGCACCCAAGACGGCGTGCAGCGCAAAGAGCCACAGGACTTGCGTGATCCAGGCGAGCAGCAAGGTCGACGCGTCGAAGGGGCCGACCCCACGGACCACGCGCCGCACCGGCTTCACCGCCCAGTCCGTGAGCGCGACCACCGCGTGGCCGACCGGGTTGCGGAAGGGGGCGCGCAGCCACTGCATCGCGAAGCGGAACAGGAACGCGTAGGTGAACAGGCCGAACGCGGTATCGAGCAGGAAGCGCAGGGCTGGGTCGATCATCGGGGCCCCTCGGGCAGACGGTCAGGCGTCGCGGCCGAAGACGTCGCCCAGCTCGCGGGCGCGCGTTGCGGCCGCGTCCACGCCCGCGACGATGGCCGGCTTGACGCCGGCTGCCTGCATCGCCGCGAGCGCTGCCTCGGTCGTGCCGCCCTTCGACGTCACCTGCGCGCGCAGCACGGCGGGCTCCTGCGCGCTGCGCTCGGCGAGGGCGAGGGCGCCGGCGAAGGTGGCGTACGCGAGGCGCCGGGCGTCGGCCGGCCCGAAGCCCTGCGCCCGCGCCGCCTCCTCCAGCGCCTCGAGGAAGTAGAACACGTAGGCGGGCCCGCTGCCCGAGACCGCGGTGATCGCGTCGAGACGCGCCTCGGCGTCGACCCAGAGGACCCCGCCGGCGGCCTCGAGGATGGCGAGCGCGTTCGCGCGCCCCGCCGCGTCGACCGCGGGCGCGGCAAAGACGCCGCTGATGCCCCGGCCGATCAGCGCCGGCGTGTTGGGCATCGCGCGCACGACGCGCGGGTAGCCGCCGAGCCAGCGCGAGAGATCGGCGATGCGAATGCCCGCCGCGATGGTGAGCACGACCGGTTCCCCGGCGGCGCCGAGGTCGGCGGCAAGCGCGCGGGCCGCAGCGCGCATCTGCTGGGGCTTGACCGCCAGCACGACGACCGCGGCGCCGGCGACGGCGTCGCGGCACGAGCGCTCGAACAGCACGAGACCGGGAAACGCTTCGACGACCCTGTTCCTGGCTTCGGGGGATGGCTCGACGACGCGGAACGCCGCCGCGGCCCCGCCGCGTGCGATGAGGCTGCCGATGAGCGCCGTGGCCATGTTGCCGCCGCCGATGAAAGTCGTGTTCATGGTCGGACCGTCCGTCGCGCGCGCCGGCAAAAGGGTCACACGATGGCGGCTGCGGCCGCTGCCGGCGCGCGCGGACCGAAGAGCGCGGTGCCGAGGCGGACCAGCGTCGCGCCCTCGGCGATCGCCGACTCGAGGTCCGCGGACATCCCCATCGACAGCGTGTCGATCGAAAGCCCCGCCGCACGGCAAGCCGCGGCGCACTCGGCGAGCACGCGGAACTGCGCGCGCTGCCGATGGGTGTCTGCGGTTTCCTCGGCGATGCCCATGAGGCCACGCAGCGAAAGCCGCGGCAGCGCGGCGACAAGCCGCGCCAGCGCCACGGCTTCGTCCGGCGCGACCCCGCTCTTGGTGGGCTCGCCGCTGATGTTGACCTGCACGCAGACGGCCAGCGGCGGCAGGGCGGACGGCCGCGCCTCCGACAGCCGGCGGGCGATCCGCTCGCGGTCGACGGTATGCACCCAGGCGAAGCGGGCCGCAGCGAGCGCCGTCTTGTTGCTCTGCAGGGGCCCGATGAAGTGCCATTCCACGTCACCCAGGTCCGCAAGCGCGTCCATCTTGGCGCTCGCCTCCTGGACGTAGTTCTCGCCGAAAGCGCGCTGGCCGAGCGCGTGCAGGGCACGCACCGCCGCGGCCGGGTGCGCCTTGCTGACCGCGAGCAGCCGGATCGAGGCGGCGTCGCGGCCGCAGGCCCGCGCCGCGGCGGCGATGCGCGCGCGGGCGTCTTGCCACGCTTTCTCGTACGGGACCATAATCGTTCGAGGTCGGGCGGAAGGTGGCGCCAGGGACGGGATGGTACGACTCTTGCGTGCGCCTTGGCATTGCGGCGCAAGAGCGTAGCATCTTACGTTTTGCAGAAGTCCCGGGATTATAAATGGACATCACCGAACTGCTCGCCTTCGCAGTCAAGAACAAGGCGTCGGACCTCCACCTGTCGTCAGGCCTGCCGCCGATGATCCGCGTCCACGGCGACATCCGGCGGATCAACCTGCCGCCGATGGCGCACGACGACGTGCACGCCATGGTGTACGACATCATGAGCGACGCCCAGCGCAAGGCCTACGAGGAGAATCTGGAGTGCGATTTCTCCTTCGCGGTCCCGAACCTCGCGCGCTTTCGCGTCAACTCCTTCGTCCAGGCGCGCGGCGCGGCGGCGGCCTTCCGGACGATCCCGTCGAAGGTGCTGTCGCTGGAGGAACTCAACGCCCCGAAGGTGTTCGCCGAGCTCACGAACCGGCCGCGCGGGCTGATCCTCGTCACCGGACCGACCGGCTCGGGCAAGTCGACGACGCTGGCCGCGATGGTCAACCACGTGAACGAGAACGAGTACGGCCACATCCTCACCATCGAGGACCCGATCGAGTTCATGCACGATTCCAAGAAGTGCCTGATCAATCAGCGCGAGCTCGGACCGCACACGCTGTCGTTTCCGAACGCCCTGCGCAGCGCCCTGCGCGAGGACCCGGACTACATCCTGGTCGGCGAGATGCGCGACCTCGAGACCATCCGCCTGGCGCTGACCGCCGCGGAGACCGGCCACCTCGTGTTCGGGACGCTGCACACGAGCTCCGCGGCGAAGACGATCGACCGGATCATCGACGTGTTTCCGGCCGCGGAGAAGGAGATGGTCAGGGCGATGCTGTCGGAGTCGCTGGTCGCGGTGATCTCGCAGACGCTGATGAAGACCAAGGACGGCCAGGGCCGGCTCGCCGCGCACGAGATCATGATCGGCACGCCGGCGATCCGCAACCTCATCCGGGAAGGCAAGGTCGCGCAGATGTACTCCGCGATCCAGACCAGCCAGTCGCTGGGGATGCAGACGCTGGACCAGAACCTGCAGGAACTCGTCCGCCGCAACCAGGTGAACCTCGCCGAGGCGAGAAACCGCGCGGTGAACAAGGACCTGTTCATGGGTTGACGCGACGCCGCCCGCGGCGGCGCCCCCCACCCCCGCCCGACCCCCCGCCCGGCGCCGCGGCCACGCGACCGGAAGGAGCGAACCCCCATGGAACGCGAACGCGCCACCAAGTTCATTCACGAACTGCTCGAGCTCCTGGTCAAGCAGAAGGGCTCGGACCTGTTCATCACGGCCGGGTTTCCGCCGGCGATCAAGGTCGACGGCAAGATCCAGCCGGTGTCGAAGACCGCGCTCACGCCGCAGCACACGATCGAGCTCGTGCGCAGCGTGATGAACGACAAGCAGGCGGCGGAGTTCGAGGCGACGAAGGAGTGCAACTTCGCGATCAGCCCGCCCGGCATCAGCCGCTTCCGCGTGAACGCGTTCGTCCAGCAGGGGCGCACCGGGATGGTGTTCCGGGCCATCACCACCGAGATTCCGACCTTCGAGAGCCTCGGCCTGCCGCCCGTGCTCAAGGACGTGATCATGTCCAAGCGCGGAATCATGATGTTCATCGGCGCGACCGGCTGCGGCAAGTCGACGTCGATGGCCTCGCTGCTCGGCTACCGCAACGAGAACACCTACGGCCACATCATCACCATCGAGGACCCGATCGAGTTCGTCCACGACCACCGCAACTGCATCGTCACGCAGCGCGAGGTCGGGGTGGACACCGAGAGCTGGCAGATCGCGCTCAAGAACACGCTGCGCCAGGCGCCCGACGTCATCCTGATCGGTGAAGTGCGCGAGCGCGAGACGATGGACTATGCGGTGTCGTTCGCCGAGACGGGCCATCTCTGCCTCGCCACGCTGCACGCGAACAGCACCAACCAGGCCCTCGACCGGATCATCAATTTCTTCCCCGAGGAGCGCCGCGCGCAGCTCCTGATGGACCTGTCGCTCAACGTGCGGGCCTTCGTCGCCCAGCGCCTGATCCCGCGCCGCGACGGCAAGGGCCGCGTGCCGGCGGTCGAGGTGATGCTCAACTCGCCGCTGGTCTCCGACCTGATCTTCAAGGGCGACGTCGGCGGCATCAAGGACGTCATGAAGCGCTCGCGGGAGATCGGCATGCAGACGTTCGACCAGTCGTTGTTCGACCTCTACGAAGCGGGCCTCATCAGCTACGAGGACGCGTTGCGCAACGCCGATTCGCTCAACGACCTGCGCCTCGAAATCAAGCTGCACGGCAAGGAATCGAAGGGCCGCAACGTGTTCTCGGGGATCGGCGGGCTCGACATCGTGCCCGAGGCCACGGCGCCGAGGACGCTGTAGTCCCGGGGGCGTCCGGGTCGCCGGCGCGACGGACTCCCAACGCGCTGCGCGCCGTGCGCTGGCGCGGGCGCGCTTGTGCTACGCTTACGCGCTCCGTCTTCGAGCCGCCCGCGCGGCGCACCGAACTCGAGCTCACATGGCCGGCCTCGACGCCCACACCCCGACCCCCTCCGAGATCAGGTTGCACCAGGTCTCGCGCGTGCTCGAGATCGCCTACAGCGACGGGCGGAGGTTCAGCCTGCCCTGCGAGTTCCTGCGCGTCTACTCGCCCAGCGCCGACGTCCGGGGACATGGCCCCGGCCAGGAGACGCTGCAGGTCGGCAAACGCGACGTCGCGATCACCGACCTGGAGGCGGTGGGCCACTACGCGATCCGGCCGCGCTTCTCGGACGGCCACGACTCGGGCATCTACTCGTGGGACTATCTCTACGAGCTTGGCGCCCAGCAGGACGCGCTGTGGCAGCGTTACCTCGCCCGGCTGGCCGCGGCGGGCGCTTCGCGCGACCCGCAGCAGGCCAGCGCGCGCTTGCCTTGACAAGGCATCGCGGATGAAGGAGCCGACGCACTTCGGATTCGAGGAGGTGAGCGCCGACGACAAGGCGCGGCGGGTGCGGGGCGTGTTCGATTCGGTCGCCGCGCGCTACGACGTGATGAACGACCTCATGTCGGCGGGGCTGCACCGCTGGTGGAAGCGCTTCGCCGTCCAGGCGAGCGGCGTGCGGCCGGGGATGCGCGTCCTGGATCTCGCCGGCGGCACCGGAGACCTCGCCCGGCTGTTCGCCGACCGGGTGGGCTCGACCGGCACCGTCGTCCTGACCGACATCAACCGCGACATGCTCGCCGTTGGCCGCGACAAGCTGCTCAACGCCGGGATCGCGCTGCCCGTGGTGCAGTGCGACGCCGAGAAACTGCCGTTTGTGAGCGCTCACTTCAACTGCGTCAGCATCGCCTTCGGTCTGCGCAACGTCACGCGCAAGGAAGCGGCGCTCGCCGAGATGCGGCGGGTGCTACGGCCTGGCGGCGTGGCCGCGGTGCTCGAGTTCTCGAAGGTCTGGGAACCGCTCGCTCCCGCGTACGACTGGTACAGTTTCAACGTGATACCGCGCATCGGCAAGTGGGTTACCGGCGACGCCGCGAGCTACCGTTACCTCGCCGAATCGATCCGCGTGCACCCGGACCAGGCAACATTGCAGCGGATGATGGAACAAGCCGGCTTTGACAGGGTCGAAGTGCACAACCTCACCGCCGGCGTCGTCGCCCTGCACCTGGGCTTCGTACACTGAAGGGGTGGTAGCGTCTTTCGTCACCGCAACGGAGCAAACCATGAGATTAGCAGGGATTATCGCCGTCACGTTTGCCGTGGCCTGCCTCGCCGGCGCCGAAGTCGCCGACGCGAAGCGGCTCGGCGCAGGCAAGAGCATCGGCGCGCAGCGCCAGAGCGTGGCACCGGCCACGCCGCCCGCCGCGGCGCCGACGACGCCCGCGGGCGCGGCGTCGCAGCCGGTGATGCCGGCGCAGCCAGGCGCAGCCGCAGCCAAGGCCGCCGCGCCGGCGGCCGCGCCGTCCGGGATGGCGAAATGGATGGGACCGATCGCCGGGCTGGCCGCGGGCCTGGGGCTTGCTGCACTGCTGTCGCACTTCGGCCTTTCCGAGGGCTTCGCCAGCCTGCTCCTGATGCTGCTGCTCGCCGTCGGTGTGGTGCTCGTCGTACGGATGTTCCTCGCGCGGCGCGCCCCGGCCAAGCCCGCGATGCAGTACGCCGGCCCGAGCGGACTCGGCACCAACCCCGGCGGTTACGAGACGCAGCCCGCGCCCGTGGTCGCCCGTGAATCTCGGGTCGAGCCCGTGCTCGCGGCCACCCCGCCGCCTTCGGCTTCGTTCGCGCGGCCGCTTCCGGCCGGGTTCGACGCCAAGGCCTTCGTCGACCAGGCGAAGCTCCAGTTCATTCGCCTGCAGGCGGCGTTCGATCGCGGCGACCGCAAAGCACTCGCCGATGTGATGACGCCGACGATGCTCGCGGAGGTGACGCGCGACCTCGACGCCCGCACGGAGCACGCGCCCACCGAAATCGTAACGCTGCATGCGGAAGTGCTCGAGGTGAAGACCGAGGGGAGCGATTACTGGGCGAGCGTGCGCTTCATCGGGACGCTGCGCGAGGATGGAACGGTCCTGCCGACCCCGATCGACGAGATCTGGAACCTGACCAAGCCGACCGATGGGTCCGCGGGGTGGCTGCTGGCGGGCATCGAGCAGGTGGCGACGGCCTGAGAGCCTGTGAAGAAATCGTCGCGAGCGGGATGGGATGCTAGGCGCGAACGACGAGACATATCAAGTAGATAGGCGAGGAGTAAGCGAGTGAGCAACGACGCAGACCGCCCGCGCAGCAGATTTTCTCACAGGCTCTGAGCGCGCGCGCCCGGCCACTCTTCGCCGCCAGGGACGCCCGCCGATGCAACCCGCCGCTGCGCTCGCCAACCGGGTGCTGGAACGCGAAGCGTGGGCGCGCGAGCGCCTTGCGGCGCACGGTGGCCAGGCGTTCGTGGTCGCCGTGGGACCGGTTGCGACCGGGTTCCGCATCGATTCGACCGGGCTCATCGAGTCGACGCCGCTGCGCGGCGGCAGTGCCGACCTGACCCTGCGCATCTCGCCGCTCGCGATTCCTTCGTTGCTGTCCGACCCGTCGCGCTGGGACGGCCTCGTCTTGGCCGAGGGCGCTCCCGCCCTGGCCGCAACGCTGCGCGATCTCGCGCTGACGCTGCCGTGGTTCGTCGAGCAGGCATTCGCGAAGGCGCTCGGCCCGGTCGTCGGGCAGCGCGTCGCCGACGCCGGGCGGCGCCTGCTCGGTTTTCCCGAGTACGCCGCGGAGCGAATCGGCGAGACCCTCGGCAGCTACGCCCGCGACGAAGCGGGGCTGCTCGCCCGTGGCGACGAAGCGCGCGCAATGGCGCAGCAGAACGCCGAACTGGCCGCGCGCACCGACGCGCTGGCCGCGCGGCTGGAGACGCTGGCGGCCCGGCTGCCCGCCGACCCGGTGGCAGATCGTCCTGCGCCTTCCTGAAGCGGCCGCCGCAGGCGGGGTCCCCGCCATCGCGCAGTAGACGCGCCAGCCTTGCGGCGACGAGCCGCGCTGCGGGGAGTGGCATCGCCGCATTCCCGTACAATCGGCGGTCATGCGCATCCTGCGCCTCGCCAAGATCCTCGTCGTCTCGCTCAAGTACGGGCTCGACGAACTCCTCACCGGACACGAGCGCTTTCGCGCGGTGCGCCCCCTCGCACGCGCGCTGACCTTCTGGCGCGACACGTCGGCGCCGCGCGCCCTGCGCCTGCGCCTCGCGCTGCAGGACCTGGGTCCCATCTTCGTCAAGTTCGGGCAGATGCTCTCGACGCGGCGCGACCTGCTGCCGTCGGACATCGCCGACGAACTCGCCAAGCTGCAGGATCGGGTGCCCCCGTTCCCCTCCGAGCAGTTCGTCGCCACGCTGGAGCGCGCCTACGGCAAGCCGGTCGACGAGGTGTTCCGGTCGTTCGATCGCGAGCCGGTCGCCAGCGCCTCGGTCGCGCAGGTGCACTTCGCCGAGCTGCCCGACGGGAGGGCCGTGGCGATCAAGGTGCTGCGCCCCGACATCGGCAAGGTCATCGAGCACGACCTCGGCCTGATGCAGGCCGCCGCCATCCTCGTCGAAAAGCTGTGGTCCGACGGCAAGCGCTTGAAGCCCCGCGCCGTCGTCGCGGAGTTCGAGAAGACGCTGACCGACGAGCTCGATCTGTCACGCGAGGCCGCCAACTGCTCGCAGCTGCGGCGCAACTTCCTGCGCTCGCCGCTGCTGCAGGTTCCCGAGGTGCACTGGGACTGGTGCACGAGCGACGTGATGGTGATGGAGCGGATGACCGGCATCCCCATCGCCCAGACCGAACGGCTGGTTGAAGCCGGCGTCGACCTGAAGAAGCTCTCGCGCCACGGCGTCGAGCTCTTCTTCACCCAGGTGTTCCGCGACGGCTTCTTCCACGCCGACATGCACCCGGGCAACATCTTCGTCGCCGTCGACCCGGCCAACTTCGGCAAGTACATTGCGCTCGACTTCGGCATCGTCGGCACGCTGACGGAGAAGGACCAGGGGTACCTGGCGCAGAACTTCCTCGCGTTCTTTCGCCGCGACTACCAGCGCGTCGCGACCGCGCACATCGAGTCGGGCTGGGTCCCGCCGGACACCCGCGTCGACGAACTCGAGACCGAGATCCGCGTCGTCTGCGAGCCGATCTTCGACCGCGCGCTGAAGGAGATCTCGCTGGGGAAGGTCCTGCTGCAGCTCTTTCGCGCGTCGCGCCGCTTCAACGTCGAGATCCAGCCGCAGCTCGTCCTGCTGCAGAAGACGCTGCTCAACATCGAGGGCCTGGGCCGGCAGCTCGATCCGGACCTCGACCTGTGGGTGACGGCCAAGCCGTTCCTCGAGCGCTGGATGGAGAACCAGATCGGCCTGCCGGCGCTGCGGCGGCGCTTCCTGGCGGAAGCTCCCTACATCGCTGCGGCGCTGCCCGAGATCCCCCGCCTGCTGCACCGCAAGCTGCTGGCCCCGCCCTCGGCGTCGGACGAGGCGATCAAGCAGCTCGCCACGGCACAGAAGGCCCGCAACCGGCTGCTGACGCTGATCGCAGCGCTGCTGCTGGTCGTCGTCGTCGCGCTCCTCGCGGGCCGGCCCCCGTGATGCCCCCGGGGGCGGCACCCGACGCCGGCGCTATCGGTACCGCGCGCCGGCGCCGACCGGCGGAATCGTCGCCGGCGACGACGCCTCGGGCCGCCGCGTGCCCACGCCGACGAGCGGCGCCCGGCGCAGGAACGTGTTGCTCTCGCCCATGACGAAGCGAAAGAGATCCTCCAGCACCGCCTCGTCGACGGCCACCCCGCCGAACTCGAGCGCCACGCTCTCGAACCGGTCGACGTTGCGCAACGTGACCTCGACGACCTGCCGGCGATAGTCGGGGGCGAAGCGGATCGACGCGTTGATCTCCTGCGTCACCCGGAACACACCGTGCCGCACGACGCGGTTCGGGTCCATCTCGGTCTGGTAGTGATACGGCAGCTGCGCCACGCGCAGCCGCTCTTCGACGCCATGCGCGGCCCCCGGTTGCACCTTGAACACGATCTCGCCGTCCTTGACGAGCCGGTAGAACACCTCCACGCGCTCGAGCAGCTCCAGCCCGCCCAGCGCGCGTCGCCGGTAGGACACGAAGCCGTGGTCGAAGCGCGGCGACTCGATCGCGAGATCGGGATCGAGCCGGAACGCGTGCGCAACGCCCGGTTTGATCACCTCGAGATGATGCAGGGCTTCGTCGAGCCAGCGGAACGCGCGCCACAGCCGGCGATCGATGTCCTTGAGCGCCTCCTCGAGGGGTCGCCTGCGGGCGCCCTCCTGCGCTTGCAGCGCGGCAGACTGCGCGCGCAGCTTTTCCAGGAGCGAGGGCTTGTCGGACGGCGGGCTCATGAGCTTGATCGGTGGGGCGCCAGGCGGTCCCGGGGACGCGAGCGGGGAAGGCATGTTCAGCAAGCGCGTAGGCGGGAACTCTACTACGTCTTTTCGGACCGGGCACGGATTTCTTCGCCCCGGAAAGCCGGGCGATGCGCCCGCCGGGGCGCCGGCGGCGCGGGGAAAAGCAGTCCGGCGCGCCGCCTGAGCGCTATGGAACACCCGCCGGCGGCAGCCCGCCATTCCCCTTTCGGCCGAGCCGCGACAAGCGCGCTCGGTGCCGCGCCGCGATTGGGGCGGCAAGGCCGTGCCCGCGGCGGCCGCGGCCCGCCCTCCCCGTCAAGGACGGGCCGCGAACTGCGGTACAATCGACCTCGACCCGTTGCGCGACGCGCGTTTTCCACTTCTCCGGCGAGGCCCGGCCCGATGGCGCTGCTCGAGATCAGGAACGTCACCCGCCGTTTCGGCGATTTCACCGCCGTCGACAACGTGAGCTTCGGGGTCGAAGCCGGGGAGTTCTTCACGCTCCTCGGGCCCTCCGGCTGCGGCAAGACGACGCTCCTGCGGATGATCGCCGGCTTCGACCTGCCCGACCGCGGAGCCATCATCCTCGACGGCGTCGACCTCAAGGACACGCCTGCCGAGAAGCGGCCCATTCACACGGTGTTCCAGAGCTACGCCCTGTTCCCGCACATGACGGTAACGCAGAACGTCGCTTTTCCGCTGCGGATGGCCGGCAAGCCCGACGCCGAGGTGCGCAGCAAGGTCAAGGAGGCGATCGCCCAGGTGAAGCTCGACCGTCTGGAGCAGCGCTATCCGCACGAGCTCTCCGGCGGCCAGAAGCAGCGCGTGGCACTCGCCCGCGGACTCGTCAACCGCCCGCGGCTGCTGCTGCTCGACGAACCGCTCGGCGCGCTCGACGCGAAGCTGCGCGAGCAGATGCAGATCGAGCTCATCCGCCTGCAGCGCGGCGTCGGCGTGACCTTCGTCTTCGTGACGCACTCGCAGGCCGAGGCGCTGGCGCTTTCGCACCGGATCGCGGTGATGAACCACGGCGTGATCGAGCAGCTCGACGAGCCCGACAAGCTGTACGGCTTCCCCAGGAGTCGCTTCGTCGCCGACTTCATCGGCAACGTCAATATGCACGAGGCCACGGTCGTCGCCGCCGGCGCCACGCTCACGCTCGAGCTCGGCACGCTCGGCCGCATCACCGCGCCCGCCCGCGACGGCGTCAAGGCAGGGACCGCCGGCGTGTTCGTGATCCGCCCCGAGCAGGTGTCAATCCGCGCCGCCGCCGAATCCTCGCCCGACCCGAACCAGTTCGAGGGTGTCGTCAACGACTTCCTCTATATCGGCGACGTGACGACCTACATCGTCGACCTGCCCGACGGCAAGCGCTTCGAGGCGCTGCTGCCCAATTCCGCGCCCGGCCGCGCGAAGTTCTTCGAACTGGGCGACCGGGTGCGGCTGTCGTGGAAGGCCGAAGCCGGCGCCTTTCTCGATTCCTGAACGCCCGCGGACTCCCGCCTGGCGCCGATGCACGCCGACACCTCGACCCGGACCCGCGCCGGCCGGATGACGCAGTGGCTGGTCAGCGGCCCGCCGTTCGTCTTCCTTTTCGTGTTCTTCGTCGTTCCCGCCGCGATCATGGTCGTGGCGAGCATCCGCTATCCGGGCGAGTTCGGCGCGCTGGCGCCGCTCATCGGCGGCAAGCCGGGCGAGGACGCGGGAATCACTTTCGAGAACTACGCCGTCTTCTTCGGCGACTGGATCTACGCCCAGATCTTCGCCAAGAGCTTCGGCGTGGCACTCGCGACCACGCTCACCTGCCTCGTGATGGCGTATCCCGTGGCGCTGCTGATCGCGCGCAGCCCCAAGCAGTACCGCGACCTCATGGTGCTGCTCTGCGTGCTGCCCTTCGCCTCGAACTTCCTCGTCCGCGTCTACGCGTGGATGATCATTCTCGGCCCCTTCGATCTGCTGTTCTCCCGCTTCGCCGTCATCGTCGGCATGGTCTACGTCCACCTGCCGTTCATGATCCTGCCGCTCTATACCAACCTCGAGAAACACGACCCGGCGCTGCTCGACGCGGCGCAGGACCTGGGTGCGAACGCCTGGAACCGGTTCTGGCGCGTCACGTTTCCGCTGTCGCTGCCGGGGATCTTCTCCGGCTCGGCGCTGGTCTTCATCCCGGTGCTGGGGATGTTCGCGATCCCCGAGATCCTGGGCGGCAAGGACGACTGGCTGGTCGGCAACCTGATCAAGGAGAGCTTCCTCGGCACCCGCGACTGGCCGTTCGGCTCGATGCTGTCGCTGATGCTCACCGTCGCGGTGCTGGCGATCGCCGCCGGCGCCGCGGGGCTCGCCCGGCGCGGGGTGGCCCGTGCGTAGATCGCCGCTGCTCTGGGCCGCCTCGCTCGCGGTGTTCGCTTTCCTCTACGTCCCGCTCGGGGTCGTGGTCGTGTTCTCGTTCAACGACTCGAAGCTCAACGCGGAGTGGGTGGGGTTCACGCTGGACTGGTACGCCAAGCTCTTCGCCAACGCGGAGATGCTGCACGCGGCCGCCAACTCGCTGCTGATCGCCGTGGTCTCCGCCGCGCTGGCTACGGTGCTGGGCACGATGGCCGGCATCGCGATGCACCGGTTCAAGTCCAGGCTGCTGCCGTTCATGACGCTGACGCCGGTGGCGATGCCCGAGATCCTGCTCGGCGTCTCGCTGCTCATCTTCTTCATCTCAGTCTTCGGCGAGGAGTCGTTGTCGCTGCTCACCGTGATCGTCGCGCACACGACGTTCTGCATCGGCTTCGTCGCGATCATCGTGCGCGCGCGTCTCGCCGGCATGGACGAGTCGGTCTTCGAGGCGGCGCGCGACCTGGGCGCGACGCCCTGGCAGACCTTCCGCCTCGTCACGCTGCCGCTGATCATGCCGGGCGTGGTCGCCGGCGCGCTGATGGCGTTCACGCTGTCGATCGACGACTTCGTCATCACCTTCTTCACCGCCGGCGCGGGCGTCCCCACGCTGCCGCTGACGATCTACACGATGATCAAGATCGCGGTGACGCCGGAGGTGAACGCCGTGTCGACCCTGCTGATGCTGCTCACGCTGACGATGATCGTGCTGGCCGGCAAGATCGCGCCCGACGCGCTGCGCGGCAAGGGCTGAATGGCGCCCGTGGACACGTTGCCCACCGCAGCGCGCCGCCGGCTCGTTCTGGCGTCGACCGCCATGCTCACGCTGGCGTTCGCCGGCTGCGCGCCCAGGACCGACGACCGGACCGCGACGGACCCGGCCGCCGGCGCGGCCGCGCGGGGAAGCGGCGCGGAGCTTCACCTCTACAACTGGAACAACTACCTCGCCGAGGAGACCGCGACGAGCTTCGAGGCGTCCTGCAAGTGCACGCTGGTGCAGGACTACTATTCGGACAACGAGGAGATGCTGGCCAAGCTCGCGGCCGGGGCAACGGGCTACGACCTCATCGTTCCTACGGGCAACGCGGTGCAGACGCTGATCGCGCAGGGCGCGCTGCGCGAGATCGACCACGCGCGCATCCCCAACCTCGCCAACGTCAAGCCGGAGTTCCTGAACCTCTTCTTCGACCCGGGCAACCGGTACTCGGTCCCCTACGCGTACTCGATCACGCTCATCGGCTACAACGCCGAGAAGATGAAGGAGCTGGGCCTTCCGACCGACAGCTGGGCGGTGATCTTCGAACCGCGACACCTCGAGAAGCTCCAGGGCAAGGTCACGGTGCTCGACTCGCAGCGCGAACTCTTCGCCGCCGCGCTCAAGTACCTGGGCCACTCCGTGAACGAGACCGACGAGGCGAAGCTCAAGGCGGCGCGCGACCTCATCCTCCGCGCCAAGCCGTACTGGGCGGCGTTCAACGCCTCGTCGTACATCAAGGAACTCACGATCGGAAACATCTGGCTCGCGCACGGGTACTCGAACGACATGTTCCAGGCCGCGCAGGACGCCGCCAACGCCAAGCGCCCGTTCTCGATCGCCTATTCGACGCCGAAGGAAGGCGCCGTGCTGGCGCTGGACAGCATGGTGCTGCACAAGTCGGGGCCGCGCCCGGACCTCGCCTACGAGTTCATCAACTACATGCTCGTGGGCCGGAACGCGGCGGAGCTGTCCAACATGATCGGCTCCGGCAACGCCAACGCCGCGGCGATGGAGTTCATCGTGCCCGAGGTCAAGGACAACCCCGCGGTCTTTCCCGACGCCGAGAAGTGGAAGCGGCTGGAGATGATGCGCGATCTTCCCCGCCGCGACCGGCGGCTGCTGAACCGCTTCTGGACCGAGGTCAAGGTGCGCTGAGCGCGCCGGATGCGCCGGCCGACGCGGCCGACGCCGAGGCGCGCCGCACGACGGCGTCGCGCGTGAACTCCGCAGCCATCCGCATCGAACGGCTCTCGCCGGCCCGGCGGGACGACTTCCTGCGCTTTTTCGATCACGAGCACGGAAGCGCGTTCGCCGACAACCGCGAGTGGGCCCGCTGCTATTGCCACTATTACCACGTGCCGAAGATCGTGGCGTGGAGCGAATTCACCGCCGAACAGAACCGCACGGCGATGGCGGCCCGGATCGAAACGGGCGAGCAGGAGGGCTTTCTCGCCTACGCCGGCGCCGAGGTCGTCGGCTGGCTCAACGCGCAGCCCTGCCACAAGCTGCCGCACGCCTGCGCGCGACTGGGCGTGGTTCCGCCCGCCCGCGACGTGCCGGACTTCCAGGCGGCGGCGGCCCTGTGTTTCGTCATCGCGCCGGCGTGGCGGCGGCGCGGGGTCGCGCGTGCGCTGCTCGCCGGCGCGCTGGCGTCGTTCGCGGCGCGGGGCATCCGCGTCGTCGACGCGTTTCCGTTCAAGGCGCCCGCGAGCGAGCGCCCGGCCGACCATTACCACGGTCCTGCGCCGCTGTTCGTCGCGGCGGGATTCGTGCCCGTGGCCGAGACCGACGACCTGACCGTGATGCGCAAACGCCTCTCCGGCCCGCCACCGCCCGAGCGGCTGTGAGCAAGCCGCCGCGCGCGCGCGTCGGGCGCCCGCGACACGGATCGCGAGAGGTTGCAGGAGAGCAAAGGAAAGCGGGCAACGCCGCACCCCCTGCCGCCATGTCGCGTCAACGCCAACCCTCGCTGCTGCCGCATACGCTCGCCGCGCTCGCCGGATTGGCGATCGTCTACGCGAGCCTGCAGCCCTTCGGCGAGTGGATCGAGCCGGACGCCGCGACGCCGTTCTTCCTGTTCGCGCCCTGGCCGCCGCGCTGGACGCGCTTCGACGCGCTGGCGAACTTCCTCGCCTACCTCCCCTTCGGCTTCTTCGTCGCCGTGATCTCGCGCGAACGCTCCGCCGGGTCGCGGCTCGCGCTGGGCTGCGCCGCGGGGGCCGCGCTGTCGTTCGCGATGGAAACGCTGCAGATGCGCCTGCCCCCGCGCGACGCGAACGCGATCGACCTCCTCGCCAACACGGCGGGCAGCTTGATGGGCGCGCTCCTGGGGCTCCTGTTCCGGCAGGCGGCCCGGTTGCGCGATGCGATCCGCGGGCGGCGCGAGCGCTGGTTCCTTCCCGGCCGCACGGGCGACCTTGGTCTCGCGCTGCTCGCGATCTGGCTCGCGGCCCAGATCAATCCCGGCATACCGCTGTTCGCCACCGTCTACGACCCGACGCCGCAGCTCGGCACGTTCGCCAGCGTGCCACCGGCAGTGCCCGATCTCGCGGCGGTGCTGGTCGAGGCGGCGCACAGCGCGCTGCAGATGCTGGGGGTGGGGCTGTTCGTCGCGCTGCTAGTGCGCGAGCGCCGGTACGTGGGCACGGCCGTGACCGCGCTCGTCGTCGCCGGGTTGCTGTTCAAGGGCATGGCCGCTCTCACGCTGCTCAAGCCCGCGGCCTGGGAGCACTGGCTGTCGCCGGGAGTCTCCACCGGTGTCGCGGCGGGAGCGCTCGCGCTCACCCTGTTCCTCTTCCTGCGGCGGCCGGTGCAAGTTGCGTCCTGCGCCGTCGCGCTCCTGTCCTCGCTGCTGGCGACGCTGCTCGCGCCCGACCTCCTGTACGCGCGCGCACCGCTGTCGCTGTTCAACTGGAACTATGGCCACCTGCTGAGTTTCAACGGTCTGACGCGCACGGTGCTGATGGTCTGGCCGATCGCCGCCTCCGTCTTCCTGTTCGGCCTGGCCGGGCGCCCGGGCTGGGGCGAGGCCCGCTGACGCCTATGGGCGCGGCAACGCTGTTCTGCTATCTTTGCGGCCATGCTTCCTCCGGCCGGCGCTGACGCGCTCGACATGCGGCGCGTCCGTCGGGCGCTCGTGATCAAGCTGCGCCATCACGGCGACGTGCTGCTCGCTTCGCCGGTCTTCACGGTCCTGCAGCGGGCCGCACCCGAAGCCGAGATCGACGCGCTCGTCTACCGCGAGACGCTGCCGATGCTGACCGGTCATCCGGCGATACGCGAACTCTTCGGCATCGATCGCGACGCGAAGCGCCGGGGACTAGGCGCCCAGCTCGGCGCCGAATGGCGGCTGTTGCGCGCGCTGCGCGCGCGCCGCTACGACCTCGTCGTCCATCTGACCGATCACCCGCGCGGGGCCTGGCTCAAGCTGGTCCTGGGCGCCCGCGACGGCGTCGCCCCCGAGCGGGAGCGCGCCGGGGTCCTCTGGCGCCGCGCCTTCCGGCACCGCTACCTCAGGCCCCGCAACACCCCGCGCCATACCGTCGAGAGCCACCTCGACGCGCTGCGCCGGATCGGCATCTGGCCCGAAGGCGCCGAGAAGGCGCTCGTGCTCGTTCCCGGCCCCGAGGCGCAGGCGCGGATCGCGGCGCTGCTCGCCCAGCACCAACTCGCGCCGCGACGCTTCATCGTCGTGCACCCGGGCTCGCGGTGGAAGTTCAAGTGCTGGCCCGCGGCAGCAACCGCGGCCGTCGTCGACCGCCTCGCCGAGGAGGGGTGGGGCGTCGTGCTCACCGGCGCGCCGGATCCCGCCGAGCGGGCGCTCGTCGCCGCGGTGCGCGCCGCGACCCGCGCGCCGGTGGTCGACCTGTGCGGAGCGCTCACGCTGCGCGAACTCGCGGCCCTGATCGGCGTGGCCCGGCTGTTCTTCGGCGTCGACTCCGCGCCGATGCACATGGCGGCGGCGATGGGCACGCCCACCGTGGCGCTCTTCGGCCCCAGCGGCGACGCCGAGTGGGCGCCGTGGCGGGTCGCCCACCGCGTGGTCGCCTCGACCGAGCATTCCTGCCGCCCCTGCGGCAACAACGGCTGCGGCGGTAGCCGGCGGTCCGACTGCCTGATCACGCTTTCCGACGCGCGCGTCGCCGCCGCGATTCGCGACCTGCTCGCCGAAACGGCCGGCACGTCGGCCCGATGAGGCTCGGCATCGTCCGGCAGCGCTACACGCCGTACGGGGGCGCCGAGCGCTTCGTCGCGCGGACGCTGGACGCACTGGCGGCGCAGGGCGTGGGCCTGCGCGTCTACACCCGGCACTGGCCGGCTTCGGCGTCCGCGACTCCGCTCGAACCGGTGATCTGCAATCCCTTCTACCTCGGCAACCGCTGGCGCGACGCGGGCTTCGCCCGCGCCGTCAAGGCGGCGCTCGCGCAAGACCGTCCCGATCTCGTCCAGACGCACGAACGCATCGACGGCTGCGACATCTTCCGCGCCGGCGACGGCGTGCATCGCGTCTGGCTCGAAGAGCGCCTGCGCGCCGGGGGCCCGCTCGAGCGCCTCTCCATCGCCGCCAACCGCTACCACCGCTACGTCCTCGATGCCGAGGCGCGGGTGTTCGCCGACCCCGGGCTCAAGGCCGTGATCTGCAATTCGCAGATGGTGAAGGACGATGTCCGCGCGCATTTCGGCGTCGCCGAGGACAAGCTGCACGTCATCTTCAGCGCCGTCGACCCGGCCGAATTCGGCCCACAGGTGCGCGTGCAGCGGGACGCGCTGCGCGGCCGGCTCGGATGCGCCGCCGGCCACGTCGTGTTCCTCCTGGTGGGCTCCGGTTACACGCGCAAGGGTGTGCCTGCCGCCCTGCGCGCGCTGCGGCAGCTGCCCGCCGCGGCCCGGCTCGTGATCGTCGGTCGCGACAAGCACCTGGCGCGTTACCGGCACCTCGCGCAGCGCGCGGGGGTCGCCGACCGCGCCGTGTTCGCCGGGCCGCAGGCCGACCCGCGCCCCTGGTACGGTGCCGCCGACGCTTTCGTGCTGCCGACGCTGTACGACCCGCTGCCGAACGCGGTGCTCGAGGCGCTGGCCTGCGGATTGCCTGTGGTCACCAGCACCCGCTGCGGAGCCGCCGAGCGCGTGCTGAGGTTCGGCGCCGGAACGGTCTGCGCCGCCGGCGACGTCGCCGCCCTCGCCGCCGGCATGCGCGAGCTGATGGACGAGGCCACACGCCGGCAGCGCGGCGAACGCGCGGCGGTGGCCGTCGCCGAACTCACGCCGGCGGCGATGAGCGCACGCCTGCTTGCGCTCTACCGCGCGCTGCTCCCGAACGGCGCCGCCGCTCCGGCGCCGGAACGATGAAGCCGCTGGCGATCGTCCACACCGAGAACTCCTGCGGCTGGGGAGGACAGGAGATCCGCATCCTCACCGAGGCCCGCGGCTTCCTCGACCGCGGCCATCGCGTGACCCTCATCGCGCCGGCCGAGGCCCCGATCGCGCCGGCCGCCGAGGCGATGGGGATTCCGGTCGAACGCCTGCCGATCACCCGCAAGCGGCTGCCGGGACTCGTCGCCCTGCGGCGCTGGCTCGCCCGGCACGCGCAGGAGATCGACGTCGTCAACACCCACAGCTCGACCGACAGCTGGCTCGCGGCGATCGCGTGCGCGACGCTGGAACGTCCGCCCCCGATCGTGCGCACGCGGCACGTCTCGACGACGGTGCGCAACACGCCGACCACGCGCTGGCTCTACGCGCGGGCCGCCGCCCACGTCGTGACCACCGGCGAAGCGCTGCGGGCGCAGCTTGCGCGCGACAACGCGGTGCCGCTCGAACGGATGACCTCGATTCCCACCGGCATCGACCTCGCCCGCTTCGTGCCGGGCGATGCCGTCGCCGCCCGCGCCGCCCTGGGATTGCCCCCGCGCCCGGCGTTGGGCATCGTGTCGACGCTGCGCAGCTGGAAAGGGCACCAGTACCTGTTCGACGCGCTCGCCGGTCACCGCGCCGCCTGGGCGGGCTGGCAGCTCGTCGTCGTGGGCGAGGGCCCCTACCGCGACCGGCTGGACGCGCATCTGCAGCGGCGCTCCATCGCCGCCGACGTGCGCTTCGTCGGCCAGCAGCGCGACGTCGTACCGTGGCTGCAGGCGCTCGACATCTTCACCCTCCCCTCGTACGGCGAGGAGGGCGTCCCGCAGGCCATCATGCAGGCGATGGCCTGCGCCCTTCCGGTCGTGTCGACGACCGTCGGCGCGATCGGCGAAGCGGTCGACGCCGGAGTGACCGGCCTCATCGTGCCGCCACGCGACGCGGCCGCGCTTGCGGCGGCCCTCGCCCGGCTGCGCGACGACCCCGCGCTGCGCGCGCGGTTCGGGGCCGCGGGGCGGGCGCGGGCGCACGCGCGTTTCGGCGTCGACACGATGCTGGAGCGGATGGAGCAGGTCTTCCGCATGGTGCTGGAGCGGCGGTGAGCGCGCGCGCGAGCGCAGGGTCTGCCGGGGCGCATCGCATCGCGTTGCCGGGTGCGGCGCGGAGCCCCGCGTGAAGCTGCGTTCGCGCGCGTTCGCGCGACCCGTGGTGGTCGGACTGGCGCTCGCGCGCATGGCGGCCGACCTACCCGGGTGGCGGGGGCGCGCGCGCCCGACCAACCCCCGGCGCATCCTGGTCGCCCACCACCTGCTGCTCGGCGACACGCTGATGCTGACGCCGCTGCTCGCGAAGTGCCGCACGCTGTGGCCGCACGCCGACATCGTGATGACCTGTCCGGTGCCCTACGCCTGCCTGTACGCGACCGCGCCGTACGGCGTGCGCGCACTGCCCTACGACCCGGCGGATGCCTCGACGCTGGGCCCCCTGCGGCGCGAACGCGGCTTCGACCTCGCGCTCGTGCCCGGCGACAACCGCCTGCAGTGGCTCGCCCGCGCCCTCGAGGCGCGCTGGATCGTCGCCTTCGCCGGAGACCGGCCGGCCTGGAAGGACTGGCCGGGTGACGAGCTGCGCGCCTTCCCGGACGTGCCGATGGCCTGGGGCGACCTCTGCGCCCACCTGGTCGACGGCCCGGCGCCTGCGCCCTTCGTGCGCAGCGACTGGCCGCAGCCGCCGGTCGCGAGTTTTCGCGAGCCGCCGCGGCCCTACGTCGTGCTGCACGTGGGCGCGAGCTCGCCGCTCAAGCGCTGGCCCGCGCTGCGCTGGCGCCGGCTCGGCAACCGGCTGCGCGACGCGGGCTTCGCCGTCGCCCTGTCGGCGGGCCCGGGCGAGGCGGCGTTGCTCGACCCGATCGACCCGTCGGGCAACTGGACGCGCTACGCGGGCACGCTGTCGCTCGCGCAGCTCTGGCACCTTCTCGCCGACGCGGAACTGCTCGTCTGCCCCGACACGGGCGTCGCGCATCTCGCGCGCATCGTCGATGTTCCGGCGGTGGTGCTGTACGGCCCCGGCTCGGCATTGCTGTCCGGTGCCGGCGACTTCTGGCGCAAGAGCCCCTACACCGCGCTGACCGTCGCCGACTTCCCGTGTCGCGACCAGCGCGTCGCGTTCCGGCGCGAAGTCGCATGGGTCCGCCGCTGCGGGCGCCTCCCCGGCCACGCCGCGGGCCGTTGCCCGGAAGCGAGGTGCATGCTCGGCTTGAGCGACGACGCGGTGTGGGACGCGGTGCGCCTGCGCCTCGGCCTGCCCGAGCCCGATGGGCGCTGACACCCGCCGGACCGTCTGCCGGGGGTGGCCGCGATGACGATGGGCTATAATCTCTTTCTATTGCGGTCGCGCTCCCGCCCTCGATCGGCGAAGCGGCGCGCGCGCCGCAGCGCGCTGCCCGAACCGAAACTGCCAGCGGGACACCATGGCGGACCTACCTCTGGGCATCCTTACGGCCACCGTGTGGACCTACTGGTTCTGCGTAGGCTTCATGATCGCGCGCATCCGGCGCAAGTCCCGGAAGCTCGTCGGCCTCGTTCCCGAGCAGACGCTCGAGCGCTTCATGTGGGTCGTCTGGGTTCCGCTGGTCGCGCTCTGGGCGGCGCTGCCCTGGCTCGCCCAGCGCCATCCCGCCGGCCCGCTCGCCCTGCCCGAGTTCGCCCGCAGCCATGCAGCGTTCTTCGTCGTGCGTCATGGCGCCGCGCTGCTCGCGGTCGTTTGCCTGGTGCAGACCATCCGCTGCTGGATCCGCATGGGCTCCGCCTGGCGAATGGAGGTCTCGCGCGACAACACCACATTGATCACGGACGGCCTCTTCAAGCGCATCCGGCACCCGATCTACGCCTACTCGGTACTGCTGATGCTGTGCTCGGCGGTGATCCTGCCTTCGCTGCCGATGCTGGTGGTCGCGGCGGTGCACGTGCTGCTGATGAACATGAAGGCACGCAACGAGGAACGCCATCTGCTGCGATCCCATGGCGAAGCCTACGCCCGGTACCTCGCGCGCACCGGCCGCTTCTTCCCGCGCCTGGGACGCTGATGCGCCGCTTCCCGGACGAGCGCGCCGACGTGCAGCGCCTCTCAACCCGCGGCGTCGCTGCCCGGCGTCGTGCGGAGGTTGGCACGCAGTTTCCACACGGCCTCCGCGCGGCGCGTCCGCTTGGGTGAGACCTCGGTCTGCGCAGTGTCCCCGCTGACGAAGCGCCGCGCGAGCCGCGACCGGCCCGGGGGCCGGAAGGCGAGCGGCCCGGACCTCGGGCGCCGCGCAGCCTGCGTGACGATCGCCGCCGGGCTCGCCGGTGGCATCGGCCTGCGCGCGCGAACCGCCGGCGCGCAGCCCGCCCTCGTGCCTGCGCCCGCGCCCCCGCCCGGGATCGCGGCCCGCCTCGGGCGCCTCGACCCGGAGCGCATCGGAGCGGACGACGTGCGCGAGGTGCTGGCGCAGGTTCCGGCCCCGCGCATCATCGCGCTCCAGGGGAGCGTGACGCTGGTGACGATGGAGCCCTTCGCCGAGTTCCTGATGGCCATGGGCTACCCCGCGCACCAGCTCGCCCATCCGCGCGACGGCGCGCTGTCCAACGGTTCCTTCGGCAGCAGCGAGGCACTCGCCGGCACGCTCGCCTGGCACTACGAACGCGAGGGGATCGTCCCGCTGCTCATCGGGCACAGCCAGGGCGGGATGCTGGCGATCCGCACCCTGCACGAACTCGCGGGGGCGTTCAATGACCCGTTGCCGGTGTGGGATCCGGTACGGGATGCGCCACAGCCGCGCACGACGATCGTCGACCCGCGCACCGGTCGCGAGCGCCCGGTGCTGGGGCTCACCGTGCCCTGGGCCAGCGCCATCGCCACCGGCAAGCTGCCGCGACTCATGCTGGGCCAGTGGGCGATGCTCAGCCGCCTGACGCAGATCCCCGACACGGTGGGCGAGTTCACCGGCTTCGCGATGGAATGGGACCCGATCGCCGGCAACTTCGGCAGCATCGCGCCGTATGTCGCGACCGGTTGCGCCAGGGTCCGCAACGTCGTCCTGCCGGCGGACTACCAGCACGTGCTGCTGCCGCTCGCCGCGGGACTCGCGCGCGAACCGGCCACGCGGTCGTGGATCGACGCGTACGTGCCGGGGACCGACGCTGCGCTCCCGCAGGGCGTCGACACCCGCAACCTCGTCCACGCGGCGGACATCTGGCACAGCGTCAAGAAGCACTGGTGCCGCGAAGCCGGACGGCTGCTGGAGGCGACCGCGTCGCTATGAGAGGGCGGCTCAATCTCTTCCAGCGGACGATGCTGCGCTGGCGCACGCTGCATCCCTACAACGCGGTCCACGTGCTGCGATTCGACGCTGCGCTGGACGTCGATCGCCTGCGCGCCGCGATTCACCGCACGCTGGAAGGCGAGGGGCTGACCGGCCTCGCCCTCGACGCCGCGCGCGGGCGCTACGAGTACCGTGGCGGCCCGGCGACCGTGGCGCTCGAAGTGCTGCCCGCCGGCGCCGATCCGATACACACGGCCGCCGAGATGATCGAACGCGAACTCAACGCGCGGTATCCCGACGCCGGCGTGCTGAACCCGTTCCGCTTCTTCGCGATCGACGCCGGCGACGCGTTCCTGTTCGGGCTCGCCTACGACCACTTCATCGCCGGCGGCGATTCGATCGTCGTGCTGATGCGCGACCTGTACGCGGCCTACACCGCCCCGGCGGACTTCGTGCCACGGCGTCTCGACCTCTACCCGAGCGCCTACGGCCGCCTGCTCGCGCGCCACGCCCTGCGCTTCCTGACCGGGCTGCCCGGCCTCGCCGAGGTCATACGCAGCTGCCGCAACACCGCCCGGCCGCGTTATCGCGCGGGGGTAGCGCCCAGCAACGCCTTCCTGTTGCGCACGGTCGACGCAGCGACGCTCACGCAGGCGCTGGCCACCACCAAGCGCTGGCGGATCACGCTCAACGACCTCCTGCTCGCGCTGCTGCTCCAGGCGATGGCGCCGCTGGCCGGCGAGCGCCGCAGCGGCCGCCGGCGGGAGATGGCGGCGGCGTCGATCATCAACCTGCGCGGCGACTACCAGCCGCCGGCGACCGCCGTGTTCGGCCAGTTCCTGAGCTCGTTCCGCGTCACCCACCCGATGCCGGCGGGACAGGAGCTCGCCCCCCTCGCCCGCGCCGTCCGGTCCCAGACGCAGCGCACCAAAGAGCGCAAGCTCTACCTGCAGACCCTGGTCGGCATCGCCGGCAGCGCGCTCGCATGGCGGCACATGTCGCCCGCGACGAGGGCGGGCTTCCACGCCAAGAACTACCCGGTCTGGGGCGGCGTGACGCTGCTCAACGTCGACGCGCTGTGGCGCGAAGCGGGCGGCGGGGCGCTACCGGACTACTTCCGCGGAGTGCCCACCGGACCCATGGCCCCGCTGGTTGTTGCGGCGAGCACCGTCAACGGGGCGCTGCACCTCGGGTTTTCATGGCGGGTGGCTGCATTCGATCGCGAGACTGTGGATAATGTCGCGGCCCGCATTCTGGCGGGTTTTCGTTCCTTGACCGCATGAGACCACGCGCCAGCCTGCCCCTCGCTGCCCTGCTGCTCGGATCTGCGCTGCTCCTCGCGGGCTGCGCCGCCGCGCCCGAGCGCGGCCCCGGGCCCGGCCCCGCCGCCGTCGAAACACCGCGCCCCGCACCGAAGCTCGCCACCGACCGGGCGCTGGGGGATCGGATCCTGGCCCTCGACCCGGAGAGGATTTCCGCGCAGGACGTGCGCGAGACGCTTGCCCGGGGCCCGGTGCCGCGCGTCATGCTGCTGCACGGCGGCGTGTACGGAGTCCACCTGCTGATGGAGTCCTTCGCCGAGTTCCTCGCCGCCATGGGCTACCCGCTGGAGCGCATCCGCGACGCGGGCAACGGGGAGTTGTCGTACAGCCCCTACGACAGCGCGGCGCGCCAGGCCGGCCTGCTCGCCTGGTACTACGAGCAGGAGGGCGTGCGCGCGATGCTGGTCGGGCACAGCCAGGGGGGCATCCAGACGGTCAAGATCCTGCACGAGCTGGCGGGGACGTACGGCGACGTCCACGTCGTCAACCCGGTGACCCGCGCACGGGAGGAGAGGACGACGATCGTCGACCCCCTCACCGGCCAGGTGCGGCCGGTCGTCGGCCTGTCGGTGGCCTACGCGTCGGTCGTCGGCACCGGCGGCTGGTCGCTCGCGCTGCCCATGCATTGGAGCGTCATTCCGCATGCGCGGACGATCCCCGACAGCATCGACGAGTTCACGAGCTACCGGATCGGCGTGGATTTCTTCGCCTGGGACATCCCCGGCCTCGAGAGCTGGAAGACGTTCCAGGCCAACGGCCAGGCGCGCATCCGCCACGTGACGCTGCCGGCGAGCTATTCGCACGTGTTCGTGCCCGGCACCGCGCACCTCGCCGAGGAGGCGGCGATGCGCGAGTGGATCGACGCCTTCGACCCGCGGGTCGAGGCGAACTGGACGCCGCCCGCCGAGTTCGACCGCAGCAGCGTGCTGTGGGCGGCCGACGTCTGGCACAGCATCAAGAAGCACTGGGCGCTGGAGGCGCAGCGGTGGGTACGCGCCCGGCGCAAGAGTGCAGCAATGCCCTGACCGGACAGGGTAAAATACCCGTCCGTCGCGCCGACCCGCGCTTCCCGCGGGCGGTGGGCCATCCCCCCTTCCCCCAACGCGAGCACCGGAGCGCACTCCCATCATGTCGGGCGCATTGGCTGGCAAGGTCGCCCTGGTGACGGGCGCGGCTCGCGGCATCGGCCGCGCGATCGCGACGAAGCTCGCCGCCGCCGGCTGCGACGTCGCCGTCAACTACTACAACAGCGCCGAGGACGCCGAGGCCCTGGTGCGCGAGATCCGTGCCCAGGGGCCGCGGGCGGTCGCCATCCAGGGCAGCGTCGGCATTCCCGACAGCGTCGACGAGATCTTCGCCGAACTGCGCCGGCACTTCGACCGGCTCGACATCGTCGTCAGCAACGCCGCCTCGGGCGTGCTCAAGCCGACGCTCGAGATGGGGCTCAAGCACTGGCGCTGGTGCCTCGAGACCAACGCGCTGGCGCTCAACCTGCTCGCCCAGCGCGCGTTGCCGCTGATGCAAAGTGGCGGGCGCCTCATCGCCATGTCGAGCCTCGGCGCGCAGCGCGCGATGCCGGGCTACGGTTTCGTCGGCGCCTCGAAAGCGGCGCTGGAGGCGCTCGCCCGGGCGCTGGCGCAGGAGCTCGGGCCGCGCGGCATCCGCGTCAACGTGGTGAGCGCAGGCGTCGTCGACACCGACGCGCTCGCCTATTTCCCGAACCGCGACGAGCTGCTCGCGGATTTCGCGCGACGCGCGCCCGCCGGACCGGTTCTCACGCCACGGGACGTCGCCGGCGCGGTCTATCTCCTGTGCCTGCCGGAAGCCGCCATGATCAACGGCCACACGCTGGTCGTCGACGGCGGTTTCGCGATCTCCGGATGAGCGTCGTCCTCCCCGACGCCGGCATCGCCGGCAGGGTCACGCTCGTCACCGGCGGCAGCCGCGGCATCGGGCGCGCGATCGTCCTGCTCCTGGCCGGACAGGGCGCCGACGTCACATTCTTCTACCAGTCGAACGCCGCGGCCGCGGACGAGGTCGTGGCGGCCGGATCCGCCGCAGGCGGGAAGATCCGCGCGGCGCAGGTCGACATCCGCGACGCGGCCGCCTGCGCGGCGGCGGTCGAGGCCTTGATCGAGCGCTGCGGGCGGATCGACATCCTGGTCAACAACGCCGGCACGATCCGGGACAATCCGCTGCTCGCGTTCGACGACGCCGACGTCGACGCCGTCATCGACACCAACGTCAAGGGCGTCTTCCACGTCACCCGCGCCGTCGCACCGCACATGGTGAGCAGGCGGTCGGGACGCATCGTCAACCTGTCGTCGGTGTCCGCCGCCAAGGGCGGGCGCGGCCAGACCAACTACGCCGCGAGCAAGGGGGCGATCGAAGCATTCACGCGGTCGCTGGCCGTCGAGCTCGCGCCGCGCCGGATCACGGTCAACGCCGTCGCGCCGGGCGTGATCGAGACCGAGATGTCGCAGGAGCTGCGCGAGCTCGCCGGCGACGAAGTCAAGGCGAAGATCCTCCTGCGGCGCTACGGCAAGCCCGAGGAAGTCGCCTACGCGGTGTGGTTCCTGGTGTCGAGTTACGCGGAATACGTGACAGGGCAGGTCTTCAGTATCGATGGCGGCTTCAAAATGGAGTAATGAGCATGGCAAGCGCAATCACGCAAGACGAAATCAACGCGGTGTTCCCGGCGGTGGCCGACATGATCGCCGACGCGCTCGGCTGCGATCTCGCCGACGTCAAGCCCGATGTGTCGCTGATCCAGGACCTCGGCGCCGAGTCGATCGACTTCCTCGACATGGTGTTCCGTCTCGAGCGCACGTACAAGGTCAAGATCCCGCGCGGCAAGATCGTCGAGAACGCCCGCGGCACGCTGACGGAAGCCGAGTTCGAGCAGAACGGCGTGATCACCGAGGCCGGCATGGCGCAGCTGCGCGCGTACCTGGCGGAAGTCCCGGCCGATCGCTTCAAGACGCCGATGAAGGTCAAGGAGATCCCGCGCCTGTTCACGCCGGAGACCTTCTGCAAGCTCGTGATCCGCGCCCAGCGCGAAACGCAGGCCGCAGGCTGAAAACTCCGGGCGGCGAACCGCCGCCGCCGATTCCTCGCTCGCGCATGACCGGGTCCGACTTCCATTTTGCCGCCTTCTCCTTCGTCGACCGGATCACCGAGTGGACGGCCGGGCGACGCGCGCGCGGCGAGTTCGCGGTGCCTCGCGGCGTCCCGGCGTTTCCCGCCTGCCTCGTCGCCGAGGCCGTCGGCCAGCTGGCCGCGTGGGTGTCGATGGAGGCGGTTCAGTTCCGCGGCCGCCCGGTCGCGGCACTCGCGGGCCAAACGCACTTCCTCGCGCCGGTCCTGCCGGGCGACACGATCGAGCTCGCCGCCGACATCGAGAGCTGCGACGACGACTCCGTCGCGTACGCGGGCTGGGCAGCGGTCGCCGGCCGGCGCGTGATCGAGCTTGGCGACTGCTTCGGGGCGCTGCTGCCCGTCGAGGAATTCGACGCCGCCGAAGCGCTGGCCGCACGGCTCGACACGCTGCGCGGCCCCGGGGCGACGCCGGGGCGTTTTCGCGGCATCGCACCGTTTCCCACCGTGCCCGGTGCGGCAGTGGCGGGACGCGCGCGCAGCGCGACCCTCGAGGTGCCGGTGGCCGCCCCGTTCTTCGAAGACCATTTTCCGCGGCGGCCGGTGTTTCCGGCTACGCTCTTGCTCGACGCCGCGATCTCGCTCGCGCTCGAACTCGCGGCCGAACTGGACGGCTGGCCTGCAAGCGCGCGGCCGCGCGTCGCGCGCATGACGCGGGTGAAGGTCCGCTCGTTCACGCCGCCGGGCGCGCGACTTCTCCTCGCCGCCGAATTGCAGCGGCAGCGAGGCCGCTCGGGCGAGCATCGCGCTGGCGGCGAGCGCCGAGGGCAAACCGGTCGCCACCGCCCGCGTGGAGATCGTCGCCGGAGATACCGCGTCATGACGGCCCCGACTTCAACGCGGCGCCGCGTCGCGATCACCGGCATCGGCCTCGTGACGCCGGTCGGCAACGACGTCGCCTCGACCTGGGACGCGCTGCTCGCCGGCAGGAGCGGCGGCGCGCCGATCACGATCTTCGACGCCTCCGGGTTCCCGGTGCGCATCGCCGCGGAAGTGAAAGGTTTCGACGATGCCGCCGCCGGCGATCGCCGGCTGCAGAAGTTCACGACCCGCCCCCACCGATTTGCGCTGGCGGCCGCCGAGCAGGCGTTCGTCGACGCCGGCATTCGCCCCACGCCGGCGACGTCCGAGCGCTGGGGCTGCGCGGTCGGCGCCGGAATGATGACCTCCGAGTACGTCGATCTCGCCGTCACGCACGCGCACGCCGGCGCCGACGGCGAACTCCACCCCGACCGCCTGCTCTCCGACGCGGCGGCCAACGATCCGATGGTGTTCTGCCGCAGCCAGGCGACCGCCGGGATCGCGCTCCTCACCCGCCGCTACGGGATCCGCGGCTACGCGACGAGCGTCCACACCGCCTGCGCATCGGGCGGGCAGGCGCTCGGCACGGCGCTGAAACTGATTCGCCGCGGGGCGGTCGACCGGGTGCTCGCCGGCGGCTTCGACTCGATGATCAGCCCGGTCGGCCTGGGCGGATTCTGCCTGCTCTCCGCGGTCTCGCCGGACAATCACGCGCCGGAGCGCGCGAGCCGCCCGTTCGACGCGACCCGCAACGGCTTCCTGCTCGGCGAGGGCGCCGGTTTTCTGGTGCTGGAGGAGTGGGCGAGCGCCCGGCGGCGCGGCGCGCGCATCTACGCCGAGCTCGCCGGCGACGGCAATTCGCTGTCGTCGTACCGGATCACCGACTCGCCGCCGGACGGCGACGGCCCGATCCAGGCGATGCGGGCCGCGCTCGCCGACGCCGGCGCGAAACCGGCCGACATCGACTACCTCAACGCCCACGGCACGTCGACACCGATGAACGACCGCAGCGAGAGCGCAGCCACCCACGCCGTGTTCGGCGCCGACGTCGGGCGCCTGTCGGTGAGCTCGACCAAGAGCACGATGGGACACCTCATCGCCGCCGCCGGCGCGGTCGAGGTGGCGGCCTGCGCGCTCGCGATCGCGCACGGCGAGATGCCGGTGAACGCGAACTACCGCGAGCCCGATCCGGATTGCGCGCTCAACCTCGTCGTCGGCGCGCCGCGCCGCCGGCGTGTGCGGATGGCGATGTCGAACTGCTTCGGCTTCGGTGGCTCCAACAGCTGCGTCGTGCTGCGCCATCCCGACGAGGTCGACGGCGGCGACGCGGCGAACCGCTGACATCGACCTTGCGAGGAATCCCGTGGCCCCTGCCAAGATCGTCGTCACCGGCACCGGTGCCGTCTGCGCCGCCGGCCTGCAGCCGGCAGCCGTTTACGAGCGCCTGCAAAGCGGGAAGACCGCGATCGGGCCGATCGGCCAGTGGGACACCACCGGCTGGCCGGTGACCGTCGCCGGCGAGATCGCCGACTTCAGTCCGCGCACGCTGGTCGCGGACCGCAAGCTGCACAAGCTCATTCGGCGCACGGACCTCATGGGACTCTACGCCGCAACGCGCGCGATCGAGGTCTCCGGCCTCGTCGCGCACCGGGAAACCCTCGACCCCGACGCGGCAGCCGTCTACAGCGACCGGAGCGGCGTCTACGTCGGCTCCGGCGGCGGCAACTACCAGAGCCAGTACGATTTCTTCCCGCTGATGACCGCCGCACAGGGAGCGCTGCCGGCATTCGGGCGCGAGCTCGGCAACACCGTCAACCCGATGTGGCTGCTGCGCACGCTGCCCAACAACGTGCTCGGCCACATCGGCATCCAGCAGGGTCTCAAGGGCCCGAATGCCTGCGTCACCCACCACAGCGCCGGGGGCGTGCTCGCGATCATCGAGGCGTTGGAGGGTCTGCGCCGGGGCGAAGCCGACCGCGCGGTCGCGGTCGGCCACGACGCGCCGATCGAGCCGCAGATGCAGCTCTATTATCATCGCGCGGGGCTGCTCGCCGCCGAGGCGCTGCGCCCGTTCGACGTCCGCCACGACGGCAGCCTGTTCGGCGAAGGCGCCGCGGCGCTGGTGCTCGAAACCGCGCACTCGGCGGCGGCGCGCGGCGCGCCCGTGCTGGGGGAAGTTCTCGGCGGCGGCGTGGCCTGCGAAGCCGAGGGTCTGCTCGGCATTCGCGAGGACGGCGACGGCGTAGCGCGGGCGATCGAGCTGGCACTCGCCGATGCCGGCATCGCCGCGGCCGACGTCGGCATGATCGTGGCCCACGGCAACGGCACGCGGCTGTCCGACGTCTCGGAGGCAGCGGCCTTGCGGCGCGTGTTCGGCGCGGCGATGCCGCCGGTCACCGCGTTCAAGTGGGCGTTCGGGCACCTGATCGCCGCCGCGGGAACGCTCGACACGGTGCTGGCGCTCGAAGCGCTGCGCCGCGGCGAAGTCCCGGGTCTTTCCTCGCTCACGGCTCTCGACCCGGAGTGCGCTCCGCTCGCGGTGTCGGCCACGACCGTGCCCGCGCGCGGCGACATCGCGCTCATCGTGAACCGCGGGTTCGCGTCGACGAACGTTGCGCTCATCGTCCGCGCGTAGGAATTCCGGGGCCAGGCTGCGGCGATGCAGGAATCCGCATCGACGGCGCCGCACGGCGCCGCTGTCCGGCGCTGCGGCATCGACAACGTCGAGCTCGCGCGGTTCGAGCGTCTGCTCGCCCAGACGCCGGCCGAAGACCTCGTCAAGCTGTTCTCGCCGCAGGAGCTCGCCGACGCCGGCGCGGGCCCGGGGCGGGCCGCGAGCCTTGCCGCGCGATTCGCCGCCAAGGAGGCCTGCCTCAAGCTCTTCCCGCGCGAGGCTGCGCTGGGCAGCCTCGTCGCTGCCGATTTCTCGGTCTGCCGCGACAACTACGGCGCCCCGCGGCTCGAATGCAGCCCGGCGGCCAGGGTCGCGCTCGACCGGCACCGGATCGCCGACATCGCGCTGTCGTTGACGCACGACCGACACACGGCAACGGCGATGGCGGTCCCCGAGCCCGCCCGCCCCGTGGTGCCGCTCGCCGGCCGCCTCATCTACCGGCTGCTGCCGGTGCGGCGCGAGGTCGTCATCGCCAATCTGCAGCGCGTCTACGGCGAAGTGCTCGATGCCGCGGCGATCGAGGCCCTCGCGCAGGCGCACTACGGCCACCTGTGGCGCCTGGTGGTCGAGTTCGTGAAGTTCCGCTGGCTGTCGCCGCAGGCGCAGACGGGCGCTGGTGCGCGTCGAGAACATCGACGCCTTCGTCGCCGCTCAGGCGCACGGCAAGGGCATCCTCGTCCTCACCGGCCACTTCGGCAACTGGGAGGTCGCCACCATCGCCGGCATCGGCAACTACCCCGAGGTCAAGGGCCGGTTCCACTTCGTCCGGCGTCCGGTCAAGCCGCAGTGGCTCGACCGCATCGTCAACCGCCGCTTCACCGAGGCCGGGTTCGGCGTGTTTCCGAAACGCGGGTCGCTCGACGCGGTGCTGGAGACGCTCGCGCGGGGCGACGCGATCGTGTTCCCGTTCGACCAGCACGCGCAACCGCCCGACGGCATCGAAAGCGAGTTCCTGGGCCACCCGGCGTGGACGTTCCGGAGCCTCGCGATCATCGCGCTCGCCACCGGCGCGCCGGTGCTGCCGGCGACCACCTGGCGCGAGCCCGACGGGCGGCACGTGCTGCGCTTCGAGGATGCGATCTGGCCGGTGGAGCACGAGAACACCGGCGAGGCGATCCGGATCAACACCCGCCGTTACAACGCCAAGCTCGAGGAGTTCGTGCTCCGCCGGCCCGAACAATGGTACTGGGTGCACCGCCGCTGGCGGCCGAACGTGCGCCGGCGCCCACGCGCGCGCTGAACCGATGCGACCGGCGCCACTGCGGTCGCGGTCCCGAACGGGTCAGCGGCCGGCGGCCGCGGGCTCGTCCCGGGCGCGCAGCGCGCGCGCGGCGAGGTACAACGCGATCCGCGCGACGACGACCAAGACCATCAGGCCGACGACGAGGACGTGCTGTGCGAGCGTGCCGGCAAGCGCGACGTTGACGATCGTCACCACCGCCACGGCGACCAGCCAGTCGACCGCTTTCTGGTACTCCTTCACCAGCACGCGGCGCCAGTTGAAGGTCGCGCCGGACAGCGTCGTCGCGAGCCCGGACAGCCGCGGCACCCACCGCGGCGAGCGCGCGCAGAACGCGTCGAACTCGGCGCCGAACTTCGCGCGCAGGAAATCCTCTTCCGCCGCCACGATGGCCACGTGCGTCAGCGCGGCGACGGGGATGCCGGCGAGCACGAAGACCCAGGAGTTCGAAGCGATCGCGAGCCCGACCAGCAGGAAGAAGTTGCCCACGTACATCGGGTTGCGCACGTGCTGGTAGATGCCGCCGGTGACCAGCCGCTCGGCATAGACCTGGTGGTCCTTGCCGCCGCGGATGATGTAGTCGAGCCCGATCGTCCCGCAGCGGATCGCCTGGCCGACGAGGGCGACGGCGAGCCCGATGACGCCGGCCAGCGCCGGGTCGGGCACGAGGTGCGGGCCCGGAATCAGCAGCAGGACGACCGCGATCGGCAGCAGCAGGCCGCGGTGGCGGAAAGCGTGGCGACCGGCGCGCACGAGGAGGGCGCTCATGACCGGGCCGCCTTCACTTCACGGCGATGATGCCGCAGAAGTTGTACCACTTGAAGAAGACGTCGACCGCGCGGAAGCCGTTGCGCAACAGGAGCTCGCGGTTCTCGAGCAGCTTGTACGGGATCAGCACGTTCTCCAGCGCCTCGCGCTTGCGGCTGATCTCGAGGTCGCTGTAGCCGTGGCGGCGCTTCATGTTGTAGTAGTACTCGATGAACAGCCGGTTGAACAGCGAGTCCTCGCCCAGCACCTTCTCGATCAGCAGCAGGCAGCCCTGGTCGTTCATGCCGCGGTAGATGTCCTGCATGAGCCGCTCGCGATGGAGCGGACGGATGAACTGCAACGTGAGCAGCATCAGCACCAGCGACGCGTTCTCGATCGGCGCCTCCCGGTCGAGGTCGACGACGCGCAGGTCGACCTCCCGGTCGACCCCGGCCGCGACGAGCTTCTCGCGCGCCTTGACGAGCATCTCGGCGGAATTGTCGAAGCCGATGAAGCGCGCCGAGGCGGGCAGCCGCGGATGGATCTGGATCAGCGTGGTTGCCGTCGCGCAGCCGAGGTCGTAGACGTTGCTGCCGGGCGTGACGAAATCGCCCGCCATCTCCGCCACCATCCGCTGCATCTCGGCGTAGAACGGGACCGAGCGCCCGACCATGTCGTCGAAGACGCCGGCCACCGCGCGGTCGAAGGCGAAGTCGCCGACCGCGCTCGACGTATCGTTAAAGATCTCGTCGCGCTCCGCCTTGTCCGGTTGCGCCGCGGGCGGCGCGGCCGGGCGCGCGGCAGGGCGTTCGTTGTCCTCGGAGGTCACCTTCGTTCTCCCATGCTCGGGGCGCCGATTCACCGGCCTTGCGGCCAAACTGTACTCGCCAGGCAGGCGGGACTGCGCGGTCCGGCGCGCGATGGATGCCGATGCATACGATGTTCCGGCCAGGCAGCAGGGGGCGCTACGGGGGCAAGCTGCGACGCTCTGCGCCAGAAGGCTGAGAGGACATCGTCGTGAGCAAGATGGAATGCCAGGCGCGAGCGAGCGACCGCGGCCATGGGCCGCGTTTTAAGCGAAAATGATAGCATGCCCTCAACCGAGCGACCGAGCACGCGGCTCGATCGAGCGCCGTCGCGGGCGCGATCGCGGGGCGCAGGGCTGGCACCGCTTGCCGCCATCCACTCGTCTGCCCTGCTCACGCGAGCGCGCGCTCCTGCCGTATCCCCCAACCCATCAGCGCGGCGTTGAGCGCCCAGAACAGCCTCGCGTTCGAGCGGATCAGGAAGTCGTCGGTGAGGTTCTTCACCACGAAGCCGACGAGCAGCGAGAGTCCCACGATGCCGAGCACGGCCAGCGCATCGCTCGGCGCGCGGTAGAAGCGCACGTATCGCCACGCGATCGCCGCCAGCAGCGCGACGAAGAGCCCAAGTCCGACCGCGCCCGTCTGCAACCACTGGCTGATGAAGACGTTGTGCGCGTGCGAGAGCATCCGATCGCCAAGGCTCCCGCGCAATTCCTGCCGCACGATGGCCTTGCCGAACCCGTAGCCCGTCCAGGGCCGCTCGGCGATCAGCGCCGCCGTCTGACTCCAGAGCGCGAGCCGCGGATCCTGCTCGATCGTCTGCGCGACGGTCGTATCGGGCGGGAAGTGCGCCTTCGCCTTCTCCCGTGCCGCATCGGTGAAGAGGACGCCGAGGGCCAGCAACAGCACGGCCACGAGCGCCAGCCAGCGCCACCGCGCACGGGCGAACCCTGCGCGCCAGCGCAGGGCGCCCAGTCCCGCCGCCGTCGCGCTCAGCGCGGCGAGCGCGACCCACATCATCCGGTTGTCCGTCAGCCGCGCGGCAGCGAGCAGCAGCGCGCACAGCGTGAGCCCGATCGCGAGCGCCGGCGCCCCGTCGCGGATTCCCGCGCTCGCAGGGGCAAGCAGGACGATCAGCATCGGTGCTGCGAGCACGAGATAGGTCGCGTAGGCGCCGACGCCGGCGTGCCACCTGCCGGTGGACCAGGACACGCCGAACAGCGCGAGCGAGATGGCGAGCCCGGACATCGCCGCGAGCGTGGCCAGCGCCGTCAGCAGAAGCGCCCGCCATTCGCGGTACCCGTACGCCGCGACGTAGAAGATCGCCATGGTGAGGACGTTCCAGACGACCTCCGCCCGCAGCTCGCGCAGCGTGTAATCGGGGGACCGCGACCACAGCAGCGAGGCCGTCGCCCAGAGCGACCAGAGCACGAGCGGCACCAGCACCGCCGCGCCCGGTGACGGCACGGCCTCGGCGCGGCGCGCGAGGGCCGCGCCCAGGACGCCCAGCGCGAGGGCCGCGCCCAGCGCGAACGCGACGGAGCGCAGCGCCGTCACGCCCCCGACCGGCAGCAGCGCGAGATAAGCCGCCGCCACGACGGGCAGCAGCCGCCGCCAGGGCTCGACCTTCATCGCTGCAGCGCCTGCCGCAACGCGCGCTCGACTTCGTCGACCGTGATGTTGCGCACGTCCTCGTCGCGGCCGACGATCGGGATGTGCGTGAGCTCCGGGTTCGGCGAAGGGGACCCCTGACGCAGGATGCCCTGGCGCGGATCCGACCACAGCGAGACGAGCGCGATCGGCGCCGCGGCGTCGAGGTAGAACGCGGTGTTGAGGATGCCGCTGTCGGGGCCGACCAGCGCCCGGCACCGGTTCTTCACGATCGCCAACATCTCCAGAAAGCCGGTGCGCCCGCGCAGGTCGCAGACGTTCGGGAGGTCCAGCGCCGGTTCGCTCCGGTGCCCGAACAGCACCCAGCGCAGCCCGTCGACGCCGCCGAAGCGCGCGATGAGCTCGCGCCAGCGCTCGACGGGCCAGTCCTTCACATACGAGTAGTAGCCGCCGGTTTCCGAACTGACGTGGGCGCCGATGAGCCGCCGGCCGGGGGACTCGGGGACGACCGCCGCGGCCAGCGCGTCCCAGGCCGCGTTCCAGCGCAGCGACGGCGGGAAACGGTGGAGCTGGCCGCGCAGCCACCGGGTCGGGTCGAGGTCGAGCAGCACCGCCGCGAAACGGTCGGGCTCGCGCCCGCACGCCGCCCGAACGTCCGACAAGGGGATCCTGGCGTTGCGCGTGAGCCCCGGAACGACGCGGATCTCGTCCGCGTCGGTGAGGCGGAACGGTTCTTCGAGCTCGGCGCGTGTCAGCACGGTGATCCGCGCCCCCGGCGCGTCCCGGCGGATGCGCGCGAACAACGGGACCAGTGCGAGCACCACGTCACCGAGACCGCGATTCCAGAACATCAGCACGCCGTCGCGCGGGTCGCGCGCCGCCCGGGCGAGGGCGCGGTCGAAATCGCTTCCGATCAGGCGATCGCTCAGCCGCCTGACGATCTGTCTTGGGCTAGGGCTCATGGCGGAAGGCGGCGTGAGGCTCCCGGCGCAGCGCGCATGATGGCGAATCGGGGCGGCATCGACACTCCGTGCGCGCCGCAGCCGCCCTCGGTTCAGGCGCCATTGCCCGAATCGTCGGCGAACTGACGCGAATGCAGCCGCGCGTAGATCCCGGAGCGGGCGAGCAGCTCGGCATGCGTGCCGGTCTCGACGATCTTCCCGCGCTCGAGCACGACGATGCGGTCGCAGTGCTCGACCGTCGACAGCCGATGCGCGATGACGATCGTGGTGCGCCCGCGCATCAGGAGGTCGAGCGCCCCCTGGATCAGCCGCTCGGACTCGGTGTCGAGCGCCGACGTCGCCTCGTCGAGAATCAGGATCGGCGCGTCCTTGAGTATCGCCCGGGCGATGGCGATGCGCTGGCGCTGACCGCCGGACAGGCGCACGCCGCGCTCCCCGACCACGGTTTCGAACCCGTCCGGCTGCTGACGGATGAACTCCAGCGCGTTGGCCGCCGCGGCCGCCTGCTCGATCGCCTCGCGCGACGCGCCGGACATCGCGCCGTAGGCGATGTTGGCGGCGATGCTGTCGTTGAAGAGCACGATGTCCTGGCTCACCAGCGCGATCTGGCGGCGCAGGTCGGCCAGGCGCAGCGACTGGATGTCCTCCCCGTCGAGCAGCACCCGGCCCGCGCTCGGCGCGTAGAAGCGGGGGATGAGGTTGACGAGCGAGGTCTTGCCGCCGCCCGAAGGCCCGACCAGCGCGACCGACTCGCCCGGCAGGATCGCGAGGTCGACGTTGTCCAGCGCAGGGCGGGCGTCGGGCCGGTACTGCAGCCTCACCGCTTCGAACGAGAGCGCGCCAGTGGCGCGCTCCAGCGTCATCGTCCCTTCATCGACCTCCGGCGGGGTGTCGATCAGCGCGAACACGCTCTCGGCAGCCGTGATGCCGCGCTGGATCACGCCGCTCACGTTCGACAGCGTCTTCAACTGCCCCATGAGCTGCAGCAGGGCGAAGATGTAGGCGACGAAATCGCCGGCGCCGTACTGGCCGCCTGCGCTCTGGCGGATGGCCACCCAGAGAATCGCCCCGACCGCGGTCGAGAAGATGAGCTGGTTGATCGGCGTGCCCAGCGATGTCGCCGCGGCCTGCTTGGCGCTCGCCTGCCGCAGCTTGTCGGCGGCGTGGCGCAGGCGCTCGCTCTCGTAGTGTTCGCCGCCGAACACCTTGACCACCCGATGCCCGCCGATGGCCTCCTCGAGCACGTGGGTCAGCGTGCCCATGCGCTGCTGCACGAGGCCGCTGACGCGCTTCAACCGCCTGTTGATCGCGCGGATCGCGAGCCCGACCAGCGGGAACGCCGCGAAGGCGATCAGGGTCAGCTGCCAGTTCATGTAGAAGAGGTAGGCGAGCATGAACGAGATCGTGAGCGAGCCGCGGATGCTCGCAGTCACCGCCTCGGACGCGGCGGAGGCCACCTGCTGGGCGTCGAACGTCACCTTGGAGAGCAGAATGCCGGCCGAGCTCGCGTCGTAGAACGGCGTGGGCATGCGCAGCAGCTGATCGGAAACCTCGCAGCGCAGGTCGAACACGACGCGCGAACCGATCCAGGCAAGCCCGTAATCGCTGAGGTACGATCCAACGCCACGCACGAGGAACACGCCGACCACCATGATGGGCAGCCACCTCGTGTTCTCGGCATTGACCTGGCCGATGTTGTTGAGCAGTGGCTGGATGATCCGCAGCATCAGCACGTCGGACGAGGCGACGAGCACCATGCCTGCCACTGCGACCGCGAACACGCCCCGGTACGGACGCACGTAGCGGAGCAGCCGGCGATAGAACTTCAAGCGCGAGAAAGGAGGGTGGGCAGGCGCGCCGGCGCCGGACTGGCGCGGCAACGGCGATTATAGCGGAGCGCATCGCGCCCTCCGGCGCCGCGAAAGGCGGCCGGAATTGCTGATAGAATCGTCTTCGATCGCAGCGCCGCGCGGCGTGCGTGTTTTTCCGATCTCGCTGCGCGACGGGCGGTTGCTGCGCACCCGACCGTCGCCGTGCGGCCCAACCGCGCTCGCGCTGCCAGGGCGAGTGCCGCCCGCGCGACCGCCCGGAGGTTCCGCAACGGAGTGCGTCGCAAGAGGGTGAACCAGTGAGCTACTACCAGCGCCACGTCTTCTTCTGCTGCAACGAGCGCGAAGCGCCCGAGAACTGCTGTGCGAACCGCGCGGCGGACGAGTTCCATGCCTACGCCAAGGGCCGGGTCAAGGCGCTTGGCCTCGCCGGCAGAGGCAAGGTGCGGGTCAACCGCGCCGGCTGCCTCGACCGCTGCGAGGAGGGTCCGGTGCTCGTGGTCTATCCCGACGCCGTCTGGTACACCTACGTCGACCGTGGCGACATCGACGAGATCGTCGACCGGCACCTGGTCCGTGGCGAAGTCGTCGAGAGGCTGCGCATTTGACGCTGCGGACCACCGAGCGCTTCACCATCCCCGGTCCGGCGGGGGCGCTCGAACTGGTGTGCAACGCGCCGGCGCACGCCGCGTGCGGCATCGCGCTGGTCGCGCACCCCAATCCCGATGCAGGGCGGAACCCTGGACAACAAGGTCGTGCAGACACTTGCCCGCACGTTCCACGGACTGGGCTACGCGAGCGTGCGCTTCAACTTCCGGGGCGTGGGCGCGAGCGAGGGCGTGTTCGACCGCGGCATCGGCGAGACGCACGACGCGCTCGCGGCGCTCGCCTACGCCCGGACGCGCTTCGGCGCGCGACTCCCGATGGTGCTGGCCGGCTTCTCGTTCGGGTGCTTCGTGCAGGCGCGCGTCGGCCGCGAGGTCGCCCCGCAGCGCCTGGTGCTCATCGCCCCCGCCGTCGGACGTTTCACCCTCGGCGCGGTGCCCGTCGACACCCTGGTCGTCCACGGCGAGGAGGACGACATCGTGCCGCTCGCCGACGTGCTTGCCTGGGCGCGTCCGCAGGGGCTGCCGATCGTCGTCTTTCCCGGCTGTGGTCACTTCTTCCACGGCTGGCTGCCGAAGCTCTCGGCCACGATCGCCGGCAATTGGCACGGCGCACCCCCGGTGGTACCCGGGGCGTAAGCCCTGTTGGCGCGACCCCCGAACGCAGCGCAAAGGGACTCCGGTCGACGCCCCGGGCGCAGTCAGCCCGACGCCCGAACCGGCCGCCCCGACACCCCGCCTTGGCCGCGAACATCGATCGGTTCTTCGCCCCGTGCCCGCGCGGCCTCGAGTCCGCGCTCGCCGCCGAGGTCGCGGCGCTGGGCGCGCCGTTCGTCACCGCTGGAGCGGGGGGAGTGTCGTTCTCCGGGCCGCGCGAGCTCGCGCTGCACGCGAACCTCGAGTCGAGGCTCGCAAGCCGCATCCTGTGGCAGGTGGCGCACGGCCGTTACCGCAACGAGGAAGACCTCTACCAACTGGTGCGAAGCATCGACTGGCCGAGCCTCTTCGACGCGCGGCGCACGCTGCGCGTCGACGTCGCGGCGACGCGTTCGCCGTTGCGAAGCCTCGAGTTCGCGACGCTGAAGACCAAGGACGCCGTCTGCGACCGGTTTCGCGCCGCGCACGGCAGCCGGCCCTCGATCGACAAGGAACGGCCGGATGTTCGCGTGCACGCCTACCTCGCCGACCGAGAGGCCACGATCTATCTCGACACCTCGGGCGAGCCGTTGTTCAAGCGGGGCTACCGTCGCGATGCCGACGTGGCGCCGCTGCGCGAGAATCTCGCCGCCGGCCTGCTCGCCCTCGCCGGCTGGCGTCCGGGCACCGTGCTCTTCGACCCGCTGTGCGGGAGCGGGACGATACCCATCGAGGCGGCGCTGCTCGCCGCCGACCGGGCCCCCGGCCTCGGCCGCACCTTCGGCTTCCAGAAGCTCGCCTGGTTCGACGGCCCGGCGTGGCAGCGCATTCGGCAACGCGCGCGCGACCGGGTGCGGCGACCGCCGGCGACCCCCGCGATCTTCGCAGGCGACGTCGACCCGGAAGCACTCGCCCGCTGCCGCAGCAACCTCGCCGCCGCGGCGGTCGGCGAGTGGGTCGCGCTGGAACAAGGCGACGTCCTCCTGCGCCGTGCGCCCGCGGCTTGCGGCCTGATCGTCACCAACCCGCCCTACGGGCTGCGCCTCGACAGCAGGGCCGCGCTGGCGGCCTTCTACCCGAAGCTCGGCGACGCGCTGAAGCAACGCTACGCGGGGTGGACGGCGTGCGTGTTCACGGGAGACCTGCGGCTGGCGAAGCTGGTCGGCCTCAAGCCGTCGCGCAAGACGCCCTTGTTCAACGGCAACGTCGAGTGCCGGCTGTTTCGGTTCGAGATCGTTGCCGGGCGCCCGGAACGCGGTCCGCGTCCCGGCGTGGAGTGCTAAGATGATCGTTGTCCCCGATCACCAAAGGGCCGCCGATCATGATGCTTCCCGCGCGTCACTATGTGTCCGATCACACGCAATTCATCCGCGAGCTGATGGAGAAGCAGCCGGCGCTCGCGCAGGACCAGCAGGACGGCCGCGCGATCTGGTGGGACAAGAGCCCTCGCGATCTCGCGCTGCGGCGCGAGATGGACGCCGGCCGGGTCCCGCAGCCGGCCTACGTCTACCAGACCGAATAGACCACGGGGCGCTCGCCGCCGCTGGCGACGGTCGCACCGAATCCACGCGATGACCGACGGCGCGCTGCCTGCCAACGTCCGCTTGCGCGCCGCGACCGACGCCGACGCGGTGGGAATCTGGAGGGTCCACACGCGGGCGATCCGGATCTCCGCGGCAAGCCACTACACCGAGGACGAGCTCGACGCCTGGGTGGCGCGGATGCAGCCGGAGAGCTACCTCGGGCCGCTGCACACCCGCCGGGTCGTGGTCGCCGAGATCCTGAATCCGGGCGAGGCGCGTATCATCGGCTTCGGCCAGTTGCACCCGGACGAAGCCGTGATCGAAGCGATCTACGTCGACCCCGATTGGGAGCGGCAAGGCGTCGGCACGGCGCTCGCGCGGTCGCTCGAGGAAGACGTGCGCGCCCGGTCGCTGCCCTGGATCGTCAGTGACGCGTCGCTCAACGCCGTCCCCTTCTACCAGGCGCTGGGATTCCGCCAGGTCGCCCTCGACCACCACGAGCTCGCCCCGGGAGTGCACATCGCCTGCGCAGTGATGGAGAAGCACCTTTCGACCCCGCAGGATTGCGCCCCAGCCGCGTCCGGCTGATGGCGTGTAGCGCGCCCGAGCCCGCTTCCCCCGTCGCGAGCCGCGCGCGTCGCGGTCCGCTCGCGACGGCGTCTGCACAGGCGCTCAGCGGTCGTCGATCTTGTACTCGACGTAGGCGCGGTCGCGCAGCTGGCGAATCCAGTCCTGGAAGCCCTCGTCCGACTTGCGCTGGCGCATCGCCGTCCGCGCCTGGTCACGCTTGCGATCGGCGGTGACATCCTGGGTACGTCGCTGTTTCACCACGATCAGGTGCCAGCCAAACGGCGAACGCACCGGCTGGGACAGCTCGTCGAGGTTGAGCTTGTTCATCGCCAGCTCGAACTCGGGCACCGTGTCGCCCGGCGAAATCCAGCCGAGGTCGCCGCCCTTGCCGGCCGAGCCGTCCTCGGAACTGAGCTTGGCCTGATCCTCGAACCGGCTGCCTGTTTCGATGCGCTCGCGAATCCGGTCGATCTTGATCCTGGCGTCGGCTTCCGAGGTGATCTCGTTCACCTTGATCAGGATGTGCTGCACGCGCGTCTGCTCGACGACGGTCGGCGCGTCGCGGTCGCGCGCCTCCTCGAGCTTGACGATGTGGAACCCGCTCGCCGATCGCAGCACCCCGGAGGTCTCGCCGGGCTTCAGCGCCCGCACCGGCTCGACGAACACCGTCGGGAGCCGCGCCGTCGTGCGCCAGCCCAGACCCCCGCCCTGCAACGCATCGGGCGCATCGGAGTAGCCCGCGGCGACCTGCGCGAAATCAACTCCCTCGCGGATCCTCTTCAACGCCTCCTCGGCGCGCGCCCGGCGCGCGGCGATCTGGTCGGGCGTCGCCTGCTCGGGCACGACGACGAGCACGTGCGACAACCGGAACTCCGTGTCGCCGCCGGCCTGCAGCGACAAGGTGGCGAGCAGGTTGTCGATCTCGGCCTCGCTCACCAGGATGCGCGATTCGACCTCGCGCTCGCGCAGCCGCTGGACGATGATCTCGTTGCGCAGGCTGTCGCGGTATTTCGCGTAGGTCAGCCCTTCGCGCTCGATCATCTTGCGGAACTCCTCGGGCGACAGCTTGTTGTCCTGCGCGATACGCTGGATCGTGCGCTCGATCTGCACGTCGTCGACGCGCACGCCGGTTTCCTTCGCGTACTGCAGCAACACCCGCTCGGTGACGATGCGATCGAGCACCTGCTTCTCGAGCACGTCCGGCGCCGGCGGCGTCACCCGCTGACTCTGCATCTGCCGCAGGATGCCCCGCTTGTACTCGTCGACCTCCCACTGGGTGATGGCCTCGTCGTTGACGACGGCGATGACGCGGTCGAGCGGGACCGTTCGATCGAGCGACGCGGGCGGGCGCGCCACGGACTGCCCGGCGGCCGGCCGCGCCGGGCCGGGCCGGGACGACGACGGCAGCGCTGCGCCGCGCGCAGCGCCGGGCGCCGCTTCGGGCCACGTCAACTGGGCGGCGGCCGGCGCGGCACACAGGGCGAAGAGGGCCGCGGCCAGGACCGGCCCGCAGCGCGATAGGGTCGAGGAAGCGTACATGGCGAGCCTCTCTCAGAAATCGCTGAAATCGCCGCCGCGCTCGAGGGCCGAACCGGCGGATTCGTTGAGCTTCTGATAACCGGGGACCGAACGCCGCAGCAATTCCAGCGGGTTGGTCCCGAAACGGGCAAGGCCGTTGAGCTCGATCTGGGCGTAGACCGCGGACGTCGTCGTCTGCTCGGTGGTCGTGAGCCGCTGACCCACCAGCCTGAACGCCCAGCAATCTTCATTGTACTCGACCCCCGCGACCGCCTCCAGCGTCTTGCTGTCGACGATCGAATAGTTCCAGCGACCCACGACCGACCACCTGTCGGCGACCGGCCACTGCGCCGAGATGTCGAACTGCTTCAGCACCGCCGATCCGCCGGCGGGGTCGACCAGGTTGCGCGTGTAGGAGTAGGTCCCATTGATCACTCGGCCGGGCGCGGGCGTGTAGCGGGCGCCGACGTTGACCCGCGCAGTGTTCCACGCATCGAGATTGAACTGCATCAAGCCCGCGACCGACCAGGCATCGGACAGCCGGCCTTCGACGCCGAACAACAGGTCGGACGACGAAGCGGAGCGCGGGCTCTCGTTCGCCAGCGTCACCTGCTGGCTGGAGAAGTAGTAGCGCTGCCCGACGGCGACGCGCAGGTGTTCGACGCCGGTCGAGGCGTTGAGAAACCGCGACGACAAGGCGAGCGTCAGCTGGTTGGCGTCGCCGATCCGGTCGTAACCCAGGTAGCGGTTCTCGGTGAAGAGCTGCGGGAAGTTGTAGTCGTCGAGCGCGCTGTCGAAGTTCGGCAGCGTGCTCTGGTCCTTGTAGGGGATCACCGCGTAGTAGGCCCGGGGCTCCAGCGTCTGCACGAAGTCCTGGCCGAAGAAGCTGTCTTGGCGCTCCAGGTAAAGGCCCGCGTCAACGCTCGCGACCGGGAGCGTGAGGCTCGGGTTGCGCGAGCCTTCCCGCTTCTCGTCGAGCCAGTAGTAGCGCGAGATCACGCCGCCCTTCGCCTTTACGAACCACCACGGCCCGTTGCGCGACCAGGAGATCGTCGGATACGCGTAGACGCGGTCGCCTTCGACGCGCGCGGATTGGCGGAAGCGCGCGTACTCCGCCGCGAGACCGAACTCGAGACCCGCCCACTCCACGTCGTTGACGGTGAGCAGCAGCTGCGGCAGCCGGTTGTACGGCTCCGCCGCCGGCGGGGCGCCGGGAACCTGCAGCGTCTGGAAGCTCTGCACCCGCGCGAGCAGCGAATACGGCCCCTGCGCCCAGGCAAGGCCCGCTTCGCGCGGCAGCGAGGTCTGCGAGGTCAGGCCCACGCTGGCGGAGAGGTCCGAGAAATAGGTGTCGTCGGAGACCTTGTTGAGGTTCCAGTAGCCGGCGAGCCCCGGCACCTGCGGCACGTTCTGGTTGTGCGTCCAAGACACGGCGTAGCGGTTGGTGCCGGTCTGCCGATCGTCGTACAGGTAAGCGCCGTCGATCTCCCCGCTCCACTCCGGCTGCAGGTAGCGGAACTGGCCGGCGAGCTGCAGCCCGCGCTTGCTCATGTAGCGCGGCAGGATCGTCGCGTCGTAGTTCGGGGCGAGGTTGAGGTAGTACGGCGTGGCGAACTCGATGCCGCGCAACTCCGAGGAACCCAGGACCGGCGTCAGGAAGCCGCTCTTGCGCTCACCCGACAGCGGGACCTCGAGCCACGGCGTGTACGCGATCGGCGCGCCGAGGAAGTGCAGCGTCGCGCCGTGGCCCGTGCCGACCTTGCGCGCCTGGTCGATCTCGAGCTCGTCGATGTGGAGGTACCAGTCCTCCCGCGCGGCAACGCAGGTCGTGTAGCGGGCGTCGACCACGTCATAGCGGTCCGGGCCGGCGAAGCGCAGCATCGTGGCGCTGCCGCGCGCGCCGTTCTCCCCGAAGTAGAAACGCGCCTCGCGGAAGAAGCCGGTCTCGGTGTCGCGCTTGTAGCGCAATTCCGGACCGGTGATCCAGTCGATCCCGAAACGCAGGACGACGCCACCCTTGCCCCAGATCTCGTCGGCGAGGAAGTCGTAGCGCAGCCACTCGGCACGTACCGTCTCGGTCCGCGTGCGCAGCTCGACGCCGCCCTCGGCCTCGGCGTACGACTCGGCGACGCCTTCGATGCGGTCGGCGCGGATGAACACCGGGCTGTCTTCGGCGCTGCGGGGCGCGGGCATTCCGGCAAGCGGGGCGGCAAGCGGGGTCGGCGCCGCCGGCGCCGCCTCGGGGCGCTCACGCGCGAGCGGCGGATTGAGCCGCAGCGCGGGCTGCAGCGCCAGATCCGGCAGCGCCTGCGCTGCCGCCGCCGGCGCTTGCGCGCGCGGCGCGGTGGCCGCCAGCGCGAGCGCCCAGGCGAGCAGCAGCGAGAACAGTCTTCGGTTCATGCGCGGGATCGTGGCGGATAGCAGCCTGCTAAAATCTGGCATTCTATCGCGTCGCGGGAGCAGCTCCCGGCGCCCGCGGAACCCTGCGGTCCTTCACGGCCGCCGGGCCGTGCTCCGGCGCGAGCCACCCCGACCGCTCGATCCTCACGCCAACGATGGACCTCCACGACTCGGCGACGCGCGCCGACGCCCGCCTGGACCTGCTGACCGCGTGGGCGCGCAGCACGCTCGGCACCGACTCGTTCGAGATCGCGCCGGCGTCGGCCGACGCCTCCTTTCGCCGCTATTTCCGCGTCGTCCCGCACGCGACGCACGCCCTCGCCCCGCACGCGTCGCTGATCGTGATGGACGCCCCACCCCCCGTGGAGGACTGCACGCCCTTCGTCCACGTCGCCGGGCTGCTCAACGACGCGGGCGTCCACGCGCCGCAGGTGCTCGCCGCCGATCTTTGCCGCGGCTTCCTGCTGCTCACCGACCTGGGCGAGCGCACCTATCTGTCGGCGCTCGACGACACTTCGGCGTCCGCGCTCTACTCCGACGCCATCGACGCGCTCATTCTCTGGCAGCGCGCGACGCGCATCGGCGCGCTACCCGCCTACGACGAGGCCCGGCTCGGCCGCGAGCTCGAGCTGTTTCCCGACTGGTACGTCGCCCGGCACCTTGGCTGCACGCTGTCGGCCGCGCAGTCGGCGGCGCTGCGCGAAGTGTTCCGCCTCGTGCTCGACAACAACCTCGCCCAGCCGCGGGTGTTCGTCCACCGCGACTACCATTCGCGCAACCTCATGGTCTGCGCGCGCAATCCCGGCGTACTCGACTTCCAGGACGCGGTAACCGGCCCGATCACCTACGATCTCGTGTCGCTGCTGCGCGACGCCTACGTGCAGTGGGACGAGCCACGGCAGATCGACTGGGCGGTCCGCTACTGGGAGCGCGCGCGCCGGTCCGGCTTGCCCGTGAGCGCGGACTTCGGCAGTTTCTGGCGCGACTTCGAATGGATGGGCGTGCAACGCCAGCTCAAGGTGCTCGGGATCTTCGCGCGCCTCGCCCACCGGGACGGCAAGCGGGGATACCTCGACGACATGCCGCGCGTGCTCGGCTACCTGCGCCACGCGTGCGAGCGCTACGGCGCGCTCGCGCCGCTGCTGCGCCTGCTCGACGACCTCAACGGCCGCGCTGCCACGGTCGTCGTCACGTCCTGACGGGCCCGCAGCGGATGGCCCTCGCCGCGATGATCCTGGCCGCCGGGCGCGGCGAGCGCATGCGGCCGCTGTCCGACGCCCGCCCCAAGCCGTTGCTGCCCGTGGGGAACAAGGCGCTCATCGTCTGGCAGATCGAGGCACTGCGCCGCGCCGGCTGCACGGAGATCGTGATCAACGCCGCGCACCTCGCACAGCGTCTGATCGACGCCCTCGGCGACGGCCGGTCGCTGGGCGTGCGCATCGCGTGGTCGATCGAGCCGGAACCGCTGGAAACCGCCGGCGGAATCGCCACCGCGCTGCCGCTGCTGCCCGCGGGACCCGTGTTCGTCGTGAGCGGCGACGTGTGGAGCCGGTTCGATTTCGCGACGCTCGCGCCGCGCGTGCGCGCGATGGCCGGCGGCGGCGGGGCGCGTGTGCATCTGGTGATGGTGCCCAATCCGCCGTTCCATCCGGACGGCGACTTCGTGCTGCGCGAAGGCTGGCTGGCCGCCGACGGCGGGCCGCGCCTCACCTATGGCAACATCGGGATCTACGACACCGCGCTGTTCCGCGAACTCCCGCGCGGTGTGAAGCTCAAACTCCTGCCGCTATACCGGCAATGGATCGCCGCCGGAATCGTCTCCGGCGAGCTCTACGCCGGACCGTGGGCCAATGTCGGCACGCCCGACGACCTCGCCCGGCTCGACGCCGCGCTGCAGCCGGAAACGGCGCCATCCCTGGACATCCGATGAGCCTCGACACCGATTCCAATCCCCTGCTCGATTTCTCCGGTTTGCCGCGTTTCGACGCGATCCGTGCCGACCACGTCGCGCCGGCCGTCGAAGCGCTGCTGCAGCGCGCGCGCGCGGTCGTGGCGACGGTGGTCGACGACCCGCGCCCGCCGACCTGGGAGACGCTGGTCGAGCCGATCGCCGTGGCGCTGGACGGCCTGGAGCGCGCCTGGGGCGCGACCTCGCATCTCAACGCGGTCGTGAGCACACCGCAGATGCGCGACGCGTACAACGGCAACCTGCCCGCCATCACCGCGTTCTACACCGACCTCGGCCAGAACCAGCGGCTGTTCGAGCGTTACAAGGCGCTGCGCGCTTCACCGGAGTATGCGACGCTGGAGCCCGCCCGCCGTCGGCTGATCGACAACGAGTTGCGCGACTTCCGCCTGGGCGGCGCGGAGCTGCCCGACGCCGACAAGGCGCGCTTCAAGGCGGCGCAGGAGGAGAGCGCGAACCTGTCGGCGCAGTTCGACGATCACGTGCTGGACGCGACCAACGACTGGTCGCTGTTTGTCGACGACGAGCGCGAGCTCGCCGGCGTGCCCACGGACGTGGTTGCGGCGGCGCACGCAGCCGCGGAGGCGGACGGCCGCCCCGGTTGGAAGCTCACGCTGCGGATGCCGTGCTACCTGCCGGTGATGCAGTACGCGGACAACCGCGCGCTGCGGGCAACGATGCATCGCGCGTACGCCACCCGGGCCTCGGAGCTCGGCGCGCGCGCCGAGTGGGACAACACGGCGCTGCTCGACCGCATCGTCGCGTTGCGCGCCGAGGAGGCACGGCTGCTGGGGTTCGAGAACTTCGCGCAGCTCTCCCTCGCGCGCAAGATGGCGAGCGACCCGGCGCAGGTGCTGGCTTTCCTGCGCGACCTCGCCGCGAAGGCGCGGCCCTACGCGCTGCGCGACATGGCCGCGCTCAGCGCGTTCGCGCGCGAACGGCTCGGCCTCGCCGAGCTCGCCCCGTGGGACCTCGCGTGGGCGTCCGAGAAGCTCAAGGCCGACCGTTACGCGTTCTCGGAGCAGCAAGTCCGGCAGTACTTCCCCGAGCCCAAGGTGCTCGCCGGCCTGTTCCGGCTCGTCGAAACCGTGTACGGCGTGCGCATCCGCGCGGCGCAGGCCCCCATCTGGCATCCGGCGGTGCGCTTCTTCGACATCACTTCGGACGACGGCGCGTTGGTGGGCCAGTTCTACCTCGACGCCTACGCGCGCCCCGGCAAGCAGGGGGGAGCGTGGATGGACGACGCGATCAACCGGCGGCGCTTCGGCGAGCGCCTGCAGCATCCCGTCGCCTACCTCACCTGCAACCTGTCCGCCCCCGTCGCCGGCAAGCCCGCCACGTTCACGCACGACGAGGTCATCACGCTGTTCCACGAGTTCGGGCACGGCCTGCACCAACTGCTGACGCGCATCGACGTCGCGGGGGTTTCGGGGATCGAGGGCGTCGAATGGGATGCAATCGAGCTTCCCAGCCAGATCATGGAGAACTGGTGCTGGGAGTGGGACGTGGTGGCGCCGATGACCGCGCACGTCGACACCGGCGCCCAGTTGCCGCGCGAGCTGTTCGACCGCATGCTGGCGGCGAAGAACTTCCAGACCGGTCTTGCCACGGTGCGCCAGCTCGAGTTCGCGCTGTTCGACATGCTGCTGCACTCCGCCTACGAGCCGGGCGGCGGCGGCGCGTGGTCGTCGCCGCAGCAGTTGGTCGAGGAAGTGCGCCGCGAGGTCGCCGTCGTTCCGCGCGCCGACTACGACCGCAGCCTGCAGGCGTTCAGCCACATCTTCGCCGGCGGGTACGCCGCCGGCTACTACAGCTACAAGTGGGCCGAGGTTCTTTCGGCCGACGCCTACGCGCGCTTCGAGGAGGAGGGCGTGCTGTCGCCGACCGTCGGGGCGAGCTTCCGCGACGAGGTCCTCGCGCGCGGCGGCAGCCGTCCGGCCATGGAGTCCTTCATCGCCTTCCGCGGGCGCGCGCCCCAACTCGACGCCCTTCTACGGCATAATGGTATGGTGAGTACCGCCTGATCCTGCTCCAAGGAGGCAACATGGGCGTCGTCTTTCGTCTGGTGACCTGGACCTGCTGCGCGGCGGCTGTCTCGCTCGCGACGGGCGCGTCGGCGCAGGAACGTCAGGTCTACCGCTACACGGACAAGGACGGCAACGTCGTGTACACCGACCGCCCACCGCCGGCGGAATCCAAGGACGTCCAGGCCAAACGCCTTGGCCCCAACTACATCGAGACCAACGAGCTGCCGCTCGCCGCACGGCAGGCGATGGAGCGTTTTCCGGTCACGCTCTACACCTTCGCCTGCGGCGAGCTCTGCCAGAATGCCGAAGGGCTCCTGAACCGGCGCGGGGTGCCGTTCTCCTCCGTCAACGTCGAGGACCCGAAGAACGCCGAGCGGCTCAAGGCCTTGACCGGGGACACGCAGGCGCCGGTGCTCCAGGTCGGCGAAAAGCTCCACGTGAAGGGCTACAACGAAGCCCGCTGGCAGGCGATGCTCGACGAAGCGGGTTACCCCAAGGCGCCCCAGACGCGGCAGGTGCAATCGCCGCGTCCACCGTCCCCCGCGCCGGCACCGACGGCACGCGCCAGCGCTCCGTCGTCGGCCACCCCCACGCCCGGCGCCGGCTACCCGAAGCAGTAGGCCGCGCAGCCCGGCCGCAGTCACGCTCCGTCGTTCTGCGGGGCAAGCGCGATCCGCCCGGAAAGCTCGTTGCGAGCCGGAGGCGCCGCCTGCGCGTTCGCGCCATCGGTGACTTGCCGTCCCGGCGCTACGATTCCGCGCGCATCACGGGATGCTGTGCCCACGAGGACCTGAACGGCATGCGCCAGGCTGATCGCGTACGACGCAACACGCGCAACGGTGCACAGCCACGGTTGCAGCCGACGTCGACCATGAAGGTGCCCGCGCCAGTGGCGGGGCTGCGGCGCGGACCCAGCGCGCAGGCCGGACCTACCAACACAAAGCCCCACGATCATCGCGGGGCTTCGCAGGTTCGCCACGTCACCGTGGCTTCATTTCGTTGCGTCACCGCAACGTGTGCCGGCGATGGGCCACCGGCGTCAAGGCAGTCCTGTAGTGAATGTCATCTATAGAACCCCTCCTCGTCGTTGTGATCGACCACTGCACCGGCGCCGTTTCGCGCAGATGAACCAGAGCACAGCGATGCGGGACACCGTCCCCGCCTACGCTTGCTGCGCGTCCTTGCTCTATCCGCGGGCGCCGGTCCACCCACCCCTTCCACAACCGCGATTTAAATCTACGCCGCGCCGCAAACAATGTCAAGCAAGAGTCTTTTCCAACAGTGCCGACGCACGTCTTGTTCGAAGTCAGGCGGTAGCGCGATTTCGAGGCAGAATCTGCGGTCGCGGTCGCCAACGGCTGGCGCTGAAGCGGCGACAACGCCCGGCAGAAGGGGTGGAGGGGGCTGCTTCGACCTTGTGGGGAGCGTCCGGCAATAGGGGCGCGCCCCCGCTGGCGACCGCAGGGGTGGCGAACGTGGTTGGCTGCCGATCAGGTGAAGCGGAGGCGGAACGGGCGCTTCAGGTACTGGTGGACGAGGTCGAGGTCGAGCCAGGGGCCGGCGTAGGTGTCGCGCACGAAGCGCAGGAAGGCCCGCACGCCGAGCGTCTGGTGGGACGCGGCCAGCGCGGTCGAGAAGCGGGCCAGGGTGTTGAGCAGGTGGGCCAGGCGCATGAGGTAGTGGTAGCCGCGCATCGCGTTCCAGTGCTTGGCAAACAGATGCTCGTAGCGGTAGCCGTGGTGCTTCTCGACCAGAATGCAGCTTTCGATTCCCCACCGGTGGCGCGCGGCGAGGTTGCAGCGTTGATGGACATTGTCGCGCCGCAGCTTGTGGCTCGAGATCCAGGCGTGGTTTGCGGTCTTGGTCACGATCTGGCCGTCCTCGGCGACGGCTTGCCATTGTTCGGCGCAGGCCACCACATGCACGGTGACGTGCTGCCTTTGGTTGGGGCCGTATTCGTAACGGATGTCATTGACCCAGCGGAAGTGCTGGTCGCGCTCGCCCCAGCGGTGGCGGTATTCATTGTCTGGCTGCAGGCGGAGCAGGCCGTGGTATTCCGCCCAGACCGAGGGCAGCGAGTCGTCTTTGAGGACGATCATGAACTGCCAGTGGTAAGCGCGGCACCGGGCCACCACCGGCCCGTTGGGATACAGTCCATCGAGCAGCAGCATCACCGGCAGCCTGGGGAAGGCCTTCTTGAGGCGTGCGGTCAGGCGCTGAAAGGCGCGCAGCTCGCAGTCCTGCTTGCCTTCCTCGGTGTCGCCTTGCTGATAGTCGAGAAACTCGCTCAGCAATGGAATGACCATGCCGTTGTGAAAGCACAGGTTCGCTTCCAGGACATAGACGTGGTACTGATAGCGCGCTGGCGCGTCCGGATCCGCCCCTGCCACCCGCCGCTCTTGTAGCGACTCGCTCCACAACCTGGTGCTACCGAGTTTCTGCGTGCCGTCGATGGCGATGGGGTAGTGGTTGTCGATGCGATAGGCAGCAAACTTCTTCTTGCGGATGAGCCGCGCGACCAGCTCGAGATGGGCCTGCTCGATTTGACTGACGTCGATCTTGGTCAGCAGCCGAAACAACGTGTCGGCATGGGGCAAGCTGTCCAGCTCGGGGAACAGCAGCCGCAGGTTCTCCTCGAACTGCGGCCGCGTGATCTCGGTGTTGGCTTCCCGCCGGGAGCTGCAGTGCAGGACAAACACCAGCATGCCGTAGAGCATCAAGCTCACCAGCCCGTGCTTGAGCTTGTTCGGGTTGCGCGGGTCCTCGATCTGCCGCAGTCGTTTGAGCAGCGTTGGCAACTGCGCTCTGAACACCTGCGCTTGCGCGGTGACGGCCGCGATGCGCGCGTGGCGTTCTTCCGCGGTGCTTTGATAAGGGCAACAACGGCTGGCGGGGGTGGACTCCGTGGGCAGGATGAGACCCGCGGCTTGCTGTTGCCGCCGTAGTTCACGCTGCTGGAGTTTTTTTTTGCAGCGCTTGCTTGGCTGCTTCTCGTCCCGGGCGGCGACTGACTTTGCTCATGGTGGGGGCCTTTCCTGGAGTTGATCGGAACACAGCAGGCGCCGGCAGTCCGCCTGCAGCGCCTTGACGAAGATCAGCTTGGGCGCACTCTGATAGTGCTGGCCGGGGCGCGCCAAACCGCGGCCGCTGGTGTGCCCCAGCAACTGCTCCGCGGTAGGAACCACCCTCTCGGATGGCCCCCCGCACAGACCCCGGCGTGCAGTTTTGTGCACCGGGTTCCTCGGTCGTACTCGCCTCCGCGATGCAATGGGCTATTCCCTGCAGTGAGGTTGGCTCATGTTGTCCGGCCCTACATTGTCCGGCACGAGTTTCCTTTGCAAGCTGCGTACTTCCGTCAAGTCCTTCCCCCTGTACGTGGCTTTCCCACGCTCTGAGTACTACGCTTGATAAGACTCCCCCTCGGCATCCGGCGGTCTTTCCCTTTCACAGTACTTCTCCGCCTACCTGCTCTGCCTTCCAGTTGCGCCGCTTAGGCTCCGGGATAATTCTGTGTCGGGGTTTCCCCTTACGTGTCTCAATACCCGTATGCCTTACGTCGGCCTTCCCGCAGCCAGGAACCAAAGGGACCTCCCAAGTTCTTCGACGCATCTATTCCTGCATGCCACAGCCTGAGGACTCCGACGGACCTCCACACCCTCACCATGGCGGGTGCTTCGTGTTGGCTTCAGGACAACTGAAACCCTGGCCGTCCGCAATGGCTATTTCGAAGCTGTACCAGCTTTCAGGGTCCGCGGTGACCCCTACGGCCTGCAGGATTCTCTGTGTACGCTTCGCCTGCCTTGTTCGCCAGGGCTAACTGCCCCCGACTCCGCCGCAGGCGCAACACTCGATACGGGTGGGTGGTTAACCCTTTCCCGGCCAGGACTTTCACCCAGCAAGATGCGCCAAGCTTATCTTGGCGCGACAGCCGGCAGCGCGGTAGCAGGTGCCGCGATAGTGGGCCGGATCGACAAAGCTCTCCAGCAGCAGCGGCCGGTAGCCCCAGCACGCCTGCCAGTCAGTGGCCAACTGGCGTGCCAGCTGGCCCAGCACATGGCTGGCCAGATGCTCGACCTGAATCCAGGGAAAAACCAGGAAGCGACTGTTGTTGACCACCCACGGCAGGTTGGCCAGCCGCTGGCGCGCACTCCAGCCGATCCAGCGATCCCGCGGCGCGATGGCCCGGGCCGCACCACCCAGCAGCAGATAGCCCAGGCTGCGCTCCGCCGCCTCAATGCGGTAGCGCGCCCAATAGCCAAACGGCTTGCGGTAGCCCAGCGGATGAAAGCGCTCCAGATAGGCGTTGCACTCCGCCACCTCCGGCCCCTGCCCCAGCAGGCGCACGCGCACCGGCCCCAGCGCGGCCAACGCGCACTGCACCGGCTCGCCCGGCAGCACCGGCACCCGCGGCGGCGCCGCCCGCTGCCGCCCAGCCGTCCGCTCGCCACCCTGTTGGCGCCGCGCCGGCAGCCGAATCTCGCCACCGGCTTCCAGGCGCGCCAGCAACTTCCGGCACGCCCCCGTCTTCGGCGCCCCCGCCGGCGTGAGCCAGCCCAGATGCTCGCACAGCGTGTCCGCCAACTCCGAGCGCGGCAACCTGGGAAAGCGCTGGATCAGCATTCGAATGTAGGCAATATCCTCCGCGCCAAACTCCCGGTTGCCTTGCCATAGCACCGACCCTTCAAATCCGGACATCGCGTGACAGCCCTTGAGGCGATCTGGGTCACGCTCGATTATCCAAGACCAAAATCGGAAGTCTAGCCCCTTTGCGAAGAAATATTTTCGCCCCCACTCCAATGCCTTATCGCATCAGCACTTTTTCACATGTGCGTC
>CAVQLG010000006.1:0-241582 GCA_963713275.1 uncultured beta proteobacterium
TCCCCTAACGATGAAGTTCAGCGGCGTGCTTTAGCGCGTCCGCTGGAACGACGAGTTATGCGCGCGGTCCGTTCCGTGAGTGCGAGCAACCCGAGTAGCGCCTCGTTGACGGCCTCTGACGTCGGGAACGCTTTCGCCACTTTCTCATCAAGCAGCACCAGGTTCGTCCCGCCCGCGACGCGCCCGAGGTACTTGCCACGCACGCCCTTGCCTAGGTCTTCGCGCCGATATTCAGCGCGCATTTCATCTCTAGCCTTGCTCATAAATGCCTCGCTCGTGGCGAGTTGCTTTGCGAGCGCTGATGAGGCGGAGTGCATCACCGCGTTCAGTTGAAATAACGGTAAGCAGGCGCCCAGCGCTCGATACGCCGAACGTCAGCTGACGTTTCTCACCGGCCGAATGGTCTGGATCGGCGAAAGTGTAGGCCAGCGGGTCGTTGAACACAGAAGCTGCTTCTTCAAAGGAGACGCCGTGCTTCGCGACGTTCGCGGCTGCCTTGCGAGGGTCCCATTCGAAGCGAAAAGTCACGACTCTCTTTCAGAGCAAATAACGTTTGAGCTAACCGGACCGTTGCGGCGTGCGGCGAAAAGCCCAGAATGAAATGGCGGGCTGTTGGCCGCACGCCGCAATGGGTCCGGTTGAGCGAATGGTTAGGCCTCAGCGCCGCTACCCGTACCTGCGCCTCCGGTTTCCCTTGGCAACAGGAGACTCCGCTTGAGGGTCGTTCGCTTCTCTCGGGGGCAGCCCTCTCCCCCCGGAGACCAGGTGCCTTTGGGTTGGGCGTCACCTCCAGCCCAGTCGCGCGGAGAAGTAGTGAGCTCTCCTGGGTTCACGGGAAGTCCCTTGGTAAGCATGCCCCGGGCTAGAGACTCCGGCGACTCCGTTTCCACCTCGCATCGCGGTGGGGCGGATGCTGCCTTCCGCTGACTGAACGGCGTCGGCATCGCGATAATCGAAGATTTCGGAGCTGAATCCTCACGGCCTGCCCACTCGCTGTGTACGCTTCGCACCCGCCAGTCGCCCGGCGAACGGCAGCACTCGTTTCCGGCCTGCCCGCTACGGCTTTGACCGGGCTGGACTTGCACCAGCTGGACTCCATTAAGAGGTTTCACTAACTCATCTCAGTTCCCCCTCTTCCGCGCTTGTCCCAGCGCGATCAGTCTGTTCGCGATGATCCATGCTGCCTTCGCCATAGCCATTGCCAGCTCGGCCTCCGGGGCCAAAATTCCGAGGCCACCTCTCGTTCGCTTGCGCTACGGCCTGGTGACTCGCCGCCATCCTTCCGATGGCGTTGTCGGTAGGCTTCAGAGTCCCGGTTTCCCCACTGCAACCCTGCTACCCAAGCTACGGGGCTCCGACTCTTACCCCGGTGATCGCGGTAGGAATACCGGTTGCCCGGTACCCCCCGCACAGATCCCGGCGTGCGCAATTCACGCACCGGGCTCCCACCTTGGGTGATTGACGGCAAAGCGTTGGCTGGGCCAGGGATGAAGGATTCTGGGTTGTGGGAGCCAGGTGTCGGCGATCTTCTTGAGCCGTGCCCACGTCATGCTGTCCTTCTGGCTGCGGCGCCGGAGCGCCCGCAGCCAGAGGCCGGTGACGTGGTGCCGGAAGGCACGGAGTGCCCGGGAGTTCGTGGGCACCGCGTGGTACGCAAAGAAGCCGGTAACCACCTGCTTGAGCCATCGCCCCTGTTCGGGGATCGGTTCATGCCTGCGCTTTCGTAGTTGCTCCTTCACCTCCCGGAGCTTCGCTCGCATGCGGTCCCGGCGGGTCTTCCGCTGCAACTGGAAGGCCCCGCGGCGGGATTTGCCGCAGATGAAGGTGAAGCCCAAGAACGTGAAGGTCTCCGGCTTCCCAAGGCCGCGCTGCTGGCGCCGGGCCGCAGCATAGCGGCCAAACTCCAGCAGTCGAGTCTTGTCCGGATGGAGCGCAAGCGAGAACTGCTCAAACCGCAGCCGCATCGCGTCCCAGAAACGCCGCGCGTCGACTTCATGCTGAAAGCCGACCAGGATGTCATCAGCGTACCGCACCATGATGACGTTGCCGGTAGCTTCCCGCCGTCGCCACCGCTCGGCCCAGAGATCGAAGACGTAGTGCAGGTACACGTTGGCGAGCAGCGGTGATACTACCGCCCCTTGTGGCGTACCCATGTCACTGACGCTCCACTCTCCATCTTCCAGGACACCCGCCTTGAGCCACTTGCGCACGAGGCGGATGATGCGCTTGTCGCCGATCCGGTGCTCCAGGAAACGAATCAGCCACTCCTGGCTGACCGAGTCGAAGAAGCTCCGTATGTCGGCGTCGAGAATCCAGTTCACCGGGGTGTTACCAATCCCCACCGATAGGGCGTCCAGCGCAGCGTGTTGACTGCGTCCCGGTCGGAAACCATACGAGAATCCGCGAAAGTCTTCCTCGTAAATCGCGTTCAGTACGGCGACTACCGCGCGCTGGACGATCTTGTCTTCCAGCGCAGCGATCCCCAGTGGGCGCTGTTTCCCGCCCGGCTTCGGTATGTACCGTCGCCGGACCGGCAGTGCCCGGTACGCCCCGCGATGGACCCGTGTGTGCAAGTCCTGGAGATTGTCTTCCAGTGCCGCCTCGTAGTCCTGCCATGTCAGGCCATCCACGCCAGGGGCGGCTTTGCGCTTGAGCGCCAAGAACGACTCCCGTAATAGGTCAACCGTAACATGGTGCAGAAGCGCGGTGAACCTCTCCTTCTTCCGCTGCCTTGCTGCTTGACGTACACGTTCCAGCCCCTGTGACACGCTCGCCCGGTCCTGTGCCCGGTGCGTGTGTGGCCGGCCCGTGTTCCCCTTGGTCCCCGCCCTTGGCTCCGCCCACTCCGCCGCCGGTTGCCCAGCTTTGTTCGCAGGCTTCATCGCTACTATGGCAGGGTCTGACTGCTTGGATGCGTTCATCGCCGGCTTTGGCTCCTCGCCTTCCCGGCACGGACCGGCAATACCCCGCCGGCCACATCCAAGCTCTCCCGGTTCCTGTACAAAGAGCGTCCACACGCGCCAGGGTCTTCGACCGCGCCGGGTCCAACGGGTGCTCGCAATAGCGCGCCCGCCGGTGTGGCCTTCCACAAAGTCCAATGTGTTGGCACCCGGGATGAGGGTTTTACGCGGCTCAATGGCTGGCTCATGTGCTCACCTGTCAACGCTTCGCTGATACCCTCGCGGATACCGAACGCATGACTCGGTGCCACTGTGGCTTGCTATGCCTTCAGTGCAGCGGACTTGCACCACCTACTCCTTGCCAGTCTCCCGGCGCACGGACTGTCTCCCACTGAACGCGCCAGCCTTCGCTGGACGCACAATGGCCGCATGACGTCGGGGCCGGGGACGAACTCCGGACTCTTGAGAAGGAATATGACCGTAAGAATCCAACGTTCTAGGTAAGCGGCCCGACGCGGCAGGACGGCCTGGCCCGGTTGGTGAAAATGCACCGTGTGCCGCCGACCGGGCCAGGCTGGCCTGCCGTGGCGGATCCGCTTGACCGAGGGGTCTTGACATGACGTATTCCTGGATTTGCCGCCGGTGTACGGCACACAACGCCCATGCGTTCAAGTCGTCCGTCAACCCCAATGTAGCATGTCAAGACCTCACCCAGATGGTGCGCACTTCGTGGAAACGCCTTCAGGCGCGATACGGATCGAACGCATTACTGTCGCGCGTGAGCAAGTTCACGAGCTTTGGGTGAACGAAGAGCTTCTCCTTGCCGAAGGCCTGCTCGGCGAGCACGCCGATCGAAACGAGGGCCTTGAGATAGCGCGCCGCGGCCTGGCGCGCCGCGATCCTGGCCTGCACGAGATTCGCGATGCGGCAGTACGGCTGCTCGAAGATGACATCCACCAGTTCGCGGCTGTAGATCTTCGGGAGCTTGGCGCGAACGTACTCGGCGGTCGCGCTGGCCAGAGTTCGGACTGCGCCGATCTTGGCGGTTGTCCACGCGGCGGTGTCTTCTACCGCGCGCAGCATGTAGATGAGCCACGGTTCCCAGGCGCCTTCCGTCGTGACCGCGAGCAGCAGGCGGTAGTAGTCCGCCTTGTTCGCGATGACGTAGCGGCTGAGGAAGAGGATCGGCAGCGACAGCAGGCCTTGCTCGACGAGGAACAAGCTGTTCAACACGCGACCGGTTCGCCCGTTGCCATCGGTGAACGGATGAATAGCTTCAAACTGATAGTGCGCCGCGGCCATCCGGACGAGGGGATCGATGGTTGCTTCGTCGTGCAGAAAGAGCTCCCAGTTGGCGAGCAGGTCGCGGAGGCGACCTTCGCCTTCGGGCGGCGTGTAGACCACCGCGCCCGTGGCGTCGTTGGCAAGCGCGGTGCCCGGCCCCATGCGCACGCTCATTTCGACGCCTTTGATCTGCGTGCAGATCAACTCCGCGGTCCGTGTCGTCAAGGGCCGGTTCTTCAGTGCCACGACACCTTCGAGCAGGGCGCGCCGGTAGCGCAGCGCCTCCTTCGTCGCGGCGTCGGCACCACTGTCGGCCTGCAGGTGCCGGAACAGCTTGTCAGCCGTGGTGACGATGTTCTCGATTTCCGAACTCGCCCGGGCCTCCAGCAGGGGAAGCGTGTTGATCAGCATCGCGGGATTCGGGATCAGCGCCGCAGCCTGCTTCAGTTCCGCCAGCGCCGCTCGCGCCAGCACGCACTGCTTCAACACCGGTTTCGTCTCGAGCTCCATGACGGGAGGCAGACGCGGCAGATCGTTGTAAGGCCTATCCGGCCGCCAGCCAGGAGCCGCACCCATGTCGCCAGAATTCACTTTTTGCATCACGTCGTGAGCTTATGTCGTTGGCGGCGACACGTCAAGAAAACGTGTCGCACAAATATCGTTTTCTGCGACATGATGGGGCGCGCGGGCAGCAGCGGCAGTCGGCGATCACAACGGCTTGTCGGAGTGGTCGCTCACTTCCGAAGAGTCTCGGCTGCCGTTAGTTGTGTATAGTTGCTACTTTAGCCACCTCATTTCGGGACACCATGGGAACCACTCTGGGCGTGAAGGTCGAGGACGAGATGCGAGAGCGCCTGAAGCTCCTGGCGGAGCAAAAGGACCGCTCGACCCATTGGCTCATCAAGAAGGCGATCGAGCAGTACCTCATTCGCGAAGAAGCATTCGAGCGGGAGCGGCGCGAGGATCAGTTGCGATGGGAGCGCTATCAACTCAGCGGGAGCGCGGCGTCGAATGATGCGGTCGGCGACTGGCTCGACCAGCTTGCAGCCGGGCATCGTGCGCCGTGGCCAACGTAGTCTGGTTGCCGGAAGCGCTGGAGGATGTGGTCCGGCTCTACGACTTCCTCGCCGAACGAAATCCCGAAGCCGCCCGTCGCGCTGCAGTCGCCATCAAAGCGCAGGCCCGGCAGCTCGAGCAGTTCCCGGATTCAGGATCGCCCATGGATGACGGCGAGCGGCGCCAGGTTTTCCTGGCGTTCGGAGCAGGCGCATACGTCCTCCGTTATCGGCGAAATCGCGAGGGTGATGTCGTCATCGTGCGCGTTTGGCACTCGCGCGAGACGCGGGGGTGAACCACCCGCCGATTGAGCGGCAACCGCCCCCGCCCGCACATCAGAACCCAACCCCCCGACTTGCACGGAGCCAAGAAAGCCCTATTCCGGCTATTGCTGTCGACCGAGTACCTTCAGCGCATACTCGATGACAACGCGGTCCGCGATGTCCTTGTCGCGCATCGACTGCTGGGTGCGCAACAGCCCCTCCAGATTGATGGTGCGAATGGGAAGGCCGTCGAGATCGATGGTCTCGGCATGCTGCTGCAGCGTGTCGTAAGTCTCGCCACCGGCATTGAGCATGATGTCCACGACGAACTCGTCGGCAACCTTGATGATCTCGCCTTCTTCGAGCCAGGCGGGATCGATGTCCCGTGCCGCACGATCCGGCAGCACCATCAGCGCGTCACGCACTTTGCGACCGGCATCGATCGTCGCCGGAACGAGCACGTCGATGTCGGTGGTCGATCGATGATAGCCGTGCACGAACAGCGCGTAGCCGCCGATGAGCAGATAGTCCACGCCGTGCTCGTCGAGCGCCCGGATGAGGGCCTTGAGGTCTTCCAGCGTGGCAGGGCGACTGAACTCTTCGGTCATCGTCGCCGTTCCGCCGCGATCTGCGCCATCCCGAATGCGATCCGCTCCAGATCGTGACGGTTGGCATCGTCGTGCGTCTTGAAGCGATAGATGCCCTTGCGAATGAAGGTGCGGTCGCCGGTCGGCAATCGATGGATCTCGTCGTTGAAGCGAGCGCCCTCCACCAGAAGTGCAGCATGACCGGAGAATGCAGGCGGGCGCGTCTTGCGGTGACCAACTGATCGCATGTGCTCCTCTTGATGTTCCGATCGCCGACGTGGAGTTAATGGGGTCAGGTCTTGACATGACGGTTTTCGGATCGCCACCCCCGCCTGCGCGGACATCACCATGTGGACATCACCACGTTGCAGAGATGCGGCCGCCGTGGTTATTTCTTGGAATGTCGCATGTCAAGACCTGACCCCGCTTGCCCCACGGTCTTGATGTCGCGGTCGATCAGCCGCGCGGCTTTCCGCATCGAGACCGGTCCCCGCTTCACGCTACCGCTTGCAGGTGCATGTCCACGTGGATGTCGGCAAACGGACACAAGATCCCGCCGTCGGGCGCGGGCTCGACCAAGCCAAGTTCGCGCAGTATCTGCACATCTTCGTGAACGCGCTTGACATCGCGCGAAACGCGGCGCCCAAGCTCACGAACGCTGATCGGCCCAGAGGCTTGCAACGTGTGGACTATCGCCCACCGCCTTTCCGTGAGCTTTCCGAAGAACGCTCCGGCCGATTCGAAATTCAGAAACTCCCCACAATAGGCGCCGTCACGGACACCGCCAACGGCCAGACGACCTGCGTCACGAAGCGCCTTCTTCCAATCGGGCTGCAGTGTAATGGTCAGATGTCTCATCGCGCCCTCCACTTGTCGATCTCCGCAATGAAGTCGTCGACCAGGCGCTCTAGACTCACGAACGACGTAGTTAATGGGGTCAGGTCTTGACATGACGGTTTTCGGATCGCCACCCCCGCCTGCGCGGGCATCACCACGTGGACATCGCCACGTTGCAAAGATGCGGTCGCCGTGATTATCTCTTGGAATGTTGCATGTCAAGACCTGACCCCACGTGTGCCCTACTTCCAGTTAAGACTCAGCTTGCGCTGGGATATTGCGCAATCGCGCAGATAGAGATTGATCAGGCTTTGGTACGGAATCCCGACCTCCTCAGAAATCGCTTTGAAGTAGGCGATCGAGTCCTGATCAAGGCGAATCGTGATCTGTTTCTTTAGGAGCGAGGGGTACGGGCTCGCGCGCGATCTGCTGAAGTCGTATTCCTTGCGCATGCGGTTTCCTCTACGGGTATGACTTCGCTTCTTCGTTCGTGGCCTTTCGCGCCGAGATAATTCGAATGACACCCGCCTTGCGCCTGTAGCAATGGCAGACGACAAGGAGCCGAAGCGAGGCGGCCAGCCCAAGAAGTATGAAACGCTCCTCGTCCGCCGAGTGATCCGGATCGTCGATCAATCGCGCACGCTCATCAAGAAACACGGACCTCGCCTCCTCGAACGAGATGCCATGCTTCGTGCGATTGGCGGAGGCTTTGCGTTCATCCCACTCGAACCGGAGCTCGTTCACCGGGGGATTATAACGACGTTGTAGTTACATCGCAACGCATCATGGGGTCAGGTCTAGACATGACATATTTCCGGATGTCGTCGCCACCCGTTGGGCATCATCACGCGGCAGGATCACACCGCATCGCCGCCTCTGGCTGCCTCTGGCAGATGTTGCATGTGGATACGCTGCTCCAGCGGGCCGGTCACTCGTTCTCCAGACTGATGACCATCCGCTTGCCAAGCAAGGAAATCGCCTCGGCAATCCTGGGTAGCTTCGAGTGGTAGTGCGGATCAAGCAAGCGGCGGACTTCCTTCTCGTCGACGCCAAGCGACCTGGCGAGTTGCGCCTTGGTCATTTCCGCGGCGCGCAAGGCCGTATAGAGCGCCGCCTTCGCCACGGTTTCGACCGGTGGCGACACCAGATGCTCGCCCGGTAGCGCCGCACTCGCCGGTGGAAACGGCTGGCCGAGCTTCATCAACGTGGCAAAGACCTCGTCCATTGCGTCTGCGGCTTGCGCAAGCGCATCCGGCTTGTCGTCGCCTTGCGTCACCAACGCCGGCAGGTCGCGGCAGGTGACAACGTAGCCACGTTCGGGTGCCCGTTTGAGGCGCACCGGATACTCAAATCGTTCCACCGGCTTTCCTAGAGGTCGGTGACCTTGATCCCCTGCTGCGAGCACATGGCGTGCTACGTTCCGGTCTTGAGTTCGTCCTTTGGATTGCGAAGGATGGTGTACGAGGAACCGAAGTAGACCGTCTGGTGGCTGCCCTTTCCGCGAGCCGCATCAAGCGCCACCGGAAGTCCGGTTCTCTTGCCGAGCGCGCGCACGCGGCGCACGAACTCGTTCCCGGTCACGGCCAGATTCTCGGACGAAAACGTCCGGCAATCAAGCCGTACCGTGGGGCCGAACGGGTGTCCGCTAGTCGGATCGTCCGCTTGGCGACGCCAGGGTCACGCGTCGACATGGCGCGTTTCCGAGTGTCGTCTCCGCCCCGCGAACATCATCACGCTGCAGGGCACAACCACCGAATCGCCACCCCTGCCAGATGTTGCATGTCGAGACCTGCCCCCCCCCCGCATACGTAAAGGTCGCTTCAAGACTTGGGGCCTGGAGACGCGGACAGCCGGTGCGCGCTGCACTTCGGGTGTCGGGCGCTGCTCCTCCTGCCACAGACCGTAGGCGAGTTGCTGCCGCGGCCAGCGCTCGGTGTCCGGACCGCCGCGCCGGGTCTTGAGCCACAGCTCGAGTCGCCGCGCCTTCTCCGGCGAAATGGCAGCGCGACCATTGATCACGCGCGAGAAGGCCGCCCGCGTAACGCCGAGTTGCAGCGCCGCCGCCGTCATCGACAAACCCAAGGCGGGAAGCACGTCTTCCTTCAGCCTCGTCCCCGGATGCGGCGGGTTGAACATGCGCACCATCGTGCGCTCCTAATGGTAATCCTGATTGTCGACGAGGATCGCGTCCTGGCCATCGAAACCAAACGTCATCCGCCAGTTTCCATTGACCCACACCGACCAATGTCCGGTCGAGATCGGGGTTGCACGGGACTCAGCGAACCTTGATCAAGCGCTCGGCAATACGCGTCTGCCAACCGGGACCAGTGGCCTTCCAGCGTTCAATGACATCAACGGGGAGGCGAATGGAAATCAACTTGCGCGGATTGGAAGAGCGGGGACGACCTCCCTTGCTTACGACCGCGCGGGACAGGGCTTGCTCAGTGAGTTCGGGCAACTCTTTGTACTCGTGCGGACGAATCGAGTGGGCGTCGACCTTGGCAAGATCAGACTTCAAAGTACGGCGCGAGGCGGGCTTGCTCACGATAGTTTGCCTTTCGCATGCTGAATACGTGGCGCGTAGCGCCTCTCGGGGTGTAGCCAACGACCACAAGACGGCCGGATAGCAGGCCATAACAGATGATGCGGGGCTCACCGTAGTTTCTGCGCGTGTCCAATACCTCGACCGTGGTGCCCTCGAACAGAGAGGCTGCGTCCTCGAAGTCCAAACCACGTTCGACCAAGGTCTTCGTGCGCTTGGCCGGATCGAAAGTAACGCGCATCGGTTATTGTAGCTACAACAACCATGCTGCACAAGAGGCCAGCGCAGCGATCGACTCCCTGCCCCCACCCTTGCTCCCGACCGCGCGCCTTGAGCGCCTGCTCGATGACAACGCGGGCCGCGATGTCCTTGTCCCGCGTCGAGACCGGTCCCTGCCTCAAGCCGCCGCTCGCAGGTGCATGTCCGCGTGGATGTCCGCAAACGGACACATGATCCCGCCGTCGGGCGCGGGTGCGACCAAGCCAAGTTCGCGCAGGATCTGCACATCCTCGTAAATGCACATCGAGGGTCAGGTCTTGACATGACACATCTGGGAACGTGCTACCGCCTCTCAGATGTCCGCCCGCGCGCTCCGATCCGCATTTGCATCGGGGCAATATGTTGCATGTCAAGACCTGACCCCATTTTCGCACCCTGTCAGGGCTGTGACTTCGGGGTTGTTTGGCCCCAGCCCCTCGGCGCCAGAATTGGCGCTCTCTTGACGCCGAAGGGAGCTGGGCGCCATATTCGACGCATGGACGAGCTGCGAGAGTTGAGCCACGCGCTTCGCATACGGCGGCGGGAGTGTGGCTTGACGCAACAGGCTTTGGCGGACGCGGCCGGCATTCCGCGTCGGACGTACCAGCGGCTCGAGGGCGGCCACCCGGGGGCTCGCGTCGACGCGTTGATCCTGGCCCTGCGCGCATTGGGACTGAGCATCGGGCTGGTGCCGCGCCGGCGGCCGACGCTGGACGAGCTCGGAACGATCTATGGCAACGAAGACGAGAGCAAGCCTGCCGCGCGTTGAGCTGCTGCACGTCTTTGTGCCGACGGGCCGCTCCGGGCGCCTTGCCAAGGATGGGCGGCATAGCTTTACCTACGACACGGCGGCGCTCGAGGCAGCCGACGCGGCGGCCGAGATATCGCTCACCATGCCGCTGTCGGCGCAGTCCTACAGCAGGACGCCGATGCTGCCTGCCTTCCAGACCTTCCTGCCGGAAGGCTACCTCAAGGAGAGGATCCACGAGCGCTTCGGCAAGCTCCTGCGCATCGACGACATGGCGCTGCTGGCGCTGTCCGGCGGCAACGCCATTGGCCGCCTGCGCGTAAGCCGAGAACGCGACATCGCCCCTCCCACCGGGGGTTCCGAAGACCTGCGCGAGATCCTGGCGGACCAGGGCTCGCGCGACTTGTTCGAATACCTGGCCGACACCTACCTCATTCAGTCGGGGATCGCCGGTGTGCAGCCCAAAGTGCTGCTCGCGGCGCGCGACCACGCGAGCGACCGGGCGAGCGACGAGGCACGCGCCCGCGGGAGCGAGCAGGCGAGCGATCGGGCGAGCGATCGGGCGAGCGATCGGGCGAACGCCGAAGCCGATCGCCGCCGCGCCACCGAGGCGCCCCCAGCCTCGTTCCCAATGTCCCGCGCCGCGACCGGCGGCAGCATCGGCGAACGCGCGACGCTTCGCGGCCGCCAGCTCATCGTCAAGGCGAGCGGGCCCGACTTCCCGCACTTGTCCGAGAACGAATTCCACTGCCTCGACATCGCGCGCCGCATCGGCCTTGGCGTGCCGCAGTTCTGGCTGTCGGCCGACCGCAAGCGGCTCGTCGTCGAGCGGTTCGACTACGACCGTGACCGCGACCTCTATCTCGGCTTCGAGGACATGGTCTCGCTGCAGGGCACGGTCAACGACAGGAAGTACGAGGGCTCCTACGAAAGCATCGCCAAGGCGATTCGCCTCAACGCCGCATCGGGCCAGGTTCGGCAATCGCTGCGGGAGTTCTACTCCGTGCTGGTGCTCAACGTCGTGCTGCGCAACGGCGACGCGCACCTCAAGAACTTCGGACTGCTCTACACGCACCCCGGCGCCGACGACTGTCGCCTCTCGCCTCTCTACGACGTGATCTGCACCACGGTCTACCTCGCCAAGGACCTGCCGGCGCTCGCCCTCTGCGGCCGCCGGGCATGGCCCGCGCGCAAAGACCTGGCGGCATTCGGCCGCGCGCAGTGCAACCTCGAGCATCCGGAAACGACCATCGACGAGATCGTGGCGGCGGCCATGGACTATCGTCCGGCCGACGATGAGTCGGGCATCTGGCGACAGATGCGCGCCGCCATCGAACGCGGACTGCCGGCGCTCGCCCCATAGCACGCCCTGGGGTCAGGTCTTGACATGACACATTCGGAGAAACCCGCTCGCCAACCCCGCTTGCGGACTGCCTCGAAGGCAGGCTGAAATGTCGTATGTCAAGACATGTGCCCTTCGGTGCGTCGCATCCGTATGGTCGAATGCGACAGCGAACCGATCACAGTAGACTTGTACCGATACTGGTACATATCTTTCTAGGCCCCCTGCCATGCGCGTGATCAACTTCTCGGACGCCCGCAACACACTCAAGCGCGTCATCGACCAGGTCGTCGAGGATGCGGACTACGCGATCATCGCCCGTCGCGACGCCCCGGATGCTGTCGTGATGTCGCTGGACACGTTCAACAGCATGATGGAGACCGTGCATCTGCTCAAGTCGCCGGCCAATGTCGCTCATCTCGCGAAATCGATCGGGCAGCTTCGCAAGGGGCAGGTCAAAGCGCGCAAGCTAGCCAATGCCTGAACGGCTTGTCTTTACCGCTGCCGCATGGGACGACTATCTCTTCTGGCAGGGGCAGGACCGCAGGACGCTTCGGCGAATCAACGCCCTGATTCAGGACGCCATGCGCAATCCCTTCCGCGGCGTCGGCAAGCCCGAGGCTCTGCGCGAGACCCTGATCGGCTTTGGGTCGCGCCGCATCGACGACACGCATCGGCTCGTCTACACCGTCGAAGGCGACGCGCTGGCCATCGTGGCGTGCCGTTATCACTACGAGTAACGCCGCAATCAGAGCGCCGGGGTTTTCGTCCCGACGCCAGCGCGTCCGCAGCCCGGAGATCGTCCTTCGGTGGCCCGGGTGACGATCGCCATTCCGCGCGCCCTGGGGTCAGCTCTTGAAGTGCAACATTCGGCGATGGCCGCCGGCGCGGCTACGGTGCAACAATCGGCGGCGGGAAGATCACAGCTTCGCAGTCACCCGATGACAACCCGGTCCCGCAAATTGGGGTCAGCCCCCGATTTCCTCTGCCCTGAGCACGATGAGATGCCTATCTCGTTCGTCGACGGTGGCCAATAGCTGGCTGATCCCGGCATCGAAAGTGAGGAGCTTCATCCCGTTTCGCATCGCCGCGGTCAGCAGCCAGGCATCGGTCACCTGTCGATGCCCAAGAACACCGCCTGTGCATGCGACGAGAACTTGGTCGAACGCGAAGTCGAGCGCCACCAACCGATGCGCGGCGTGCCCCGTGTTACGCAGCAACAATTCCGCGACCTCGCCGATGCTGACCGACCGCCCCGCGAATACCTGCTGCGAGATGATCCGGACGAATGCCGCCTGTGTCAGCGCGGTCGTAGCCCAGCCCTTGCCGGCGTGCTGCTGGAACCAGGCGAGCATTCGCAGGTGGTGCTCGTGGGTTGGCCAGCAAAGGGCGATCAGCGCATTGGCGTCGAGCAAGTGGGGCTCTGTGCTGCCTTCGTGCTGCGCGCTCCGGTGTTCGCCCTTGGGACGGCCCGGCGGGCGAATAGGACTACCTGCGCGCTGCGCGCTCCGGTGTTCGCCCTTGGGACGGCCCGGCGGGCGAATAGGACTACCTGCGCGCTGCGCGCTCCGGTGTTCGCCCTTGGGACGGCCCGGCGGGCGAATAGGACTACCTGCGCGCTGCGCGCTCCGGTGTTCGCCCTTGGGACGGCCCGGCGGGCGAATAGGACTACCTGCGCGCTGCGCGCTCCGGTGTTCGCCCTTGGGACGGCCCGGCGGGCTCACGTCGACGCATCCAGCAACGCCTGCACCTGAGTCGCAGTGAGCGCCGGGGTCTCCGGCGGGAGGTCGAAAACCCACACGCCACCGACCTGCTTGAACTGCAGCCGGCTGGCGCTGCCTAGGCGAATCAACTCCGACACAGCCTGCCCGAGCTTCAGTGCACGGGCGCGCGCATACGCCTCCGCCGAGGCATACGCATCATCCTCAATACTGATGGTAGTTCTCATGAAAGATGCTGTTCTTAACGATCGATACAGCTTACGCGTTGAAGCATCGATCGTCAAATCCGGACAACTCAAGAACTCACAAAAGATTCCCCAGCGATTGATGCCCCCAGCGATTGATTGCCGCCGCAATCTCGCCCCGGTATCATGGAAATCGTCTGCAACAGCACCAGCTTGCGCGAGGTCCATGATGCGCATCGTTGCCAACGAACGACTCGGCCGGCAGGCATTGGCTGCTCGCTGGAGAGAGTTGTTGGGGGATCCGAATGCTCCAGAGCGGTGCGAGCTGGACGAATTCGGGGAGCTACAGGTGAGCCCTCCGCCATCTTACAAACATCAGCGTATCGTCGCTGCGCTGATGCGCCAGATCGAGGCGACGCTCGGTGGGGAAGTCGGCAGCTATGCCCTCGCGTCCGCCGAGGGTGTGAGAATTCCGGATCTCTGCTGGGCGCCGAGCTTCGACGAACTCGCTCGCGAAGGTGGAGCCGATCCCCTCACGAAGATGCCTCCGCTGTGCGTCGAAGTGCTGTCTCCCGGGAACAGGCGGAAGGACATCAGCGAGATGGTGGAGGCCTACCTGGCGGCTCGGCGTCCAAGAGGTGATCCTCGTCGAGACGGACGCGCGCATCCGTTACTTCACGACGGCGGGAGAGCAGCCGGGCAGTGCATTTGGGCTCCGGCTCACTCTTCCTCCTGGCACGTATCCCCTTTAAGGAGCAAAGCAGCGGGCCGGACACGTCAGGCCGGTCGCGATCCTGCCGCTCGGTGACCGTTGAGCGAAGCAGCTCTCCTGGCGTGGCCGGCGCTGCATGCCGCTCGCGACGATATCTTCGCAGGCTCTCACGCCGGGCACGTGTCCCAGCGTCGCAGCCTGCCTGCGCGCCGTAGCGCCGAGCCGGCTGGCAGCGCAGCCTCAGTACTACTGCCTCAGTACCGCCGATCGGCCCGGCACGCCTCGCCGGCACTTCCGGGGTCTTCGCTGATGACCCAGCGGGCGCAGTCGTAGACCTCGTTGGCGTCGGCGAGCGCGCGTTCGGCATCGGCCGCCGAGTACTCCTCGGTGGGGATGAAGCGTGGCCCGGGGTCAGGTCTTGACATGACACATCGATCGATCCTTCATGGCCGATGCGCCATTCATCGATGCACAAGAGATCCCATGCCTTCTAGCGATACCTCTGAAGCGACACCCCTGTGGCGACACCTCTGCCCGGACAATCTCGACCGCAACACGGCACACCGGCAGGTAGCGGCATGCGAAACGCTGAATTCGAGTTGAAGATTCGCGCGTCCCCGTAGCCGCGAACGAGGACAAGATGTTGCATGTCAAGACCTGACCCCAGGTGACCCCACGTAGATCAGATCATCAGTCGGCCCACAGCCCGGAGAGGTCGAAGGCGATGGCGGCAAACGGCGGCTGGGAGACGCTCGCCGCGCCCTCCAGCACGGTCAGCAGCAGCCAGTGTCCGTCCCCGCGGTTCTCGAACACTTCCAGCGTGCGCAGTTCGGGGTCGATCAGCCAGGCGTGGACGACGCCGTGCCGGGCATAGAGGGGCAACTTCTCCGCGCGGGCGACCCGCGCAGTCGAGGGGGAGAGAATCTCGCCGATCCAGTCGGGCGCGAGTTCGAACCACGCCGTTCCCGGCAGCTTCGGCATGCGCTCCCGCCGCCACCCTGCAAGGTCGGGCACGACGATGTCGGCATCGAGGTGCAGTTCCGGTTCATCGAGGATCCACCAGCCACCGGGCCCATCCCTGCCTTCGTCGAAGGCGCTGCCAATCTTGAAGCCCAGCGACGAATAGGCGCGAGCGTGCTTCGGCGCCGGCCGCGGATGCGTGATCAGGCGCCCACCGATGATCTCCCCTACGACATGCTCCGGCAAATCGAAGAGGTCGTCGTAGGTCGCGGGTTTCGTTGCGGGCAGCGCCATGCGCGTTCTCTTGATCGAGGCATCAGCGATTGACGATCGAGTCTAGCAGACAGCGCAGCCTGTAGAGAAAAAGCGGTTCCCCTCCCCTCTCCCCCTCCGGATGATCGCAACGAACAGAGATGTTTGCGCCGTCCGCACTCCGCCGCACTCCGGACCGCGCCGGGGCGCTACGCCGGCGGTCATCACCGCACTCATCACCGCATTCGTCACGCCGCGACTTCGACCAACTCACTGGAGGACGAGGGTGGCGGGATCAGTTGCCCATCCTCCTTGAGGCCTTCGAGGTGCAACTCGATTGCTTCGTGAATGTCGGCAAGGACTTCTTCCCGCGTTTGGCCAACAGCGATGCATCCCGCGAACTCTAGGGTCAGGTCTTGACATGACACATTGGGTGGCGCGCTACCGCCCGCCAGGTGTCCGCGCGCGTGCTCCGGAACCCGTCCCCAGCGGCCAAGAATGTTGCATGTCAAGACCTGACCCCGCCTACGCGACGCCCGCGCGGGCCCGCTGCGGGACCACCAGGCGCAGGTTCGCGCCGCGCGTGCGCGCCGGCACGCGCAGGTCGATCTTGCCGTCAGGGAAGAAGTCTGCGAAGGTCGTCTTCGAATGGTGGCGCAGCCGCGCCGCAACCTCGTCTGCCCGGGCGGTGTCGAACGCGATGCCGTGCACCCCCAGGTCGCCTCCCATCCGGTAGCCGAGTGCGTGAATGCGCTTGAGCGTGCTGAGGTACGCCCCGCGCCAGATTTCCAGGTACGGGCGGTGGTCCATCGGGTTTACCGACATTACCTGGCGCAGGCGATTGGCGGGCAGGAACGTGTACAGGCTCACCTCGGGGTGCCGCCGTAGCACCCAGTTCCGCGTGGTCTCGTACCGCGTAAAGGAAACCGTGCGGATATCCTGGTCGGCGTTCCAGAACACCCCGCGCGCGCGCGCGGCGCCCGCCTGCTTCGAGACGAACGGCACCAGTGGGTCCAGCGCGATGATGAGGTCACACCCCAGCTCGATCGCCTCGACGAAGTTCGACGTCCGCGTGACCGCCCCGTCCTCGAAGTAACGGCCGTCGATCAGCGTTGGCGTGAACACCGGGTTGATGCTCATCGACGCCTGGATTGCGCGGCTGACGGGCACGTGCTCGAACGGCGGCTTGCCGAACAGCACGTGCTCCTTGAGGTCGTGATCGGTCGCGCCGATGAAGAGCCGACGCCCGAGCCGACGGAAGTCGTTGCTGCACCCCTTCCGGAGGAACGCCGAGCGGAGCAGCGCTTCGAACCCGGCGGCGTTGAACGGCGCGTGAAACAGGTCGGCGTACTCGAAGACCAGCGACTCGAAACTGAAGGGCAGCCTCCCCCGCATCAGCTCCATCAGCGCATGGCGGACGATCCTCGCGAGCTGACGGACGGGGGCGGTGAGCCCCTGGAAGTCGAGATGGGAGGCGTCGAGCAGGTTCATGTCTAACGGCGGAATGCGGCCCTGCCGTTCGCCAGCGATCGCGCCCATGAACTCGCCGATGGTGTAGCCGTTGGCCAGCATGCCGCTGATGACCCCGCCGGCGCTGATGCCGAAGTACATGTCGAACTCGTTGAGCGTGCCGGGCGAACAGCAGTCCTCCAAGCACTTCAGGGCGCCCATCTCGAAGTACAGGCCCGTGATGCCGCCGCCTGACGCGCAGAGGGCCACGTCGCCCACCCGGCGGTGCAGGGTCATCGCGGCGATCTCGCGCAGCACGCCCGCCGCCATCTCGGGCTTCGACGGCAGGCGTTTGCACGGCATGTGGACCGGGCATTCGGACTCGTCCCGGAGCACACGTCCAACGCCGCGCGCGCCGAGCGTGACGATGCGTTCGTCGATGTCCTTGGAGTTGGAGCCGGACACGAGGGCGAGGATCCGGTGGAAGCCGTATCGCCGCTCGACGTCCGGCTCATTGTCCATCAGGTCGAGCAGGCGAAGGCCCCGGTCGAAGTCGTCGCGGTGCCGCGGGCCGGGCGCTCCGGGGGTCTCTCGCAGGTCCAGCAGGACCAGGTTGAAGAACCCCTGGTGCAGCGCGTTCAGCGCCGTCCCGGGTTCGTGCTTGACGACGAAGCTGAACCGGGCGCCGTCGTACACGGCCTCGAACCCGTTCTCGGCCAGCGGGATGCACCCCGTCGCTTTGCCGAGAGCGTCGAAAAACTCGCTCGCGCGGTCCTTGCGGCGGGTGTAATAGAGCACCCGTTTATGAGTCTGCGTCCGTGAACCGTCAGGGGACATCGGCGGAGTCCTTAGAGGATGCCGAGGCGGCGCGCCGTCCGGGCCGACCCGGCGGCAGCGCGTGCCTACCCTCACTTTATCAGGATGCCCGGATGGCCGCCACCGCTAGAGTCCAATAGTCCAATAAGGCGAGAAAGCGGGTCTCGGCATTGCCGCGCCATCGTGCGTCCATGGCGTTTCGCCTGTCCGATCTCGTCGAGGCTGGAGAAGGGATCGGCGCCGGTCCCGCGGAACACCAGGACGTGGGGATTGGAGAAGCGCAACCGGTCCGCTGCCTGACGCGCGGCCTGTGGCTCCGGGAGCGTGGCGATGTGCGTTTTGCCGCGGTTCTCGATGTGCGCGAAGGCGGTCGCGCCGTTCGCGCGCGCCTGGAGATCGCCATTGGCCCGGGTGAGATCCCGGCTCGGGTCGCCGCGCAGATCGTCAATCAGCTGCGGACACGGGCCGAAAGCGGTGCGTGCCGGCGCGGGAAGATCCTCGTGCTCGAAGGGGCACACGACGATCTTGATGTCTCGCCCGCCGGGCTGCGCGTGGAGCAGGCCGCTGCGGTGCGCCGTGCGGACATCGTGCTGCCGGAGGAGACGCTGGCGCTGATCGAGCGCAACACGCTGGGCTTCGCGCAGCGCGCGGAGCAGCTCGCCCGGCTCGGCGTGTCGGCGAGAGAAGGGGTGCTTCTCTACGGGCCGCCGGGCACCGGAGAGACCCTCGTCGTGCGCTGGCTTGCCGGAGCACTGGTTGGCCATACCAAGCTGATCGTGACGGCGGGTCACTACGCGTTGCTGGCGGAAACGATCGAGATCGCTCGGGCCTTGCAGGCCGCGCTCATAGTGCTCGAGGACGTCGACCTCGTTGGCGAACATCGCGATGGCCCGTGGGCCGGTGGCGGGAGCACGCTCAACCTGCTGCGCAACGAGATGGACGGCCTCGCCCCCGAAGCGCGCATGCTGTTCGTGCTGGCGACCATCCGGCCCGAGGTGCTCGAGCCGGCGCTCGCTGCACGTCCAGGCCGCGTGGATCCAGTCATCGACGTTGGCCTTCCGGGTGCAACGAAGCGCCGGCTGCTCGTCAATCGCTACGCGGGCGGGCTGCGATTTACCGAGGGCCTCGCCGCGGCAACGGCCGCGAGGATCGGACCGCCAAGTCCGGCATTCATCAAGGAGCTGATCCGTCGCGCCGTACACGCCATGCTGGAGCCCGGCGGCGACGAGGCGCTGGAGGCGCGCGAGTCGCCACCCACCGGGCATCGACGGGAGCCGATACTCGCCATCGACCGGTGCCAGGATAGCGCCGCGAACCTCTCGCCGCTCGATGCTGGCGTGCAGCTTGGGGTACTCGTACCGAAGCTTCGCGCGCTCGGCCTCGAGGAAGGCCATGCGATCGTTCGCTGTCACTGCGATGGGGAAGGCCGTGGGAGTGCCTTTCTTGCTCCTTGCAAAGGGCGGTGCGGGATCATGTGCCGGCGCCTGGTGGCACCGACCACATCGAAGCGCCGAAGGAGCAGCGCGCGACGCCTGATCCGGCCAAGCCGGACCAGCCCAGGGTCGGGTGCGGCCAGGTCCGCCACTGAAGCAAGGTCGGGTCCAGCCGACTGCCGCCCAACGAAATCGATGCGTCCATCGCGTTGTGCGCCGGGAAACTCGGCAATCCTTTCGCCGGACAGGCCGTAAATGCTCGGCGAACCGGTAGGCCTGAACCCGTGGGCCGACGCCGCCACGCGAACAGCCGCAGCGGGTCGACCGCCGGCGCACCGGGTCCGAATCAGCCTGCCGAGTACCGGACACCGGCAACGGCGAGCCCTCGAGACCGGTGACGCGTTCGCGGAAGCATGGCCGTCCTCTGGTTGATCTCGCGATCCGGTCGGCTCACGATAACGCAAATCGTAAATATGGAGTTCAAAATGTCCGGGCCGACCACCATGTCCATCAAGGGCCAGGTCACGATTCCGCGTGACGCGCGCGAGCGCCTGGGCTTGCAGGCCGGCGACAAGATTGCCTGGTCGCTGCTGAGCAATGGCACTGTCGTCGTGCGGCCGAAGACGCGACGCCTGGTCGACCTCGTCGGCATGCTGACGCGGCCGGGCCAGCCGGGCGTCACCGTCGACGAGATGCGTCTGCCGGAATGAGTGCGGCCATCGACACCAACGTGCTGGTGCGCGTGCTCGTGCAGGACCCGACGGCTGCGGCTCAGTGCGCGGCGGCCAAACGTGTGGTCGCCGAGGCCTCCGCCAGCGGCGAGCCGCTCTTCATCACGCTGTGCGCGCTGCTGGAAACCGCATGGGTCCTTCGCAGCCGCTACAAGGTCGACCGGGCGTCGATGACGGCAGCCGTCATCGCGATGCTCGAGACGCCAGGCATCGAGCTCGAACACGAGCCGACGCTCGAAGAGGCCCTGTACCTCTTTGCGCAGCACACATCCGCCGACTTCGCGGATTGCTTGCTCGTGGCGCGTGCGACGCACCTCGCCCGCGACCGCTTCTTGACCTTTGACGCCGGCGCCGCGAAGCTGCCGCGTGCGGAGTTGGTGCAATGATGTCGCACGGGACCCCACCGCGACGGCTTTGGCACAGGAGGCAGGCTGATCTGCTCCCGAATGACCGGTTATCCGCGGTGAATTCGCTCAGACCACCGGCCGGTTCGGGTCGAGCGCTGCCGGTGGCCTGGAAGACCTGAACGGCGGCTTGCACACCGATCCGACCGTTGGCACTGGATCTGGGGGCACCTCACGGTCTGGCTGGCCGCTCCAGCCTTTGAGCAGTCACTGAGCGTTCGTGATCTGCTGGCGGCAGCCGACCCTTACCCGCCCGTCGCAGTTTCGGAGTCGAATGGTCAGTGCACATTGCAAGCGGCCATTCGCTGTGTTCGGCGACGGAAACGCAAAATCAGTGCACGCGATCATCGCCGGATAGACGCCGGCCATGCAGGAAGACCGCTGTCGCGTGGCCGCATTCCGCCATCGGGACGACCCGCTATCGAGCTGGTCGCGGCTGTGCTGCCGCATCTTCGGCTGCCACCAGCACGATCGAGAGCCCTTGGCTGAACTGCGAGGCGTGGTGCGCCACTCCGACCTCACGGCCGGCCGAGTGCGGCAAGCGCAGCCGGGGGGCGCAGGTCGTCGCCGCACCCTGCAGCATGCCGACGGCGGCGTGCCTCAACGCGCGGCGCCGAAGCGCTTCACGCTGTCGCAGTGCCGCCGGCCTCTGTTCGCCTGCCGCGGCGCCATGGACACGGGCGCGGATGGTGACCAGGAACAGCGCCACGAACGGCACCGCGGCCAGGACCACGACGAGGCCGAGGCGATCAAAGCTGGCGAAGACCAGGCCGGCGTTCGCGGCATTCGCCAGATTGGCGAGACCGATCCAGCTGTTCGCGCCGAGGAGCTTCCGTACCGCGACCGGCTGGCCGTTCTTGAGCGCGAGCAGCGAGGTCATCAACAGCGTCGTGCAGAGGCGAAGCACGCAAGCGCAAACTGCAAGAGCCCGACGAACAGCCCGGCGTGGCTGGACAGGCCTTCGTTACGCGCGGCGGTCGTGGCCAGGGCGTACGCCGTCCCGCAGCCATACATCGCCAGTGCAGCCATCGTCGGACTGCCGAGGCGGCGGGCGCGACGCGAAGATGGTGCCGCGTTTCGCCCATCTCGCGCCGGGGCATCTCGCGCCGTACGCAGGCAACAGCGGCCTCGCCAAACCGCCAGCTGTAGCAATCGAACGGGCACAAAACCGGGCGTGCGACGTCCGGATCGCGGCGGATGAAGAGGACGGAATCCTCTTACGAATGAATGGGGTGGCTGATGGGACTCGAACCCACGACAACCGGAATCACAATCGAAAAATGCGGGTGGTGGCGTTCCGTAAGCGCCTGAATCAAAAGAAAGCCGGTTAATGCCAATTCGTCAAAAACCGGCACAAACGGGCACAAAACCGGACACACAGATTTGAGCACCGGATGAATCGTGGCACGGTGACCGCGATTGACCCGTCTCCTGACACCAAGCCCGCCTACCCCTCGGTCTCAACAGTCACCTTGCGTGGTTCCTCGACTCGCCTGGACGCGTCGAGCACTTCGACCGACACAATGTTGCCCGCGGCATCGTAGTCGAGGATCACTCCCGGCTTGTCCTCATCGCTTTCGGCAACAGGAACATCGCGGAACACCACGGTCAACGTGTCGGTCTTCGCGTCGTAATTCACCTTCATGCCTTGCTCCAGTACTTTTCGATCTTGATTGTCCGGTAGACCGTAACCACTATCTCGGCACTTGGGCCCGCGTCCACCACGACCCGTACAAGACCCGTACAAGATACAGCGTCCCGCCGCTCGGCATTGCGACGCGTGACTGCCGAAGTTCGCGCCCCAGCCGAACGACGAGCCGCTGCTCCGGCTCGCGAGCCACAGCGAGGACGATTTCCTCGCTGAGCCCTCGGCGCGCTGCCTGCTCCTGGACATGCTTCGAAAGGGCAATCATCTAACTCTCGCCGAGCGAAGCGCCATTCCAACGCTGTATCGAGGCACAGGTTGCGATCACAGGTACGCAGCAGGCTGGTGTTGACGATTGGCACTGTACCTGAGGCAACGCAAATGGTGCGAAAAACTCGGCATCATTCAAAGGCATTGTTGGCTGTTGCGGGACAACGCGGGTCTGCAACTTGACCGGGAAACAACGCCTCCGGACCGTCGATGCCGCGTATGGCATGGATCGCCAATCCGGCCTGGACTGGGAACCGATGGGTTGAGACCGTGGCTCTGGCTCACCAAGCGTAGCTCGACCTTCATCTCCCTCCGACATTCGCAATGCCGTAAGCCCTCGCTGCTCAATCTCCGGGCGTCCGGTTTCGGGACGCTCGATCGGGCAGCGCTCGTCGGCGGCAGTCGACCCTTCTCGGTCCTGCGCCCGACGAATCGGATGTCCGTTACGCTGCAGCACCGGCCGTTCGGTCGCGGCTCCGCAATGGGCACGTTCGGCCAGGAGCGGCCGGTCGAGGTGGCCACTCAATTCCAATAGGTAACGGGTACTCTGATCCCGCCGAGTGTCCGGTTTTCGGCGAGCAGACTCACACCGACACTGACTCGACTCGGCCACAACCAGCCGAACGAGGTGGCGTCCGAATTCGAGTCGCCGGACTCCGCTCAGTGTCCGGTTCCCGGCGAGCAATTCGATCCTTACTTCGACCGAGTTCGGCGACAACCAGCCGATCGAGGTGCCGTCCGAATTCCAGTCGCCGGACTCCGTTCAGTGTCCGGTTTCCGGCGAGCAATTTGATCCTTAATTCGACCGAGTTCGGCCACGTCCGCAAGGGCGCAGCTACACAATCACGCGAACTGCAGCTCGATCTTGCCGACGCGTCGTCGCACCGGGCCGACGACGATCTTGACATCGTGGCCTAGCTTCGTCACCAGCTCCAGCAGCTTGGCTTCGCTGACGCCGCGGAATTGCCCGCGCGTGATGCGGGAGACCTTGGACTGGTCAATCCCCAGCAGCTCGGCCGCGTCCTGTTGGGTCAGTCGGCGCGCCTTGATCGCCCTGGCGATCTCGGCCGCGAGTTGCGATTTGCGCCGCATTTCCGCGGCTTCGGCATAGCCCAGGTCAGCATAGACGTTTGTGCTGCCTTCTTCGATCGTGATCTCGGTATTGCGGGTCATCAACGTGCTCCTCGTCTCGCCTGCCAGGCCTCGAAGTCGTGCTTCGCAGCGGTGAGTCTTGCGTGGATCAGGTCCATCTCTTTCTTTGGCGTCTTGATGCCGCTCTTGGACTTCTTCTGGAAGCAATGCAGGACATAAACCCATCCGGAGAACTTGACGGTATAGACGGCGCGGTAGGTGTTGCCGCGATCGTCTTCGACGACTTCCAGCACGCCGGCGGAACCGAAGCCCGTCAAGACCTTGGCCTCCTCGTGTTTACCGCCAGCCTGTGCGAGGTCGATGGCGTGGCCGAACAGATCCTTGACGTCTTCCGGCATGGCATCCAGATCGCGTTTGGCGGAACCAACCCACTTCAGCGGCTTGCGACTTTGCTTCGACATCGATGCCATTATGCCAATCTCGACATACTAGAGTCAATTCGAGGCCGCGATGCCACCCTTCGCTCTGGTGATCGTCGCGGCATCCCGTGTTCGAGCCGTGCACACGCCTCCCGGTTGCCCACCTCGCAGGCACGCCGAATTGTGACGCCCGTAAGCTGCCTGAGCCCTGCGGCGGCTCCTGGCCGGGAGCCGAATGCCGGGATCCTACTGCCACTGACCGCTCCAGTATCGAAAGCTGTCGGTCAAGCGGGGCGATCGCCTTGGATAACGAATGTCCGCTACTGTGTTGTCGGCGGTTCCGGTGACCGGCCGCTTCAAAAACCTCGACGGTCCGGTTGGGGTCGGAAGCAGCAGGTGACGATCGGCCGCTTCCAGGCAGCGGAAGTGCAGTGACTGCTTTCCCGCGATGAATCCAAAGAAAGGTCGGTCGCGTCACGACCCATCAGCGACGGTCGCGAGGATCTGAAGCGGTCGTTCGTCGTGCTATCACGCAGTGAAGACTTTCTCGGTTGGGGCGGTAGTCAACGATGGCTTTGAGGTCGTGGTGGTCGGGGGCCACCGCGTTCAGGCAACGTGTACCAGCCCTGTTTCGGCCACTGCGGTGCGCAGGTAACGACTATGCGACCGCGGGCTTTCTTGGCCGCCCACCCATCTTGCCGTTTTCGCGTGAGGCGGCAGCCTTTGCTGGCGACTTGGTGAGTCCACCGGCCAATACCGCTCGCGCGTGTACTCGGCGTCGACGACGGCGGCGATGTCAAGGGCAGCGATGCGCGTGAAGCTGCGCGAGAACGCGGCGTACTCGCCGATGACCCGGCCGCGGAGATCAAATACGTCCAGCAAAGCGGGCTCCCCGTAACGATCTATTGGCGTTCGACAACCAACTAATGGTCGCTCGTCTTGGGCCCTGGATCGCTGCCAGCTTGCCCGGTCGCGCGACTTCCATGAAACGCCGCCTCACAGCACCCGCCACCAGGGCACGGCCAACACGTCGGGGGTGAGCCACTCGACCGTGTGCCCGGCGTGCAGCAGGATTCCGGCGCGCGCCTTGCGCCCATACTCCTGCCGGAAGGTGCGCAGGTGGGAGCAGTCGCCGAGGCGCGGCTTCGAGGTGGCCTTCACCTCGATGGGCAGCAGCTTGCCGCCCGCCTCGATGACGAAGTCCACTTCCTCGCCGATCGTGGTGCGCCAGTAGGCGAGTTCCACGCGTTCCACGCGTTCCACGCGCGCATCGCGCCAGGCGGAGAGGTCGTGCAGTACCAGGTTCTCCAGATGCGCGCCCGCGGGCATCGTGGCGCCGAGGTGCAGGGCGATGCCGGTGTCGCCCCAGAAGACCCTGGGCGACTTGACCAGCCGCTTGGTGCGGTTCACCGCGTAGGCCGGCAGGCGCACGAGCAGATACGAGGTCTCCAGCAGATTGAGCCAGCGGTGTACCGTCGGCTGCGGCAGGCCGACGTCGCGGCCCAGCTCGGTCTGGTTGAGGAGCTGCCCCAACCGCAGGCAGGCAGCCTGCATCAGGCGGCGGAAGTCCGGCAGCGCGCTGATCGAGGCGAGGTCCTGCAGGTCGCGTTCGAGATAGGTGCGCACATAGCCGTCGAACCAGATGGCGCGGTCGGCCGGCGCCTTGAGTTCCAGCGCCGGCGTGGGAAAGCCGCCGCGCAGCGCGAGCGCCTGCCAATCTTCCTCGAGGTCGTTCCCGGTCGCCAGCAGGTCGCGCCACTGCGCGTCGGGTGTGGCCAGCAGCTCGTCCCAACGCCCCGCGCGTGCGAGCCCGAGCTGCTCGCGGCGGGTCATGGGCCAGAGCGTGAGGTAGCTTGCGCGGCCAGCCAGCGACTCCGACACCTGCCGCATCAGGAGCAGGTTGGTCGAGCCGGTGAGGAGGTACCGCCCGGGCCGGCGGTCGCGGTCGATGGCCCGCTTCACCGCAGTCAGCAGGTCTGGCTCGCGCTGGACCTCGTCGAGCGTGAGCGGATCGTCGCCTCCCAGCAGGGCCTCGGGGTCGCGGCGCGCCGCATCGCGCACGTCGAAGTCGTCGAGCGAGCGGTAGCGCCGTTCGCCCGGAACGAGCTTTTCGACCAAGGTGCTCTTGCCGGTCTGCCGCGCGCCGGTGAGCACGACGGCGGGCATCACGCGCAGCCGCGCGGCGAGCGCGTCATCCACGAGGCGGGGCAGGGTCTTCACGGCATGGATGATATTCATTCATACTGCGGATTGGCAAACCCGGCGCGCCGCTTCTTGGCGGATGCCCCTGACCGCCGGTGACGACGCAAGGTGGCCCCCGGCTCGAGCACCCTGTTGCGGCTCGAGCGGAAGCAGGCCTCATGCGATAGGCTGCCTTCACTATGCGGGCGAGGTGCTCGGCTTGTTATAGGCTCGAGGGCGCCTCGGCGTGAAACCGAGGCGCGCGGCGCACGACAAGCGGATCTTGAGTACACCTATGAGTACACATTCGCAGCGACGAATCGGGAGAGGCTTGATTCACAAGGCCCCGCCGCGATTCACGCGCTTCTGCATCAAATGGTTCAAGGGCAAACCGCTGACCGCGATCGACCGTGACGCACTCGACGCCCTCGGAAAGAGGAAGGCGGCGACCGGTGTCGGTCCGGCGACGGCAAATCGTCATCTGGCGGCCGTATCGGCGGTCCTCGGCCACGCATTCAAGAAGGGATGGCTTCCGATCAAGCCGCCGATTCCGAAACGCCACGAGCCCGAAAAGCGCATCCGCTGGGCGACGCAAGAACAGGCGAGAAAGCTCATTTCGGCATTGCCAGGTCATCTTGCGGCCATGGCGTAATTCTCGCTCGCTACCGGGCTGCGGCAGTCCAATGTGACGCACCTCGAATGGTCGCAGGCTGATCTCGGGCGGCGCTTCGCCTGGATTCATGCTGCCCAGGCGAAGGGCGCGCGATCTCGCTGTGCCGTTATCCGATGCCGCAGTCGCGGTGTTGCGCCGTCAACTCGGCGCGCATGCGAAATGGGTGTTCCCGTACCGGGGCGGCGCCATCAAGCAGCCGACGCAAGTTGCATGGCTCGCAGCAGTGAAGGCGGCCGGCCTGGGCGACTTCCATTGGCACGACCTGCGCCATGCGTGGGCGAGTTGGCATGTGCAGAACGGCACGCCGCTCGCGGTGCTGCAGGATCTCGGCGGCTGGCGCGACCTGAAGATGGTGCCGCGTTTCGCCCATCTCGCGCCGGGGCATCTCGCGCCGTACGCAGGCAAAGGCGGCCTCGCCAAACCGCCGGCTGTAACAATCGAACGGGCACAAGACCGGGCGTGCGACGTCCGGATCGCGGGAGATGAAGAGGACGGAATCCTCTTACGAATGAATGGGGTGGCTGATGGGACTCGAACCCACGACAACCGGAATCACAATCCGGGACTCTACCCGCTGAGCTACAGCCACCATTGAGTCGTCCGTCGCCTGCGAAGCGGACTTTCTGCCCCACGTGGACTTCGTCGGCGCCGCACGACCTGGCAAATCTGGCGCGCCCGACAGGACTCGAACCTGTTACCACCGGCTTAGAAGGCCGGTGCTCTATCCGGATGAGCTACGGGCGCCCTGGGGACGTAGGGTTCGCGCCGCCGCATCTCCCGGACCCTAAGTCCGCAGCCGGGCCGCAAGCAGTCGGCGGTGAAACGCGACCCAACCCCCGCTGGCTTGCCACGCAAGTTTTTGATGATACCACAGCGAGCGCGCCGACTGCGGCGCGCTGCGGGCCCCTCCCTTGGCCCGCGGCCGCCGACCCGTCGGCCGCGCCGGCAAGCCCTATACTTTGCCGGTGCGCACAGGCCTCGGTTCGCTCCTCCATCACTGGCTCGCCGACTCGCCGCTTCGCCATCGGCCCTATCGGCGGTACTACCTCGGCTCGATCGCCGCTGCGCTCGGTTACACGATGCAGGCGACCGTCGCGGCATGGCTGATGGCGACCATCACGCCGTCGGAACTCGCCGTCGCGCTGGTGCAGACGGCGAGCACGCTGCCGTCGGTGCTGTTCGGGCTGGTCGCGGGTTCGCTCGCCGACATCGTCGACCGGCGGCGGGTGATCCTGCAGACGCAATTCGCGCTCGCCGCGGCAACCGCCGCGCTGGGTGTGGCCGTGCTGCTCGGCGTCGTCAGCCCGGCCGTGCTGCTCGCCACGACCTTCCTCATCGGCGTCGCATTCGCGTTCTATCTGCCCCCGGCCGGCGCCCTCGTCAACGACCTCGTGACCCGTGCCGAGCTCGCGCGTGCGGTGACTCTGGGGGCGGTTGCGTTCAATCTGGCCCGTGCCGTCGGGCCGGCGCTGGCCGGCGCGCTGGCCGTCTTGGCGGGATCCGGCAGCACGCTGCTGGTCGCAGCGCTTTGCTTCACCGTCATGGCGCTGGCGATGCACCGGCAACCCGCGACCCCGCGTCCGCTTCCCGGCATCCCGGAAAAGGTCCTCTCCGGGATCCTCTCCGGCCTGCGATACGCCCGGCATTCGGCCCCGCTGCGGGCGTACATGATCCGCAATATGAGCTTCTCGATCTGCGCCAGCGCGATCTGGGCGCTGCTCCCGCTGGTCGCCCGCGATCAGCTGGAGCTGGGCGCCGGCGGCTACGGCACGCTGGTCGCCGCGTTCGGCGTCGGCGCGATCGGCGGCGCGGTGTCGATCCCGGCCCAGCTGCGACGGGTTTCGCTCAACCGGCTGGTCACCTCGGGCGTGCTGCTCTGCGCCGCGTCGACGCTGCTGCTCGCGCTGACCGCGCTGCTGCCGCTCGCCGTCGTCGCCACCTGTGGCGCGGGCGCCGCGTGGGTGAGCGTGCTCGCGAGCCTGACCACCGGAACGCAAAGCGCAGCCCCGGCCTGGGTGCGCGCCCGCGCCGTGGCCGTCAACATCGTCACCAACCAGGCGAGCCTCGCGCTCGGCAGCATCGTCTGGGGCGCGCTGGCGTCGCTGTCGGGCACTCGAATCGCGCTGATCGGCTCGGCGGCGGCGATGATCGCGCTGCAGGCGGTCAACCACCGCGTGCGGGTGGCGATGGTCGACGAAGCCGACATCGTCCCCGGCAAGCGCCTGCCCGATCTCGAGATCCGGGACGAGCCCTTGCCCGACGACGGCCCGGTGCTGATCCAGCTCGACTATCGCGTCGACGCCTCCCGGCGCGCCGGCTTCCTGCACGCAATCCACGCGGTGGAGCCCGCGCGTCGGCGCAACGGCGCAGTCAGCTGGCGGGTCTTTCGCGACCTGGAGGAAGAGGGGCGCTACGTGGAGCGCTTCATCATCTCGTCGTGGGCCGAGTACGTGCGGCTGCGCAGCCGGATGACCGCGGCCGACCGCCGGCTGCAGGACGAGGTGGAACGGCATCAGCGGCCCGGGGTGGGCGTGCGCATCTCCCGCTTCATCGGCCTCGACCAGAGCGAGGCGCCCCGCCGCTAGCTTGCCGTCGCGCGGGCCGCGAACCGGTCGACGAAAGACGCCACGGCCGCATCGAGGTTCGCCACGGCCGCGGGGCACGGCGGCGCGCCGAGCTCGAAGCCGTAACCGCGGATCGCGAGGACGTGACAGGGCGGCGGCTCGCGCGCTGCGATCACCCGGAACGTCGCGAGCACGGCGGCCGGCGACATCACGTGGGTGGAGAACGTGGCGTCGCGCGCGGGCTTGGCCTCGCGCCACTCGAACGGCGCTGCACAGGATGCGCTTGCGTCGACGAAGACCACATCCTCCCGGCCGACGAGGTCGAGCGCGTGCTCGGCCTGCAGCTGGAAGTCGGTGATAAGCTCCAGCGTCCCGGCGCGGATCTGATCCGCGAGCAGAGTCTCGACGCGGGCGACGAAGTCGGGTCCAAGCGCGTCGTCGCCGCGGCTCGGATTGCCGCAGGCGAGCACCAGCACCGGCGCCACGCGGCCCGGCGTCTCAATCTTCACTGCCGCGCGTGAGCTGGTGCACGACCCCGCCGCCCGCGTCGACGAGCTCGACCGAGAGCGGCATCCGGCCCAGCGCGTGCGTCGCGCACGACAGGCAGGGATCGAAGCAGCGGATCGCCACCTCGATGTGGTTGAGCAGCCCTTCGGTCAGCGTCCGGCCGCTCAGGTACTTGCGCGCCACCTGCCGGATCGCCTCGTTCATCGCCTGGTTGTTGTGCGTGGTCGCTACGATCAGGTTCGCGCGCACGACCTGGTCGTCGTCGTCGACGCGGTAGTGGTGGATGAGCGTGCCGCGAGGCGCCTCGATCATGCCCACGCCGCGCCCGGTCCGCTCGCCCTGCGTGAGGAGCTCGGAGCCGGTGATGTCCGGATCGTGCAGCAGGTCCTTGATGCCTTCGGCGGCGTGCAGCATCTCGATCATGCGCGCCCAGTGATAGCCCAGCGTCGAGCCGGCGACGCTGCCGCCGCTGCAGGCCTGGAACGTCTGCCGCTCGCGGTCCGCGAGCGGGGTGGGAACGACGTCGCAGAGGGTCACGCGCGCGAGCGGTCCGACGCGGTACCAGCCCGCCTCGGGCCCCAGCGAGCGGATGAACGGGAACTTCATGTACGACCAGGGCTTCACGTCCTCGAGCAGATAGTCCCAGTAGGTCGTGTACTCGACGTGGTCGAACAGCGTGTTGCCGTCCGCGTCGCGCGAGCGCAGGCCGCCATGGAAGAGGTCCATCGCGCCGTCGGCGCGGACGAGGCAGAGGCTGTTGGCGCGGAAGCGGCCGAACTCGTTGTAGAAGGCGAGGTTCTTCTCGAACAACTCCTGCACGAGCCGCACCGCGTCACGGCTCCACGCGATCATCTGGTAGATGTCCTTGAGCAGCGCCCTGCGCTCGCCCTCGGCCAGCGATTTGTTGACGCCGCCGGGCACCGACCCCGTCCCGTGCACCCGCTTGCCCGCGGTCAGCCGGATGACCTCCTGGCCGTACTTGCGCAGCAGCACGCCGCGCCGGGCAATGTCAGGATGCGCCTGCGCCACGCCCACGATGTTGCGCTTCGCGACGTCGCTGTCGAAGCCGAACAGCAGGTCCGGCGAACACAGGTGGAAGAAGTGCAGGGCGTGCGACTGCAGGATCTGCCCGAAGTGCATCAGCCGGCGGATCTTGTCGGCGGTCGGGGTCACCTTGCGGGCGCCGATCACCTGGTCCATCGCCTTCGACGCGGCGAGGTGGTGACTGACCGGGCAGATCCCGCACAGCCGCTGCACCATCACCGGAACCTCCCAGTAGGGCCGGCCCTGGATGAACTTCTCGAAGCCGCGGAACTCGACGATGTGCAGCCGCACCTGCTGCACCTCGTTGTCGGCGTCGAGCAGCAGCGTCACCTTGCCGTGGCCTTCGACCCGCGAGAGCGGATCGATCGCGACCCGCCGCAGCCCCTGCGGGTGGGCGGCGGTTTCCAGTTCGAAGCTCATCGTGGGGCTCCAGTCTCGCGCTCGCGCGGCAAGGTGCAGCCGCGGCGGGTGTTCAGTCGTAACGCATGAGCTCGTGGCCGAGCCGGGGCGTGCGGCCGGCGAGCAGGTCGGTGAAGAACTTCCAGATCGCGTCCGCGGACGGCGGACAGCCGGGCAGGAAGTAGTCGATCTTCACCACCTCGTGCAGCGGGTGCACTTTGTCGAGCGGCAGCGGCAGCTCGGGGTCGTTGGGGATGCCGCCGGAGCCCAGGCTCGCCTCGGTCGCGTAGACCTCCTGCAGGCAGTCGCGCAGGTCGAGGTGGTTGCGTTGCGCCGGCAATCCGCCGTTGAGCGCGCACGCGCCGATCGCGATCAGGATCTTGCAGTTGGCGCGGAACTCGCGCAGCACGTGGACGTTCTCGGCGTTGCAGATCCCGCCCTCGATGAGGCCGATGTCGCAGCGGCCGCAGCGCTTGATGTCGGTCAGCGGCGAGCGGTCGAACTCGACCAGCTGCGGTGAGCTCGAACAGCCGCTCGTCGATGTCCAACAGCGACATGTGGCAGCCGAAGCAGCCAGCCAGCGAGGTCGTCGCGATTCGCAGCTTGGCGGGCTTCGCATCATCCATGGCGCGCTCCCGGCGGGCGCGGCGCGTCCTCCAGCGCCCGGGCGCTGATCGGCTTCACGTCGTACTTGCGCTTGCCGATCGGCACCGCGAACGCCTGCCGCTTGTGCAGGATCACGCCGACCGGGACAGACGTGCGCCGCCTTGTCGGCGGCGGCGAGGTTGGTGTCGGCGAGACGCCCCGAGGCCGCGTTGACGATCAGGTGCTTCGTGATGCCGCGGCCGGAGAGCGCGAACACGTTCTTGCGGTCCACCTCGGCGCTCGCGCGTATGCACAGCTCGCAGAGGATGCAGCGGTCGAAGTCGAGCAGGATGTCCGGGTGCGACGCGTCGACGGGCCGATTGGGGTAGAGGTGAGGAAAGCGCGGACTCATCACCCCGAGGTCGTAGGCCACCGCCTGCAGCATGCACTCGCCGCTCGTCTCGCAGGAGGGGCAGAAGTGGTTGCCTTCGACGAACAGCATCTGCACCAGCGTGCGCCGCTGGTCGTTGAGCTCCTGGGTGTCGCTCGCGACTTCTATTCCCGGCGCGGCGGGCGTCGTGCACGCCGCCATGTGGCGGCCGTCGACCTTCACCGTGCACAGCTTGCAGCTGCCGTGCGGCTTGAACTCGGGGTGGTAGCACAGGTGCGGTATGTAGCGCCCGGCCGCCAACGCCGCCTGGATGATCGTCTGGCCCGGGCGATACGCAACCTCGCTGCCGTCGAGCGTGAACGCCATCGGCTGAGTCATCGTGCCGCTCCACCGTGGTGTTTCGGTCGACAAGGTGCGCGCCCGCGTCGTCGCGCCCGGTCATCTGCCGCGCCGCGGCGAGCGCGCCGTCGAGGTCGAACGCGGGCGCGAACGTGAGCGAACGACAGCCGCCGCTCGTAGCTCGGGCGGAACTTCTTCAGCGTGTCGAACAGCGGGTTACAGGCGGTGTGGCCGAGACCGCAATGACTGGTCGCCTGCAGCACGCCCGCGATGTCGAGGATCTCGTTGAGATCGTACTGCGAGCCGTGTCCGGCGCCCAGCTTGTCCATGCAGTTCTTGAGCAGCGTCGTGCCGACCCGGCAGGGCGTGCAGAAGCCGCAGCTCTCGTGCGCGAAGAAGTGGCTGAAGTTGCGCGCGACCTCGAACATGTCGCGCTGCCGGTTGAACACCATGAACGAGCCGGCCGTGGGCACGTCCTCGAACGCGATCCGGCGCCCGAACTCGGTCTCGTCGAGACAGATGCCGGACGGTCCGGAGACCTGCACGGCCTGCGTCTTCTCGGCCCCGCAGTCCTCCAGCACGTCGCGGATGGACACGCCGAACGGGTATTCGTAGACGCCCGGCCGCGCGCAATCGCCGGACACCGAGAGCAGCTTCGTGCCCGCGGATTTCGCCGTCCCGAAGCTGCGGTACCAGTCGCCGCCGTGGATCGCGATCAGCGCGGCGGCGCAGAAGGTCTCGACGTTGTTGACGATCGTAGGCTGCTGCAGGTAGCCGTGCGTCACCGGGTAGGGCGGCCGGTTGCGCGGCACGCCGCGGCGGCCCTCCAGCGACTCGATCAGCGCCGACTCCTCGCCGCAGACATACGCGCCGGCGCCCACGTGGACGTCGACGTCGAAGTCGAACCCAGGCTGGCCCATGATCCCGTGGCCGAGCAGATAGGCGTTGCGCCGGGCTTCGAGCACGTCCTGCAGCGGCTCGAGAAGGTGGCGGTACTCGCCCCGGAGATAGACGAACCCCCGGCCGGCGCCGACGACGTAGGCGCACACGGTCATGCCTTCGATCACGAGGTCGGCGTAACGGGTGAGCAGGACGCGGTCCTTGAACGTCCCCGGCTCTCCTTCGTCCGCGTTGCAGACGACGTAGCGCATCTGCCCGAGCGCGCTGCGGCAGGCCTCCCACTTCAGGCCCGTGGTGAAGCCGGCGCCGCCGCGACCGCGCAGGTTGGACCGCTTGATCTCCTCCAGCGTCGCAACCGGGCCCTGCGGCGCGGCGAGCACCGCCTCGCGCCACGAGCGCTCGTTGACCGCGGTTTCCATCCCGGCGCGTGGCCCGCGGGCGATCGCCGCTCGGAGCGCGTCGCCCGGCTGCAGCGCGTGGTCGAGCAGGATGTCCTTGCGCCGGATGTGATCGACGATCTCGAACAGCCCGGGCGGCCACTCCGGCACCGGGACCTGCGCGCGGATCAGCTCGACGATCGCGTCGAGCCGCTCCTCGGTGATCCGCGGTATCGCAAAGCCGTTGACCAGGATCGCCGGGCCCTGGTCGCACAGCCCGGTGCACGAGGTCAGATCGGCGCGAACGAGCCCGTCCTCGGACGTCTTGCCGCGCTCGAGCCAAAGCCTGCGGCAGAAATAGTCGAACAGCCGCCCGCTGCCTTGCATCCGGTCGGTGATGTTGTCCGAGAAGAGCACCCGGTACCGGCCGGCGGGGCGCGTGTGCAGGAAGCTGTAGAACCCGGCCACGCCTTCGACCCGCGCCCGCGGCAAGCCCACCGCGGCCGCGATGGCCGTCAGCGCCTGCGGCGAGATGTACCCGTACTGGGTCTGGACTTCGCGCAGGATCTGCACCAGGCGCGTCGGATCGCGCCGATGCCGATCGAGCGCGGCCTCGACGCCGGGGTCCGGCCGATCTCCATTGGGCATGCCAAATCTCCTCGCGCCACGGCCACGCCGTCGGCGCGTACCGAACCATCCCCGCCTGTCGGGCGCTACAGCCCCCTCTCGTCTGCAGATGATCCGCCTTGCGCGCCCGCGGGCACTTGACCTAGGACAAGCGCCAGGCGTCGCCAGGGCACCGGATGCTCCGGAGACACCGCCGGGAGGTCGACGAGCTGCAGGTGGATGTCCTCGTAAGGCATCATCCCCGGCTCCGGGAACTGCGTGGTGAACGGATACGGCGCGTCCTGCGCGTGCGACCCCGTGAGTCGCGCGTGCAGCAGCGACTTGCCCGCGTTCGGCGGCCCGACGAGGGCGATCTGCGCCGCCCCCTCGGGGCGCACGACCAGCGCCGGCCCACTGCGACTGCCGCCTTTGGGGCCATGCTCGAGCTCGCCGGTGAGGTCCTTGACCCTTGCCTTGATGTCGGCCTGCAGATGCTCGGTGCCCTTGTGCTTGGGGATCACGCGCAGCATTTCGCGCAGGTGCAGCAGACGTTCCTTCGGGTCGCGCGCCTTGCGGTACGCAGCTTCGGCGAGCTTGTACTCGGGACTGAGGTTGGCGGGCATGGCGCAAGCACGCGCCTCAGCGGTCGCCGGGCCACCAGCGCGCGTGACGGAACGATGCCGGCGCGTGGGCGAAGAGCACCGACCAGGCAACGATCAGCCAGTACAGCGGCCGCCGCCAGGCCGCGTCACCGGCCATCCACACGACGACGCCAAGCTTCAAGACCAGCGCGATGCCCGACCACTCCCACAGCAGCCCGGGCCTCGCCCAGAGATCGAACGCGAGGATCGCCACGCCCGTCGCCAGCAGCCACGCCGCCTGCTCGTGGGCAGCCAGCGGCGCACCCAGCAGCGACGCACCCAGGCCGATGACGGCGAACAGATGCGCGCCGCGCAGGATCACGCTCATCCAGCGCAGCACCGGCGTGCGCGGGCGCGCCGCGGGCCCGGTCGCGAACTTCATGACCGACCGTCTCCCGAGCGTGGCCACCGCAGCTGCGGGACGCGCATCCGGTCCCCGCCCCGCCGGCAAACGCGCGGCGCGACCTACGTGCCGCGCCGCCTGCGGCGGCGCCCGACCTCGGCGCGCGCGTCCTGCTGGTCCGAAGGTCCAGGGGACGCGACGCCGCGGAAGTCGCGAAGAGCCCGATCAGCCCTCGTACTTGAACGACAGCGAGACCCGCACCCGATAAGCAACGATCTTGCCGTCCTCGATCTTGATGTCGAGCTTGCTCACTTCGGCGATGCGCAGGTCGCGCAGCGTCCCGGCCGCGGCCTCGACGGCGTGTCTCGCGGCGTCTTCCCACGACACGGCTGCTCGTGCCGATGATCTCGGTGACGCGATACACACCGGATTCCGTGCTTGCCTTGCTCTTCTTCGCCATGACTTCCCCCTTGCGATGGACGGGCGCCGGACCCGCTCCCGCGCCCCGAGCGCTCATCATAAGCGCGTCGTTGCGAATGCGCCATGCTTATCGCACGTCGATCGCACGCCGCCCGCGTACCGACCGTGCGTCGCATCGCGGCGCCCAGCAACGACGAATCCCCGCGTAAAGCGGAGATGTCGCGGCCCGCACGCCGTGGCAGACAATGGCGAGCGTTGCTCACCCGCGCCCGAGAAGAGCCCCGATGGCATTGCTGCAGCTGACCGACGAGCAGGTACGCACCTGGACCCGGGCGCAGAAGGACGCGTGGTGGCTCGAGAACGTCTTTCGCGGCGACATGCCGCAGCTGACACTGCGCTCGGCGATCACCGGCTTCCTGCTCGGCGGGGTGCTCGCCGCGACCGCACTCTACATCGCCGCCAAGACGGGCATCGCGATCGGCGTCGGCCTCACCTCGGTCATCCTCGCCTTCGCGGTCTACCGGATCATGCACGGCGCGGGCCTCGCCTCGGACTTCACCATCCTCGAGAACAACTGCACGCAGTCGATCGCCACCGCCGCCGGCTACATGGTCGCGCCGATGATCTCGAGCCTGGCCGCGTACATGCTGGTCACCGACCGGATCATCCCGTGGTGGCACATGGTGACGTGGATGTGCGTGGTGTCGATCATCGGCGTGCTGCTCGCCTTTCCGATGAAGCGGCGTTTCGTCAACGACGAGCAGCTGCCGTTCCCCGAAGGCCGCGCCAGCGGCGTGGTGCTCGACGCGCTCTACACCGGCTCGGCGAGCGAAGGCATGTTCAAGGCGCGCCTGCTGGGCGCCACCGCGCTGTGCACGGGCCTCTACCAGGCCGTCGTCAGCGACGGCTGGATGAGACTGCTGCAGTTCAAGATCCTTCGCCTGCACCAGTGGGCGGGAATGAAGGAGCCGTGGACGTTCCACGAGCGGCTTGACGCCTACTACTACGCGGCGGTCGGCAAGGCGACCCAGTACATCCCGACCCTCCTCGGCACCGACATCCGCGTGCTCGGCCTGCGCCTCACCCTCGACGCGGCGATGCTGGGCGTCGGCGGCCTGATGGGCATCGCGGTCGCGACCAGCTGCCTGCTCGGCGGGTTCATCAACTTCGTCGTCCTGGCGCCGATCATGATCGAGGCCGGCGACATCGCCGCCCGCGTGGGGCCGACCGGCGCGACCGTGCCCATATCGCGTGCCGAGATCGTCAACCAGTGGTCGCTGTGGTGGGGCGTGACGATGATGGTGGTCGGGTCGCTCACCAGCCTCCTCGGCCGGCCGGAGATCTTCAAGGGTCTGTTCCGGCGCCGGGCGCCGCAGGGGGGCACCGACGTCCTCGCGCACATCGAGTTCCCGCTCTGGATCTCGGCCGTGGGGATTCCCGTCTTCAGCGTGCTGGGCGCGTGGACGACCCATGTCTTCTTCGGCGTGCCGTGGCTGCTCGCGTTCATCTGCCTGCCGCTCATCTTCGTGCTCTCGGTCATCTGCACCCACTCGATGGCGCTCACCTCGTGGACGCCGACCGGCGCGCTGTCCAAGATCACCCAGTTCACGATGGGCGCGATCGACCGCAGCAACCCGGCGAGCAACCTGATCCCGGCGGGCATGACGGCGGAGATCGCCTCGAACGCGGCGAACCTCCTGTCCGACATCAAGCCCGGCTACATGCTCGGCGGCAAGCCGCGCCAGCAGGCGATCGGCCACGTCATCGGCATCTTCGCGGGGGCGATCGCCTGCGTGCCGCTCTTCTTCCTCCTCTTCCTGCAGCCCGACGCCAACGGCGTGCGGTCGGTGTCGACGATGGTCTCCGACAGCTTCGCGTTTCCCGCAGCGCTGCAGTGGAAGGGCGTCGCCGAGCTGATCGCCAAGGGGCTGAGCGCGCTGCCGCGTTCGGCGATCGTGTCGATGGTCGTCGCCGCGGTCGCCGCGGTGGCGATCGAGGTCGCGCGGATGGCCACGCGCGGACGCTTTCCGCTGTCCGCGGTGTCGATCGGGCTCGGCGTCGTGCTGCCGCCGGAGTCGACCTTCGCGATGTGGCTGGGCGCGGTCGTCTTCTGGGCGATGGCGCGCAGGCATCCGACCCCCGGCAGTGCGGGCAACCGGTTTTGGGTCGACGGCATGGAGCCGATCTGCGCGGGCCTCATCTCCGGCTCGGCGCTGATGGGCATCGGCAACGCGATCGTCAACGTCCTGCTGTAGCGGCCGGCCGGGGCACTCCGGTGAGACCCGCGCGCACACGATCACCCCCAGCGGCCCGCCCCGCCCCGGAGAAAAGAGCTGCGGCGCACCGGTCGGGCCGTTGGCGGCGCCACCACGCGCCGCAGTGCCACGGTATCAGGCGCTCGCGTGGGGAGGGGTCCGCCAACGCCGCAGCGACCGGCCCTCCGCCTCCAGCCACAGGCACTCGCCGTTCTTGGGCTTCACGTGCAGGATGGTCTGGCGCGCCAGGCCGTCTGCCTCGCGGGCGATGACGTCCATCGACCAGCCATGCGTGATCGCCAGGACGCGCTCCCCGCCATGCCGCGCCGCGATGTCTGCCATCGCGCCCAGGACCCGGTCGGCGAATTCGTCCATCGACTCGCCATCGGCGAACGCGCCCGCCGGGTTGCGCTGCAGGATCTTCTGGTACAGATTCGGATTCATCTCGGCGAGCTCGGCCTTGGGGATTCCCTGGATGAGGCCGAAATGCCGCTCCTTCAGTCCGGCGTGCTCGGCCGGCGCCGGCAGGCCGAGCCGCGCCGCGATGATGTCCGCGGTTTCGCGCGAGCGGGCGAGCGGGCTCGTGTGCACGGCGGCGATGCCCGCGTCCGCCAGCTTGTCGCCAAGCGCGCTCGCCTGGCGCCGGCCGACATCGTTCAGCGGAACGTCGATCCAGCCCTGCAGGATGCCCGACATGTTCCAGTCGGTCTCGCCGTGCCGGACGACGCACACGAAAGCGGGATGGTCCATGCGCGGGCGATTCCAGGCGTCGATTCGAGGGCGACCGGCCCGGGAGCGGCCCCAGGGTGTCCGAACGCCTTCAGTCCTTGAACTCGGGCGCACGCCGTTCCATCCCCGCCCGGCCCGCCTCGCCGAGGTCGGCGGACAGCAGCATGGCCGCATTCCACGTCGCCACGTAGTTGAGTCCGTCCGCAATCGAGTGATCGCGCGCGTAGTTGAGCATCTCCTTGCAGCCGCGCATCGCCAGCGGCGACTTCGCCGCGATTGCCCGCGCGACGTCCAGCACGCCTTGCTGCAGGGCCTCGGGGGTTTCGTAGCAGCGGTTCACCAGACGGATCGCCTGCGCCTCCACGCCGTCGACGCGGCGCCCCGTGTACGCCAGTTCCCGTGCCAGCCCGTCGCCGACGAGCCGCGGCAAGCGCTGCAGCGTGCCCAGGTCGGCGGTCATCCCGACGTCGATCTCCTTGACGCTGAAGTACGCGTTGGCCGAGCAGTAGCGAATGTCGCAGGCGGCGATCAGGTCCACGCCCCCGCCGATGCACGGCCCCTGCACCGCGGCCAACACCGGCTTGCGGCAGCGCTCGATGGCCGTCAGCGTGTCCTGCAGGTCGAGCACGAGACGGCGCAGCTTCTCGCGGGCTCGGCCCTCGCAGTCGTCGCGCACCTGCTCGCCGATCCCCGCGAGCAGCGCGAGATCGATGCCGGCGGAAAAATACTTGCCGCGGCCGGTGACGATGCCGACCCTCGCCGCCGGGGTCTCGTCGAGCCACGCCATCGCCCGGCGGATCTCCTGCCACATCGCCAGCGTGAACGCATTGGCCTTCTCGGGGCGATCGAGCGCGACCGTGGCGATGCCGTCGGCCAGCGCGACGGCGAGTGTGGTGTACTCCATGCGGGTTCAGTCCTCGGCTTCGCGGGTATAGGGCTCGCGCAGCGCGACCGGCGCGGCGCGCTTCTTGTGCATGCGGAGGTTGAGCATCTCGACGGCGACGGAGAACGCCATCGCGAAATAGATGTACCCCTTGGGCACCTTCTGCCCGAGCCCCTCGGCAACCAGCGCGACGCCCACGACCAGCAGGAACGAAAGCGCCAGCATCTTGATCGTCGGATGGTCGGACACGAACCGCCCGATCGCCGAGGCGAACAGCATCATCATTCCGACCGAGGCGACGACGGCGGCGATCATCACCGCGAGGTTGTCGACCATGCCGATCGCCGTGATGATCGAATCGAGCGAGAACACGATGTCGATGACGATGATCTGCAGGATGATCGCGGTGAACGTCGCGCGCACCGCGCTCGACACCTCGCCCTCCATGCCTTCGAGCAGCTGGTGGATCTCGTGCGTGCTCTTCCACAGCAGGAACAGCCCGCCGGAGATCAGAATGATGTCGCGCCCCGAGATGCCCTTTCCCAGCACGCTGAAGAGCGGCGCCGTGAGCCCCACGAGCCACGACAGCACGATCAGCAGCGCGATGCGCATGAACATCGCCAGGAACAGGCCGATCCGGCGGGCTCTCTCGCGCTGCGCGCCGGGCAGCCGGTCGACCAGGATCGAAATGAAGATGACGTTGTCGATCCCCAGCACCAGCTCCAGGGCCGTCAGCGTGACGAACGCGACCCACACCTGCGGATCGGCGAGCAAGGTCAGCATGTTGATCGAAGCGCGGCCCGGCTGCGGGCGAGAGCGGTTGCGACGCGATCGGCAATTATACCGATACCGGCGCCGCCGGCCCGGCGCCCGCGCCGCGCCGGCGCAGCGCGGCCCGCGACGGCCGCCGCCCGGGGGTGATCCGAGGGTCGTGCTTGACGCGGATCAAATCCTCCGCCGCTGCCGCGCCTAATATCAGCGGTTGACCGTCGGGCGGAAGCGCTCGGGCGGGATTCGGTCCGATTCACGAGGGGCAGGTCATGGCGATCTATCCGATGCGAAGCGTCGACGCAGCGTGGTACCACATGGACGGACCGGCCAACCTCGCGATGGTGACCGGCATCGCGCTGACCCGCAAGCGCCTGAACTTCGACCGGGTGCGCAGCGTCTACGAGCACCGGGTGCTCGAGTTCGAGCGCTTCCGCCAGCGCGTGGTCGAGCGCGGGTTCCCGATGGCAAGCCCGCACTGGGAGGACATGCCGAACTTCGACATCAACCTGCACGTCCACCACGTCGCGCTGCCCGCGCCGCACGACGAGGCGGCGCTCACCGCGCTGCTCGACGACATCGCCAGCTCGCCGCTCGATCGCGCGCAGCCGCTGTGGCAGGTCCACGTCGTCGACAACGTCGATGGCGGCAGCGCCTTGATCATGCGCTACCACCATTGCATCGCCGACGGCACGGCGATGATGTCGGTGCTCGAACGGATGGCGGACGGCGCGCCCGAGCCCGCGGAGCAGCAGGGCACGGAGGACGAGCGGAGCGACCGGGGGCTGCTGGCACCGGCGTTCGACGCGTTCGGCCGCGCTGCCGGGACGGCGGTTGCCGCCGCGGGCTTCGCCGTCGACGCCCTCGCCAATCCGCAGCAGGTGCTCGACAAGGCCGCGAAGGTGCTGGAGGGCGCGGAGATGCTCGTTGCCGAGCTGCTCAAGAGCCCTGACCCGCGGTCGCCGCTCAAGGGTCGCTTCGGCATGCGCAAGCGCGTTGCGTGGTCGAAACCCGTCCCGCTCGACGACGTCAGGGCGATCGGCGCCGCGACCGGCGCCAAGGTCAACGACGTGCTCGTCGCCGCCGTGACCGGCGCGCTGCGCAGCTACCTCAAGAGTCGAGCGGTCGAGGTCGACTCGACGTCGGTGCGGGCGATGGTGCCGGTCGACCTGCGGCGACCGGAGCGCGCCGGCAAGCTCGGCAACGAGTTCGGACTCGTGGTGCTCGACCTTCCGGTCGCGACCCGTCGCCGGATCGACCGCCTGGCGCAGACCAAGGCACGGATGGACGCGCTCAAGCGTTCGCCGGAGCCCGCGGCGATCATGGCGCTGTTCAACCTGTTCGGTCGGGTGCCCAAAGCGATCGAGGACGCCGCGATCGACCTCTTCGGCAGCCGGGCGAGCGTGGTCATGACCAACGTCGCCGGTCCCCGGGCGACCATGCACCTGGCGGGGGTGCCGATCGACCGCATGATGTTCTGGGTGCCGCATCCCGGCCAGCAACTGGGCATGGGAATCAGCATCCTGAGCTACCGTGGCCTTGCGACGCTGGCGGTCATCGCCGACGCCCGGCTCGTCCCCGACCCCGAGACGATTACGCACGAGTTCAATCGCGAATTCGCCGCGATGCTGCGCCATGTCCCCTTGGACACGGCGAAGGAATCCGTCGCGGCCCCGCCCGCACGCAAGCCCCGAAGCAAGCCCCGGAGCAAGCCCCCTGCCCGCCGCCGGACGACTGCAAAGGCATAGTGCACACGCCACGGACACCGCGGACTGCAATCAACTGAGAGCCTTCCCCATGTTCAAGCATATCCTGGTCGCGATCGACGAGCGCATCGCATCGGCACGCACGCTCGACGCGGCCGTGGCGCTGGCCAAGACGTTTGGTGCGAAACTCGAGCTCGTGCACGCGGTCGACGAGGCGCAGCTCCGGCAGGCACGCGGGGTCAGCACGGACGACATGCGTAACAGCTTCGACGCGGCGCTCCGGCAGGAAGGCCAGGTGACGCTCGATCGCGGCGTGGCGCGCGCCCGCGAGCTCGGCGTCGAGCCGCTTTGCCGGCTCGTCGTCTCGACGACGCAGCACGCCGCCGAGCAGCTGGCCGAGGCGGCCATCGCGTCGGGCGCCGACCTGCTGGTGGTCGGCTCCCACGGCGCGCACGGCTTGACCCGACGACTGCTGGGCAGCGTCGCCGACCGCCTCGCGCGCACGCTGACCATCTCGCTGCTGGTCGTGCGCGACGCCGAGGGCTGATGCCCGGTGTTGGCGCGGCCGAACCGCGGGCGCCCGCCGTCGCGGATTACTGGATCGCCGGACAGGGTCGCGCACCCCAGATCCGCGTCGCGTACTCGCTGATCGTGCGGTCGCTCGAGAACCGGCCCGAGCCCGCCACGTTGAGGATCGCCATGCGCGCCCACGCGCCGGGCGTGGCATAGAGGGCGCAGAGCCGACCGTCCGCCTCGAGATACGTGCGCATGTCGGCGAGGTGCATGTAGTAATCGCCGTGCAGGAACAGCCTGTCCCGCAGCGGCGTGAAAATGCCGGGCTCGTGGCGGCAGAAGTGGTCGGAGAAGATGAGGTCGAGCGCGGCCCGCGTCTCCGGCTCGCGCGCGTAGTGCCAATGCGGCGAATACCAGCCGCGGCTGCCGGCGACCTCCTCGGCGGTGAGCCCGAACAAAAAGAAGTTCTCCTCGCCGGCCTCCTCGGCCATCTCGATCGTGGCGCCGTCGCGCGTACCGAGCGTGAGCGCGCCGTTCATCATGAACTTCATGTTGCTGGTGCCGCTCGCCTCGTAGCCGGCGGTCGAGATCTGGTTGGACACGTCCGCCGCCGGGATCAGCCGCTCCGCGAGCGACACCGAGTAATCGGGCAGGAACACGACCTTGAGCCGATCCTTGACCACGGGATCGCCGTCGATCGTGCCGGCGATGTTGTTGATCAGTTTGATGATGACCTTGGCCAACAGGTAAGCGGGCGCGGCCTTGCCGGCGAAGAAGAACGTCCGCCGCGGCATGTCGAGCCCGGGGTTCTCGCGCAGGCGATGGTAGAGCACCACGATGCGCAACGCGTTCAGGAACTGCCGCTTGTACTCGTGAATGCGCTTCACCTGGCAGTCGAAGATCGTGTCCGGGTCGACGACCTGGCCGGAAGTCGCCTTCAGCCAGCACGCGAACTGCTCCTTGGTCTCGCGCTTGGCCTTCAGGAAGCGCGCCTGGAAGCCGCGATCGTCGGCCAGCGCCGCCAGCCGCGACACTTCGCCGAAATCGGCGATCCAGTCGTCGCCGATCGCATGGGTGATGGCGCGCGCCCACGCGGGATTCGCAAGGCGCAGCCAGCGCCGCGGGGTCACGCCGTTGGTCACGTTGCCGAAGCGCTCGGGGAACATCTCGGCCAGGTCGCACAGCGTCGTCGTGCGCAGCAGCTCGGAGTGGATCGCCGCGACGCCGTTGGTGCTGTGCGAGCCGACCACCGCCAGATTGGCCATGCGGATCTGCCGTTCCGCTCCCTCCTCGACGAGGCTCAACCGGGCGGCGCGCGCCTCGTCGTCGGGATAGCAGGCGCGCACGCCGGAGAGCAGGCGGGCGTTGATCTCGTAGATGATCTCGAGATGGCGCGGCAGCATCAGCGCGAACCACCGGACCGGCCACTTCTCGAGCGCCTCCGGCAGCAGCGTGTGGTTGGTGTACGCGAGCGTGCGCCGCGTCAGATCCCAAGCCACGTCCCATTGGAGCAGCGCGTCGTCGAGCAGGATGCGCATCAATTCGGGCACCGCGAGCGCAGGATGGGTGTCGTTGAGCTGGATCGCCGCCTTCTCGGGGAGTTCGTACCAGTCGGAATTGCGGGCGCGAAACCGCCGCACGAGGTCCGCGAGCGAACAGGCGACGAGGAAGTACTCCTGCAGGAAACGCAGGCCCTGGCCCTGCACCGTCGAGTCGTCCGGGTACAGCACGCGCGTCAGCGACTCGGCGGCGAGCGTTTCTTCGAGCGCAGCGACGAAATCCCCGCGGCTGAAGCGCTGGAAATCGAAATAGTCGGGCGCCGTGGCTCCCCACAGCCGCAGCGTGTTGATCGTCTTGCCGCCGTAGCCGACCACCGGCCGGTCGAAGGGGATGCCGTAGAGCGTGAACGGTCGGCCCGGGACGAGGCGCAGATGCCCGTCGCGCATCGCGACCGAGCAATTGAACCGCACCGCCACCCGCTCCTGCGGGCGGGCGATTTCCCACGGATCCTGGTGGCGAAGCCAGTGGTCCGGGCGCTCCTGCTGCCATCCGTCACGCAGCAGCTGCCGGAAGATGCCGTACTCGTAGCGCAGGCCGTAGCCCATCGCCGGCAGCTGCATCGTCGCCATCGAGTCGAGGAAGCAGGCCGCGAGCCTGCCGAGACCGCCGTTGCCAAGCCCTGCGTCCGGCTCCTCCTCGAGCACGCCGAGCCAGTCGATGTTCCTCCGCTTGGCGAAATCGGGCAACGCCCGATCGAGCATCAGATTGGTGACGTTGTTGGCGAGCGAACGCCCGATCAGGAACTCCATCGACAGGTAGTACACCTGTTTCGGGTTCTCCCGCGCGTAGGTCTCCTGGGTGAGCACCCAGCGCTGGGACAGCACGTCGCGCACCGATCGGGCCAGCGCCTCGAACCGCTCGCGGGGACCGGCAGCGCTCGGCGCCACCGCGTTGTCGAACACGAGGTGCCGCTCGTAGAACGCGTTGTCGGAACCCGAGAGCGGGATGCCCCCGCAGCCGTAGTGCGCGAGCAGCGCAGCCGTATTCAGTCCCCGGCTCGGAGAGGGTGCCCGCGCGGGCTTGCCGAGCGCGTCCGCCGTCGCCCCGCCGGCCCCCAGGCCCTCGCTGTCGTTTGTCGTCATGAGTCGCCCCCTCCGTCCTTCGCTCGGATGACCTCGTGGCACGCGGTTTCCTCCTCCGCCCCGCCGCATTCTCCCCACGTCCTGGATCGGCGGTCAAGACCCGGCGTTGCCCGTGGGACGCGGCTGGCGGGCAGCCCCCTGCCCCTTGCGATCGCATGGACATGCGTTGCGCCGGCCGGGAAGCGCGGGCGCGGACTTTCGGTGCAGCCCTCCTACCACGCGGCGCGCGCGGCGTTGGGGCCTTCGGCGCGCTTCTGCGCGCAGGCACCGCGTGGCTGCCTGAGCTCAGTCGGCAAGAACCCCGGGCGCTACCGCGTGCGTGAATTGTGGCAAGTGAAGTCCATCGGGTTCTGCCAGCAGTACGGGACCTGGCCGCTGGCCACCGCCTTCTCGTACTGCGCGTCCATTCCTGCGCAGCCGCCCAAGGCAAGGCCGCACACAACCATCAGCCATGCGATTGACATCCGGTTCATCGTGACCCTCGCAGTTTCACACTCCAGCGGGATTCCCCCGTTCTCGCGGTAACCCAGGCCCCCCTTTTCCGTGCGGCTCGCCGACCGCTCCCCGGCACCCGCCGCGTTTCGCGCCGCCTCGCGTGTCCCACTCTACGCGCGGCGCACCCTTGCGACAAGCCGACCCGCGGACGGCGCGCGGGCGCGAGCCCGGCTGCCGCCGGGTGCGACGGGCTTCGCCGCGCGCGGGACGCAGCCGAGGCCGGTGCTGCCCGCCACGAGGCCCGGCGCATCGCGAGGACGCGCGGGGCGGGTGACGCCCGGTCAGTCGCGCTTGGCCTTTTCCTTCATCGCCGCCTCGAGTGTGGCGATGTCGGCCTTCGACAGTTGCGGCCGGTCGAGCTTGAGCGTCAGCTTGTTGAGCTTGGCGGTCAGCGCGAACGGCGGCTTGTAGTCGGCGTCGTTCACCCCGGTCAGCGTGTCGGAGCCGACGTCGAAGCTCTCGTCCCACTGCAGGATCATCGGCAGCGTGCGCGGCATCGTCTTGGTGTCGACCACCTTGCCGTCGACCTTGAGCGTGCCCACGCCGGGCCGGCCGACGCCGCTGAAGTCGTTGAACGCCAGCGTGCCCGCACCCATGCCGTCGTACTTGAAGTCGAACTCCACCGTGTGCCGGCCGGGCGGCAGCGCCTCGGCGCCCTCCCACTTCAGCCGCTCGAGGTCGACCAGGTTCCACAGCCACACCGGCTTGCCCTTCAAGAGGTAGAAGCCGTAGCCGCCGAACCGCCCGCCGGAGGTGAGGATCATGCCCTCGGCGCCGCCGGCCGGCACCTCGATGTCGGCAGCGACCGTGTACGAGGTGTTGAGCAGCAGCGGCGAGTCTCCCTGCGGCAGCCCGACCATCGGCCGCGTGTAGACGAACTCGCTGCGCCCTGCCGTGATGTTCGGGCGCGGAGCGACGATGCGCGCCGCCACCGACGCGTCCAGCGGGAACACCTGGTGCTTCTTCGCCTCGGCGATGAACTTCTGCTTCATCTCCTTGACCCTGGCCGGGTACTTCGCCGCGAGGTCGGTGGTCTGGCTGAAGTCGGTGTTGAGGTTGTAGAGCTCGAGCACCTGGTTGTTCAGCGGGTCGGGATTGGCTGGACCGAACGCTTCCCAAGGCGCGCGGTTCACCTTGGTCGAGAGAAACCAGCCGTCGTCGTATAGCGCCCACTGGCCCATCATCTCGAAGTACTGCGTCTTGTGGCGCTCGGGCGCCTTGGCGTTCTTCGCGTCGAACGTATAGGCGAAGCTGGTGCCTTCGATCGGCTTTTGCTTGATGCCGTCGACGACCGTCGGCGCCTTCAGGCCGGCCACCTCCAGGAGGGTCGGCACCACGTCGATGACATGCACGAACTGCTCGCGCAGCGCCCCCTTGTCCTTGATGCGCGCCGGCCACGACACCACCATGTTCTGATTGATGCCGCCCAGCGCCGAGGCGTTCTGCTTGAACCACGAGAACGGGGTGTCGAAGGCCCACGACCAGCCGGCCGTCATGTGGTTGTAGGTGAACTCGGTGCCCCACACGTCGTAGAACTTCATCTGCACGTCGACCGGCAGTTTGTTGAGGCCGTTGAAGAACGCGACCTCGTTGGGCGTGCCCAGCGGGCCGCCCTCGGCGCTGGTGCCGTTGTCGCCGTTGATGTAGATGACGAGCGTGTTGTCGAGCCGGCCCAGGTCCTGGAAGTGTTGGACGACCCTGCCGATCTCGTGGTCGTTGTACGCGGCATAGGCAGCGAAGACCTCGACCTGCCGGATGAACAGCTTCTTCGCTTCGGGGTCGAGCTTGTCCCACGGCGTCAGCAGCTCCGCCGGCCAGGGCCCCAGCTGGGTGTCGGCCGGGATCACGCCCAGGCGCTTCTGGTTGGCGAAGATGCGCTCGCGCAGCTTCTCGTAGCCGTCGTCGAAGAGCTTCATCGCGCGGATCTTCTCCACCCATTCCTTCGTCGGGTGGTGCGGCGCGTGCGTGGCACCCGGCGCGTACTTGATGAACAGCGGCTTGTCCGGCTGGATCTGGTGCATCCGCGTCATGTAGTCGATGGCGTCGTCGGCCATCGCGGTGACCAGGTTCCAGCTGCCCGGCGGCTTGCCCTCGAAGGGAAAAACCTGCGTCGTGTTGCGGAACAGGTTCGGCTGCCACTGGTTGGCATCGCCGCCGATGAAGCCATAGAAGTATTCGAAGCCCATGCCGACGGGCCACTGGTCGAAGGGGCCCAGCTGGCTGGCGGCGAAAGCCGGCACGTTGTGGTCTTTGCCGAACCAAGCGGTGCTGTAGCCGTTGTCCTTGAGCATGCGGCCGATGGTGGCCTTGTCGCGGTCGATGATGCTGTTGTAGCCGGGGAAGCCGGTCGACTGCTCGGAAATCACGCCGAACCCGGCCGAGTGGTGGTTGCGCCCGGTGATCAGCGCGGCGCGCGTCGGCGAGCACAGCGCGGTGGAGAACATGCGGTTGTAGCGCAGGCCTTCCTTGGCCAGGCGGTCCATCGTCGGCGTCGGGATCACGCCGCCGAAGGTGCTGGGCACGCCGAAGCCGGCGTCGTCGGTAATGATCAAGAGCACGTTGGGCGCGCCCTTCGGCGGCACCACGCGCGGCGCCCACCAGGGCTTGCTCTGCAGCGCGTCGTTCTTAATCACGCCGCCGAAGGCCGGGCTGGGCGACGGGAGTTGTTGCCCGCTGATCGCGCGGGTGGCGCTGGGCGAGCCCAGCGTGCCGGTGACCTGCTCCGCCAGTGCCAGGCCGCCAAACGCCAGGCCGCCGACGCAGACGACCATTCGGGCCGGAAAGGGTATCTTGTCCACGCTTCACCTCGAATCGATGGTTTGTACGCTCGTGGTCGGGGTGACAGGATTCGAACCTGCGACATCTTGCTCCCAAAGCAAGCGCGCTACCGGACTGCGCTACACCCCGCCGGCCCCGGATTATACGCGCTGCCCGGCACGGCCCGGCCGCGCCGACCTCAGCGCGGGCAGGCGTCGAAGCCCGCGCCCTCGATGGCCCTGACGATGGCCGCCGGGTCGACCGCGGTGGCGTCGTACTCGACCGCTGCGCACGATTCGTCGAGCGACACGTCGACAGCCTTGACGCCGGGGAGCTTGCCGACGGCGCCGGTGACGCCGCGCACGCAGCCCATGCAGCTCATGCCGTACACGATGAAATCCTTCTTGACCGTAGCGCTCATCGCGAGATCTCCGTATGCCTCGAACCGGCCACCGCGTCGGGTGCGCCGGTCGCCGCCTTGCCGCGCGCCGGCAGCGCGCCGGGCGGACGCCAGCGCCGCAGCAGCAGCGCGTTGGCGACCACCGAAACCGAGCTCGCCGCCATCGCCGCACCCGCGACGACCGGCGAGAGCCAGCCGAGCGCTGCCAGCGGAATGCCGAGCACATTGTAGACGAAGGCGAAGAACAGGTTCTGCCGGATCTTGGACAGCGTCGCGCGGGAGAGGTCGATCGCCGCGGCGACCGCGCCGAGGTCGTTCCCGAGCAGCGTGACGTCGGCGGCGGACAACGCGCTGCCGGTGCCCGCGCCCATCGCGAACGAGACGTCGGCCTGCGCGAGTGCGGGCGCGTCGTTGACGCCGTCGCCGGCCATGCCGACGACGAGTCCGCGCGCCTGCAAGGCCTCGATCGCCGCGCGCTTGTCCCGCGGCAGCTGGCCCGCGCGCCAATCGACGATTCCCGCGGCGCGGGCGATCGCCTGCGCCGCGGCGGCGTTGTCGCCGGTCAGCATCGTCAGTGCGATCCCCCGCTCGCGCAGCAGCCGCACCGCGTCCGCGGCGCCGGGGCGAAGCTCGTCGGCGAGGAGCACCCAGCCTGCCAGCGCGTCGCCGCGGGCGACGCCGACGATCGTCGGCGCGGCGTGGCCGCCGGCATCGATCGCGCCGGCGTCCACGGGCACGCCCGCTTCGCGCAGGAAGGCGGGCGAGCCGAGGCGCAGCGTCTGCCCTTCGTGCTCGGCGCTCACCCCCTGGCCGGGATGGACGCGCGCGCCGGTCACCTCGAACGATGCCACGCCACGGCGCTTCGCCTCGTCCAGGATCGCCTTGCCGAGCGGGTGCGCCGCAGCGCGCTCGAGGCTTGCGGCGAGCAGGACGACCTCGCGCTCGGTCGTCCCGGGCTGCGGCAGGACACGCACGACCCGCGGCGCGCCGACCGTCAGCGTGCCGGTCTTGTCGACGACCATCGCGCCGATGCGCTCGGCACGCTCCAGCGCCTCGGCGTTCTTGATCAGGATCCCCTCGCGCGCGCCGCGCCCCACACCCACCATCAGCGCGGTCGGCGTGGCGAGACCCAGCGCGCACGGGCAGGCGATGACCAGCACCGCCGTGGCGCGCAGCAGTGCGCTCGCCCAGTCGCCCAGCACGAGCCACGAGCCGGCGAACGTCGCGACCGCGAGCGCCAGCACCGCCGGCACGAACCAGGCCGCGACGCGGTCGACCAGCCGCTGCACCGGCGCCTTCGATCCCTGCGCGGCCGCCACCTGACGCACGATGCCGGCGAGCAGCGTCGCCTGGCCGACCGCCGTGGCCGCGCAGGTGAGCGGCGCGTGCGCGTTGACGGTGCCGGCCCGCACCGCGTCGCCGGGACGCTTCAGCACGGGTTCGCTCTCGCCGGTCAGCATCGCCTCGTCGACGGCCGACTCGCCGTCCCGGACCTCCCCGTCGACCGGCACCGTGTCGCCGGCGCGGACGACGAAGACGTCGCCGACGCGCACGAGCGCGATCGGGACCTCGACCAGGTGCCCGTCGCGCGCGCACCAGGCGGTCGCCGGCTGCAGGCGCAGCAGATCGCGGATCGCCGACGCGGTCTTCACCTTCGCGCGGCCCTCGAGCAGCTTGCCCAGCAGCACCAGCGTGATCACCATCGCACCGGCTTCGAAGTAGACGTGCTGCTCCGGAATCGGCACCAGCCACACGGCGAGGCTGAACACGAACGCCGCGCTCGTGCCGAGCGCCACCAGCACGTCCATGTTGGCGGCGCCCCCGCAGAGCGCCTTCCACGCACCGTCGTAGAACCGCGCGCCCGACCACAGCTGCACCGGCAGCGCGCACGCGAACTGCAGCCACACCGGCAGCCCGGCGTCGTGGCTGCCGCCGAGCATCCACAGCATCTGCAGCGCGAGCGGCGCCGTGAAGAGCGCGGCGACCGCGAACCCGGAGAGCTCGCGCCGGTAGCGCTCGTCCTGCGCGCGCGCCTCGGCCTCGGGCTGTTCGAACGGGTCGATCGCCGGCGCCGCGTCGAAGCCGGCGTTGCGGATCTTCTCGATCAGAACCGTGGCGTCGGCCTTCGCCGGGTCGAACTCGACGTGCGCGGTCTCGCTCGCGAAGTTGACGGCCGCGCGGACGCCGTCGGTGCGGTTCAACACCTTCTCGATCCGCGCCGCGCAGGCGGCGCAGGTCATGCCGGTGAGCTTCAGGTCGACCGCGGATTCGCGCATGGTCCCGGAGAGGCGGCCCGCAAGTGGCCGGCGACGCTGCGCCCGCGCCCCTTCAGCGCGGACAACAGAACATCAATATGGGCGCACGCGCGACGGGAATCAACCTTCGCGCTTCAACTGGGGGAACAGGATGACGTCGCGGATCGACGGGCTGTCGGTCAGCAGCATCACCAGCCGGTCGATGCCGATGCCCTCGCCGGCGGTGGGGGGAAGCCCGTACTCCATCGCCCGCAGGTAGTCGGCGTCGAAGTACATCGCCTCCTCGTTGCCGGCCTCGCGCGCGTCGACCTGCGCCTGGAAGCGCGCCGCCTGGTCCTCGGGATCGTTCAGCTCCGAGAAGCCGTTGGCGAGCTCGCGGCCGGTGATGAACAGCTCGAAGCGGTCGGTCACCGCCGGGTTGGCGTCGCTGGCGCGCGCGAGCGGCGACACGTCGGTCGGGTGCGCGACGATGAACGTCGGCTGCACGAGCTTGTCCTCGGTGGTCGCCTCGAAGAGCTTCAACTGCAGCAGGCCCACGCCGTCGGTCGGGAACACCTCGACGTCGTGCGGCGCCAGCGCGACCTTGAGGTACTCGGGCTTCGCGAGCTCGGCCAGCGGGTGGCGCGGGCTGTACTTGTGGATCGCCTCGGCCATCGTCAGGCGGTCGAACGGCCGGCCGAGATCGATCGTCGTCCCCTGGTAGGTCACCGTCGCCGAACCGGTGACCTTGATCGCGACCTCGCGCAAGAGCGCCTCGGTAAGGCCCATGAGGTAATGATAGTCCTGGTAGGCCTCGTAGAACTCCAGCATCGTGAACTCCGGGTTGTGCCGGGTCGAGATGCCCTCGTTGCGGAAGTTGCGGTTGACCTCGAACACCTTCTCCAGCCCGCCGACGACGAGCTGCTTGAGGTAGAGCTCGGGCGCGATGCGCAGGAAGAGCTGCATGTCGAGCGCGTTGTGGTGGGTGACGAACGGACGCGCCGCCGCCCCCCCCGGGATCGGGTGCATCATCGGCGTCTCGACCTCGAGGTAGCCGCGCCCGACGAAGAACTCGCGGATCGCCTGGACGGTCTTCGACCGCGCGATGAACACCCGCCGCGAGTCCGGGTTGGTGATGAGGTCGACGTAGCGCCGGCGGTAGCGCTGCTCCTGGTCGGTCATGCCGTGGAACTTCTCGGGCAGCGGCCGCAGCGACTTCGCGAGCAGGCGGATCGACGCCACCTTGAGCGAGAGCTCGCCGGTCTTGGTCTTGAACAGCGTTCCGGTCGCGCCGACGATGTCGCCCAGATCCCAGCGCTTGAAGGCGTCGAGCGCCTCGGCGCCGACGACGTCCATCGTCACGTAGAGCTGGATCCGGCCGGACATGTCCTGGAGTGTGGCGAAGCAGGCCTTGCCCATCACGCGCTTCAGCATCATCCGCCCGGCAACCGCGACCCGGATCGCGGCCGGCTCGAGCGCCTCGTTGCCCTTGCTGCCGTGCGCCGCGTGCAGGTCGGCCGCCAGCGCGTCGCGCCGGAAGTCGTTCGGGAACGCCTGGCCGGCGCCGCGCAGCGCGGCGAGCTTGGCCCGTCGCTCGGCGACGATCTGGTGCTCGTCGGCGGCAGCTGCCGCGGTGACGGCGGAATCGCGTGTGGTCATGGCGTGGGTCCGGGATTCGGGGTCAGGGCTCGCGGGCGGCGGCCATCGACCCGAGGAGGCCGGCGCAGTCGAGCGCCCGGAAATCGGCGGCGCGCGCGATCACGTGGGCCGGCGCGCCGAGCTCGTCGGCGGGCAGCGTCGTGGCGATCGCGACCGCCTTCATGCCTGCCCGCCGCGCCGCCTCGATTCCGTGCGGCGCGTCCTCGAACACCAGGCACTCGGCGGGATCGACGCCCATCCGCTGCGCGGCGAGGAGGAAGAGGTCCGGATGCGGCTTGCCGCGCGCGACGTCGTGCGCGCCGACGACGGCGTCGAAGAAGCCCCGTCGGTCGAGGTGCGCCAGGACGAAGGCGATGTTGTCGGCGTCGCCCGCGGTCGCGCAGGCGACCTTGACGCCGGCGGCGCGCGCGGCATCGGCGAACGCACCGAAACCCGGCACCTCGCGGAAGTGCGGCGCGAACATCGCGCGATAGATCGCCTCCTTGCGCTCGACCATCGCGCGCAGCTCGCGTTCGGGCCGCCCCCCCAGGAAGACGCGCATCACCTCGACGCCGGTGAGTCCGGTCGTGCGGTGGAAGAAGTCCGCCCCCGGCGGCGGCACGCCGACCTCGCGGCTGAAGACCGCCCACGAGCGCGCGTGCCACGGCATCGAATCGACCATCGTGCCGTCCATGTCGAACAGGAACGCCGGCACCAAGGACCCCTAGACGCCCTGCTTCAGGCTGGCGGCGATGAAGTCGTCGAGGTCGCCGTCGAGCACGGCCTGCGTGTTGCCGACCTCGTAGTTGGTGCGCAGGTCCTTGATCCGCGACTGGTCCAGCACGTACGAGCGAATCTGGTGGCCCCAGCCGATGTCGGTCTTGCTGTCCTCGAGCTTCTGCTGCTCCTCCTGCCGCTTGCGCAGTTCGTGCTCGTAGAGCCGCGACTTCAGCATCGCCATCGCCTCGGCCCGGTTGCGGTGCTGCGAGCGGTCGTTCTGGCACTGGACCACGATGTTGGTCGGCAGGTGCGTGATCCGCACCGCCGAGTCGGTCTTGTTGATGTGCTGGCCGCCGGCGCCCGAAGCGCGAAAGGTGTCGATGCGCAGGTCCGCCGGATTGATGTCGACCTGAATCGAGTCGTCGACCTCGGGGTAGACGAACACGCTGGCGAACGACGTGTGCCGCCTGGCGTTCGCGTCGAACGGGCTCTTGCGCACCAGCCGGTGGACGCCCACCTCGGTGCGCAGGTACCCATAGGCGTAGTCGCCGGTCACCTTGACCGAGGCGCTCTTGATGCCCGCGACGTCGCCGGGGGTTTCCTCGAGCAGCTCGGTCGTGTAACCGCGGCGCTCGCAGTAGCGCAGGTACATCCGCAGCAGCATCGCCGCCCAGTCCTGCGCCTCGGTACCGCCCGAGCCCGCCTGGATGTCGATGAAGCACGGCGCGGGATCCATCGGATTGCTGAACATGCGCCGGAACTCGAGCCCGGCCACGCCCTTCTCGATGCCGGCGACGTCGTCGGCGACCGCGAGCAGCGTCGCGTCGTCGGCGTCGGCGCGAGCGAGCAGGAAGAGCTCCATGCTGTCGCGCAGCGCCGTGTCGAGCGTCGTCAGCGTGCCGACCACGCCGTCCAGCGCCTTCTTCTCCTTGCCGAGCTCTTGTGCGCGCGGCGGATCGTCCCAGATCTTCGGGTCTTCGAGCTCGCGGTTGACCTCGGCGAGCCGGTTCGCCTTTACCTCGAAGTCAAAGATACCTCCGCAGATCCGCGGTGCGTTCCCGCAGATCGGCGAGCTTGCCGGCGATCTGATTGAGCTGTTCTGCTTCCATGTTCCCGAACCCCTTGGGACAAATGATAATTTTACCTGATCGGGATGCGCCGCCCCGCCCGGTGGAGCGCTCCGATGCCGGGAACTGCGCGCGGCATGTTGCGAGTGCGTGCGCAAACCCCGGCCTTTCGCCTATCATTGACGGACCGCCGGCGTCGGCGGACCGGCGACTCCGGTCGTGGCACCCGCGCTCGGCAACGCGCTTGCCGCCGCCACGCGGAGCGCGCCTGCACACCCTGCCATTGAAGCTCGCCTGACGCGTCCAGCCCGGCCGCGCGCCACGGGTGAAACGTCCGCGCGTTCCCGGCGCCGGGCGCGCGAACGCCGCAAGGCTCGCCAATGCACACCCCCGAGCAGTTCGTCCCTGCCCACGCTGCCCCCGGCGCGCTGCCCGCCGACGCGTACGCGTTCGGGTTTCGCGGCGGCGAGCTTCTCGTCGGGGGCAGCCGGGAGCGCCCCGAAGTTCCGCGCCTGGCCGAGCTCAAGGCCGCGGGCATCGAGGGCACCCCGTACTACCTCGGCACGCTCGCGGGCGCGGCCTGCGTCGCGATCACGCTGGGCGACGACGCACCCGTGCCGCCGGGCTTTGCGGTCCGCGGCCTGCGCTCGCTGTTCTTCGTGCTGCCCGACGCGCTGGTGGCGCTCGCCGGGCGCGCGTTCCAGGTCGTTGAATGGGATCGCACCCACCGCTACTGCGGTCGCTGCGGCACGCCGACCCGCGACAAACCGGCCGATCGGGCACGCGAGTGCCCGCGCTGCGGGCTGCTCGCGTATCCGCGCGTATCCCCGGCGATGATGGCGCTGATCACGCGCGAGCGCGAGATCCTGCTCGCCCGTGCCCACCGGTTCCCCGCGGGCATGTACAGCGCGCTCGCCGGATTCGTCGAGCCCGGCGAGACGATCGAGGACTGCGTACACCGCGAAGTGCGGGAGGAGGTTGGCGTTGACATACGCGCGCTGGTCTACTTCGGCAGCCAGTCCTGGCCGTTTCCGCACTCGCTGATGATCGCCTTCACCGCCGAGTACGCCGGCGGGACCTTGCGCCTCGACGCAGCCGAGATCGACGACGCCCAGTGGTTCGCCGTCGACCGCCTGCCCACGCTGCCGCCGCGGATCTCGATCGCGAGGCACCTGATCGACGCGACCGTCGCGCGCCTTCGCCGCTGATGCCGCGTCGCCTGCGACGCCGCGCCGCCGGCGCGCGGTCGACGGGCTGCTAGAATGGGACCCGGCGCGCTCGCGGGTTGCCGGCCGCCGCCCTCCGCCACACCGATGCGCATTCGCCGCCACCTCCTGCTGTGCTCGCTGCTGCTGGCCTCGCCGGCGGCGCTGGCGCAGGTGCAGCAGCCCGACATCCGCGAGCTGTCAGTCGCGGAGCGCAGGAGCTATGCGGCGGCGCTGGGCGAGGCGAGCGCGCTCTTGAAGGAGCAGCAAACCACCGACGCCATCGCCAAGCTCGACGCGCTGCTCGCGCAGCGGCCGCGCGAGCCCCAGGCGAGGTTTCTGCGGGCGATGGCCGAAGCCGATCTGGGCCGGACCGACGCGGCGATTCAAGCGCTGCGTGCCCTCACCGCCGACTATCCCGAACTGCCGGAGCCGTGGAACAACCTCGCCGTGATCTACGCGCAAAAAGGGGATTACGAGAGCGCGCGCGTGGCGCTCGAAACCGCCGTTCAGGCAGCCCCAGGGTGGTCTGTCGCCCAGGAGAACCTGGGCGACGTCTACGCGCGGATGGCGGCGGCGGCGTACGACAGAGCGGCGCGCGGCGAACGCGACAACAAGACCGCCGCAGCGAAGCTCACCGCGATCCGGAACCTGCTCGCGACCGCCCAGCCGGCGGCCCGATGAAACCCCGACCGTGCCACCGTGACACGCGCACGTCTGGCGCCGTGCCCGGGGCGGCATCGGGCGCGGGACCGCGGACTGGCGACGGCATCGCGGCTCGCCTGCGCAGCCGCCGGGCGCCCTCGACCGGACGCGAACCTGCCGGACCGACCCCCGAACCCCTTCCATCAAGGAGACGTTCCATGCTGCACCGCACCTTCTCGCTCATTTGCGCCGTGCTTCTCGGCGCCTTCGCCCTGACCGCAAGCGCCGCCAACCCCCTGGTCGAGTTCGACACGACCGCCGGCAAGATCCGCGTCGAGCTCTTTCCCGACGCCGCACCCAAGACGGTGGCCAATTTTCTCGAGTACGTGAAGGCGAAACACTACGACGGCACGCAGTTCCACCGGGTGATCCCCAACTTCATGATTCAGGGCGGCGGCTTCACCACCGATTTCAAGCAGAAGCCGACCCGTGCGCCCGTCGCCAACGAGGCCGCGGAGGCCGCGAAGGCGGGGCTGCTCAACGCGCCGGGGACGCTGGCGATGGCGCGCACTTCGGACCCGCACTCGGCGTCGGCGCAGTTCTTCATCAACGTCAAGGACAACGCGTTCCTCAACTACCGCTCGCCGGACCCGCAGGGCTACGGCTACACGGTGTTCGGCAAGGTCGTCGAAGGCATGGACGTCGTGAACCGGATCGCCGTCACCCCGACCGGTGCCGGCGGGCCGTTTCCCAAGGACGTCCCGGTCGACAAGGTCGTCATCAACAAGGCCTTCGTGGTCGAATCCAAGTAGGGAGCATCATGATCGTCCTGCACACCAGCCACGGCGCCATCACCCTCGAACTCGACGCCGAGAACGCGCCGAAGACCGTCGAGAACTTCCTCCAGTACGTGCGCGAGGGCCATTACGACAACACGATCTTCCACCGCGTGATCGACGGTTTCATGATCCAGGGCGGCGGCATGGAGCCCGGAATGAAGCAGAAGCCCACCCGGGCGCCGATCGCCAACGAGGCCGGCAACGGCCTCAAGAACCGGCGCTACACGGTCGCGATGGCCCGCACCAGCGAGCCGCATTCGGCCACCGCGCAGTTCTTCATCAACGTCGCCGACAACGATTTCCTGGACTACAAGGGCCCGAGTCCGCAGGGCTGGGGCTACTGCGTGTTCGGCAAGGTGGCCGCCGGCCAGGACGTCGTCGACCGCATCAAGGCCGTCGCGACCGGCGCGAGCGGGCTGCACCAGAACGTGCCCGCCGAGGACGTCGTCATCCGCCGCGCCGAGGAGATCGCCTGACGCACCTCGCCCGCGGTCGGGCCGAGCCGCCCGCGCCGCGCAGGGGATGAAGCCCACGCTGCTCGTCTCCGACCTGCATCTCGCGCCCGAGCGGCCGGAGACGCTCGCCGCGTTCGAGCGCTTCTGCGCGGGCCCCGCGCGCGCGGCCGCGCAACTGTACGTGCTCGGCGACCTGTTCGACGCCTGGGTCGGTGACGACCAGCTGCGCGAGCCGCTGGCCGCCGCCGTCGCCGCGTCGCTCGCCCGCGTCGCGGCGGCGGGGGTCGACGTGGGCGTGATGCGCGGCAATCGCGACCTCCTCCTGGGGCCGCGTTTCGCCGCGGCCGCCGGCGCGAAGCTGCTGCCCGACGCGGTGGTCGGCGCGATTGCCGGAACGCCGACGCTGCTGCTGCACGGCGACACGCTGTGCACCGACGACGTCGGCTACCAGCGCTACCGTGCCCGGGTCCACGATCCCTCCCTGCAGCGCCGCTTCCTCGCGCTACCCTATCCCGTGCGGCGCGCCCTCGTGGCGCTCATCCGCAGCGGGAGCCGGGCGACGACGGCGCAAAAGGCCGCGGCGATCATGGACGTCAACGCCGGGGCGGTCGTCGCGGCGTTCGCCCTGCATCGGGTCGACCGCCTGATCCACGGCCACACGCACCGCCCGGCACGCCACGACGTCGTGCTCGGCGAGCGGGGAGTGCAGCGCTGGGTGCTGCCGGACTGGTACGACGCCGGCGGCTACCTGGAAATCGACGCGAGGGCTGCCACGTTCCGCCGCGTCGACTGACGCTGTGTCGTCGCAGCCGGCACGGTCGTGCGGCTCACGCGCCGAGCGCCTGCGCGAAATCGGCGATCAGGTCGGCGGCGTCCTCGATGCCGACCGACACCCGGATGAGCGAGTCGGCGATGCCCATCTCCGTGCGACGCTGCGGCCCCATCTCCCAGAAGATCGTGTGCGCGACGGGGATCGCCAGCGTGCGGTTGTCGCCGAGATTGGACGACGAGATGACGAGCGCGAGACGGTTCAAGAGGTCGAAGCAGTCGACGCCGTCGACCAGCTCGAACGACAGCAGACCCGAGAAGCCGCGGAAGAGCGCGCTCGCCCGCGCGTGCTGCGGATGCGATGGCAGCCCGGGATAGTAGACCGCGCGGACCTTCGGGTGTGCGGCGAGGAACTCCGCCACCGCCTGGGCATTGGCGCAGGTGCGCGCCATGCGCAGCGCGAGCGTCTCGGCGCCGGCGGCGATGTGGTGCGCCTGCTCCGGCGCGAGCGTGCCGCCCCAGTCGCGCAGCCCCTTCTTCCGGACCTGCGTGATGCCCCACATCGCCGGCGGCGCCGACTTGTAGCTGTCGGCGATGTTCGGGTAGCGCGTCCAGTCGAAGAGCCCGGTGTCGGTGATGCTGCCGGCGAGCGCGTTGCCGTGACCGCCGACGTACTTGGTCAGCGCGTTGACGACGAGGCTGGCCCGGGCGGCCTTCGGCCGGAAGAGCCACGGCGACGTCATCGTGTTGTCGACGATGTAGACGATGCGGTGCGCGGCGCACAGCGCGCCGATCGCCTCGAGGTCGGCGACCTGCGTGCGCGGGTTGGCGATGGTCTCGACGAAGACGATGCGGGTTCGCGGCGTCAGCTCGCGTTCGACGTTGTGCGCATCGGTCGCGTCGACGAAGCTGACGTCGATGCCGTGCCCGGCCAGCGTGCTGAACAGGCTGACCGTGTTGCCGAACAGGAACGCGCTCGCGACGACGTGGTCGCCCTCGCGCAGCAGCGCGAGCATCGCCGCGCCGATCGCCGCCATCCCGGTGGCGAAGGACACGGTCGCGAGGCCGTCCTCCATGCGGGTCACCTTGACCTCCAGCGCGGCGCTGGTCGGATTGCCCTGCCGTCCGTAGACGTATCCCGGGGTCCTGCCCTGGAAGACGGCGGCGAGGTCGCGCGCGTCGGGGTAGCCGTACGCGACCGAGAGGTGCAGCGGCTTGACCAGCGCGCCGTGCTCGATCGCGCCCTCCCGGTCCGCGTGGAGGATCGATGTGGTGAAGCCGCGTTGCACCGCGCCCGCGCTCATGGCCGACTCCTTCCGGGCTGCGCAGCTGCGCAACCCCTGCGCCGCGAGCTTAGCGCATCGTGCCGCGGCCGCGAGCGCGGTGCTTGACGCCGCGCGGCGGCGCGCCTTGCTCCTGCCGGCGCATCGTACCGAGCGGGGCTGGGCTGCTCCGGAGCAGCGCCGCGAGCACCGATCGGCAGGCATGGGGATGATAAGATGCGGTCCGGACTCCGGGGCGCGCCCTCATCACTGCCGCTCTCCGTCTTCGCCACTGCTTTCGTGAGCCACTACGCCATCGGCGACATCCAGGGCTGCCACGCCGAGTTCTGCCAGCTGCTGGACGTGATCGGCTTCTCGCCGCAACGGGACCGTCTGTGGCTCACCGGCGACCTCATCAACCGGGGACCCGACTCGCTCGCGGTGCTGCGCGAGGTCAAGGCGCTGGGCGAGGCGGTCGTCACGGTGCTGGGCAACCACGACTTCCACCTGCTGATGGTGGCGGCCGGGCACGCGAGGCTGCACGACGCCGACACGCTGGGGCCGATCCTCGCAGCACCCGACCGCGACGAGCTCGTCGCCTGGCTCCGACGGCGGCCGCTCGTCGTCGCCGGGGACGGCTACCTCCTGGTGCACGCCGGGTTCCTGCCGGCGTGGACGCCGGCCTTGGCGCTGTCCCACGCGCGCGAAGTCGAGGCGGTGATCGCCGGCCCCGACGCCGACGCGTTCTTGTCGGTCCTCTACGGCGACGAGCCGCGCACCTGGCGGGACGACCTCGAGGGCTACGCGCGGCTGCGCGCGATCGTGAACGCCTGCGCGCGGCTGCGCTTCTGCACCGCCGACGGCACGATGGAATTCAGGGAGAAGCGCGGGCCCGACGACGCGCCGCCGGGGTTTCGCCCGTGGTTCGCGCACGAGCACCGCGCGTCGGCGCGATCGACGATCGTCTGCGGGCACTGGTCGACCCTGGAACTCACGCTCGCGCCGAACGTGCTGATGCTCGACTCCGGCTGCCTGTGGGGCGGAACGCTGACCGCGATCAGGCTCCCGGATCGTCGCGTGTTCCAGGTTCCGTCCCGCGCACCGGCAACGCCAAAGCCCGTCGTATAGCCGCCTCGGCCTCCCGCGAGAGCTCCCGCCGGTGCCGCGCCGCCGCCGGCAGCGGGGGGGCGATGTGCAGCTCGACGACCAGCCGGCGCTCGCCCGTCACCCGCCAGAAAGACTTGGCGAAGGACACGCCGTCGACGTACGCGGGCGCGTCGTTGACGCCGCCTTGGTGGTGCACGTAACGGATCGCGATCGGCTGCACGTGCCCCTGCGCGTCGACGATGGGTTGCAGCAGCGAGCCATGGAACGGCAGCACGTCGCGGCCGTCGGAGGTCGTGCCTTCCGGGAAGACCGCGACGACGTCGCCGCGGGCCAGGACATCGGCGGCGTGGCGGTTGACTTTGCGCGTGTCGTGCCGGCGCGTGCGGTCGATGTACAGCGTTCCCGCGCCGGTCACGAGTCGGCCGACCACGGGCCAGCGCCCCAGCTCCGACTTGGCGACGAAACGCGCCGGGTGCAGCGCGTTGAGCACGAAGATGTCCAGCCACGAGACGTGGTTGGCGACGATGAGCACGTTGCTGCCGAGACCGGTGGTGGGCTCCCCGTGCACGCGCGCCTCGATGCGCAGGATCCGCAGCAGCCGCCGGCTCCACACGGCGGTGATCGCCCGCCGCCTTTGCATGCCCACGAGCGGAAACACGAGCGCCGTCGTCGCGATGCCCTCGAGCACGTGCGCGGTGGCGCGCGTCCAGCGGTAGACACGCAGCGGCAGCGGCGTCGGCGCGGGCGCTTCGGGGCCGACGGCGCTGGAGGGCTCGGGGGGCGATGACATCGGGCGCAAGTCCTCCCTTGATCAAAGACGTGGACCGGATCGGCGATCAGCAGCGCCCGGCCCGCCGCACGACGCCGCTCGTTCGCGCCGCGTGGCCTGCGATCGCGCTCGAGGCGAGGCGGCCGGGTCTCGCCGCTGCGTGCCGCGTCACCACGGATACGAACCGAACGCGGCGTGGTACCTGGCGGCGATGCGATCCCGGTCGAGCGGATGGTTCTGGCCGCCGCGGTAACCGATCTTGATCGCGCCGAGGACCGCCGCGATGCGCCCCGTCCGCTCCCAATCCCAGCCGTGGGCAATCCCGTACAGGATGCCGGCGCGGTAGGCGTCGCCGCAGCCGGTGGGGTCGACCAGCGCTTCCGCCCGGACCGCGGGAACATCGATCACGCTGCCATCGACGCGGATGCGCGAGCCGGCGGCGCCGAGCGTCTCGATCACCGCGTCTACGCGCCCGGCGATGTCGGCCATCGACAGCCCGGTCCGCTCGCACAAGAGCCGGCCTTCGTAGTCGTTGACGGCGAGGTAGCTCGCGGCGTCGATCATCTCGATGAGGTCCTCGCCCGAGAACAGCGGCATTCCCTGCCCCGGATCGAAGATGAAGGGAACGCCGGCGCTGGCGAACCCGGCGACGTGGCGGCGCATGCCGTCCTTGCCGTCGGGGGCGACGATCCCGAGCGCCACGGCGGCGATGTCCTCGACCCGGTTTTCGTGCGAGAAGTTCATCGCCCCGGGGTGGAAGGCGGTGATCTGGTTGTCGTCGAGGTCGGTGATGATGAACGCCTGCGCGGTGAAGGTCCCGGGAATCGTGCGCAGACCGTCGTGCGCCACGGCGAGCTCGGTCAGTCGCTCGCGGTAGGCCGCCCCGTCGTCGCCGATCGTCGCCATCACCACGGGCTCCCCGCCCAGGGCCTTCAGGTTGTACGCGATGTTGCCCGCGCAGCCACCCCACTCCCGCCGCATGTCGCCCACCGTGAACGAGACCGACAGCAGGTGCACCTGCTCGGGAAGGATGTGCCGGGCGAAACGGTCCGGGAACACCATGATCGTGTCGTAGGCGAGCGAACCGCAGATCAGCGTGCGTGGGCTTGTCATCGCAGGGGTGTCGTCAAGGGGGTGGGCGATCGCGGGGCGGCGCGCTGCGCTAGTCCTTGCCGATCTCGCGGACGACGAACTGCTGCCGGCGCGACACCGCGAGCGTCTCCGGAACGCCGCGCAGCAGCACCTCCCAGTGCGCGTCGCCCTCGTCGCCGACGTGGCGCTCGAAGCCGCGGATGAACTCGCGGGCCACGAGGCAGTTGCGGTGGACGCGGACGAAGCGCGGTCCGAACTCCTCCTCGAGCCGGGTCAGCGACTCCTCGAGCAGATACTCGCGCTCGGCCGTGCGGATCGTGATGTACTTGAGCTCGGCCTTGAGATAGACGACGTCCTCCACGGGAACCAGCACCACGCGCGAGCGCTCGGTGACCGACAGGAAGCGCCTGGCGTTGGCGGGCATCTGGTCCAGCCGCGCGACCGACAGCGGCTTGAGGCGCGGCAGCTTCTGCAGCGCAGCGAGCAGCCGCGCGACCCGCACCGGCTTCACGAGGTAGTCGATCGCGTTGACGTCGAAGGCCTCCAGCGCGTGCTCGTGGTACGCGGTGGTGAAGATCACGACCGGGGGTTGCGGCAGCTTGAGCAGGTGGCGGGCGAGCTCGATCCCGTCCATTCCCGGCATGCGGATGTCGGTGAGCACGAGGTCGGCGCCGACGGCCTGCAGCATGTCGATCGCCTCGCGCCCGCCGGCGGCCTCGCCCACGACGACGACCGGGATCGCGGCCGCGCAGTCGTCGAGCACGTCGCGCAGCCGGCGGCGCGCCGGCGCCTCGTCGTCGACGACGAGCACCCGCAACCGCGGCTCAGCCACGGCCGGCCTCCGCCACGGTTCGGGGTCCGCGGCGCAGCAGCGAGGGCTGCGCGCTGCGGAACGGCATCCGGATGTGGACCTCGTAGACGTCGGCGCGCACGCGCGCGGAAAGGCTCGCCTCGGCGTCGAAATGCAGCGCCAGGCGCTCGCGGACGTTGGCGACGGCCATCTTGTTGCCGGCGTGGTGGCTGCCGCCCTCGCTCCGGTAGGGGTTGCGCAGGATCGCGTGCACGTCGCCGCCCTTGTAGAAGACGTTGACCGACACCACCCCCGGCTCCGACAACGGCTCGATGCCGTGGTACACGGCGTTCTCGAGCAGGGGCTGCAGCACGAGCGGTGGCACCAGTGCGTCGCGGGGCATGTTCTTCGTGTGCCATTCCACCTGCAGGCGCTCGCCGAGCCGAAGCTTCTCCAGCGCCAGATACTGCCGGCAAAGCTGCACCTCGTCGGCGAGCGGCGCCAACTCGCGATTGTCGCGCATCAGCACGCGAAAGAGGTCGGCCATGTCTTCGAGCGCCGTCTCGGCGCGCGAGGGCTCCGACCGCACCAGGGACAGCGCCGCGTTGATGCTGTTGAAGAGGAAGTGAGGCCGGATCCGCGCCTGCAGCGCCTGCAGCCTCGCCTCGGCGAGCGCCGGCGACAACGCCTTGGCGCGCAGGCGGAAGTAGCCCGCCAGCACGGCATAGAGCAGCAGCGCGAAGACGAGCCGGCGCAGCAGCGCCTCCGAGGGCTGCGGCGCGAACTCCTGCAGCAGCAGGTGGACGGCGATCCCCGTCCCGACCACGACCGCGGCTACCGCCGCCGCCCAGGTGCCCCACGAGACGCGCGCGAGCCATGGCTGGGCAATATAGAGCACCAACAGCGCGAGCAGCAGGTGCGGCTCGACGATCGCGGCGAGGTCGACGCACTCGGCGGCAAGGTGCTCCCACCGGGGCTCCCGCAGCCACGCGGCGACCAGCACCGCGGCGTTCACGGCCAGCAGCGCACGCAGGAACGTTCCCATGTTGCGGAAGTCCGGCAGTGCGAGGGGAGCGTCGTTTTGTCTTATAATCGGCCGCATTCCGACATCAGCATGCAAGGTTCGTGCCCATGAACGGCGTCGCCGCCCGCGGTGATGGCAGCGCCCATGCGGTGCCCGCGGCAGCAGCTATTGTCGGCAACCGGCGCCGGCGGGGCAAGCACCCCGCGACCGTCTGCGCTGCGACCCGCTGTGCCGCCCCTGCGCGCGCTCGCCCCTCGCTCCGGAGATCCCCAACCGATGGCTGAAATCCCCCGTCCCCGCCCCGGCCTCCGCCAGCGGCGGCTGGTCGGGCCGCTTCGCCGAGCCGGTTTCGGAGCGGGTCAAGCGCTTCACCGCGTCGGTGGACTTCGACCGCAGGCTCGCCGCCGTCGATATCGCCGGGTCGCTTGCGCACGCGCGGATGCTGGCGGCGGTCGGCGTGCTGTCCGGCGAGGACTTCGCGGCGATCGAGCGCGGGCTCGCCACGGTCCGCGGCGAGATCGAGCGCGGCGAATTCACCTGGTCGCGCGATCTCGAGGACGTCCACTTCAACGTCGAGAAACGGCTCACGGCGCTGGTGGGCGATGCGGGCAAGCGCCTGCACACCGCGCGCTCGCGCAACGACCAGGTCGCCACCGACCTGCGGCTGTGGCTGCGGGAGTCGATCGACGGCCTGCAGGACGCGCTCGCCGTGTTGCGCGGTGCGTTCCTCGACCTCGCCGAGCGCCACGCCGACACCGTCATGCCCGGCTTCACGCACCTGCAGGTCGCACAACCGGTCACGTTCGGGCACCACCTGCTCGCCTACGAGGCGATGTTCTCCCGGGACGCCGAGCGCCTGGCCGACTGCCGCAGACGTGTCAACCGCCTGCCGCTCGGCAGTGCCGCGCTGGCGGGAACGAGCTATCCGATCGACCGCGAGCAGGTCGCGGCAGAGCTGGGATTCGAGGGCCTGTGCGGCAACTCGCTCGACGCCGTGTCCGATCGCGACTTCGCCGTCGAGTTCGCGGCGGCGGCCTCGCTGCTCATGGTCCATCTCTCCCGCTTCGCGGAGGAGCTGATCGTTTGGATGAGCCCGCGCTTCCGCTTCGTCGCGCTCGCCGACCGTTTCTGCACCGGCAGTTCGATCATGCCGCAGAAGAAGAACCCCGACGTCCCGGAGCTCGTCCGCGGCAAGACCGGCCGCGTCGTCGGCAACCTGATGGGGCTGCTGATGCTGATGAAGGGCCAGCCGCTCGCCTACAACAAGGACAACCAGGAGGACAAGGAGCCGCTGTTCGACACGGTCGACACGCTCGCGGACAGCCTGGCGGTTCTCGCTGACCTGGTCGCCAACGGCATCGCCGTCGACGCCCCCCGGATGCGCGCGGCGGCGCGCGAAGGCTTCGCCACCGCGACCGACCTCGCCGACTATCTGGTCAAGAGGGGCGTGCCCTTCCGCGACGCGCACGAGGCCGTCGCGCGCGCGGTCCGACGCGCGGAGAGCGCCGGCGTCGACCTTGCCGACCTGCCGCTCGACGTGCTCCGCGAGTTCTCGCCGCTGATCGGCGACGACGTCTTTGCCGTGCTCACCCTCGACGGCTCGGTCGCAAGCCGCGATCACCCCGGCGGCACCGCGCCGGCGCGGGTGCGCTCGGCGATCGTTGCCGCGCGTGCCGCGCTCGGCCGTTGACCGGCGATGCCCTCGGCCGCGGACGCGCTGGGCTTCGCCGCCGCGCTGCTCACGACCTTCGCCTTCGTCCCCCAGGTCGTGCGGATCGTCAGGACGCGCTCGGCACACGACATCTCGTGGTGGATGTTCGGCGTCTTCAGTCTCGGCGTTGCCCTCTGGCTGGGATACGGGATCATGATAGGTGCGCTGCCGGTGATCCTCGCCAACGGCGTGACCCTGGCCCTGGCGCTGTCGATCCTGGTCTTGAAGTGGCGATTCGGGCGCGACCCGCCGCGCTCGCACGACGGCGCCGAGCGACACATCCGGCGTTTGAGGAGACGTTCATGACCGCGCGCAACCTCGCGTTCCTGGGACTGGGAGTGATGGGCTTCCCGATGGCCGGCCACCTCGCCGCAGCCGGTCACCGGGTGACGGTGTTCAATCGGAGCCCGGCGAAAGCGGCCCGCTGGGTCGAGCGTCACGGCGGTTGCAGCGCGGCGACCCCCGCCCAGGCGGCCGCCGGCGCCGATCTCGTGCTGATGTGCGTCGGCAACGACGACGACGCGCGCGCGGTGGCGACCGGACCGCAGGGCGCGCTGGCCGGCATGCGCGCGGGCGCGATCCTCGTCGACCACACGACCGCGTCGGCGGGCGTCGCGCGCGAGATCCACGGCGCCGCCGCGGCCCGCGGCGTCGGGTTCCTCGACGCCCCGGTCTCGGGCGGGCAGGCCGGCGCCGAGAACGGCAAGCTCACGATCATGGTCGGCGGCGACGCCGAGACCTTTGCCGCAGCCTTGCCCACGCTCGGCCATTACGCCCGGGCCGTCACGTTGATGGGCGGCCCCGGCGCCGGCCAGCTCACCAAGATGGTCAATCAGATCTGCATCGCCGGACTCCTGCAGTCGCTTGCCGAGGGTATCCACTTTGGCGTGCGCGCAGGCCTCGACGTCGAGCGCGTGCTCGACGTCATCGGCAAAGGCGCGGCCCAGTCCTGGCAGCTGGAGAATCGCGGCAAGACGATGCTGGCCGACCAGTTCGATTTCGGATTCGCCGTCGACTGGATGCGCAAGGACCTTGGCATCTGCCTCGCCGAGGCCCGTGCCAACGGGGCCTCGCTTCCCGTCGCGGCGCTCGTCGACCAGTTCTACGCGCGGGTGCAGGCGCAGGGCGGCGGGCGCTGGGACACCTCGAGCCTGCTGCGCGTCCTGCAGGAGCGGCGGCCCTGAGAGGGAGCGGCCGGCCTGCGACAACGGCGCCTAACTCCGCGCTTCGAGCGCCAACCTTCGCCAATCGCGCTCTGCGCGCCCGGAGCGCGCGCGAAGCTCGCGGCCAAGCCGCCGCGACAGGCTCCCCGGGCCGGCGGGGCCGCAAGCAGGGGCGCACGGCCCGCCCGGATCAGGGCGGCGGGGGCAGCGCATCCACGACGACCACTTCGGTCGTGACCTCTGCCGTATGCGCGAGCATGATCGTCGCGGAGCAGTACTTCTGTTTCGACAGCGCCACCGCGCGCTCGACCTGCCGCGCATCGAGACCGCTGCCGGCCACCGTGTACCGCAGGTGGATGCGGGTGAACACCCGCGGATCGGTTTGCGCCCGCTGCGCGTCGGCTTCAACGACGCAGTCGGCGATCGGCTGGCGAGCCTTCTTGAGAATCATCACCACGTCGAAGGCCGTGCAGCCGGCGGCGCCGATCAGCACCAGCTCCATCGGCCGCAGCCCGAGGTTGCGTCCGCCGTGCTCCGGCGCACCGTCGATCACCACCGCATGACCGCTGCCCGCTTCGCCGACGAAGCTCATTCCCTCGTTCCATTTGACCCGCGCCTTCATGGCTTGCCGCTCCTCTCGTGCATTGCGTTGCTACCGGACGCACCGCCAAGGCCGCCGCAGTGCGCGCCCGGGCGCCAGTCAAGCCGAGCGCGGCAGCGCCGACGCCGCGCCGGCTCCCTGCGCCGCCGTGAAACGCGAAACCTTCGGTCCGCGGATGCGCTCGCCGCCAAAGCGGCGCACCGGATAACGTGGCCAAGACGGGGCGACTCCGCCGGCGCGCCGGCCCGCGGCGGATTCGTGCCGGTTTGCTCTGGCCGCGCAGGTCGAGGTGAGGTCGTTTTGCTGCATGAAGCGCCATCTGCCGGGATGGCGTTGCCTTGTGCAGCGCAATATGCCATAATCATGACGCTCGCAGACCTGCGGAGTATCTCCTACTCCCACTGTGGGCCATTCCTCCCTTCCTCCTCCTAGGGTGGAATCCTTGGGGCGCGGTCGCAACCGATCGCGCCCTTTTTTCGCCCTCCGGGCCGCCGCGCCACCGCGCATCGGCGCTGATCGGGAAGCCCCGACCTCCCGCCCCGGGCCGCCCGGGCGGTGCCGCCGCTGCCCGCCCGGGCGACGCTCGTTCGCGCCGGCGTGCGATGCCGTGTTGCCCAGGGCGTTGAAACGGATTATGATCCAAGACTTTGCTGAATCGACTCAACGTTTCGGACGGACGAATGAAGACCTTTTCCGCCAAGCCGCACGAAGTCCAGCGGGATTGGTTCGTGGTGGACGCCACGGACAAAGTGCTCGGCCGCATCGCCAGCCGCATCGCGCTTCGCCTGCGCGGCAAGCACAAGGCCATCTACACGCCGCACACCGACACCGGCGACTTCATCGTCGTCACCAACGTCGAGAAGCTGCGCGTGACCGGCAACAAGGCGGAGGACAAGCTCTACCACCGCCACAGCGGCTATCCCGGTGGCGTCACGACGACCAATTTCACGAAGATGCAGCAGCGCTTTCCCGGCCGCGCGCTCGAGAAAGCCGTCAAGGGCATGCTGCCCAAGGGCCCGCTTGGCTACAGGATGCTGAAGAAACTCAAGTGCTATGCGGGCGCCACGCACCCGCACGCGGCGCAGCAACCGAAACCTTTGGACATCTGAGCCTCCCATGATCGGCAACTACTACTACGGCACCGGCCGGCGCAAGAGCGCGGTGGCGCGCGTCTTCCTCAAGCAGGGCAGCGGCCAGATCGTCGTCAACGACAAACCGATCGACGAGTTCTTCGGCCGCGAGACCGGGCGCATGGTCGTCCGCCAGCCGCTGAAGCTCACCAATCACGACACGACCTTCGACATCATGGTCAACGTGGCGGGCGGCGGAGAGTCGGGGCAGGCGGGCGCCGTTCGGCACGGGATCACCCGGGCGCTGATCGACTACGACGCGCAGCTGAAGCCCGTCCTGTCCAAGGCCGGACTCGTCACTCGCGACGCGCGGGAAGTCGAGCGCAAGAAAGTCGGCCTGCACAAGGCGCGTCGCCGCAAGCAGTTCTCCAAGCGCTGAGCGCCCGCTGCCGGCTCGCCAAAGGCCGCCCGCCCGGGCGGCCTTTGCGTTTCGCAGCCCGGGCTGCACACCCCATTCCAATGTCATGGGATGTGCCGGCGCGATGCTAGAATCGCCCCTTCCCGTGCGCGAGGCGACGATGATCAAGATCGGCATTGTTGGGGGTACCGGCTACACGGGTGTCGAGTTGCTTCGTTTGCTGGCGGCGCACCCGGACGCCGACGTTCGCGCGATCACCTCGCGCAAGGACGCAGGGATACCGGTCGCGCAGATGTTTCCCAGCCTGCGCGGGCACTTCGATCTCGCGTTCACCGACCCGGCCGGCACCGATCTGGCGGCATGCGACGTCGTGTTCTTCGCCACCCCGCATGGTGTCGCGATGGCGCAGGCGCGCGAACTCGTCGGCGCCGGCGTGCGTCTGATCGACCTTGCCGCCGATTTCCGACTGAAGGATCCCGCCGTCTTCGAGCGCTGGTACGGCATGCCCCACGCCTGCCCGGACCTCCTCCCCGAGGCGGTGTACGGGCTGCCGGAACTCAACCGCGACGCGATTCGCGGCGCGAAGATCGTCGCCAACCCGGGCTGTTACCCGACGACGATCCAGCTCGGATTGGCCCCCCTGCTCGAGACGGGACTGGTCGACACCGGCCGCCTGATCGCCGACTGCAAGTCGGGGGTTTCGGGCGCCGGGCGCAAGGCGGAGCTCGGGCTTTTGTTCTCGGAAACCTCGGACAGCTTCAAGGCCTACGCCGTCGAGGGCCACCGCCACCACCCCGAAACCGTGGAGCAGCTCGCGCGCCTGACCCGCCAGCCGATCGGTCTCGTCTTCACGCCCCACCTGGTGCCGATGGTCCGCGGCATGCACTCCACGCTGTACGCGCAGCTGGTCCGGGAGGACGTCGATCTGCAGGCGCTGTTCGAGCGGCGGTACGCCGGCGAGCCGTTCGTCGACGTCCTGCCGCCCGGATCGACGCCCGACACCCGCTGCGTGCGGGGATCGAACATGCTCCGCATCGCCGTCCACCGTCCGCCCGGCAGCCACCTCGTGACTGTGCTGGTCGTCCAGGACAACCTCGTCAAGGGTGCTTCGGGCCAGGCGCTGCAGTGCATGAACCTGATGTTCGGTCTGCCCGAGACCCGCGGCCTCACCGCAGCGGCGGTCCTGCCCTAGTGCAAGGTGCTCCGGCCATGGCGGGGCCCGCGAAAGCACGTCGTTGAAAGCACGCCGATTCCGGTCGCCGCCTGGCTCGACGGGGCGCGGCCATGACTGCGCGGCGACCCCGGTCGGCCGCGCCGGGCAGGCGTCGCGCGACGCGCCAGCCCATCCTCCGACGGCGCTGCGATCGTGACTCCGGCGGGGCTCTGGCGCCGCGTGCGCCGGCATTTCTCGATCGACGCCCCGCGCATGGCCGTGCGCTCGCTCCTGCCCTGGCCGGGGAAGGTGGCGCTGGCGGTGGCGCTGCTGCTGGTGATCGGCGGCATGTGGTGGTGGGGCTTCGACTTCGGGCAGATCTTCGGCGGCTTCAACCGCAAGGAGGTCGAGGCGAGGATCGCGTCCCTGGAAGCCGAAGTCGTGCAGCTGCGCGGCGAATCGGCGGAGCTGCGAACCCGAAGCTCACACCTCGACAGCGAACTCGCCATGACGCGCAGCGCGCAGGCGACGCTGACCAAGCAGGCCTCCGAGCTGCAGAACGAGAATTCGCAGCTCAAGGAGGAGCTCGTGTTCCTGCAGCAGCTCTTTGCCGACACGAACCGCACGGCGGGCCTCGCCATCCAGCGCATCGTCGTTGAGCGCGAGCGCGACGGCGGCTACCGTTACAGCCTGCTGGTCGTTCGCGGCGGCAAGCCCAAGGACGACTTCATTGGACACCTGACGCTGCAGGTCGTGCTGCAGAGCGAACCGGCGGCGGCCAAGCCGGGGGTGCCGCCATTGCCCGAGGAGGCGCCGGCGATCGTGCCGACGCTGACGCTCAAGTTCAAGTATTATCAGCGGCTCGAGGGGGCCTTCCGCGTGCCCGAGGGATCGCTGGCGCGCAGCCTCACCGTGCGCGCGTTCGAAGCGGGGCAGACTGCGCCGCGCGCGACCCGCAGCGTGCCGCTTTGAGGAGGACGACGCCGATGTGGGAGCGCAAGAAGAACACGCCACCGCAGAAGCGGATCGACAGCCTGATAGGCGCCGGCACCGTCGTCGACGGCAACGTCTCGTTCGGCGGCGGCCTGCGCATCGACGGTCAGGTGCGGGGCAACGTCACCGCGACCAACGGCGAACCGTGCACGCTCGTCGTCAGCGAGCAGGCGCGCATCGATGGCGAGATCCGCGTCTCCCACGTCGTAATCAACGGCACGGTCAACGGGCCCGTGACCGCCGACGATTACCTGGAGTTGCAGCCGAAGGCCCGCGTGACCGGAGATGTCGCCTACCGCCGGATCGAGATGCGGGTCGGCGCGGTGGTCCAGGGGCGTTTCAACCACGCGGAACCGGGCAGCGCTCCGGTGGTCGAAGAAAAGCGCATTGCCGGTGATTGACAGCCTCAGCGTTGCTGCCCGCCGGCGGCCTGCCCCCGACGACCATCGCGCGCGCAGGGTTGCGGCCACAGGGCGATATGACCGACAATCTCGGTCGCCCTTGAGATCCTGACTGGAGCACGCCGATGAACGCGATGACCGAGATGCCCGCCCCGTTGCTTTTCACCGACAGCGCCGCCGAGAAGGTCCGCGCCCTGATCGAGGAGGAAGGCAATCCCGACCTGAAGCTGCGGGTGTTCGTGACCGGCGGCGGCTGTTCGGGGTTCCAGTACGGTTTCACGTTCGACGAGGTCGTCAACGAAGACGACACGTCGATGACCAAGAACGGCGTCACCCTGCTGATCGACCCGATGAGCTACCAGTATCTGGCGGGAGCCGAGATCGATTACCAGGAAGGCCTCGAGGGCGCGCAATTCGTGATCAAGAACCCGAACGCCACCACGACCTGCGGTTGCGGGTCCTCGTTCTCGGCCTGAGGCACGGCGTCTCGCCGCAGCGCACGCACGGGGCCGAAACGGCCCCGTGTGCATTCGATCCGGCCGCGCAGGCACGCTGCCGGCGGCTCGCCGGCCGGGTCCGTCTCGCGTTGCGTCGGGGACCCCGGGCGGTGCCGCCGCTGTCATAATCGGCGTTGCCCCGCCCCCCGTCCCGCATGCCCCTCCGCCGCAACCCACCGTTCACCCGTGCCGACCTGGCGCGCGCCGGACGCCAGCTGATGCGCGACGGGCGGTGGGCCAATGCGCGCGTCGAGCGCGTCAGCCTCGACGGCGTCGAATGGACGCTCAAGGATTTCTCGTCCCGGCCGCTGCCGGTGCGCAACACCCTCGGTCGCTTCCTGGTGCGGCGGGAACTCGCTGCGCTTAAGCGCCTGGCCGGCATCCACGGCGTGCCCGGCGACGCCTTCCGCGTCGACGCCCACGCCCTCGCGGCGCGCTACCTTCCCGGCACGACGCTTGCCAGGCTGCCCGCCGGCCGGATCGACACGCCGTTCCTCGAGGCGCTCGAGAGCCTGTTGCGACAGGTCCACGCGCGCGGCATCGTGCACCTGGATACGCGCGGCGGCGGCAACATGCTGATGCTCTCGGACGGCAAGCCCGGCATCTTCGACTTCCAGGCGGCGATCTCCACCCGGTGGCTGCCCAGCGGCCTGCGCCGTGTCCTCGAGGGAATGGACATGAGCGGGATCTACAAGAAATGGGTCCAGTGGGCGCCGGGCAGCCTGGGCGAACAGCGGCGCGAGCTGTACGAGCGCACGACGCGCTGGCGGCGCTATTGGGTCTTCCGTGGCTATCTGGGCGTCAAGAAGTAGCGCGGCGCAGTGCCCCTGCTTGAGGTCGGCATGAAAGAGAGCTCGTCCGGGCTGTTCCAGCATCCTGCGGTGCGCCGTTTCCTGGTGCGCATGCGGGTACCGATCGTGGTGCTGGCGGTCGTGCTGCTGGCACCCTTCGTCCGTCGCGAGTGGCTGCTTCCGGGGTTCCTCGTGTCGATGTTCGGCGAACTGATCCAGCTCTGGTGCTTCGCTTCGCTCGACAAGAACGCGACGCTGACCGCGCGCGGCCCCTACACGATGGTGCGCAACCCCATGTACCTGGGACGCTTCTTCATTCTGCTCGGGTTCGTGATGCTGCTCGGCAACGGCTGGCTGGCGCTCGCCTACGCGGTGATCTACTGGCTGTACATGGATGCGCGCGTGCGGCGCGAGGAGGCGCACCTGCGGCCGATCTTCGGCGCCGCCTACGAAGCCTACTGCCGAACGGTGCATCGGTTCGTGCCCACGTTGCCGGCCACGGGGCAGCCACTGCGCTACTGGAACGGCAAGCTCTTCCGACAGAACAACGCCGGCTTCAACCTCGCGGCGACGCTGCTCGTGTGGGCGCTGGTCGCCGCCTGGGGCCTCTGGGGCCAGCCCCTGACGCGCGCCTGACCGCTCGCGCCGGGCTCGCCCTCGCGCGGCGGGAGCCCGCCGCGGGTTACGCGGGGTAGATCGCGCCCAGAATCCGCCGCCCCGCCGCGCCGGTCACGGCCGGGAGATTGCCGGGCCGTCCCGCCAGGGCTTCCCGGGCAAGCCAGGCAAAGGCGAGCGCTTCGACGTGCTCGGGGGCGTAACCCGCCGCCGCAGTGGTCGCCACCGGCCGTGGGGCGAGCAGGGCGGCGAGCCGCGCCATCAGCGCTGCGTTGCGGGCGCCTCCGCCACAGACGAGGACCTCCTGCGCCCGGCCGCAGTGCTCGCCGATGGCGACGCGCGACGCAGCGCGCCGTGAACGCGAGCAGCGTGGCCTGAACGTCCACCGCCGCCAGCGCTCGACCGGCGAGCCGGTCGTCGAGCCAGCCCGCGTTGAAGAGCTCCCGCCCGGTGCTGCGCGGCGGCGGCAGCGCGAGGAACGGTTCCGCCAGCATCACGTCGAGCAGCGCCGCGTCGACGTTGCCGCCTTGCGCCCACGCGCCGTCGGCATCGTAGGGCCCGCCCCGGTGACGCGCGTGCCACAGGTCGAGCAGGACGTTGCCCGGGCCGGTGTCGAAGCCGCGCACGATGCCTCCCGGCGGCAGGTCGGTCACGTTGGCGATGCCGCCGACGTTCACGATGGCGCGGTGCCGCGCGCCGCCGAACGCCGCCGCGTGAAACGCCGGCACCAGCGGCGCGCCCTGCCCCCCGGCGGCGACATCCCGACTGCGAAAATCGGCAATCACCGTCGCCCCGCAGCGCTCGGCCACGCGGGCCGGGTTGTTGAGCTGCAGCGTCCAGCCCTCCTCGGGGCGATGCCGAATCGTCTGCCCATGGACGCCGGCCGCCGCCAGGTCGCCCGGCGCGATGCCGGCCGCGGCAGCAGCATCCCGGATCGCCTCCGCGTAGAGGTCGGCCAACGCGTTCGCGGCGCGGGCGGCGCGCGCGATCTCGTCGCCGGCCCGCGCCTGCAGCACGAGGAGTTCGTCCCGCAACGCCGAGGGAAAGGGCCGCGTGGCGAAACCCAGCACGCGGCAGCCGGTCGGTCCGAAGTCGGCGACCACGGCATCCACGCCGTCCAGGCTGGTGCCGGACATCACGCCGGCATAGCGATCGCCCGGCATCGGGGAGGGGAAACGGCGAGCGAAGCGCTGGCGGCGCTCCGCGCTCATTCGCCGCCGGCGAGGCGGACCCCGGCTAACGCCTGCGCGAGCCGGATCTGCTCCGCCGCGGGATGGATGCCGGCAACGAACGCAGCGCGGTCCGCTCCGTGCAGGGGCTCGGACGAAGGCAGCGCGACCGTCTGCGGATCGCGATGCTCGTTGCCGACGCGAAACTCATAGTGCAGGTGCGGCCCCGTCGCCCACCCGGTCTGTCCGACGTAACCGATGACCTCGCCCTGGGCCACCCGGGCGCCGGGTTTGATCGACGGCGCGAAACCGGACAGGTGTGCGTAAAGCGTGGAGTAGGGGCCGTGATGCTGGAGTTCGATGACGTTGCCGTAGCCTCGCCGCACTTCGGCGAACTCAACCCGACCGCTTCCGGTGGCGCGGACCGGAGTTCCGACCGGCGCCGCGTAGTCGGTTCCGCGGTGCGCCCGCGTCTGCTGGAGAATCGGGTGGAACCGGGCGTTGGAAAAGCCCGAGGTGATCCGCGAGAATTCCATCGGCGAACGCAGGAACGTCTTGCGCAGCGGCACCCCGTCCGCGGAGTAATAGCCGTCGCTGCCGTCGGTGCCCCGCCAGAGGAAGGCGTGGTGGGCCTTTCGGGCGTTGACGAACAGGGCGGCGACGATACGGCCGACCCCGTGGACTTCGCCGTCGACGTAGCGCACTTCGTAGACGACGGCGAAGCGGTCGCCGCGCCGCAAGTCCTTGTAGAAGTCGATGTCGCCGGCGAAGACCTCGGCCAGCTGCAGCGTGACGGCATCGGGCAATCCGGCCGCGTCCGCAGCGCTGAACAGCGACGACCGGATTTCCCCGCTCGCCATCCGCCACCGGACGTCCGCGGCCGGCGGCTGAGTCTGGACCGAGAACCGGTCACCGTCACGGTCGATGGTCAGGACCTCGCCCGCTGCCGTGCTCAGTCGCAGGCCCAGCAGCCTGCCCTCGTCGTCGATCTCGACCCGCAGCCCCCGGCCGGGACGCAGCTGATAGAGGGCTCGGGCGGCGGGCTCGTGCTTGAGTAGGCCGATCGCCGCCGGGTCGTCGACGCCCAGCCGGGCGAACACGCCACCCAGCGTGTCGCCGCGCTGAATTCGCTCCTCGCGCCAATAGCGCTGCGCAACGTCCTCGCCGACGGGCACGAGCGCAGGCAGCGCAAGCGCCCGGGCGACCTCCTGGCGCGCAACGGTGTCGAGGGTCGTGTCCGGCGCAAGGCCGAACGCCGCGACCCCGCACAGCCCCAGCACCGCCACGCCCGCCCACTGCGAGCCGGATAGCAGCGACCGCGCGCGCCGCAGCGTCGTGGCGAGGCATTGCGCTAGAATCCCCTGCTTCGGCACTCTGATGAACCCCCTTCGATCGGATGGGCCCGCGAGGGCGCTATTCTACCAAAGCCCAGGACGCGACAAGGCAATTCGCGATCTGACCGCCATGCCCTTCGACGTCGAACACCACCTCGCCGTCTTCCGCCGCGGCGCCGACGAGCTCCTGGTCGAGAGCGAGCTCGCGGACAAGCTCAGGCGCGGACGGCCGCTGCGCATCAAGGAAGGGTTCGACCCCACCCGGCCCGACCTGCACCTTGGCCATACCGTGCAGTTCAACAAGCTGCGGCAGCTGCAGGACCTCGGCCATCACGTCATCTTCCTGGTCGGCGACTTCACCGGGCTCATCGGCGACCCGACCGGGCGCAACGTCACGCGCCCGGCGCTGTCTCCCGAGGAGATTGCGGCCAACGCCCGGACGTACACCGACCAGGTGTTCCTGATCCTCGACCGGGAGAAGACGGAAGTCGCCTTCAACTCGAAGTGGCTCTCGCCGCTGGGCGCGGACGGCATGATTCGCCTCGCCGCGAAGTACACGGTCGCGCGGATGCTGGAGCGCGACGATTTCGCCCGGCGCTACGAGGGCGGGCAGCCGATCGCCATCCACGAATTCCTCTACCCGCTCGCGCAGGGCTACGACTCGGTCGCGCTCAGGGCCGACGTGGAGCTGGGCGGCACCGACCAGAAGTTCAATCTGCTCGTCGGCCGGGAGCTGCAGCGTCACTACGGGCAGGAGCCGCAGTGCATCCTGACCCTGCCGCTGCTCGAGGGCCTCGACGGCGTCAACAAGATGTCGAAGTCGCTGGACAACTACGTCGGCATCACCGAGGCGCCGAACGAGATGTTCGGCAAGCTCATGTCGGTTTCCGACGAGCTCATGTGGCGCTACTACGAGCTGCTTTCGTTCCGGCCGCTGGAGGAGATCGCCGCGCGCCGGCGCGAGTGCGCCGATGGCCGCAACCCGCGCGACGCCAAGGTGGAGCTCGCGCAGGAGATCATCACGCGCTTCCACTCGCGGGCCGCCGCAGAGCACGCGCGCGCCGAGTTCGAGGCGCGCTTCCGGGACGGCGCGCTGCCGGAGAGCATGCCGGAGGTCACGCTGCACACCGCCGGCGCGGGGCTGCCCGTGCCGCAGCTCGCCAAGCAGGCCGGCATCGTGGCGTCGACGTCCGAGGCGCTGCGGCTCATCGCCCAGCGCGGGCTCAAGATCGACGGCGACATCGTCACCGACAAGGCGCGCGTCGTCCCCGCCGGCTCGACCGTCGTGGTCCAGGCGGGCAGGCGCCGGTTCGCGCGGGTGAGCGTCGTCTGACGGGCACGAGCGCGAGCCCGGCCCCGGTGCCCCCGCTTCGTGCCCGCTCCGGCGCGCGCCGCAGTGATCCAGATCGGTCAGGCGATCGTCGCCTCGTCGGTGCGCCGGTCGTTCCTGTTGTCGACCCAGGTGATCTGCACCTTGTCGCCCTTGGCGCCGCCCTTGAACCGGAACGAGAGGAAGGGGTTCTTCGCGATCGCCGGCCCCCACTGGGCGTCCAGGACCGTCCTGCCGTTGTGCGTCACGGTCACGGTCTGGATGAACCACGCGGGGACGATCCGGCCCTGCGCGTCCTTGCGCTGGCCCGACTCCATCTCGTGACTCATCAGCACCTTCACTTCGGTGAAATCGCCGGCCAGTTTTGCCCGGATCTTCATCGGCTCTGCCACGGCTTGCTCCTCGCCTGCTGCCGGGAATCAGGGAAACGCGCCGCTCAGCCCCCGCAGCCGCCCAGCGTGACCCGGATCTCCTTGGCCGCCACGTAGTACCTGCCGTCGGCCTTCACCAGCGCGTAGACGTTCGAGCTCTGTGCCATCTTCACCCGCGTACTGAGGGTCGGCTCCGTGCCCGGCGACAGATTGAAGAGCGCCGCCAGCATGTTCGGGTTCTTCTCGACCAGGATCGCGATCGACTCGGTCCCGGGGATCGCGCTCGTCACCCCCACCGGCACGACGGCGCCGTTTTCGGCGATATCGGGTGTCGAGAAGAACGTGATGTCGCGACTTCGCGTCGGCGCCGAGCCGCCCAGCGCCCGGATCGTCGCGTCCATCGACTGGGTGTCGAACGCCGCCCTGTTCCACGCTGCCGCCCTGACCTCGCCGGGCACGAGCCCACCGGCAGCCGCCAAGAGGCCGAGCAGCGTCGCGCCGCCGCCGGCCCGCATCATCTGTCTGCGCCTCGCGTCCATCTGCCCACTCCGATCATGCGGTCGCCGCCGCGCGCCTAACGCGCCGGGCGCGCGGCCCGCACAGCGCTGCCATGCTACCAAAACCGGCCTGCTGCCGCCGCACGCGTCCCCGCCACCCAGAGCCGGCGAACGAGTTCCTGCACCGGCTCTCAGTGCACCGTCGCCGTCGAGAAGAAGCGCAGGAGCGCGCCGGACTTGAGCCGATAGACCCCTTCGCCGAGGAACTCGGCGCCCTCGATCTCGCCCCGCGTGAGCGCGATCTCGCGCTCGCCGCGGGTAGCCTCGAGCACCACGTCGTCGGCGACCGTGTCCTCGTCGGGTATGCGCAGGTAATCCGTGCGGAAAACAACCCCGTCGATCAGGACGAAGTCGGCGTCACGCATCGAGTCGGTCAGGCGGTGGTCCATGGTCGCGGCGCTCCGTAGGGCAGTGCGGGGCAGTGCGTCATCTGCCCGAGTGGATGTTGGGCCGCGATCCGCGATTTCAACCGCCGGTACGCCGCCGCGGCCGACGCCACGGCGCCCCGTGGCGCCGGCCGGGAGACGATTCTCCCCGATCGCCGTCCGCGCCGGAATAGCGGCGCTGCCGGCGACTCGCCGCGCCCGCGGATTGCGGCGTGCGACGCAGACCGCGGGGCGCGAACGGTTTTTTGACGTGGGTCATCGTGTGCCCCCGGGAAGCGGGTACATTGCATGGGCAGTTCGGCGCGGGGCCGATCGTCCGTCTGCCGTGCGGGAGGGACGGCATTCGTGTGGCCGCGCAAGGGGGGTCGTCCGGCGGCGTCCGGACGCGCTCGCTGCCGCCTGTGCCGCTGTACAATCAACCGCGCAGTGACATTCCTTTTGTTCACCGGGAGAAGAGCATGACGATCAAAGTTGGCATCAACGGGTTCGGCCGCATCGGTCGGTTGGTCTTTCGCGCCGCGATTCGGGATTTCCCCGACATCGAAGTGGTCGGCATCAACGACCTGCTGGACCCCGACTACCTTGCCTACATGCTGCAGTACGACTCGGTGCACGGGCGCTTCAAGGGCGAGGTCGCCGTCGATGGCAACACGCTGATCGTCAACGGCAAGAAGGTCCGCGTCTCCGCGGTCAAGGACCCGGCCGAGCTCAAATGGAACGAAGTCGGCGCCGACATCGTCGTCGAGTCCACCGGGCTGTTCCTGACCAAGGAGACCGCGGGCAAGCACCTCGCCGCAGGCGCGAGGAAGGTCATCATGTCGGCGCCCTCGAAGGACGACACGCCGATGTTCGTGTTCGGGGTCAACGACAAGACCTACGCCGGCCAGGCCATCGTCTCGAACGCGTCCTGCACGACGAACTGCCTGGCGCCCGTGGCCAAGGTCCTGAACGACAACTGGGGAATCAAGCGCGGGCTGATGACCACGGTTCACGCCGCGACGGCGACGCAGAAGACCGTCGACGGGCCGTCGAACAAGGACTGGCGCGGCGGTCGCGGCATCCTGGAGAACATCATCCCGTCGTCGACCGGCGCGGCCAAGGCCGTCGGGGTCGTGATCCCCGAGCTCAACAAGAAGCTGACGGGCATGGCCTTCCGCGTCCCGACCTCGGACGTCTCGGTGGTCGACCTCACCGTCGAGCTGTCGAAGGAAGCCACCTACGACGCGATCTGCGCCGCGATGAAGGCGGCGTCGCAAGGCGCGATGAAGGGCGTGCTCGGTTACACCGAGGACAAGGTGGTCGCGACCGACTTCCGCGGTGAGAGCCGCACGTCGATCTTCGACGCCGACGCCGGCATCGCGCTCGACAAGACGTTCGTCAAGGTCGTCGCCTGGTACGACAACGAGTGGGGCTACTCCTGCAAGGTCCTGGAGATGGTCCGCGTGATCGCCAAGTAGCCGCTTCCGAACGGGGGCGCCCGCGGGCGCCCCTTCCTCCCCCATTGCTTCCATCCGCATCGCAGCGAGGATCGCCATGAGCTTCAACCGCCTCTCCACCATGGACGTCGCCGGCAAGCGCGTCTTCATCCGCGCCGACCTCAACGTGCCGCAGGACGACAGCGGCGCCATCACCGACGATACGCGCATCCGCGCGTCGGTGCCCGGGATCAAGGACGCGCTCGCGCGCGGCGCCGCGGTGATGGTCACCTCCCACCTCGGACGCCCCAAGGAGGGCGAGTGGTCCGCCGCCGACTCGATGGCGCCGGTCGCCAAGAGGCTGTCCGAGCTGCTCGGGCAGCCCGTGCCGCTGATCAAGGACTGGGTCGAGGGCGGCGCCTGGCTCGCCGCGCTGAAGCCGGGCGGCGTCGTGCTGCTCGAGAACTGCCGCTTCAACAAGGGCGAGAAGAAGGACGACGAAGGGCTCGCGCGCAAGATGGCGAGCCTGTGCGACGTCTACGTCAACGACGCGTTCGGCACGGCGCACCGCGCCGAGGCGACCACGCATGGCATCGCGAAGTTCGCCCCCGCCGCCTGCGCCGGTCCGCTCATGGCCGCCGAGCTCGACGCGCTGGGCGCGGCGCTGGCCAACCCCAAGCGCCCGCTGGTCGCGATCGTCGCGGGCTCGAAGGTCTCGACCAAGCTGACCGTGCTCAAGGAGCTCGCCAAGAAGGTCGACGTGCTGGTGGTCGGCGGCGGCATCGCGAACACGTTCATCCTCGCCGAGCGCGGCAACATCGGCAAGTCGCTCGCCGAGGCCGACCTCGTTCCCGAGGCGAAGGCGATCCTCGAAGCGTACCCCGGCCGCGTGCCCGTGCCCGTCGACGCCGTGTGCGCAAAGGAGTTCTCCGCGACCGCCGCGCCGACGCTCAAGGCCATCGAGAACGTCGCCCCCGACGACATGATCCTCGACATCGGCCCGCAGTCGATCGCGGCACTGAAGGCCGTGATCGCCAAGGCCGGCACGATCGTCTGGAACGGGCCGGTCGGCGTGTTCGAGTTCGAAGCCTTCGCCGGCGGGACGCGCGCGCTGGCCGACGCGATCGTCGCGTCGAAGGCCTTCACGATCGCGGGCGGCGGGGACACCGTCGCCGCGATCAACAAGTTCGGAATCGCCGACAAGATCTCGTACATCTCGACCGCGGGCGGGGCGTTCCTCGAGTTCCTCGAGGGCAAGGTACTGCCTGCCGTCGCGATGCTCGAGGCGCGCGGAAAGGGCTGACAGCCTCCGGCGCCGACGGCCGCAAACCGCCGGCGCGTGCATCCGGGCCGCGGCGCAGTGTCGCGGCCTTGTTGTTTCCGGGCGGGCCCAGGTCGCGGTTCCCGCATCCGCGGGAACGCCGGTGCGAACCCGGTGCGGCGCGGGAACGCATTCGTTTTCACGTAGAATGACTCGTTTGGCGCGCCGCGCCCTTTCAGGGAAAGACTGCTTGCCACGCGCCACCAAGATCGTCGCTACGCTCGGCCCCGCTTCGAACAGCCCGGAGATGCTCGGTCGGATGCTCGTCGCCGGGGTCGACGTCGTCCGCCTCAACTTCTCGCACGGCCGGGCCGAGGATCACGTCGCGCTCGGGCGCCTCGTGCGCGAGCAAGCGCAGGCGCTCGGGCGCGAAATCGCGATCATGTGCGACCTGCAGGGACCGAAGATCCGCGTCGGCAAGTTCGCCGAGGGCAAGGTCGCCCTGTCGCCGGGACGGTCGTTCGTGCTCGACGCCGACAGCACTCTGGGCGACGCGACGCGCGTCGGCCTCGATTACAAGGAACTCGTCGACGACGTCGCGCCCGGTTCCTGCTGCTGCTCGACGACGGCTTGATCAAGCTCGAGGTCACGTCGATCTCGGGGCGCACGATCAACACCCGCGTGATCGTCGGTGGCACGCTGTCGGACAACAAGGGCATCAATCGCGAGGGCGGCGGCCTGTCGGCGCCGGCGCTCACGGCCAAGGACATGGAGGACGTCAAGACCGCGGCGGCCCTCGGTACCGACTACCTCGCGATCTCGTTCCCGAGGAACAAGGAAGACATGTACATGGCGCGCGCAACTGCTGCGCGCCGCGGGCAGCGACGCGCTGCTGATCGCCAAGATCGAGCGCAGCGAGGCGATCGCCGCGCTGAACGAGATCATCGACGCCTCCGACGGCATCATGGTCGCGCGCGGCGACCTCGCGATCGAGGTCGGCAACGCGTCGGTGCCGGGCCTGCAGAAGCGGATGATCCATCTCGCGCGGGACCGGAACAAGCTCGACCATCACGGCCACCAGATGATGGAGTCGATGATCAGCTCGCCGGTTCCGACCCGCGCCGAGGTTTCCGACGTCGCAACGCCGTGCTCGACGGGACCGACGCGGTGATGCTCTCGGCGGAGACGGCGTCCGGTCGGTTTCCGTCGAGACCGTGGAGACGATGGCGCACGTCTGCCTCGAAGCCGAGAAGTCGCACCCCGTCATCTCGAGCGCGATCTTCTGGGCTGCACGTTCTCGCGCATCGACCAGTCGATCGCGATGGGAACGCTCTACACGGCGCACCACCTCAAGGTGAAGGCGATCGCGTCGTTGACGCAGTCCGGCTCGACGGCGCTGTGGATGTCGCGCCACAACTGCGGCTGTCCGATCTTCGCGCTGACGCCCGAGATCCGGGCCCAGCGCAAGATGGCCTTGTACCGCAACGTGCACCCGCTCTACCTGCAGCAGGGCGCCGACCACGACGCGTGCTGCAGCGCGGCCGAGGACTTCCTGATCGCCACCGGACACGTGAAGCGCGGCGACGTCGTCGTCATCACCAGCGGCGAGCCGATGGGCAAGTCGGGCGGCACCAACACGCTCAAGATCGTGCGCGTAGGCGAACATCGGGCTGAGACCCGGCGGCAGCGTTGACGCCCCAGCCCGCCGCGCCCTATGATCGCGAGCCATCGTCTAACTCCGCCGGTTAACAGGCGCCGGGCTCGCAACGCGCCCCCCGGCGTTCCGCCCTACCGCCCCCACCACAGGAGAAGCCATGCAAGCACGTACGCTGCGGTCCTCGCCGCCGCCATGCTGTTCGCCGTCGCCGCGGCCCCCGCCTACGCGCAGTGGAAGCCGACCAAGCCGATCACGATCATCGTGCCGTGGGCAGCGGGCGGGTCGACCGACCAGGTCACCCGCGTCACTGCGGCCGAGATCGAGAAAGCCCTCGGGCAGAAGGTCGTCATCGTCAACCAGCCCGGCGCTCGGGCTCGATCGGCACCAGAACGCGATGGAGGCGCCGAAGGACGGTTACACCTGGACCGCCGGCGCGCAAGGACCTCGGCACCTACGCGGTGCTGGGGATGCTCGACACGAAGATCGGCGACTGGGCACTGTTCCTCAACGTGCGAAGTTCGACGCTGTCGCGTGAACCCGGCTGCGCCGTACAAGACCACGACGACTGTCGACGCGATGAAGGCCAAGCCGGGTGCGATCAGCGTGGCGACCGCTGGCGTCAACTCGAGCGGCCACCGCGCGATCGAGGCGATCGCGCGCGCGCGAACGTCAGGTACAAGCAGCACCTACGACGGCGGCAACCCCGCGGTCGTCGCGACCGTCGCCGGGGAGACCGAGGTCACGACGCAGCTGACCGTCGAGCAGGCGGAGATGATCCGGGCAAGAAGCTGCGGCGCTCGCCGTGATCGGCGACAAGCCGTTCGAGCTCGACGGCTACGGCGTCATCGGCCGATCACGAACTCGATGCCCGGGATTCAAGGAGCCTGCGAACTACTTCGGCATCTTCATTCCCGAAGGGCGTGCCGCCCGAGGTCATCGCGACAGTCGAGAAGATCTGGGCCGAACGAGATCGCCAGGTCGGCGGCACTCAAGAGCTACGCAACCAGCCGCGGCGCGCAGTTCGCGCCCTCGGCCGGGGCCGAAGCGCAGAAAGCCGTGATGCCGGCCGTGCAGGTCAACGCCTGGCAGGCGTTCGACGGCGGCAAAGCCAAGGTCTCGCCGGACACGCTCGGCATTCCGCGGCCGTAACGACGCTGCCCCGGCCGGCTGCGGCCTTCGTGGTCCGGCCCGCTGGCGTCAAAGCACACCCGTGAGCCACCGACGCCTACCCCGCCGCGCCGCGCACCGACTTTCTCGGCGGCGCTGGCGTGGATCGGCCTTGGGCGTGACGACCGTCGTGTTGTCCTGGCGGATGGATCGGCTTCGACGCAGCAGGGCGCGACGCTGCACACGTACCCTGGCCTGTGGCCCGGCATCGTCGGCGCGGTGCTGTGCCTGCTCGGCGGGGCTCTGGCGCTGCGCTCTCTCGGCCGCGCGCGCCGCGTCGGGTGGGCAGCGGGCGGGCGCGATTCCATCGAAACGCGTTGCGCGCACGCGCTTTGCGCTGGGCGCCGGGCTGTTCCTGGTCTACGCCTTGTTGCTGGTCGGCCGCGGCCTGCCGTACTGGCTGGGGACAGCGCTGTTCGTCGCGACGTTCGTCTTCCTGTTCCGGCGCGCGCGGCCGGCTGACCAACGGCGCCACGGTCCGCAGCGTCGCCGTCGCGCTCGCCTGCGGGATCGCTGACCGCCGCAGTCGTCACGCTGCGTCTTCGAGCAGCTCTTCTACGTGCGGCTGCCGTAGCCGCCGCGCCGGAAAGCTCCGCCTCATGTTCGACGGTCTCATCGCGTTCGGTCATTCGATCTGGAGCTTCTGCGATCCGCTGTCGCTGGGGCTAGATGCTGCTGTCGACGCTGGTCGGCGTCGATCATCGGCGCGCTGCCTGGTCTCACGGCGACGATGGGCGTCGCGCTGATGACGACGCTGACGATCGAGATGCCGTCGAGCCAGGCGCTGCTGGTGCTGATCTGCACCTACGTCGGCGCGATCTACGGCGGCTCGCGCTCGGCGATCCTGCTCAACATTCCGGGCACGCCGGCGTCGGCGGCGGCTGCCTCGACGGCCACGCGCTCGCGCAAGCAGGGGCATCGCCGGTCGCGCGATGGGCATCGCGACTCCGGCTCGGTGCTGGGCACGCTGATCGGGATGTTCTTTCTCGCGCTGTTCACGCCGGTGCTGGGCAACCTCGCGCTCAAGTTCGGCGCGTACGAGTTCTTCTGGCTGGCGCTGTTCGGCGTGATCATCGCGGGCACGCTGACCGGCGACGACCCGCTGAAGGGCTGGATCGCGGGTCTCATCGGCATCTTCACGGCGTCGATCGGCCAGGAGGCGATCTACGCCTACGACCGGTTCACTTTCGGCAGACCGCGATCTCGCCGGCGGCTTCCAGCTGGTGCCCGCGCTGGTCGGCGCTTTCGGCTTCGCGGAGCTGCTGATGACGGTGCGGGAAAAGCGCGGCGCCGGTGAAGATCAACCCCGTTCGACTCGGTGATCCCGAAGCTCGCGCGACGTCGCGCAGCTACTGGCGGACGATCCTGCGCTCGGGCGTGCATCGGCACGTTCATCGGCATCCTGCCCGGGCGTGGGCGAGGACGTCGCGGCGTGGTCGTCCTACGCGGCCGCGAAGCGCGCGAGCGAGGAGAAGGAGAAGTTCGGCAAGGGCTCGATCGACGGCCTGATGGCGGCGGAGACCGGCGACAACGCCTGCGTGCCGGCGCCGATGATCCCGGTGCTGACGCTGGCGATCCCGGGCTCCGCACCGGCCGCGGTGCTGATGGCCGCGATGCTGATCCACGGCGTGCGGCCGGGGCCGATGATCATGATCGAAGCGCCGACGTTCGTCTACGACGTCGTCGCGATGATGCTGTTCGCGACGCATCGGCATCCTGATCTACGGCCTGACGCTCACCAAGCGTGCTGATCAAGGTGCTGATGGTGCCGAAGCCCGATCATCATGCCGATCATCTTCGTGCTGTGCGTCGTCGGGTCGTACGCGATCTCGCAGCGGCTGTTCGACGTCTGGGTGATGCTCGGCTTCGGCGTGCTGGGCTACGTGCTGCGGCGGCTGCAGCTACCCGGTGGCGCCGCTGGTGCTGGGCATGGTGCTGGGCGACCTGATGGAAAAGGGCTTCCGGCGCGGGCTCGTGCTCTCCGACGGCGACCTCGATGCCGTTCTTCACGCGGCCGATCTCGGCGGTGCTGTGGATCGACGATCGTGCTGGTCGTCGCTGCTCAAGATTCGCGGCGGTCGCCGCCATGGCTTCGCGCCGGCACCGCGGAGCATGACCGATGCGCATCGCGCTGTGCAACGAGGTCATCGGCGACCGCGATTTCGCGGCGCAGCGCGCCTTGACCCGTGACCGCTCACGGAGGAGACGCATACGTGGAAACCGATCCGTCTCGGCATGCATCATGAACGGCGTCACCGGGCGCATGGGCACCAACCAGCATCTCGTCCGCTCGATCCTCGCGATCCGTGCAGCAGGGCGGCGTCGCGCTCGGCCGACGGGCGGCGCGATCATGCCCGACCCGATCCTCGTCGGCCGCAACGCCGACAAGCTGGCAGCGCTGGCCGGGCGCACGGCGTCGCGCGCTGGACGACCGATCTCGACGCGGCGCTCGCCGACCGCGGACGACGCCGATCTACTTCGACACGCGCAGTCGACCGGCCTGCGGCCGCAACTCGATCCGCAAGGCGATCGCCGCCGGCAAGCACATCTACACCGAAAAGCCGGTCGCGCCGACCGTGGCGCGAGGCCCTCGAGCTCTACCGGCGCGGCGCAGGCCGCGGGCGTGAAGCACGGCGTGGTGCAGGACAAGCTCTGGCTGCCGGGCCTGCTGAAGCTGAAGATGCTGATCGACTCGGGCTTCTTCGGCCGCATCCTCTCGGTGCGCGGCGAGTTCGGCTACTGGGTGTTCGAGGGCGACTGCCAGCCGGCGCAGCGGCCGTCGTGGAACTACCGCAAGGAGGACGGCGGCGGCATCATCGTCGACATGCTCTGCCACTGGCGCTACGTGCTCGACAACCTGTTCGGCGAGGTGAAGAGCGTGCTCCTGCCTCGGCGCCACGCACATCCCGCGAGCGCTGGGACGAGGACGGGCAGCCGCTACGACTGCACGGCCGACGACGCCGCCTACGCGACCTTCGAGCTCGCGGCGGCGGCGTGATCGCGCAGATCAACTGCTCGTGGGTGACGCGCGTGCGCCGCGACGACCTGGTCACGTTCCACGTCGACGGCACGCTCGGCTCCGCGGTGGCCGGCCTGACCGACTGCCGCATCCAGGCCGCGCGTCAACGACGCCGCAGCCGGTGTGGAACCCCGACGTGCCGCAGTCGATCGACTTCTTCGACACCTGGCAGAAGGTCCCGACCAACCGCGACCTACGACAACGCCTTCAAGGTCGAGTGGGAGCTGTTCCTGCGGCACGTCGTCGACGAGCGGCCCGTTCCGCTGGAACCTGCTGGAAGGCGCGAAGGGCGTGCAGCTGGCCGAGCTCGGGCTCCTGAGCTGGCGGGAGCGGCGCTGGGTCGACGTCCCGCCGCTCGACGGATTGGCGGACGCGCCGCCACCGCCGACCGCGACGACCATGCCGCCCCCGATCCCGCGCTGTTGTCGCTCAACACGGCCACGGTGCGCGCGCAGTGGACGATCGCCGCGATCATCGACGGCTGCGCGCGGCACGGCATCGGCCGGATCGCGCCGTGGCGCGACCAGGTCGCGAAGGCGGGGCTCGAAGGACACCGCGCGGCGCGCTCGCGCGACGCCGGGCTCGCGCTGTCACCGGCTACTGCCGCGGCGGCATGTTCCCGGCCCCGACGCGCCGGCCGGCGCGCCGCGCGCGACGACAACCGGCGCGCGTGGACGAGGCGCTCGCGCTGCGGCGCGCCGTGCCTGGTGCTGGTCGTCGGCGGGCTGCCGAAGGACGCGGCCGACGCGCCGGCTCGAAGGACCTCGCCGGCGCGCGCGCGATGGTGAGGACGGCATCGCGGAGCTGCTCGGTACGCGCGGTCGGTCGGGATGCGCTCGCGATCGAGCCGTGACCGAGTACGCGCCGACCGCGCGTGCGTCAACACCCTCGGGCAGGCGAACGACCTGTGCGACGCGTTGGGGCCCGGAGTCGGCGTGATCGTCGACATCTACCACGTGGGGTGGGATCCCGCCCTGGAGCGCGAGATCGCCCGCGCCGGCCGGGCGAGGCGGGTCCTGGCACGCCGCGGCTCATGGGCTTTCATCTTTGCGACTGGCTGGTGCCGACCACCGACCTGCTGCTCGACCGGGGGATGATGGGCGACGGCGTCATCGACATCCCCCTGATCCGGTCGTGGATGGAGCGCTCGGGCTATCGCGGCGCGCACGAAGTCGAGATCTTCTCGGCGCGTGACTGGTGGAAGCGCGACCCCGACCTCGTGCTGGCCACGTGCAAGGCGGCACCGGCTGGAGCGGGCGCCGGCCCGGCGCAGCTGCCCCTTGACCCCGGTCAAACCGCAACCCGCGGGAAGCGTAAAATAGTCGTTCCCACCAACGCGCCCCCGGAGTCTGCCATGCCCCTCGTTTCGATGCGCCAGCTGCTCGACCACGCCGCCGAGAATCGCTACGGCCTGCCGGCATTCAACGTCAACAACCTGGAACAGGTTTCGGCGATCATGGCCGCGGCCTCCGAGACCGACAGCCCCGTCATCATGCAGGCCTCGGCCGGCGCGCGGAAGTACGCCGGCGAGCACTTCCTGCGCCATCTCATCGAGGCGGCGATCGAAAGCTATCCGAACGTCCCGGTCGTCATGCACCAGGACCACGGGCAGTCGCCGGCGATCTGCCTGTCCGCGATCCGCAACGGGTTCTCCAGCGTGATGATGGACGGCTCGCTCGAGGCCGACGGCAAGACGATCGCGAGCTACGACTACAACGTCGACGTCACGCGCAAGGTCGTCGAGATGGCGCACGCGATCGGGGTCAGCGTCGAAGGCGAACTGGGCTGTCTGGGCTCGCTCGAGACGATGAAGGGCGACAAAGAGGACGGCCACGGCACCGACGCGACGATGACGCGCGAGATGCTGCTGACCGATCCCGACCAGGCCGCGGACTTCGTCAAGAAGACGCAGCTCGACGCGCTGGCGATCGCCATCGGCACCTCGCACGGTGCGTACAAGTTCACCCGCAAGCCCACCGGCGACATCCTGGCGATCGACCGCATCAAGGCGATCAACCAGCGCATCCCGAACACCCACCTGGTGATGCACGGCTCGTCGAGCGTGCCGCAGGACCTGCTGCAGGTCATCCGCGAGAACGGCGGCGAGATGAAGGAGACCTACGGCGTGCCGGTCGAGGAGATTCAGCAAGGCATCAAGCACGGCGTGCGCAAGATCAACATCGACACCGACATCCGGCTCGCGATGACGGCGGCGATCCGCAAGTACATGAACGAGCACAAGAGCGCGTTCGACCCGCGCGACTACCTGAAGCCCGCGCGCGAGGCCGCCAAGCAGATCTGCAAGCAGCGCTACGAGCAGTTCGGCTGCGCCGGCATGGGCAGCAAGATCAAGGCCCTCCCGCTCGACGCGATCGCCGCCAAGTACAAGGCGGGCGAGCTCGCGCAGATCGTCAAGTAACGCTGCGCGGTCGGCGGCTCCGCCGTTGCGCACGGAAGCCGCCGGCGCGCGCGCGCGCATCGCGGCTGGCCTTGCGCCGGTTTCGACGCGCGGGCGGCACGACACGCGAGGCCGTCGGCCAACTCTCCGGGGATCGGATCATGGGACTCATGGGCATCATCAGCACCATCATCATCGGCTTCGTCGTCGGGTTGCTGGCCCGCTTCTTCTATCCCGGTGCGGTGAACCTCGGCTTCTGGATGACCACGCTGCTCGGCATCGGCGGGTCGATCGTCGGCGGGCTCATCAGCGGGATCCTCTTCAAGTCCCCCGACGGCAAGTTCACGCCGGCCGGGTGGATCATGTCGATCGTCGGGGCGATGCTCCTCATCTGGGCGTACCTGACCTTCGCCAAGTAATGCGGCTCGTCGTCTGGCGGCCCTGCCGCTGCCGGGCTCGCACCGGCGGCGGGCCCCGGTGATCCCGCTCAGCGGAGATCGAGGCGGCGGCGGCGAATGTCTACGCCGCGATGCCGCCCACGCCGCAGTTCGCGTGGCCGCTGCTCGCGCAGCGGGCGGGGCGCGAGGTCTGGGTCAAGCACGAGACCACACGCCGACCGGCGCGTTCAGGTCGCGGCGGCCGCATCTTCTCGCGCGGCTCGCCGCGGCGGGACACTGCCCGCGGGCATCATCAGCGCGACGCGCGGCACCATGGACAAGCCTCGCGTTCGCCTGCCGGCGAGCGCGCATCCCCTGCCACATCGTCGTGCCACGGGACTCGGCCGACAAGAACGCGCGATGCGCGCGTTCGGCGCCGAAGTGATCGAGTTCGGCCGCGACTTCGACGAGGCGCGGGAGTACGCCGGCGGGATCGCGCGCGAACGAGCACTGCATCTCGTCGGCCGTTCGACCGCGATCTCGTCGCCGGGGTCGCGACCACGCGCTGGAGCTCTTCGGTGCGGCCCCCCGCCTCGATACCGTCTACGTGCCGATCGGCTGCGGTTCCGGCATCGGCGGGCTGATCAGCGTGCGCGACGCGCTGGGGCTGTCGACGCAGATCGTCGGGGTCGTGGCCGAGAAGGCCAACGCGTACGCGCTGTCTTTCGCGGCGCGAAGGCCCGTGGCGACCGCACGCGCCGACACGATGGCCGACGGCATGGCGGTGCGGGTTCCGGTGCCCGCGGCCCTCGAGGTGATCCTGCGCGGCGCGGCGCGCGTCGTCGAAGTGCCCGATGCCGGCATCGAGGAGGCGATGCGCGCGTACTTCAGCGACACCCATCAGATCGCCGAGGGCGCGGGTGCGGCGCCCCTCGCGGCGCTGTTGCAGGATGGAGCGCGCGCCGGCGCGCGCGCCGCGGTCATCCTCTGCGGCGGGAACATCGATCGCTCCCGTTACCTCAGGGTGCTGGGGGCCGGCCCGACGTAGGATGGATCGACGGCACCGGGCGCGGGGCAGACGAAGCACGCCGCGCGGCGGCAGGGAACGTGCCGCCACGATGGGATAGGCAGAAGGAACGTGCCGCCCGCGATCCGGATCAGACCAGGTCCGCGTCGGGCCCCAGCACCTGCTCACGCAGCTCCCGATAGCGCGGCAGCTGCGGCGGGTAGATGCACAAGTACCTGACCTGCGCCGCCTGCAGGCATCGCTGCTTGATGATCTCGAGCTTCTGGTCACGCGGGTTCACCACGACGTCGGGTTCGCGGGAATCGACGATCGCGACGATCGTCATGTCGCGATCGCAGATGACGAAGCCCACGTGCTGGTTGGCGATCTTGCGGAACGCACGCAATCGCTCCATGCCCTGCGGACCGATCTTCACCTGCAGCACGTCCGAGAGCCGCACGCGCGCGAAGATCTCGTGCCGCGGAAACGCCGCCTTGAGCAGCAGGTGCACGACGCTCTCGGCCTTCGAGAGGAAGCGCGGTCGCAGCAGATAGAGCCCGGGCAGTTCCGCCGACGACAGCAGGCGGGTGGTCTCGCCTTCGGTCCACTGCGCCACCGTGCTGGGCATTTCGCCCTCCGGCGCGAGCGCTGCAGCGGCGCCTCGATGGCGGCGCACGAGCCCGACGACGACCGCCACGACCAGGGCGCCGATGGCCAGCGCAAACAGGATGCCCGAAGTCATCGTGCAGGTGGGGGGCCGGCGGGACAGGGCCGAGCAAGCCGGGCGCGCAGGAGTCGTCGCCGCGATGCCCGCGCCACGACCCCGTCACGCGCCCTGCACGGCGGCCGGATCGTCGCCGGCGCGACGCGCGTGTACACGGTGGCCTCGCCCTAGGTTTGCGAATCGCTGCATCTGCCCTCGCTGTCCCGCCTTCGCTGCCATGCGGCCGTTGCCCGGCGCGCGTGATGTCGCCGGGGCTTCCCGCCGGTCACCCGCCTCGCCGAGCGCCCCCCGTTCCGCCGGACGGCCGGCGGGGGCTTCGGGAGCCATCCCGCGCGCCCGCAGGGATGCGGCCGCGCGACCCCTATTATGCCCTTGGAATGAAGGCCGCCGACGGCGCCGACCGTTAACGATGCCTGATCCGACGCGCACAAACAACAGGGCCCCGCGCCGCGGGGCCCTCTCTCGCCAGGCAACCGGCGAAGCCGTGGGGGCGTGCGGCGGCGGCAGCCGCCGCCGCTCGCCCCCCTGCGGGAGATCACATGTCCATGTCGCCCATGCCGCCCATGCCGCCCATGCCGCCACCGCCGCCGCCCATCGGCTTGTCGTCCTTGGGCGACTCCGCGATCATCGCTTCGGTCGTGAGCATCAGCGACGCGACCGACGCCGCGTTCTGCAGCGCGAAGCGGGTCACCTTGGTCGGGTCGAGAACACCCATGTCCACCAGGTCGCCGTAGACACCGGTCGCAGCGTTGAAGCCGAAGTTGCCGGAGCCCTCGACGACCCGGTTGAGGACGACCGAGGGTTCGAAGCCCGAATTGGCCACGATCTGGCGCAGCGGTTCCTCGACCGCGCGCAGCACGATCTTGATGCCGGCGTCCTGGTCCGGGTTGTCGCCTTTGAGGCTCCTGACGGCGGCGCGGGCGCGGATGTAGGCGACGCCACCGCCGGGGACGATGCCTTCCTCGACCGCCGCGCGGGTTGCGTGCAGCGCATCCTCGACGCGGGCCTTCTTCTCCTTCATTTCGACTTCGGTCGCAGCGCCAACCTTGATCACCGCGACGCCGCCGGCGAGCTTGGCCACGCGCTCCTGGAGCTTCTCCTTGTCGTAGTCGGAAGTCGCCTCCTCGACCTGCTTGCGGATGTTCTTGACGCGTGCTTCGATGGTCGCCTTCTCGCCGGCGCCGTCGATGATCGTCGTGTCTTCCTTGCCCACTTCGATGCGCTTGGCGTGACCGAGGTCCTTGAGCGAAGCGCCCTCGAGCTTCATCCCGAGCTCCTCGGCGATCACGGTGCCGCCGGTCAGGATCGCGATGTCCTCGAGCATGGCCTTGCGGCGGTCACCGAAGCCGGGCGCCTTGACCGCGGTCGTCTTCAGGATGCCGCGGATGTTGTTGACGACCAGCGTCGCCAGCGCCTCGCCGTCGACGTCCTCGGCGATGATCAGGAGCGGCTTGCCCGCCTTCGCCACCGATTCGAGCACGGGCAACAGATCGCGGATGTTCGAGATCTTCTTGTCGTGCAGCAGCACGTACGGATCCTCGAGCACCGCGACCTGCTTGTCGGGATTGTTGATGAAGTAAGGCGAGATGTAGCCGCGGTCGAACTGCATGCCCTCGACCAGGTCGAGCTCGTTTTGCAGGCTCTTGCCGTCCTCGACGGTGATCACGCCCTCCTTGCCGACCTTCTCCATCGCCTCGGCGATGGTCTTGCCGATCTCCTCGTCGGCGTTGGCGGAAATCGCGCCGACCTGGGCGATCTCCTTGCCGGTGCTGCACGGCTTGCTGATCTTCTTGAGCTCGTCGACGACGGCGAGCACCGCCTTGTCGATGCCGCGCTTCAGGTCCATCGGGATTCATGCCCGCGGCGACGTACTTCATGCCTTCGGTGGCGATCGACTGCGCGAGCACCGTCGCGGTCGTGGTGCCGTCGCCGGCGACGTCGGAGGTCTTGGACGCCACCTCCTTGACCATCTGCGCGCCCATGTTCTCGAACTTGTCCTTGAGCTCGATCTCCTTGGCGACCGACACGCCGTCCTTGGTGATCGTGGGAGCGCCGAAGCTGCGCTCGACCACGACGTTGCGGCCCTTGGGTCCGAGGGTCACCTTCACCGCGTTGGCCAGCACGTTCACGCCGGCCATCATCCGATTGCGTACGCCGTCGCCGAAGCGGACGTCTTTAGCTGCCATGTTCTATCTCCTGGGTTCTTGGGTATTGGGGGGATCAGCCGATGATGCCGATGATGTCGTCTTCGCGCATGTGCAGCAGGTCCTGCCCCTCCAGCTTGAATTCCTGACCGGAATACTTGCCGAACAGGACCCTGTCGCCGGGCTTGACGCCGATCGGGATCAGCTTGCCGTTGTCGTCGGTCTTGCCGGGTCCGACGTGGACCACCTCGCCTTGCGACGGCTTCTCGGCGGCCGTGTCGGGAATGACGATCCCGCCAGCGGACTTCTTCTCTTCGTCCAGTCGCTTGACAATCACGCGATCGTGCAGGGGTCGGATCTTCATGGTTAGCACTCACTCCTTGATTGATTGTTACGAATCAGTCAGTTAACGCGACCCAAGGCAAGCTCAGGATCGCTCGCCGCGCGGGCGCCACCACCCCAGCACAGCGCTGTTAGCACTCGACGGCCGCGAGTGCTGATTGTAGGGGCGTCCGCTCCACAAATCAACCCTTCCCGCGCGCACCGTGGCGCGATGGGCAGTGCGCCGCGGATCGCGCAGCCCGAAACGGGTGTGCGGCGTGGACGGCGGCGGCGCGGCAGGGGCTGTCGACCCTGCGCGGCAGCGGATGAGCCCCAGCGGCTCGGTGCGGCGAGTTGTGGCGGCAGCAGCAGGTCGGCAGGAGTAAAGTTGCTTTCGTCGCCCACGTTCGGGACCCCGCGCGGGGCGGGGGGATTTAAGCCCCGCGACCCGCGGGCGATCGGTTATCCCGGGGCGCTTCGCGAATCCCCCGCCCAGGCGTCCCCGCCTGGCTGCGCGCCGTGACGCCGCGGGGCGCAGCGTGCGCCTTGTCGGCCGCCGGCATCCGGGCGAGCCGGGCGTTCAACCCTGAGTGAAGGGAAACCTCATGCCCTACCGCCGCTCGACGCTCTCCAAGTTCATCATCGAGGAGCAGCGCCGGCTCGGGGGCGCTGCGGCCGAGCTGATCGCGCTGGTCAACGACGTCCAGACCGCGTGCAAGTACATCGCGAATGCCGTCGCCAAGGGACCGCTCGCCGGTGCCCGCGGCTCGACCGGGGCCGTCAACGTCCAGGGCGAAGAGCAGCAGCAACTGGACATGATCAGCAACGACATCATGCTGCGCTGCTGCGAATGGGCGGGCCACCTGGCCGGCATGGCGTCGGAGAAGATGGAGCAGCCCTATCCGATCCCCGACGCCTATCCGCGAGGGCACTTCCTGCTCATCTTCGACCCGCTGGACGGCTCGTCCAATCTCGACGTCAACGTGACGGTGGGTACGATCTTCTCGGTGCTGCGCGCGCCGAAAGGCGTCACTCAGCCGACCGCCGCGGACTTCCTGCAGCCGGGCACGCAGCAGGTGTGCGCCGGGTACGCGCTCTACGGACCGGCCGCGATGATGGTCCTGACGCTGGGCGCCGGGGTGCACGGCTTCGCGCTCGACCCGGACATCGGCACGTACGTCCTGACGCACCCGAACCTCGCCATCGCCCCCGACACCCACGAGTTCGCCGTCAACGCGTCCAATCAGCGGTTCTGGGAACCGCCGGTCAAGCGCTACGTCGAGGAGTGCGTCGCCGGCAAGTCCGGCGACCGGGAGAAGGATTTCAACATGCGCTGGATTGCTTCGCTGGTCGCCGAAGTGCACCGGATCCTGATGCGCGGCGGCCTGTTCATGTATCCGCAGGACACCCGGGACCCGAAACGCCCGGGCCGCCTGCGCCTGCTCCACGAAGCCAATCCGATGGCGCTGCTGGTCGAGCAGGCCGGGGGCGCTGCGTCGACCGGGCGCGGACGCATCCTCGAGGTGCCGCCGGAGACGCTGCACCAGCGCGTGCCGGTGATCCTCGGCTCGCGCAACGAGGTCGCCCGCCTCGAGCGCTACCACGCGGAGTACGATCGTGGCGAGGACCAGCCGTTTTCGTCCCCGCTGTTCAGCCAGCGATCGCTGTATCGCAACGCCACCGCGTAGCGCGTGGCGGGGTCACCCATCCTACGGAGCGAAGTTCCCATGTCGGCCAGACACCCCATCGTCGCGATCACCGGGTCGTCGGGCGCAGGCACAACGACGGTGATGCGCACGTTCCGGCACATCTTCCGGCGTGAAAAGATCGATGCCGCGTTCGTCGAGGGCGACTCGTTTCACCGCTACGACCGCAAGGAGATGCGGGCCGCGCTCGCCGCGGCGGCCGCGAAGGGCAACCACCACCTGAGCCACTTCGGGGCCGAAGCCAACCTCCTGGCCGAGCTCGAGACGCTGTTCAAGACCTATGGCGAGCGCGGGACGGGCAAGGTCCGCCGCTACCTGCACGACGCCGAGGAAGCCGCTCCTTACGGCCAGGAGCCCGGCACGTTCTCGCCCTGGACCGACCTGCCGGGGGGCTCCGACCTGCTCTTCTACGAGGGTCTGCACGGCGCCGCCCAGGCCGACGACGTCGACGTGGGCCGGCATGCGGATCTGCTCGTCGGCGTGGTGCCGATCATCAACCTCGAGTGGATCCAGAAGCTGCACCGCGACAAGAACCTGCGCGGCTATTCGCAGGAGGCGGTCGTCGACACGATCCTGCGGCGGATGCCCGACTACATCCAGTACATCGTGCCGCAGTTCGGCAGGACGCACGTCAACTTCCAGCGCGTCCCGGTGGTCGACACGTCGAACCCGTTCATCGCGCAGGACATCCCCACGGCCGACGAAAGCCTGCTCGTGATCCGCTTCGCCAATCCCAAGGGCATCGACTTTCCGTACCTGCTGTCGATGCTGCACGACTCGTTCATGTCGCGCTCGAACACCATCGTCTGCCCCGGCGGGAAGATGGGAATCGCGATGCAGCTCATCTTCACGCCGATGATCCTGCGCCTGATGGACATCAGGCGCCGCGCACAATGACCCGCCGAGCCACCGGCAAACCGACGAGACCCGCCCCATGACCCATTCCACGCCTGCCGCCAACGCGCTGCGCTTCCTCGCCATCGACGCCGTCGAGAAGGCCAAGTCCGGACACCCCGGGATGCCCATGGGCATGGCCGACATCGCGACCGTGCTCTGGCAGCGTCATCTGCGCCACAACCCGGCCGACCCGCGCTGGCCGGACCGCGACCGGTTCGTGCTGTCGAACGGCCACGGCTCGATGCTGCTCTACGCGCTGCTCCATCTCACCGGTTACGACCTCCCCCTGGACGAGCTGCGAAGCTTCCGCCAGCTCCACTCCAGGACGCCGGGACATCCGGAGACCGGGCTCACGCCGGGCGTGGAAAGCACGACCGGGCCGCTCGGTCAGGGCCTGGCCAATGCCGTCGGCATGGCGCTCGCCGAGCGAATGCTGGCGCAGCGCTTCAACAAGCCTGGGCTTGCCATCGTCGATCACCGGACCTACGCGTTCGTCGGCGACGGCTGCCTGATGGAGGGCGTTTCGCACGAGGCAGCCTCGTTCGCCGGCGTCCTCGGCCTGGGCAAGCTGATCGTGGTCTACGACGACAACGGGATCTCGATCGACGGCGAGGTCCGCGGGTGGTTCCGCGACGACACGGCCGCGAGGTTCCGCGCCTACGGCTGGAACGTGATCGCCGGCGTCGACGGTCACGACCAGGCCGCCATCGACGCCGCCCTCCAGGCCGCACGAACTCAATCGGCACGCCCGACGCTGGTGCTGTGCCGCACGCACATCGGCTACGGCTCGCCCGGCAAGGTGGACTCCGCCAAGTCACACGGAGCGCCGCTCGGCGCCGACGAAGTCGCGCGAACGCGCGAGCGCCTGCAGTGGACGGCGCCGCCCTTCGAGATTCCCCCCGTGGTGCGCGCGCAATGGGATGGCCGTGCGGAAGGCGCGCAGCGGCAGGCTGCGTGGGACAAGCTCTTTGCCGAGTACGTGGCGGCGCACCCGGCGGACGCCGCGGAGTTCGAGCGGCGGATGGCGAGTCGCGTCCCGCAGGACTGGGCGGCGATCAGGACGGAGCTCTTCGCCGCCGCCGCCGCAGTCACGACGCCGGTGGCCACACGCAAGGCATCGCAGCAGGCCCTGGAGACCCTGACCGCCCGCGTGCCGGAGCTCGTCGGCGGTTCCGCCGATCTGACCGGGTCCAATCTGACCAAGACCAAGTCGACGGCGCTGTTCGCGCCCGAGTCGGCGACCGGCAATTACCTGCACTACGGCGTGCGCGAGTTCGGCATGGCGGCGCTGATGAACGGCATCGCGCTGCACGGCGGGCTGCTGCCCTACGGTGGCACGTTCCTCATCTTCTCGGACTACGCCCGCAGCGCGATCCGGATGAGCGCGCTGATGCGCCAGCGGGTGGTCTACGTGTTCAGCCACGACTCGATCGGCCTGGGCGAGGACGGCCCGACGCACCAACCGGTCGAGCACGCGGCAGCGCTGCGGGTGATTCCCGGCCTCGACGTATGGCGGCCCGCCGACGCCTACGAGACCGCGATCGCCTGGGTCAGCGCGATCGAGCGCGGCGACGGCCCGAGCGCGCTGCTGCTGTCGCGGCAGAACATCGCGCAAGCGCCGCGCGTGGACGCGGGTGACGTCGCGCGCGGCGGCTACATCCTGGCGGAAGCCCCCGACGTTGCGCCACGCGCGGTCATCATCGCCACCGGTTCGGAAGTTCCTCTGGCGCTGCAAGCGCAGCAGAAACTCAAGGAAGCGGGAGTCCCCGTGCGCGTGGTGTCGATGCCCTGCACGTCGGCGTTCGAGCGCCAGGGGGCCGATTACCGCAACCGGGTCCTGCCGGCGGCGCTGCCGGCCGTGGCGGTCGAGGCGGGCCACCCGGAGACCTGGTGGCGGTACGTCGGCCGCGAGGGGCGCGTCGTCGGCATCGCGCGCTTCGGCGAGTCCGCGCCGGCGCCGGCGTTGTTCGCGCATTTCGGCATCACGGTCGACGCGGTCGTGACCGCGGTCCGCGACAGCCTCGGCGGCAATTGACGGCTCGGTCGCGCCGGCAGACCGTTCGCCGGCCGCACCGAAAAGCGCAGGGGCGCGCTTACCTGCGCGCGCGCAGGAGGGCAGGGCGCTGCGTCCGGGCGCGCGCCGTTCAGGAAGGCCGCGTCAGCGCCTCGAGCAGGAAGACGAAGGACTCGTAGTTGCGGCCGGTCGCGAGGTGGAGCCCGATCTCGCAGGTGCGATTGCTGCCGAGGTAGGCGTCGAACTCGTCCTGCGCTACCTCGGCCGCCTCGTCCGCCGTCGCCGAGCGGGTGAGCTCGGTGTGCAGGAAGCCGCGGTCGCCCGCAAAGCCGCAGCAGTTGGCGGCCGCCGGCGTCACGGCCTTCACCGCCAGCGCCGCCGCAAGCGCGTGCAGCTTCCTGGCGACGCCCAGGTGCTGGGTCGAGCAACTCGGATGGACGACCGCCGAGCCGACCTGCCGCCGGACGGTGAGCCGCGGCAGGAGCTGATCGTGCGCCCACGCGATCGAGTCGTGGATGACGAGCCGCGCGTGGCGCTCGCGATTCTCCGGCGTCAGGTAGTCGACGATCTCGCGGGTGATGCCGAGCGAACACGAGCTCGCGTCGCAGACGATCGGCAGCCGGCCGGCGTCGCTCCAGCGCCACAGGCTCGCGGCGACGCGGTTGGCCATGAGTGCGTTGCCGTGCTCGTATCCCTTCGAGTGCCAGATCGTCGCGCAGCAGTGCCCGCCGACGTCGTCCGGAATCCACAGCGGCAGCCCGGCGCGCGCCGACACGGCGACCAGTGCCTCGGCGAGCGATGCCTCGCGCTCGTGCCCGGGCGTGTGGCCGAAGATGCGGTTGACGCAGGCGACGAAGTACACAGCCGCCGCATCGCTGCGCGATGTCGGAGGCAGCTTCGCCTTGGCCGCCGCGGGCATGCCGGGCAGCCAGCCGGGCATCAGGTCCTCGCTCACGACGCGCCGCAACCCGTCGGTCACGCGCGCGACCGCGCCATCACCGAAGCGCTTCGCGGCCGCGCCGCCCGCGCCAACCGCCCGGCGCGCGAGGCGCTCGACCGGGCGGAAATGGCGCGCGAGCGAAGCGGCGACGCGCTCGGCGGCCGGCCCGTGCTCGAGGTGCCGGAAATGCTTCATGAGCGCGCCGGTGTTGATGCCGACCGGGCACGCGAGCTCGCAGCTGCCGTCGCCCGCGCAGGTCTGGATCGCGTCGTAGTCGAAGTCGCGCAGCAGCGCGCGCTGCACCGGCGACGACGCGCCCTGGCGCATCATCTCGCGACGCAGCACGATGCGCTGCCGCGGGGTCGTGGTGAGCTCGCGGCTGGGGCAGACCCGTTCGCAGTAGCCGCATTGTATGCAGCGATCGACGGCCGGCTCGACCGTGGGCGCGGTCTGCAGGAACTGCAGATGATGCCGCGGGTCGTCGGCGAGCATCACGCCCGGCGCGAGCACGCCATCCGGATCGGCGAGCCGCTTGACCCGCCACATCAGCGCGGTCAGCTTCGCCCCCCACTCCCGCTCGACGAACGGCGCGATGTTGCGCCCGGTGCCGTGCTCGGCCTTGAGCGAGCCGTCGTACTTGCCCACGACGAGATCGACGACGGCTTGCAGGAAGGCGTCGAAGCGCGCGATCTCCGACGCTTCGTTCAAGAGCGGCGTGATCAGGAAATGCAGATTGCCGGCGGAGGCGTGCCCGAAGATCACGCCGTCGTAGCCGTGCCGCCGCATGAGCTCCTGCAGGTCGAGCGCGCCGTTGGCCAGGCGCTCGGGCGGGAAGCAGACGTCCTCGAGGATGAACGACGTGCCGGACGGCCGGGCGCCGCCGACCGACGCCAGGAGCCCGCTGCGCACGTTCCAGTATTGCGCGGCGGTCTGCGGGTCACGGGTGAACTCGGCCGGTTCCAGCAGCGCGAGCCCGGCGAGCACCTCGCCCGCCTTCCGGAGCGCCTCGTCCCGCGCGTCCTCGTCGGGCGAGCGGAACTCGACCAGCAGGGCCGTCGCGCCTGCGGGCAGCATCTTCCAGCGGTCCGGCACGCCGGGCTTGCCCTCGACCGCGCGCAGCGACGCGCGATCGACGAGCTCGACCGCCGCCGCGCCGCAGGCGACGAACGGCTTGACCGCCGCACAGGCCGCGTGCATGTCGGGGAAGATCATGAACGTCGTCAGCCGGAACTGGTCGTCCGGCACCGTTTCGAAGACCGCTTCGGCAATGAACGCCAGCGTGCCCTCGGAGCCCACGATCAGACGCCGGAAGACGTCGAGCGGCGTGCGCCCGTCGAGGAACGCCTCCATGTGGTAGCCGGTCGTGTTCTTGATGCTGTACTTGCGCCGCAGTCGCGCGACGAGCTCGGCGTCCGCCTCGATCTCGCGCTTGATCTCCGCAAGCCCGGCCGCCAGCGCCGGCTCGCGCCGCGCGAATTCCGCCTCGGCATCGGGCGCGGCGGTGTCGATCAGCGTTCCGGAAGGCAGCAGGATCTTGAGCGCAGTGACCGTCTTGTACGAGTTCTGCGTGGTGCCGCAGCACATGCCGCTCGAGTTGTTGGCGACGACCCCGCCGACGGTGCAGGCGGCCGCACTCGCCGGGTCGGGCCCCAGACGATAACCATGGGGCGCGAGCGCGAGGTTCGCCCGCGACAGGATCGTGCCCGGGCGCGCGCGCAGCCGCGCGCCGCCGCCCTCGACGACCACCCCCGCCCAGTGCCGGCGCACGTCGAGGAGGATGCCGTCGCTCTGCGCCTGGCCCGAAAGGCTCGTCCCCGCAGCGCGGAACGTCACCGGCAGGCGCTGCGCGCGCGCGTAGGCCAGCACGCGCTTCACGTCGTCGACGCTGCGGGCGATCACGACCGCCTTCGGGAACATCCGGTACGGGCTCGCGTCGGACGCATAGCGGACGAGGTCGATGGGCCGCGTGAGCACCTGCTCGCGGCCGACCAGCGCGACGAGATCGGCGGCGAGCGCGGCCGGGGTGCCCGCAGCCAGCGCGTCGGGCGCACGGTCGCGCAGCGGCGTGCCGTCCTGCGGGGCAATCGCCGCGACGCGCGGCGCCAGAAACTTGGTCATGGGGCGATCCTCCGGGTTGGGCACGGTGCGATCGACGCCGGACGGCGCCGGTGCGCGACGGCGATAGCCTGCCCGCCCGCCATTCTTCCAGAAACGCCCGACTGCGGGCGCTCCACGGGTCGAAATGTCGGCGCGGTGCCGGTCGGCGCGTAGAATGCAGCCGTGGCGCGACGTCGTGGACGCGTGCCCTCAGCGCCGCCCGACCGGCACCGACCCCTGCCATCCTGCCATGCCCGAGCTCCCCTCGATCCCGCCTGCGACGCCCCCCGACGCGAACGGCGGCGCCGCTCCGGCGCCCGATGCCGGCGGGCCACGCGTCGGCCGCGTTGCGGCCGGCCGCGCCGTCGCGTGGTGGAGCGAAGGCTGGAGGCTGTTCGCGGCCGCGCCCTGGGTATGGCTCGCGATCGCCGCGGTCTACTTCGTCCTGACGCTGGCCCTGATCCAGATACCGGCGGTCGGCGCGCCGGCGGCGTCGCTGCTGGCGCCGATCCTGGCCGCCGGCGCGCTCGTCGGAGCGCGGGCCGTCGCTCGCGGCCAGCCGCTGACCGTCATGCACCTGTTCTCGTGCTTCGATTCCCGCGCGGGCCCCCTGCTCATCCTGGGCCTGCTCTACCTCGCCGGCTGGTTCGTCATCTGGCTCGTCGCGGCCGTCCTGCTGGTGGCCATCGCCGGACTGGGCACGCTGAACGCAGTGCTGGCAGGCGAGGCCGTCGACGCCGCGGTCGGCGCGATGGCGGCGATCGGCATCGCGGCGGTCGTCGTTCTCGCGGTCATGGCGCTCTTCGCGGTGCCGCTGCTGATGGCGATCTGGTTCGCCCCGGCGCTGGTCGTCTTCGCCGGCGTCGAGCCGGTGGCCGCGATGAAGGCGAGCTTCTCCGCCTGCCTCGTCAACGTCCTGCCCTTCCTGCTCTACAACCTCATCGGCCTGGGCCTCGCCGTGCTGGCGACGATTCCGCTGGGTCTGGGCTGGCTGGTCTTCGCGCCGGTGCTGGCCGGATCGGTCTACGCGAGCTACGTCGACGTGTTCGGCGCCCCCGACTGACCTTCCACCCTCCGGTTGGACCGCGCGTCGTTGTCGATTCGCGCCCGATGGCGCCATCGCGCCGCTCGCCCGCCAACGCAGCCGTTGGTCTGCGTTCCAGGGCACCGCCTTGCGGCTCTTCCTGCGTGCGGCGGAGTCCTGTCTCGCGCGCACACAGCCCGGGTGCGGGCAAGGCGAGACGGCTTCGCTGCCCCCGGCCACACGTCCGGGGGCGTTGGCTTGACTATCCCTAGCCGCCGCAGCGCGAAGGTGGTACGTTTTGCAGCCATGAAGCCGATCACCCTCGATGAGGTCCTGCAGCTGCCCGTGCCCGAGCGAATTCGCATCGTCGAGGTTATCTGGGACAGCATCGCGGACACCCCTGAAGCAGTTGAGCTGACCGATGAACAGAAGGCCGAGCTCGACCGCCGGCTCGAAAACCTCGAGAAGAATCCCAACGCCGGCTCTCCCTGGTCTGAGGTACGTGAGCGCATCTGGCATGGGAAATGAGCCAGCGGCTCATACTTCGTCCGGAAGCGGAGAAGGATATTGCAGAGGCAGCGGAGTGGTACGAACAGCAACGCCGTGGACTGAGTTTGCAGTTTCGCGGGGCGCTCGACAACGCGTTTGCTTCAATTGAGAAGAATCCGCGGCTGCATGCGCAGGTCTATCGAGACCTGCGGCGAGCTCTGGTTCGGCGCTTCCCTTATGGCGTGTTCTATGTACCGCGAGCTGAGGGGCTTGTTGTCGTTGCGGTTCTCCACACCGCGCGCAACCCTCGTCTTTGGCGCGCGCGGTCCAAGCGTCGCGTCGGCTAATGCGCCACTTCCCAGTTGGCGCCGCTGCCAACCTGGGCGACGAGCGGCACCGAGAGCCGGGCGACGCCTGCCATGAGCTCAGGCAGCGTGTGCATCACGCGCTCCACCTCGGTGACGGGAGCCTCCAGGACCAGTTCGTCGTGCACCTGCAGCACCAGCCTGCTGCCATGGCACTCGCGATCGAGCCAGTGTTGAACGGCGATCATGGCGAGCTTGATCAGGTCCGCCGCCGTGCCCTGCATCGGCGCGTTGATCGCCGCGCGCTCGGCGGCTGCCCGCCGCGGACCGCCCGCCGCCCTGATGTCGGGCAGCCAGAGGCGCCGCCCGAACACCGTCTCGACGTACCCCTGCTCGCGGGCGAGCTCGCGGGTGCGCTGCATGTAGGAGGCAACACCCGGATAGCGCGCGAAGTACCTGTCGATGAACTGCTGCGCCGCGCCGCGCTCGATCCCGAGCTGCTGCGCGAGACCGAAGGCGCCCATGCCGTAGATGAGGCCGAAGTTCACCGCCTTGATGGTGCGCCGCTGGTCGGTCGTCACCTCGGACGCCGGCACGCCGAAGATCTCGGCCGCCGTCGCGCGGTGGATGTCGGCCCCCTCACTGAACGCGCGCAGCAGCGCCGCGTCGCCCGACAGGTGCGCCATGATGCGCAGCTCGATCTGCGAGTAATCGGCCGACACCAGGCGATGCCCTGGCGGCGCGATGAACGCCTCGCGGATCCGGCGGCCGTCCGCGGTGCGCACCGGGATGTTCTGGAGATTGGGGTCGGACGACGCCAGGCGGCCCGTGACCGCGGTCGCCTGCGCGAACGTCGTGTGCACGCGACCGGTGCGCGGATTGACCATCTGGGGCAGCTTGTCGGTGTACGTCGACTTGAGCTTCACCAGGCTGCGGTGCTCCAGCAGGAGCTTCGGCAGCGGGTAGTCCGCGGCGAGCTCCTGCAGCACCTCCTCGTCGGTCGACGGCTGGCCGGTGGCGGTCTTCTTGACGACCGGCAGCTTCATGCGCTCGAACAAGAGCTCGCCCAGCTGCTTCGGCGACGAGAGATTGAAGGCCCCTCCGGCGAGCGCGTACGCCTCGCGCTCGAGCTGCATCACCCGCTCGCCCAGCCCGCGGCTCAGCTGCGCTGAGCAACGCCGTGTCGACCAGCACGCCTTCGCGCTCCATGCGGAACAGCACCTCGCGCACCGGCAGCTCGATCGTCCGGTACAGCGCTTCCAGCCGCGCCTCCCGTGCGAGCCGCGGGTGCAGCACGGCGTGCAGCTGCAACGTGACGTCGGCGTCCTCGGCCGCGTACGCCGCCGCCGTCGCGACGTCGACCTGGTCGAAGCCGATCGCCTTCGCTCCCTTGCCGGCGATCTCCGCGTAGGTGATCGTCTTCACGTCGAGGTGTCGCCACGCGAGGCTGTCCATGTCGTGCGGCTTGTGCGATTCCAGCACGTAGGACTCGAGCATCGTGTCGTGGGCGATACCCGCCAGCGCCAGGCCGTGGTTGGCGAGCACGTGCTGGTCGTACTTCACGTTCTGCCCCAGCTTGGCACGGCGAGGGTCGGCGAACCAGGGGGCGAGCCGCGCGAGCACGAGGTCGCTCGCCAACTGGTCCGGCGCCCCCGGATAGCGGTGCGCAAGCGGGATGTAGCACGCGTGGCCGGGCGCGACGGCGAACGACAGCCCGACGATCCGCGCCGCAAGCGGATCGAGGCTCGTCGTCTCGGTGTCGAACGCGACGAGGTCGCAACCCCGGATACGCTCCAGCCAGCGCTCCAGCGCGACCTCGTCGTGCACCGTCTCGTAGTGCCGCGGAACCGGGGCTCGGGGCTCGCCCCGCGACGGCGCGGCCGTCCCGAACGCGCGCAGTTCGTCGCGGGCCGCGCGGTCGGCGATCGCGCCGGCGGCGTCCGCAGCCGCGGTGCCCCCACCCGAGAGGTCCTTGAGCCAGCTCTTGAACTCGAAGCGCTGGTAGAGCGCGCGCAGACGTTCGGCGTCGGCGCCGCCCATCCGCAGCTCCTCGGGCGCCACCGGCAGCGCGCAGTCGGTCTTGACCGTCAGCAGCCGCCGCCCCTGCGGCAGCCAGTCGATGGTCCGCCGCAGGTTCTCGCCGACCACGCCCGGGATGTCCGCGGCGTGCGCGACGACGTGGTCCAGGGTGCCGTACTGGTTGAGCCACTTCGCCGCCGTCTTCGGCCCCACCTTGGGCACGCCGGGCACGTTGTCGACCGTGTCGCCGGTCAACGTCAAGAGGTCGAGCACCTGGTCGGCGCGCACGCCGAATCGCTGGAGGACGCCGGCTTCATCGAGCGTCTCGCCGCTCATCGTGTTGACGAGCGTGATTCCGGGACGCACGAGCTGTGCGAGGTCCTTGTCCGAGGTCGACACCAGGCACTCGATTCCCCGCGCGGCGGCCTGCGTCGCCAGCGTGCCGATGACGTCGTCGGCCTCCACCCCCGCGACCGCAAGCAGCGGCCAGCCGTGTGCCCGCACGAGCTCGTGCAGCGGCGCGATCTGCGCCGCGAGATCGTCCGGCATCGGCGGTCGCGTCGCCTTGTAGTCCGGGTACCAGTCGTCGCGAAAAGTCCTGCCCGGGGCGTCGAACACGACGGCGAAGTAGTCGGGCTTGCCGTCCTCGACCATTCGGCGCAACATCGCGAGCACCCCGCGCAGCGCGCCGGTCGGCTCGCCCTGCGACGTGCGCAGATCCGGCAGCGCGTGGAAGGCGCGGTAGAGGTACGACGAACCGTCGACGAGGACGAGCGTAGGCATGATCCGAACCCGCAAGATTCCCGAACTCATCGATCCCCGGGCCATGTACACGTCGAACGGCCAGGAGGCCTGGCGGGTGTTGGGGATTATGGCAGAGTTCGCCGCGGCGACCGAACGCCTGCAGGGCGTGCGGCCAGCCGTGAGCATGTTCGGCAGTGCGCGCATCCGGCCGGGCCATCCCGATTACGAGCGCGCCGAGCGGATCGCGCGCCTGCTGTCCGACGCCGGCTTCGCCGTCATCTCCGGTGGTGGCCCCGGACTGATGGAGGCGGCCAACCGCGGAGCGCACGCCGGCAAGTCGCCGGCCGTCGGGCTCAACATCCTGCTGCCCCGCGAGCAGAGCGGCAACGACTTCCAGGACGTCGGCTTCGAGTTCCGCTACTTCTTCGCCCGCAAGATGATGTTCGTCCGGCTTGCCTCCGCGTACGTCGTCATGCCGGGCGGATTCGGCACCCTCGACGAGCTCTCGGAATGCCTGACGCTGGTGCAGACCGGCAAGAGTCGGCGCATCCCGATCATCCTGGTCGGCGGCGAGTTCTGGCGGGGGCTTCTCGACTGGATGCGCAGCAGCCTCGTCGGGCAGGGCCTGATCCACGAACACGATCTCGAGCTCATGCAGATCATCGAGGAGCCGGAGGCGATCGTCGAGGCGATCTTCAGCTTCTACGAGGGGCGCGGCTTCCAGCCCACGCGGACAGAGCGCGAGAAGATGCTCAACCTGTGACGGCCGAAGCGGCGGCACGCCTTGCGGCGCGACCCCGAAGACCGAGGCAAACGCGTCGTTCGCTCTGGTAGAATCGATGCATGGTCGCCGGCCTGGGGAAAACTGTCTCCGTGACGTGGTGCGCTGCGGTCGCGCTGCTGCTGGCGGCGCTCGCTGCGGCTCCGGCGGGAAGCCAGGTGGGACCCAACCCGGCGCCGCCCCCGCCCCCTCCGCCTCCACCGCCGAAGCTCGAGCCGCTGCCCGAAGTGCCTCCCCCCCCGGAGATCGCCGGCGACGCGGAGCTCGAGCCGCAGGTTACGATCACCCGCAAGGACGGCGAGACCGTCGAGGAAGCGCGCATCGACGGGCGGCTCATCTGGATCAAGGTCACGCCGCGTCACGGTCGCCCGTATTTCCTGGTGCCGGATGCCGGGGGTCAGCTGTTCCTGCGCCGCGACAGCCTGGACTCCGGACTCCGCGTGCCGCTCTGGCTGCTGTTCACCTTCTGAACCGACTCTCGAGCCTGTGAACGAATCTGCCGCGCCGGCGGCCCGCGACGTCGTCGGGAGCTCCCCCACGCCCTCGACCGGTCGGGTGAGCGAGTCCCGCTGCGAAGCGGTGGACTGACGCCCCTCCCGCCCCCGACGCGTTCCCCGTCAGCGCCCCATCACGCCCCATCCAATCCCCGCCGGCCAGCGTGCGGCGCGCCCAGCCCGATGTCGGTCTACACCGCCGTATCCTCCGCCGAACTCGAAGCGTGGCTCGCCCGCTACGCCATCGGCACGCTGGTCGAGCAGATACCGATCGCATCGGGCATCGAGAACACCAACTACTTCGTCACCACGACCCGCGGCCGCTGGGTGCTGACGCTGTACGAACGCCTGCCTGCCGAGGAGCTGCCGTTCTACCTCAACCTGATGGCGCACCTCGCGCGCGCGGGCGTCGCCTGCCCGGCGCCTGCCCCGGACCGCACCGGGGCGCTCTTCAGCCTGTTGAACGGCAAGCCCGCCGGCCTCGCCCAGCGCATCGACGGCGCTCCGGTCCTCGCTCCCGAGCTTGCGCACTGCGCCGCCGTGGGTGACGCGCTGGGACGCCTCCATGTCGCGTCGGCCAGCTATCTCAGCCGCCTCGGCAACCGTCGCGGCCCGGCGTGGTGGCGCCAGGCGGCCCGCGCCGTGAGCCCGTTCCTGTCGCCGCAGCAAGCCGAGCTGCTCGACGCCGAGCTGCAGCACCAGGCCGGCTTCGGCAGGACGGCGATGCCCAAGGGGGCGATCCACGGCGACCTCTTTCGCGACAATGTGCTCTTCTGCGGCGACCGGGTCGCGGGGGTGATCGACTTCGGGTTCGCCGCCACCGACTTCTTTGCCTACGACCTCGCGATCACCGTCAACGACTGGTGCGTCGGCAGGAGCGGCGAAGCGCGCGGGGCGCTGGTGCCGGAGCTGCTGCGCGCGATGCTGGACGGTTACCAGGCGGTGCGCCCGCTCTCCGCCGTCGAGCGCGAGGAGTGGCCGTCGCTGCTGCGTGCCGCGGCGCTGCGCTTCTGGCTCTCGCGCCTGTACGATCTGCATCTGCCGCGCCCCGGCGAGCTCGTGCACGCGCACGATCCCGGTCACTTCGAGCGCATCCTGCGCGACCGGGTTGCGCATCCGTACCTCATTGCGGCCAAGGCGGCGTGATGACCCCCGAGGACCGGCCCGAGGGCGATCACCCGCGCGCACCGCGCCGCGGCGGCGCTGCGGGCGCCCCGCGCCCGCCGATTGCCTTCGCCCGCCACGAGGCCCGGCGAGGCGCGCACTGGCTCAAGGAAGCATACGCCATGATGGCGGCGCAGCGCTTGCCGTGGCTGCTGCTGCTGCTGCTCTACTACCTCGCCGCCGGCATCATCGACGTCATTCCGTTCGTCGGCCAGCTCGCGCTGCCGCTGCTGAAACCGGTGTTCGCCGTCGGCTTTCTGGCCGCCGCCTGGAACCAGGAGCGCGGCGGCGCACCCGAGCTCAGGTTTCTCTTCCAGGGTTTCCGCTCGAACCTCTGGGCGCTGCTGCCGCTGGGAGCGTTCCTGCTCGTCGGCGTCGCGCTGGCGGTGCTCGCGACGTCGCTGGTCGACGGCGGCAAGCTGCTCGACCTCATGGCCGGCAGAAGCCGGCTGGACGAAGCCGTGCTCGCGACGGGCGAAGTCCAGGCCGCGATGCTGCTCGCGGCCGCGCTGGCGCTGCCGGTCGTGCTGGCGCTGTGGTTCGCGCCGGGGCTGGTCGTGTTCCACGACTGCACCGCCGGCGAGGCGCTCGTGGTGAGCCTGCGCGCTTCGCTTGCCAACTGGCGCCCGATCAGCGTCTATGCAGCCCTCGTGTTCCTCTTCGGCGGAGTGCTGCCGGCAACGGCCACAGCGTTCGTCGCCGCGCTCATCCCTGCCGAGTTCGCCCTGGTCGTCGCGGTCGCGTTCCTGCTCCCGTACGTGTTCCTGTTCGTCGCGACGCTGCACGTGTCGGACTACGTCAGTTACCGGGACGTTTTCCACGCCGGTGAGCGCGCCGGCAGCGATGCGGCGGGCCAGACGCCCACGCCGGCGCCTTGATCCCGCGCCGTGCGGCGGAGCATGCGCGACAAAGGCGTCCGCGGCAGGCCCTCCGGGTTCGCGCGCTGGCTCCCCGGTCTCGCGGTGTTCCGCCACTATCCGCGCAGTGCGCTGCGCGGCGACGTCGTCGCCGGGCTGTCGGCGTTCCTGGTGATGATTCCGTCGGTGCTCGCCTACTCCGAGCTCGTCGGCGTTCCCCCGGCGACGGGGCTCTACGCGGCGATCGGGGCGATGGCCGGTTACGCGCTGTTCTCGCGCGGCACGCCGGTGATCGCCGGCCCGGACGCGACGACGGCGCTGCTCGCCGCCGCGGTCGTGGCGCCGCTTGCGGGCGGCGATCCGGCGCGCACGATCGCGCTCGCCACGGCGCTGCCGTTCGTGGTGGGCGCCATGCTCCTCGTCGCATCGCGGCTGCAGGTCGGCGATCTCGCGGATCTGCTGTCGAAGCCGGTGCTGGTCGGTTACCTGAACGGTTCGGCGCTGATCCTCATCGGAACCCAGCTCGGGAAGCTGCTGGGCGTGCGCCTGGAAAGCGAAGCGTTCTTCCTGCGCGCTGGCGAGGCGGCGCTGGCATTGCCGGCGGCGCACCTGCCGACGTTGGCACTCGGGCTCGCGCTGATCGCGCTGGTGCTCCTGCTCAAGCGCTTCGCGCCCGCGCTTCCCGGCTCACTCGCGGTCTGCGTCGTGGGCATCGCGCTCGCGCTCGCGCTCGACCTGTCCAAGCACGGCGTCGCGCTGCTGGGCGAGCTGCCCGGCGGACTGCCGCTGCCGCAGCTCCCCGCGGTCAGCGGCCAGGACCTGCTCGACCTCGCGCCAGGCGCGCTCGCGCTGGCGACGCTGATCTTCGCCGAGGGGATCCTGCTCGCCCGCGCGATCGCCGCCAACCTGCACCGGGACATCGACGCCAACGGCGAGCTGGTGGCGCTCGGCACCTCGAACGTCGGCGCCGGACTCCTGGGCGGCTACACGGTGGGCTCCAGCGCGTCGCGCACGCTCACCGTGGCCGCGTACGGCGGGCGAACGCAGCTGGCGCAATGGGCCGCGCTCGGCCTGCTGGTGGCGTTCGTTCTGGTGCTGGCGCCGCTCCTCAAGTGGCTGCCGGTCGTCGCGCTGGCGGCGCTGCTCGTCTGCACCGGCTTCGCGCTGTTCGACTGGGCCGAGAACCGGCGCCTCCGACGTCTCGAGCCCGCCGCCTTCCGCCTGTCGCTCGGGGTGAGCCTCGGCGTGCTCGTCTTCGGCGTGCTGCCCGGTATCCTGGTCGGCGTTGCGCTGTCCGCGCTCGGGCTGCTCATCGCCACCGCGCGACCGCGCGACGCGATCCTGCAGCGCGTGCCGCCCGACCACCGCTTTCATGATCTCGACGACGGGCAGACCGGCGAATCGCCGCCCGGCGTGCTGGTCTACCGGATCTACGCGCCGCTGGTCTTCGCCAATGCCCGGCATCTGGCCGAGCGCGTCGCCGAACTGATCCGCAACGCTGACGAGCCCGTCCGCTGCGTCGTGTTCGACATGCAGGCGGTGACCCGGATGGACATCACCGCGATGGAAGCCTTCGACGGACTCCTGGACGAGCTCGCCGCGAGCAGGATCGACTTCCGCTTCGCGCACGCCAATCGGCCGCTGCGCGAGCAACTGATGCGGCTCGGGCTCACCACGCACGTCGGCGCGGACCGCTTCTTCCACGCCGCGTGGGAGGCGGTCGACGACTATCTCGTCCGCTCCGGTGCCAAGGCGCCGCACGGTCCTCGCCGCTGAGGGCGCGGGGTCGCCGCCGCCGTGCCGTCGCGAAGGCGCGTCAGGCCGGCTCGAGCTTCGCGTACTCGAGCGCCAGCCACTTGACGCCCACGTCGCGGAAGTTGACCTGCACCCGGGCGTCGCCGCCGCGCCCTTCGGCGTCGACGACGACGCCGAGCCCGAACCTTGCGTGCCGCACCGACTGCCCGATGCGCCATGACGCCCCCGCCGCCGGGGCCGCGCGCGGCGGCAGCGCGCCCGCCCGCCCGGCCGCGCCGCCGGCCGGCGATGGCCTGCCCCATTCGGCCACGTCGATGTCGACGCTTGCGGCGTAGGCCCGCGGGCGCCGCGGCGAGAGCCACTGGACGAGCTCGCGCGGCAGTTCGTCGAGGAAGCGCGACGCGACGTGATGGCGGGGCTGGCCGTACAGCGTGCGACTCTGCGCGAGGGTGAGGTAGAGCCGCCGCTTCGCCCGCGTCATCGCAACGTACATGAGCCGGCGCTCCTCCTCGACGCCGTCCGGCACCGACAGGCTGTTCTCGTGCGGGAACAGCCCCTCCTCGAGCCCGGTCACGAACACGGTGTGGAACTCGAGTCCCTTCGCGGCGTGCACGGTCATGAGCTGCAGGGCAGCCCGCCCCTCGGCTTCCTGCATCTCCCCGGCCTCGAGTGCGGCGTGCGCGAGGAACGCGGAAAGCGGGTCGACGGCGCCCGCGTCGGCGACGGAGCCCGCGCCAGCCTCCCGTGCGATCGGTGCGTCGACGGCGAGATCGGCCTCGCGCAGGAAGGTGTCGGCGGCGCTGACGAGCTCGGCCAGGTTGTCGAGCCGGTCCGCGCCGTCCTTCTCGGCCAGGTAGTGCGCGCGCAGGCCGGCGGCCGCGACGACGTGGGCGACCGCTTCCGGCAAACTCAGGCCGGCTGCGGCGCCGCGCAGCGACTCGACCAGCCTGACGAAGGCGCCGAGCGCCACGCCGGCCTTGCCGCCCACCGCACCGGAACACGCGGCCTGCCAGAGGCTCGTCCCGCGCTGCCGCGCAGCGTCCTGCAGGGCCTGCAGCGAGCGTGCACCGATGCCCCGGGGGGGAAAGTTCACGACGCGCAGGAACGCGCCGTCGTCGTCGCCGCTTGCCAGCAGCCGCAGGTAGGCAAGCGCGTGCTTGACCTCTGCCCGCTCGAAAAAGCGCAAGCCCCCGTACACCCGGTAGGGGACCGCCGCGCCGAACAGCGCGTGCTCGATCACCCGCGACTGCGCGTTCGACCGGTAGAGCACGGCGACCTCGGACAGGTCCAGCCCCTCGGCGGCGAGGCCCTTGACGATGTCGACGACGAACGCCGCCTCTTCGGCGTCGGTGGGCATCGCAGCGGCGCGCACCGGGTCGCCCCGGCTCTCGGCCGTCCACAGGTTCTTGCCCAGGCGCGACGGGTTGTTGCGGATCAGCGCATTGGCCGCGTCGAGGATGTGGCCGTGGGAACGGTAGTTCTGCTCGAGCTTGATCAACCGCACCGGCGTATCGGGCCGCGCGAAATCGCGCTCGAACGCCCGCATGTTGGCGACCTTCGCGCCGCGGAACGCGTAGATCGACTGGTCGTCGTCACCGACCGCGAACAGCGCCGTGTCGACTCCGCACAGCAGCTTCAGCCAGCGGTACTGCAGCTCGTTGGTGTCCTGGAACTCGTCGACCAGGACGTGGGAGAAGCGCCGGCGGTAGTGCTCGCGCAGCGCGTCGTTGCGCGTGAGCAGCTCGTGGCTGCGCAGCAGGAGCTCGGCGAAATCGACGACGCCCTCGCGCTGGCACATCGCGTCGTACAGCGCGAAGCACTCGACCAGCCGGCGCGAGTACGGGTCGCCGGCCTCGACCTGGTTCGCGCGGCGGCCCTCCTCCTTGGCGCCAGCGACGAACTGCTGGATCTGGCGCGGCGGAAAGCGCGTGTCGTCGATGCCGTGCTCCTTGACCAGGCGCTTGATCAGCGCGAGCTGATCCTGGGAGTCGAGGATCTGGAAGTGCGGCGGCAGCTGCGCGTCGCGGTGATGGGCCCGCAGCATCCGGTTGGCGAGGCCGTGAAAGGTCCCGATCCACATGCCGCGGATGTTCATCGGCGTCATCGCCGCCAGCCGCACCAGCATCTCCTTCGCCGCCTTGTTGGTGAACGTCACCGCCAGCACCGACAGCGGCGACGCCTGGCCGGTGGCAAGCAGCCAGGCGATGCGCGTCGTCAGCACGCGGGTCTTGCCGCTGCCCGCGCCCGCGAGGATCAGCGACGACACGTGCGGCAGCGTGACCGCTTCCTGCTGCGGCGGGTTGAGGTTGGCGATCAGAGGCGAGGACATGGGGAACCGGGCGGCGCGCAGGACCGGTCGCCCGCGGCGCGGAAGGGGCAATTATACGGGCCGGCCCGCGCTCCTGACGGACGCTATAATCGCCCGGCCCGCCTACGCTGCCCCGCGATTCGCCACCGCCCCGCCGATGTTCGCCCACGCCAAAGCCGCTCCGGCGGCCCATTCCGCGACGACCCGCGCGTTCGTCCAGTGGATCCGGTCGGCGGCCCCCTACATCCATGCGCTACGCGGCAAGACGCTGGTGATCGCCTTTGGCGGCGAGGTCGTCGCCGACGACACGTTCCTCGGCATCGTCCATGATCTCAACCTCCTGCACAGCCTCGGCATGCGGCTCGTCGTCGTGCACGGCTCGCGCCCGCAGATCGAGGCGATCCTGGCCCAGCAGGGCATCGAGAACCGCTACGCCTTCGGGTTGCGGATCACCGACGCCGAGACGATGGACTGCGTGCTCGAGGCTTCGGGCCAGGTCCGCAGCCGGATCGAGGCGATGCTGTCGCTCGGAATCGCCAACTCCCCGATGGCCGGGGCGCGCATCCGCGTCTCCTCCGGGAACTTCCTCACGGGAAAGCCGATGGGCGTGGTCGAAGGCACCGACATGCAGCTGACCGGCGAGGTGAGGCGCGTCGACACCGACGCCATGCACCAGCGCCTCGACGACGGCGACATCGTGCTGATCTCGCCGCTCGGCTACTCTCCCACCGGCGAGATCTTCAACCTCTCGCTCGAGGAGGTGGCGACCCAGGTCGCCGTCCGCCTCGGTGCGCACAAGCTCGTGTTCCTGATGGAGACCGAGGGCGTGAAGAACGGCCGGCGGCGGCTCCTGACCGAGCTGTCCACGCGCGACGCCGAGGCGCTGCTCGGCAGCGGCGGCACGAAACTGCCGCCGGACGTGCGCCACTACCTGCCCTGCGCCGTGCGCGCCTGCGACAACGGCGTCAAGCGCGCGCACCTCATCAGCCGGCACCTCGACGGCGCGCTGCTGCTCGAGCTGTTCACGCGCGACGGCGTCGGCACCATGGTCGCCGCCGCGCCGCTCGCCAATCTGCGCAGCGCGACGATCGACGACGTCGGCGGCATCCTGCAGGTCATCGGGCCGCTGGAGGAGCAGGGTGTGCTGGTGCGCCGCTCGCGCGAGCGCCTCGAGATGGAGATCGAGCGCTTCGTCGTCGTCGAGCACGACGGCGCGGTGATCGGCTGCGCCGCGCTATACGCCTTCTTCGACGAGAAGGTCGGCGAGCTCGCAGCGCTCGCCGTGCACGAGGACTTCCGGCGCGAAGGCTACGGCGAGGCGCTGGTGCAGGAGATCGAGTCCCGCGCCCGCAGGCTCAAGCTCACCGACCTGTTCGTGCTCACCACCCGCACCGCGCAGTGGTTCCTCGAACGCGGCTTTCGCCAGGCGACGATCGCCGAGCTGCCGCAGCGCAAGCAGGCGCTCTACAACTACCAGCGCAAGTCGCAGGTCTACCGCAAGCAACTGTAGGAGAAGCCATGGCCAGAACCGTCCACTGCGTCAAGCTCGGCCGCGATGCCGAGGGCCTCGACGTCCCGCCGTACCCCGGGCCGCTCGGCAAGCGGATCTTCGACAGCGTCTCCAAGGAAGCCTGGCAGGCGTGGCTGCGCCATCAGACGATGCTGGTCAACGAGAACCGCCTGTCGCTGGCCGACCCGCGCGCCCGCAAGTGGCTGGCCGAGCAGATGGAGAGCCACTTCTTCGGCGCCGGCGCGCAACTGCCGCAGGGCTACGTCCCGCCGAAGCCCTGATCGCGCGCCGCGCGGGGCGCCGTCACACCGCGCCGTACCTGGCGAACCACGCCAGCATCCGCTTCCAGGCGTCCTCCGCGTCGGCCTTGCGGTAGCTGTCGGCGCGAACGTCGGCGTGGAAGGCGTGGCCCGCCTCCGGATACACGACCAGTTCCGCCGGCGTGCCGGCGGCCTTGAGCGCGGCGAAGAACCCCTCGACGCCGTCGACGGGAATGCCCGGGTCCTTGGCGCCGTAGAGCCCCAACACCGGGACCTTGATCTCCTTCGCGCGGTCCCACGCGGTGCGCGGCGTGTACGCGTTGACCGCCCCGCCGATCGACCCGTACCAGGCTACGGCGGCCTTGAGCCGCGGATTCGCGGCGGCGTAGACGAGCGTCGTGCGCCCGCCGCGACAGAAGCCGGTCATCGCCATGCGGTCGAGGTCGCCCTTGGAGCTTGCACGGACGAACTCGACGGTCGCGTCGTAGTCGGCGACGAGCTCGGTGTCGTACTTGGTGTTGACGATGGGCATGATCTCGGCGATGGTGGAGATCTTGGTGAGGTCGGCCGTGCGCGTATAGAGATCGGGGACGATCGCGTAGTAGCCCGCCTTGGCAAGCCGCCGACAGACGTCCTTGATGTAGTGGTTGAGACCGAAGACCTCGGCCCCGACCAGAACGACGGGGAACGGGCCTCCCGCGAGCGGCATGGCGCGGTAACCGCGCAGGTTCTGCCCGTCGGCGGCCGGTATCGAGACGTCGGCAGCATCGATGCCGGTCGTGTCCGTGGTGATGGTCTGGGCCGACGCCGGCTGGGCCAGCGCAAGTGCCGCGCTGGCGCCGAGCGCGCTCCAGAGGAAGTCGCGCCGGTCGAACGCCTTTTCGGGCAGCATGCCCTCGATGTCCTCGCCGAATTCGTGTTTCAAGACCTGCTCCTCCTGCAGTTGAAGGCGCCACGGCGGCGCCCTGACGATGAAAAACAACGGCGTGCATTTCGCGGGCGGGGAAACCCCGTCGCGCGGCCGCCGGCGGGGCTGCCTCCCGTCAGCGCTCGAAGACGACCTTGCCGCCGACCAGTGTCGTGCACGCCCTGCCGGTGAGCTCGAGCCCGGCGAACGGCGTGTTCCTGCCCTGGCTCGCGAGCTCCGCCGCACCGACCACCCAATCGGCTTCCGGGTCGAAGATGCACAGGTCGGCCGGCGCCCCCGGGGCGAGGCGACCGCCCGGGCAGTCCAGAACCGCTGCCGGCGCCGAGGTGACGCACGCCAGCGCGCGCGCGAGCGGCACCTCGCTCTCCTGGGCCCATTTGAGCACGAGCGGCAGCAGAAGCTCGAGCCCCGTGGCGCCGGGCTCCGACTCGCCGAAGGGCACCTGCTTGCCGTCCTCGTCGACCGGGGCGTGGTCGGAGCAGACGAGGTCGATCGTGCCGTCGGCGAGGCCAGCGCGCAGCGCGGCGCGGTCGCGGGTCCCGCGCAGCGGCGGCACCAGATGGCAATGCGTGTCGAACCAGCCGATGTCGACGTCGCACAGGTGCAGGTGATGCACTCCGACGTCGCAGGTCACCGGCAGGCCGTCCCGGCGCGCCGCGCGGACCATCTCCACGCCCTGCGCCGACGAGAGCCGGCAGACGTGGACCCGGGCCCCGGTCTCGCGCATCAGCGCGAAGATCGATGCCAGCGCGATGACCTCGGCCGCGACCGGGAATTCCCGGCAGCCCGAGCCGCGTCGCGACCTCGCCTTCGTGAGCGACGCCGGCGCGGCCCAGATAGGGATCCTGCGGGCGAAGCCATACGCGGTGGCCGAACGTGGCCGCGTACTGCATCGCGCGCAGCAACACCTGCGTGTCGGTGAGCGCCGCCTCGGCCTGCGAGAACGCGACGCAGCCCGCTTCGGCCAGCTCGCCCATCTCGGTGAGCTCGACCCCCGCGAGCCCGACCGTCAGCGCGCCGATCGGATAGACGTGCGCGCGGTCGAGACGCCGGGCGCGGTCCTTGAGCATCTCGACCAATCCCGGCTCGTCCAGCGGCGGGTCGGTATCGGGCAAACAGGCAAGGCTCGTCACCCCGCCGGCGACGGCGGCGCGCAGTTCCGATTCCAGCGTCGCCTTGTACTCGAGGCCCGGCTCGCGCAGGCGCACCGCGACGTCGACCAGGCCCGGACAGACCACGCGCCCTGCCGCGTCGATGACCCGCTCGGCGGCGAACCCCGCGGGCGCGGCGCCGACGGCGACGACCCTGCCCTGCGCGATGCAGACCGACGCCGCGCCGTCGAAGCCGACGGCCGGATCGATGACGCGTCCGTTGCGGATCTCGATGCGCATCGGTCAGTTCCCCGCCACGATGCTCATCACCGCCATTCGGATGGCGATGCCGAACGTGACCTGCCGCAGGATCACGGAATGGGTGCCGTCGGCAACCGCGGAGTCGATCTCGACGCCCCGGTTCATCGGCCCGGGGTGCATCACGATCACGTCGGGCTTCGCCAGCGCGAGCTTCTCCGGCGTGAGGCCGTAATACTTGAAGTACTCGCCGGCGGACGGCAGCAGCGCACCCTTCATCCGCTCGCTCTGCAGGCGCAGCATGACGATGACGTCGCAGCCGGAGAGCCCCGCGCGCATGTCGTTGAACACGCGCACGCCGAGTGACGCGACCGCCGCGGGCAGCAGCGTCTGCGGGCCGATCGCGCGCACTTCCGGCGTGCCCAGCGTGGTGAGGCCGTGGATGAGCGAGCGCGCGACGCGCGAGTGCAGGATGTCGCCGACGATCGCCACCGTGAGGCCGTGGAAATCGCGCTTGTAGTGGCGGATGGTGAAAAGATCGAGCAGGCCCTGCGTGGGGTGGGCGTGCCGTCCGTCGCCCGCGTTGACGACGTGCACGTGCGTGCGGCCGGTGCGATCGAGGTGCGAGGCGATGAGGTGCGGCGCGCCCGACTGCGAGTGCCGGACGACGAACATGTCGGCGCTCATCGCCACGAGGTTGTCGACCGTGTCGAGCAGCGTCTCGCCCTTGGTCGTCGACGAGGCGCCGATGTTGAGGTTGATGACGTCCGCCGACAGCCGCTTGGCGGCGATCTCGAAAGTCGTCCGGGTGCGCGTGGAGTTCTCGAAGAAGAGGTTGAACACCGAGCGCCCGCGCAGCAGCGGGACCTTCTTCACGTCGCGCTCGGAAATCGAGGCAAACGGCACGGCGGTGTCGAGGATGTGGCGCACCACGTCGGCCGGCAGTCCCTCCAGGGTCAGGAGGTGGGTGAGCTCGCCGTTGGCGTTGAGTTGCGGATTACGCATCGCGGAACTCGGCCGATGGCTCGGCGCCGAGCACGAGCGAGCCGTCCGCCGCGCGCGTGAGCACGACCGACAGGTCGCGCGCGACGACGAGCCGGGCACCGAAGTAGGTCGCTTCGATCGGCAGCTCGCGGCCCCCGCGATCGACCAGGACGGCGAGCTCGACGCGCGCCGGGCGGCCGTAGTCAAAGAGCTCGTTGATGGCGGCACGGACGCTGCGCCCGGTGTACAGGACGTCGTCGATCAGCACGATGCTGGCGCCCTCGATCTGGAACGGCAGGCTGGTCGCACGGACCTCGGGCTTGAGCCCCTTGCGGGCGTAGTCGTCGCGATAGAACGACACGTCGATGTAGCCGAGGGGATGATCGCCCGGGATCGCCGCTGCGAGGCGCTCGGCGAGCCATGCGCCCCCGGAGTAGATGCCCACGAAACGGGCGTCGAAGGCCACCGCGCCGCGCATCCGCTCGACAAGCTCCGCGAAGGCCTCCGCGGCCGTGGGCAAGCCTGTCGCATCGCCTTTCGGGCTGCCCTGCACCATCATCGTGGAGCTTTCGTATCCACGGCGTCGAAGTAAGCCTGCAGCATCAGCTGCGCCGCGACCGCGTCACGCGAGCGCCGCCGCGCGCGACCCCCGACACCCGCTGCCGCCAGCGTCAACTCCGCGTCCTGGGTCGTCAGACGCTCGTCGACCTGCGTCACCGGCAGACCGAAGCGCCCCAAGAGGCGCCGGGCGAAGCGATCCGCGCGCGCGGTCGTCTCGTGCGTCTCGCCATCGAGGTGCACCGGCCGGCCGACCAGCAGGCGCTCCGGACGCCATTCGTCGATGAGCGCGGCGATCGCGGCAAAGCGCTCGCCGTCGGCCTCGGCGTCGATCGTCGTCAGCGGATGCGCCACCCGGACCACGCGATTGCCCAGAGCGACGCCGATGCGCCGCGTGCCATAATCGAACGCGAGCAGCGTGCCCGGCTCGACCGGCGGGCGCATGGCGGCTGCGGCGGAAGATCAGGCATGCCCGACGTCGTCGGACAAACGCGAGAAGTCGACGCCGAGCAGCCGCATCGCCGCCGGCAGCCGTTCTTCTGCCGGCAGCTCGAAAACCACGTCGGCGTCGGCGCCGACCGTGAGCCAGGCGTTCTGGGCGATCTCCTGCTCCAGCTGCCCCGCCGACCAGCCGGCGTAACCGAGGGAGACGAACAGATCCTTCGGCCCGACACCCCGGCCGGCCGCTTCGAGCACGTCCTTGGACGTGGTCAGACCGACCTCGTCGGTCACCGCCAGCGTCGACTGCCAGTTGCCCAGCGGGCGATGCAGGACGAACCCACGGTCGACCTGCACCGGTCCGCCGAAATGGACCGGTCTCGAGGCGAGCTCCGGATTCGACAGCGGCAGCGCGATCTGCTCGAACAATGCGCAGAGCGTCATGTCGGTCGGCCGGTTGACGACGATGCCCAGGGCCCCGTCCGCGTTGTGCTCGCACACCCAGGTGAGCGTCCGGGCGAAGTTCGGGTCCGCCATCGCGGGCATCGCGATGAGGAAATGATGTGTGAAGTTGGCGCTGGCAGCGACCATGACGTGAATTGTAAACGCCGCCCCCTCCGGGCACAATCGACCGGTCGTCCTGCGACGAGCCCCGCCCCGATGCCACCGCCAGCCAGTCCGGGAACTCGTGCCGCCCAACGTCTTGCCCGCGCCGCGCTCGCGCGGTTTCCGGTCGGCGCGCCGGAGGCGGCGCGGCGGTGGAAGCACCCGGTGCCAGCGGCCGACCTGCGCATGCCCGGGTCCGTACCCGAAGCCCCATGACCGGACGGCGACACCGGCGGGCGCTGGTCTGGTTCCGCCGGGATCTGCGGGATTTCGACCACGCTGCGCTGCATCACGCGCTCGTCGGCGCCGACGCCGTGTACTGCGCGTTCGTCTTCGATCGCGAGATCCTCGACGTTCTGCCTTCCCCGCAGGACCGGCGCGTCGAGTTCATCTGGGAGTCCGTGCGCGAACTCGACGCCGCACTGCGGGCGATGGGAGGCGGCCTGATCGTCCGCCACGCCCCCGCGCGCACGGCGATTCCCCATCTTGCCGCCCTGCTCGGAGCGGAAGCGGTGTACTGCAACCACGACTACGAGCCCGCTGCGCTGGATCGCGACGCGGCGGTCGCGCACGCGCTGACCGAGGCGGGAATCGCGCTGTTCACGTTCAAGGACCAGGTGGTCTTCGAACGCGACGAAGTCCTGACCGGCAGCGGCAAGCCCTACGCGGTCTTCACGCCCTACCGCAACGCCTGGCTGCGCGCGCTGACGCCCGGCCAGCTCGCGCCGCACGCGGTCGCCCCGCACGCCGGCGCGCTCGCGCGCGCGAGCGCGGCGGTTGCCGGGTCGCTGCCCGCGCTCGAGGCGATGGGCTTTTCGCGTACGAACCTCGCCGCGCTGTCCGTGGTGCCGGGGATGCGCGGGGGCGCTGCGGCCTTCGCCGATTTCCGCGACCGGATCGATGCCTACCGCGAAGCACGCGATTTCCCCGCCGTCAAAGGCCCGTCCTATCTGTCGGTGCACCTGCGCTTCGGCACCGTCTCGATCCGCGAGCTCGCCGCGTATGCGCACGCCCGAGCGCTGGAGCCGGGCGGCGCGGGCGCCGGTGCATGGCTGTCCGAGCTTCAGTGGCGGGAGTTCTACGCCCAGATCCTGTGGCATCACCCGCGCGTGGTCGACCACGCCTTCAGGCCGGCCTACGATCGACTCGCATTTCCCAACGATCCACGGCTTTTCGACGCCTGGCGCCGCGGGCAGACGGGCTACCCGATCGTCGACGCGGCGATGCGCCAGCTCAACACCACCGGCTACATGCACAACCGGCTGCGCATGATCGCCGCGAGCTTTCTGGTCAAGGATCTCTTGGTCGACTGGCGCCTGGGCGAGCGGTACTTCGCCGACACGCTGATCGACTTCGACCTCGCGTCGAACAACGGCGGCTGGCAGTGGGCGGCGTCGACCGGATGCGATGCGCAGCCCTACTTCCGCATCTTCAATCCGGTCGCGCAGTCGCAGCGCTTCGATCCCGAGGGCAGGTTCATCCGCCGCTACGTGCCGGAGGTCGCCGCGCTCTCCGCCACGCAGATCCACGCCCCGTGGCTCGTGCCCGCGACGATCCAGCAGGCGAAGCACGTCGTCGTCGGCCGCGACTACCCGGCGCCGATCGTCGACCATGCCGCCGCGCGAACCCGGGCGCTGGCGTTGTTCGCCGCCGCGCGAGGTTGACCGTGCGCGCCGGGGCCGCGCCTTCGCGGCACGGCGCCGGCGCGCGCAGCGTCAGTCTTCCTCGTGCTTGCGATGCTTCTGGAACTCCGTGACGAGCTGCTGCTGCAGCGTCGGCGGCGCCGCTTCGTAGTGCGAGAGCTGCATCGTCCACGAGCCGTGGCCGCCGGTCACCGACTTCAGGCGCGCCGAGTAGCCTTCGAGCTCGACCAGCGGCGCGAGGCCGGTGACCGCCAGCATCCCGGGCTGCAGCCCCCGCGTTCCGGTGACCTGGCCCCGCCGTGACGAGAGATCGCCGGCGATGTCGCCGGTGTTGGCCTCCGGGCAGACGATCTCGACGCTGACAATGGGCTCCAGCACCGTCGGTTTCGCCTTCTCGACCGCGTCGAGGAACGCCTTCTTCCCGGCCGAGACGAACGCCACCTCCTTCGAGTCGACCGGATGGTGCTTGCCGTCGTAGACGATGACGCGCACGTCCTGCATCGGAAAGCCCGCGATCGCGCCGCTGGCGAGGACCTGCTCGACGCCCTTCTGCACCGCGGGCATGAACTGGTGCGGGATGACTCCGCCCTTGGTCTGGTCGAGGAACTCGAACCCGGCGCCGCGCTCGAGCGGTTCGACCTTGAGCGAGACTTCGCCGAACTGGCCGGCCCCGCCGGTCTGCTTCTTGTGCCGATGGAAGCCGTCGGCCTTGCCCATGATCGTCTCGCGATAGGGCACGCGCGGCGGCTTGGTGTCGATCTCGAGTTTGTACTGGTTGGCCATGCGCTCGAGGACCGAGCGCAGGTGCAGGTCGCCGAGCGCGCGCAGCACCGTCTCGTTGGTCACCGGGTCGTGATCGAGGACGAGCGTCGGGTCCTCCGCGATCATCCGGTGCAGGACGTCCGATATCCGCTGCTCGTCGCCGCGCTTCTTCGGCGTGATCGCGACGCCGTGCATCGGCTTCGGGAACTCGAGCGGCCGCATGCGGATGTGGTCCTCGTCGTGCGAATCGTGCAGCACGCAGTCGAACTCGATCTCGTCGACCTTGGCCACGGCGACGATGTCGCCGGGACCCGCCTTGTCGATCTCGGTGTTCTTGCCGCCCTGCAGCTTGAAGAGGTGCCCCACCTTGAACGGCTTGCGCCCGTCCCCGATGAAGAGCTGCGTGTCCTTGGTCACCGTCCCCTGGTGGACGCGGAAAACGCCGAGCTTGCCGACGAACGGGTCGACGACGACCTTGAACACGTGGGCGAGCACGTGCTTGTTCGGGTCCGGTTCGGAGCGGAATTCCTCGGCGGCGTCGCCCTCGCCCTTGGTGAAGAGCGGCGGGTTGCCCTCGGCCGGGTTCGGCGCGAGCTTGACGAGGACGTTCAGCAGTTCGTCGACGCCGGTGCCGGTGCGTGCGGAGACGAAGCAGACCGGGATCAGGTGGCCCTCGCGCAGCGCCTTCTCGAACGGCGCGTGCAGCTGCTCGGGGGAGATCTCGTCGCCCTGCTCGAGGTACTTGGCCATCAGCTCCTCGTCGACCTCGATCACCTGGTCGACGAGCGCCTGGTGGGCGGTGGCAACCGACGAGAAGTCGGCGTCGCCGGACGGATTGAAGAAGCAGTCGACCACCCGCTTGCCGCCGCCTGCCGGGAGGTTGAGCGGCAGGCACTCCTTGCCGAACGCCGCCTGCAGCGCAGCGAGCACCTTCGGCAGGTCGACGTTCTCGGCGTCGATCTTGTTGACGACGATCAGGCGGCACAGCCGGCGCTTGGCCGCCCAGTCCATCATCCGGCTGGTGATCATTTCGACGCCGGCCGTTGCGTTGACGACGACGGCGACGGTCTCGACTGCGTCGAGCGCGCCGATCGCCTGGCCGATGAAATCGGGATAGCCCGGCGTATCGACCACGTGGATGCGCGTGTCCTGGGTCTCGACGTGCAGCACCGACGCCCGCAGCGAGTGCTGGTAGGCCTTCTCCATCGGATCGAAGTCGCTGACCGTCGTTCCGCGCTCGACCGTGCCGGCCTCCTTGATGGCACCGGCCTTGAGCAGCACGGCCTCGGCAAGCGTGGTCTTGCCCGCCCCGCCCTGGCCTACCAGTGCGACCGTTCGAATATTGCTGGTGGCGTAGTTCGCCATGCTCCTTCCCTCCGTTGTGTACGTTCGGTGGATGGTTGCCCCGCGTTGCGGACGCTTTGCACGCGTCGGATCGCAGACGCCGCCGACCTCCGGCGGCGCAACGCCCCGTCGAACGCGTCGCGCGGCCGCCGCTGCGCGGCCGCTATCCTTGTGCGTACCAAAGCACCGCCAGGAAATGGCAGGCACTGCCCGCGACGACGAACAGGTGCCAGACGAAATGACCGAACTTCAGACGCGAATCCGTGGCGAAGAACCCGACGCCCGCCGTGTAGGCGACCCCGCCTGCGACGAGCAGCAGCAGCCCAGCGGCCGGCATGCGCTGCCACAGCGGCACGATGACGATGAGCACCAGCCACCCCATCAGCAGATACAGGCCCGTCGACACCCACGGATGGCGAAGGCGATCGATGGTCTTGAGCGTGACGCCCGCGACCGCGAACGCCCAGACCAGGCCGAACAGCGTCCAGCCCCAGGCGCCTTCCAGCACGCCCAGCGCGAAGGGCGTGTAGCTGCCGGCGATGAACAGGTAGATCGCGCCATGGTCGACCTTCACGAGAATGCGCTTCGCCCGCCCCGCCGGAAGGGCGTGGTAGAGCGTCGAGGCGAAGTACAGCAGCACCATCGTCGTCGAGAAGACGCCCGCGCCGACGACGCCGGCAACCGTGCCGTGCCGGATGTTGGCGATCAGGAGGATCGGCATCACCGCGATCGCCGCGAGCAGGCCGAAGCCGTGGGAGAGGCTGTTGGCGATTTCCTCGCCCAGCGTCTGCATGCGTTCATGCGCGGCGCGCGCCGGGGACGCGGCTGGGGAGCGCCGGGCAGGCGCGTCGCCCCGGGCCCGGTCGCCGTCCCCGTCGCCGGCCTGCTCGCCTGGCGAGAGCGCTCGACCCGGCGCGCTCGCGCATTCCGCCGCAGACGAGCCCTTTGCTCGCCTCATGAACGCCCGCCTTTCGCCGCTCCTGCGACCGCCGGGCCTGCCGAGCGCCGGGCACCTGGCGATACCCCGCCGGCGTCGCGCGGCGGGTACACGCGCCCCGCGCCCTTCCCGGGGGCGCCGAAATGCTCGTCAGGACGCAGGTAGCGCCACCTCCCCACCGGCAGGTTGGCGAGCAGCACGCTGCCGATGCGCACCCGCTTGAGGCCGGTCACGCGCAGACCGACCCGTTCGCACATCCTGCGAATCTGCCGTTTGCGCCCTTGGCGCAGGACGAACCGCAGCTGGTCCTCGTTCTGCCAGGAAACCTTGGCGGGCTTGAGCGGCTCGCCGTCGAGTTCGAGTCCGAAATTGAGCAGCGCCAACCCTTCGCGGGAGAGTCTTCCTTCGACGCGAACCAGGTACTCCTTCTCGATCCGCGAATCCTCGCCGACCAGCTGCCTTGCAATCCGCCCGTCCTGGGTGAACACCATCAGACCGGTCGAGTCGATGTCCAGGCGCCCGGCAGGGGCGAGTCCACGCAGGTGCGCCGGGGAGTACACCCGCCGCGAGCGGGGATCGTGCCAGCGCGCCGCCTCGGTGAGCAGCACCGCCGCGGGCTGGTAGCCGCCCTCGGGCTGACCCGACACGTAGCCCAGGGGCTTGTGCAGCAGCAACGTGACCCGACCCTCCTGCTCGGCGGCCGCCGCCGGTGCGAGCACGATCGGCCGATCCGGGTCGGTGCGCGCGCCGAGTTCCGTGACGCGAATCCCGTCGACGAAGACGAGTCCGCGCTCGATGTACACGTCGGCCTCGCGACGCGAGCACAGCCCCCGCTCGGCCATGAGCTTGGACACGCGAACTCCGCGCGCGTCGCCGGTGTCGGGGGGGTCCTGGCGGTCGATCATCTGGGAATCGTCTGCGGCATCGCTGCGCCGCCTGCGGTGTCTCGGCGGCGACCCGCGCAGCGGGCCGCGCCAAGTCCCCGCCGACACCACGAATCGGCGCAGCGGCAGGAACCGTGAGTGTACGCTGCCCGGGCGATGATTCCCATCCCGGAGCGAATGCGCCGCGCCCGGCCCCGGGGGGCCGGGCCGACGCGGTCACGCAGCCAGCGAGAGCATGTCCCGCAGGTAGCCGAGGAGTTCCGCCTCCTGGTAGGGCTTGCCCAGATAGAGGTCGACGCCCAGGTCCCGCGCCCGCGCGCGGTGCTTCTCTGCGGTCCGCGAGGTGATCATGATGATCGGGATGTTGGCAAGCCGCGGATCGGCCTTCATGTTGCGCGTCAGCTCGAACCCGTCCATGCGCGGCATCTCGATGTCGAGCAGCATGACGTCGGGGATTTCGCCGCTGAGCACCTCGAGCGCGTCGACGCCGTCCTTGGCCAGCATCACCTTGAACCCCTCGCGAGCGAGCATCCGGCTGGTGATCTTGCGCACCGTCAGCGAATCGTCGACGACCATGATCACCGGCGCCCGCTGCTGCTCCGGCACCGCGTGGGCGATGCCCGCGACGAGCCGCTCGTCGGCGCCCGCTTCGGCCGCTGCGACGCCGAACCGCTGCGCCAGTTGCACCGGGTTGATGATGAGCACGATCTCCCCGCTGCCCAGCACGGTCGCGCCGGCGATGCCGGACACGCGCGCGAGCTGCGGGCCGATGTTCTTGACCACCACTTCCTGGTTGCCGATCATCTCGTCGACATGGACCGCTGCAAGGCTCTGCCCGGAGCGCAGGAGCAGCACGGCATTGTGGCGGGCGGCTTCCGGGCGGTGCTGTGTCTCGCCAAGGAGCCGCGGCAGGTAATGGAAGGGGTAGGCCCGCCCTTGCCAGTCGACGCGGCCCGCCAGGTAGCGTGCAAGCAACTCGTCGGCCTTGAGCTGCTGCACCTGCTCGACCATCGGTGCCGGCAGCGCCCAGACCCGGCCGCCGGCGCGCACCAGCACCGCCTGCGCCACGGCAAGCGTGAGCGGAAGGTAGATCAGGAACGTCGTCCCCGCACCGGCGCGGGTCGACACCTCGATGCGTCCGCCGAGCGCGGCAATCTCGGACCGGACGACGTCCATGCCGATCCCGCGTCCCGACACCTGGGTGACCTGCGTCGCCGTCGAGAACCCGGCGTGAAAGATGTACTCGACGAGTTGCCCCGTGGTGAGCTCGGCGTCGGGCGGAACCCGCTGCTGCGCGATCGCCCTGGCCCGGATCTGCTCGAGATCGATCCCCGCGCCGTCGTCCGCGAGCTCGATGGCAATCTCGTTGCCGACCTGGCGCACGGTCAGCGCGATCTCGCCGGTTTCCGACTTGCCGGCTGCGAGTCGCCTCTCGCGCGGCTCGACGCCATGATCGAGCGCGTTGCGCAGCAGGTGCTCGAGCGGCCCGACGAGCTTCTCCAGCACGGCGCGGTCGAGCTCGACCTGCCCGCCGCGGATCTCGAGGTTGGCTCGCTTGTCCAGCTCCTTCGCGAGCTGGCGCAGTATCCGGTAGAGGCGATCGGACAGGCTGCCGAAGGGCACCGTCCGGATCGCGAACAGCTGCTGCTGAACGTCGCGCGAAAGCCTCGACTGCGCGACGAGCGCCGCGTCCGCGTCGTCGAGGCTGCGCAACAGCGACTGCTGGACGGTCGACACGTCGTTGATGCCTTCGGCAAGCGAACGCGTCAGCTCCTGGAAGTGGGTGAACCGATCGAACTCCAGCGGATCGAAGGCTTGGGCCTCTTCGCCGGAATGCGACAGGCGAGACTGCATCTGCGAATCGCCCTGGATCTCCAGCTCTCGCACCTCCTTGCGCAGCCGGATCACGCTGTTCGTGAGTTCGAGCAGGTTGCTCCTGAGCGAGCGCAGCTCGCCCTCGACGCGCGCCCGCGCGATCGAGACTTCGCCAGCCTCGTTGACCAGGCGGTCGATCACGTCGGCACGCACGCGCAACAGCGCGCGCTGGGTGACATCGGCCTCCGGCACCATCGCCTCGGGCACGGCGGCCAGCGCGGGCGCGGCGGGCGCCTCGGCCGGCCTCGGGATCGCCCGCGGCAGCTCGACCCCGGGTCCTGCCGGCGCCCGCCGGTCCGCCTCGCCCTCTACCGTGGCCGCGCCAGGTTCGCTGGCGGCGGACACCGCCGCCTCCGGCGCGGTCGAGGCGGGGGCGTGCACGGGCAATTCGACGTTCATCCGGCCGGCGCGCAGCGCGTCGAGCACGAAGGCAACGTTGTCGAGGTCCTGCTCCAGCGCATCGAACAGCGCCGGGGTGCCGGCGCAGACCCCGTCACCGGCCAGCAGGCGCGCCTCCATCTCGTGCGTGAGCTGGCCGAGTCGCATCGCTCCGGCCATGCGCGCGCTGCCCTTGAACGTGTGCAGCGTGCGCCGCAGCTCGGCTGCGTGCTGGCCGACTTCGGGATCGCGCCGCCATGCCCGCAGCAGTTCGCCGGCGCGCGGGAACAGCTCGCTTGCCTCTTCCAGGAAGATGGGGAGCACCTGCGTGTCGACGTCGTCGACGACCCCGGCCAGCGGGTTCGACGGCGCCACGACGGCTCGCCGCTCCGCGGCTGGCGAGGACCGCGCCACGGGCTCCGGCGTGGCCATCGACGCTGCCTCGGTCTCGCGCGCGACCGCCTCTGCCGGCACGGACTCCGACGGCGCGCTGCCGTCCTGCGCCTCGGCGAACGCCGCGGCCTGCTCGTCGCGGTCGGCGAGGGCCGCCGCGTGCGCCTCGGCGTCGACAGCCAGTTCCGGCGGCATCCGGCGCAGCGATTCGAGCTCCCGCATCGCGTTCGCGACTTCCGCTTCGTCTTCGGGTCGGAACGGCGCGAGTGCGCGGATGCGCGCAACCAACGCCTGTAGAATCAGCACGGCCCGCGCGAGCGCCGGCTGGACGGGCGACGCCAGCGGAGGGGCGCTGAGCGCAAGATCGACAAGACACAGCTCGAGCGACTTGGCGAGCGAGGCCACCAACGGGAAGCCCCCCGTGCGGTGGATGCCGCAGAGCGTATGGCTGGCCCGCGCCATGTCCGGCGACGGCAGCTGCTGCGGGTCGAACTGCAGCACCGCGAGCCCGTGAGACAGCGTCGCGAGATGCTGCTCGGCCTCGCCGAGCAGGATGTCGAAAAGCACCGTCGAAAGCGTGACGCCGCCGATCGTGACCTCCTCCGGCTGCGACGGCGCAGGCGAAGCGAGTTCGGGCAGCGAGGCCGGGACGGCCTCTTTTTCCACCGTGCCTGCCTCGGGGCTCTGCTCGTCGTCGAGTCCTTCGGCTGCAAGACCTTCCGCCTCGAGGCATTCCGCAATCTGCCGCTCGGCTTCGAGCCGCTCGGCTTCGAGCTGCTCCGCTTCGAGCTGCTCGGCTTCGAGCCGCTGCGCTTCGAGCCGCTCGGCTTCGAGCCGCTGCGCTTCGAGACGCTCCGCTTCGAGCCGCTGCGCTTCGAGACGCTCCGCTTCGAGCCGCTGCGCTTCGAGACGTTCCGCTTCGAGCCGCTGCGCTTCGAGACGCTGCGCTTCGAGACGTTCCGCTTCGAGACGCTGCGCTTCGAGACGTTCCGCTTCGAGCCGCTGCGCTTCGAGCCGCTCCGCTTCGAGCCGCTGCGCTTCGAGCCGCTGCGCTTCGAGCCGCTGCGCTTCGAGCCGCTGCGCTTCGAGCCGCTGCGCTTCGAGACGTTCCGCTTCGAGCCGCTGCGCTTCGAGACGTTCCGCTTCGAGACGTTCCGCTTCGAGACGTTCCGCTTCGAGCCGCTGCGCTTCGAGACCTTCCGCTTCGAGACGTTCCGCTTCGAGCCGCTGCGCTTCGAGACGTTCCGCTTCGAGCCGCTGCGCTTCGAGCCGCTGCGCTTCCAGGCGCCCGACGGTGGCGGCCGGCTCGGTGAGCGGCGCGCACTCCTCGGCCGTTGCCGCTTCCTCGTCGCCGATAGCGACGATCGGCGAAGCCCCTGCCCCTGCTCCCGCGCTCCCGAGCTCGGGGAGGTCGAACGTTTCGAGCTCGCCGACCGGCGCAAAGTCCTCCGGCGCCGTCGCGATCGCCGGCGCTTCTTCGACCGGCAACTCGAGCGCCGGCAACGGCTCGGCCTCGGGAATCGCGGCGACAGGTTCGGGCACGGGACGTTGCAGCGGTTCCGGCGCGAGCGTCGCGGCCGGAACGACGCTCGGCTCGGCCCGTGCCGGCGCTCGCGCAGGCGCCGCAGGGGCCGCGCCCTTCAGGACGGACTCGCGTCCGCCCGGGAGCTCGAACTCGACGGCGCGGATCGCGGCGTGAAGCTCGCCGGGATCCGCGACCACCCTGCCCGACTTCGACAACTCGCCGACCCAGTTCCGGAAATCGCGCTCGGCGATCTCGATCATCCGCATGACCGCGCGGGTCACGGGGCGCTCTTCCTCGAGCAGCCGGTTGTGGATCTTCTCGACATCGTAAGCGACTTCGCCGAGGTCCATCAGGCCGACCATCCGGCCGCTGCCCTTGAGCGTATGGAAGCCGCGGCGAATCGTGCGCAGCGCCTCGCGATCGCCCTGGTTGGCAGCGAGCAGCGCAAGGTGATTGCGAATCGAATCGAGGACCTCGGCGGCCTCGGTCAAGTAGATCTCCACCAGTTCCGCGTCGAGGCTGGTGGCATCGGTCGCGAGCAGGCGCTGCGTCTCCGCCGAGATCTCCGGCGCCGGCGCCGCGACGTCGGCCATCGCCGTGACCGCGGCCTCGAGCGCGGCGGTGCCCCCCGCTTCGAGCTCGGTCAGCGCCGAGGCGGCCTGTTCGACCAGCTCCACGTCGCCGATCAGTTCTGCATCGTTGCGCAGCTCGGCGAGCTTGGTCTTCAGCACCTCCGTCGCCGCGGCGTCGGCTGGCGCGCGATGCATCTCCTCGAGCAGTCCCGGCAGCGTGTTGCGCAGTTCGGCGACGGCCGACTCGGCGGACTCGGCCGACGCGACCTCGACCGGTACCGCCGCCTCACCCGTGCGTCGCGCCAGCAGCGGGGCGATCAGGCGATCGCGGTCCGGCCGCTGCTGCTCGACCGCCTCGATGTAGAAGCCGAGCCCCGAAAGCGATTCGGCCAAGAGCTCCAGATCCTCGCTGGCCACCGCCGCCTCGGGGTTCGCGTACTCCTGGATCTGCTCCTGGCACATCGCGAGCAGCCGATCGGCGTCGACGAGGTCGAGCATCTGCAGCGCGCCGCGGACTTGCTGACTGTCCTTCGCCAGCGACGCGAGCTCCGCGCGCTTGCTGTTGTCGCGGAAGAACGCGTCGAGCACCTGCTCCATGTGCCGCAGATTGGCATGGATCTCCCGTCCGACCTGGGCGAGCAGCAGCCGCTCCTGCGCCCGGCGCGACATCTCGTCCAGCAACGGCGCAGCAGCCTGACCCAGAGCCGGCCGCCCCGCCTGCGCGGCGTCGAGCCGCTGCAGCATTGCCTCGACCTGCTTCGGAAACTCGGCGTTGAGGCTGGCGAAGTTCTCGAACGCGTTCTCGGCCAGCAACATGCCGGTGGCGTACTCCATCGCCAGCGGCTCCGGGACGTTGCCGGCCGGGTACCTCTCCAGCCGCTCGACCAGCGAGGCGGTGAGCTTCATCAGCGCCCCGTTGCCGACCTCGGCGGCAACGCGGTGGACTGCGGCGAGCGTCTGCTTCAGCTTCGGCAGGTTCTCGGCGCGACCGGACGTGACCTTGAGCCATGCGTCCTTGGCTGTGGACAGGTGCTCCCGGGCTTCACGCAGCATCGGCTGCAGTCGCACCATGTCGGCGTTCATCACCTCGGCCGAGGGAATCAACTCGGCCAGCCGGAACGTGCGCTGCACCGCCTGCACCGACGGCACGACCGGGGCGCTGATCGCGGCGAAGTAGAGCACCTCGCGGCGCAGGCGGTCGGCAACCTTGCCCGACCCCTCGACGACTCGACGCACCTGAAGGTCGATGCGCGCCGCCAGCTGCTTGACACCGAAGCCCGGATCGAGGCCGTGATGAATCACGGCGTCGTAGACCGCTCCGGTCGACCACCAGAACGCGCGCATCGGCGGCGAAGTTGTCGCGTGCTCGATCGCACCCACGGCCTCGCGCATGGCGACCATCCCCGACTCTTCGCCGCGCAACCAGTCGAGCAACCCCCGCTGGTACGTGCGGCGCTGCTTGACGAGGTGAGACTGGAGCCGGGAAGCGGGCACCGGCGGGAGGTCGCTGCGCACCGGCGCGCGCGCGGACAGGTCCGGATAGAAGAGGTCGGTCGGGGCGACGACCCGTATGCCCCGCGCACGCTGCATCGCCTCGTATTCGGGAAAGAGCTTGAGCGGCGCAGGCGGCGCGCCGTTGACGATCTCGGCCAGGAATATCTGCAGCTTCCGGCAGGCCCGGTCGACCGCGTCGCAGGCGAAGCGTCCGTCGGCGGGGTTGGCGTGCTCGTCCAGGGCCGAGAGTTGGCGCTCGATCTCGTCGGTAAAGGCGACGACCCCTTCGAGGCCGACCATCTGAATCGCGCCGGCGGCCTGGTGCACGTGGGTCCGCGCATGCTTCAGCGCACCGCCATCGTGGGGCGGGGTACGGAATGCGGCCAGCGCGTCGAGGGCACGGGACAGCGCCTGGTCGATCTCCTCCTGCACCCAGGACAACGGCCCAAGGTCGAAGTCGGTAAGGGTTTCGGTCGCCACTGTGGGGCGCTCCTGTTCAATGGCCCTGCGCTGCCAAACCGCATCGGCGGCGTCTGAAGGCATCGCCGGCTCGGGTCGCCTGCTGGCGGCGGGGGTCGCGATCATCGGACTCCTGTGCACTGCTGCGCGCTGGGCGCGGCGAACCGGCCGCGGTGCCTCCCTTCGAGGCCGGTCGTGCGCAGGCGGCGCGGCCGGTCCGACGCGGCCGCGACGCCCGAGCGCCGGGCGCGAAGGGTGTGGGTCGTGCGTGCCTTCATGGGCTGGCGGCTCCCTAGACCTTGAACCCGGCGACCGAGCTGCGCAGTTCCGCCGCGAGTCGCGTCAACTGCGCAATCGAGACGTTGGTCTGCTTCGTGCCTTCGGTCGTCTCCTCGGTGATCCGCAGGATTCCCTGCATGCCCCGGGTGACGTCGGACACCGAATCCGACTGCTTCTGCGCCTGTTCGGAGATGCCGCCGATCAGCGCCGCGAGCTCGCCCGACACCCGGCGTATCTCGTCCAGCGCCTGCCCGGCGGCGTCGGAGAGCTTGGTCCCCTCGACCACGCCTACCGTCGATTTCTCCATCGCGGCGACGGCGTCCTGGGTGTCGGCCTGGATCGACTTGACGATCGCCTCGATCTGCTTCGTCGCCTCGCCGGAACGCTCCGCGAGGCGCTGCACTTCCTCCGCCACGACGGTGAAGCCGCGGCCCGCCTCGCCGGCGGAGGCGGCCTGGATCGCCGCATTGAGCGCCAGCACGTTGGTCTGCTCCGTGATGTCGGAAATGAGCTCCACGATCTCGCCGATCTCCAGCGATGACTCTCCAAGCCGCTTGATGCGCTTGGAGGTGTCCTGGATCTGGGTGCGGATCTCGTGCATGCCCGAGATCTGGTTCTGCACGGCCTGCCCGCCCTTCTCGGCGGCTGCGAGCGATTGCTGCGCCACGCGCGCCGACTGGACGGCGCTGTGCGAGACCTCGTCGATCGACTGCGCCATCTGCAGCACGGAGGCCGACGCCTGCTGGATCTCCCGACTCTGGCGCTGCGACGCCTCGTACAGCCGGTTCGATATCGCCTGCGCGTCCTGTGTCGCCTGCGCCACCTGGTCGGTCGCCGAGTTGATGCCCTTGACCAGGGTGCGCAGCTCCTCGATCGTGAAGTTGATCGAATCGGCGATCGCGCCGGTGACGTCTTCGGTCACCGAAGCCTGGACGGTCAGATCGCCGTCGGCAAGGTTCCCCATTTCGTTCAGGAGCCGGAGAATCGCCTCCTGGTTGCGCTTGTTCTCCTGCTCGCTCTCGAAGGCGCGAACGCGGGCGTCGTCGAGGAACACCTTGCCCAGCAGCACGAGGCAGCCCAAGCCCAGCAAGGCGAGAGCGGCGGACGCCCAGCGCACGAGTGCGCGTGGCCCCGAGCCGCTCTGGTACTCGGCCGCGAGCCGGGTCGTGTCGGTCAGCAGCGCTTCGGACTCGGCGTTGACGGCGCGCGCCGCCTGCTTCGCCGCAACCAGCCGGTTCATGTTCTGCAGAATCGCGTTCACGCCACCATCGTAGGCAGCGAAGCGCTTCTGCAGTTCGACCAGCGTCGCCCGCGCCTCGTCGTTGCGCAGCGCCGAAAGCCGCAGCGCGTCGCTTCCCTTCAGCAATCCCTGCAGGATTTCGCGCACGGTCCCGGCGTCCTTGCCGAGGAGGAACGCGACTTCGGGATCGATCTCGTCGGACGAGGCCAGGGCGTTGGCGTTCTTGGCGATCCGCTGGGACAGCACCGCAAGCTGGTTCGTGTACTCGATCTCGCGCAGGCTGCCCCCGCCCTGCCCGACCTGCTGCGCGGCCTGCTGCGCCAGCTCGAGAATGCCGTTGTTGCCCTGATTGATTCCCTCCAGCCCCTTCGCGAGCGAGGTGAGGCTCTGCTGGTTGTCCAGCAGGCGGCCGGCGTTCGCGTCGACGCGCTCCCAGCGCGCCTGGATCTCCTGCAGCAGCTTGTGGGTCGACGGGTCCGACGTGACGTCGATTTCGACGCCGCGCACCGTCCCGCCGTCGAGCAGCGCGCCGAGGTCCGCTTTGAAGCGCTCGCGGCTGTCCTTGACCGCCGGGAACGCGGCAGCCTGCCCTTGCGCCGCAAGCGCGATACCGCGCGCCAGGCGTTGCGAGAGCATCTGCATCTCGGTCGCCGTCGCCGTGGCGGCGCTGGCCTGCGACGAGTTGCGGTTCTCGAGCAACATCATGATCGCCGCCAGGCACAGCAGCGCGAGCGCCAGGACGCCGAGGACCTGGAACTGCTGCACGATTCCGAGCTTGCCGATCAGCGGCAGCTTCCGCGGCGGCGCGAGTTCCGACGACGCCGTCCGCAGCTGCTCCATGATCGACACGGTGGCCAGCGGATCGTAGGCGGGGGCGGCCCCGCGCACTTGCGTCGTCGGCATCTCCAGTGCCGCGGTGGCGGCACCGGCGTTTCCCTGGACGCCGAAGATGCTCGGCAGTTTCAGCTTCAATGCCATGTTCCCTCCGGAAGACCCGCTCCCGTGCTCCGTTGTTCTGATGCTCGTCGGCGCGGCTCGCTGCCCGTCGTTCAGCGCGCCCGTTCAGGCGCCGACCTGCAGGAAGTCCGGCTCGCGCGCCAGACGCGCGAGGTCGATCTCCTGCCACGACACGCCGTCGGCGTCCATCCAGCGCTGGGCGTACCAGGCGGGGGCGTCCGCGCGCGCCGCCACCGGCGCGAACTCCGCAACGTTGCGCAGGCCGACCACTCGCGTCACGACGACCCCGACCTGGAGCTCGCCAGTGCGCGCGCCGAACAGCACGAGGCGCGCCTGCCCGCCCGGGCCCCGCGGCGTCGCACTCGCCGGAAGGCCGCGGAACGCGGCGAAATCGACAACGCCGTAGAGGTTGCCGCGGATGTTGGTGATGCCCAGGAACCAAGGCCGCGTCAGCGGCACCGCGGCGATCGGCGGCACGGCGAGGACTTCGCCGGCGTCGGCCAGGCGGACCAGCCAGTTCTCGCCCCCGAAAGACAGGCCGAGACGCGACGACTCGACCTGCGCCGCGGTCTTGCTGGACAGGCGGGCGGCGAGTTCCTGCTGGAACGCGCGGAGGTCGATTCTCGCGGGGCGGGCCATGCGATCTCGGTGGCTGGCGGACGGTTGGGGAATGCTCGCGCGGCGGAAGTTCCGGATTCGGGCGCAGGGGCGGTCAACAGACTGCGGCGATCTTCGCCAGCAGTTCGTCGCGGTTGATTGGCTTGACGACGTAGTCGCGGGCACCCTGGCGCATGCCCCAGATCTTGTCGGTTTCCTGGCTCTTCGACGTGCACAGGATGATGGGAATCGACCGCGTCTCCGGGTCGCGGCTGATGGCCCGCGTCGCCTGGAATCCGTTGAGGCCGGGCATGACGACGTCCATCAGGATGAGCGCCGGGCGCACCTGCTTCGCCTTCTGGATGGCGTCCTCGCCGTTGTCGCTGGCAACGACTTCGTAGCCGGCCTTGGTCAGCATGTCGTTGAGTACGTGACGCTCGGTCGGGGAGTCGTCGACGATGAGAATCTTCTTGAATGCCATCCTCGTTCAGCCTCTCGCTCGACTGTGCATCCCCGGGCCGTCGCGGCCCGACGCCGCACCAAGCGTCGGGTCGCCCTTGGCGTTGCCGGCGCGAGCGATCATGGCCCCTTTCGACCGACGTGATTCGACACGGCCTTGAGCAGGCTTTCCTTCGTGAAGGGCTTGGTCAGGTACTGGTCCGACCCCACCATCCGGCCGCGCGCGCGGTCGAACAAGCCGTCCTTCGACGAGAGCATCACCACCGGCATCGTGTGAAAGCGCGCGTTCTTCTTGATCAGCGCGCAGGTCTGGTAGCCGTCGAGCCGGGGCATCATGATGTCGACGAACACGAGATCCGGCAGGTGGTCGGTGATCTTCGACAGGGCGTCGAACCCGTCTTCGGCCAGGATCACCGTGCACCCGGCCTGCAGCAGGAAGATCTCGGCGCTGCGCCGAATGGTGTTCGAGTCATCGATGACCATCACCTTGACGCCCGACAGCGAATTCTGCTCGGTCAACCCGGTCTCCTTTTCGGCGCACCGCATTGTGCGCCACAATTCCCTCGTGTGCCCAGTCTGCCACGGCACAGGCGCCATGGTCCTTAGCAACAATTGTACCGACCCGTGCGCCATAGCGCATAGTTCGAGAGGATCATGGCGTGGCAGGTGCGTTTCCGGGCCCCGAGCGAGCCGCGGCCGAAACGACGCTGTACGGCACAGAACGCCCGACGTGGGCGGCGGCGGCCGGTCGCCGGCGACCGGCCGGGCTGCTAGGAGCCTGTCGGACTTAGGGGTTCGAAAGCGAAACGGTGGGAGAGCGAGGACAGATTTTGACGATTTCGACGCGCCTATCGGGAATAGGTAAGGAGAAATCGGCGAAATATGGACCGTTCTCCCACCGTTGCAGCCGAATCCTCCTAAGTGCGACAGGCTCCTAGGCGCCTGGCCGACGCGCTCCGAGGAACATCCGGTAGGCGGGGTTCCCGGTCTCCTCGACGTGGTCGTACCCCAGCTTGGCCAGGAACGCGCGGAAATCGGGCTTGTCCGCGGCCGGAACCTGCATCCCCACGAGCACCCGCCCGTAGTCGGCCCCGTGGTTGCGGTAGTGGAACAGGCTGATGTTCCAGCCCCGGCTCATGCTGTTCAGGAACTGCATCAGCGCCCCCGGGCGCTCGGGGAATTCGAACCGGTAGACGATCTCGTCCGTCGCCGCGGGCGCATGCCCGCCGACCAGGTGGCGAACGTGCAGCTTGGCCATTTCGTTGTCCGAGAGGTCGAACGCTTCGATCCCCCGCCGCCGGAACTCGCGCAGCAGCTCGGCCGTCTGCCGTGCGTTGCCGACCTCGATGCCGACGAAGATGTGAGCGACGTCCGCGTCGGCGTAGCGGTAGTTGAACTCGGTGATCGATCGCCGGCCGAGGAGCTCGCAGAACGCGCGGAAGCTGCCGGGACGCTCCGGGATCGTCACGGCCAGGATCGCCTCGCGCTGCTCGCCCAGCTCAGCGCGTTCGGCGACGAAACGCAGGCGGTCGAAGTTCATGTTGGCGCCGCAGGCGATCGCCACGTACGTGCGATCCGCGGTCCGGTGCCGCTCGCACCAGGCCTTGACTCCGGCGATCGCCAGCGCGCCCGCGGGCTCCAGGATCGACCGCGTGTCCTCGAACACGTCCTTGAGCGCCGCGCAGGTCGCATCGGTGTCGACCAGGATCATGTCGTCGACCAGCGCGCGGGCGAGGCGAAAGGTTTCGGCGCCGACCTGCTTCACCGCGACGCCGTCGGCGAACAGCCCGACGTGGCGCAGCCGCACCCGCCGGCCGGCCCGCAGCGACCGCGCCATGGCGTCGGAGTCGGTCGGCTGCACGCCGACGACGCGGATCTGCGGACGCACGCGTTTCACGTACGCCGCGATCCCGGCGATAAGCCCGCCGCCGCCGACCGCGACGAAGATCGCGTCGATCGGCCGCTGGCATTGGCGCAGTATCTCCATCCCGATCGTGCCCTGGCCCGCGATGACGTCGGGATCGTCGTAGGGATGGACGAAGGCGGCGCGCGACTCCTTCTTCAACGCCAGCGCGTGCGCATAGGCGTCGCTGTAGGAGTCGCCGTGCAGCACGACGTTGGCACCGCGCGCCCTGACCGCGCCGATCTTGATCCGCGGCGTGGTGACCGGCATCACGATCGTCGCCACGCAGCCAAGCTTCTGCGCCGCGAGCGCGACGCCCTGCGCGTGGTTGCCGGCGGAGGCGGCGATGACCCCGCGACCGCGTTCGCGCGCGGACAACTGGGCCATCTTGTTGTACGCGCCGCGCAGCTTGAACGAGAAGACCGGCTGCTGGTCCTCGCGCTTCAGCAACACGCGGTTGCCCAAACGCCGCGACAACGTCGGGGCAAGATCCAGCGGCGTCTCGACGGCCACGTCGTAGACGCGGGCGGTGAGGATCTTCTGCAGGTAATCGACAGGCATCGGGGCCACGCGTGCGCCGGGCCGCTGCGCGCGCCGCGCAGCAGTACACTAGCAGAAATCGGCTTCGCAGCCGGTGCCGCGTGAGTCGCGACACGATGGATTCTGATACCCTGCCGGCCATCATGCCGCGCACAGCGCTCGCCGCCACGACGCTTGCCGTCGTGGACATGGGTTCGAACAGCTTCCGCCTCGAGGTCGGCCGCGTCGAGGGCGACCAGGTGTTCCGGCTGGACACCTGGCGCGAGACGCTGCGCCTGGGTGCCGGCATCGACAGCAAGGGCAACCTCCGGCCCGAGGCGCGGCGGGCGGCGCTGGCGTGCCTCGCGCGGTTCGCGGAGCGCCTGCGCGGGCTTCACCCGTCCGCGGTGCGCGCCGTCGCCACCAACACGCTGCGAGTGGCGAGGAACGCCGCGACGTTTCTGCCGCAGGCCGAACGGGTCCTCGGCTTCCCGATCGACATCATCACCGGCTACGAGGAGGCGCGGCTCATCTACCTCGGTGTCGCGCACGTCCTGCCGTCGTCGCCCGAGCCGCGGCTGGTGATCGACATCGGCGGCGGCTCGACCGAGTTCATCGTCGGTCGCGGCATGGAAGCGCTGCACATGGACTCGCTCAAGATGGGCTGCGTCGACATGACGCAGCGTTTCTTCCGCGATGGCGCGCTGACCAGGCGCGCGTTCGAAGCGGCCGGCACCGCAGCCCGGGCCGAAGTCGAAGCCATCGCCCGTGATTTCAATCACCGGCACTGGACCGCGGCCTACGCGTCGTCCGGCACCGCGCTGGCGCTCGCCGAAATCCTTGAGCAGAACGGCCTGTCGCCGGCGGGCATCACGCGCGGCGGCCTCGACCGCCTGCAGCGCCGGATGATCTCCGCCGGACACGTCCGGCGCCTCTCCATGGCGGCGCTCAAACCCGAGCGCGCACCCGTCCTGGCGGGCGGACTCGCGGTGATGGCAGCCGCGATGGAGGAGCTCGATGCCGACCGGATCAACCCCGTGGGCGGGGCGCTGCGGCTCGGCGTCCTTTACGACCTGCTCGGCCGGCGTATCCAGCGCGACGTCCGCACCGCGACGGTCGATCAGTTCCAGACGCGCTGGCGCGTCGATCGGGAGCACGCCGCCCGAGTCGCGGCGTTGGCGCAGACGATCTTTGCCGCAGCCGCGCCCGATGCGGACGCCGCAACCGCGCAGCGCCTGGAGTGGGCGGCACTGCTGCACGAGACCGGCTTCTCGGTGTCGCACACCGGCTTCCACAAGCACGGCGCGTACATCCTTCAGAACGCCGACATGCCTGGATTCTCCGCGGGCGAGCAGGCCGAGCTCGCTACGCTCGTCCTCGGCTGCCGCGGCAGCCTCGCCAAGATGTCCGGCGCGCTCGCGAACCCGACGCAGCGACTGCAACTTCTCGCCTTGCGCCTCGCCGTACTCTTCCACCACGCGCGGCAGGCCGTGGCGTTGCCGCGCTTCAGGATCGCCCCGGGCAGCGGCCTGCGGATCGAGGTTCCCGCCGCCTGGCTCAAGGCGCATCCATTGACCGCGCACCTGCTCGACAAGGAACGCGCCCAGTGGCGCTCGCAGGGGCACCCCTGGCGCTGACGCCCCCCCCCGGGACGTCGCGTCCCCCCGGACCGCGCGCGGGCGGAGGCTTGGGCAGTGCCCGGTCGTTGCCCGAGCCCGCGCTCCTGGACAGGCGGGGTTGCGAAGCTCAGACGAACTCCGGCCCGATCACGACCCGGAGCACGACGGTCGCGGTTCCGGCGCGATCCCGATTGCTGAGCCACCAGACGGCGCCCTTCCTCACCGACCAGTAGGCTTCGTCCCCAGCGAGCAGGAACGACGCGACCGACCCCAGCGTCGGCTGATGTCCGACGATCAGCACCGGCTCCCTTGCATCGGGCCATCCCGCCGCGGCCAGCACGGCGGCGACCGCAGCGCCGGGCGCAAGCGCGTCCACGGTCTTGAACCTGCGCTTGAGTCCGAGCGCCGTTTCCTGCGCCCGGTCCGCAGGCGACACGAGGATGCGCGTCGTCTGCGGCAGGTACCGATCCAGCCACGACCCGACGCGTTCCGCCTGCTTGTGGCCCTTCGCGGTCAGGCGCCGCCCGAGATCCGGCTCGCCCGGCTCGGCTTCGGCGTGTCGCCACAGAACAAGATCCATACGGCCCCCTATGCGTGAACTGCGCCGCGCCTGCGGTCGGGCGCACCGCTGCGCCGCGCGCCGGCGCGGGCGCGTCCGGGCGCCGGGCCGCCGCACGAAGCGAGCAACTGCAGGAGCTCGGTCTGCGCACTGCGCGCGCGCGCGCCGCGCCGGGCGCGAACCCGGGTCCAGCGCCCGTCCGGCCTCAGCTCCCAGGCGTCCACATTATCGCCGAGATAACATGACAGCCCCTCCTCGACGACGCGGCGCTTCAGGTCCGGGTCGCGCACGGGGAAGGCGACCTCGATGCGGCGGAAGAGATTGCGTCCCATCCAGTCGGCGGAAGACAGCCAGACATCCGGGTCGCCGTCGTTGGCGAACATCCACACCCGGTGGTGTTCGAGAAAGCGCCCCACGATCGACCGTACCCGGATGTGTTCGGACAGCCCGCGCACGCCGGGCCGCAGAGCACAGGCGCCGCGGACGACGAGATCGACGCGCACGCCGGCTTGCGATGCCTCGTAGAGCGCATCGATCACGCCCTTCTCGACCAGTGCGTTCATCTTCGCCACGATGCGTGCCGGCCGTCCGCTGCGTACGTTCCGGGCCTCGCGCCGGATCTTCGCGATCACCTGCCTGTGCATCGTGAACGGCGAAAGCAGCAGGCGCCGCAGCGCTGCGGCGCGGGCCAAGCTGGTGACGTGCATGAACACCGCCTCGACGTCGGCGCAGATCGCGGGATCGCAGGTCAGCAGCCCGAAGTCGGAGTACAGGCGCGTCGTTCGCGGGTGGTAGTTCCCCGTGCCCAGGTGGGCGTAGGGGACGAGCCGCACCCGGCCGCGGCTGTCGGCTTCCCGGCGCAGGAGCAGCGCGAGCTTGGCGTGCGTCTTGAGACCGAAGACCCCGTGGACGACCTGCGCGCCGGCCTGCTCCAGCCGATCGGCCCAGTCGATATTGGTCTCCTCGTCGAAGCGCGCCATCAGCTCGACAACGACGGTGACTTCCTTGCCGCGGCGAGCCGCCTCGATCAGCGCTTCCATCAGCACCGAGTTGACCCCGGTGCGGTAGACGGTCTGCCTGATCGACACGACCTGCGGGTCGTCTGCCGCGCGGCGGATGAACTCGATGACCGGTTCGAACGACTGGTAGGGGTGGTGCAGCAGGATGTCGCCACCGCGTATCGCGGCCAGGATGTCGCCCTGTTCGCGCAGCCCTGCGGGAAGCCCGGGCTCGAACGGCTCGTACTTGAGCTCGTCGAGATCGACCTCGTCGACCAGCGCGGAAAGGCGCGCGATGTTCACCGGCCCGTCACAGCGGTAGAGGTCGCCCGCGTCGAGCTCGAACTGCCGCAGCAGGAAGGCGGCCAGGTCTTCGGGGCAGCTGGTGGGCACCTCGAGGCGCACCGCAGCACCGTAGTGACGCTGCGTGAGCTCGCCCTGCAGCGCCTGGCGCAGGTTCTTCACTTCCTCCTCGTCGATCCACAGGTCCGCGTCGCGGGTGACGCGGAACTGCGCGTAGTTGAGCACCTCGCGCCCGGGGAAGAGCGTCGCCATGCGGGCGTGGATGACCGACGACAGCATCACGAAGGCGTGCTTGCGACCCGAGACCTCGACGGGCAGCCTGAACACGCGGGGCAGCACCCGCGGCGCCTTGACGATCGCGATCGAGGTCTGCCGGCCGAAGGCATCCCTTCCCGCGAGCTCAACGATGAAATTGAGGCTCTTGTTGACGACCTGCGGGAACGGGTGCGCGGGATCGAGACCAATCGGGGTCAGCAGCGGCCGCACCTCGCGGTCGAACAGCCGCGCCACCCAGGCGAGCTCGGGAGCCCGCAGCTCGCTGCGACGCAGCAGCTCCACGGCCCGGCCGGCGAGCGCCGGCAACACCTCCTGGTTCAGCAGGCGATACTGGTCCGCGATCAGCGCCCGGACTTCAACGCCGACCTGCTGCAGCAGCGTCCGCGCCTCCGGCAGCGTCATCCCCGCCGGCGCGTGCCGGGCGCGCAGATGCTCCTTGATTCCGGCGACCCGGATCTCGAAGAACTCGTCGAGATTGCTGCCGACGATGCACAGGAATCGCAGGCGCTCGAGCAGCGGCACCTTCTCGTCCGCAGAGTGCGCCAGCACGCGGCGGTTGAAGGCGAGCAGCGAGAGCTCGCGGTTGAGCAACGCAGGAGAGGCCCTCATCGCGCGGGTTGCAGGCACCGTGGGAGGAGCACGATCGTCCGGTCGCCGAGGATGCCCGCGCGTGCCGACCGAACGATGAACGACGGGTGCCAGCGTGGCCCTTGACCGCTCGCGCAAGGGCGGCGCTCAGCCGGCATGCAACCCGATCCGCCACAGGCAGCGGCCTTTGGATTCCTCGTCGAGCGCGGCGAGGTACGCTTCGTGGGCGGCCAGTTCATCCGGCGTGGGCAGAATCTCCCGCAGCGCCGGTCGCCAGCCGTCCTTCGCCGCGCCGCTGCCGCCCGTGGCGGCAGGGCCCGCCAGCCGGGCGGGCGGCGCCATGTCGATGAGCAGTGTTTCCTGTCCGCGAGTCATCGCCAGGTAGACCTCCGCCAGCAGCTGGGCGTCGAGCAGCGCGCCGTGCAGCGTCCGCTGCGCGTTGTCGACGGCAAACCGCTCGCACAGCGCGTTGAGGTTGTTGCGCTTTCCGGGAAACGCCTCGCGCGCCAGCGCCAGCGTGTCGACGACGCCCGCGTGCAAGGTATCACAGGGCGGCAGGCCGGCTCGCCGGAACTCGGCGTCGAGGAACGCGAGGTCGAACGGCGCGTTGTGGATCACCCACTCGGCCCCGCGCGCGAACCGTGCGAAATCGTCCGCGATGTCCGCGAAGCGGGGCTTGCCCTTGAGATCTTCCCACGTCATGCCGTGGACCTCGGTGGCCCCCGCGTCGATCTCGCGCTCGGGATCGAGGTAGACGTGGACGGTGCGCCCGGTGGGGCGCCGATTGACGAGTTCCAGACCCGCGAGCTCGATGATCCGGTGGCCCTGCTCGGGGTACAGTCCCGTGGTTTCGGTGTCGAGGATCAGCTGGCGCATCGGGGATCAGGGATCAGGGTTGACGGCGATTCGCAACCGGGGCGCGACGCGGGCGGCCCGCAGCGCAGTTCCATGCCCGGGCGCCAGCTCGACCGCGCTTCCGGCACTCCCCGGCCGCATCCGCGGCCGGGGCGCTGCCCACCCGCAGGCCGCCCCGCTCAGCGCCGATAGCGCTGGATGGTCGATTGTATCTCTTCGATCGCGCGCTCGATCTCGTCGTCGGAAAGGTCGCGCTCGACGCCGGTGCGGTCGGTGAGCGAGAGCGTGCGGTCGATCTGGGTCGCAAACTCGCCCAGTCTCATGGTCTCGGTCACCGTCGTCGTGATCTGGTCGGTCAGCTTCTCCGGGCCCCAGCGTACGACGATCGCGGACAGATTGTCGCCGTCCGCGCCGCCGCGTTTCTCGGCCTCGCGCATCATCTGCGGTCCGGTCGCGAGGATCGGGGTCGAAGTCAGCCAGTCGGCGATCTCCTCGCGCGTGAGCACGCTCCAGACGCCATCGGTGCACAGGACGATGACGTCGCCGTTGCGCAGCGGCGTGCGGCGCGACAGGTCGATGACCGGGTCGACGAGGCCCCCCAGACAACTGAAGATCTTGTTGCGGTCGGGGTGGGTTGCGACCTCGTCGCTGCGGATCAGACCCTGGTCGATCAGGTACTGGACCTTGGAGTGGTCCTTGGTGTGCCCGATCAGGCCGCCCTGGCGAAAGAGGTACAGGCGCGAGTCGCCGACGTGCGCCCAGTAGGCCTGCCCCGCCTGTACGATGCAGGCAACGCAGGTCGTGCGCGGGGTCTCCAGCATCGAGAACTGCGCAGCGTAGGAGCCGAGCGCCGCGTGCGCGCGCAGCATGCAGTCTTGCAGGAACTGCGTGGGGTTCTTCAAGACCGGCTTGGCCTCCTGCTGGAAGCGCTCGATGAACAGCCGCGCGCAGATCTGGGCCGCGATCTCGCCGCCCGCGTGGCCGCCCATCCCGTCGGCAACGACGAGGAGCAGCGTGTCGCGGCTGTACGTGTAGGCGACCCGGTCCTGGTTGACCTTGCGCGACCCCTTGCGACTGTCCTGGAAGATCGTGAAGCGCATCGAAGCTGTCACGGAAGGGTAGCAGGATCAGGCGCCGATCTCGGTGAAGAGCCGGCGCTTGAGGTTGTCCAGGAACGTGAGCTTGCGGCGCCTCGGCGGAATGTCGCGGATCGCCTTTTGCAGCGAGAAGATCGACTGCGGACGCTCCAGCGGATCGAGGCGCAGGCACCAATCGATCACTTCGAGCAGATTGTCGGAGTACTGCCCCGACCAGATCTTTTTCGCCGCCACGAGGTGGTCTTCCTGCATTCGGGCGTCGGCCGCCTGCGGCGCGAATGCGGCAAGGCAGGCGAACATCGAGGCGCCTACGCCGTAGACGTCGGTCCACGGACCCAGCCGGTCCGGGTCGCGATACTGCTCGGGCGCGGCGAACCCCGGCGTGTACATCGGCGCGAGCTTCGGCCGGTTCGTGGTCAGCGTCTGGCGGGCGGCGCCGAAGTCGAGCAGCACCGGGCTGCCGTCGGTGCGCAGGTAGATGTTCGCCGGCTTGATGTCGAGGTGCAGGAGCTTGTGCGTGTGCACCTCGCGCAGCCCGTTCAGAAGGTGCATGAACACGTGACGGACCAGCCGCTCGGACATCTGGTCCTGCTTCATCTGGATCTGCTGCTGCAGCGTGCGCCCGCGCTCGTAGCGCATCACCATGTAGACGGTCTCGTTGGCGCGGAAGAAATTCACCACCCGAACGACGTTAGGGTGGTCGATCTTGGCCAGCGCGCGCCCCTCCTCGAAGAAGCACTTCATGCCGTACCGAAACGAGGTCAGGTTCTCGACCGAGCTCGCGCGAACGATGTCCCCTTCGGTGCGCAGGACCAGCGACGAGGGCAGGTATTCCTTGATCGCGACCGGGGAGCTGGTCTCGTCGAAAGCCCGGTAGACGATCGAGAACCCGCCCCGGCTGATCTGCCGGTCGATCCGGTAGTTGAGCAGCTGGTAGCCGGCGGTGAGGGCTTGGTTGGTGACGGCCACGATGGATTCAGTTCGGCAACAAGTCGCCATCAATCCATGCAATTCACGTGCCAGAAACCGGCTCGCGGCTTGCGCGCAACGGGGATTGCCAATACATTCTCCCGATGAACCCGAGGTCTGTAAAGGCAGAACACGCCCGCAAGTCCGGCGAAGGCCCGCGATGATCCTCAGCATGACCGGTTTCGCCGCCGTCGCCGCCGACCTGCCCGGCGTGTCCCTCGTCGTCGAGTTGCGCAGCGTCAATCACCGTTACCTCGATCTGCAGCTGCGTCTGCCCGACGAGTTGCGCGGGCTCGAAACGGCGCTGCGCGAGCGCGTCGCCGCCGAACTGCGGCGCGGCAAGGTCGAATGCCGCGTGACGCTCGCGCGGACGGCGCCAAGCGCTGCCGCGCTGGCCATCGACACGAGCCGCGTCGCGCAGCTCGCCGCGGCCGCGGCCGCGATCCAGGCGCACGCGCCGGGGGCCGCGCCGCTCACGACGGCCGAGATCCTGCGCTGGCCGGGCGTGCTCGCCGAGCCGACGGTGGCGCCGGAGGAGCTCGCCGCGCACACGCACGAACTCCTCGCCCGGGCCTTGGTCGAGCTCGCGCAGTCGCGGCGGCGCGAAGGCGCCAGGACCGCGGCGATGCTCGAGGAGCGCTGCCTGGGCATCGAAACGCAGGTCGCGCGTGTGGCGCCGCGCGTTCCCGCGCTGCACGCCGCCTACGTCGAAAAACTCGGGGCCCGCCTGCGCGAAGCGGGGCTCGACCCCGACCAGGAGCGGCTCAGGCAGGAACTCGCGTTGTTCGCGACCAAGACCGACGTCGCCGAGGAGGTCGCGCGCCTCTCCACCCACGTCGCAGAGGTGCGCCGCGTGCTTGCGGCGGGCGGAAGCGCCGGCAAGCGCCTGGATTTCCTGATGCAGGAGCTGCACCGCGAAGCCAACACGCTGGGCTCGAAATCGGTCGACGTCGAGCTGTCGCAGGCTTCGCTCGAGCTCAAGGTGCTGATCGAACAGATGCGCGAGCAGGTGCAAAACATCGAGTGAGGTTTCACGGGGTCTCTTGACGCCCCCAAGCGGCCGGAAAGTCCAGCGTTTACGCGGGATTAGCGTTTCGGGGCGTTGCAGGACGCCCCACCCCATCCCAGAATTTCTGCGTACCCAGCTGTGTACCCGGAACCGTCCGGCGCAGTTTTGGGTACACACCTGGGGTGGAAGATGGGCAAGCTGACCGATGTCGGCATCCGGGCCTGGATCAGGTCCGGCGAGCGCTTCGAAGGGCGATCCGACGGCGATGGCCTCGTGCTGACGTGGCGACCCGAACGCAGTGCGCCGAGTTGGAAGTTGCGCTACCGCTTCGCCGGCAAGTCGCGCGTGATGAAGCTCGGCAGCTACACCGGCAAGGAGCTCGCCCGCGAGCGGGCGCTGTCACGCGACTCTGCACCACGCGGTTGCCGATGCGCTCGATGAGCGCGCATTGCCAGCCATCTTGCCCTACGAGCTGGGGCACCTGGTGTTCTCCTGTGCCCCCTCGCCTGACCCTGCTGTACGCCCGACTCCTGAACCCGATCGCTGGCACCACGCGGCAGCCCATGGGCTACGTGCTGTTCTGCCAGAGCAAGGCGCCTGCTGCGGTCATCGCCTGTTGCCTGGACCCGTTTTCGTTCCTCTCGCACCTCAGCGCGATGGAACGGCATGGCCTCACGGATCGCCGCCCCGGGACCGACTTCATGTGCGGGCCCAGCGCTCTGAAGTGGCGTGCGATGGCAAAGAGAAGGATAGAGCAGGACCTCGGGTCCAGCCTCGACCGCTACGCGGCCGCCGGACTGCCACGGTTGGTGCGGCCCGATCTCTCGTCGATCGGGCGAACACACGTGCGCACTTGCTGTCGCATCGGCAGGCTCGACCCGACCGCCCCGCATGCTCGGGAGACATCGATCGAATGGAGACTGTCGCTGAACGTTCACTCATCGCCAGCGGCCAACCGCAAGCGGCCGCCTGGCCGATAAGGGGACGGGCCTTCGGACGTCAAGGCATCGACGTTTCCCGCGTTCCGGGCATTATGAAACCAACCTTAATAGCGATGCGAACGCTTTCGGACCACATTGGGGTTGACGCCGGAGTCATCCGAAGGCATGCTGAACCCGTTCCAAAATATTTTTCCGATGGTTTCGACATGCCCCGCCCGCTTCAACTGAGCCAGACGGCCCCCTTTGCCGTGAAGGACGGCGCCAAGCGCCTGGGCGAGCACCTGGCGACGGCGCGCAAGCGCCGCCGCTTGACCTTGCGCGAGCTGGCGGCGAAATCCGGTGTGAGCTACGACACCGCGCGCGCCGTCGAAGCCGGCAACCTGCAAACCGGCCTGGGCGCCTACCTGGCGATGCTCTGGGCGATGGGGCTGGAGTCGGAGTTCCAGAACATCGCCAGCCCCGAGCGCGACGACGAAGGCCAGCAGCTGGAGCTGGCCCGACTGCCCACACGCGTTCGCCACCGCACCGAGAGGGTCGATGACGAGTTCTGACGGGCGCGTCTACGTCTACCTTCAGCTGCCTCAATCGCACGAGGTGGTCACCGCGGGGTACTACGAGCTGGCGTTCCCGCAGGGCGTGGCCACTGGGACCTTCGTCTACAACCCGGCCTATCTGCGCCGCCCGGACGCCGTTCCCCTGGACCCCTTCGAACTGCCCCTGGCACCGCGGCGCGCCCAGACGGTGAAGCTCAAGGGCATCTTCGGCGCGCTGCGCGACGCGTCACCCGATGCCTGGGGGCGCCGCATCATCGAGCGCCACACGGGGCGCTCGGACCTGACCGAAGTCGACTACCTGCTGCACTCACCGGAGGACCGCGCTGGCGCGCTGTCCTTCGGCCGCGACAAGGTCTCGCCGGAACCGGTCCGTCGGTTCAATCCTGTGGTTCAGCTGGAAGCCTTGCTCGTGGCGGCCGAGCGCTTCATGGCCAGCGACGCCGCCGGCCAGCTCGGGGTGCCACAGCAGATGCTCGAGCTTCTGCAGCCCGGCACGTCCATGGGCGGCGCCCGGCCCAAGAACGTCGTCGAGGACGAGGAGGGTCTGTGGCTGGCCAAGTTTCCCGAGCCGGACGATGCCTGGAGCAATGCACGCGCAGAAGGCGCCATGCTCACCCTGGCCCAGGAATGCGGCCTGCGCGTAGCGCGGCACCGCATCGAAACCGTGGGCGGCAAGGACGTGCTGCTGGTGCAGCGCTTCGACCGCACGAAGACCGCCAGCGGCTATCTGCGACATCGCATGGTGAGCGGCCTGACGGCCCTGGGCGCGGAGGACTCCCACGGCGACCGGGCGAAATGGTCCTACCTGCTGCTGGCCGATGAACTGCGCCGCCGCAGCGCACGCCCGAACCAGGACCTCGAAGAGCTGTTCCGGCGCATGGTGTTCAACGCGCTGATCTCGAACACCGACGACCACCCGCGGAACCACGCACTGGTCGCGCCCACCACGCAATGGGAGCTGTCGCCAGCCTACGACCTGACGCCGAACCCGCTGACCAGCATCGAGAAGCGCGACCTGGCAATGCGCTGCGGACGCTACAACCGCTACGCCAACCGAGCCAACCTGCTGTCGGAGCACGGCCAGTTCAAGCTGTCGCGGGAGAAGGCCACGGCCATCGTCGACCACGTGCAACGCGTCGTCACCGCCCGCTGGCTTGCGGTGTTGCGTGCGCAGGGCGCGTCACAAGCCGACTGCGAGGGGCTCGCCGGCGCGTTCAACTATTCCGGGTTCGAGCTGGACCCGGAAGTCGTTCTCACGTCCTTGGACGGCACCAGGCGCTGAACGTCCGATCGGTGATTTTTCCCTTGACCCAAGGAACACCGGGATCGAGAACGAATGGTTTGACAGGCGTACGCGCGATCGAAGACCCGCTGATCGCCCGCGATGCCGCTTCGTTCCCGCAGAGCGAGGGACGGCGGACCACGCTGCTCGGGGCGGTTTTCTCGACCGGCGGGCGAGAACTGGAGGTCTGCAACGTCAACCGTTCGGCGGTGGAGCATGCGCTGGGAGTGACCCCTTTGTGGAGATGTTCGCCCACTTCAAGGACGTGAACGCACCGGCCCTGCACTCCTTCGTGCACGGTGGCATCCACGCCATCCAGCGTGGCCTGACGGGCTACCCGGTCGAACTGCTCGCGAACGCGGTGCGCAGCTCCAACGGGCTCTACACGATGGCCGGAATGTTGCTGGCCATCCTGTCGGGCGACGAGGCCCTGACCAAGCGCATGAGCAAGATCCAGCCGCGCTTCGCCGACTGCCTGCCACCGCGGGTGGCGCCGGTCGCCAAGGCCGAAACGTGATACGCAGCTCTCGCCAGCCAGCCGCTCGGGCCCGACTCATGGCACAGTCTGTTGTGCGGAGCCGACACCCGCCCCAGCCCCCAATTCCTGTGTACCCACACGTATTCCCGCCCGCGAGCCCGAAGCCGGAAACCCAGCATCCATGCGGCTTCCCGGCCGATCTCCCTGAGCAGGTGCAAAACATCGAGTAGAACGACCCTCCGGCCCGCGCCGTGGCGCCGTTGCACGCACCGACGCCTACTCCACAGCCACAGGCGCACGCCCGGGAGGATGGCGCGACACCCAGCGGTGCAGCGCCTGGGCGAGCGCGGCGGTCGATACCGGCTTGGAGAGAAAATCGTCCATGCCGGAATCGCCGGCTTGCCGCCGGTCTTCGTCGAAGGCGCCCGCCGTGAGCGCGACGATCGGCAGCCGGTGGCCGTGGCGATCGACGCAGGCGCGCCGGCGAAGTTCGCGGGCCGCGGTGTAGCCGTCCATGACGGGCATCTGGCAATCCATGAACACGAGATCGAAAGCGCCCGGCAGAGCCCGCTCGAGGGCTTCGCGGCCGTCGGTCGCGCAGACGACTTCCGCACCCAGGCTTTCCAGCAGCGCGACCGCCACTTCGACGTTGACCGGGTTGTCCTCGACCAGCAGGACCCGGGCGGAGAAGGCTGAAGGATGCGCCGGCAGCGCCGGCGACGCCGGCGCGGCGCTTGCCTCGCACACCCGGCGCACCGGAATACCGAATCGGAACGTCGAGCCCTCGCCGGGCCGGCTCTCGCAGTCGAGCGCTCCCCCCATCAACTCCGCGAGCCGACGCGACAAGGTGAGTCCCAGACCGGTGCCCCCGAACCGCCGGCTCGCCGACTCGTCGGTCTGCGTGAACGCCTCGAAGATCCGGGCCGTATCGGCCGGGGCGATGCCGATGCCGGAATCGACGACTTCGAACCACAGCCGCAGCTCGTCGCCGGTCCCGGCGACAACCTCGTGCCGGGCGTGCAGACGCACAAAACCTTGCTCGGTGAACTTGACCGCATTCGACAAGAGGTTGAGCAGCACTTGCCGCACCCGCAGCGGATCGGCGATCACCCGCCGCGGAAAGCCCGTTTCGATGTCCACGTCGAGGCGCAGCCCTGCGCGCTGGGCGTTGGGGCGCAGCAGCGCGACGACGTCCTGCACCAGCGCGCCGACGTCGAAATCGATCGGGTCGAGTTCGATCCGGCCTTCCTCGATCTTCGAAAGATCGAGAATCTCGTTGACGATCGCCAGCAGATGTTGGGCAGACTGACGCAGCAGCCCGACGCGGCGGCGCTGCTGCGCATCGAGCGTGCCCTGCGCCAGCACCTCGACCATGCCGAGAATGCCGTTGAGCGGGGTGCGCACCTCGTGGCTCATGTTGGCGAGGAAGCGTGACTTCGCGCGATTCGACAACTCGGCAGCCGCGCGCGCCGCGCTCGTTTCCTGGATCGACGCCGACAGCGCGAACTCGGTGCGCAGGTGCCGGGTCGTCGCCACGTTCGACTGATAGCCCACCGCGACCTGGCAGAGCAGCGCTGCGAAGGTGGCGGCCGCGGCCATGGCTTCGACGGGTCCGCCCGCGACGAGCAGAACACCGATCGTCGGGACCAGGGCCGCGGTCAGGAACCCCAGCAGCGCCGCGAACTGCGCGGCCAGGGTCGCCGTGGCGACGGAGCAGACGGCCAGGATCATCACCAGCAGCAGCGCCGTCTCCGACCTGCCCGCCGGCGGCATCAACACGACGACCGTGAACGCCCAGCTCGCCCCCGCCGCGATGGCGCCGACGAGAAAGCGCCGCCTCCACAACGCGGACGGGTCCTGCGACGGCTGCGCCCGTGCATAGCTGCGCCAGAGGAGATAGCGCGCAGCACCGATCGCCTGGATTCCCAGCAGACCGACCAGCAGCCGGTCCGCCGGAAAGTACGGCACCAGCAGGCCCGCGAACAGCAGCGAGATGCCCATCGTCAGCAGCGTGCTGAGCCGCAGCCGCGCGTAGACCTGGTCGAGTTGCTTGAAGGCGACCAGGCGGTCGACCTCGGTCGCGGACGTCGAGGCGGTCATGAGAACCGGCCGACGGCGGCCAGACGGCGGCCGTTGGAGCGATGCTCGCCCCGGTGCCTGCTTGCGGCGACGGGTGGGAATGCGAAGCGCGACGGCCCGTTGCCGGCCGGGCGCCCGCGCGGGTCGTCGCAGGGGAACGACCCGGCCAGGATTTGCGCCGGCCCGGCCCGCTCGCCCGGTCGCGCAGGTTGGGCGCCCAAGAACCGCCATGCTGCGTCGAACGGGTTGCGCTCGTGGCGGGCCTTGCTGGCGTAGCCGGCGAAGCCGGAATCCAGGAGCCGCTCGCCATCGCCGCGCACCGCATGCGGGCTCATGGCGATGATCGGCGGTCGAAGCATCCGGCCCTCACGCGCCTTGTCCGCGCGCCAGCGCGCGCCGTCGGGCACGTGCGGCAGCGCGCCTGCCTCGGGGTCGAGACGTGGGCCCGCGAAGGGTCGCAGGAAGGACCGGATCCCGGCCCTGCCGCAACGCCTGCCGAGCGCCGGTGCCGTGCCGCGCGGAATGCTGCCCCGCGACGGCCTCGGCAGCCATCGTGCACGCGGACGCGGGCCCCTCTGCAGGAGGGCTCCGGCTCGCATCGCGCCTGCAGGCGGGGTGGATCGTCGCGCAACATGGGCGAAAGGTGGGCTTGGTTCGGAGCGAAAGCGAAGCGGGCATGAAGTGTGCGCAAACCCCTCAAGCAATAACTGCGCCCGCTTCTGGCTCGAACGGAGAAAGCCGTCAGCGGACGCGATGCGCGTCGATCGGAATGGCATCACCCGCAGCGCGACGCAGGTCGCGGTTAGTTCCCGAAGCGCGGCGTGGGTCCGCCCCCCATGCCGCGACGACTCCGCGCTTCAGGCGGCCCCCAGAGGAATGGACTTCCTGGTGCGTCGCCACGCGCACGACACCGTCACCGCCAATCCAGCCGCGCGCCATGCCAAGGGTGTTGAACGGCAATTGCACGGCGCCCTGAGCGTCGATCGCCACCATTCCAGCGCCCGCGCCGTGCGGTCCGACGTCGTCGAACACCACCGCGCGCGCGGCATCGACCAGCGACTGGCCGGCGTAGAGCATCCGCGCAGCGAGCTGATGCGCGGCGACGCAGCGGATGAAGACCTCGCCCTGGCCCGTGCAGGACACCGCGCACACCCCGTTGCGCGCGTAGGTGCCGGCCCCAGGCAGCGCCGAGTCGCCGACACGCCCGACGGGCTTGTTGTTGTAGCCGCCGGTCGACGTGGCCGCCGCCAGATTGCCTTGGGCATCGAGCGCCACCGCCCCGACCGTGCCGTGACGCTCGGCCTCGGTGGCGCACCCGATCGTGCCGCGCCGCGCGAGCGCCTTCATCACGGAGAGCGCCTGCACGCGGCGCTCGGTGGTGAAGTACGCGTTGTCGACGAGGGGAAGCCCGCAACGACCCGCGAAATCGTCCGCGGCCAAGCCGCAGAGCAGCACGCAGTCTCCTCTTTCGAGCACCGCTCGCGCCGCGCGGATCGGATTGCGCACGCGCCGCACCGCGCACACGGCGCCGGCAGCCAGTGTCGCCCCGTCCATGATCGAGGCGTCGAGTTCGTGTTCGCTGTTCTCGTTCAGCGCAGCCCCATGCCCCGCGTTGAAGTGAGGGCTGTCCTCCATCAAGACGACCGCCGCCTCGACGGCATCGAGCGAGCGCCCTCCTGCGCGCAGGACCGCCCACGCCGCGCGCAGCGACGCAGCGAGATGCCGCCGCGTGTCCTCCCAGTCGGCCTCGCTCTGCTCCCCCCTGCCGAGCGTGCCGCAGCCCCCGTGGATGGCGACCGTCATCGCGACCATCGGTCGCTCCTTGCGAGCGCAACCGCGTGGCGCCGGAACAGGCCCGATTCGCGCGCCGCACGCCGCGACGCGAGGTTCGCAACGCGTGCCAGCATCCTGCGCCGCGGCGCGTCGTCGACGCCGCCCGTGCGCTCGCTCGAGACGACGAGCGGGCGCGCCCACGCGCGCATCCCCGCACCAAGGCGAGCCCTACGCAGGCTTCTAGCAGCCTGTCGCACTGAGGATGATCCGGCGGCAACGGCAGGGGAACGGTCCGTGTTGCGCCGGCTTCTCCTTCCCTATTCCCGATGGGCGCGTCGAAATCGTCGGAACCCGTCCTCGTTCTTCACCGTTTCGCTCGCGAACCCCTGAGTCCGACCGACGGCTAGGCCTGCGGCTGCGGACTGCGTTCGGGGCAGTGGATCTTGCCCTGGATGCTGATGCAAACCCGATCGCGCCCGCCATTCTTGGCCGCGTAGAGCGCCCGATCGGCTGCCTGCACCATCTGGTCGGGGTCGACCATGTCGGGCTCGCGGTTGGCCACGCCGATGCTGACCGTAAGCCGGATCCCGAGACCGGCAGTGTGGATCTCGAGCTCGCCCACCGTCCGGCGCAGTCGCTCGGCGGCGAGCAGGGCGGTCTTCGGTCCCGCATCGTTGCACACCAGCAGGAACTCCTCGCCGCCGACGCGGCTCACGCTGTCCTGCCTGCGCGCGGCAGCCTGGATGCCCTTGGCCACCTGTTGGAGCACGACGTCGCCGACGGCGTGCCCGTGCCGATCGTTGATGGATTTGAATTTGTCGACATCGATCTGCAGCACCGCCAGAGGTTGACCATTGCGCTGGGACCCGCTCCAGGCCTTCGCCAGCGCCTCCATGCCGGCTCGCCGATTGGGCAAACCGGTGAGCAGATCGGTCAGCGCCGCGTGCTCCATGCGCTTGCTGCTGATCGCGAGCTCGGCCGCGAAATGCTTGAGCTGGGCGCGGTCGCGCTCCCAGGCCTCCAGCAGGTCCACGTAGTGCGTGGCCGCCCGCATGCGCGCGCTGAGGGCGCGCGGGCTGACGGGCTTGGCCAGGTAGTCGTCCACCCCGGCCTCGAAGGCCTCGACGATCCTCTCCTCGTCCTCGAGACCCGTCTGCATGATCACGTACATCGACCGGCCCCATTCCGTGGCGCGCAGCGCGCGGCAGAACTCCAGGCCGTCCATCTCCGGCATGAGCCAATCGGTGATGACGATTTGGGGCATCGACGCGAGGCCCACGGCCAGTGCTTCTCTGCCGTTCGCCGCCGTGACGACCGTGCTACCGAGCTTGTCGCGCAGCACCGCCTCCATCATGACTCGGGTCACGGCGTCGTCGTCGACCACCAGCACGCGACGGCGCGCCGCACCCGCCCCGCTCTCATCCTCCGGACGCGGGGCTGACGCGCTGGCGATCTGGCTGAACGGGGGCAGCTCGCCGAACGGCACCCGTAGCAATTCGCCCCATTGCCGCCACTGCGCGACGATCCGGTCGAACAATCCACCGAGCGCGTCGGCGTCCATGCCGATCTTGCCGCCCAGACGCATCAACTCGGCGATCTTGCCGTGGCGTTGCGTGCGCGCGCACAGGCCCAGTTCGGTCAGCCGGCCCGCGGTGTGGAACAGGTGGCAGAGCTGATACGGCCGCGAACCCTCGGCGAACCCGGAAGTCTCCGGTTCGTCGTGGAACCGCAACGGTTCGGCCAGGGCGTTGGGAACGCCGCAGTCGGCAAGGATCGCGACGGTGAACTCGGCGTGGTCGACCTCCAGGCGCTCGCGCTCCAGCGCGATGAGCTGTTCCTCCGGCGGCTCCAGCTCCAGGATCGCGGTGTATTCGGCCGGATAGACGGTGGCGAGCGCGAGGCGGCCGACCTGCGCCAACAACCCGCAGGCGAACAGCTCGTCGGGCGAGCCCAGGCGCAGGACGGCGCACAACTCCTGACTCGCCACGGCCATCAACAGGGAACGCGACCAGAAGCGCGCATAGTCGAAGCCGCTACACGATCCGGTCGAGTACTGCTCGACCAGCGAGAACCCCATCGCCAGCTGCCGCACCGTCGACATCCCCAACCGCAGGACCGCCTCGCTGACCGAGACGACGGCTCGACCCGAGCGGGCGACCGCGTTGGCCTGGTGCAGCAGCCGCCCGGTCAACGCAGGGTCGGTCTGGACCACCCGCGCAACCTCGTCCAGGCTTGCATCCTCGCGTCGACTGATTTCCAGGATGGCGAGCGCCACGCCCTTCGGGCTGGGCAGCTGTCCGTTCAGTCTGAGCTGTTCGATCCGGTCCATGCTCGAGCCTTGCCTGCGCGCCAAGCGAGCCCCCTCGGGCGCGCCTAGCGCCTTGAATTCGCTTATACACTATTGTTCGGTCGTTGCCGAGGTTGCAGGGCACAACTCGCCGGCTGCCACTTGGCCGGACGCCCTCGCGAGTTCGCGCCGGTCGGCGTCCGACCGCGAACCGTCTGCGCGACCTGGCGCCCCCGGTCGGGCGCAGGGGCGACGGCGGTCGGCGCCGGCGCCGTTCGAACGGATGTCGATTCGGGCGCCGCGCGTGCTACCGGCCATGGAACCGGGGCACACGCTTTTCGAGGATGGCCGCGCGACCTTCGGCGGCGTCGTCGCTGTTGAACGACGTCCTCCGCAACACCTCGTAGTCGGCCTGTTCGTCTGCCGTGCCCCCCGCTTTCGCCAGCAGCGCGAAGCCCCGCCGCATGCCGGCGACCGCCAGAGGCGCCGCGTCGGCGAGTTCGCGGCACAGCGCAACGGCCTCGCCCTGGGCGTCGGCCGCCGTGGGCGCGAGGACGTCGAGCAACCCCATCCGCAGCGCGTCGTCGGCCCCGTAACGCCTGCCGGTGAGAAACATGAAGCGGGCGTGGCCTGCGCCGATGCGCTCGGTCACCCGCGCGAGACCCTTGAGCGCGTAGACCACGCCCACCTTCGCCGGCGGCATGCAGAAGACGGCCTTCGGACCGCCCACACGGAAATCGCAGGTGAGCGCCAACTCGCAGCCCGCGCCGAACGCCGGCCCGGTCACCAGCGCGACGCTGGGGGCCGGGTGGCGCGTCAACGTGTCGAAGACCTCGCCGATGCGCTCGTCCGGCAACCGCGCGCCGGGCGCAACGCGCGACAGGCGGGACAGGTCGTAACCGGAGCAGAACGCGCCCTCGCCCGCGCCGCGCACGAGCCACGCGCGCACGTCGGTTCCCTCGGCGACGGCCCGCGCCAAGGCCTCGACGAGGCCGTCGTCGAGCGCGTTGCGCCGGTCCGGGTTGGCGATGGTCAGCTGGCGGACTCCAGCGCCCAGGTCTTCGACGTGAAGCGCCGCGGCCACGTCAGGGGCTCGCCTTGACCACCCGTTGACCGGCGGGTCTCGCGCGCGGGATCAATCGCCGATGATCTTGCGCACGACGTCGGTCATCGAGATGACGCCCACCGGCTTATCCTTCTCGGTCACAACCAAGCGGTGCATCCGCCGACCGGTCATCTGGCTCACCGCCTCGCTCAACAGGATGTCGGCGTCGCAGGTGGCGCAACCCGGCGTCATCACTTCACTCGCCCGCATCGCTCGCGCCTGCTCCGCAGTCCGGCCCTGCCGCGCCAACACCATGTCCGTCTGCGATACCACGCCAACGGCCTTGCCGCCCTCCATGACGACCACGGCGTGGATCTCGTTGTCCACCATGATCTTGGCCACCTGGCCGACGGTGTCGCCCGGCGCGCAGGCGATGATGCCGCGATGCATCAGGTCCCGGACCTTGGTGCCGTCGTCGACGATGGTGATCGCCTCGGCCTCGGCGACGCTCGGCAGCGGCGCGGACATCGGGTAGGGATGCGGAGTGGTGTGCACGTCGTCCTTGGGAAGTGTGGGGTGGACCACTGCGACCGGCGCCTTGCTGCTGGCACCCAGGCCGTACTCTTTCGCGCCCACGAGCACCGCCATGTTGCCGTGCGGGTGCTTGTTCTCGTACATCAACTGGTGCACGTGGGGAATCTCGGTGTACGGGAACGCGCGCGACAGGCAGGGATCGAGGAGCCCGCGCAGCGCCAGCTCGTTCATCTGGTTGGATTGCACGGTGTTGGCGAAGTGCGAGCCCTGCAGGCGCTTCTGCCGCATCCACAGGTAGCGCAGATCGACCGTCGCATTGTAACCGGTGGTTCCGGCGCACACCACGACCATGCCGCCCGTGTCGCAGACGAAGATCGACGTCGGGATCGTGGTCTCTCCGGGGTGCTCGAACACGATGTTCGGCGCGCGCTTCTCGCCGAGCACCTCCCAGATCTTCGAGCCGAACGCGCGCACGCCCTTCAGCCACTTGGCGTAGCCCGCGTTGTCCTTCCAGTGCGGCAGCATCCCCCAGTGGTCGAACGCGTTGCGGTTGATGCAGCCCTTGGCGCCCAGCTTCATGCAGAAGTCGAACTTGTCCTCGCCGGAGACGATGGCGACGGGAGTGGCGCCCGCCGCCTTGACGATCTGTATGGCCATCGAGCCGAGGCCGCCAGCGCCACCCCAGATCAACGCCACGTCGCCCTTCTTCACCGCGTTGACGCCCCAGCCGTGGAGCATCCGCCACGCCGTCGCCGCGACCAGGGTATAGGCCGCCGCCCCTTCCCACGTCATGTGTTTCGGCTTGGGCATGCACTGCTGCGCCTGCACCTTGGTGAACTGGGCGAAGCTGCCCCAGTTGGTCTCGTAGCCCCAGATCCTGAACGTGGGCGAGTACATCGGGTCGCCGCCGGCCTTGACCCACTCGCACTTGCGGCTGTACTGGCCGCAGTGGATCACCACTTCGTCGCCGACCTTGACGTTGGTCACGTCCTTGCCGACCCTGTAGACGATGCCGGAGGCGTCGCTGCCGCCGATGTGGAAGGGCTCCGGTTCGCCCTGTTCTCCCTTGGCGAAGGCCTTGTTGCGGGCGCCGATGACGTCGACCGGAATCCCCAGCCCGGCCCAGACGTTGTTGTAGTTGATGCCTGCCGCCATGACGTAGACCAGCACCTCGTCGTCGGCGACGGGCGGAATATCAACGACTTCCTGCTGAAACGCCTGCATCGGCGTCCCGAAGCGCTCCGGGCGGATCAGCCAGGCGTGCATCTTCTCCGGAACCTCGCCGAGAGGGGGCATTTCGCCGAGTGCATAGAGTTGTTTGGTCATCAGGATGCTCCTCTTAGGGCAAAAGAGTCGGTGGATCGACCGACGAAAAACGGGAAAGAATGCCCTCCCGCATGCGCTTGTACTCCTCGAACTGATCGAATCGGGTTCCGCCCAGCCGCCGCTCGACGACGGCGCGGCCTCCGGCCTGCTCCAGGCCGAAGGTCCCGAACTCCTCCTTCAGCAGGCGCAGTACCCACGCGGCCTGATGGCGTGCGCGCAGCCCCGCGAGCAGCCCGGCACCGACCAGGTGGTCCCGGTGCCGGTCGAAGTGCTCGTTGAGCTCCCGGATCCCGGTGCCGGTCGCCGCGCTCACCAGGCACACCGGATAGTCCCAGTCCTCCCGGCGATCCTGCCGGGGCGCGCTGCGCCGGATTTCGCTGGCGGTCTTGCGCGCCGCGGCGCCGAGGTCGGACTTGTTGACCGCGAAGACGTCCGGGATCTGGATGATGCCGGACTTGAGGTACTGGATGGTGTCGCCCGAGGCCGGCTGCGCCACGTAGCAGACGGTGTCCCCGATCTCGGCGATGTCGATCTCGGTCTGGCCCACACCCACCGTTTCGACCACGACGATGTCGAAACAGGTCACCATCAGCCAGCTCATCGGCCACACCTCGGTCGCCACCCCCCCGAGCTGATTGCGGTTGGCCAGGGAGCGGATGAACAGCCCTTCGTCGTACGCCGGGGTCTTGATGCGAATGCGGTCGCCCAGCAGGGCGCCGCCGCCCAGCTCGGGACGGCTGGACGGATCGACCGCCAGCACGCCGACCGTCCTGCCGGACGCGCGCCAATCGCGGATCATCGCCGATACGAGCGACGACTTCCCGGCGCCGGGCGGCCCCGTGATTCCGATGAGGTGCCCGTCCTTCAGCCAGCGCTCGCCGGCCAGGCACACGAGCAGCCGCACCGCGCGGTCCCGGGCCTCGGCCAGCTTGTTGTCCAGCAGGTTGAGGCCGCCGGCGATCGCTGCCCGCTCCCCGCGCAGAATCCGTGACGCGAGCGCTTCGGGGTCGGGAAGGCTGGCGGCGGCCATCGACCTGTCAGCTCAGCGCGCCCAGCCGCTCGAGGCCGTTGGATTCACGAACGACGTCGACGATGTCGCCCATGATCGAGTTGAGATCGAAGTCCTTGGGGGTGTAGACCGCGCGCACGCCCAGTTTCACCAGCCGTTCGGCGTCCTCCGGGGGGATGATGCCGCCGGCGATCACCGGCAGGCTCGCGAGATCGCGCGAGCGCAGCTCCTGCAGCACCGACGCCACGAGCTCCATGTGGCTTCCCGAGAGGATCGAGAGTCCGACGACGTGCACGCCTTCCTCCTGCGCCGCCTGGGCGATCTGCTGCGGCGTCAGCCGGATGCCGTCGTAGACGACCTCGAAGCCGACGTCCCGCGCCTTGACGGCGACCTGCTCCGCCCCGTTCGAATGGCCGTCGAGACCGGGCTTGCCCACGAGGAGCTTCAGCGGCCGGCCAAGGGCGGTGCCCGTGGTGGCGACCCGTTCCCGGATCGCGGCGACCTGGTCCTTCTTGCCGAGGACCTCGCGCGCGTCGATGGCGATGTCGATCCCCGTCGGCGGACGGAACTCGCCGAACACGGCGCGCAGCGTGTCGCCCCACTCGCCGGTGCTCACCCCCGCCAGCGCGCAGCGGATCGAGCTCGGCATGATGTTCTCGCCGCTCTTCGCCGCATCGGTGAGCGCCTGCAAGGCGGAGCGCACGTCGGCGTCGTTGCGACGCTTGCGATGCGCCTGCAGCCGCTCGATCTGCGCGCGCTCGGCTTCCGGGTCCGGCTTCATGATCGCGCCGTCGCTGCCCGCGGTGAGCGGCGAGGCGGCCGCCTCCTCGAAGCAGTTGACGCCGATGATCTTGAGATCGCCCGATTCGATCGCACGCAGGCGGTTCATATGACTGGCCACGAGCTCCCGCTTGATGTAGCCGGACTCGATCGCGGCGATGACGCCGCCCTGGGCTTCGACGTTCTCGATCTCCCGGCGAGCGCCCTCGACCAGCTCGGCGACCTTGGCGGCCACGACCGGCGAGCCGTCCAGGATGTCCTCGTACTCGAGGAGATCGGTCTCGAACGCCACCACCTGCTGCATCCGCAGCGCCCACTGCTGATCCCACGGACGGGGCAAGCCCATCGCCTCGTTCCAGGCCGGCAGCTGGATCGCGCGGGCCCGGGCGCGCTTGGAGAGCACCACCGCCAGCATCTCGAGGACGATGCGCTGCACGTTGTTCTCGGGCTGCGCCTCGGTGAGGCCCAGCGAGTTCACCTGCACGCCGTACCGGAAGCGGCGCAGCTTGGAGTCCTCGACCTGGTAGCGGCGCAGCGTGATCTCGTCCCACATCTCGCCGAACGCCCGCAGCTTGCAGCACTCCTCGACGAAGCGGATGCCGGCATTGACGAAGAACGAGATGCGCTCGACCACCTGGGGGAACTCTTCCGGCCTGATCTCGCCGGTCGCCTTGACCCGGTCGAGGACCGCCATCGCCGTGCACAGCGCGTACGCGAGCTCCTGGACCGGAGTGGCACCCGCCTCCTGCAGGTGATAGCTGCAGACGTTGGTCGGGTTCCATTTCGGGACGTGCTTGACGGTGTAGTTGATCGTGTCGGCGATCAGCCGCATCGACGGACCCGGCGGGTAGATGTAGGTGCCGCGCGAGAGGTACTCCTTGATGATGTCGTTCTGCGTGGTGCCGGCGAGCTTCTTCGGATCGATGCCCCGCCGCTGGGCGAGGCCGATGTACAGCGCCAGCAGCCACGCCGCCGTCGCGTTGATGGTCATCGACGTGTTCATCCGATCGAGCGGGATCTGGTCGAACAGCTGATCCATGTCCTCGATGTGCGAGATGGGCACGCCGACCTTGCCGACCTCCCCGCGCGCGAGCGGGCTGTCGGCGTCGTAACCGGTTTGCGTCGGCAGGTCGAAAGCGACCGACAGCCCGGTCTGGCCTTTGGCGAGATTGGTTCGATAGAGGGTGTTGGACGCCCGGGCCGAGCTGTGACCGCTGTAGGTCCGCATCAGCCAGGGCTGGTCCCGATGGGTACGGGTGGCAACCATGACTACCTCCTTTTCCTGATCAGCAGGCGTCTTTCGATCTCGAAGATCTTGTCGTCGATCTTCTCCTTGCCCAAATCCTTCTTGTCGTTCTCCTTGACGAACAGGTCCGCGCCGTGCCGGGTGAGGGCGCTGCCGGCGCTCGTGTTCTTGACACCGACGAACTGAAAGGTCACGACCCCGCAGTGCGCACCCAGGGCGCCCGGGGCGTCTTCCACGGCCAGCACGCGCGACAGGGCCGCGACGGTGTCGCCGGCGACCGACGGCTGCGTGTGATAGCCCTCGGTGAAGCCGAGCTCCCACACGGCGTTGTCGCTCACGTCGCGGCTGGCGAGGCCCTCCAGCCAGGCGAAGACCAGGCCGCCGTAGACGATGGGATCGCCGCTCATCTTGCCCGACAGGCCCGAACTGAAAACCCGGTCGAAGTGCAGCGGATGCGTGTTGCCCACCGCGTAGGTGAGCGCGAGATGCTCGTCGGTGATCGTGCGTCCGTTGGCGTGGACGATGATCTCGCCGACCGAGAAATCCTCGAAGTACGAGTTCGGCCCGGTAAGCCCGGGGGGGAGCCGAGCGGGGAACTCGGGCAGTTCCACCGCCGCGTCGTCGACCCAGGGAAACGCGGGCGCCCCGCCGCCCGCCGACCTCGGCAGCGGCGTCGTCGCCGGCCGTTCCCCCTGCCCGGCGACCATGATCTTCCTCTGGTACTGCAGGACCACCTCGTCCCGCTGGTTGACGCCGAGCGTCCGTATGGTCACGATGCCGGGCTTGCCGGCGCCGCGCTCCTTGCGCTCGACCACCTTGGTCAGCGACCGGATCGTGTCCTGCGCGTAGACCGGCCGCAGGAACTGGGCGTCGTAATAGCCGAGGTTCGCGATGGCCTTCTCGGAGTCGTTCTGCACGCCCAGGGAAAGAACGACGTTGAAGACCATCTGCGGCGAAGCGACGAGACCGGCGAAGCCGCTCGCCCGGGCGAACTCCTGGTTGAGGTAGAGCGGATTGCACTGCATGTAGGTGCGCGCAAAAGCCTCCATCTGGGCCGGAAGGAAGGTGAAGCCGCGCGGATGGACGAACACCTGTCCCGGCGCGAACTCCTCCAGGTAGCGGCCGTAGTGCGGATGGCGGACTTTCTGCAGATCCGCCATCACCTTGCCGGCGAGCTCGACCTGCGGTTGGAAACGAATCGCCTGCGACATGGAAACCTCCTCTTCGCGCACCGCGCTCTCGGGCCGGAAGGCCCTACACCGCGTCGATCAGGGAACGGGTGATGACCTTGAGCGCGAGGGTTTCCTCGGCCCCCTCGAAGATCGACAGCACCCGCGCATCGACGAAGTAGCGGCTGACCGAGGTCTCCTCGGCGTAACCCATGCCGCCGTGGATCTGCATCGCCTCGCGGGTGAGCCACTCGGCGGTCCGGCAGGTGAACAGCTTGACCATGCTCGCTTCCATCTGACCCTTGCCCTGGTCCATCAGGCGGCCGACGGAATAGGTGAACTGGCGCGAGACCGTAAGCAGCGTTGCCATGCGCGCGAGCTTGACGAGCGTGAGCTGGAACTCGCCGATCGGCTTGCCGAAGGCCTTGCGCTCCTGGGAGTAGGAAACGGCCTTCTCGAACGCGGCCTGCATCACGCCGATCGCCCGCGCCGCGGTCTGGATGCGGCCGCCCGCAAACCCGGCCATCGTGAAGTAGAAGCCCTTTCCTTCGCCCTGCGGTCCGCCGATGAGATTCTCGTCGGGCACGAAGATGCGGTCGAAGAAGACCTCGTAGGAATGCATGCCGCGATACCCGATGGTCGCGATCGCCCGGCCAGTGAGCACGCCCCCCTGCGGCTGGCGGTACTCGAAATCGTGTCCGTCGTACGAGTCCTTCTCGAGCAGGAACATGCTCAAGCCCCGGTGGCCCAGCGAGCGGTCCGGATGGGTGCGGGCAAGGATCAGCAACACCCCGGCCTTGCCGGCCATCGTGCACCAGGTCTTGACGCCGTCGAGCATCCAGCCGCCGTCGCACTTCGTGGCCTTGAGCCGCATCGCCGCGACGTCGGAGCCGGCATCCGGCTCGGTCACCGCGACCGCGCACAGGGGATCGCCCGCCGCGAGCTTCGGCAGCCACTTCTTGCGCTGCTCTTCCGTGCCGCCCTTGAGCAGCGCGCGGCTCAAGATCTCCGGCCGGGTGATCAGGCTGCCCGCGCTGCCGAGCGAGCCGCGCGAGAGCTCCTCGGTGACCACGATCATCCCCATGTTGTCCTCGTGCTCGTCGCTCTGCATGCCGCCGTAGCGCTGGGGAATCGACAGGCCGAAGCAGCCCATCTCGGTCAGCGGCTCGAGGATCTCCTTCGGTATGATCCGGTCGTGGCGGTGGATGTCCGCGGCCAGCGGCATCACGACGTTCACCGCCACCTTGCGGAACGTGTCCTGCATCATCGTGGCGTCGTCGCCGAGCATGTACGCGCCGCTCGCGCCGTTGAGCGCGACGACCTCGCGGCCCAGGGCCTCGAGATTGCCGGCGTCGAGCTGCGTCCGGCAGAAGCGAGAGAGTTCCGGCGCAGCGAGTAAGGCGAGGTCGGATTCGCCCAGGCCGAAGCTCTGCGGACGCGCCCGCAGCCGATTGTGGATGTTCTGCAGCGCCTCGGCGCAGAACGCGAGCGCCATCCGCTCTTCCAGGCACACGCCGCCGTTGCCCGCGCCGGTGGCGGCGACCCGTCCGGCGTACTCCGCCGTGAAGCGCGCCGCGGTCGCTTCGGCGGCACACCACGCGAGGTCGAAGCTCGCCATCTGGTGCAGGTCGAGCTTGTCGTTCGAGATTTCCTTCCCCTCGGTGGCTTGCTGCTTGACCCACCCCAATGCCTTCTTGATGGCTGCGTCGGCTGATTCCAGATACGGCATCGCTTCCCGCAGCGCGCGGCTGACCTCGGTCATGGCTCGTTCCTTTCCTATTTCCCCGTTTCCGGATCGGCACCTATTTCCTGGTCCGGTTGTTGACGATGCGGACGAACGAGCGCGAGCGCAGTTCGTCCAGGGTGATTCCGGTGGCGAGGACTTCCTGCTCGGTGATCGCTCCGCAGGCCATCCCGCGCAGGAAGAAGTTGAGCAGCCCCTGTCCCGTCGCCGCGTCGTCGAAGGTATTGCCGACCAGCGTCGCCTGCGCGGCCTTGTTCAGGAACGCGTTGAGCCTTGCCGAGGCATCCGGCAGCCCGCTCAGGAAGAACGTGTCCACCGCCGCGTAGCGCACCGGCAGCTGCCCCGGATTGAGGTCCCAGCCCTGGTAGTACGCGTGCCTGAGCGAGTGCATGATGTTGTCGTAGTGCAGCTTCCAGGCCGCGTGCACGACCGCGCGGTTCTCGTCCTGCTGCTGCGGCGTGAGCGCGGCGCCCGGGCCGGCCTTGTGCGGCCCGATCGGCATGCTGGTCGTCGCCCCGTCGCTGATGGTGATGCCGGTCCCGGCCAGGCTGACCTGCAGGACGTGGCGCGCGAAATCGCACGAGGGGTGCGTGTGACTCTGGTACGCGGCCGTGATGTTGCACGACGCCGTATAGTCGTAGGTCCCGAAGATGGCGGAGCGGCAGCGCCCGGCGGCGGCGGCCACGAGCAGCGGCACGGTGTTCTCGCCCTTGTGGTTGATGATCGACTGGGTGGTCTCGATCATGATCTCCATCCGCAGCGAGTCCTTCGGAAAGCCCAGCCGGGCTTCGAGGTTCGCGAGGATCTTCGCGAAGGTGGACACCTGGGTCGCGTTGGTGACCTTCGGCAGCGTCACGATGAAGTTGTCCGGCAGCCTGCCGCCGGTCTTTTCCGCCAATCGGGTCAGGAAGATGTCCAGCGTGCGCATCGAGCGGACCTTGCACTCGTCCGAGAAGGTCTTGACGCGGATGCCGATGAACGGCGAGAGCAGGTTCTCGCTCATGCCCTTGGCGACTTCGTCCGCGGCCGCGAGGGCGTGGCCGTCTTCCTCGTCGTCCGGGCGGTTGCCGTAGCCGTCCTCGAAGTCGATGCGGTTGTCCTCGATCGGCTCGGTCTTGAGCTTGTGGACCACCCGGTTGTACACCGTGTACGCGAGCCAGGCGGCTTGCTTGACCTCGCGCACCTCGCCCGGGTTCTTCTCCAGGGCGCGGGTCAGGCTGGCGATCTCGGCGGGGTTCGTCGGCAGCGTATCGGCGCCGGGCAACCCGAGCACGCGCGCGAAGACGTGGTAATTGGGCGCATAGGTTTCGAGCGTCCTGAGCGCCACTTCACCCAGCTTGGCCGCGAATCCGGCCTTGAACAGGTTGGCGCCGCCGTAGACCGTGTGAACCTGCTGCCGATCGGCCGAATCACCTGGATAGTGGACCTTGAAGTCCGCGTTGGCGTCGTGCAGCTCGCCGTAGTAGGCATCGAGTTCATCGGGGGTCAGCGTGAGCTTCATGTGTTGCCTCCATGGAAGTCGCTCGGATCACGTCTGCGTCGCAGGGGGAACGCGCCCACCCCCGCGTGGGCCGCGAACGGGATCGCGCCCCCGGGGGAGAGCTGTTCTTGGGTGTTCGATGTCGGAATGGAGCGCCGTCCGCAGCTTGCCGACGCGCTGCGGAGCAGCCCGCGGCACAGCCGCCCGACCGTCGCTCGCGGCAGGCGGAACGCACGCCGCGAGCGGGGGCGGCGGCTGCCGAGCGGCGGCGCATCGCGCTCCGGGGCCGAGGCGCGCCCGGGCCGCAGCGCCTCCCGGGCGAACCACGATCCCCCACGACAGGCTGACGCCGGGCTCCCTCTTGGCCGGCCAGGTACGACCTTCAAATCGTCGCTCTCGCTGTGGCGCGAGGCGCATCGCCGACGGATGACCATCGACCCTCGGCCTCACGGTTGGATTATAAATCCAACTGCACCCGGCCGTCGGAAAAAAGAGGCTCGTTGAGGCTCGACGCAACCGCCGCGGCGGGCGACCCGGGGGTCGGCTGTCCTCCGGGACGCGCTATCGATCCCCGGAGCTGCCGCGCGCGGTCCCGGCGCAGGCGAGCCGCCCACGCGCTGACGATCCGATTCTCGACCCCGGGCCGCCGCGCTCCCGCGACGAGTCGACGCAGGGCCTGCGCCCGCGGCTTGCACGCGAGTGCGGCGGCAGGTACCTTTGTGCTGGCAAGGCCTCGACCCGGCTCGGCTTGGCTGCGATCGGAGTTGATCCGGGGTGGGCCGGAGGGCCCCTCTCCGGATTCACAGCAGCCCCGCGGCGTCAGCGCCTGCGGCCGTCACGTCGACAAAACCATAGCCTAGAGGTTGCCCACATGCTCTATCACGTTTACGAAATGCAGCACGTGGCGTTGATGCCGGCGCGCGCAATCGCCGATTACAGCCAGCATCTGCTGCGAAACCCCTTTAATCCCCTGTCGCACACGTCGATGGGCCGGTGGATGGCGGCGGCGTGCGACCAGTTCGAGCACCTGACGCGACGCTACGGCAAGCCCAAGTTCGAGCTCCGGTCGACCACGATCGACGGCGCAGAGGTGGCTATCCACGAGCAGATCGTCGACCGCAAGACTTTTGGCCAGCTCAAGCATTTCCAGCGCCAGGCCGAGGGGCTCGACGATCCGAAGGTACTGATCGTGGCCCCGCTGTCGGGCCACTACGCGACGCTGCTGCGCGACACGGTGGCGGCATTGCTGCCCGCCCACGACGTATTCATCACCGACTGGCGGGACGCCCGCAACGTGCCGCTCTACCAGGGCGGGTTCGACCTCGACGATTACATCGATTACGTGATCCGGTTCCTGGAGACCCTCGGTCCCAACACCCACGTGCTGGCGGTGTGTCAACCCTGCGCGCCCGTGCTGGCGGCCGTCTCGCTGATGGCGGCGGAGAACCACGAGTGCGTGCCGACGACCACGACGCTGATGGGTGGGCCGATCGACGTTCGCTGCAATCCGACGAAGGTGAACGAGCTCGCCAGCACGCGGCCCCTCTCCTGGTTCGAACAGAAGGTGATCGTGCACGTGCCGCCGCCCAATCCGGGCGTCATGCGGCGCGTCTATCCCGGATTCCTGCAGCTCGCCGGCTTCATGAGCATGAATCTCGAGCGGCATTTCGACGCTCACCGGACGATCTTCCGGCACCTGGTCGCGGGCGACGGCGACAGCGCCGCGGAGAAGCGCGAGTTCTACGAGGAGTACCTCGCGGTGATGGACCTGTGCGCCGAGTTCTACCTGCAGACCGTCAAGACGGTATTCCAGGACTACGCCCTGCCCAAAGGCGAAATGGTGTGGTGGGACGGCGAGAAGGTGGAGCCGGCCGCGATCGGCAACATGGCGCTGATGACCGTCGAGGGCGAGAGAGACGACATCTGCGGGATCGGCCAGACCCGGGCAGCGCACGATCTGTGCGTGAACATCCCCGCCGCAATGCGCGAGCACTACGAGCAACCCGGTGTCGGGCACTACGGGATCTTCCACGGTCGCAAGTGGCGGGAGCAGATCATGCCGCGCGTCGCAGCCTTCATGCGCCGGCACGACAAGGAAGGCCGCGGCCAGCGCAGCGCGGCCCAGTGACCGCGCGTTCGGCGCGCCGCGTGCCCGGCGCGCCGCAGAGGGCCGCCCGCCGCCGAGCGCAGGCTGGGCGGGAGCGCGACACGAACCGCGCCTCGATCCGCCGGCGCCCTCGCTCGGATGCCGCCCGCGCGACGTGTTACTTGGACTCGAGGTGGTACGAAACGATTCGCTCGATCTCGTTCTTCGAGCCCAAGATCACCGGGCAGCGCTGGTGCAGGTTGGCCGGCTGCAGTTCCATGATGCGCTGCGTGCCCGTCGTGGCGAGTCCCCCGGCCTGCTCGACGATGAAGCTCATCGGATTCGCCTCGTACAGCAGGCGCAGCTTTCCTTCCTGGTTCTTGACACGCAACTTGCTGTCGATCGGGTAGAGGAACACGCCGCCCTGGCACAGCAAGCGGTGCACGTCGGCGATCATCGCGCCCGCCCAGCGCATGTTGAAGTCCTTGCCGCGCGGGCCGTCCTTGCCGGCAACGCACTCGTCGATGTAGCGGCGCACGGGCGCATCCCAGAAACGCATGTTCGACGCGTTGATCGAGAACTCCTTGGTGTCCTCCGGAATCCTGAGGTTCGGATTGGTCAGGATGTACTCGCCGATCCGCTGGTCCAGGGTGAAGCCGTTCACGCCGTGGCCGGTGGTCAGAACCATCATCGACGACGGCCCGTACAACGCGTAGCCGGCGCACACCTGACGCGTGCCGGGCTGCAGGAAGTCCTCCTCGGTCGCCTCGCCCGAGGCGCCCTCCGGCCGCCGCAAGATCGAGAAGATCGTGCCAACGGCCCCGTTGACGTCGGTGTTGGACGAACCGTCGAGCGGATCGAACACCAGCAGGTACTTGCCGCGCGGGTACTGCGCCGGAAGGTGGTAGACGTCGTTCATCTCCTCGGAGGCGAGTGCGGCGACGTGGCCGGCCCACTCGTTGCGCTTGATGAACAGGTTGTTGGAGATGACGTCGAGCTTCTTCTGCGTCTCGCCCTGGATGTTCTCGGTGTCGGCCGTGCCGAGCACCCCGACCAGGCTGCCGTAGCGGACCGCGCTGGAAATGGCCTTGCAGGCAATCACGATGTCGTTGACCAGAGCCGTGAAATCGCCCGATACGCCCTTGATCCGCCGTTGTTCTTCGATGATGAGTTCAGTGATGGTGGTGCCGATTGCCATGGTGGAGTGTCCCTGGAGGGTTCGACGCGAAGACGCTGTCCGGCGCGATGCTGCTGCTCCTGCTGGCCGGCAGGCCTTCATTTTATCCCTACCCGCGGCATTGCCAAACATCGCGCGCGGCCTTTCGGCGCCGAAGGGCCGGTCCTCTGTGGAACCGTGAGCCGCGCTCGGCCAGGACCGGGCGCGACCGGGCGCGTCGGTGGCGGGCATCTGCAGTATGATTCCGGCCGGCGCCGCCGAAGAGCGCGGGGGATTTCCCCGGCGCAGCCCAGCGAGCGAGCGCGGGATCGAGAACGTGCCGGAGGACGAATGAAGAACTACGCGGTGGTGATGCTGGGCGAGAGGTGCCAGATGCGGTGCCAGTTCTGCGCCACCGACGACGCGATGGGCACGTTCAGCTGGCAGGAAGCGATCGACCGGCTTCGCGCTCTCCGCAAGGATGGCGTCCACGGCGTCGTCTTCGGTGGAGGCGAGCCTTTCCTGTGGCCGCACGGGCTGTTCCGGCTCACGCGATTCGCGCGCGAACTCGGTTTCCACGTGCAGATCGGCACCAACGGCATGCACCTGCCGGCCGATTTCGCCCTGGAGCCCAGCGTCGACCGATGGGTGCTTCCGCTCGAGTCGGTCGCCGCGGCCGTCCACAACGAGCTGCGCCCCTCCCGCTTCGACCACCACGAGATCATCCTCTCCCGGCTCGCCACGCTCGCCGCGGCGGGGAAGCCGGTCACGATCTCAACCGTGGTGACGAAGCGCAACGTCGCCGGACTCGGCGCACTCCTGACCTGGCTCGAGGACTACCAGGCGCGATCGAACAACCTGCACGCCTGGCACCTCTACCACCTGCTGCTCGTCGGTCGTGGCGGATCCCAGTCCGCGCACCTGCGCATCGACGATTCGCACTTCGAGGCGCTCCGGTCCGCGCTGCGCACGGACCGGTTCAAGGTTTTCTTCCGCGGCAACATGTTCGCCTCCAGGAACGTGGATTTCTTCTCCGGCTGCGCCGCCCCGTCGTCGCGGGCAGGCAAGGAATGGCGCGCGCTCGAACCGCTGCCGCGGAAGGCGGCGGGGTGAACGGGCGCAGCGCAGGCGCCGCGCACCGCTGACTCGTCCAGTCGCTGCCACTCGCTCGAGGACCCTCGCGATGCCCGTTTTCACGTCCGCCAATCCCGATTACGAGAAAGCGATCCACGAAAGCTTTGCCCGCCAGGGCATCATGCGGCATATCGGTGCGCGCCTGTGCGCGGTGCGACCCGGTCACGTCGAGATCCGGGTTCCTTACCACGACGACCTGTCGCAGCAGCACGGCTTCTTCCACGGCGGCATCGTCGGCACCATCGCGGATTCGGCCGGCGGTTACGCGGCGTTCAGCCTGATGGCGGCCGGCGACGGCGTGTTGACCGTGGAGTACAAGATCAACCTGGTCGCCCCGGCGGACGGTGAAGAGCTCATCGCCCGTGCGGACGTCGTTCGCCCCGGTCGCACGCTGACGGTGTCGCACGCCAGCGTATACGTGACCCAAGGCGGAAAGGAAACGCTCTGCGGCCTGATGCAGCAGACGCTGATGCGCATCGTCGGCCGCGCCGACGTCACGGGGTGAGGGGCGCGCCGGAACGATCGCTCCGCCGCGCCACGCGGCCGCCCCGCGGCACGGTGCCGCCGCCCTCGCCCGAGCGCGCTTCGCGCCGGCAGCCTGCCCGCCTCTGCGAGCCGGAAGCCGGCCGCGGGTCGCCGGGGAGGCTCCGAGCACGAGCCCGGCGCCTCCCCGTGCCGTCATTCCGCCGCGACCTTCCTCGGCGCACCCGCCTTGCGCTGGGCGAGCGCCTGCGCCGGATGGTCGTAGTCGTTCTTCTCCCAATCGCGGTACTGCGGCGGAATCGGGTTGATCGCGCCCTCGGCGAGCCAGGCGAGCTTGCCGTCCATGAACAGGTCGCCCACCTTCCGATACAGGCGGTTGTGGTTCGACCTGACCGCGCGGAAGTTCGCGGCGATCCGCTGGCGCGCCTCGCGGCAGTACAGATCGGCGAGCTCCTGCGGGGTCGTGTCGGCCGGATTCGCGCCGAGCAGGTGATCGGCATAGGAAAGCGTGGTGGCCATCACGAACACCTCGACGCCGATGTCCACGAAGTTGCCGAGAATGATCTGCTCTCGCTCGAGCTTCGGCCCGTACTTCGCCATCGTGGCGAACAACCGCCGCGCGAGCAGCTTGCTGGTCTTGGCCGCGAACGCGAGGTGCTCGCGGTTCGCCGCGTTGAGGTGGGCGGTGGCGAGGCTCCCGCCCGTCCCCGGCATGTACAGCTTCGGCAGCCAGGTCGAGTAAAAGCCCGCCGCCTTCATCAGCGCCTGGCTCTTGGTGACCTTCTGGCCGGGTTTCGGCTGCATGATCGGCATGACGAGCTTGAAGTGCGTGTCGAGCGCCTCGCGCGCCATGATGAGGTGCATGACCTGCGACGAACCTTCGAAGATCCGACCCACGCGCATGTCGCGGATCACCATCTCGACGCTGGTCGGGCGCTCGCCGCGCTCGTAGAGGGAGGTCGCCCGCTCGTAGCCGCGCCCGCCGCGCACCTGCAGGTAGTCGTCGAGCATGCGGTACAGCGTCTCGGTGCAGTAGTACTTGGCCGCGGCCGCCTCGAGCCGGATGTCCGCATCCTTGCGGTCGGCGAAGGCGCAGGTGAGCGACACCATGCTCTTCATCGCGAAGAGGTGCGCCGCGTAATTGGCGACCATCTTGGTGATGGACTGGTGCTTGCCGACCGGTTGGCCCCACTGCTGCCGGGTCGTGGTCCACCAGCGGCAGTCGTCGACGAACGCCATCCCCGCGCCGATCGCGGCGGCCGGCAGTCCAAGGCGCCCCACATTGAGTGTCGCCAGGGCGATCTTCAGGCCCTCGCCGGGCTTGCCGATCATGTTCTCGGCCGGAACCTTGACGTCCTTGAACGTGATCGCGCCGTTGGCGATGCCCCGAAGGCCCATGAACCGGCAGCGGCGGACGCGCTCGACTCCCGGCCAGCTTGTCTCGACGATGAAGCAGGAAATCTGGGGCAGCGTCTTGCCGCTCGCCAGCACCTTGTCAGGCGTGCGCGCGAGCACCGCGATCAGCGTGGTCTTGGGGTCGGTGACGTTGGTGCACCAGAGCTTGTCGCCGTTGACGATGTAGTGCTTGCCGTCCTCGGTCGGCGTCGCGACGGTCGTCATGCGCGCCGGATCGGAGCCCACGTCGGGCTCGGTCAGGGCGAAAGCCGAGATCTCGCCGCGGGCGAGGCGCGGCAGGTACTTGCGCTTCTGCGCCTCGGTGCCGAACTCGCGCAGCGGCTGCGGCACGCCGATGCTCTGGTGCGCCGACAGGTAGGTAACGGTGTTCGAGCAGTAGCCGCCGACCAGTCCGAGCACGCGCGCGTAGTTGGTCACCGAGAAACCCAAACCGCCGTACTCTTTCGGGATTTTCATGCCGAAGAGCCCGATGGCCGCCAGCGCGTCGAGCGTGGCGCCGGGGTACTCACCCTCTTCGTCGATCTTGTACGGGTCGACGTGCTTCTCGAGGGCTTCGCGCACCTTCGCGAGGTATTCGTCGCCGATCTTCTTGTCCTCGGGCGGCTGGGTCGGGAACGGATGGACCACGTCCCAGCGGAAACTGCCCTTGAACACCTCCCCGGTGAAGCTCACGGCGTCCCATTCCGCCTGGCGCGCATCTTCCGCCAGCTGCATTGCAACGTCTTTGGCCTTGTCGTCCATGGTTCCTCCTTCGTGTTGCCGGATTCCCGCTCGTTCGGTCGTCAAGCGGCGGGGCTTCGACGCGCGCCTCGCCCCTCTCCCCCCGCAGGCGACGGCCGCCCGATGATACCAGCGTTCGGACCTGTCTACCGGACGGGCTCGGCCTCGGTCCGGGTCTGTCCACGAAAAAGAGCGGCGGGCCGTGCCCGCCGCGCGAAGCCGGACGCCGGAGGCAGGCGCCCCCGCGCGGGCGACTCCTGCCCCCAGGCGGGTGCGCCTGGCGACTACACCCGCTGCAGCACCGTGGCGATGCCCATGCCCACGCCGATGCACATCGTGGCGAGGCCGAGCTCGGCGTTCTTCTGCTCCATGACGTTCACGAGCGCCGTGGTGATGCGCGCCCCCGAGCAGCCGAGCGGGTGACCCAGAGCAATCGCGCCCCCGTTCAGGTTGCACGTTTCCTCCATGCGCTCCGTGAGACCCAGGTCCTTCACGCACGGCAACGACTGCGCGGCAAACGCCTCGTTGAGTTCGAACACCTGGATGTCGTCGATCTTGAGTCCCGCCTTCTTCAGCGCCTTCTTCGACGCCGGGACCGGCCCATAGCCCATGATCGCCGGGTCGCAGCCGGCAACCGCCATCGACACGACCTTCGCCCGGGGCTTGAGCCCCTGCGCCTTGGCGTACTCGTAGCTCGTGACCAGCATCGCCGAAGCACCGTCCGAAAACGCCGACGACGAACCCGCGGTCACGGTGCCGGTCTTCGGATCGAACGCGGGCTTCAACGTCGCGAGGCTCTCGACCGTCGTCTCGGGCCGGATCACCTGGTCGACCTCGCACAGCACGCGGAAGCCGTCGTCGTTGTGGCCCTCGATGCCGACGATCTCGTTCTTGAAGCGCCCGGTCTGGGTGGCCTCCCAGGCCTTGGCGTGCGAGCGCGCGGCGAACTTGTCCTGCATCTCGCGGCTGATGCCGTGCATCCGCCCGAGCATCTCGGCGGTGAGGCCCATCATGTTCGAGGCCTTGGCGTAATACTTCGAGGAGCCCGGATTGATGTCGATGCCGTGCATCATGCCGACGTGGCCCATGTGCTCGACGCCGCCAATCACGAACAGGTCGCCTTGCCCCGTCATGATCTGCGCCGCGGCCATGTGCAAAGCCTGCATCGACGAACCGCAAAGGCGGTTCACCGTCTGCCCCGGCACGGTATGCGGCAGGCCGGCGAGCAGCAGCGCGTTGCGGCTGATGTTCATGCCTTGCTCTAGGGTCTGGTTGACGCAGCCCCAGATCACGTCCTCGACCTCGTTCATGTCGGCCGCGGGATTGCGCTTGAACAGTGCCTTGATCAGTTCGGCCGACAACGCCTCGGCGCGGACGTTACGGAACATGCCGCCCCTGGAGCGGCTCATGGCGGTGCGCACGCCATCGATAATGACGACATCGCGGGGATTGAGACTCATGGTGTTCTCTCCAGAATTCGTGGTGGGCGCTGACTCAGCCGAAGAACTTCTTGCCGCCGGCCGCCATGTCGCGCAGCAGCTTCGGCACCTCGTAGAGCTTGCCGAGCGAGGCGTACTTGTCGGCGAGCGCGACGAAGTTCGCGGCACCCATCTGGTCGAAGTAGCGGCAGGCGCCGCCGCGGAACGGCGGGAAGCCGAGGCCGTAGATCAGCGCCATGTCGGCCTCGTGCGGCGTGCCGACGATCTTCTCCTCGAGGCAGCGCGCCACCTCGTTCACCATCGGGACCATGCAGCGCGCGACGATGTCCTCGGGCGTGAACTCCTTGCGCGCGCCGGTGACGGCCTTGAGCAGCTCGTAGGTCTGCGCATCCGCGCTCTTCTTCAGCCGGCCCTTCTTGTCGGGGGCGTAGCTGTAGTAGCCCAGGCCATTCTTCTGCCCCAAGCGCTTGTTCTCGACGAGCACCGCGGTCGCGATCTTGAAGTCCTTGCGCATGCGGTCGGGGTAGCCCTCGGCCATCACTTCCGCGGCATGCACCGCCGTGTCCATTCCCACGACGTCGAGGAGGAAGGCGGGGCCCATCGGCCAGCCGAACTTCTCCAGCGCCTTGTCGACCGCCGCGAAGTCCGCGCCGTCGCGCAGCAGAACGTGGAAGCCGTCCAGGTACGGGAACAGCGTGCGGTTGACGAAGAAACCGGGGCAGTCGTTCACGACCACCGGCGACTTGCCCATCTTCTGCACGAGCATGACCGTCGCCGCGATGGCGGCGTCGGAAGACTGCTTGCCGCGGATGACCTCGACGAGCGGCATCATGTGCACCGGGTTGAAGAAGTGCATGCCGACGAAGTTCTGCGGCCGCTTGAGCCCCTCGGCCAGCATGCTGATCGAGATCGTCGACGTGTTCGAGGCGATGACCGTGTCGTCGCGAACCATGCCCTCGAGCTCGGCGAAGACGGCCTTCTTGACCTTGGGGTTCTCGACCACGGCCTCGATGACGATGTCGACGTCCTTGAAGTCGCCGTAGTTGAGCGTCGGGCGGATCCGCGACAGCGTCGTCCCCATCGCCTCGGGCTTGATCCGGCCCCGCTCGACCTGCTTCGCGAGCAGCTTCGTGGCCTCGCCCATGCCGAGATCGAGCGCCGCCGACACGATGTCCTTCATGATGATCGGCGTGCCCTTCACCGCGCTCTGGTACGCGATGCCCCCGCCCATGATGCCGGCGCCGAGCACGGCCGCCTGCTTGATCTCCTTGGTGCACTTCTTGGCCCAGGCGCCGCCCGCCTTCTTCACGACCTGGTCGGCCAGGAACAGGCCGATCAGCGCGTTGGCCTGCGGGGTGGACGCGGCCTTGCCGAAGTACTTGGCCTCGATCGCGAGCGCCTCGTCGCGGCCCTTGGACGCCCCCTCCTGCATCGACTTCAGCGCGAGCATCGGCGCGGGGTAGTTCGGTCCCGCCTGGCCACCCACGACCGCCATCGAGCTGTTGAACGCCATCGTCTGCTCGATCGCGTTGAGCTTGACCGGCTGCAGCTTTTCGGCACGCTTGGCCTTCCAGTCGAGCTTGCCGGCGATCGCATCCTTGACCAGCGCAAGCGCGGCGTCCCGGAGCTTGTCGGGCTCGACGACGGCGTCGACCGCGCCGTCCTTGAGCGCCGCGTCCGGCTTCTTGTCGCCGCCGGCGGCGATCCATTCGACCGCATTGTCGATGCCCACGAGGCGCGGCATGCGCACGGTCCCGCCGAAGCCCGGGAAGATGCCGAGCTTGACTTCCGGAAAACCGAGAGTCGCCTTGGTCGAGACCACGCGGTAATCGCAGGTCAGCGTGAATTCCATCCCCCCGCCAAGGCAAACGCCGTTGATGGCCGCCACCGTCGGAACCGGCAGGTCCTCGAAGCGCGAGAGCATGGCAGTGATGCCGCTCACCGTCTGCGCGACCCCTGCCTCGCCGCCGGAGAACATCGTGCCGAACTCGGTGACGTCGGCGCCGACGATGAACACCGGCTTGCCCGACGTGACGATCACGCCCTTCACGGACGCGTCTTTCGCGATGGCCTGCGTGGCCGCGTCGAAGTCCTTGAGCGCCACCTGGTTCAGCTTGTTGACCGAGTCGCCGGTCAGGTCGAACTTGAGCTCGACGATACCGTCGCCCAACGCCGTGGCGCTGAAAGCGGGTCCGGAATAAAGCATGGGCAAATCTCCCTTCCTCTGGATTCAAGCGGGCAGGCCGGGCAGCTTGCGGCACCGCGCCCGGATTGTTTTAACAGGACTTTCCGAGTTCGCCTGGCGGTGGGATGCAGCCGGCTACGATGGGCGCCGGTGCGGCACGCCGGCGATCCAACCGGCGCATTCTATCCCCATTCAAACCAGCGGTCCACAGAGTGCAGGAGCCTGCCGAGCGGGCGTCGGAGCGCGCCCGCCGGCCCGCCGCCAGCATCGCCCGCATCCGGCGGCGCGGCGGACCCGGGCGAGCGCGCAGGCCCGGCGCCCCGGGGCGCACAATGACGGCCGGCGCCGCCCGCCCGAACCGAGGAGCCTTCCATGGTCCGCATCGTCCTGCTCGCCGCCACGGCCGCGTTCTGCGCGTTCCGCGCGCTCCCCGTCGCGGCCTTCGACCTCCAGGGACATCGCGGCGCGCGAGGCCTCGCGCCGGAGAACACGCTGCCAGCTTTCCGCAAGGCGCTGGAGCTCGGCGTCGACACGCTCGAATGCGACCTGGCGATCACCCGGGACGGCGTGGTCGTGATTCATCACGACCTGCGCCTGAATCCCGACACGACCCGCGGCCCCGACGGAAAGTGGCTGGACGAGCCCGGACCGGCGATCGCCGAGCTCGCGTTGGCGCAACTGCAACGCTACGACGTCGGCCGGTTGAAGCCGGGCACCGAGTACGCCAAGTCTTTCCCGGACCAGCAGCCGGCCGACGGGACGACGATCCCGCGACTGGCCGATCTCTTCGAACTGGTGCGCGAGAGCGGCAACACGCGGGTGGGCTTCGACTGCGAGACGAAGGTCTCGCCGCTCGAGCCGGCCGCGACGCTGCCGCCCGAGGCGTTCGCCCAACGCGTGATCGCGCAGATCAGAGCGGCGGGCATGGAGCGCCGGTTCGTGATCCAGTCGTTCGACTGGCGCACGCTGCAGGTCGTGCAGAACGAGGCCCCCGAAATCCGGACGATGTACCTCACGTCCCCGCGAACGCTCGCCCCCGGCGCCGGCGGCAAGCCGTCGCCGTGGCTCGCGGGTTTCGCCCCGGAGCTCCACGGCGGATCGGTGCCACGGGCGGTGAGCGCGGCGGGCGGGAGGATCTGGGCGCCGAACCAGACCTTTCTCACGCCAGCGCTGCTCGCCGAGGCGCGCGCCCTGGGGCTCACGGTCATCCCTTGGACCGTCAACGACCCGGCGATGATCGCGAAGCTCCTGGACATGGGCGTCGACGGCATCATCTCCGACCGTCCCGACCTCGTGCAGATCGAGCTGCGCAAGCGCCGCTGACCGCCGGCAGGGAAGCCCGACCACGGGCGCAACCCCGCGCGGGCGCGACTCGGGGCGACGCGGTGCTGCGCGGGAGTCGGTACAATCCGGGTGTCGGCGGCTTGCCCCTGCACGCCTTCGCCGGCATCGACGCAGGACGTCACGTGAACCCCGACAGCCGAGACTCCGAGGGCACCGTAGCGCCGGGCAACCTCTTCGTCGTCGCCGCGCCCTCGGGTGGGGGCAAGACGAGCCTCGTCAACGCGCTGCTCGAGCGCGAGTCGCGGATTCGCCTCTCGGTCTCGTACACGACGCGCAAGCCCCGCCCCGGCGAGGCCGAAGGCGTCCACTACCGCTTCGTCGACGAGCCGAAGTTCATGGCGCTCATGGCGGCCGGCGAGTTCCTGGAGCACGCGCACGTCCACGGCAACTGGTACGCGACGTCGTCGACCTGGCTCCGCCAGCAGGTGAACGCCGGGGACGACGTGCTGCTGGAAATCGACTGGCAAGGCGCCGCCCAGGTGCGCAGGCTGATCCCCGCGTCGGTGCACGTGTTCATCCTGCCACCGTCGCTCGCGGTGCTGCGCGAGCGGCTTGAAAACCGTGGGCAGGACGCGAGCGAAGTCATCGCGCGCCGCCTCGAGGCGGCGCGAGAAGAGATGCAGCACTGCGGAGATTTCGATTATGTTATTATTAATCATGACTTTGCGACCGCAGTGGGCGATCTCGTCGCGGTGGTGCGGGCGAGTCGGCTGCGCCGCGCGCAGCAACAGGCCCGGCACCGTGAGCTGTTCGCATCGTTGTTGCCACCCCGCACCTGAACGCAGACCCGAAGGAACCCGGCCATGGCCCGCATCACCATCGAAGACTGTCTCAACCGGATTCCCAACCGGTTCGAACTCACCCTCGCCGCGACCAACCGCGCGCGGCAGATCAGCGCCGGCTCGACGCCGCTGGTCGAAGTCGACCGCGACAAGCCGACGGTGATCGCGCTGCGCGAGATCGCCGCCGGCAAGATCGGTATCGAGATGCTGCTGCGCACGCAGAGCTGATCCCCCGGGCCAGTGCGAGCAGCGGGGCATGTCGGACATCAGCGAGTTCACCCGACACCTCGGCAATTACCTGCCGCAGCCTGACGTCGCGCTCGTCGAGCGCGCGTTCCACTTCTCCGACTCCGCGCACCGCGGCCAGTTCCGCAAGTCCGGAGAGCCCTACATCACGCACCCGCTGGCCGTCGCCAGCATCCTGTCGCAGTGGCGACTGGACGCGCACGGGCTCGCCGCGGCGCTGCTGCACGACGTGATGGAGGACACGGCGGTCACCAAGATCGAGCTCGAATCGACGTTCGGCAAGCCGGTGGCCGACATGGTCGACGGCGTTTCCAAGCTCGACCAGATCGAGTTCAACTCGCGCGAGGAGGCGCAGGCCGAGAGCTTCCGCAAGATGCTGCTCGCGATGGCGCAGGATGTGCGCGTCATCCTGATCAAGCTCGCCGATCGCCTGCACAACATGCGCACGCTCGACGCGATGGCCCCGGCGCACCGCCGGCGCATTGCGCGCGAGACGATCGACATCTACGCGCCGATCGCCAACCGGCTGGGCTTGAACGCGCTCTACGTCGAGTTGCATGACCTCGCCTTCAAGAACCTCTATCCGCTGCGCTTCAAGGTGCTCGCGAACGCGATCAAGGCTGCCCGCGGCAACCGGCGCGAGGTGATGAACCGGCTGCTCGACGTGATCCGCGAGGGCTTCGCCAAGAGCGGCATCGCCGCCGCCGTCACCGGGCGCGAGAAGTCCATCTATTCCGTCTACAAGAAGATGAAGGAGAAGCGGTACTCCTTCTCGCAGGTGTTCGACATCTTCGGCGTGCGCGTGCTGGTCCCGGACGACACCAGCTGCTACGCGGCGCTGGGCGTCCTGCACAGCCTGTACAAGCCGATTCCCGGCAAGTTCAAGGACTACGTCGCGATCCCCAAGGCGAACGGGTACCAGTCGCTGCACACGACGCTGTTCGGGCCGTTCGGCACGCCGCTCGAGGCGCAGATCCGCACCCACGACATGAACCGCATCGCCGAGGCGGGTGTCGCCGCGCACTGGCTGTACAAGTCGAGCGGCGAGCTCGACCTCGCGCAGGCGCAACGGGATACGCACCGGTGGCTGCAGAGCCTGCTCGAGATCCAGTCCGAGTCGCGCGATTCGAAGGAGTTCCTGGAGAACGTCAAGGGCGACCTCTTCCCCGACGAAGTCTACGTGTTCACGCCGAAGGGCAAGATCATGGCGCTGCCGCAGGGGGCCACCGCCGTCGACTTCGCTTACGCGGTGCATACCGACATCGGCCACCACTGCGTCGCCGCGCGCATCAACTACGAGCTCATGCCACTGCGCACCGAACTCAAGAACGGCGACCACGTCGAGATCCTGACCACGCCGAACGCGCGCCCCAATCCTTCTTGGCTGTCATTCGTGGGCACGGGCAAGGCGCGCTCGCGGATCCGGCATTTCCTCAAGGGCCTGCAGTTGAAGGAGTCCGCGGCGCTCGGGGAGCGCCTGCTCACGCAGGCGCTGGCGACGCTGAAGGTCGCGCCCGAGACGATCAGCTGGGAGCGCTGGGAAGGCCTGCAGCGCCAATACGGCGCCAAGAGCCAGCTCGAGATCCTGGCCGACATCGGGCTCGGCAAGCGGCTCTCGTTCGTCGTCGCCCAGGCGCTGACCCGTACCGCGGCCCGCGGCGGCGACGCGGGCACGCCCCTCGCCGCCGCCCAGGGTTGCGGCGCCCTGACCTTGCACGGCGTCGAGGGGGTCGCGATCCAGTACGCGAAGTGCTGCCGCCCGATCCCCGGCGACAAGGTCATCGGCCAGTTCCGCAAGGGCCAGGGGCTCCTGGTCCACGTCCGCGACTGCGCGATGCTCAAGAAGCAGCGCGCCGATCCGGAGCAGTTGGTCGACGTCGAGTGGGCGCACGACGTGCAGGGCGTGTACGACGCCGGCATCCGTGTGCTGATCGAGGACCGGCGGGGGCTGCTCGCCGAGCTCGCGTTGGCGATCGCCGACGCCGACGCCAACATCGACAACGTGTCGCTGGAGCGCCCCGAAGGGGGCGAGGTCAGCGCGATCTTCTTCTCCGTGCAGGTGAAGGATCGTCGCCACCTTGCGCATGTGCTGCGCGCGGTCAAGCGCGTCGCCACCGTGCGCAAGGTGCAGCGCGCGCGGACCTGAGGTGGCGGCCCGGGCCCGTCCGGTCTGCGCGTCTCGCCCGCCGGCCGGCGCGGCGGCGGCCGCGTCGACGCCGATCGCGTCGGCGCGCGCCGAACTCGAGGAGCGCCTCGGCAGCGGCCCGCTCGGCGCCACGGAGGTCCTCGCGTGCACCTGCTGCCCGGCGCCTTCGCCGCCGCCGAGAGCGACGTTCTTCCGCGTCCTCGAGCGGCTGATGGTGTTCCTGCTCTCCGGCATGGTGCTGATAGCTCGCCGAACGACTGGCCGAGTTCGACCCCTACTGGCGCGAGGACCCGTTCCGCCTCGACAACATCGGCGACCTCGCCGCCTACGCGCCGCACCGCAGGGCGTGGATCTGTGCGTCGGAAACGCTCGCCACGACGCACTCGTTCCGCGAGTATCTCGCGACCGGCGTGGCGGGCGTCGCGATGCCCGACCTCTCGTGGTGCGGCGGGCTCACCGAAGCGCGCAAGATCGCGGCACTGGTTGAGCCGTGGCACGTCCCGGTGGCGCCGCACGACTGCACGGGGCCGGTCGTCTGCGCCGCGTCCTGCCACCTGTCGCTGCACGCGAGGAACGCGCTGATTCAGGAGTCGCTGCGCGCGTTTTACACGGGCTGGTACAACGAGCTCGTCAACGGGCTGCCGGTCGTCGCGCGCGGCGAGGTGTCGATCGGCGAGGCGCCGGGGCTGGGCGGCGAACTCCTGCCCGGCATCGAGCGGCGGGCCGACGCGCTCCTCCGCGTGAGCCGCGGCGCCTGACCCGCCAGCGCTCAGCCGGGGGCGTTGGCAAGCAGCGGCTGGAGCTCGCCGGCAGCGTACATCTCGCGCATGATGTCGCAGCCGCCGACGAACTGGCCGTCGACGTAGAGCTGCGGGATCGTCGGCCAGTTGGCGTAGTCCTTGATGCCCTGGCGCAGCTCGGCGTCCTCGAGGATGTTGACGGCGAGGTAGTCGGTGACGCCGCAGCGCTTCAGGATCTCCGCCGCGGTGGCGGAAAAACCGCACTGCGGGACCTGCGGCGTGCCTTTCATGTAGAGCACGACGCGATGCTGCGTGATCTGGTCGCGAATCCGTTCCTGGACATCCATCGTTGAGGCTCCTCGTGCGGCGGGCGAAGCGGGATTCTACCCGATCGCCGCTGCGGCCCCGCGCCCTGCGCTCCGGTTGTTCAGGCCCCGGCGAGGCGCCGCGTGCCGGCCACGACGACGTAGTCGGGCCTGCCGGTGCGCCCCCAGCTGACGACGTTGCGCGCCGCCTTGGTCCGCAGTTCGCGCTCCGCCGCCACCGAGTAGAACGCGAGTGGGGAATGGGTGGGCGAGCTCGAATCGCGGTACCGGCTCGACCGGCGCGTCAGCGCGAGGCCGCCCAGCGCCCGCTCTCCAGCGCCGCGTACGCCGCGTCGACGTCGAGCACGGCGCCGCGCGCGGTGAACGGCACGTACTGGAGGAGCAGCGCGTCGCAGCCGCGCGCCGCGGCGTGAGTTCGTCCTCGGTCCGGGCCTGCCCGGCCGTGAAGGCGATGCCGACCGCGTCGAAGACCGCCTGCTCGATCGAGTGGTCGAGAAAGTCGTGGTCGGTGATGAGGACCTTCGTCATGGCAGGTCGGCGCGCGATCCCGCGCCGTCGTGGCGGGAGCCCTCGAAGCTATCCGCCCGCGCCGCCCGCGGTCAAGCTCGAGCGTCGTTCCAGGTCAAAGAGCTCCCGTTCGCGATCCGGACACGCCAGAGACTGCGGCACGACAACACCCCCGCGGTGCAGCGGGTGCCCCGCCCCGAATCCGGCCCTGCGCGGCACGCGTCTACGGACCGCTGTAGGTGTAATTGCAGCTGGTGTCGAACGTCAGCACCCCGGTCTGCGTGCCCTTGGTGAAGCTGATCGCGCCGCCTTTGGGGCTGTTCGCGCAGACTTCGGTGTCGATGGCCAGGTCCGTCACCACTGATCGTGTAGGGCCCACACTGCTCGGTCCCGTCGTATTCACCAGCACGCTGCCGTCCGGCCGTGCAGTGACCGACGCGTTGAGCGTGATTCCCACCCCGTGCGGCGTCGTCGTGATGTTGGTGGACACCAGCGTCGCGCCGGTGGTGTCGAGGGCGATCGTCGCGCTGCCGCTCGCGCCGATGCCGTTCGGCAGTTGCAGCCCGGTGAGCGTCACCGTGACGGTGCCGGTGATCCTGGGAATCGACAATGCCGCATCTTGCACCGACTTCGCGAGACCGCCGCTGATCACCAGGTTCAAGGTTGCAGCCACGGTGCCGTTGGCGACCTGCACGCCATTGACGCTGAGGCGGTTGAACGTGACCTCCACCGAGCCCGCGACGCCGTTGTCGGAAACCACGAGATTGCCCACCTTGACGACGAGGCCGCCCCCGACGCGCGTGGACGTGCCGGGCACCGTGCAGCCGCTGCCGAAGTCGGACGTGATCGTGAGGTCGGGCGGAAAGGCATCGAGCCCCTGGAGCGGAGGGTTGCTGGTGGTCGCGGGACACGCCGACGGCGTCTCCAGCGATGCCAATGCCGCGCCGAGGACCAGCAGCAGTTCGTCGCTATCGATGGCGTTGCCCGAGAGCAGACCGAGGACAGTGTTCGCATAGCCGGTCACTTCGGCCTGGAACGCGGAGGTCGGCGGCGGCGGGCTGGAGCCTCCGGGGGGCACACAGGCGAAGACGCCGTCGTCCCCGTTGCCTTCGGGTAGCCAACCGGCCGCGATCATCGACGCCCGGACCGCCTGGGAGGTCGTGTAGCGGTGGTTGGGCGCGCCGGACATCCCGTTGTTGTAGAGGCGGTAGAGCGGCACCGTGCCCGCCGCACAACTGCCCGCCGGCGAGGTCATCATGTAGAACGCCGTCGAGGATTCCAGCACCCAACGGCTGCGCGCGGAAAGGCTCGGACACTCGGCTGGATTGTTGCTGTAGAAATGCGAACTCCTGGGCGCGAACTCGTTGTTGAAGAAGCGACAGACATTGGTAATGCCGGAGCCGGCCGCGTCCCACACCTTGAAGGTGTTCCCGGTGGGGACCAGGGCGGCAGGTTGCCGGCCGTGAGCGACGCGGCCTCTTCGGGGTAGGCGGTGATGAAGTAGTGATTGAACACCGGGTGGTAGAACTCGGTGACGGTCACCGCGTTCGGAGTGGCAGGCGAAGGCACCGCCGACGCACCGGTCAGCGTCAACGTGTAGGCGCCGGTCCAGTCGGGATCGGCCGTCTGCGCCCATAGGTAGTACGTGCCCGACGCCGGCAGGGTGAAGTAGCCCGAGCCGGCCGGAATTCTCGCATCCGAGCCGCCACCGCCGTTGTCATCGGCGGCCAACGGCGTCGCGTTCACGTCGTTGACGTTGTAGATCTCAACGTACATGTTCAGCCTCGGCGACGTGAGCAGTGCGCTGACCTGTTGACCCGCCGTGCCGGTAAACGAGTAGACGTCGGTGTAGTACTGGTGCTGAGGCGTCTGCGGGTAGGCCCAGGAGCAATCCGTTGTCGTGAGCTCGCCGGCGACCGGTTGACCGAGCGTGATCGGCGTAATGCATCTCGCACTCCACCCGGTCGCGATCGCTGCCGGCAGCACGCCAAACCACATTGTGAGCAACAACACGAGGCGCTTCATTTCTGGTCCCTTCGGAGATTCCCGGACATCCCCCTCCCCTTATGCGCCGGGCCGCCATCCGAATTCAGCCTGCCACGTTTCGGGCCACGCGTTGTTGACTTATGTCACTGGTCACGCTCGCGCAAGCCCGATGAGCGCGGCAAGCGTTCTCTGGCGCATGCCGTGGCGCATGCCGCATGGCAGACTTCGCCCGCGGGTCGCGAGATCACGCAGTCCGCGTCAGTCCGCATGCAGCCGGGACCGCCCAGGACATCCTTGAGCGAGCGATCGGCGAAAGGCCGCGGCAAGACGCGATCTGTCACCTCACTGCAAGGTCGCGCCATCAAGGCGGCCGCATGGGCCTCGTGTTGGGCCCGGGTTCGTAGCCGCGGGCTTTTGCCACCGAACATCGAGTGCGGCGCGAGGATCACCCGCGGGTGACGGACGAGCTTCGAATCCGCGGGCACCGGCTCGACCGGCAGCACATCCAGCGCGAGGCCGCCCAGCGCCCCGCTCTCCAGCGCCGCGTGCGCCGCGACGCGTTGAGCGTGATTCCCACCCCGTGCGGCGTCGTCGTGATGTTGGTGGATGTAGAACAGGATTCCAGCACCCAACGGCTGCGCGCGGAAGGGCTCGGACACTCGGCTGGATTGTTGCTGTAGAAATGCGAGCTCCTGGGCGCGAACTCGTTGTTGAAGAAGCGAACATTGAAAAACCCCCGCCGCCTCGGCGAGGCGACGGGGGCAGCTGGAGCGAAGGCGATGCCGCTCACGCGCCGCTCTTGCCCTTGTCGAAGAACTGCTCGTCCTCGGTCGAGTGCGACAGCGCCGTCGTCGATGCCTGGCTGCCCTGCACCGTCGTCGTGATCGCGTCGAAGTAGCCGGTGCCCACCTCGCGCTGGTGCCGCACCGCGGTAAAGCCCTTCTCGGCCGCGGCGAATTCGGCCTCCTGCAACTCGACGAACGCGCTCATCTGCCGCCGCGCGTAGCCGTGCGCCAGGTTGAACATCGAGTAGTTGAGGCTGTGGAAGCCGGCCAGCGTGATGAACTGGAACTTGTAGCCCATCGCGCCGATCTCCTTCTGGAACTTGGCGATCGTCGCGTCGTCGAGGTTCTTCTTCCAGTTGAACGACGGCGAGCAGTTGTACGCGAGCATCTTGCCCGGAAACCTGGCGTGGATCGCGTCGGCGAACTGTTTGGCGAACGTGAGGTCCGGCTTGCCGGTCTCGCACCAGATCAGGTCGGCGTACGGCGCGTAGGCGAGGCCGCGCGAGATCGATTGCTCGAGCCCGTTGCGGGTCTTGTAGAAACCCTCGACCGTGCGCTCGCCGGTGCAGAACGGCTTGTCGTTGGGATCGACGTCGGAAGTGAGCAGGTCGGCCGCTTCGGCGTCGGTACGCGCGAGCAGGACGGTCGGCACGCCCATGCAGTCGGCGGCGAGCCGCGCGGCGATGAGCTTCTCCACCGCCTCGCGCGTGGGCACCAGCACCTTGCCGCCCATGTGGCCGCATTTCTTGACCGATGCGAGCTGGTCCTCGAAGTGCACACCCGCGGCGCCGGCGTCGATCATCGCCTTCATCAGCTCGAACGCGTTGAGCACGCCGCCGAAGCCCGCTTCTGCGTCGGCGACGATCGGCGCGAAGAAGTCGATGCCGTCGTTCTTGCCCTCCATGTGGTGGATCTGGTCGGCGCGGATCAGGGCATTGTTGATCCGGCGCACGACGTGCGGCACGGAATTGGCCGGATACAGCGACTGGTCCGGATACATCTCGCCGGCGACGTTCGCGTCGGCGGCGACCTGCCAGCCGGACAGGTAAATGGCCTTGAGGCCGGCTTTCACCTGCTGCATCGCCTGGTTGCCGGTCATGGCTCCCAGCGAGTTGACGAACGGCTCTTCGTTGATCAGCTTCCAGAGTCTCTCGGCGCCGCGGCGGGCGAGCGTGTGCTCGATCTGCAGCGAGCCGCGCAGCCGAACGACGTCTTCCGCGGTGTAGCCGCGTTTGATTCCCTTCCAGCGCGGGTTCTCTGCCCAGTCCTTGTTCAGCTTTGCTGCTTCCTGTTCGTAGTTCATTCACCGCTCCCATCGTCTCGCGTCATGGCCAATCCAAGCGCGCACCAATCTCGGGGCCGCGCGCCGGACCTCGACTCGCACCTGCGCGGTGCTCGTTTCGTGCGCGGGTCGCCGCAGCATGGGCGCGTCGGCGAACCCGTTCGCCGATCGCCGAGTACGCGGACCGCGCGGCGTTCACGGCAGGCTCCGCCGGGCACCGATGGACTCCCCCTTTTGCCCAGTTTGCGGCCGCTGCTGCGATTCGCGCCCGGCCACCCGTGACATTGGAACGTTAGCAAAGACAGCTTCCGGTGACAAGCGGAATGTTGCGCCGCAGTAAAAGAAAATCGTTTTTTAATCCAACAGTTATGAGAGCTCTCCGCTGCCCGCGACGACGTGATGGTTGATTTCGCTCAATGCTGGTGCGTGGCGCGTACTCCGGGCGCGCGCCGATGACATCGCGACCCGCAGCGCGGATGCCGGAGCGCTGAAAGCAAAGGATGTCCTTCCCTCGCGGTAGCGTCCGCGGCGCAATGCCGCAGGCCGTGAGAACGGTACGGTTCAGATGCCTTCCTGCGCCCCGGTCATTCGAGCGCCGCCGGCGCCACCAGGACGCCGTCCTCGTCGGCGTAGATCATGGCGCCCGGCGCGAACGAGACGCCGGCGAAATCAACGGTCACGTCGCGCTCGCCGGCGCCGCGCTTGACGCTTCTCAGCGGATGCGGGGCGAGCGCCAGGACGCCGAGGTCCATCGCCGCCAACGCCGCAGTGTCGCGCACGCACCCGTGCACGATCACGCCGCTCCAGCCGCTCTGCACTCCGAGCGCACCGAGCTGGTCGCCGACCAGCGCGCATCTGAGGCTGCCGCCGCCGTCGACGACCAGCACCCGCCCCTGGCCGGGCTCGGCGAGCATTTCCCGGACCCGCGAGTTGTCCTCGAAACAGCGCAGCGTGGCGATCGCGCCGTGAAAGCGCCGGCGCCCGCCGAACGAGCGGAAGATGGGGGCGGCCACGGCGACGCGCGCCGTGTGCGCGTCGCAGAGATCGGCAGTCCGGGGAACGGTTGCGGTCATGGCAGCGCTGGAATGAGGGCGTCGCATTATCGCCCGATCGATTCTCGATGGCGCGACCGACCGCGGGGCGGCGCCCGGATGGCCTCGCGCCGCCGGACCGGGGCCGGTCGGAAGCCGGGAGCGCGGGGCCGGCACGGGTGGCGATCGCTCGCAGCCGCATGGGCCCGCGCGTTCGGCTGCGGGCCCGTCCCGTCCCGCCGCGCGCGAAGGCTTCTTCGCCGCCTTTCAGCCCACGCGCATGCGATCGCCGCGCGCCGGGATTTCGACCGACGGCCAGTGCAGTCGCTCGCGCACGAGCCCCGCGAACCCGACGGCCGTCTCGCGTTCGCCGTGCACGACGAACACGCGTTCCGGCGCCCGCCGGAAGCCACCCAGCCAGCCAAGCAGCGCCGCCTGATCGCCGTGCGCCGACAGCCCGCCGATGGTGTGCACCGACGCGCGGACCGCGACGTCGTCACGGAAGAGCCGCACGCGCGCGGCGCCGTCCACGATCTGCCGTCCCAGCGTGCCGCTGGCCTGGAACCCGGTGAACACGACCGCGCATTCGGGGCGCGGCAGGTTGTGGCGCAGGTGGTGCTTGATGCGGCCGGCCTCGCACATCCCGCTGGCGGCGACGATCACCGCCCCGCTGCTGATGCTGTTGATCGCCATCGAATCCTGCGGCGTTTCGGTGAAGATCACCCGCACGCGGTCGCGGTGCCGCGCAAGCCACGCCGTGAGTTCGCGGCTCTCGCGGTCGAGCGTGGCCGCATAGCGCCCCGTGATCTCCGTTGCACGGGTGGCGAGCGGCGAGTCGACGAAGATCGTCAGCGCCGGGGCGCGGCCGAGGCGCACGAGGTCGGCCAGCACGTGCAGCACCTCCTGCGTGCGTCCCACCGCGAACGCCGGGATCACGACGTTGCCGCGCGGCAGCGTCGCGGTCAGCACTGCAGCGAACTCCTCGTAGGTCGTCGCGAGGTCCTTGTGCAGGCGGTTGCCGTAGGTCGACTCCACGACCAGCACGTCGGCGTCGGGCACGGGCGTCGGATCGGCCATCACCGGACGCCCCGGTTGACCGATGTCGCCGGAGAAGACGAGCTTGCGTCGCGAAGCGCTGCCCCCGACCCACACTTCCGCGATCGCCGAGCCGAGGATGTGCCCGGCATCGAGGAAGCGAAGCGTCAGCCCCGGCTTTGGCGTCGCCTCGACGCCGTAGGGGAGCGGCCGGAACTGGCGCAGGCACCGCTCGGCATCGGCGACCGAGTAGAGTGGCTCGGCCTCGCCGCCCCCCGCGGCGCGGGGTGCGGACGAGGAGAACTGCGCCCCGTCGCGCCCCGCCCGCCGCCGGTCGGGGCCGCGCGCCGGCTGGCGGCGCTCGCGCTCGCGGGCCCACTCGACCTCCTTTTCCTGGATGTACGCGCTGTCCGGCAGCATCACCGCGGCGAGGTCGACTGTCGCCGGCGTCGCATAGATCGGGCCGCGAAAGCCGCGCGCGACCAGGCGCGGCAACAGGCCCGAGTGATCGATGTGCGCGTGCGTGAGCACGACGAAGTCGAGCGCGGCGGCGTCGAAGGCGAGGGCGGCCGCGTTCTTGTCGTCGGCGTCCCGCCCGCCCTGGAACAGCCCGCAGTCGACGAGCCAACGCGCTTCGGCGCTGTCGACGCGAAAGCACGATCCGGTCACCTCGCCGGCCGCGCCGAGAAAGGTCAGCTCGATGTCACCGGGCTGCGCTGCAGGCCGCGACGGGGTCATGTGGGGAAGGCGGGCAGCATTGCGTCGTGGGCAGTTTACCTGACCCCGGGGAACCTGCCGCTCCCCAGCTGCCGGAAACTGCCGCTGCCCGCCCTCGTGCCGCCGGGTCGATCGGCGGGTCGCGGGTCGATCGTCCAGGCGTCGAACCGGGCTCGAAGGCGCCCGCCGCCAAGATCCGGCTTGACAACGCGCGCCCGGCAGGCAAACTCCGCGCTGCAGCGCATTCGCTCGCTCCCGCGCGGTCGCGCTCGCGCGTCAGGGGCGCGTGACGGCCACCGGGCCGGTCCCTGTACCACGCACCGGAATCCGCTGCCCGCCCGCGGGAAGCGTGTACGAACGACCCCGAATCGAAAGGAGATCAACGTGCGCATCCCCAGCCTTGCCCTCGCCGCGGTTGCCGCGGCCGGCGCAGCGAGCGCGGCCCTCGCGTTCGCTCAGGGCGGCGACCCCCACCTCGCGCGCAATCTGGCGGCAACCTGCGCCAATTGCCATGGCACCGACGGCCGCAGCGCCGGCGGCGGAACGACGAGCCTCGCCGGCATGTCCAGCGTGGACATCGTCCGCAAGATGCAGGACTTCCGGTCGGGCAAGACCCCGTCGACCATCATGCAGCAACTGGCCAAAGGTTTCAGCGACGAGCAGATCGCGCTCATCGCCGGCTGGTTCGCGAACCAGAAGCCGGCGCCGTGAAGGCAGGGTGATGAGCATGCAAAGACGCGATTTCCTCAAGGTCGGCGGTGCCGCGGCTCTCGCCGCGACCGCCGGCGGCTGCGCGACGCTGGCCGGCGGCACGACCGGCAAAGTGGTCGTCGTGGGCGGCGGCTACGGCGGGGCGACCGCCGCCAAGCACCTGCGCATGTGGAGCGAGGGCGGGGTCGACGTGACGCTGGTCGAACCCAACGCCGAGTTCGTCTCGTGCCCGCTCTCCAACCTCGTGCTCGGCGGCTCCAGGCGGATCGAAGAGGTCACGGTAAGCTACGCCAGCCTCGGTCGCCGCTGGGGTGTCGATGTCGTCCGGGACACCGCGGTTGCCGTCGACGCGGCCAAGCGCACGGTGCGGCTCGCTGGCGGGCAGACGCTCGCCTACGACCGGCTGATCCTCTCCCCGGGCGTCGAGTTCATCTACGACGAACTGAACTCGCTGCAGACCCCCGAAGGGGCGAGCCGCGTGCTGCATTCGTGGAAGGCCGGACCGCAGACCGTGGCGCTGCGCCGACAGCTCGAGGCGATGAGGAACGGGGGCGTCTACGCGATCACGATTCCGCTGGCGCCGTACCGCTGCCCGCCGGGGCCTTACGAGCGTGCTTGCCAGGTCGCGTGGTACTTCAAGCAGGCGAAGCCCAGGTCGAAGGTGCTGATCCTCGACGCCAACCCCGACGTCACGTCCAAGGCGGCGCTGTTCAAACGGGCCTGGGCCGAGGAGTACAAGGACATCGTCGAGTACCGCAACCAGCACGTGCTCACCGGCGTCGACGTCGCGACGCTGACCGCGAAGTTCGAAGTCGCCGACGACGTGAAGGCCGACGTGCTCAACGTCCTGCCGCCGCAGCGTGCCGGCAACATCGCGCGCGACGCCGGCGTGATCACCGCCAACGACCGCTGGTGCGAGGTCGACTTCCTGACCTACGAATCGATCCGGGTAAAGAACGTGCACGTGCTCGGCGACGCGATCCAGATCGCGCCGGGAATGCCCAAGTCCGGGCACATGGCGAACCAGCACGCGAAGGTCTGCGCCGCGGCCGTTCTCGCGCTGCTCGCGGACGAGCCGCCCAGCCCGACACCGATGCTCACCAACACCTGCTACAGCTTCATCACCGACCGGGACGTCGTACACATCGCGTCGGTGCACCAGTACGACCGGGAGAAGAAGACGATGGTGACCGTGCCGGGCTCCGGCGGGCTGTCGCCCGCGATGAACGCGCTGGAAGGCGAATACGCGTTCGCCTGGGCGAAAAACATCTGGGCCGACACGCTGGCCTGAAGCGGCTGGCGCGCCCGGGCGATCCCGGATGGAGCAAGACCACGGCGCCGGGAACCCCGGCGCCGACGGTAGTGGACGATGTCTTCGCCGGCGAATCAGGCCACGGGTTCCGCCTCGGCCTTCTGCGGGAACTCCAGCCGGACCTTGCCGCTGTCGTCGACGTCGATCGTGACGTGACCGCCGTTGACCAGGCGCCCGAACAGGAGCTCCTCGGCGAGCGCCTTGCGGATCGTGTCCTGGATGAGACGCGCCATCGGCCGCGCCCCCATCTGCGGATCGAACCCCTTGCGGGCGAGGAACGCCTTGATCCGCGGCGTGAACGTCGCCTCGACGCGCTTCTCGTGCAGCTGGTTCTCGAGCTCGAGCAGGAACTTGTCGACGACCTTGAGGATGACCTCGGTGTCGAGCGCGGCGAAGGAGATCGTCGCGTCCAGCCGGTTGCGGAACTCCGGCGTGAACAGCCGCTTGATCTCGGCCATTTCGTCGCCGGACTGCTTGGCGTTGGTGAAGCCCATCGTGCCCTTCGCCAGCGTCTCGGCCCCGGCGTTGGTCGTCATGATGATCGTGACGTTGCGGAAGTCCGCCTTGCGCCCGTTGTTGTCGGTCAGCGTCCCGTGGTCCATCACCTGGAGCAGGATGTTGTAGATGTCCGGGTGCGCCTTTTCGATCTCGTCGAGCAGCAGCACGCTGTACGGGTGCTTGGTCACCGCCTCGGTGAGCTGGCCGCCCTGGTCGAAGCCGACGTAGCCCGGCGGCGCACCGATGAGCCGCGACACCGCGTGCCGCTCCATGTACTCGGACATGTCGAAGCGGATCAACTCGACGCCGAGGCAGTAGGCGAGCTGGCGCGCCACCTCGGTCTTGCCGACCCCGGTCGGCCCGGAGAACAGGAAGTTGCCGATGGGCTTCCTCGGATTGCCGAGCCCCGAGCGCGCCATGCGGATCGCCGAAACCAGCGCCTCGATCGCGACGTCCTGGCCGAACACGACGTTCTTGAGGTCGCGGTCGAGGGTCTTGAGCGCGTTGCGGTCGTCGGAGGTGACGTTCTTCGCCGGGATGCGGGCGATCTTGGCGACGATCTCCTCGATCTCGCCCTTGCTGATGACCTTCTTCTGCTTCGACTTGGGCAGGATGCGCTGCGCCGCGCCCGCCTCGTCGATGACGTCGATCGCCTTGTCGGGCAGGTGGCGGTCGTTGATGAAGCGCGCCGAGAGCTCGGCCGCGGTCGTCAGCGCGGCCGGCGCGTACTTGACGCCGTGGTGCTGCTCGAAGCGCGACTTCAGGCCCTTGAGGATCTCGACCGTCTCGGCGACCGAAGGCTCGGGCACGTCGACCTTCTGGAACCGCCGCGACAGCGCATGGTCCTTCTCGAAGATCTGCCGATACTCGCCGTAGGTCGTCGCCCCGATGCACTTCATCGCCCCGGTCGACAGCGCGGGCTTCAGGAGGTTCGACGCGTCGAGCGTGCCCCCGGACGCGGCGCCGGCGCCGATGATGGTGTGGATCTCGTCGATGAACAGGATCGACTTCGGGTTGTCGGCGAGCTGCTTCAGCACCGCCTTCAGGCGCTGCTCGAAGTCGCCGCGGTACTTGGTGCCGGCGAGCAGCGCCCCCATGTCGAGCGAAAAGACCTGGTACTCCTTCAGCAGCTCGGGGATCTCGCCGTCGTTGATCCGGCGGGCGAGCCCCTCGGCGATCGCCGTCTTGCCCACGCCGGCCTCGCCGACCAGCAGCGGGTTGTTCTTGCGCCGGCGGCAGAGCACTTGAATCACGCGCTCGAGCTCGTGTTCGCGCCCGATCAGCGGGTCGGTCTTGCCGGCCCTCGCCATCTGGTTGAGATTGATGGTGTAGGTTTCGAGCGCGCCCTTCTCCTGCTCGCCGCCGTCCGACTCCTCCTTGGCCTCCGACTTCTCGGGCTTCTGCGCCGGCGCCTTGCTGATGCCGTGCGAGATGAAGTTGACCACGTCGAGCCGGGTGACGCCCCGCTGGTTCAGGAAGTAGACGGCGTGCGACTCCTTCTCGCCGAAGATCGCCACCAGCACGTTGGCGCCGGTGACTTCCTTCTTGCCCGACGACTGGACGTGCAGGATCGCGCGCTGGATCACGCGCTGGAAGCCCTGTGTCGGCTGGGTGTCGGCGTCGGAATGCGGCGCGAGCCGCGGCGTGTGCTCACTGATGAAGTCGGTGAGCACGCCGCGCAGCTCCTCGAGGTCGACGCCGCAGGCCTTCATGACTTCCGCGGCCGAAGGATTGTCGAGCATCGCGAGGAGCAGGTGCTCGACGGTGATGAACTCGTGCTGCTTCTGCCGCGCCTCGACAAAAGCCATGTGGAGGGAAACCTCGAGTTCCTGCGCAATCATAGTGTCGTGCCCCTCGCGTCCGTCTGCCGGTGGCGGCCGGATCCAAGACGGATGCCGGCCCCGCCGCCCGACTGGACGCTCAAGTTTCCTCCATCGTGCACTGCAACGGATGCTGGTGCTGCCGGGCGATGTCAACCACCTGGTCGACCTTGGCCGACGCCACCTCGCGCGTGTACGTGCCGCAAACCCCCATCCCCTGCCTGTGCACCTGCAACATCACCTGCGTCGCCTTCTCGCGGCTCATCGCGAACACAGTCTGCAGCACGGTCACGACGAAGTCCATGGGTGTGTAGTCGTCGTTCAGCAACAACACCTTGTACATCGGCGGCGGCTTGAGCCGGGTCTTTTCGGCTTCGAGCAGACTGCCGTGCCGGGGCTGGTTGGCCATTTTCGCCGGTGAGGGTCGATGGAAACAAACACGCCTATGTTTGATGATTGCAACAGATTTTTCAAGAGGACGGCAAAATCGCCGACGTACGGCTTGACGCCGACCTGATTCCTGCGCTTACAACAGCGGTGTTTGGCTCCCGTGTGTCTGCTCCATCGGTACCGTTACGCCCCCAAGCCGCAGTCGCCGCAAGTGGTACCGGCTGCCCAAACGTCGACCATCCCGTTCATTCTTCAAGGAAGTAGCAATATGGCAACTGGTACCGTCAAGTGGTTCAACGATGCGAAGGGCTTTGGCTTCATCACGCCGGACGGTGGCGGCGAAGACCTGTTCGCGCATTTCTCGGCAATCAACATGCAAGGCTTCAAGACGTTGAAAGAGGGCCAGAAGGTCAGTTTCGAAGTGACTCAAGGCCCCAAGGGCAAACAGGCGTCGAACATCCAATCCGTTTGACGAGGAGCCGCTTCCTTCGCCCCGCGCCAATTTGGTGCGCGGGCAGACAAAAAGCCCGCCCCACGGCGGGCTTTTTTGTTGAGCACAGCAGGGGAGCATCCTCCGGCGCCACCCTCGGCCGCGCGGCGGCTCGGGGCGAGCGCCGCCGTCCCGAGCATGCCTACATGCGCTCGATCATCGCCTGGCCGAAGCCCGAGCACGACACCTGCTTGGCGCCAGGCATCAGGCGCGCGAAGTCGTAGGTGACAACCTTGTCGGCGATCGACTTCTCGAGGCTGCTGACGATCAGCGCCGCGGCCTCCTTCCACCCCATGTGCACCAGCATCATCTCGGCGGAGAGGATCTCCGAACCCGGGTTGACGTAGTCCTTGCCGGCGTACTTGGGCGCGGTGCCGTGGGTCGCCTCGAACATCGCCACCGAGTCGGACAGGTTCGCACCCGGGGCGATGCCGATGCCGCCGACCTGCGCCGCCAGCGCGTCGCTGATGTAGTCGCCGTTGAGGTTCAGCGTGGCGATGACGCTGTACTCGGCCGGCCGCAGCAGGATCTGCTGCAGGAACGCGTCGCAGATCGCGTCCTTGACGACGATCTCCTGGCCGGACTTCGGATTCTTGAACGAGCACCACGGACCGCCGTCGATCGGCTTGGCGCCGAACTCGTTCTGCGCGAGCTCGTAGCCCCAGTCGCGAAACGCGCCCTCGGTGAACTTCTGGATGTTGCCCTTGTGCACCAGCGTGACCGACGAGCGGTCGTTGTCGATCGCGTACTGGATCGCCTTGCGCACGAGGCGGCGTGTGCCGTCGCGCGAAACCGGCTTGATGCCGATGCCCGAGGTGGCCGGGAAGCGAATCTTCTTGACGCCCATCTCGTTGATCAGGAAGTCGATCACCTTCTTGCACTGCTCGCTCTCCGCCGGCCATTCGATCCCGGCATAGATGTCCTCGGCGTTCTCGCGGAAGATCACCATGTCGGTCTTCTCGGGCTCCCTCACCGGCGACGGGACGCCCTTGAACCAGCGCACGGGGCGCAGACAGACGTAGAGGTCGAGTTCCTGGCGCAGCGCGACGTTGAGCGAGCGGATGCCGCCACCGACCGGTGTCGTCAGCGGGCCCTTGATCGAAACGACGTAGTCCTTGAGGATGGCCAGCGTCTCCTCCGGCAACCACACGTCCGGGCCGTAGACCTTGGTCGACTTCTCGCCGGCGTAGATCTCCATCCAGTGGATCTTCCGCCTGCCGCCGTAGGCCTTCGCGACCGCGGCGTCGACCACCTTGATCATCACCGGCGTGATGTCGAACCCGGTGCCATCGCCTTCGATATACGGAATGATCGGCTGGTCCGGGACGTTGAGGCTAAAATCCGCGTTGACGGTGATCTTCTCGCCGCCGGCGGGAACTTTGACGTGCTTGGAATTCGACATGGGGTCTCCTTGATGGGCTGCCGCGGCATCGCCTTTTCGCCCACGGGTGGCCTCGTTATCCGGCGGTTCCGGTAGCACTGCGAGCGGCCGATTATCCTTGATCTCGCCCGTTCCCGCCATGCCGGGGCGCCGGCGCGCCCCGTCCGCCCCCGGCGCCCAAGTCGTACTGTTCAACAAGCCGTGGGGCGTGCTCTGCCAGTTCTCCCGCGACGGGAGCGGCAAGCCGACCCTGGGCGACTACCTGACCGTCGCCGGCGTGTATCCCGCGGGCCGACTCGACGCCGACAGCGAGGGGTTGGTCGTGCTGACCGGTGACGGCGCGCTGCAGGCGCGCATCGCGCATCCGCGGCACAAGCTGGCCAAAGTCTACTGGGCACAGGTCGAGGGCGTGCCCGGACCGGCGGCGTTGACGGCGCTGCGCCGCGGCGTCGCGCTGCCCGGGTTCACCACCGCGCCGGCAGGGGTCGAAGTCATCGCCGAGCCGGCCCAGCTCGGGCCGCGAACGCCGCCGATCCGCGTCCGCCGGGGGATTCCCACGGCGTGGCTTCAGCTCACGCTGACCGAGGGCCGGAACCGCCAAGTGCGCCGGATGACCGCCGCCCTGGGGTTGCCGACGCTGCGCCTTGTCCGCTGCGCCGTGGGGCCGTGGTCGATCGCCGGGCTCGCGCCGGGCGACTGGCGCCGCGAGCCCGTCGACTTCGGCGTGCTATGATGTTGATTCTGTTGCACCTTGCGCCTTGTTCCGCGCGCGTTTCGCGTTTCGCTCCCTCGACACCATTGTCCGCCGCCGCCGACCTTTCCCCGGGCCGCCCCCGGGGCCCCCGATGATTCGCCGCCTCCTCGCGCGCCTGATTCCCGGCGCTCCGAAGGCTGCGCGCAAGGCTCGCGTCTACGGCCCGACCGACCACCCGGTGCGCGGGGGGCAGATCTCCAGCGGCGCCAGCCAGGTCATCCGCCGACTGCAGGAAGGCGGGTTCAAGGCGTTCGTCGTGGGCGGAGCGGTCCGCGACCTGCTGCTCGGCATCGTGCCCAAGGACTTCGACATCGCCACCGACGCCCTGCCCGAGCAGGTGAAGCCGCTGTTCCGCCGGGCCTACCTCATCGGCCGCCGTTTCCGCCTCGTCCACGTCCACGTCGGTGCGGAGACCATCGAGGTCTCCACGTTCCGGGCCCCCCAGGGCGATCACGCCGCCGACGAGCACGGCCGGCTGCTGTCCGACAACGTGTACGGCTCGCAAGCCGAGGACGCCGCCCGGCGCGATTTCACGATCAACGCGCTGTATTTCGACCCGACAACCGAGGAGATCTGGGATTACGTCGGCGGCGTGGCCGACATCCGCGCCCGGCGGTTGAAGCTGATCGGCCCCCCGACGACCCGCTACCGGGAGGATCCGGTGCGGATGCTGCGCGCGGTGCGGCTCGCGGCCAAGCTCGGCATCGCCATCGAGGCAAAGACCGCGGCGCCGATCCCCAAGCTCGCACCGCTCGTCGGCAACGTGCCCGCGGCGCGGGTGTTCGACGAGATGCACAAGCTGCTCCTGTCCGGCCACGCGGCCGAGTCGCTGCACAGCCTGCGGACCCACGGGCTGTCGCACGGCCTCCTGCCGCTGCTCGACGTCGCGCTCGAGCAGCCGCTCGGCCAACGCTTCATCGAGCTCGCGCTCGCCAGCACCGATGCGCGCGTACGCGAGGACCGCGGCGTGTCGCCCGCGTTCTTGTTCGCGACCCTGCTGTGGCACGAGGTGCTCGCCACCTGGTCGGCCGCCAAGGCGCGCGGCGAGCGGCCGATTCCGGCGCTCTTTGCCGCGATGGACGAGGTGCTGGAACGACAGGAGAAGAGGCTCGCCATCCCGCGCCGCCTCGAGACTACGATCAAGGAGATCTGGGCGCTGCAGTCGCGCTTCGAGCAGCGCTTCGGCCAGCGACCCTACCGGCTGCTCGAGCATCCGCGTTATCGCGCCGCGTGGGATTTCCTCGATCTGCGCGGACGCAGTGGAGAGCTCGAAGGCGAGTTCGCAGGGCTGCCCGAGTGGTGGGACCGTTTTGCGCACGCGCATCCCGACGAGCGCGAGCGGATGCTGCTCCCCGACACCGGCAGGTCGAAGCGCCGGCGCTCGCGCGGGCGCGGCCGCAAACGCGGCGGCGACGCGGCGCCCGCCACCGGCAGCGACGCGCCGACCGCGTGAAGGCCACCGTCGCGTTCATCGGCCTCGGCAGCAACCTCGGGCACCCCCGGCGGCAGCTCGCCCGGGCCACGGCGGCGCTTGCCCGCCTGCCCGGCTGCCGGATCCTGCGCCGCTCGCGGAACTACGTGTCCGCGCCCGTTGCCTGCGCGTTGCCGCAACCCGACTTCGTCAACGCCGTCGTCGCGCTGTCGACGACGCGGCAGCCGCACGCGCTGCTCGCGGCGCTGCTCGCCATCGAGCGCAAGCAGCAGCGGCGGCGCGACCCTTCGAGCAGCCGGAATACGCCACGAACGCTGGACCTTGATTTGCTACTATACGGCCGCCGCCGGGTGCGCTCCGCGCGGTTGACGGTGCCCCATCCGCGCATGCACGGGCGGGCGTTCGTGCTGCGACCGCTGGCGGATATCGCGCCGGGCGTCGTCATCCCGGGCTGCGGACTTGCCCGGCGCTTCCTCCGGGGCCTCGCCGACCAGCGCATCGCCACGACCCGCGCCCATACCCTGCACGGATGAACCGCCCCGGCCATGGACCTCGAAAAATGCCGCTACATCGTCGTCGAGGGGCCGATCGGCGCCGGCAAGACGAGCCTCGCCCGGCGGCTCGCAGCCCAGGTGGGCGGCGAGGAGCTGTTCGAGCGGCCTGAAGAGAACCCGTTTCTCGCGCGCTTCTACGAGGACATGGCGCGCTTTGCGCTGGCCACGCAGCTTGCGTTTCTGTTCCAGCGCGCCGACCAGCTGCGCGGCGTCGGCCCGTTCGACACGTTCCGCCGCACCGCAGTCGGCGACTTCCTGCTCGACAAGGACCCGCTGTTCGCGCGCCTCAACCTGACCGACGCCGAGTACGGGCTGTACGAGCGGGTCTACACGCAACTCAAGCCGCAGACGCCGGTCCCCGACCTCGTCGTCTACCTGCAGGCGCCGGTGGACGTGCTGGTCGAGCGGGTGCAGCGCAGGGGTGCCGACTACGAGCGGACGATCTCGCCGCAGTACCTCACCCGCGTCGCCGAGGCGTACAGCCGTTACTTCTACCAGTACGCGGAGTCGCCCCTGCTCATCGTAAACAGCGAGCGGCTCAATTTCGTCGACGATCCCGAGCATCTCGCACTCCTGCTCGCCCGGGTCGCGTCGATGCGCGGCCAGCGCGAGTTCTTCAACCTGGCCCACCTGACCGCCTGCCGACCATGAGCACGCACTCCACTCCCGGCCCGACCCCGGTCGGGCGAGCCCCGCGACTCACGCTCGCGGCGGTCGCGAACATGGCCGCCACGGGGCAGAAGCTCGCGATGCTCACCGCCTACGATGCGAGCTTTGCCGCGTTGGCCGATCGGGCCGGCGTGGACATGCTGCTGGTGGGCGACTCGCTGGGGATGGTGATCCAGGGCGCCGCGTCGACGCTTAGCGTTACCCTCGACGACACGCTGTACCACACCCGCTGCGTCGCGGCGGGTTGCGCGCGGCCGCTGGTGATCGCCGACCTGCCCTTCGGCAGCTATCAGGCCGGGCTCGCGGCAGCCTACACGGCCGCCGCCGCAGCGCTGCGCGCGGGTGCGCAGATGGTGAAACTCGAGGGTGGCGCGTGGCTCGCACCCACGGTGTCGTTCCTCGTCGAACGCGGCATTCCGGTGTGCGGCCACGTCGGGCTGCAACCGCAGTCGGTCAACGTGCTGGGCGGCTACCGCGTCCAGGGCAAGTCGCCGGACGCCGCCGCCGCGCTGCTGGCCGACGGCCGGGCGCTCGTCGCGGCGGGTGCCGGGATGCTGGTGGTCGAATGCGTGCCGCGGTCGCTGGGCGGGCGCCTCACCGCCGAGGCTGGCGTGCCCGTGATCGGCATCGGCGCCGGACCCGAGTGCTCAGGACAGGTGCTCGTGATCTACGACGCGCTGGGCATCCAGGCCGGCCGCCCGGCGCGCTTCGTCCGCAATTTCCTGGCGGGCCACGACAGCATCGAGTCTGCGCTCGCCGCCTACGTCGCTGCGGTCCGGGACGGCAGCTTCCCGGCTGCCGAGCATTGTTTCTGACCGCCTGCGGTCCCGATCCCTTCCCTGCGGAGTCTCCCGATGAAGATCGTTCGTACCGCCGCGGAGCTTTCACGGCACCTCGCCGGCGCCAACCGCGTCGCGTTCGTGCCGACGATGGGCAACCTCCACGACGGTCACCTGTCGCTGTGTCGGATCGCCCGCAGTCACGGCGACGCGGTGGTCACCAGCATCTTCGTGAACCGGCTCCAGTTCGGACCGAACGAGGACTTCGACCGCTATCCGCGCACGATCGAGGCCGACACTGCCGGACTCGAGCGCGAGGGCGTGGACGTGCTGTTCGCCCCCACCGACCAGGAGATGTACCCGACGCCGCAGGTCTATCGCGTCCAGCCGGCCCCGCTCGCCAACGAGCTCGAAGGCGCGTTCCGGCCGGGGTTCTTCGACGGCGTGTGCACCGTGGTGCTGAAGCTCTTCAACCTGGTGCGGCCGCACGCCGCGGTGTTCGGCAAGAAGGACCGGCAGCAGTTGAAGATCGTGCGCGGAATGGTCCAGCAGTTCAACCTGCCGGTTCACATCGTCCCGGCGGAGACGATCCGCGCCGACGACGGCCTCGCGCTGTCTTCGCGCAACAGCTATCTGACGCCTGCGGAGCGGGCGGAGGCGCCCAGCCTGTACCGCGTGCTGCGCGGGATCGCCGACGAGATCGCAGCCGGGCGCACCGACTACGCGAACCTCGAGTCCGCGGGCCGGATGGACCTCGCGCGGCGCGGCTGGAAGGTCGATTACGTCTCGGTGCGCCACGGCTTGGGACTGCGCGTTCCCCACCCCGAGGGCTTCGACCACCCGCACCTGCTCATCGTGCTCGGCGCCGCCACGCTAGGCGCCACCCGCTTGATCGACAACGTCGATGTCATCAAGAAAGATGGCGAGGATTAGCCGGGCCGTGACCGCCGATCGCGTCGGGGCTGCTCGCCTTCGTCGGCGGCAACGCCGTGCCCTTGCGACGATGAGACGACTCGCGGTGAGCGCAGCGCGCCGGCAGGCACGGCGCGCGAGATCGTCGGGCGCATCAAGCCGGACGCGGGGGTGCTGGCACAGCCCGAGGTCCGCGGCGGCTGGAGCGCGAGGGTGCCGAGCTCGTGCCCGGCGGGCCCGAGCGCCGGGTGTGCTGATCGAAGCCGACCCGCCGGCTGGCGCCGGCTGATCGCCGACGTGAGGCTCACCTTCGACTAGCGCGCGTCGCCGCCGGCGGGAGGGGCCTCGCCGGCGAATCCTGCGTGTAGAATTGATGCACGGCAGCAACGGGCGCGCGGCGATATCCGCCGCCGCCGTAGCCGGCAACGAGCGAGCGCGCTCACGCACCGTCGGGCGGGCGCGAAGCGAACCTCTGGGGAGCCTACAGATGGCAACAAATGACAACGCCGGTTACGCGGCGTGGCGTGCGGCCGCGGAAAAGTCCTTGCGCGGCAAACCGGTCGAGAACCTGGACTGGCAGACGCCGGAGGGCATTCCGGTCAAGACGCTGTACACGGCCGCCGACGTCGCCGGCCTCGAGTTCGCCGACACGCTGCCTGGTTTCGAGCCTTTCGTCCGCGGCCCGCAGCCCACGATGTACGCGCAACGGCCCTGGACCATCCGCCAGTACGCCGGTTTCTCGACTGCCGAGGAGTCGAACGCGTTCTATCGCCGCAACCTCGCCGCCGGCGGTCAGGGCGTGTCGGTGGCCTTCGACCTCGCCACCCACCGCGGCTACGACTCCGACCATCCGCGGGTCGTCGGCGACGTCGGCAAGGCCGGCGTGGCGATCGACTCGGTCGAGGACATGAAGATCCTGTTCGACGGCATTCCGCTCGACAAGGTGTCGGTGTCGATGACGATGAACGGAGCCGTGCTGCCCGTGCTCGCCGGGTACATCGTCGCCGCCGAGGAACAGGGCGTGCCGCAGGACCTGCTCGCCGGGACCATCCAGAATGACATCCTGAAGGAGTTCATGGTCCGCAACACCTACATCTACCCCCCGGCGCCGTCGATGCGCATCATCGCCGACATCATCGCGTACACGGCGCAGCACATGCCGAAGTTCAACTCGATCTCGATCTCCGGCTACCACATGCAGGAAGCGGGCGCGACGCAGGCGCTCGAGCTCGCCCTCACGCTCGCCGACGGCAAGGAGTACGTGCGCACGGCGCTCGCCGCGGGGATGGACGTCGACGACTTCGCCGGCCGGCTGTCGTTCTTCTTTGCCATCGGCATGAACTTCTACCTCGAGGTCGCGAAGCTGCGCGCCGCCCGCCTGCTCTGGTGGCGGATCATGCAGGGCTTCGCCGCGAAGAACCCGAAGTCCATGATGCTGCGCACGCACTGCCAGACCTCGGGTTGGTCGCTCACCGAGCAGGACCCGTACAACAACGTCGTGCGCACCGCCATCGAGGCGATGGCCGCCGTATTCGGCGGCACGCAGTCGCTGCACACCAATTCGTTCGACGAGGCGATCGCGCTGCCCACCGACTTCTCGGCCCGGATCGCGCGCAACACGCAACTCATCATCCAGGAGGAGACCCACATCTGCAACGTGATCGACCCCTGGGCCGGCTCGTACTTGATGGAGCGCCTGACGCAGGACATGGCCGACAAGGCGTGGACGATCATCGAGGAAGTCGAGGCGATGGGCGGCATGACCAAGGCGGTCGAGAGCGGCTGGGCGAAGCTTCGGATCGAGCAGTGCGCCGCCGAAAAGCAGGCGCGCATCGACCGCGGCGACGACGTGATCGTCGGCGTCAACAAGTACCGGCTGGCGCAGGAGGATCCGATCGTCACCCGCGAGATCGACAACACCGCGGTGCGCGAGGCGCAGTTGAAGCGCCTTGCGGACGTGCGCGCGAAGCGCGACGAGAAGGCGGTGACCGCGGCGCTGGCAGCGCTCACCGAGGCCGCGAAGGGCGGTGTCGGCAACCTGCTCAACCTGGCGGTGCGGGCAACACGGGTGCGCGCGACGGTCGGGGAGATCTCCGACGCGCTGGAGAAGGTCTTCGGGCGTTACCGGGCGCGCACCGAGAGCGTATCCGGCGTCTACGGCGCGGCGTTCGCCAACGACGCGCCCTGGGCGGGCCTCAAGGCCGACATCGAGGGTTTCGCCGCGGAAGAAGGACGCCGCCCGCGGATCATGGTGGCCAAGCTCGGCCAGGACGGGCACGACCGCGGCGCCAAGATCATCGCCACCGGGTTCGCCGACCTGGGCTTCGACGTCGACATCGGGCCGCTGTTCCAGACGCCCGAGGAGGCGGCACGGCAGGCGATCGAGAACGACGTGCACGTGGTCGGCGTGTCGACGCTCGCGGCCGGGCACAAGACGCTGGTGCCGCAGCTCGTCGCGGCGCTGCGGGCGCAGGGCGCGCACGACGTCGTCGTCGTCGTGGGGGGCGTGATCCCGCCGCAGGACTACGAGTTCCTCAAGGCAGCGGGTGTAGCCGCGGTGTTCGGACCCGGAACGGTGATCGCCGACGCGGCGCGGGAAGTCCTGGCCGCGGTGCGGGCCACGCGCGCCCGGCAAGCGGCCTGACGGTGGACGCGCCGCCCGCCGATCCGGCGCTGGTCGCGGGCGTGCTGGCCGGCGACCGGCGCTGCCTGGCCAAGGCGATCACGCTGGTCGAATCGACGCGGCGCGACCACCAGCAGCGCGGTCAGGCGGTGCTGGAATCGTTGCTGCCGCACGCCGGGCGCTCGATCCGCGTCGGCATCAGCGGCGCGCCGGGGGTCGGCAAGTCGACGTTCGTCGAGGCGCTGGGGCTGTACCTGATCGGACTCGGGCACCGGCTCGCCGTGCTCGCGGTGGACCCGTCCTCCAGCGTCAGCGGCGGCTCGATCCTCGGCGACAAGACGCGCATGGAGGAGCTCTCGCGCGCACCGCAGGCGTTCATCCGGCCTTCGCCGGCCGGCCGCTCGCTCGGCGGCGTCGCGGCGCGCACGCGCGAGGCGCTGCTGGTCTGCGAAGCCGCGGGGTTCGACGTCATCGTCGTCGAGACCGTGGGCGTCGGGCAGTCGGAGACGGCGGTCGCGCGGATGACCGACCTCATGGTGCTGCTGCAGCTGCCGATCGCCGGCGACGAGCTGCAGGCGATCAAGAAGGGCATCGTCGAGCTCGCCGACCTGATCGTCGTGAACAAGGCGGACCTCGCGCCCGAACGCGCTGCCGAGGCCTGCCAGACGCTCAAGAGCGCGCTGTCGATCCTGCGTCCGAGTTCGCCGCACTGGCGACCGCAGGTGCTGGCGCTGTCGGCGCTGGACGGCAAGGGCATCCCCGCGTTCTGGGACGAAGTCGAGCGCTTCCGGGCCACGATGCAGTCGACCGGCGCGTTCGCCGCCCGGCGGCGCGAACAGGCCTGCGACTGGATGTGGCACCTGATCGACGAGCGCCTGCGGGCGGACTTCCGCGCGCACCCCGGCGTCGGGGCGTTGCTGGCAGCGAAGCTGGCGGCCGTCGCCGCGGGCCGCGTGACGCCCGCCATGGCCGCGGATCAGCTGCTCGCGCGGGCACGCGAGGGCGCTTAGCGAACCGGCACGCGAGCCCGCGGCCAGCGCGGACCGGCGAAGCCGCACCGCACCGCACCGCCCCGCTTCGCGGCGATCCGCCGCGCGAACGAACGCCCCTCGCGGCGGTGCGCTGCCTGCGATCACACCTTGAGATAGCCCCCGCGCGAACCGATCGGCCGGGGCCGGGGGGCAGACGGCGCCCCGCAGGGGGGCGAGCCGCGCCGGAGCCCGGTTCCTCCGCCCGGGCCCTCTGGTGCGGCGCAGCGTACTGGCCATCGGATCTGGCGGCGCGCGGCCCGGCGCCGCCGCGATCGTCGCCGCAACGACGATTGCACGTCGCGCGACGGCGCGCCGTGAGCGCATTGCGGGTCGGCCCGGGGGCCACGGTGACCTCCCGTGCCGCGCCCAAATCCCCTAAAATACGAATGTTGCGCCACACAAGACCGGCGCCGGCTGGAAAGGGGGCGACTCGCGCGCCCGGCCCGCCGGTGCTGCAGGACGTCCATCCGGGGAGCCCACGCATGCAGGAAATCATCCGAGAACTCGAACACAAGCGCGCCGCCGCACGGCTGGGGGGCGGGCAGAAGCGCATCGACGCTCAGCACGCGAAGGGCAAGCTCGCCGCGCGTGAGCGGATCGAGGTGCTGCTCGATCCCGGCAGCTTCGAGGAATGGGACATGTTCGTCGAGCACCGTTGCCACGATTTCGGCATGGGCGACCAGAAGATCCCGGGCGACGGTGTCGTCACCGGCTACGGCACGATCAACGGCCGATTGGTGTTCGTGTTCAGCCAGGACTTCACGGTGTTCGGGGGCGCGCTGTCGGAAGCGCACGCCGAGAAGATCTGCAAGATCATGGACCACGCGCTCAACGTCGGCGCCCCCGTCATCGGCCTCAACGATTCCGGCGGCGCGCGCATCCAGGAAGGGGTCGCCTCGCTGGGCGGCTACGCCGAGGTGTTCGAGCGCAACGTGCTCGCCTCCGGCGTGATCCCCCAGGTCTCGGTGATCATGGGTCCCTGCGCCGGCGGCGCCGTGTACTCCCCGGCGATGACGGATTTCATCTTCATGGTGAAGGACAGTTCGTACATGTTCGTCACCGGGCCCGACGTCGTGAAGACGGTGACGCACGAAGAAGTGACCGCCGAGGACCTGGGCGGCGCGATCGCGCACTCGACCAAGTCCGGGGTCGCCGACCTCGCGTTCGAGAACGACGTCGAGGCGATGCTGATGGTGCGCGCGCTGTTCTCCTTCCTGCCGTCGTCGAACAAGGAGAAGCCGCCGGTCGTCCCGACCGACGACCCGGCCGACCGGGTCGACATGTCGCTCGATACGCTGGTCCCCGACAACCCGAACAAGCCGTACGACATCAAGGAGCTGATCTCCAAGGTCGCCGACGAGGGCGCGTTCTTCGAGCTCGCGCCCGATTTCGCCAAGAACATCGTCATCGGCTTCGCGCGGATGGACGGCGGCACGGTCGGCATCGTGGCCAACCAGCCGCTGGTGCTGGCGGGCTGCCTCGACATCAAGTCGTCGATCAAGGCGGCGCGCTTCGTCCGGTTCTGCGACGCGTTCAACATCCCGGTCGTCACCTTCGTCGACGTGCCCGGGTTCATGCCCGGCACCGCCCAGGAGTACGGCGGCATCATCAAGCACGGCGCCAAGCTGCTCTACGCCTACGCCGAATGCACGGTGCCCAAGGTCACCGTCATCACGCGCAAGGCCTATGGCGGAGCGTACGACGTGATGTCGTCCAAGCACCTGCGTGGTGACGTCAACTTCGCCTGGCCGTCGGCCGAGATCGCCGTGATGGGCCCGAAGGGCGCCGTCGAGATCATCTTCCGCAAGGACATCGGCGACACCGCGAAGATCGCCGAGCGCACCGAGGAGTACCGGAAGAAGTTCGCCAACCCGTTCATCGCCGGCCACCGCGGCTACATCGACGACGTGATCATGCCGCACGAGACGCGCAAGCGGATCTGCCGCTCGCTCGCCATGCTGCGCGAGAAGAAGATCGAAAACCCCTGGCGCAAGCACAGCAACATCCCGCTCTGACACTGGGCCCGCGCCTGCCCCGCCCTCAAAGAACCAGCGAACAGGGAACCCGCATGTTCAAGAAAATCCTCATCGCCAACCGCGGCGAAATCGCCTGCCGGGTCATCCGGACGGCACGGCGGATGGGTATCAAGACGGTCGCCGTCTACTCCGAGGCCGACAAGGACGCCCGCCACGTCGAACTCGCCGACGAGGCGGTGCTGATCGGCCCGCCGCCGTCGGCGCAGAGCTACCTCGTCATCGAGCGCATCGTCCAGGCCTGCAAGGACACCGGCGCCGAAGCGGTGCACCCCGGCTACGGCTTCCTGTCCGAGAACGCCGCGTTCTGCGCCGCGCTCGAGAAGGAAGGCATCGCCTTCATCGGCCCCAAGGCGCACGCGATCGAAGCGATGGGCGACAAGATCGCGTCCAAGAAGCTCGCGCTCGCCGCCAAGGTCAACACCATCCCCGGCCACAACAGCCCGATCGGGTCGCCCGACGAGGCGGTGGGCATCGCGCGTGGCATCGGTTACCCGGTGATGATCAAGGCGTCGGCCGGCGGCGGCGGCAAGGGCCTGCGCGTCGCCTTCAACGACCAGGAGTGCCACGAGGGCTTCACCTCGTGCCGCAACGAGGCGAAGAACGCCTTCGGCGACGACCGCGTGTTCATCGAGAAGTTCGTCGAGGAGCCGCGGCACATCGAGATCCAGGTGCTCGGCGACGCCCACGGCAACATCGTCTACCTCAACGAGCGCGAGTGCTCGATCCAGCGCCGCCACCAGAAGGTCATCGAGGAGGCGCCCTCGCCGTTCATCGACGACGCGACGCGGCGGGCGATGGGCGAACAGGCGGTGCAGCTCGCGCGCGCCGTCCAGTACCAGTCCGCCGGCACCGTCGAGTTCGTCGTCGGCAGGGACAAGTCCTTCTACTTCCTCGAGATGAACACCCGGCTGCAGGTCGAGCACCCGGTCACCGAGTTCATCACCGGCCTCGACCTCGTCGAGCTGATGATCCGGGTCGCCGCCGGCGAGCGGCTGCCGTTCGCGCAGCAGGACGTGCAGCGCAACGGCTGGTCGATCGAGTGCCGGATCAACGCCGAGGATCCGTTCCGCAACTTCCTGCCGTCGTCGGGGCGGCTGGTGAAGTTCATGCCGCCGCCCGAGATCCCCGGCCAGGTCCGCGTCGACACCGGCGTCTACGAGGGCGGCGAGGTGTCGATGTACTACGACTCGATGATCGCCAAGCTCATCTGCCATGGCGCGACGCGCGACCAGGCCATCGCCCGGATGCGGGACGCGCTCAACGCGTTCGTCATCCGCGGCGTGTCGGCCAACATCGCCTTCCAGGCGGCGCTGATGCAGCATCCGCGCTTCGTCTCCGGCAACTTCAACACCGGCTTCATCGCCGAGGAGTACCCCAAGGGGTTCCATTCGTCCGCGCTGGTCCACGACGACCCGCTGCTGCTCGCGTCGGTGGCAGCGCTCGCGCGGCGGCGCTACATCGCCCGCGCGGTGCGCACTTCCGGCCAGATGCGCGGACACGAACGCCAGGTCGGGCACGACTGGGTGGTGATGGTGCACGGGCGCAAGTTTCCGTTGCGGCTCGTGCCGGTCAGCGGCGGCTGTTCGGTCCAGTACGAAGGCGAGACCTACGAGCTACGCTCGGAGTGGAAGCTGGGCGACCTCATCTTCCGCGGAACCTGGAACGGCGAGGCCGTCTGCCTCCAGCTGCAGCGCATCGGCTGGCGTTACCGGGTGATCCACTGGGGCACGCAGGTCGACGTCGAGGTCCTCACCGCCCGCCACGCGCACCTCTTGTCGCTGATGCCGGAGAAGCCCAAGCCCGACCTTTCGCGCTTCCTGCTCTCGCCAATGCCGGGGCTCCTGACCGAGCTGTGCGTCAAGGTGGGTCAAGAAGTCAAGGCGGGCGAGAAGCTCGCCGTCATCGAAGCCATGAAGATGGAAAACGTGTTGCGCGCCGAGCAGGACGCCGTCGTCAAGGAGATTCGGGCCGCGCAGGGCGAGAGCCTGGCCGTCGATCAGGCGATCATCGAGTTCCAGTAGCGCTGATCGGGAATGGGGTCGGAGCCGTAATTCTCTCCGCGGAGAGAATTACGGCTCGGACCCCATTCCCCTCGCCATTCCCGCCGCAGCTTATCCAAGCGCAGCGATCACATCGGGCGGCGCCTGCACCAGCTCGATGAGCACGCCTTCGCCGGACAGCGGCGTCGCGTCGTTGCCCTTGGGGTGGATGAAGCAGACGTCATAGCCGGCAGCGCCTTTGCGGATACCCCCGGGCGTAAAGCGCATTCCCCGCGCGGTGAGCCAGGCAACGGCAGCAGCCAGGTCGTCGACCCAGAGCCCGATGTGGTTCAGCGCGGGATCGTGAACGGCAGGCTTCTTCGCAGCGTCGATGGGCTGCATGATGTCGACCTCGACCTTGTACGGCCCGTGCCCGACCGCCAAGATGTCCTCGTCTACGTTCTCGCGTTCGCTGCGGTAGGTGCCGGTTGCCGCGAGACCCAGCGTGTCGACCCATAGCGCCGAGAGCCGCGCCTTGTCGGTGCCTCCCACCGCGATCTGCTGCAATCCAAGAATCCTGAACGGCCGTTGCATCATCGTCACTCCTTTGGCTAGGGGGTCAGAGCCGTAATATCGTTGTGCGGGAAAAAGGCAGCGACCGCGGAGCTGCGAGGGCAATATTACGGCTCTGACCCCAAGTGATTATCCCCCATCGCGGGGCCTCACGCAGCCCGCAGCGCGTCGACGATCTGCATCCTGGCCGCCCGCGCGGCCGGCAGGAAACCGCCGACGAAGCCCATCGCCAGCGCGAAGCCGAGCGAGCTCGCGACGATCGCGGGCGTCAGCGTGAAGCGAAACGCGAGCTCGGCGAAGGTCTGGAAGTTGACCGTCGAGATCGACACCGCCTGCATCAGAGCGGCAGCGAGCAGGCCGGCCACGCCGCCGGCGAGCCCGAGCAGCAGCGCCTCGACCAGAAACGCGACGAGGATGGTCGAACGCGGGAAGCCGAGCGCCCGCAGCGTGCCGATCTCGGCGGTGCGGGAAGCCACGCTCGCGTACATGGTGATCATCGCGCCGATGACCGCGCCGATCGAGAAGATCACCGAGATCGTCGTGCCGAGGTAGCTGATGAACTTGGCCAGCGCCTCGGACTGCTCGGCGTAGAACCGCGTCTCCCGCTTCGCCTCGAGCGTGAGCCGCGGATCGGACTCGAGACCGGCCTTGACGGCGTCGTAGCGGCCGGAATCCGCGAGCCGGAAGATCACCGACGAGAACGCCAACCGGCGAAACGCCTGCAGCATCTGCTCGGCGTCGCCCCACACCTCGGAATCGAAACCGGTGCGGCCACCGTCGAACACGCCGACGACGGTCCAGTCGCGCGACGCGAAGCGCATCGTCTCGCCGACGCCGGCGCCCTGGAAGCCCTTGGCGACCGCACGTCCGGCGATGATCTCCGCGGAGCCGGGACGAAACATCCGACCCTCGACAACACGCACCTGCGGCCGCAGCGCGACCCCCGCCGGCATCACGCCGCGGATGATGACGTTCGACGGCCGGCCGGTGTCGCGCTTGGGCAGACTGACGAGGACGACCGGCTCCTTGGACACGAGCTTCTGCCCATCCTCGCCGGTGGCGATCTCCGGCAGGCCCTCGATCACGGCGGCCTGGGCCCGCTCGACGCCGCTTTGCACCTCGGTCTGCGACCCGCGACGGATGACGACGACGTTGTCGTCCTGTCCGGTCGACACCAGCGTTTCCTCGAGTCCCGCGGCCAGCATCAGCACGGTCGCGAAGACGTAGACGACGAGCGCCATGCCGCCGGCGGTCAGCACGGTGGTGAGCTTGCGCGTCGCGAGGTTGCGCAGGACGTACGAGAACGGAACCGTCATGCGCGCAAGCCGTCGATGATGGAGAGCCGCGCGATTCGCCACGCCGGTAACGACGCCGCGACGACGCCGACCACGAGCGCGGCGCCGATCTGCATCAGCACCGTCTCATCGCTCACGAAGAAGATGGGGAACAGCGAGCCCATCGCGTCGGCGAACGCCGCCGCCACCGGGAACGTGAGCAACACGCCCGCAAGCCCGCCGACGAGCGCGATCCCCAGCGACTCGCCGAGGATCAGGAAGGCGACGAAGGCGTTGGAAAAGCCCAGCGCCTTGAGCGTCGCGTACTCGGCGCCCCGCTCGCGCGCGGTCATCGCCATCGTGTTGGCCATCACCGCCATGATGATGACGACGACCACGAAACTCACCGCCTGGATCGCGAGCAGGATCGCCTCGGTCATCGCCACGAACGAAAGCTGGAACGCCTTTTCGGTCTCGGACAGGGTCTCCGCCAGCGAGTTCTTGAAGGTGGCGTCGATCGCCGAAGCGACCTCGGCGGCCCGCTGCGGATCCTTCAGCCGGACGACGAAGAGGCCCGTCGCGTCGCCGCGCCGCGGGTAGACCTTCTTCACCCGCTCGTTCAGAAGGTCCCAGTGGAAGAACATCTGCGAGGTGTCGGTGCTCTGGTCGACGCCGTCGTAGATGCCGGAGAGGTTGAATGTCCACGTTCCCGGGTAGATCGTGCCGCGCAGGGGGATCGTGTCGCCGACCTTCCACCCGTACTGTTCCGCGAGCTTCCGCCCGACGATCGCGCCCTGGCGATCGGTCAGGAATGCCTTGCGCTCCTCGGCCGCAAGCACGTACTCGGGATAGAGGTCGAGGAAGCTCGCCGCGTCGACCGCGAACTGCGGGAAGAAATTGCGCTCGGTGATGTAGACGCCACCGAACCAGTTCATCCACGACACCGCCTGCACGCCGTCGACCTGGCGGATCTTCGGCGCGTAGGTGAGCGGCAGCTGAAACACGAGCGACACCGAGCTGCGGGTGATGAGCCGCGCACTGGAACTCGCGTTGGCCCCGGCGTACCAGGCGTCGACGATCGTGCGCAGAAGCCCGAAGGCGGTGATGGCGACGACGATGCCCACGACGGTGAGTGCCGTGCGCAGCTTGTGGCGCAGCGCGTTCCGGGCGACGAGCAGGGGAACGAACACGGGTGCGCTGGGAACTCGAGGGAAACGGCGAGGGCGGCCGGAACGGCTTGCTGCCGCGAGTGTACCGCAGCGCGGGTGCGTGCACGGACCACGCCCGCCCGAGACTCCGATCGAGGCGTCCGGTTTGCGGTACGATGCACCTGCCCGCGGCGCGTAGCGCGCGGCATGCGAATCCACCTCGATGCGTCCTCACCGCCGCTTCCTGCTCGGCCCGCGCCCGCCAGGCGTGCTGCTCGCATGGGCGGCGGCAGCCACGTGTGCGACGGCGCAGGCGCTCGGGTTGGGAGGCGTCGTCCAGCAATCGTCGCTGGGGCAACCGCTGCGCCTCGTCGTCGAGGTCATCGCCGCGCCGGAGGAGGAGCTCCTGCCCGAGTGCTTTCGCCTCGCGCCTGCGGCGCGCGAGCCGGATGGCGTGCCCCAGATCCGCGCCGGTCGCGTCGCGCTCGAGCGCTCGCCGGCAGGCGCCCAGCTCGTCGTGGCCCACCCGCGAGCGGTCAACGAACCGATCGTTCGCATCGCCCTGCAGGCCGGGTGCGAGCAGCCGGTGCGTCGTGACTACACGCTGCTCATGGACCCGCCCGCCATCGCGTTGCCGGCGCCCGCACCGGTGGCCGCAGGCGCAGCGCCCGCGGCGGTCACCGCGGACGCGGGCGTGGCAGCGCGGCCGGCGAGTTCGCGGCCCAGGGCAGCCGGCCGTTCGCCGGCGGCTGGCAAGACCACGGACCGCGCTCGGGCCGCGCCGCGCCGGGCGCCGGCGCGCGCCGTCGCCGCCCAGGGAAGCGGTGCCGCGGCACGGGCCGCAGCCGCGGCGCCCGGTGCGAAACCCTCCGCCCGATCCGCGGGCGCCAAGCGATCGCCGCGACTCAAGCTCTCCGGAGTCCCGAACGCGGCCGCTGCTGCGCCGAGCACCGCCGACCGCGCGCGCGACGAGACCCGGGCGCAGATGGAACTCGTCCAGGCGCTCGAGGCCGAGACCGTCGTCCTCCGCCAGCGCGTGGCCGAGCTGTCCAGCATGGTCGAACGGATGCAGCAGGAGGAGCGTGCCGCGACCGCGGCGCGACCGGCGGCCAAGGAAGCGGCCAGGGCGTCGCCACCTGCCCTCGCCACCCCCGCGTGGGACGCGAACTGGCCCATCCTTGCCGCGATGATCGGGCTTGCCGGCTTGATCGCGGGAGGACTCCTGTGGCGCAGGCGCCGCACCCCGGCGCCCGGAAGCGGATGGCCGGGCGCCGGCGTTCCGGCCGGAAACCTCGGCGCCCCTGCGCGGCTCGAGCCGGTGGCCGGTTCGTTCCCCAAGGCTCGCGCCGCCCGCCCGCCCGCCCCCCACCGGCAGGCCCGTCGCCACCGGGCCGCACGCGCGCCTCCGGACGAAACGATGCCGCCCAGGCGGTGGCGGTATCGGAGCTGTCGCAGATCACCGAGGAGGCCCGCGTCTACCTGGCGCTCGGTCACGCCGACCGAGCCATGGCGGTGCTGCGCGAGCACATCGAGGCCCAGCCGAGCCTGATGCCCGCAGCCTGGCTCATGCTGCTCGACCTGTACCGCGACCACGGACGAAAGCAGGAGTTCACCCGCCTCGGCGAGCTGTTCCACCGCCAGTTCAACGTCCAGACGCCGCAGTGGGACGGCGTGACCGAGGACGTGCAGCGCGACCAGGGCCTCGAAGCGTTTGCGCACATCGTCGCCCGCGTCACCGAACTCTGGGGCACGCCGGACTGCCGCAGTTACCTCGAGCGCCTGCTCTACGACAACCGGCAGGGACGGCGGACGGGATTCTCGCTGACCGCCTACAGCGAGATCCTGTTCCTGCGGCAACTGCTCGAACTGCTGCTGGCCGATCCGGACCGCGACGCGGTCGAGGAGGCTCGTCTGCGCGCGGCCTGGGCCGCCGCGCAGCAGACGCCCCCGCGGGAGGCTGCGCCGGCCGCGCCCGATCGACCGCCGCCGAAGCCCGTGGCGGGCCCGGACACGCAGGCCCGCGAGGTGCCCCCTCTGCGCGTGCCGCTGCTGCTCGACCTCGAGCTCGATCTCGACCGCGTCGTCGGATCCGGACCGCCTCTGTGCCGCCTCGAGACCGAACATCCCGGGCTGCTGCACGAACTGACGCTGGCCTGGGGGCGTCCGGCCGCCGCAACGCTGTTGCACGACGTGCTGACCGGGATCCGCCGCATCGCGCCGGCGCTCTCGGCCGAGGCGGTCGCCGAGCTCACGCTGTTGCGCAGCCTCGTGGAGCCGCCGCTGGCGCCGGGACCGCGCCGGCGCTGATCCTCCCGCGCGCCAGGGCAGGCCGCACGCCTTCAGGCGGCCAGGACACCCTTCTCCAGATGAATCAGGCGGTGCGCCTTCTCGGCCGCCTTGGGGTCGTGCGTCACCATGATGATCGTCTTGCCGATGTCGTCGTTGAGCCGCCCGAGCAGGCCGAGAACCTCCTCGGCCGTGGTCCGATCGAGGTCCCCCGTGGGCTCGTCGGCGACGATGATCGTCGGGTCGGTGATCAGCGCGCGGGCGATCGCCACGCGCTGCTGCTGGCCGCCCGAAAGCTCGTTCGGATAATGCGAGCTGCGGTCCGCGAGGCCGACGAGCTCCAGCGCCGACGCGACCCGCTCGCGCCGCTCGCGCCGCGACATCGCAGTCAGCAGGAGCGGCAGCTCGACGTTGTCGAATGCGGACAGCACCGGCATCAGGTTGTAGAACTGGAAGATGAACCCGACGTGCGCGGCGCGCCAGGCGGCGAGGTCCGCCTCCCGCAGCTGCGCGATGTCGACGCCGGCGACGTGGATTGCGCCCGAGCTCGGCTTGTCGATGCCGGCGATGAGGTTGAGCAGCGTCGACTTGCCGGAGCCGGACGGCCCCATCAGCGCGACGTACTCGCCGCCACGAACCTCGAGGTTGATGTCGACGAGCACGGGAATGACCTGGTCGCCGCGAATGTAGTACTTCGTCAGCCGCCGGATCGAGACCAGCGGCTCCGCCGCCGGACCGCCGGTCGCCTGGGCGTCGCCGGCGGCGCCCGCGTTCGGGAGGCAGCCCGGCCATCGTGTCCGCGGCCCCTACTTGCCGGCCGGTCGGGTGCGCGTGCCGGTCGTAAGATCCGCCGCGGGCTTCACGACGGCCTTGTCGCCGGACCGCACGGCCCCGCGCACGACGACGAGATCGCCGATACTCTCGCCGGTGACCACCGGGACCTCCACCGCCTGGCCGCCTTCGCGCACCACCAGCAGAACCTGCCGCCCGTCGCGCTGGACCAGCGTGTCCGGGTTCACCGCCAGCCGCGGCTGCTGCTGCTCGGCGCCGACTTCCCGCGACAGGAACGAGACCTTGGCGCTCATCTCGGGCAGCACCCGCGGATCGATGGCCTCGAACTGCACTTTCGTCATCACCGTCGCCTTCGCCCGGTCGACGGTCGGCACCATGCGGCTGATGCGGCCGCGAAACCGCATGTCGGGCAGCGCATCGAGCGTGATCTCGGCCGGCTGCCCGACCTTGACCTTCGACAGGCTGGACTCGGACACGTCGGCCTCGACCTCGAGCGTCGCCATGTCGGCCATGGTGACCACCGCCCCCTTCGAATCCGCGGCGGACGAGAACGGCGTCACGAGGTCGCCGACGTTCGCGCTCTTGGACAGGATCACGCCGTCGAAGGGCGCGCGGATCAGCGTGTAGTCCACGGCGACCTGCGCGTTGCGCGCTGCCGCTTCGGCGGCGACGATCCCGGCGCGCGCGCTGCCGACCGCCGCCGCCGCACGGTCGACGCGAGCCTTGGCGGCGTCGACGGTCGCTGCAGACACGAAGCCCTTGACCTGCAGGTCCTCGTTGCGGCGCAACACCTGCGCCGCGTCGCGCTCCTCGGCCAACGCCTGCTCCAGTCCCGCCCGGGCGGCCAGCACGTTCGCCTGCGCGCTGTCGGCCTGGGCGCGCACGTCGCGATTGTCGAGCCGCGCGATCACCTCGCCCGCCTTGACGCGCGAGCCTTCGGCGACACCGAGCCACTCGAGGCGGCCGGTGGCCTTGGATGCGATCGACGCCTTGCGCTGCGCGACGACGTAGCCCGTGGCATTGAGCACGACGTACTGCTGCGAGGGCTGTGTGGTCACCACCGCGGCCGTCGTGACCGGCACCACACGCGGTTGCAGCGCGAACCAGCCGCCTGCGGCCGCGGCCAGCAGGACCAGCAGCAGAACCACGGTCCAGCGGCGGTGGCGCCGGCGAACGACAAGACCCTGCGTGCGATCGATGCGCAGCTTGGAAACGTCGGCCGGCGAAGCTTGGGTCATGTCCTGAACGGGCGAAACGCTGCCTTCCGGCCGCGCCGGCCGCGGTCCCGGCGATCCGGAGAACGGGCAGTCCGGCATTCTAACGCGCGCCTGCGGCCTCGCCTTTCGCCGCCACGCCCACGACGGCGCGCGGGCGCCGAGCGCGCCGCGAGCACGACGAACAGCACCCCGCAGGCGGGCAGCGTCCGGTGGGCGTTGAACACGAACAGATCGGCCTAGGAGCCTGTCGTCACCGCCGCCGCCCCGCCAAGGTCCCCGCCTCGCGATCGGCGTCAGGCGGCAAGGAAAGGCTCGATTGCCGCTGCGACCGCGGCCGGCTGGTCGTGCTGCAGCATGTGGCCGGCGTCCGGAATCGTCACCAGGCGCCCGTTCGGGATGTGCGCGATGCGGCGCCGGACGGCGTCGAGGCTGTCGGTGCCCCCTGCGCCTTCAGGATGTTCGCCGAGCCACTTGGGGATGCTCGAATGCGCGGCGGCGACCCAGAGCACCGGCGCGGCGATCCGGCGCCAGACGGCGTACACCTCTTCGAGCCGATAGACCGACGGAAACGGCAGCTTGTGCCGCGGGTCCGACAGCAGGCGCGCCGACCCGTCGGGCAGCTCTTCGGCCCAATGCCGGGCGAGAAACAACGCCTTGTCGGCCGTCAGGCGCGGGTTGTTCTTCTGCAGGCGCGCCGCGACCTCCGCCATGCTCGCGTAGGGCGCGAAGCGACACGGCCGCTGGAGCGCGTCGAGCCAGGCGAGAAACTTCTCCGGGGCACCGAGCGCGTTCTCCGCCGGTATGCCGAAGCCTTCGAGCGAAACGACGACGCGCACCCGCTCCGGCCGCACGCCGGCGTAGTGCATCACGACGTTGCCGCCAAGGCTGTGTCCGACCAGCGCCACGCGCCCGTCGGGCGCGAACGCGTCGATCAGCGCCTCGAGGTCCGCGACGTAGTCGGGGAACCAGTAACCCTGCGCCTGCCACGCGCTGCGCCCGTAGCCACGCAGGTCGGGCGCGATCGCGTGCCAGTGGCCGACGAACGCGTCGACCAGGAACTGGAACGACGCGCCGACGTCCATCCAGCCGTGCAAGAGGAACAGTTTCGGGGCCGACGGATCCCCCCACGTCAGCACCTGATGGTCGAGCCCGCGCAAAGACAGGCGTTGGAGTTGCGCGGGCTTCATCGCGAGGAGGTCGCCACCGGCACCCGCGCTATTTCCTGCGGCAAAGCGCAAGACCGTCGTGCCAGCCCGTGCGGTAGTTTCCGTCGGCTGCGAACCGCGCGGGATCCTTGCGCTCGGTGCCGCCGGCGCTGGCGCAGCCGTCGGCATACCCCTGCCGGTACGGCAACGGAAACCCCGACAGGTTGACGGCGGCGGCGGCGGCTCGGCGTTCTCGGACGCTCCGCCCCGCGGCCCCGTGGCCCGAGGCGGCGGCTGCGCCGGCGGCGACTCGCTGCGCGGCGCGCCGGTCTGGGCGCAGGCGGCGACGCAGCGCGATCGCAACCAGCGCGCTCGACAGCCGAAGTGCGTGCTCACGCACCGATGCGGCGTGAGCCGGAACGCGTCCACTGCGACCGGCGGGGATCATCGGCGGAGGATTGGCCAAGGAGTAAGCGGGTAGAATTCTAGCATCGCCAAGACGCCCCGATGCCCGCCCCCGATTTCGTCCACCTGCGCCTGCACAGCGAGTTCTCGATCGCCGACGGCACCGTGCGCATCGACGACGCCGTCGCGGCCGCGGTCGCCGACGCGATGCCGGCGCTCGCGCTGACCGACCTGTCCAACACCTTCGGCCTGGTCAAGTTCTACAAGGCAGCGCGCGCCGCTGGCGTCAAGCCGCTCGTCGGCTGTGACGTCTTCGTGACCCACGAAGCCGCGCGCGACCAGCCGTGGCGGCTGCTGCTGCTCGTGCAGTCGCGCGAGGGCTACCTCAAGCTGTGCGAATGGCTGTCGCGCGCGTACCGCAGCAACCAGCATCGCGGACGGGCGGAGCTCATGCGCGAGTGGCTGACCGCAGGCACCGAGGGCTTGCTCGCGCTGTCCGGTGCGCGCGACGGCGACGTCGGCCAGGCGCTGTTGCAGGGCGATCCGGCAGGCGCGAAGCGCGCCGCCGGCGAATGGGCGGCGCTGTTCCCGGACCGCTACTACCTCGAAGTGCAGCGCACCGGCCGTGCCGACGACGACGCGCTCGTCGCCGCCACCGTCGCGCTCGCCGGGACGACCGCGCTGCCGGTGGTCGCCACGCACCCCGTGCAGTTCCTGCGTCCGGCGGATTTCCGGGCGCACGAGGCCCGCGTGTGCATCGCCGAAGGCAACATCCTCGCCGACTCGCGACGGCCCCGGCGTTTCGCACCGGACCAGTATTTCAAGTCCCGCGCCGAGATGCGGGCCGCGTTCGCCGACCTGCCGGAGGCGCTTGCCAACACCGTCGCCATCGCCCAGCGCTGCAACCTCAGCATTCCGCTGGGCAAGAGCCACCTCCCCGACTTCCCGACGCCCCCGGGCGTCACGCTCGACGCCCACCTGCGCGCCGAAGCCGTCGCAGGTCTCGAACGCCGCCTCGCGCTGCTCTATCCTGATCCGGCGCAGCGCGAGGCGCGCCGCCCCGAGTACGCGGCGCGCCTCGAGTTCGAGATCGCGACCATCGTGCAGATGGGCTTCCCGGGCTACTTCCTCATCGTCGCCGACTTCATCAACTGGGCGAAGAACAACGGCGTGCCGGTCGGGCCCGGCCGCGGGTCGGGCGCGGGATCGCTCGTCGCCTACTCGCTCTCCATCACCGATCTCGACCCCATTCGCTACGCGCTGCTGTTCGAGCGCTTCCTCAATCCCGAGCGGGTGTCGATGCCCGACTTCGACATCGACTTCTGCCAGGACGGACGCGACCGTGTCATCGACTACGTGAAGCAGAAGTACGGCGCCGACTCGGTGTCGCAGATCGCGACCTTCGGCACCATGGCGGCGAAGGCAGCGGTGCGCGACGTCGGCCGCGTGCTCGACCTCCCGTACACCTTCGTCGACGGGATCGCCAAGCTGATTCCGTTCCAGCCCGGCAAGCTCGTCACGCTCAAGGACGCCCGGGCGATGGAGCCGGTGCTCGCCGAGCGGGAGAAGAACGAGGAGGAGGTGAAGGAGCTGCTCGAGCTCGCCGAGGCGCTCGAGGGCCTCACGCGCAACGTCGGCATGCACGCCGGGGGCGTGCTGATCGCTCCCGGCAAGCTCACCGAATTCTGCCCGCTGTACACGCAACCCGGCGCCGACGCGATCGTCTCGCAGTTCGACAAGGACGACGTCGAGGCGGTGGGCCTCGTGAAGTTCGACTTCCTGGGCTTGACGACGCTGACGATCCTCGACTGGACGCTGCGCTACGTGCGCGAGCTCGATCCGACCGCCGACATCTGCCTGGAGGCGCTGCCGCTCGACGACAAGGCGGCCTACGACGTCTTTCGCCGGGCCGACACGTCCGCGGTGTTCCAGTTCGAATCGCGCGGCATGCGCGAGCTGATGCAGCAGGCGCCGCCGACGCGCTTCGAGGACATCATCGCGCTGGTCGCGCTGTACCGACCCGGGCCGATGGAGCTCATCCCCGACTACACGGCGCGCAAGACCGGGCGCGAGCGCGTCGAGGTCCTCGACCCGCGGCTGGAGGCGATCCTGGGCCCCACCTACGGGGTGATGGTCTACCAGGAACAGGTGATGCAGATCGCCCAGGTCATCGGCGGCTACACGCTGGGCGGCGCCGACCTCCTGCGCCGGGCAATGGGCAAGAAGAAGCCCGAAGAGATGGCGAAGCAGCGCGACATCTTCGTCGCCGGCGCGGAGAAGGGCGGGCTCGCGCGCGCCAAGGCATCGCTCCTGTTCGATCAGATGGAGAAGTTCGCCGGCTACGGCTTCAACAAGTCGCACGCCGCGGCCTACGCGCTGGTCGCCTACTACACCGCGTGGTTCAAGGCGCACCACCCCGCGGCGTTCATGGCGGCGAACCTCACGCTGGTCATGGACGACACCGACAAGGTGCGCGAGCTCGTCAGCGACGCGGCGAGCCAGGGCCTCACGGTCCTGCCGCCGGACGTCAACGCCTCGAACTACCGCTTCGAGCCCACCGACCGGCAACGGATCCGCTACGGGCTCGGGGGCATCAAGGGCACCGGCGCGCAGGCGATCGAGGCGATCGTCGCCGCGCGAGCGACGGGCGGACCGTTCCGTGACCTGTTCGACTTCTGCCGCCGCGTCGACAAGCGGCAGGTCAACCGCCGCGTGGTCGAGGCGCTGATCCGCGCCGGCGCGTTCGACCCGGTCGATCCGCGCCGGGCGGCGTTGTTCGCCTCGGTGGGCATCGCGCTCGGCGAGGCGGAGCGCGCCGAAGCGGCGGCGGCACAGGTCTCGCTGTTCGGCGACGCGCCGCACGGTGCGGGGCTCGCGCTGGTCGCCGCCCGCGAGTGGACCGAGGCCGAGCGCCTGCAGCACGAGAAGGCCGCTTTGGGCTTCTACGTCTCCGGGCATCCGTTTGCGAGCTTCGCCGCCGAGCTCGCCCCGATCGTTCGGCAGCGGCTCGCGGCGCTGCAGCCCAGGCGCGAGCCGACGCTGATTGCAGGCATCGTCACCGCGCTGCGCATGCAGTCCGGGCGCCGCGGCAAGATGGCGTTCGTCACCCTCGACGACGGCGACGGCAGGGCCGAAGTCACGGTCTACAGCGAAGTTCTCGACGCCGCGCGCAGCCTGCTGCGCGAGGACCAGCTGCTCGTCTTCGAGGCCAAGGTCTCGGCGCGCATCGCCGACGACGGCCAGGCGCAGGGCCTGCGCATCGTCGCGGAGAAGGTCCTCGACCTCGCGGCGATCCGCAAGCAGCACGCCCGCGGCATCGCCCTCGCCTGCAACGGCGGCGCCGACGCGGCGCGCCTGGTCGAGCTGTTGTCGCCGTTTCGCGCGGGCGCGTGTCCGATCGTGATCGAATACCGCAATCACGGACTGGGCGGCGAGATCGTGCTCCCCGATGCCTGGCGCGTGACCCCCGACGATACGCTCATCGACCGGCTGAAGGAGTGGCTCGCGCCGGAGAACGTGCGGGTCCTCTATTGACGCCGCAACGCGTTCGCGGCGCAGCGCGCGCCTTGGCCGCGCGCTACGCGCGTTTCCTGCGCGTGCCCGACACGGCCGCGCTGCTGGGGGTGGCGCTCATCGCGCGCATGCCCATCGGCATGCTGTCGCTGGCGCTGCTCATGCACCTGCGCGACCTCGTCGGCTCGTTCGCGACCGCCGGCGCGATCGTCGGCAGTTACCTCGTCGCCTCGGCGCTGGCGGCCCCGGTGCTCGGACGCTTCGTCGATCGCCGGGGCGTGCGCGGAGCGCTCTGGGTCACCGGCACCGTGCAGCCGCTCGCGCTCGTTGCGATCCTGGCCGCGCGTTCGCTCGCCCTGGAGCCCCCCGCGCTGACGGCGCTGGCGGTCGTGGCGGGGGCGTTCGCGCCGCCGATCTCGGTGCTGACGCGCACGCTCTGGCGCCATCGCTTCGACGAGGGTGATCTGCGCCGCACGGCGTTTGCCGTCGACGCCGTGCTGATCGAGCTCAACTTCACGCTTGGCCCAGCGCTGGTCGCGCTGCTGCTGGCGGTGACCAATCCCGCTGGCGCGTTCGCCGCGGCGGTCCTGTTCGCGACCATCGCCGCGCCGCTGTTCCTCATCTCGCCGGCACCGCGCTACTGGCGGCGCGAGCGCGCGGGCGCGAAGCCGCGGCTGCTCGGACCGCTCGCCCAGCCACGCCTGCTGCACGTCTACGCGACCACGTTCGTGCTGGCGTTCGCGCTGGGCCTGCTCGAGGTGGGCTACCCGGGGTTCGCGACGCACGCCGGGCTGCCCGCGCTGGGGGGCGTGCTGATCGCGATCAACTCCGCCGCGAGCGCGGCCGGGGGCCTTGCCTACGGCGGCCTCGGGCTGCACGTCCCGGTGGAGCGCCAGCTCCCCTGGTTGCTGGCGCTGCTCGCGCTGCCGCTCGCGTTGCACGCGTTTCCCGCCTCGGTCTGGCTGCTGGCCCTGCCGGCGATCGCGGCCGGCCTCCTGATCGCGCCATCGCTCACCGCGATCTCGATGCTGGTTGCCCGGCTCGCCCCGGCGCGCCACGCGACCGAAGCGTTCACGTGGCAGATGACGTCGATCGTCGCCGGCGTGGGCGCCGGCATGGCCGTCGGCGGCTGGCTGGTCGAGCGTCAGGGCGCCGCGACGGTGTTCCTGCTCGCCGCCGGCAGCGCGCTCGTGGGCGCCGGGCTTGCGGCGCGGCGGCGCGGGCACCGTGCGCCCGCGGTGCGGGCACCCGCGGTCGAACCCGCTGCCCCGCAGTCCCCGGCCCGGCCTACCGTCGCTTCAGCCCGCCAGGCGCGAGACCCATGACCCTGCCCTCCACCATGCGCCACATCGTTAGCCCGGCGAGCCGAGCAGCAACTTTGTGGCCGCTCTACGCCCAGGGCGCGATCAAGACGGTGATCCACGCGACGTTCCCGCTCGCCGGAGCCGCGGCCGCGCACACGCTGATGGAATCGTCGGCGCACATCGGCAAGATCATGCTGGAGGTCGCGACTTAGCCCGTTTGCTGACCGCCTCCAGCGAGGTGACAGGGGGCCCGCAGCGACCTTTCGTCCCCCTCGTCGCCCCGGCGTCTCGTCGGCCCGGGCAGGTCGAGACGGACACGCCGCCCCCGATTCGCCACAGCAGGACACGAACCGCCCTCCCCTGCCGATCTCTTCGCGGTTGTCGCCGTTTAGAGACGCTGGCCAAAGGTGATATGACGTTGGTATATTCGGCCCCGGGCGCGCCGTGCGCTCGACTGCAACGGAGGAAGACATGTATCGCAGGCAGCTACTGGCAACACTTTCCGTCGTGGCGTTGGCGTCATCCGCTTCGGTTCTTGCGGCGGATTACGGCACCCCCGCCGAGGCAAAAGCCATGCTCGACAAGGCGGTTGCGGCCCTGAAAGCAAACAAGGCCGACGCACTCGCGAAGTTCACCAAGGGCGAAGGCGGCTTCAAGGATCGCGACCTGTACGTCTACTGCGGCGGGCCTGACGGCACTATGACCGCGCACCTGACGCTCGCCGGGCAAAGCATGAAGAATCTGAAGGGCAAGGCGGGAGAACCAATCGGCGAGGAGATGTACAAGAACGCGCAGGAAGGGAAGGTGTCGGAACTCAGCTACATGTGGCCGCGCCCTGGCACCACCGAACCGCTGGTGCAGAAGGTCGCCTATTATACGAAGGCGGGCGACCAGATCTGTGCGGTGGGCTATTACAAGTAGCGAGCCGCCGGAAGCGCGCCGGCGCTCACTCGCACCTGGGTGACCGGCGCAACGCGACTCGGGGGGTCGGAACCGCAGTGCAGCGCAATCGCTCACCGCGCTAGCCGATCCCCTCCGACAGGCATCATTCCTCCACCGTGCGGGTCCGATGCGGCTTTCTCTCCGGTTCGTCATCCCCCTGCTGCTGGTGCTGACGGCCTTCGCCTGGGGCTCGATGCCGCTGGTCGACGCGCTGATGCAGCGCTGGTTCGTGCGCGACCTCGACGCTCGCTCGACGCTGATCGCGAGCACGGCCGAAGAGCCGCTGGCGGAACTGATCGGCACCCGGTCCACCACCCGGATCAACGCGTACTTCAACCGCCTGATCCAGGACGAAAGGCTCTATGCGGTGGGGCTCTGCCTTCCCGGGCGCGCGGATGCGATCGCCACTTTCACCTTTCCGTCGGAGATCCGCTGCGCGCAGCTCACGCTCCCGCTGACCGACGACGAGCGGCTGCTGCAGACCGCGCACGGCCTCGTGCACCTCGGCGTGCGGGAAGTCACCGGTGCGGATGCGGCGAAAAGCCTCCTCGTGCTCGTCCACGACATGAGCTTCGTCGAGCGGCGCAGCGAAGAGACGCGGCGCTACGTCTTCATCTTCTTCGTCGCGATGGGCACGATCGTCGCGCTCATGACGGTCGCCATCGCGCAACTGTCGTGGCGCGGCTGGGTGCAGGGGTTGCGGGCGCTGCTGCGCGGCGAAGGCATCCTGCGCCCCGCCGGCAGCGCGACCCCCGAGCTGCGACCGATCGAGCGCGAACTGCGGGAGCTCATCCGCGACCTGGAACGGCAGTATCGTCCGCTCGACGGCAGCCAGCGGCTGTGGACGCAAGATCTGCTGCGGGCGACGCTGCACGGCGAGCTGCGCGGCCAGGACATCATCGTCGTCAGCAACCGCGAGCCCTTCATCCACGTGCGCACGCCCGAAGGCATCCGGGTGCAGAAACCGGACAGCGGCCTCGTCACCGCGCTGGAGCCGGTGATGCGCGCCTGCTCGGGCACCTGGATCGCGCACGGCAGCGGCTCCGCCGACCGCGAAACCGTCGATGCGCACGACCGCGTCGACGTGCCGCCGGAGAAGCCGGTCTACCGGCTGCGCCGGGTGTGGCTGACCGCGGACGAGGAGAAGGGCTACTATCGGGGATTCGCCAACGAGGGCCTCTGGCCGCTGTGCCACAACGCCCACGTGCGCCCCACGTTCCGGTCGAGCGACTTCGAGCACTACCGCAACGTCAACCAGCGCTTCGCCGACGCGGTGGTCGCCGAGTCCCGCACCGACGACCCGATCGTGCTGGTGCAGGACTATCATTTCGCGCTGTTGCCGCGGATGATCCGCGACCGCCTGCCCAAGGCGACGGTCATCACGTTCTGGCACATCCCCTGGCCGAACCCGGAAGCGTTCGTCATCTGCCCGTGGCGCCGCGAACTGCTCGACGGCCTGCTGGGCAGCAGCATCCTCGGCTTCCACACCCAGTTCCACTGCAACAATTTCCTCGACACCGTCGACCGGCTGCTCGAGGCCCGCGTCGACCGGGAGGACTTCACGGTGACGCTGCGCGGCCAGTGCACGCAGGTCCATCGCTATCCGATCTCGATCGAGTGGCCGCCGGCGCCACTGGCGCGCATCGCCGATGTCGCCGCCTGTCGGCGGAAGGTCCGGGAGCAGCTGGGGCTGCCGCCCAAGCAGCGGCTCGGTGTCGGCATCGACCGGCTCGACTACACCAAGGGCATCATCGAGCGTTTCAACGCCGTCGGCCGGCTGCTGGAGGTCGAGCCGCGCTGGATCGGCAAGTTCACCTTCGTGCAGATCGCCGCCCCGACGCGCAGCATGATCGACGACTACCGCGACTACGCCGTGCGGGTCAAGGCGCTGGCCGACGAGATCAACGCGCGGTATCCGCAGGCGAAGGCCCCGCCGATCATCCTGCTCGCCGAGCACCACGAGCCGGATGCGGTCTACGAGTACCACCGCGCTGCCGATGTCTGCTTCGTCAGCAGCCTGCACGACGGCATGAATCTCGTCGCCAAGGAGTTCGTCGCCGCCCGCGACGACGAGCAGGGCGTGCTCGTGCTCTCCCACTTCGCCGGCGCGTCGCGCGAACTGCCCGAGGCGCTGGTCGTCAACCCCTACGACCCCGACGAGTGCGCGGCCGCGCTCGACCGCGCGCTGTCGATGCCGCCGGCCGAGCAGACCAGCCGGATGCGGATCATGCGCGGCATCGTGCGCGAGTTCAACGTCTACCGCTGGGCGGGACGGATGCTGCTCGATGCCGCCGTCATGCGCGAGCGCAGCCCGTTCGGCGCGGCCGGCGCCGCGCAAGGCAAGGTCTGAGCCGTGCGCATGCCGCTGTCGGCCGCCCGCCCGACGCCGCCGCCGATCGCTGCGAGCGACGCGCTGTTCCTCGACGTCGACGGCACGCTGCTCGATCTCGCGCCGACCCCGGCCGAGGTCCGGGTCGACGCCGAGCTGTCCGGGCTGCTGCCGGGGCTGCACCGCGCGCTGGACGGCGCGTGCGCATTGGTCTCCGGCCGCGCGTTGAGCGACCTCGACGGCTTGTTCCCGGGGCTGGCACTGCCGGCCGCGGGGCAGCACGGCTGCGAGCGCCGGGACGCCCAGGGCACGCTGCACCTGCACGCCCCGGATCGCGGCACGCTGGCGCGATTGCGCACGCTGTTCGCCGACTTCGCGACCCGGCACGAGGGGCTGTTGCTCGAGGACAAGGGCGCCACCCTGGCGCTGCACTACCGGTTGGCACCGCAGCTTGCAGCCAAGGTTCGGCAGACCATGGAGACCGCGCTGGCCGACGAGCCGGGGGCGGCGCTGTGCCTGCAGCCCGGAAAGATGCTGCTCGAGATCCGCCCCGAGAAGCGCGACAAGGGCGCGGCGATCCGCGATTTCATGGGCGAGGTGCCGTTCGCCGGGCGCCGCCCGGTGTTCGTCGGCGACGATCATGGCGACGAGCATGGCTTCGCCGTCGTCCGGCGCCTGGGCGGCTACGGCGTCAAGGTCGGCCCGGGCCGCACGCGCGCGCGCCATCGGCTGCCCGATGTCGCCGCCGTTCGTCAGTGGCTCGCCGTCTTGCCGGTCGCGCCAACCCGCTCGCGAGAGGACCTGCGATGACTGCCAACCTCGATCTCGCCCTGGTTGGCAACGGCCAGGTCGGATTCCTCGTCGACGCGCAGGCGCGCGTCGTCTGGGGCTGCCTGCCCCGCTTCGACGGCGACACCCTCTTCTGCGCGCTGCTCGACACACCGGCGCCCGGCAGCGAGCGCGGGGTCTGGGCGGTCGAGCTCACCGACTTCGTGCGCAGCGAGCAGAGCTACGATGCCAACACCGCCGTCCTCGTCACGCGCCTGCACGATCGGCAGGGCGGTGCGATCGAGGTCGTCGACTGCGCGCCGCGCTTTGTCCAGCACGCGCGGGTGTTCCACCCGATGGCGCTCCTGCGGCAGCTGCGGCCGCTGTCCGGCAGCCCGCGCGTGACGGTCCGCCTGCGACCGGTCTGGAACCATGGCGCGCAGCCTGCGGAGACCACCGTCGGCAGCAGTCACGTGCGCTACGTCGGCCCCGGCCTCACGCTGCGCCTCACCACCGACGCGTCGCTGACCGCCGTCGTCGAGGAGCGCGCGTTCCTGCTCGACCGCGAGCTCACCTTCCTGCTCGGTCCCGACGAGACGCTGGTCGGCGGGGTCGCCGAAACCGGACGCCGCCTGATCGAGGAGACCCGTGCCTATTGGCGCGACTGGGTGCGGCGGCTGGCCATTCCGTTCGAGTGGCAGCCGGCGGTCATCCGCGCCGCCATCACCCTGCAGCAGAATGCCTTCGACGACACCGGCGCGATCATCGCCGCGCTGACGACGTCGATTCCCGAAGCCCCGGCGTCGGGCCGCAACTGGGACTATCGCTACTGCTGGCTGCGCGACAGCTACTTCGTCGTCGATGCGCTCAACCGCCTCAACGCCACCGACACGATGGAGCGCTACCTCGAGTACATCCTCAACGTCGTGGCCGGCAGCAGCGAGCTGACACTGCAGCCCGTCTACCGGATCAACGGCGACGCGGCGTTGGCCGAGGAGCAGATAGCGAGCCTGCCGGGCTATCGCGGCATGGGACCGGTGCGCGTCGGCAACGACGCCTGGCGGCAGGTGCAGCACGATGTCTACGGCTCCGCGATCCTGGCGGCAACCCACGTGTTCTTCGACGAGCGACTTACCCACCGCGGCGACGTCGCGCTGTTCGAGCGGCTCGAGCCGCTGGGCCGGCGGGCCACCGAGGTCTTCGATCAGCCGGACGCGGGCCTGTGGGAGTTGCGCGGGCGCGCCGCCGTGCACACGTTCTCCAGCGTCATGTGCTGGGCGGCGTGCGATCGGCTGGCCAAGATCGCGGCCCGTCTCGGCCTTCCGGCACGCGAGCAGCGGTGGCGGACGCAGGCCGACCGGATCGCGCGTTTCATCGCCGAGCATTGCTGGAGCGAACGGCGCGGCAGTTTCGTCTCGACCGCCGACGGCGATGCGCTCGACGCCAGCCTGCTGCTGCTCGCCGACCTCAATTTCGTCGCGGCCGGCGACCCGCGCTTCGCGGCGACGGTGGAAGCCATCGGCCGCGAGCTAAAGCGCGGCGACTTCGTCTTCCGCTACGTGGAGGAGGACGACTTCGGGGCGCCGCAGAACGCGTTCGTCATCTGCTCGTTCTGGTATGTGGACGCGCTGGCCGCGATCGGCCGCCGCGACGAGGCGCGCACCCTCTTCCTCCGGCTGCTCGGCCACCGCAACGCGCACGGCCTGCTCGCCGAGCACCTGGACACCGTCACCGGCGAGGCCTGGGGAAACTTCGTCCAGACCTACAGCATGGTCGGCCTCATCTCCTCGGCGATCCGGCTGTCGGTTCCCTGGGACGCGGTGGTGTAGCCGGCGCGCACCTGCGGAGCGTTTTCTTGGCGCGTGCCGACTGCGTCCCGATCGGGTCGATGACGTCGTCGTCCTGCCTGTCGGTGGGCTGGAGCGTCTCCATCAGGGCAAGGTAGCGCTGCAGCCCCTCGGCCGGCTTGCCGGCGTGGCGCAGGCTCGGTTGGAGCCTCACGCGGCAAACCGGTTCGCATCGCACTCTGTCTCGCGATGGCGAAGAAGTCGGGCGACGAGATGACGGTGAGGCGCTCCATCTGCCGGCTTCGGGCGTGTACCGCGTGGAAGGCGTGGGCGCTATCGAGCGACCGGGCGCCGGCAGCGCGGGGAGTGTGGCAGCGTCGAGCGGCCGGCTTCATCTTGCCGCGACGACGATGACCCGCCCGTAGCCCTGCCAGGCTCGTTCGCTTGCCCGGTCGAGGCAAGCCTGCCGGAACCCCGCCGCGACGAGCCGCTCGAGGATGTCCTCGCCATAGGTGCGGTAAGCGAACACGGCCTCGCGCCCGCGCAACCGGTCGCCGTGGTACTCGGGCGGCACGAGGTGGACGATGCCGGCAGCGGTTCGCCGCGCCCGCTCCACGGTCGATGCCGCACCGGAGAGCGGCACGCTGAAGATCGTCATCCCGCCCGACCGCAGAACGCGGCAGATCTCGCGTCGCCGTCGAGGGCGGGATTCGCGGAGCACCGCGACCTACTTGCGTCCGTAGGTGGCGGTCAACCGGGCCTTGGCGAGCCGGTTCTCATTCAGCATGAAACCGACCATGGCTGCCGGGCTGCTCTCGTCTAGCTCCAGCTTGTCGACTTTGAGCGCATGCACCGTGAAGATGTAGCGGTGCGGTTTGTCACCCTTCGGCGGACAGGGTCCACCCCAGCCCGGTTTGCCGAAGTCGGTGCGGCCGCAGATCCTGCGTCCAGGTGTGCAGCACCAGCGTGAAGGCGCCTTGGCCGCCGAGCCAGCGCGTGTCGGCGCAGAACTCGCTGAGCGTGGCCGCGGTGCACGACAGCAGCGTCTCGTAGACCCAGCGCGGGTGCGCGCGTGCGAGGGCGAGCAGCTCGTGCGGCAGCGTGAACACCATGTGCGCATAGGGCACGTCCAGCAGCTCGGCCTGGCGCGCGCGGCGCCAGGCATCCTGCGCCGAACTCTGGCAGCGTGGGCAATGCCGATTGCGGCACGAGTGCCAGCGCCACAGATCGGCATCGCACTCTGGGCAACGCCAGCGCTGGCCGCCCAGCAGCGGCGTGCGGCACGCCACGATGGCGCGCCAGACCCGCGCGCAGGCGCTGCTGATTCCAATGAGCGTTCAAGATGAGACTAATAGAAGATGCACCGTGTAGCGGCGGCTTCGATTGTTAAGACCCGCGTTGAACGCTCAGTGGAATGAGCACGTGCAGCGCAAGGTACTGGCGCCCGAAGCGCACCAGCACCTCGGCCAGCGACCCGACAGAGCGCTGTTGCGCTCTCAGCTCTGCGAAGGCGGCAGCGGGTCGATGACCGGCAGCGCCTTCAACAGCGCCAGCGGCGCGTGCTTGGCACCCGCGGGTACGTCCGGGCGCACCAGGTGCAGGTAGCGCGAGGTCGTGCTGACGTGCCTGTGTCCGAGCCAGCGCGACAGCGTGTACAGGTCCACGCCCGACTCCAGCGTGTGCGTGGCATAGCAGTGCCGCAGCGTGTGGATGCCGCCTTGCTTGGTGATGCCGGCGGCGGCGCGAGCGGCGTGGTACCACTTCTGTGGACTGCTGTCGCTGATCGGCCGCGCAGCATCCTCGGGGCTGGGGAACAGCCACGGCTGCGCTCGTGTCAGCCCCGCGACCCGCCAATGCCGGCGCAACAACTCCAGGACGTCCTCGTCCAGCGGCACGTAGCGGTCCTTGGCGCCCTTGCCCTGCTCGACGCGGATGCACATGCGGTCGGCGTGGCTGTCGATGTCGGCCACGCGCAAGTGGCACAGCTCCGACAGGCGCAGCCCCGTGGCATAGGCCACCATCAAGAAGCTGCGCGCCGCCTCGTGCTGCGTCGCGGCGAACAGCCGCGCGATCTCTTCGCGCGACAGTATTTCCGGGAGCCGCTGCGGCGCCGCCGCCAGCGGGATCTGGAACTGCGCACCGTCCCAGTCCGAGCACAGTGCCGAACAAGAAGCGAAACGCGCAGCCGTACTGGTTCAGCGTCGCCACCGAGCGGCCGCGTTCGCGCCGCAGGTGAAGCAAATAGTCCTGCACCTGCTGCGCAGACAGTGTGTCGGGGCTGCGCTTGTAGTACCGCGCCAACAGCCCTACCGCGCCGATGTAGGACTCTTGCGTACGCGCCGCCATGCCGCGCAGCACCAGTGCGTCCAGCATGCGTTGCCGAAGTGGCGTCATGATCATCTCCTTGAAGAATGCGCGGGCAACATCGCCCGCGACCGTCAAGGTACGCCTGCCAACGACCAACCACCCGAGAGGTCTCTCGGTGCAGTCCACCTACCGCGCCAGCGGTTTAGTCCAACGTACAAAGTAACCGGCCCGCCGCGGCCTTATGCGGCAGGTCCGGTTGACTGCCGGCTTGGGCGTCACGGGGATAGAGCCTCCTCGGCGGCCATGCGTGCGTGAGTGGCTGTGGTATCGAACAGCGGGAGCTCTGAATCTTGCTGATCAATCAGAAGCGATATCTCTGTGCACCCAAGAATGATGGCCTCTGCGCCTTGGGATGCAAGTTTGCCAATGATTCTTCGATACGCGCTGCGAGACTTCGGCTTGACGATCCCCAGGCACAATTCTTCGTAAATGATGCGGTGAATAATTTCGCGATCTTCCGAATCCGGAACGATGACTCGAAGGCCGTGACGCTCGCTCAATCGGGCGCGGTAGAAGGTTTGTTCCATTGTGAACCGCGTACCGAGTAGGCCAACGGTTGAATGGCCCGCCCGCTTGATTTCGGTGGCTGTTGGATCAACGATGTGAAACAGCGGGATGGCGACGGCTGCCTCAATGCTGGAGGCTACCTTGTGCATTGTATTTGTGCACAAAACCAAGAAGGCCGCGCCTGCCGCTTCAAGTGAGCGAGCAGCATCGGCCAAGATGGCTCCGGCGGCTTCCCAGTTCCCGGCATGCTGAAGCCGCTCAATCTCGTGGAAGTCAACGCTGTAGAGGACGATCTTCGCCGAATGCAGACCGCCCAAGCGTTCTTTCATCGTCTCGTTAATTTGACGGTAATAGAGAATCGTCGATTCCCAACTCATGCCAGCGATAAGGCCAATGGTCTTCATGAACGCTCCTGTGCGAGAACTGGTGACGCCCAACGCTTGAGCTGAGCGGCGCGCCGACGGAACGTGCGCATGAGAGAAGTCGCTGGCCGGCGCGTCCACTCCAGCGCAGGGTTGGGCGTCATTGCGCGCTAGAGCAACTCGCGGAATTGCTCCACGGTGAGGCCGGGTCCACGAACGATGCGGCCGAGCGTGAACGCGTTGACCGGATTGTGGCGAGGAACGCTCAAGATCTGCGCACCGTTAGACATGACGATGTGTTTGCCTTGGCGTACGACAGTGAATCCCGCACGCTCGAGCGCTCGCACCGCGTCGAGGTGGTTTACGCCAGGGATCTTGGGCGAAGCTAGACGATCACTTCCACTTCGCGGACGTTCTCGCCTCGGAGCTGGTCCTCGACCACGCTCAAGTATTCGCGGATCGCGTCCTTGATGTTGTCGATAGCCTCGGTCTCGGTGCCTCCCTGAGACCAGCAGCCGGGCAGCCCCGGAACCGAAACGGAGAAGCCTTCGTCGGATTGGTGCAGTGCGATCCGGTAGCGCATGGAACCTCCGGCAAAACGCTAGTGTAGCGCGGTGGCAGGAGATGACCCCGAACGTCAAAGTTCAGGGGACGGCTGGAGGCGGCGCGCAGCGCCGCCGGAAGACGGTCCCCTGGAGCGCCTCGTTCGGCGTCATTGCACCTGAATGCGTGGAGGTCGTCCACGACTGGTGTGCCAGAAAGCGAGAACCTCCAGGGCACCTTCCGCGACTCGGTAGTAAAGGTAGCAGCGCACTCGATCGAGGGTCACGCGGCGCAACCCTTTGACGCGCCCGCGTCGGGTCGGCATACCTATACCGGGTTGGAGTACTAGAACAGCGAGAATCTCGGTTATGTCCTGGCGAATGGCGCTAGGCGCAGCCGGTCTATTCTTCGCCCACCAATAAGCAGCTTCCTCGATTCGAGCGAGAGCCTGCGGGGAAATTCGGATGCGTAGCGGTTCGCTCACCCGAAGCGACGAAGTCGTTCCAGGAGTTGTTCTCCGGAAATGAACTCACCACGCTCAATCGCTGCGATCGATTCGAGGATCTCGTTTTCCTCGTCAGGCGTCAGTTCGAACGTCTCGGAATTCTCGCGCAGCAGGACCGTCACAGTCTCTCCCTCCGCCAAGGTTTCACCCTCGACTATGACTTTTCCATCGACGACAGTACCGGTAGCAACTTTCATGATGGCTATGTTACTTCCGAGAAATGGAATTGTCTCCTAAGCTCGTGATCATGACGCCGAACAAGAATTGTGCCTCGCGCATGCCGGAACATAACAGATCACACGGTCCGGCGTAACGGGACGCCCTCGGCTTTCTGGCCGATACCCGAGGGGGACACTACCCTGAAGATCACGGCATTGCAGCTCAAGTGGGGGGCCTACATGCCGGGCTTGGAAGAGGCCAATCGGCCGGGCACGCTTGTGCATCGGATACGTGAGCGTAGCCGGCTCAAGCGCTACTCGATTCGCACCGAGCAAGCCTATTGCGACCGGATCAGGCGCTTCGTCCTCTTCCATGGCAAGCGCCATCCGGCCGGGCTCGGGGCGCTCGAGGTCCAGGCCTTTCTGACTTCGCTGGCAGTCGAAGGGCGAGTCGCGGCGTCGACGCAGAACCAGGCGAAGAGCGCGCTCCTGTTCCTCTATCGCGAGGTGCTCGGCGCCGATCTACCGTGGCTCGAGAGCGCTCAGCAGGCGAAGGCGCCGTCGCGGTTGCCGGTGGTGCTCACGCGCGAGGAAGCGGCGCGCATCCTCGCCCGGCTCGACGGCGTTTACGCGCTGATCGGCCTCTTGCTCTACGGTACAGGACTGCGCGTCGTGCAGGCGATGCGGCTGCGCGTGAAGGACATCGACTTCAGCCGTCGCGAGATCCTGGTGCGCGATGGCAAGGGCGCGAAGGACCGAGTCACCATGTTGCCGCTCAAAGCCGTGCCGCCGCTTCGGATGCAGATCGAGCGCGCGCGTGAGATTCACCGCGGCGATCCGGCTGTCGGTTCCCTGGGACGCGGTGGTGTAGCCGGCACGCACCTGAGCCGCGCGGTCCTGGCGCGCGGCGGCCGCAGGCCGGCGCGTGCCCGGCGTCGCGGCGGGTTCGGCGGGGCGGACAACGGTGTCCCGAAACGCGAACGCCACGTTTTTGCCCGCCGACGAGCGCCGGCAGCTGGGCAGCGCCGCATCGTGGCGACGGCAGGACGCATTATGTACATGTTTTGTCCATGGCGAACCATGAACTTTTTGCGGTAGGTTTCGGTCGACAGGTTATTCGTTCGACGGGTCCCCGTCGGCGAGTGCCACCGTCCACCGCTCACAGGAGAAAACCATGATCGCCACGAAAATCCGCACCACGGTCCTCGCCGCAGGCATCGCGATGTCCATGGCCGCCCCGCTCGCCTCCGCGTCGCCGACCGCCCAGATCAACAGCGGCTATACACTGGTCGAACTCGCGCCTGAGTTCGTCGGGGCCCTGACCTCGCTGGGCATTGCGCCCTCGAAGGTCCTGCCCGGCACGCTGCACCAGCGTATCGCGTTCTTCCCGATCACCGGCGGGAGGCTCGACGCGTCGAACGCCAAAGGCGAGGTGCCGCATTCCGGCGGCCTCAAGCTGACCGCGGCCACGACGCAGGTCGTGATCTCGGACTTCGTCATCGATACCACGGCGTCGCCCCGGCTGACTGCGCTCGTCACGGTCAACGGCTCCATCGTCGGCCGCATCCCGCTGTTCAACCTGGCGTTGCCGGCGCTGGCGCTGCCGCTCAACCTGCCGCCGAGCCCCGAGGCGCTCCTGATCGAGGGCAATCGCGTGACACTTACTGCCGAAGCTGCGACGGCGCTCAACAGCGTTTTCAGCAGCACGGCGTTCACGCCTGGCTTCAACATCGGCATCGCGTCGGTGTACGCCAACTACTGAGCACGGCCTGCGCGCGGCAGGCTGCTGCCGGCACCCTGCCGCCTCGGCGCGAGGCACGGCGACTGCGTGCCTCGCGCTTGCGCGCACCGTCCTCGCGAACTGCGGACTGCGGCCCGCCACCCGACGCGCTCAGGGATGCTCTGGCGCGCCCAGCTCGCTTGTTGGCGTACCAGCGTGCGCTCCACCTTTACTCGACGAGGGTGGCGACGCAGACGGTCGTAAGCGCGGTGATCGAGCATTCACGGTCTGTCATGCGCTGCCCGTTCGGCTTGCGGTGAGCATCGGCGCAGACCGCCCGCCCGGCAGGTGCGCGCACAGGCCGTGAGCGGACAAACCGTCACAACCCCAGCGCGTTCCACAGCGCGTCGATCCGCAGCTTGACCGCCGGGTCCATCGCGATCGGGCGGCCCCATGCGCGCTGCGTCTCGCCCGGCCACTTGTGGGTCGCATCGATGCCCATCTTGCTGCCCAGCCCGGACACTGGCGATGCGAAGTCGAGATAGTCGATCGGCGTCGACTCGATCATCAGCGCGTCGCGCGCCGGATCGACACGCGTGGTCAGCGCCCAGATCACTTCCTTCCAGTCGCGGATGTCGACGTCGTCGTCGATGACGATGATGAACTTGGTGTACATGAACTGCCGCAGGAAGCTCCAGACGCCGAACATGACCCGCTTGGCGTGCCCGGGGTACTGCTTCTTCAGCGCCACGACCGCGAGCCGGTACGAGCAACCCTCCGGCGGCAGGTAGAAGTCGGCGATCTCGGGGAATTGCTTCTGCAGCAGCGGCACGAACACCTCGTTCAGCGCCACGCCCAGCACCGCAGGTTCGTCGGGGGGCTTGCCGGTGTACGTCGAGTGGTAGATCGGGTCGCGACGCATCGTGATCCGGTCGAGGGTGAACACCGGGAAGCGCTCGACCTCGTTGTAATAGCCGGTGTGGTCGCCAAACGGACCCTCGGCTGCCGTCTCGTAGCCGGTGGCATCGGCCGGGTCGGGCTGCAGAAAACCCTCCAGCACGATTTCGGCCGACGCCGGCACCTGCAGCCCGTGCGTCGCGCACTTGACGATCTCGGTGCGCGAGCCGCGCAGCAATCCCGCGAACTGATACTCGGACAGCGCGTCGGGCACCGGCGTCACCGCACCCAGGATCGTCGCCGGATCGGCGCCGAGCGCGACCGCGACCGGAAACGGCGTGCCGGGATGCGCTCGCGCGTGATCGCGGAAATCGAGCGCGCCTCCGCGGTGGGCGAGCCAGCGCATGATCACCTTGTTGCGCGCGATCACCTGCTGCCGGTAGATCCCCAGGTTCTGGCGAGACTTGTGCGGTCCCCGGGTCACGGTAAGACCCCAGGTGATGAGCGGTCCCGCGTCGCCGGGCCAGCAGGTCTGCACCGGCAGGCGCGCCAGGTCGAGGTCACCGCCTTCCCAGACGATCTCCTGGCAAGGCGCGAAGCGGCGCTCCCTGGGCGCCATGTTGAGCACCTGCATGAACACCGGACGCGTGTTCTGCCAGGCGTCCTTCAGCCCCTTCGGCGGCTCCGGCTCCTTGAGGAACGCGAGCAGCCGGCCGATCTCGCGCAGCGCTCCGACGTCGTCCTCGCCCATGCCCATCGCGACGCGGCGCGGCGTGCCGAAGAGGTTGGCGAGCACCGGAATCGCCTGCCCCTTCGGCTGCTCGAACAGCAGCGCCGGTCCGCCCGCCTTGAGCACGCGATCGCAGATCTCGGTCATCTCGAGCTTCGGGTCGACGGCGACGCCGATCCGCTTCAATTCGCCCTGGCGCTCGAGTTGCGCGATGAAGTCGCGCAGGTCGGTGTATTTCATCGCGGCATCCGGTTCGGCGCCGCGGGTCGCGGCACCGTTGGCGGCGATGGTACCAAACGGGCCCGCGCCGCCCGTACAATGGGCGATGCCCGCCGCGCCCGGCTTCGTGCCGCCCGACCGCAGGTTCGTCGCCACCCGTCGCGTGATCTTCGGCCTCGTGCTGGCGAGCTTCGTGCTGTCGTTCTTCCACCGCACCGCGCCGGCGGCGATTGCCGGGGAACTCACGCGCGCCTTCGGGATCAGCGGGGCGGTGCTCGGTACGCTGGCGGCGACATACTTCTACGTCTACACGCTGCTGCAGGTTCCCGTCGGCGTGCTCGCCGACACGCTGGGTCCGCGCGTCATCCTGGCCGGCGGATCGCTCATCGCCGGCGCGGGCTCGCTCGCGTTCGGACTCGCCTCCACCTGGGAGGTCGCGGCGCTGGGCCGCACGCTGGTCGGCATCGGCGTGTCGACGGCGTTCATCGCGATCCTCAAGATCAACGCGGTGTGGTCGGGATAGAAGTGCGGCGCGCACATGACGGCAGGGTCCGGTGGCCTGTCCAACGGTTTCCCGTTGGGCCTCAGTCCGGCTCCCATGGCCACGACGATTCCGCAAGCCCCCCTACGAGTAGGGTCGAAGACTGGCGCGCCGACCTTAGGCTCCGGTGGTGGTTCCAGCGCTTTCGCGGTGGCCCTCAGTCCGGCTGCCATCGTCACGTTTCCAGCCCCCGCCACGTCGAACGGAGCAGGCGGATTTCCCGCACTCCGCTCTCCTGCGTGCTTCGCGTCAAGGGTTATGAGACCTATCATGCTGGGAGCACTTTCGACGTACGGCTGCGGACCCGGTAGCCATTGAATAGCCCGAGCGTTTCGTACAGCCCTCGCCTACTCCACCTCTTCCAGCCGAAGCCCGGCCGTTTCTTGGCTCGCATCATGTGGCGCCTGATTTTCTTCTCCACCCAGCGTTGGACAAAGCGAAAGCACCGACTGGAGTGTCCCACCGCAAAGTAGTTCACCCAGCCCCGCAGAATCGGATTGATCAGCTCAATCACCCGACCCACCGGTTGGGATCGGAAGCGACGGAAGATGTCCCGCAGCTTGGCCAGCACCGCCGTGCGCTTCTTGAGCTTGGGCGTGTACTGGGGTCGCAGTACTCCGCGCAGTGAGCGCACGCGACGGAAGTCAAATCCCAGGAAACCGAAGCTCTCGCCTCGGGCCAGTTCGACGGTTGTGCTCTTCTCTTCATTGACCTCGACCTGCAGTTTGGCGAGCTCCTGCCGCAGCCGTTTTGGCACTGCTTCTCTCAGCCAGGCATGTCGCGGGTGGGCGTCAATGAGGACGACCAAGTCATCGGCGAACCTCGCGTACTCCACGGCGGTGTGACCGTTGTAGGTCGTGACCGTCTTCGCGCGCTCGAGCATCCGATCCACCTCGGTAAGGTAAATGTTGCTCAGCAGCGGCGAGATCACGCCCCCTTGTGGGACGCCTTGCTTACCCGATGCGTGGAGGATCATCTTTAGCAGTCGCATCACGTCATCGTCACGAACCCGACGTGCCACTTGGTCGAGCAGCAGGTGATGCCGCACGGTGTCAAAGTAAGCACGCAGATCCAGATCGATGACGCATGTCTTGTGCAAAACGATCGCCTCCGCGACGCGGCTCACCGCTTCATGCGCTGTCCGCTTCGGCCGGTAGCCATACGACCCGGGCTGGAAGTCAGCCTCGAAGATCGGCTCCAATATCAGCTTGAGCGCACCCTGCACCACGCGATCACGGATAGCAGGGATCGACAAAACGCGGACTTTGCCCCCGTCCTTCGGTATCTCCTTCTTCCTCGCCCGCAGCGGCCGATAGGTTCGCTCGGTCAGTTCGTCCCGTATCTGCTCGAGAAACGCCTGTGCTCCTTGCGCCTCGATGTCCTCGAACGTCACCCCGTCAATGCCCGGCGCGCCGTTGTTCTGCTTGGCCATCGCATACGCCTCTCGCAGCGTCTCCATCTTGCAGACGTGAACGTACAACCCCCAGAAACGCCAGGACGGTTCAGCCTTCGCCTTGACGTATATCCCCCGCCTCAGGTCCTGCAAACTGCTGGACGCCTTTGTCATCTCGCCCTTGCCTTCCATGTCGTCGGAGGAGTTACAACGCAGCAGGGCCCCATCGCTCCATTGGCATTACCCAACTTCATTGCTACCGCGGGCCCGTCCGCCACCCTCTCGCCTTCGGCCCACTTCCCGGGGTTTCCGGTTATAGGGCCTACCTTGCTCCGGCGATTTCGCGCCGGGGCGAGGAGGGCTTCTCCAGTTGCTTAGCTTGTCCTTGCCACCGTGCTGTCGCTTTCACCCCGCCGAAGTGGACCAGCCGCGTCGATCAGATTTCGGCTGTCCATGCTGCCTTCGCCCTCCGGAAGCGGGCTCGGCCTTCGGATCTCCACATTTCGAGGCCACATCCGCGTTCACTTTCGTTACGGCCCGGTGACTCGCACCCTCCCTCAAGGAGGGTCTGTCGATAGGCTTCAGATCATCGGTTTCTCTCCAATCTGCTATCCAAGCTACGGGGCTTCTGATTTCTGCCCCGGCAGGACTGTCTCCTGCTGAACAAGCCAGCTTTCGCTGGACGCACGTAGGGTCGAAGACTGGCGCGCCGACCTTAGGCTCCGGTGGTGGTTCCAGCGCTTTCGCGGTGGCCCTCAGTCCGGCTGCCATCGTCACGTTTCCAGCCCCCGCCACGTCGAACGGAGCAGGCGGATTTCCCGCACTCCGCTCTCCTGCGTGCTTCGCGTCAAGGGTTATGAGACCTATCATGCTGGGAGCACTTTCGACGTACGGCTGCGGACCCGGTAGCCATTGAATAGCCCGAGCGTTTCGTACAGCCCTCGCCTACTCCACCTCTTCCAGCCGAAGCCCGGCCGTTTCTTGGCTCGCATCATGTGGCGCCTGATTTTCTTCTCCACCCAGCGTTGGACAAAGCGAAAGCACCGACTGGAGTGTCCCACCGCAAAGTAGTTCACCCAGCCCCGCAGAATCGGATTGATCAGCTCAATCACCCGACCCACCGGTTGGGATCGGAAGCGACGGAAGATGTCCCGCAGCTTGGCCAGCACCGCCGTGCGCTTCTTGAGCTTGGGCGTGTACTGGGGTCGCAGTACTCCGCGCAGTGAGCGCACGCGACGGAAGTCAAATCCCAGGAAACCGAAGCTCTCGCCTCGGGCCAGTTCGACGGTTGTGCTCTTCTCTTCATTGACCTCGACCTGCAGTTTGGCGAGCTCCTGCCGCAGCCGTTTTGGCACTGCTTCTCTCAGCCAGGCATGTCGCGGGTGGGCGTCAATGAGGACGACCAAGTCATCGGCGAACCTCGCGTACTCCACGGCGGTGTGACCGTTGTAGGTCGTGACCGTCTTCGCGCGCTCGAGCATCCGATCCACCTCGGTAAGGTAAATGTTGCTCAGCAGCGGCGAGATCACGCCCCCTTGTGGGACGCCTTGCTTACCCGATGCGTGGAGGATCATCTTTAGCAGTCGCATCACGTCATCGTCACGAACCCGACGTGCCACTTGGTCGAGCAGCAGGTGATGCCGCACGGTGTCAAAGTAAGCACGCAGATCCAGATCGATGACGCATGTCTTGTGCAAAACGATCGCCTCCGCGACGCGGCTCACCGCTTCATGCGCTGTCCGCTTCGGCCGGTAGCCATACGACCCGGGCTGGAAGTCAGCCTCGAAGATCGGCTCCAATATCAGCTTGAGCGCACCCTGCACCACGCGATCACGGATAGCAGGGATCGACAAAACGCGGACTTTGCCCCCGTCCTTCGGTATCTCCTTCTTCCTCGCCCGCAGCGGCCGATAGGTTCGCTCGGTCAGTTCGTCCCGTATCTGCTCGAGAAACGCCTGTGCTCCTTGCGCCTCGATGTCCTCGAACGTCACCCCGTCAATGCCCGGCGCGCCGTTGTTCTGCTTGGCCATCGCATACGCCTCTCGCAGCGTCTCCATCTTGCAGACGTGAACGTACAACCCCCAGAAACGCCAGGACGGTTCAGC
>CAVQLG010000007.1:0-372692 GCA_963713275.1 uncultured beta proteobacterium
TTGAGCATATTACTGAGATACGACAATGCACAAGCGCATGACCATTTCGATCGACGAAACCGTCTACGAGGGATTGGTTCGGGTGATCGGCCGTCGCAAGATCAGCCAGTTTCTGGAGGACTTGGCGCGCCCGCACGTCGTCAATGACGACCTCCTTTCCGGATACCAGGCCATGGCCGCCGATACGGCGCGCGAGCGCGAGGCGCTCGAGTGGAGCGATGCCCTGATCGGAGACGCAACCGATGAGGCGCGGTGAAGTGTGGTGGGTGGATTTCGAGCCTGCATTGGGCGGTGAAGTCCGGAAGACCCGCCCGGCAGTAATCGTCAGCAACGACGCCGCCAATGCCGCCCTCAATCGCGTGCAAGTCGTGCCGCTGACCAGCAACACCGGGCGTGTGTACCCCAGCGAGGCAACCGTCATCGTCGACGGCAAGCCAAGCAAGGCGATGGCCGATCAGATCACCGCCGCCGCGAAGGAACGCCTCAAAGCCAAGCTCGCGACGCTATCGCGAGCCGACATGATCGCCGTGGAACGGGTAATCAAGATACAACTCGGCATGGGGCTCTGATCACGCGCGGTCGCATCCGGACATCGCGTGCGGCAGTCATCGTCGTTTTCTGAAAGCGCGCCGCGCGTCTCTCGCGAACGCAAAGCGCGGGGTCAGGTCTTGACATGCAACATTTCGGCTCGGTGGCGCGTGGACTTCGTCGGCAGCTAGCCCACAGATTCTGCTGACGAGCCAAATTCCTCCATCTGCAGGTCCTTGGTGCGGCGCGGATACTCGCGGTGGCGCCAAGGTCGCTTCGATGGGGTCTTGCGCTGACAGCTCCGTAGCGCAACTAATCCGGCCAGTTTGTCCAACCTGGCCAATCGGCGTACGATCACGTCAGGAGGACTGCCTGCTATGACCGCCCCCATCCGCGTCCCCAACCCGCGTGGCGAGATGATCGAGCCGCCGGAGGTGTCGGCCAGCGACGCCAAGAACGGCTTCGGCCGCATCCTGGAGCGCGTCGCCCGCGAAGGCGGGGTGACGATCACCCGGCGGCACGAGCCCGTCGCCGTGGTGATTCCGATCGAGACCTATCGCCGGCTGGCGGCGGCCGAGGCCGGTGGCCTGGAAACGCTGTCCGCCGAGTTCGACGCCCTGCTCGCACGGATGCAGGCGTTTGGCGCCGGCGAAGCGATGCAGCGGGCGTTCGAGATGATGCCCGAGGAGTTGGGCCGCGCCGCGGTCGACGCCGCTACCCTGGCCGATCGGAGCACCATGCCGACGGCGCCCGGCACCGGGGATGCGGGCGCAAGCCGACGTGCCCGGCCTGCCTGACGCGACATCGCGGGGCGCGCCGACGATCTTCGTTCTCGCCGGCTGCAACGGCGCGGGCAAGAGCAGCATCGGCGGCGCGGCGCTGCGCCGCGCCGGCGCCGACTGGTTTGATCCCGATGCGGCGGCACGGCGGATCGCGGCCGCCAACGCGCAACGGCTGCCGCGGTTGACCTCCGAAGAAATCAACGCCGCCGCGTGGAACGAAGGCCGCCGGCTGCTGCAGCGGGCAATCGACGAGAAGCTCGATTTCGCCATTGAAACCACGCTCGGCGGGCGCACCATCGCCGAGCTGCTGCACCGGGCCGCACACGCCGGCAGCGCGGTGGCCGTCTGGTTCGTCGGCCTGGATTCGGTCGACCTCCACCTCGAGCGCGTGCGCCGGCGCGTGGCCCGCGGCGGCCACGACATCCCCGAAGCAAAGGTGCGCGAACGCTACCGCCGATCGCGCGAGAACCTGATCCGGCTGCTGCCCGTCCTCGCCGCGCTGCGCGTGTTCGACAACTCGGCGGAAGCGGACCCGGCGGCCGGCGTCGCGCCGGTGCCGAAGCTGCTGCTGGACTTCCGGCGCGGCCGTATCAAGGCGCCTGCCGCGCTAGACACGCTGCTGACCGCCACCCCGGCATGGGCGAAGCCGATCTTGTCGGCGGCGATGAAGTTGCATCTGCAGCCGTAGGCCAACCATTCACTGCGGCGACGCCCGACGCGCAGCGAGACTCCGGTCGGCTTGGCGCCTTCGTCGGCCTGCGACCAATCGCCGTGCGCCAACGGAACCCGCCGCGTCTCCCGAAGACGAGTCGACAAGCTTGACGCGACCTCGCGCTCCAAGTATTATGCATATATGCATACGCAGGAGATACCCGATGCACAAGCGGATGACCATCTCGATCGACGAAGCAGTCTATGAAGGACTGGTCCGCGTGATCGGCCGCCGCAAGATCAGCCAGTTTCTGGAGGATCTTGCCCGTCCGCACGTCCTGAACGACGACCTCGCGATCGGATATCAGGCCATGGCTGCCGATTCCGCACGCGAGCGTGAGGCGATCGAATGGAGCAACGCGCTGATCGGGGACGCGACCGATGAAGCGCGGTGAGGTCTGGTGGGTCGACTTCGAGCCCGCTGTGGGCGGCGAGGTCCGAAAAACCCGCCCAGCCATCATCGTCAGCAACGACGCCGCCAATGCCGTTCTAAATCGCGTCCAGGTCGTGCCGCTGACCAGCAACACCGGACGCGTCTATCCCAGCGAAGCCAGCGTGCTGGTCAACGGCAACCCCAGCAAGGCCATGGCCGATCAGATCACCACGGCCGCAAAGCAGCGCCTCAAGACCAGACTGGCGACGCTTTCCCGAGCGGATGTTCTCGCCGTGGAGCGGGTCCTCAAGATCCAGCTCGGCATGGCGCTTTGATCGTCACCAGACCGAAGCACGCTTCGGCGCATGCTCATTCGGTCTCCCGGCAACCGGGGTTGAAAGCAGCGTAAGACCCGAGTTCTCTGCGACGCCTGATCGCAAGGAGCACCAGCGGGATCTCCGCCGATTCGCTGCACAGCAAGCCATAAATATGGGAATATGGCAGTCATGAAGACGACACTGGAAATTCCCGATCCGTTGTTCCGCAAAGCCAAGGCACGCGCCGCAGAACGTGGACAGAGCCTCAAGGCATTCGTCGCCGAGGCGCTGGAGCAGCGGCTGGCGATGGGTTCTGCGGCCGACGCTGCGCAGGACCCGAAGTGGATGAGCGGGTTCGGCAAGCTGCGTCATCTGCACGACGAAACGGCACGCGTCCAAAGCGTGGTCGATGACGCGTTCGAGTCGATCGAAGACGAGGATCGCCGTTGATCCTCGACACCAACGCACTGTCGGCCTTCGTCGACGGCGACGCGGCGGTGGGCGACGCCTTGCGGCAGCAGGCTCGCGTCTGCATCCCGGTGATCGTGCTCGGCGAGTTCCGGTACGGCATCGCGCAGTCGCGGCACCGCGCTGCCTATGAAGAGTGGCTGCAAGCGGAACTGAACCACTTTGAGGTGCTGGCCGTCACCGCCCGGACCGCGGCCACTTACGCGACGCTGCGAGTCGCGCTCAAGGAGCAAGGCACGCCGATCCCCGCCAACGACGCGTGGATCGCCGCGCTGGCGCTGCAGCACAAGTTGCCGGTATTGACCCGCGACCGGCATTTCGACACGGTGCCGGGGGTGAAGCGACAGGGTTGGTGAGATGGCGCGCTGCTGAGATTAGACCCGCCAAACGCCGCATGATGCGCGGTGAATAGTTTGCGCCTGCGGAGAATGCAGCCCATAATCTCCGCATGAATGGCGTCGATTACACCTACATCTGGCAGGCCACCGACTGGCCGAATTGGCGCTTCGACCTGGCTACCCTCGCCCAGCCGTTGACTGACGCCAGCCGCGCCCAAGGTCTATTGCTGGGCCGACTGGCCGACGTCGGCATGGCCCCGCGCGAGCAGGTGAGCCTGTCGGCGCTGAGCGAGGACGTCGTCAAAACCAGTGAAATCGAGGGCGAACAGCTCGTCGTCGCGTCGGTGCGCTCCTCCATCGCCCGCCGCCTCGGCGTCGACGTCGGTGCGCTGGCCCCGGTGGACCGTCACGTCGAAGGCGTGGTCGAGATGGTGCTCGACGCCACGACCAACTGCCACGCCCCGGTCACTCGGGATCGCCTGTTGGGTTGGCACGCAGCGCTCTTCCCCACCGGCTACTCGGGCCGGGCCCGGATCAATGTGGGCGGCTGGCGTGACGATGCCCCGGGTCCGATGCAGGTGGTCTCGGGCCCGCTGGGACGCCAGCGTGTCCACTTCGAAGCGCCGCCGGCCGACCGGCTGGAGTCCGAGGTCGGCCGCTTCCTGGCTTGGGCCAACAGCGCGTCGAACGAGCCTCTGTTGATCAAGGCCGGGCTTGCGCACCTGTGGTTCGTCACCCTGCATCCGTTCGACGACGGCAACGGCCGCATCGCGCGTGCCGTCGGCGACCTGTTCCTGGCCCGCGCCGATGGCAGCCCCCAGCGCTTCTACAGCCTGTCGGCGCAGATCCAGCGAGAACGCAAGGCCTACTACGACATCCTGGAGCGCACGCAAAGGCAGTCGATGGATGTCACCGAATGGCTCGCCTGGTTTCTCGAAACCCTATATCGCGCGATCGACGAGGCACAGCACTCGCTCGACGCCGTACTCGCCAAGACCCGGTTCTGGCAGCGATGGGCTGCGACGCCGCTGAACGTGCGACAGGTGAAGCTGGTGAATCGGTTGCTCGATGGCTTCGAAGGCAAGCTCACGAGCAGCAAGTGGGCCACGATTGCCAGGTGTTCGCCTGACACGGCGCTACGCGATATCACCGACCTCCTGGCCCGTGGCGTGCTGCGGAAATCGGCTGCCGGTGGACGCAGCACGAGCTACGAGCTGAACGACTCACCAGGGTAGGCCAACGAGAGTCGCGCACAGGGTCGCGTCTTGTCTTGCCACGTTTCGCCTCGGCGGCGGGATCGTCGGCGCCGACCTGTCGCGATCACGGGGCCTCGACGATCGGCTTGTCCCCGACGCCGAGCAATGCGCATGATGCAAACATGCGCAATTCCGAGGTGCGATCATGCACAAGCGCATGACCATTTCGATCGACGAGACCGTCGGCGACGGACGGGTTCGCATCATCGGTCGCCGGAAGATCAGCCAGTTCCTGGAGAATTTGGCGCGCCCGTACGTTGTCAATCTCTACGGGTTCGATTCCCCGCCGCTTGCGGCGCAAAGCAGATTGCAAATCTGCGGTCTGTCGATTTGCTGTTGATACCTCGCGGCTTGCCGCGAGGTCGTTCATTTGACGACTTTCTGGCCAGACAGGGCGAATTCGCCCCAGCAGGATACGTTCTGAAAGCAAGCGCTTGGCGCGCGGGGGTGCACAAGGCCGGTAAATGTTCGATGAACCCGTGGGCTCGTTCGATCCTCGACCGCGTGGGCTGCCGGGAGAGGACCACTGATAGCGATCGAAGCCGACCGCTGCAACCGGGCGCGGCGCGGGTCAGGGCACGTTGCGTCGGAATCGGCGGTTACGCTCCGGCAGGAACTCGGTCAGGCAGCCTCGGAACGACGCGAGGCCGAATGCATGCGCCCGCAAGGACGCCGGGGAATTACCTGTCGGCGGCCAGCGACGCGCTGCGGCAATGCGCGGCGATGCGCTCGACGAGGATCGCCTGCACCCCGGGCGGCAGGTCGTGGCCCATGCCCTCGACGATCTCGAGGCGGGCCCCCCGGATGTGGGCCGCGGTGTCGCGCCCCGCCGCCGCGGGAACGAGCGGGTCGCGCCTGCCGTGCACGACCAGCGTCGGGGCGACGATGCGCCCGAGCAGGGGCCGCCGGTCTCCCGAAGCCAGGATCGCCAGCAGCTGCCGCGCGATCCCCGCGGGATGGAAGCCGCGGCCGACGATCCGCCTCAGGTTGTCGCGCAGCTGGTCGGCGTCCACGGCGAAGCCGGGGCTGCCGATCACGCCGTAGACGCGGACGTAGTGCTCGACCAGCGCGTCGGCATCGGCGACGCTCGCCGGCCGCCTGAGGATCGCGTGCAGCGCCCGCGGCTTGCCCAGGGCCACGCGCGGGTTCGGGTTTCCGGTCGACGACATGATCGACGTGAGGCTCGCCACGCGCTGCGGATGCCGCGCCGCGACGTTCTGCGCGATCATCCCTCCCATCGACGCGCCGACCAGATGCACGCGCTCGACGGCGAGCGCATCGAGCAGGCCCACGGTGTCCGCGGCCATGTCGTCGAGCGTGTAGGGCGCGGTCACCGGCAGCCGCAACAGCGCACGTGCGATCGCCAGCCGCAGCTTCGGGTTCCGGGGCCCCGAGAGCTTGCTCGAATGGCCGCTGTCGCGGTTGTCGAAACGGATCACCCGGAAACCCGCGGCGACGAGCCCGTCGACCAGAGGGTCCGGCCAGGCGACGCCCGGCATCCCGAGCCCCATGATCAGCAGGATCGCCGGCGCCGCCGGGTCGCCGAAGCTCTCGTAGTCGAGCTCGATGCCCCGGACCGTCGCGGTGCTCACGCCGGTCTCGCGGCGCGCTTGCGCAGTCCCCGCAGCTCGGCGAACGCGTCGCGCATCGCGCCGACGAACGCATCCGGCGTCGGGCAGCACGTTGCTTGCGGCGACGACGCCGAAGTCGAGCGAGTCCACGTAGCTCTGCACGGTGATGTTCACGCCGAAGCCGTGCACGGGAATCGAGAGCGGCCACCAGCTTTCCAGTCGCGCTCCCACGAGGTACAGCGGCGACGTGGGGCCGGGGACGTTCGAGACGATCAGATTGGCGAGCGGTGGAATCCGCTCGGCGAGGCGCGCGCGGCCGTAGAGCGCGGCGGCGGCGCCGAACAGCCACGGCATGCCGAGCGAGGGGAAGTCGGTGGGGATGACCGAGCGCAGCTCCCGGGTCAGCGACTTGGCCCGGTGAGCTCCGGCGTGGATTGCCAGCAGCCGGGCGAGAGGGTCTTCGATGTCGGTGGCGAGGCCCATCCGGGCCATGGTCGCGAGCGTCGTCGCCTCGACGTTGCCAGCCTCGCGCAGGGAGACGGGGACCGCCGCGATCAGCGGCGCGGCGGGAACCTCGTCGTGCGCCGCGAGATAGCGCCGCAGCGCGCCGCCGACGACCGCCAGCACGACGTCGTTCACGGTCACGTGATGACGATCGGCGATGCGCACGATTTCGGGCAAGGGGAGCGACAGCGTCGCGACCGTGCGCGCACGGCCGATCGAGACGTTGAGCGGGGTGCGCGGCGCGAACCGGAACCATGCCCCGCGCCCGGTCCGGGGAGAAGAACCCGCCTCGGCGCGTTTCACCAGTGCGGTCAGCACCCGGGCGAGCTCGGGCAGTTGCGCGAGCGCTCGCAGCGTCTGCCGCGCGGTGGTTCGGACCGCGGTCCGCAGGAGCTCCACCGGCCCCGGATGCCTGCCCGGTGGGGCGGCTTCGGCTGCGGGCACCGTGCGGGGCTGCGGCGTCGGGTCGAGCAGCGCGTGGGCGAACGCGACGCCCGCCACGCCGTCGAGCGTCGCATGGTGGATCTTGCTGTAGAGCGCGTACTGGCCCGAGGCAAGCCCGTCGATCAGGTGCAGGCGCCAGAGCGGTCGGTCGCGCTCGAGCGGCTGCGCATGCAGCCGCGCGACGGTGGCTTCCAGCTGCGCCAGGGTTCCGGGTGCGGGCAGCCGCACGCGGCGCACGTGCGTGCGCAGGTCGACCGTTTCGGAGCGAATCCAGACCGGGTTGGCGAGCGCGAGCGGCATCGGCACCAGGCGGCGCGTGAACACCGGCGAGAGATGCAGGCGTCCGGCCAGATGGCGGCGCACGGCCGCGACGAACGCGCGGGCGTCGCCCGGAGGCGGCGCGAGCAGGTGCAGGGCCCCCACGTGCATCGGCGTCTCGGGCGTTTCGATGTGCAGGAACAGGGCGTCGAGTCCGGAAAGAGGTTTCATGCGGCACGTCCTTCGAGGCAGCCGGTCATCGGGGATCGCGGGGGCTCGGGCGCTTCAGGAAGGCGGGCTCAATGTGATCCGGCGCCCGCAAACGCCGGCGATGCGGCGCAGCAGCCACTTCGGCGTGGCGCGCCCCGCCACCGTGGCCGCGCGGTTGATCGCGCCCGGGACGCTGACCGCCTCACCCGCCATGCAGGCGCGGTAGCCCTCGGCGGCGACGTCGTGCACGTCGCCGACCACGAATCCGGGGAGCTGCGCGACGCGCGCGTTGACCCGCCGCGCGTGATCGAACATCTCGGTCGCCGTGACGCCGGGGCACAGCGCCGTGACGGTTACGCCGGAGCCGCGCAGCTCCTCGGCGAGCGACTCGGTCAGCGAGAGCACGAAGGCCTTGCTCGCCGCGTAGGCCGCCATGCCCGGCACGGGCAGAAACGCGGAAATCGACGCGACGTTGAGCACGCGCCCGCGCCCACGCCTGACCATCGCCGGCACGAAGGCGGACAGCATTGCGGTGAGCGCCGAGACGTTGAGGTCGATCAGGTGCTGGACGCGCCCCGGGTCGGTCGCGACGAACGCGCCCTGCTCCAGCACGCCGGCGTTGTTGACCAGCACGTCGATGGCGCGGCGCTTGCGCTTCAACGAGACGGCGAGGGCTTCCGCCGCGCCCTGCCGGGCGAGGTCGGCGGGCAGCACGGCGACGCGCGTGCCGTGCTCGGAATGCAGCGCCTTGGCCAGCGCGCGCAGCCTGTCTTCCCGGCGCGCGACGAGCGCAAGGTCGTGGCCGGCGCGTGCGAAGCAGTGCGCCAGCGCTTCGCCGATGCCCGACGACGCGCCGGTCACGAGCACGGTCCCCGGCGAAGCATCGGCGTTGGCGGACATCATCGTTTCCTCAATGCGCTGCAGGTGTCGAGCCTATTCGATCGGGGCGGTCGTGTCACCTCGCCGCGACCTCGCCGCGCACCGGGGGCCTGCGGCACAGCGACTTCCCGATCGCCCGGATGGCGACACGGTGCGCACGCGTACGCCGATACCAATGTCGCCAGCAGGTGATTGGTGCAGTGCACAGGGCCTGTTAACCGACCCGGGTTTGACGATGGTCAATACCTCGGCGGTCGGTCACGGCTTTACTTGAGGCTCGACGCGACACGACACGCGTTCACCACCCGCCCGGCCCGCACCTCGCGGAGTCCGTGGAACCGCAAAGAGAGTTCCCATGGCCACCAGGCACTCGTACGTTGGCACGCCGCGCCTCTTGCACCAGCTCCTCGAGCCACGCGCCTTCCTCGAAATGGCCACGCTGCCGCTGCACCTGCCGCTGCTCGCGTGGACGCCGCGCGGCGACGGCCACCCGGTGCTGCTGCTGCCCGGCTTCATGGCCGACGAGGCGTCGTTGTGGGCGCTCAGGCTCGTCCTCGAGAACCGCGGCTACGAAGTCCAGACGTGGGGTTTCGGGCGCAACGTCGGTTTCCGCAGCAAGCACGCCGCGGCGCTGGAACAGAAGATCCGCTACATGCACCACAAGAGCGGACGGAAGGTGAGTCTCGTCGGCTGGAGCCTGGGCGGCATGTTCGCCATGTACGGGGCGCACGAGGCTCCGGAGTGCGTCCGCTCGGTGATCACGCTCGGCAGTCCGGTGAGTTTCGATCGTGGCGGAAGCCAGTCGCCGCCGCTCGTCAAGGCGCTCTACCGCCTGATCTCGCACCCCATGGGAACGGGCGCGCACGTCACGCACCTGCGGGCGAAGAAGCTGCGCGGTCGGAAGGCGCTGCCGCTGCCGATCTCCTGCGTGTATTCGCTCTCGGACGGTGTGGTGCCGCCGCAGGAGGCGACGATCGACGGCAACCCGGCACTGCACGAGAACATCCGGGTGCCGGGCAGCCATCTCGGGCTGGGGTTCAACCCGCTCGTGCTTTGGATCGTCGCGGACCGCCTTGCGCAGCCGGAGGAGCCGTGGCGGCCGTTCGTGCCGTCCGGCGTCCCTGGCCGGCTTTACCAGCTGCTGACCTTCCGGTGCGCGCTGGCGCGGCCCGCGACGCAGCCGGAGCCTTCGGCCTGACGCTGCGCGCGCGCGCCACGTAGTCCTGGAAGCAGTCGCGCAGGCACTGCGCGAAGACCTCGGGATCGGGCATCTGCTCGCGGCACGACGTGGGCGAGATGATGATCTGGCCGTCGTAGCTCGTCACCGCGAAGACGAGGCCGAGCCCGTCGTTGATCGGCATGATCGCGGAAAAGTACGTCATGCGCGCGCCGTTGAGGTACAGCGGAACCGACGGCCCGGGCACGTTGGTGATCGCGCAGTTCGCAAGCGGAGCGCGGCGCCCGACGCCGAGAAGCGCGCGACCGAGCATCTTGCCGGTGAGCGCCAGCGTGGCGGCCGGAGCGTGCGTGCCGAGGTCGGTGAGTTCCCGCGCGCCGATCGCGTGCGCCATGAGGTCGGATGCCGCCGTCTGCTGCTTGATGAATTCCAGCCGCTGCACCGGGTCCTCGATGTTCGCGCCGAGCATCACGCGCACCCATTCGACCACCGGCTTCGCGCCGGGGCCCGCCGCCGGATCCCGCACGTACACGGGCGTCAGCGTCGAGAGATCGTCGTCGGGCAACTCGTCGTTCGCTTCGAGATAGCTGCGCAGCGCCCCCGCGCATACCGCGAGCACCACGTCGTTGATCTTCGCGTCGGGGACGAGCTCGCGGATCTCGCGGAACTCGTCGAGCAGGAAGCGACGCGTCTCGAACACACGGTAGGGCGAGACGATGGCGGTGAATCGCGTCACCGCGATCGGCGCCTTGTGCTCGAAGAGTTCGGCCGCGACCGACCGCGCCGTCGCGTCCAGGCGCGCGACGACGTGCTTCAAGGGGCGCGTCAGCCGCAGCGGAGACTTCACGGCGCGCACGCCGGTATGCAGCGCGAGCGCGAGTGCGTTCGGGGGCGACTCGGGGAACCACGGTTCGGGAGGGGTCGGCTTCGGCGGCCGCGCCGTCGTGTCGTGCAGCAGCGTGATGATCTCGATGTCGCGATCGAGGTCGATCGCCGCGTTGTGCAGCTTGGTGAGCAGCGCGAAGCTGTCCTTCGGGAGATCCAGGATGCTGTCGAGACCCTCGATGACGTAGATCTCCCAGAGGGGCCGCTTGGGATCGAGCGGACGCGCATGGATACGCGACGCCTGGATGCAGAACTGACGCCAGTCGCCCGGCTTCGGCAGGGCGATGTTGCGCACGTGGTATTCGAGGTCGAAGTTCTCGTCTTCGATCCAGTACGGCGCATCGAGCCCGAGCGGGACCTGGCGCAGCTTCTGCCTGAAGATCGGCGAGCGGTGCAACCGGCTCTCGATGAGCGCCAGGATGCTCTTGAACCGTAGCCGGCCCTCGGCCGCCGTCGACGGGTCGTAGATCTGGATCAGGCTGATGTTGGAGCTCGAATGCGCAGCTTCCGAGTCGAGAAAAAGCGCGTCGTCTTCGTTGAGTTGGCGCATGAAGTGCATCATGCCACAGTTCGCCGCGCCATGGCTTGCTCGCGGCTGCGGCGCAGCGCCGATGCGCCGGCTCGCGCGCCGTGCATGCAAGCTCGCGGGCCCGCGGCGCGTCCGCCTGCGAGCGGACACGGCGAAGCGCGGCAACGGGCAGCGTCCGTGCTCGCGGGCCAGGCTCGGGCAGGCTGGTCACCCCGCAGCGCGTATGCGACCATGCCGCATGCGAAGGCGATTCGACGTCATCGTCTTCGGCGCCACGGGCTACACCGGCCGGCTGGTGGCCGAGCACCTGCACACCCGTTACGGAGTCGGTCGATCCGTGGCCTGGGCGATGGCCGGGCGCGATCGCGCCCGGCTCACCGCCGTGCGCGAGTTGGTCGGCGCGTCGGCGAAGCTGCCGCTCCTCGTGGCCGACGCGTCGGATGCGGCTTCGCTCGCGGCGTTGGTGCCGCAGGCCAGGGTCCTGTTGAGCGCGGTCGGGCCGTACCAGCTGTACGGGGAGCCTGTGGTCCGGGCCTGCGCCCGATCCGGCACCGACTACGTCGACCTGTGCGGCGAGCCTGTCTGGATGGCGCGGATGATCGCGGCGCTCGACGCGCCCGCCCGCGCGAGCGGGGCGCGCATCGTGTTCTCCTGCGGCTTCGATTCGATCCCGTTCGATCTCGGGGTCGTGTTCCTGCAGGACGCCGCGCGTCGTCGCTTCGGAGCGCCGCTGACCCGCGTGCGCGGCCGCGTGCGGGTCATGAGGGGGGGCTTCTCCGGCGGCACGGTGGCGAGCGCGCTGGCGACGATCGAGGCGATCGGTCGCGACGCGCGATCGGCGCGGGTCATGGCGGATCCCTTCGCGCTGACGCCCGGGTTTCGCGGGCCGGACCAGCCCGAGGGCGAGTCGCCCGCCTACGACGACGCAGCGCGGTCCTGGACCGGGCCCTTCGTCATGGCCGCGATCAACACCAAGAACGTGCACCGCACGAACGCGCTGTGCGGCCACCCCTGGGGCCGCGATTTCGTCTACGACGAGCGCATGCTCACCGGCGACGGCGCGCGTGGCGAGCGCCGCGCGAGGGCGCTCGCCTGCCGCGCCCGCGTGCAGGGCGCGCTGCTGGACTACGGGCTCGCGCGCGCGCTGCTGCGTCGCTTCGTGCTGCCGAAGCCGGGCCAGGGGCCCAGCCGCGAGGAGCGCCTGCGCGGGCGTTACGAGGTGCTGTTCATCGGTGACACGGCGCGAGGGCAGCGGCTGCGCGCCACGGTCAAGGGCGAGGGCGATCCCGGCTACGGCTCGACGAGCAAGCTCGTCGCGGAGAGCGCGCTATGCCTCGCGCGGGAGATCAAGCGCGAAACGACGGCAGGCGGGGTGTGGACTCCGGGCGCGGCGATGGGCCTGCCGCTGGTACGGCGGCTGCAGGAACGCGCCGGGCTCGCGTTCACGATCGAGGCGTGAGAGCCTGTGAAGAAATCGTCGCGAGCGGGATGGGATGCTAGGCGCAAGCGAGCGAACGACGAGACATATCAGGTAGATAGGCGAGGAGTGAGCGAGTGAGCAACGACGCAGACCGCCCGCGCAGCAGATTTATTCACGGGCTCTGACCGGAGGCGGTCGCTCGCGACGGCTTCCTCACGGGCGCTCAGGCGGTGATCTCGATCCGGTTGCCTTCCGGGTCGAGGACCACGCTTTCGTAGTAGCCGTCCCCCGTGCGCCGCGGCCCGTCGAGCACGGGCACGCCCGCACGGGCGAGTTCGGCGGTAAGTTCGTCGACCGCGCGTTCGGAGCCGACAGCCAGGGCGAGGTGCGCGAGGCCCATGCGCTGCGCCCCCGCCGCGGCCCGAAGGGGGGCGAGCGAGGTCGTGGTCATCACTTCGATCCGCGCCCCCGCCGCCAGCGTAAGGAAGCGCGAGCGGAAGCCCTTGGCCAGGTTCTCGTACACGGGGCCGGCGAGGGCTCCGAAGTGCCGCACATAGAACTCGGTGACGAGGGCCAGGTCGTCCACCCACAGTGCGACGTGCTCGATCCGTGCCATGGCCCCGGGCCCGACAGCCTTCTAGGCTGCGGGAACCGCCTTCTTCGGCAGCAGCGCCCCCTTGCGCGCCCGGTGCAGCACGTACCTCGCGAGCTCTTCGCCCTTGAGCAGCAGTCGCTGCGGCTTGCCGCGCACGACGACGGGCAGCGCGAGCTCGTCGCGGTAGAGGCCGATCCACGCGAGCCGCGCTCCGGCGTCGAGCTGCATCAGGATCACCCCGCGCCCGCGATCGAGCGCCTTTACTTCCGTCAACGGGAAACACAGGAGCTTGCCATTGCTCGCGGCGCAGGCGACGAAGCCGGAGGGCTCGAACAGGTCGTCGCCGGGCCCGTCGAGCGGCACCGGCGGCAGTACCGTCTCCCCTTCCTCCAGCGTCATGAACGCCTTGCCCGCGCGGTTGCGTCCGACGAGCGACGCGAACGGCGCGATGTAGCCGCAGCCGCCGGTGTTGGCGAACAGGTAGCGCGCCTGCGGCACAGCGGACAGGATAGAGCGCGCCTTGGCGCCATCCTGCAGGTCGATGAGCGAGGTGATCGGCACGCCGTCGCCGCGGCCCGCAGGCACGTCCGACGCATCGATCGCGTACGCGCGACCCCGGGTGTCGAGGATCGCGACCGGCCGGGTCGTGCGCGTCTTCGCCACCGCGCCAAGGCTGTCCCCGGCCTTGAACGCGAGCGCGGAGAAGTCGACGTCGTGACCAGGTCGCGCGCGGATCCAGCCGTTCTTCGAGATAACGATCGTGACCGGCTCGTCCGGCACCGAGATCGTCGGTCTGGCCGTCGCCGAGCGCAGCATCGGCTCGAGCAGCGTGCGCCGCGCGTCGCCGAACCTGGCGGCGTCGGCCTCGATCTCCTTGACGATCAGCCGACGCAGCGCCTTGTTGTTCTCGAGGAGCGCCGCAAGCCGCCCCCGGTCGGCGCCGAGCTCGGCGAGCTCCTGCTCGATCCGGATGCCTTCGAGCTTGGCGAGCTGGCGCAGCCGGATCTCGAGGATGTCCTCCGCCTGGATCGCGGAGAGGCCGAACGCGGCGATGAGGTCGGCCTTGGGGTCGTCGGCCTCGCGGATGACGCGGATCACCGCATCGATATTGAGGAACGCGATCCGCCGGCCTTCCAGGATGTGGATCCGCGCCTGCGCGCGCTGCAACTGGTGCTTCGTGCGCCGGGTGACGGCGCCGACGCGAAAGGCCGCCCACTCCGCCAGGACCTGCGCGAGCCCCTTCTGCTGTGGCCGTCCGTCCTCTCCCAGCATCGTGCAGTTGATCGAGAAGCCGGTCTCGAGGCTGGTATGCGCGAACAGGATCGCCATCATCTCGTCGGCGTCGACCTTGCTCGTGCGCGGCTCGAGCACCAGGCGCACCTTTTCCTTCTGCCCGGACTCGTCGCTCGCGCGTTCCAGCACGCCCAGCACCACCTGCTTCAGGTTCAGCTGCTGCTGCGAGGGCATCTTCTTGCCGGAGGGCGGCTGTGGGTTCGACAGCGCATCGAGCTCCTCGAGCACGCGCTTGGTCGACACCTGGTAGGGCAGCTCGTAGACGACGACCTGCCACTGGCCCCGCGCGAGCTCCTCGATGCGCCAGCGCGCCCGGGCGCGCAGGATGCCGCGGCCGGCGCGGTACGCCTCGGCGATCTCCTCGGGCGACGAGATCACCTGAGCGCCGTCGGGAAAATCCGGCCCCGGCATCGCGGCGTGCAGCGCCTCGAACGGCGTGGCCGGGTCGGCGACCACGAGCGCCGCCGCCCGCGCGACTTCGCGCAGGTTGTGCGGAGGGATGTCGCAGGCCATGCCGACGGCGATTCCCATCGAGCCGTTCAGGAGCACGAACGGAAGGCGCGCCGGCAGCCGGGCGGGCTCGGTGGTCGTGTTGTCGTAGTTGGCGATCTCGTCGACCATGTCCTGGTCGAGCTCGGCGAGCAGGAGCTCGGAGATCGGTGCCAGCTTCGCCTCGGTGTAGCGGTACGCGGCGGCCGGATCGCCGTCGCGCGAGCCGAAGTTGCCTTGACCCTGGATCAACGGGTAGCGCAGCGTGAAGTCCTGCGCCATGCGCACCAGCGTGTCGTAGACCGACGTGTCGCCGTGCGGATGCACCTTGCCGAGGACCTCGCCGACGATGCGCGCGCACTTGACCGGCTTCGCGTTGCCGGCAAGCCCAAGCTGCCGCATCGTGTAGAGGATCCGGCGCTGCACCGGTTTCTGGCCGTCCTCGACCTGCGGCAGCGCGCGGTCGCGCACCACGGCCATCGCGTACTGCAGGTACGCGTTCTCGGCGTACTCGTGCAGCACGAGCTCTTCGCGTTCGGCGGTGTCGGTCGCGCCCATGTCATGCATCCTCGGTTTCGTTGCCGCGCAGCTCCATCCACTCGCGGCGGGCGCCCGAGCGGGCCTTGGCCATCAGCAGGTTGAAGCGCTCGATCGCCGCGGGGCGGTCGCCTTCGTCGAGCGCGATCCGCAGCAGCCGCCGCGTGTCGGGGTTGAGCGTCGTCTCCCACAGCTCCGGCGGATCCATCTCGCCGAGCCCCTTGAAGCGGCCGACCTTCCAGCGGGTGTAGCCCTCCTTCCTGAGCCGGTCCTCCCAGGATTCGAGTTCGGCGCGGTCCATCGCGTAGAGCTTCTTCGCGCCGCGCTTCCTGCCGGCGGCGTCGACGTCGATCCGGTAGAGCGGCGGGCAGGCGATGTGGACGTGGCCGCGGGCGATCAGCTGCGGGAAGTGCCGGAAGAAGAGCGTCAGCAGCAGCGTCTGGATGTGCTGGCCGTCGACGTCGGCGTCCGACATGATCGCCACGGTGCCGTAACGCAGCCTCGTCCAGTCGACGCTGTCGCCCTCGGCATGCGGCGGCACGCCCAGCGCCGTGGCGAGGTCGCGGATCTCCTCGTTCTCCAGCGCCTGCGCCGCGTCCTTCTCCCAGACGTTCATCCCCTTGCCGCGCAGCGGCAGGATCGCCTGCGTCTCCTTGTTGCGCGCCATCTTCGCGCTGCCGCCGGCGGAATCGCCCTCGACCAGGAAGATCTCGCTCTCGGCCGGGTCGCTCGACTCGCAATCGGCGAGCTTGCCGGGCAGCATGACGACGCTGGACGAGCGTTTGCGCTCGACGGTCTTCGCTGCGCGCGTGCGGGCCTGCGCCTGCCGGATCGCGAGGTCGGCGATCGCCTTGCCTTCGGCGACGTGCTGGTTGAGCCAGATCTCGAAGGGGTCGCGCACCATCCGCTCGACGAGGCGCACCCCTTCGCGGCTGGTGAGCTTGTCCTTGGTCTGCGCGGCGAACTGCGGGTCGAGCATGCGCACGGACGCGACGTAGCGCAGGTTGCGCCAGACGTCGTCGGGCGCGAGCTTCAGGCCCTTCGGCAACAGGCTGTGGTGGTCGATGAACGCGCAGACCGCGCCGAACAGCGCGCTGCGCAGCCCCGAGACGTGCGTGCCACCCAGAGGCGTGGGGATGAGGTTGACGAACGCCTCACCCTCGCCCTTGGCGCTTTCGAACCAGCCGAACGCCCACTCGACCCCTTCGCCGTCCGCGAAGGTCTCGTCGCTCTCGCTCGCGTGGTTCTTGCCGGCGAACACCGGGACCAGCGGCGGCTCGCCCTGCGCGAGCTCGGCAAGGTAGCCGGTAAGCCCCTCGCGGTACTGCCATTCGCGCGTCTCGCCGCCGGCGGGAGTCTCCACGGTGAGCGTGACCTTGAGCCCCGGCAGCAGCACCGCCTTCGTGCGCAGCAGTTGCGCGAGCTCGTCCTGCGGCACCGTCGCGCTCTCGAAGACTTTGGGATCGGGCCAGATCCGCACGGCCGTTCCGGTGCCGGTGGCCTTGCCCAACACCGCGAGCGGTTCGACGACGGCGCCGTTCGCGAACGCAATCCGGTGCAGCCTGCCGTCCCGCTTGACCTCGCATTCGAGCCGCGTCGACAGCGCGTTGGTGACCGAGACGCCGACGCCGTGCAGGCCACCGGCGTACGTGTAGGCGCCCGCACCGGAGGTCTTGTCGAACTTGCCGCCGCTGTAGAGGATCGTGAAGATCGCCTCGACGACCGGCGTCTTCTCGGTGGGGTGCGGTCCTACGGGAATGCCGCGGCCGTCGTCGACGACGCTCACCGACCGGTCGGCATGCAACGTTACGGCGAGCAGCTTCGCGTGCCCGGCGATCGCCTCGTCGACGGCGTTGTCGACCGCCTCCTGGACGATGTGCAGCGGCGTGTCGGTGCGCGTGAACTGCCCGGGGCGAAGCCGCACCGGCTCGAGGCCCTTGAGGACGCGAATCGAGGCTTCGTCGTAGGTGGCGGGCTTGGAGCTGGCCATGCGGATTGCTTCGGAGCCGGAAAACCCGACATTATCCCGCAATCCAACGGGCAGGCGCGTAGCTTTCTGCGGCGCCGCGTTCGCAGCTGACGCCGCGCCTACAGCTTGGCGATGAACGCGGCAAGCCCCGCGGCGTCGCCCGGCGCGAACTGCGGCAGCGGCGAGTCGACCGGACGATCGGCGATCAGCGCCACGACTGTCGGGTCGGCCGGCCAGCGCGGGGCGTGGCTGCCGCCCTCCTGCACGACCTCGATCGTCGGCGCTTCGGCATCGCGGAAGCCCTCGATCAGCACGACGTCGACCGGTGCGAGCCGCGCGAGCAGCTCGACCAGCGCCGGAGCGGCCGCAGCGCCGAACTCGTGCAGCAGCGCGAAGCGCTGGTCTCCGACCAGCATCACCTCCTTGCAGCCTGCCTCGCGGCGCAGGTGCGACCACTTGCCCGGCTGGTCGATATCGAAGCCGTCCGGCGCGCGCTTGACCGCCGCCACGGTGAAGCCGTCGATGCGCAAGGCACCGATCAGGTCCTCGACGAGTGGGGTGCCGCGCAGTGCCGACGTCCCGGCGATGGCAATGCATTTCATTCGTCGCCTCCCGCCGCCGGGTTCGCGGGCGGCATCAGGTGGATTCCCTCGGCCAGCAGCGAGACGCTCGCGGCCGCGCCGGGCTCGACGCCGTTGCGCTGGGCAACGTGCGTCGGCACGCTGAAGAACACGTCGCTGCGCTGGCTGGCGACGACCGACAGCGCGATCGTCGTCAGATCGCCCAGCCGCACGCAGCGCACGACCGTGCCGCGCACGGGGTTCTCCTGGTCGCCGTGCGCCGGGCGGTCGCGCCGGTGCAGCAGGATGCGCGACGACGGGATGCTCCAGGCGACGCGCGAGCCGACCGCGAACTGCGGCGCAAGGCGCGCCTCGAGCAGCTTGCCCGACCAGCGGATCCGCGTGCGCCCGCGGGCCGCGTCCTGCTCCACGACCTCGGCTTCGAAGATGTTCTTGATTCCGACCAGGCGGGCGACCAGCGGTGTGGCGGGTTGCTGGAGGAGCTGCGCGGGCGCGCCGTGCTGCAGCGTCCTGCCCCGATGCAGGATCGTCATCCGGTCGGCGAGCGCCATCGCCTCGTCGAGTGCGTGCGTGACCAGGACGATGGGGATCGCGAGCTCGCGGCGCAGGGCCGCGAGCTCTTCGTGCAGTTTCTCGCGCGTCACCTGGTCGACGGCCGAGAACGGCTCGTCGAGCAGCAGCACCTTGGGGTCGCGCGCGAGCGCCCGGGCCACGGCGACGCGCTGCTGCTGGCCGCCCGACAGCCGCGCCGGACGCCGGTCGTCGAGGCCGGCAAGGTTCGTGCGCTCGAGCAGCGCGCGCGCGCGCGCGCGCCGCTCGCCGGCGGGGACATGGCCCATGGCCTGCATCACGTTCTGCAGCGCGGTGAGATGCGGGAACAGCGCGTAGTGCTGGAACACGAAGCCGACCGAGCGGCGGCGGGCGTCGACGCGGATGCCGCGCGCCGTATCGAGCCAGGTCTCGCCACCGACGGCGATCTCGCCTTCGCTTCGCGTGCAGATGCCGGCCAGCGTGCGCAGGATCGTCGACTTGCCGCTGCCCGAAGGCCCGACCAGCGCAAGCAGCTCGCCCCGCCCGCAGGCGAGCTCGGCGGCGAGCGCGATCGGCCGCTGCTGCTCGAGTCGCGCGCGCAGGCCCTCAGCCGCCGGGTCCATGGCGCCGACGGCGGTGGGAGGAAGCGATGAAGGTGACGCCGATCGCCACCATCGACAAGACCAGCAGCAGCAGCGACATCAGGCCCGCACCGCTCATGTCGAAGCCCTGCACGCGGTCGTAGATCGAGATCGCAATGGTCTTGGTCTCGCCCGGGATGCTGCCGCCCACCATCAGCACGACGCCGAATTCGCCCAGCGTGTGCGCGAACGTGAGTACCCCGGCGGTGAGCAGCCCCGCCCCGACCAGCGGCAGCTCGATTCGCCACAGACTCTGCGGGGCGGAAAGGCCGCAGCACGACGCCGCGTGGAGGACGTCCTCGGGAATCGCCTCGAACGCGCGCTGCAATGGCTGGATGGCGAACGGCAGATTGAAGATCACCGAGGCGACGAGCAGGCCGTCGAAGGTGAACACCAGCGTGCGGCCGGTGAGCCATTCGTACGCGCGGCCGGGCAGCGTGTCGGCGCCGAGGGCCACCAGCAGGTAGAAGCCCAGCACCGTCGGCGGCAGCACCAGCGGCAGTGCGAACAGCGCCTCGACGAACGGCTTGAGCGCGAACTCGCGGGTGGCGAGGAAACGCGCGATCAGGACCGCGGCCGGAAGCAGGATCGCAACCGTGGCGCCAGCGAGCTTGAGCGATAGCAGCAGCGCGGTGGTGTCCAACGGCGGGTGTGGCGGATCAGCGGGGCGGGTGCGGGCCGCGCGCGCGTCGAGTGCGGCGGCTACTCACCGGGCAGCGCGAAGCCGTAGCGTTTGAGGACCTGCAGCGATGCCGGGCGTTGCAGGTGCTCGTAGAACGCGCGCGCGTCGCGGCTCGCCCGGCGGGTCAGCGCCATCCGCTGCCGCAGCGGACGATGCAGAGTCTCCGCGAGCGCCGCATACGTCGCCGCACCCCGCGCCCCCGGTGCCAGCGCGAGCGAGAGCGCGACGATGCCGCCGTCGGTCGAGCCGGATGTCGCGAACTGCATCGCCTGCGCCACGTTCTCCCCCAGCACCAGCCGGGAACGCAGTGTCGCCCACGCACCGACCGCGGTCAACGCTTCCTGCGCCGCACGCCCGTACGGGGCATGGTCCGGATTGGCGATGGCGAACCGCCTGATCCGGCCCGCGCGCGCTGCCGCCGCGAGATCCGCGAGCGTCGCGTCCGCGCGCAGCGGCGAAGCCGGGGGAACGACCAGCGCGAGGCGGCCAACGCCGTAGAGCACGCCCTCGTCGACCAGCTTGCCCTCGCGGGCGAGCGAGCGCACGTAGTCCTCGTCGGCGGACAGGAACAGCTCGAACGGCGCGCCTTCTGCGATCTGGCGCCGGAAGTTGCCCGACGAACCGTAGACGATGCGGACGGCGACCCCCGTTTCGCGGCGGAAGACCGCGGCGAGCTCGTCGAGTGCGAAGCGCAGGTCGGAGGCGGCGGCGACCAGGGGGCCGGCTTCCTCGGGCTGCGCCGGAGCCTGCGCGAGCGCCGGCAGCGCGAACGCGAAGATCGCGAACGTCAGGAAGGCTCGGCGGCCCGGCGGGGTGCCGGGCGGCCATCCGAGTCCTCGTCGACGCGCTGCGCCGAACGCGTCGCCCCCGCGCCGGTCGCCAGCGGCAAGAACGTCGACGGCCACGGCCATCAGGCCGAGAGCAACTTCTTGATATCGTCGACGGACAGCAGTTTTCCGCTGGTCATGACGGCGCCGTTCACCGCCAGCGCAGGCGTACGGGTGACGCCCGCTTCGATGATGCGGTTGATGTCCGTGACTTTCTCGAGCTCGTAATCGAGCCCGAGGGACTGCGCCGCGGCGGCCGCGTGTTCGCCCAGGGCGATGCACTTGGCGCAGCCGGTGCCGAGAACCTGCAACTTGACCATCGATACACTCCTCAGGGAAAGAGGCTGCCGTAGGTGAGCCCGCTGAGCGTTGCCATGACGACCACCAGCGCGCAGTACACGGCCGTCTTCTGCGTGCCGAGGATGCTGCGGATGACCAGCATGCTGGGCAGCGACAATGCCGGCCCTGCCAACAGCAGCGCGAGCGCCGGACCCTTGCCCATGCCCGAGCCGATCAGGCCCTGGACGATGGGTATCTCCGTCAGCGTGGCGAAGTACATGAACGCGCCCACCAGCGCGGCGAAGAAATTGGCTCCCAGCGAATTGCCGCCGACCGCGGCCCCGACCCACGCGGAGGGCACGATGCCCTCGTGGCCGGGGCGTCCGAGGAGGAACCCGGCCAGCAACACGCCGCCCAGCAGCAACGGCAGGATCAGCTTGGCGAAGCCCCAGGTCTCGGCGAGCCATGCGTCGCCATCGCCCGGCTGGGTGGCGGCGGCCAGCGTCAGGCCGAGGAGTCCGGCGCAAAACGCGAGCACGGGAGCCTGCGGCACGAACCACGCGAGGAGCGCGACCGCGGCCGCGGTGAGCGCCAGTGGCTGCCAGCGCCAGCGCCAGCGCAGGATCAGCAACAGCGCGAGGCCCAGCGCGGCCACGGCCGCCAACGGCCACTTCCAGGTGAACACCGCGTGCCAGGCCGCGCTGTCGTCGGCGCGGGCCGGTGCCCAGTTCGCGAACACCAGGACCGCCACCTGCAGCACGAAGAACGCGGCGGTGTCGACGAGCGGCCGGCCGCGGTCCGCGGCGCCCTCGAAATCCTGGTTGGACAGCGCGCGAGCGGCTTCGTCGCGCCGGTACACGAGATGCATGATGGCGCCGATGAGAAGGGCAAAGCCGACCGCGCCGACCGCGCGCGCCGCGCCCAGCTCGAAGCCCAGGATCTTTGCGGTCAGGATGATCGCCAGGACATTGATCGCCGGTCCGGAATAGAGGAAGGCGATGGCCGGACCCAGCCCGGCGCCGCGGCGGTAGATGCCGCCGAACAGGGGCAGCACCGTGCACGAACAGACCGCGAGGATCGAGCCCGATACCGACGCCACGCCATAGGCGGTGACCTTGCGCGCGGCGGGGCCGAGGTACTTCATCACCGCATCCTGGTTTACGAAGACGGCGATGGCGCCGGCGATGAAGAACGCCGGCACGAGGCAGAGCATCACATGCTCGCGTGCGTACCAGGTCAGCAGGGCGAGACCTTCCAGCACGGCGTTGTCGAACCGTTCAGCGCCGACCGGCATGAAGAAGACCGCCAGGAAGGTGGCGAGGATGCCCGCCAGCCATCGCGCCTCGGTGGGGTTGCCGCGCAGCGTGTGCCACACCCGGCGCGCCAGCGATGCGGGCGATTTCATGGCGTCGGCGGATGTTTCGTGCCGGTGCACGGGTGCGCTCATGGCAAGGACGCCAGCACCCGGCGCGGTCGCCCTGCAAACGAAGCAAGCCGCGACCGCGCGGTGCGCAACCGGGCTGCCGGCACCCCGCCCGCCACCAGCGCGTCGACCACCGTGCGCGCCCAGGCGGGTAGCGCAGCGAGCCGGTAATGCATCCACGTGCCCTCGCGGCGAGCGATCAGCCAGCCGGCTGCGCGCAGCAGTGCCAGGTGGCGCGAGACCTTGGGTTGGACCTCGGAGAGTGCCGCGACGAACTCGCACACACAGATCTCCGCTTCGCCGGCGAGCAGCGCCACGATCAGGCGGCGGGTGGGATCCGCGAGAGCGTCGAAGTCAGGTTCCATTGCACCAATATACGCAATTGCTTATATACGGGATAGCGCATATGTTTGACGCAAGTCATTCCGGCCCAAAGCGAGGGCGCTTCGGGGCTGCCTTGCCGGTGCGAGGGCACGCCACGCGGTCGCGGGCGACGCCCTGGGCGTCGCCGCCCGGCGGCGGTGCGGCAGGCGGACGTTCAGGACTTCTTCACCCTGCGCGCCGTGCGGGCGATCGAACGGAGGTCGAGGCCGGCGGGCGCCGCGGGCGCGGCCGGCGCCGCGGGCCCGCCGGCCGGGTCGCGGACCGCGCTGCCCGCGCAGCAGTTGCGCGTGAGGTAGGCGATGAGCCCGTTCATCGCGGCGATGTCGGCGCGGTACCAGACATGCCTGCCGTCCTGGCGCGCCGATACCAGGCCGGCGCGAGCGAGTTCCTTCAGGTGGAACGAGAGCGTCGGTGCGGCGATGCCTAGCTTCTGCGCGATCGCGCCTGCCGTCAGGCCGTCGGGGCTGAACTCGACCAACAGGCGGAATGCCGCGAGCCGGCTCTCCTGCGCCAGCGCGGCGAGGGCAGCCAGGGCCTGCTTCGTCGGGGTGGTTTGCATCACGTGCCGCGATGAGCGCTCGTGCGCAGGGAGGGCGTCGTCGAGCGCGCCGGCGCAGCGCGGGGGTCGGGTCGTGACTGCGCCGTGGCGGGCCCGCTGCCGAGCGCCGGGGCCGCAGCCGCTGCGGGAACGAATCCGGTCATGGTCATTGCTCGTCGTTGGAGGCACGGAACCCGGCCGCGGTGCCTTCGCGCCGCGGGTCGGCACCGCCGGCCCAGCCGGTGCGGGGGCGCAGGATCGCCCAGAGCCAGGAAAGGGTGCCGTCGTCGCGCGCGCCGTTGAACGTGATTCCGTGCAGGCCGCTGTTGATGTCGACGACCGATACCGTGTGCCCGCGGGCCGCGAGGGCGGGGCCGAGGTCCTTGACCGAGCTGCCCTTCTCGAGCTGCGTCGTTGGGGTGGCCTGGGCGCCGAAGTTGCCGTGGTTGATCGCCTGCTGGATATCGAGGTTCCAGTCGTACAGGCCGATCAGCGTCTTGGTGACGTACTGGATGATCGCGCTGCCCCCGGGCGAGCCGACGATGGCGTCGAGCCGCATCTTGCCGTCGAACACCAGCACCGGCGCCATCGAACTCCTCGGCCGCTTCCCCGGCTCGACGCGGTTGGCGACCGGCGCGCCGCTGGCCGTGGTCGGCGTGAACGAGAAGTCGGTGAGTTCGTTGTTGAGCAGGAAGCCGCGCACCATCTGATAGCTGCCGAAAGCGCTCTCGATCGTCGTGGTCATCGCGACCGCGTTGCCGTCGCGATCGACGATCGACAGGTGGGAGGTGCCCCCCGGCTCGTGGTGCAGGCCCTCGCCGACGGTGGCCGCGCAGCAGCCCGGCGGCCGGCCGACCGGCGGCACGCCCATCGACTTGCTCGGGCTGATGAGCTTGGCACGCTGCGCGAGGTAGTGGCGGTCGAGGAGGCCCGCGAGCGGCACGTTGACGAAGTCGGCGTCGGCCATGTACTGGTCGCGGTCGGCGTAGGCGAGACGGAAGGCTTCGGTGATGAGGTGCACCGAGTCCGCGGTGTTGGGCCCCGTGGCCTTGAGATCGAAGCCTTCGAGCATCGCCAGCGTCATCAGCACCGTCGTCGGCCCCGAAGAGGGCATGCCCATCCCGCAGATCGTCCGGCCGCGATACGGGCCGCACACCGGCGCGCGCTTTTTCGCCTGGTACGCGGCGAGGTCGCTCGCGGCGAGCAGCCCCGGATGGGTGGGATGCGAGCGCACCTTGGCGACGATGTCGCCGGCAATCGCGCCGTGGTAGAAGGCGTCGGCGCCCCCGGACGCGATCGCGCGCAACGTCGCGGCGAGCTCCGGATTCCTGATGATCGTGCCCACCGGCTTGGGCGTGCCGTCTGCCTGGTAGAAGTACGGTCCGGTTACCGGATCGATCTTGAGCGCCGCATTGGCGCCGGACACCGCGGAGAACAGGCGTGGCGACAGCGCGAAGCCCTGCTCGCAAAGCGCGATCGCCGGCTCGAACAGTCTCGCCCAGGGCAGCCTGCCTTTTTCCTTGTGCGCGAGCTCGAGCATCCGCAACACCCCGGGCGTGCCGACCGAACGGCCGCCGATCACCGCGGCGCTGAACCCCATCGGGCCCGAAGGCGTCATGAACAGGTTGCCGTCGGCGGCCATCGGCGCGGTTTCGCGGCCGTCGTAGGTTTCGACCGTCCCGCTCCTGGAGTCATAGGCGACGAGGAACGCGCCGCCGCCGATGCCCGAGGATTGCGGTTCCACCAGGTTTAGCACCATCTGCACCGCGATCGCCGCGTCGACCGCGGAGCCGCCCGCGTTCAGCGTGTCGACGCCGGCCTTGACCGCGAGCGGATTCGCCGCGGCGACCATGTCGTAGTCGCTGAATACGATCTCTTTGTCGACCCAGCCCGAGGGCAGCTCCGGCGGCGGCGCCTGTGCGCGAACTGCGGTCGTCGACGCGACGAAGGGCAGCAGCGCCAGCAGCACGAACTCAGGCAATCGGCAGCGCAAACGCAACATCGGTGTCCTTCTCGTCGTGGCCTTGGCCTCACGTCGGCCGCAGGAGCCCGGACTGGCGAGCAACCTTGCGCCCCGACGCAACACGCGGCGGGCTGCGCAAATCGTCAGTTGAATCGACAAATGGCAGAGATGGGCAAAGCATAGGAGCCATCATGCTCATCCCGCACAGAGTCGGCAAGTCGCTCAGGGCCCTCGCGCGCGAATTCCCCGTGCTGGTCGTGACCGGACCCCGGCAATCCGGCAAGACCACGCTCCGCCAGGCGACGTTTCCCGATCGGCCCTATGCCTCGCCGCTCGCGAGCCCGTCGAGCGCGCACCGGTCGGACGCCGCGGCGATCCGTCAGCGCCGCGACAGGCGAGAGCCCTTCACCAGCGCGTAGATCGCCGGGATCACCACCAGCGTCAACACCGTCGACGAGATCATCCCGCCGACCATCGGCGCGGCGATGCGGCTCATCACCTCCGAGCCGGTGCCGGTACCCCACATGATCGGCAACAGGCCCGCCATGATCGCGACCACGGTCATCATCTTCGGCCGCACGCGCTCGACCGCGCCTTCCATCACCGCCGCGTAGAGGTCCGCCGCGGTGGGGGCGACGCCCTCGGCCGCGCGCCGGCCGCGCTTCGCCTGCCACGCGTGGTCGAGGTAGATCAGCATCACCACGCCGGTCTCGGCGGCGACACCCGCCAGCGCGATGAACCCGACCGCCGCGGCCACCGACAGGTTGTACCCAAGCCACCACATCAGCCACACCCCGCCCACCAGCGCGAAGGGCACCGACAGCATGACGATCAGCGTCTCGGCCAGGCGCCGGAAGTTGAGGTAGAGGAGCAGGAAGATGACGAGCAGCGTGACCGGCACGACGATCTTGAGCCGGTCGAGCGCGCGCTCCATGTACTCGAACTGGCCGCTCCAGGTGATGTAGTAGCCGGGGGGGAACTTGACCGCCTCGTTCACCGCGCGGCGCGCCTCGGCGACGTAGCCGCCGATGTCGCGGTCGCGGATGTCGACGTAGATGTAGGCCGACAAGAGCGCGTTCTCGGTGCGGATCGCCGGCGCGCCCTTGGTGATGCGGATGCTCGCGAGCTGGCCCAGCGGCAGCATCGCGCCGTCCATCGTCGGCACCAGTACGGAGGCTGCGATCTGCTGCGGGTCGGCGCGCAGCTCCCGCGGGTAGCGCACGCTGACGCCGAAGCGCTCGCGGCCCTCGACCGTGGTGGTGACCATCTCGCCCCCCAGCGCGATGGCGATGACGTCCTGGACCTCGCCGACCGCGAGGCCGTAGCGGGCGAGCGAGCGCCGGTCGGGCTCGATGTCGAGGTAGTAGCCGCCGGTGATGCGCTCGGCGAACGCGCTGGTCGTGCCCGGCACCTTCTTCACCACCGCCTCGATCTCCTTGGCCAGGCGCTCCATCTCCTCCAGGTCCTTGCCGAACACCTTGATGCCGATCGGCGTGCGGATCCCGGTCGAGAGCATGTCGATCCGCGCCTTGATCGGCATCGTCCAGGCGTTGGATACGCCCGGGATCTGCAGCGCGCGGTCGAGCTCGGCGGTCAGCTTGTCGATCGTCATCCCGGCGCGCCACTGCGACTCGGGCTTCAGGTTGATCACCGTCTCGAACATCTCGACCGGCGCCGGGTCGGTGGCGGTCTGCGCGCGGCCGGCCTTGCCGTAGACGGAGGCCACCTCCGGGAAGCTCTTGATGATCTTGTTCTGCGTCTGGACGAGCTCGGCGGCCTTGGTGATCGACATCGCGGGCAGCGACGTGGGCATGTAAAAGAGCGTGCCCTCGTTCAGCGTCGGCATGAACTCGCTGCCGAGCCGCGCCGCCGGCCATGCCGTGGCGGCGAGCGCGACGACGGCGAGCGCGATCGTCGTGACCTTGAAGCGCATCACCGCGGCGATGATCGGCCGGTAGACCCAGATCAGGAAGCGGTTGACCGGGTTCTTCGCCTCCGGCATCACCTTGCCGCGGATGAACAGCAGCATCAGCACCGGCACCAGCGTCACCGACAGCAGCGCAGCCCCCGCCATCGCAAACGTCTTGGTCCAGGCGAGCGGTGCGAACAGCCGGCCTTCCTGCGCCTCCAGCGTGAACACCGGCAGGAACGACACCGTGATGATCAGCAGCGAAATGAACAGCGCCGGGCCGACCTCGCGGCAGGCGTCGATGATCGCCTGCGTGCGCGACCCGCCGGGGGGAAGCCGCTCGAGGTGCTTGTGCGCGTTCTCGATCATCACGATGGCCGCGTCGATCATCGCGCCGATGGCGATGGCGATGCCGCCCAGGCTCATGATGTTGGAGTTCATCCCCAGGAGGCGCATCGCGATGAACGCGATGAGGATGCCGACCGGCAGCATCAGGATCGCGACCAGCGCACTCCTCACGTGCAGCAGGAACACGATGCACACCAGGGCGACGATGAGGCTCTCTTCGAACAGCGTGCGCTTGAGCGTGTCGATCGCGCGGTGGATCAACTCCGAGCGATCGTAGACGGCGACGATCTCGACGCCTTGCGGCAGCCCGCTACCCACCTCGGCGATCTTGTCCTTGATGTTGTGGATGACGTCCAGCGCGTTCTGGCCGTAGCGCGCCATCGCGATCCCCGACACCACCTCGCCTTCGCCGTTCCACTCGGCGACGCCCCTGCGCTCTTCGGGGACGAGTTCGACGCGCGCGATGTCGCGGATCAGCACCGGCGTGCCCTGGTCGCTCTTGACGACGAGTTGCTCGATGTCGCCGCGGCCGCGCAGGTAGCCCCGGCCGCGCACCATGTACTCGGTCTCGGCCATCTCGATGACGCGCCCGCCCACGTCGCGGTTGGACTCGCGGATCGCCTGGGCGACCTTCGGGAGCGGTATTCCGTAGGCACGCAGCTTCGTCGGGTCGACCGTGACCTGGTACTGCTGGACGAAGCCGCCCACGCTCGCCACCTCGGCCACCCCCGGAGCCTTGGCGAGCTGGTAACGCAGGTACCAGTCCTGGATCGTGCGCAGCTCGGCCAGCGTGTGCTGCGCGCTGATGACCGCGTACTGGTAGACCCAGCCGACCCCGGTCGCGTCGGGTCCGAGCTGCGGGGTCACGCCGCGGGGTAGCCGCCCGGCCGCGAAGTTGAGGTACTCGAGCACCCGTGAGCGCGCCCAGTAGATGTCGGTACCGTCCTCGAAGATCACGTAGACGAACGACGCGCCGAAGAACGAGAAGCCGCGGACCACGCGGGACTTCGGGACCGACAGCATGGCCGTGGTCAGCGGGTAGGTGACCTGGTCCTCGACCACCTGCGGCGCCTGGCCGGGAAACTCGGTGTAGACGATGACCTGGACGTCCGAGAGGTCCGGCAGCGCGTCGAGCGGCGTCTTCGCGACCGCATAGAGGCCCGCGAGGACGACGAACAAGGTGCCGAACAGCACCAGGAAGACGTTCCTGGCCGACCACTCGATGAGTCTTCCGAGCACCGCGATGCTTCCTTCCTGCGCTTTTCCTGTGGGCGTGGCCTTGTGGGAGCGGCTTCAGCCGCGAACTCGTATCGCGGCTGAAGCCGCTCCCACAACGCGCCTCAGCCTTTCACTTTTGGCCCTGCATCGCGGCCGCTGCCGGCCGCACCGCGGTGATCACCCATTCGCCGGGTTTGCGCTCGACGAACTCGAAGTCGAACGTCGACCCCGGGGCGAGGCCCGCGACCAGCGCGGCGTTGGCCGGCACGAACTCCATCGTCATTGCCGGCCACTTGAGGCTCGCGACCGGATCGTGCCGGACCGTCAGCGTTCCCGACTTGGCGTCGATGGCGATGACGCTGCCGCGGGCCTTGTGCCCGACGGCCGTCGGCGTGGCCGGGCCTGCGCCCGCTGCGCCGCCGAAACTTCCCAGCGCGGCGCGCAGGTTGCTTTCGGCGTCGATCAGGAAGTTGGCGGCGACGACGACGGGCTCGCCATCGCGCACGCCGTCGAGGATTTCGACGTGCGTGTCGTTGCGCGTGCCGAGCCTGACCTCGCGCGGCTCGTAGCGGCCCTCGGCCAATTGCACGAAGACGATGCGGCGCGTCCCGCTGTCGATGACGGCCGAGGTGGGAACGGTGACGACTTTGGCCCGGGCGCCAACCGGCAGCCCGACTTCGGCGAACATCCCCGGCTTCAGTTGCTGGCCCGGATTGGCAAGCTCGATGCGGATCGGGACGGTTCGCGTCTCGGGCCTCAGCGTCGGGTAGACGTAGGCGATCCGACCCTCGAAGGTCCTGCCCGGGTAGGCGTTGATCCACAGCCGCGCCGCGCTGCCGACGCGCACCTCACCGAGGTCCTGCTCGAACACGTCGGCCTGCACCCAGACGACAGACAGGTCCGCGATCTGGTAGAGCGCCTCGCCGGGCATGAAGCGCATGCCCTGCAGCGCCTTCTTCTCCAGCACGATGCCGCTGGCCGGCGAGCGCAGCGTCAGCGTGCGCCGCACCTCGCCCGAGCGCGCCAGCGCAGCGACTTCCTGCTCGGTGACGCCCCAGTTTGCGAGGCGCGCCAGGCTCGATTCCGCGAGGCGCCGCATCCCGTTCTGGGCGTCGCCGCCGGCGTCCTTCAGCGCCTCGATTCCCTGGACGGCGATCACGTACTCGCGCTGCGCCGAGACGAGTTCGGGGGCATAGACCTCGAACAGCGGCTGGCCCTTCGCCACCGGCTGGCCGGTCGCGTTGACGAATAGCTTCTCGACCCAGCCTTCGAACTTCGGCGCGACGGTGACCACGCGCCGCTCGTCGACTTCCACACGGCCGAGGGCGCGCACGGTCCGCTCCAGCATGCGCAGCGCCGCGGGCTCGGTGCGCACGCCGAGCTTCTGCACGCGGTCGACGCTGATCGTGATGGACTTCGCGTCGTCGGCCGCCGGGTCCTCGCCCTCGTAGACCGGGATGTAGTCCATCCCCATCGGGTCCTTCTTCGGGGTGGGCGAGGTGTCCGGCAGGCCCATCGGGTTGCGGTAGTAGCGGATCTTCCGTGCGGGCGCGGCAGCCTCGCCGCCCGCCGCCGCCACGGCGCCGGCCGGCGCCGCCGTCGATGCGCTGCCGCCGGTTGCCGCCCGCTGTGCCCACCAGGCGCCGCCGGCGGCGCCGAGTGCCAGCATCGCCGCTGCGATCACGATCACGCCGCCAGCCTTCATAGGTCCTCGCCCACCAGGCGCTCGATCTCGGCGAGGCGGATGCGCGCCTCGGCGCTCGCTTTCTCGCGATCCTGCTGCGCCTTGCGGATCTGGCGCTGCGCCTCGAGCAGCGTGGCGAAGTCGACGCGGCCGCTCTCGTACGCCGCGACCGCCGAGCGCAGCGTCATGCTCGCCTGTGGCAGGAGCTCGCTGCCGATGAGCTCGTCGATCCGGCGCGCCGTCGCGAGTGCCGCGAGCTGCTCGCCAAGGTCGGCGACCGCCTGCTGCGCGGTCGCGGCGCGGCGAGAGCGCGCCGCCGCGAGCATCGACTCCGCCTCGGCTTCCTGTGCGCGGCGAGGGGCCTGCTGCAACGGGATGCTGATCTCGAGCATCAGCTCCCACTCGGCGATCCGGCTGCCCACCTGGGTCGGCGCCACGCCGACGCTGAAGTCGGGATAGCGGTTGAGCCGGGCGAGTTCGCGCGAGCGCTCGCTGGCATCGACGCGCGCCGCATCGACAGCGAGTGCCGGGCTGCGGCGAAGGAGTCGCTCCGTGAGCGCGGCGGGGTCGAGCGCGCCCGGCGGCGGCAGCGGCCGCAGCTGCGCGGGCAGCGCGAGTGGCGCCGCAGCAGGGCGCGACACGAGGGCGTTGAGACGGACCTGCAGTTGCCGGCGCTCGCCGTCGAGCAGCAGGAGCTCGGTGCGCATGCCGGTGAGCTCGACCTGCGCGCGCAGCACGTCCTGCTGCGGCGCGAGGCCGGACGCGTAGCGCGCCTGCGCGAGGCTCTCGACGCTGCCCATGAGCGCGAGCTGCTCGCGGGTGAACTCTTCGTTGCGCGCGATGAGCTGGTATTGCGCGTACGCGGTCTTGAGCCGAGCGGCGAGATCGTTCCAGGCGACGTTCACCCTCAAGTCGGCCTGCGCGGCCTCGGCGCTCGCCACGTCCTCGCGCAGGCCGCGCTTGCCCCAGAACGGCAAGGGCTGCCAGAGCGTGTACTTGGTCGCGCCGACGTTGGCCGGCGACAGGCTCCACGACGCATCGTTGCCCGTGTTGGTAAAGTTCATCAGCTCGACCTTGAACATCGGGTCGGGCAGCGCGCCGGCGGGCCCGATGCGCTGCGTCGCCGCGGCGGCCTCGTGCCGCATCGCCTGGACCTCGGGGTGGTGGTCGCGCGCGTAGGCGAGCAACCCGTCGAGCGTGGCCCCCAGCGGGAGATCCTGCGCAAGCGAGGGCGGCGGCGCGAGGAGCGCCGCGCCCGCGAGGACGGCGGCCAGCATGCGGCGCGGCTGGGGCATGGTGCCGGCAAGCAGGCGCTCGAGCCCAGGCCCCGCCGTTACTTCGCCGCCTCGTACGAAACGAGCGTCAGCTCGCCGTTGACGGTGTCGGCGGTGAAGCGGATCGCGTCGCCCACCTTCAGCTTCCCGAGCCAGGCCGGGTCCTTGACCTTGAAGGCCATGGTCATCCTGGGCATGTCGAGGTTCCTGATCTCGTCGTGGGCGATCGTCACTTCGCCGCGCGCCGGGTCGACCTTCTTCACGACGCCGGCGGTCGGCGCGGCCGTGGCGGCGGCCTTCTTCGACGGTGGGTGCTTCGAGTGATCGGTCTGCCCGAGTGCCGGGAGCGTGGCCGCGGCGAGGGCGAGCGTGGCGAGGACGAGGGGAAGGCGGGGCACGGTCGACTCCGGCGACGCACGTCGCAAAGGGGGACACGACATTCTGCGCCACTGCGGCCTACGCGACGATGGCGGCCGGATTACGATCCCGTAATCTGCCGCCCGGCTGACGAGCGGCGGGCATCGCGGTAACCTTGGTCCCGGCCGGCGGGCATCGACCTCGGCCGCGGCCCGTCCCATGAGGATCCTGATCGTCGAAGACGAACCCAAGACCGGCGCCTACCTGAAGCAGGGGTTGGCGGAGGCGGGCTTCGTCACCGATCTCGCGACCAACGGCACCGACGGGATCCACCTCGGCGCGCACGAGGCCTACGACCTCATCGTGCTCGACGTCATGCTGCCCGGGGCGGACGGCTGGCAGGTGCTGCGCGCGCTGCGGGACGCCGGCCGGCACACGCCGGTGTTGTTCCTCACCGCCCGCGACGACGTCGACGACCGCGTACGCGGACTCGAGGCCGGCGCCGACGATTACCTCGCGAAGCCGTTTGCGTTCTCGGAGCTGCTCGCGCGCGTGCGCAGCCTGCTGCGACGGGGGAAGGCCCGCGAGCCGGACGTGCTGCGCATCGCCGACCTCGAGGTCGACGTGCTCCGCCGCCGGGTGGTCCGCGCGGGGCGGCGGATCGAGCTCACCGCCAAGGAGTTCGCGCTGCTCGAGCTCTTCCTGCGCCGACGAGGCGAGGTGCTGCCACGGTCGCTGATCGCCTCCCAGGTCTGGGACATGAACTTCGACAGCGAGACCAACGTGATCGAGGTGGCGGTGCGCCGGCTGCGGGCGAAGATCGACGACGGCTTCGACGTGAAGCTGATCCGCACGGTGCGCGGGATGGGGTACGTGATGGAGGCGCCGGAGGCCGGATGAGGCGCCCGCCCTCGATCGCGCTGCGCCTCAACCTGTTGTTCCTCGCGATCCTGGCGCTGGTGCTGGTCGTGGGCGGAGCGTGGCTGGCCGCGGCGATCGATGGCCATTTCCAGGAACAGGACCGGATGGAGATCACGGCCCGGCTTGCGGGAGTGCGGCGGCTCGTCGCCAGCCTGGGCACCGCGGCCGATCTCGCCGTGTTGCCGCGGCAGCTCGGCGATCTTCTGGCCGGCCAGCACGGCGTTTACGTGGTCGTGGCCGATGGCGGGGACGCCCCCCCGTTCGCGGTGCCGATGCCGGTCTTTCCGCAGCACTGGGAGGCTGCCGCGGTCGCGTCGAACGCCGTCGGCGGCGCCGCGTTCCTGCGCTGGGACCGCGACGGCGCGAGCTATCGCGGGTTGGTCGAGGTGATGCCGACCGGCATGGCGTCGCCACCCGCGCTGAGCGTCGGCGTGGCGCTCGACATCGAGCATCATCTGCAGTTCATGCAGGCGTTGCGCGACGCGCTGCTGCCGGGACTGGCCGTCTGCCTGGGGCTGGCGGGGCTATTGACCTGGGTCGCCACGCGCCAGGGCCTCGCTCCGCTGCGCGACATCGCGCGCGTGGCCAGGGGGATCTCCGCGACACGACTCGACCAGCGGCTCGCCGTCGACGCGGTGCCCAGGGAGCTCGTCGACGTCGCGGCCTCGTTCAACGGGATGCTGGACCGGCTCGAGGACTCGTTTCGCCGGCTGCAGGACTTCTCGGCCGACATCGCGCACGAGCTGCGCACGCCGGTTGGCAACCTCATGATGCAGACTCAGGTCGCGCTTTCGCGCGCCCGTGCGACCGACGAGTACCGCGAGGTTCTCTACTCGGCGCTCGAGGAGTACGACCGGATGGCGCGGATGATCTCCGACATGCTGTTCCTCGCCCGGGCCGACAACGGCCGGCTCGTTCCGCACCGCGAACGGCTCGATCTCGCGCAGGAAGTCGACGCGCTGTGCGAGTTCTACGAGCCGGTCGCCTCCGAGCGCGGACTGCGGCTGCGGCGGGAAGGGCACGGCGCGGTCTTCGGCGACCGCCTGATGCTGCGCCGCGCCCTCGGCAACCTCGTCTCCAACGCGCTGCGGCACGCGCCCGACGGTGCCGACGTGCGGATCGACATCGCGCCCGCCGGTGACGCCGAAGTGCGTGTCGCGGTCGAAAACCCCGGACCGGCGATCCCCGAGGAGCACCTGCAGCGCATCTTCGACCGCTTCTATCGCCTCGACCCGTCGCGCCAGCGCAGCAGCGAGAACGCGGGACTCGGCCTCGCGATCGCACGCTCGATCGTCGTTGCGCACGGCGGCCGGATCGAGGCGCTGCCGCGCACCTCGGGAGCCCGGTTCGAGGTGACGCTGCCGGCGTGAGCCCGAGGGCCGCCCCGAGGGCGAACACCGGAGCGCGCAGCGCGAAGGTACACGAGCGAGCCCGAGGGCCGCCCCGAGGGCGAACGCCGGAGCGCGCAGCGCGAAGGTACGCGAGCGAGCCCGCCGGCAGGCGCGCGCCTTTGGTTTACACTGCCTTCACGCGACCGACGGCGTGCCGCCGCGCCTTGCCGGACGCGGCGATCGCGCGACCGTCCCACCTTCCCCGGAACGACAACGATGAGAGACGCTGGTATTCCCGTGACGCTGATCGTGGTCGGCGTGCTGTGGCTCGTCTGGTACTTCGGCTGGTTTCCCGACGTCGACTGGATCATCGCGGTCGGTCTCGCCGCCGGCGGTGTCGCGGTGCTTTTGTTCGACGGCGTCACCAAGTCGTCGGTCGTGATCGGGCCGTTCATGATCGCTTCCGGCCTGGCCTGGGCGTTGCACGATCGGTATCGGGTGAGCTGGTCGGTGCTCATCCCGGCGCTGCTGATTCTCCTTGGCGCGCTGATGCTCGTCGCGCGCAGCCCGCGGATCCCGGTCAGACGCGGCGGACCTGCGTCCTGACGGATGCGCTCGCGCGGGACTCGCCCGCCACCCGGGGGGCCGGCTGCCGCGTGGATCGAGGCGAGGCTCACGACGGCAGGCGCCCGCGGGGCGCGCCCCGTCGCGCCGTCGTCCGTGCAGTGCGCCCCGGCGCCGCGGCCGGCCGGGTTCACCCGGCCGCGTTGGGGGGTGTCACCGGCTCGCGGTTCATGGCGTCGCGCTGCGCGGCGAGCGCCGCGACCTGGCTGCGGATCTCCGGATGGCGGCGCATGATCTCGTTGAAGTCGCTCGTCGTCAGGCGGAGCATGCTGCAGTAGTCGAGCGCCGTGACGTGCGCGGACCGGGGCTGGCCGCTGATCAGCGCCATCTCGCCGAAGAAGCTGCCCGGGCCGAGGCGGATGTGCCGTCCGCCGACCGATACCTCGACCTCGCCGGAGGACAGGAAATACGCGGCATCGGCCTTGTCGCCCTTGCGGATGATCCGCTCGCCTGGCTGCGCCGACTGCGGCAGGAAGTGGAGGAGCACGACCTCGCGCTGCTCCGGATTGAGCTGGGCGAAGAGCGGAAAGCGGTCGACGAGTTCCTCCGGCGAGATCGTCCGATGCGCGGCGGCCCTGACCTGCGCGCGCGCGCGCACCGCCTCGAGCTCCGCAGCAAGCGCGTGAATCCTGCCGTCGCGTGCGTCTTCCAGCACGCGCTTGCGTTGCGGGCCGGCCCGCACCCACGCGTTCATCCGTTCGACGCTGAGGAACGCGAGGTTGTTGAGCGTGATCGACAGGATGGCCCCGGCGAGGATCAGGCTGAGTCCCTCCGGCGGCAGCAGGCCGTAACTCATCCCGAGACCGGCGAGGATGAAAGAGAACTCGCCGATCTGCGCAAGCGCGGCCGACACCATCAATGCGGTGCTCGCCGGATAGCCCATCGCCATCACCACGGCCAGCGCGATCAGCGATTTCCCGAACAGGATCAGGAACAGCACCGCAAGGAGCATCAGCGGCTCGCGGACGATGATCGACGGATCGAACAGCATGCCCACCGACACGAAGAACAGCACCGCGAAGGCGTCCTGCAGGGGCAGCGAATTGGTCGCCGCCTTGTGGCTGAGGTCCGACTCGTTGAGCACCACGCCGGCGAAGAACGCGCCCAGGGCGAAGGAGACGCCGAAGAGCTCGGCGGAGCCGAACGCGATGCCGACCGAGAGCGCGAGGATCGCAAGCGTGAAGAGCTCACGCGAGCCCGTGCGCGCCACCTGGCGCAGGATCCAGGGCAGCACGCGGGGTCCTAGCAGCAGCACGATCGCGGCGAAGGCGGCGACCTTGCCCAGCGTGAGCCCGAGCGACAGCAGGACGCCATGCTCGGCTCCGCCCTGCCCGGCGTCCGGCACCTGGCCGCCGAGGGCGCCGGCGAGCGCGGGCAAGAGCACGAGCACCAGCACCATCGCCAGGTCCTCGACGATCAGCCAGCCGACGGCGATGCGGCCGTTGAGCGTCTCGATGGCGCTGCGCTCCTCGAGCGACTTCAGCAGCACGACCGTGCTCGCGACGGACAGGCAGAGCCCGAGCACGATGCCGCCCCCCAGGGACCAGCCCCAGAACACGGCCAGCACCGTCCCGATGGTGGTGGCGAACACGATCTGGGCGATGGCACCGGGAAAGACGATCCGGCGCACCGCCATGAGGTCTTCGACCGAGAAATGCAGCCCGACGCCGAACATCAGCAGGATCACGCCGATCTCGGCCAGCTGCCCGGCGATCTCCCGGCTGGCGACGAAATCCGGCGTGTAGAGGCCGATGACGACGCCGGCGAGCAAATAGCCCACGAGCGGCGGCAGGCGGAGCCGGTTCGCGAAGTAGCCGAAGAGGAAAGCGAGCGCGAACCCCAGCGCGAACGTGGCAATCAGCGTGACGTCGTGCGGCACCTCTCCCCCTTTCGCTCCGGTCGCGCAACGGGGTACGCGCCGCCGTGCCCGGCGGCACCGATTCTGCCACGACCCGGCGCACCGCGGTGGAGCGGGGTCGATCGTCGCGGCCGGGGCGCACCGGCCGCGAAGCGCGGCCTCTCAGTCGCTCCTGCGCGGGTAGGCGAGCGGCGCGAGCCGTGGGGCGTAGGCGGCCAGCGCCGCGCGGTCGGGTTTCCCCGCGGCCGTCTGCGGCAGTGCGTCGACACGGCAGAGGCGGCGTGGCCGCTTGTGCGGCGCCAGCCGGGCGCTGACGTGCGCCGCCAGCAGCGCATCGTCGGGTGGCGGGTCGCCCGTGACGACCGCAGCGGCGACCACCGCTCCCCAGACCGGGTCGGCGACGCCGAACACGCCCGCAGCGCGGATGCCGGGACAGGCCTCCAGCGCGCGCTCGACCTCGGCGGGGTAGACGTTCTCGCCGCCGCTGACGATGAGATCGGTGCGTCGCGCGAGCACGTGCAGGCAACCCCGGGCGTCGATCTCGCCCAGGTCGCCGGTGTCGAACCACGCGCCGGGGGGCAGCGGAGCTTCGCCCAGGTAGCCTGCCATCAGCATCGGCCCCCTGACCTCGATGCGGCCGTCGCGCACGCGGACTTCGACGCCCGGCAGCGCGACGCCGGTCCCGCAATCGCCCGGCGCGTGGCGTGCCGCGTAGGGCGTGGCTACGACCTGCGAGCAGGTCTCCGTCAGGCCGTAGGTGAGCACGATCGGCAACCCGCGCTCGCGGGCGCGCTGCAGCAGCGCGTCCGGCGCGGCGGCGCCGCCGATCAGGACGGCGCGCAGACCGGCCGGCGCGCACCAGTGCGGATGCCGGTCGAGCACGCGGTGCAGCATCGTCGGCACCCAGGAGACGAGGGTCACCCCGTCGGCGGCGACGCGCTGCGGCAGCGTGTCGGCGTCGAAGCCCTCCGCCAGCGCGACGCAGCGCCGCGCCACGAGGCAGCGCGTGAGAATCGACAGCCCGCCGACGCGCGCCAGCGGCATGCACAGCAACCAGCAATCGCCGTCCTCCCACCCGAGATTCGCCGCGCTGGCCGCGGCCGAGGCCAGCAGCGCGGATCGGGTCAGCACCGCCGCCCGCGGGGCGCCGGTCGTGCCCGAGGTGTGGATGACCGCGGCGGCGCCGGCGGGCAGCGGCGGCGAGGCAGGGACCGTCAGCGCCTCCCGCTCGGCGGCAGTGAGCCGGGGGTGCAGCAGCAGCGCCGGAATCCGCAGCTCCAGGAGCGCGTAGAGCGTGGTCACGGTGGCGAGCGTGTTGCTGCCCGTGACGACGAACGGCGAGCCGCCGCAGGCAGCCGGCGCGAGCTCGCCCATCCGCTCGCGGGTCAACGCGGCCAGCTCGGCGAAGCGGTAAGGCCGGCCCCCGGCGAGGAGCCCGACGTGCGCTGCGGCGTCGCGCGCGGCGGCGAAGATCGAGAGCGCGTCGGACATCCGAGGAGCGCGTTCAGCGGTGCGGCGGCAGCAGCGACCGGCGCAGGATGCGGGATGCGGGATGAAGGATGGGATGCTGGTCGCCGCGCCTCACACGGCGTCAGGGCAGGCGCGGGAATTTTCGGAAATCCGGCTTGCGCTTCTCGATGTAGGCATTGCGGCCTTCCTTGCCTTCCTCGGTCAGGTAGAAGAGCAGCGTCGCGTTTCCGGCCAACTCCTGCAGGCCGGCCTGTCCGTCGCAGTCGGCGTTGAGCGCGGCCTTGAGGCAGCGCAGCGCGATCGGGCTGTTGGCGAGCATCTCGCGACACCACTGCACCGTCTCGGCCTCGAGCGCTTCGTAGGGCACGACGCAGTTGACGAGACCCATTTCCAACGCCTGCCGGGCGTCGTACTGGCGGCAGAGGAACCAGATCTCGCGGGCCTTCTTCTGTCCGACGATGCGCGCCATGTACGCGGCGCCGTAGCCGCCGTCGAAGCTGCCGACCCGCGGCCCGGTCTGACCGAAGCGCGCGTTGTCGGCGGCGATCGTGAGATCGCACATGAGGTGCAGCACGTGGCCGCCGCCGATCGCGTAGCCGGCCACCATCGCCACCACGGGCTTCGGCAGCGTGCGGATCTGGCGCTGCAGGTCGAGGACGTTGAGGCGCGGGATGCCGTCGCCGCCGACGTAGCCGCCGTGGCCGCGCACGCGCTGGTCGCCGCCCGAACAGAACGCCTCCTTGCCCTGTCCCGTGAGGATGACCACGCCGATGCCTGGGTCGTCTCGGGCGTCGCCGAACGCCGCCTGCATCTCCCGCACGGTTTCCGGGCGGAAGGCATTGCGCACTTCCGGGCGGTTGATGACGATCTTGGCAATGCCCTCCTCCGCCTTGGAATAGAGGATGTCGGTGTAGCCGGGAACGGGAATCCAGGTGGGAACGGCGCGGGCGGTCACGGTGGTCGGGAGGCGGGGGGTTCTGGGCAGGAGAAACCGACGGGGTTGCGTGCGTGGTCCGGCGGACGCGGGCGGTCGGGCTTCAGTCGATTCTGGCGCCGGATTGGCGAACCACTTGGGCCCAGCGGTCGGTGCTCTTGAGGATGTGACCGGCGAACTCGGCCGGGGTGCCGGGAACCGGCTGCGCGCCGTTGGCACGCAGCGTCTCGCGCACCTGAGGGTCGTCGAGCGCCACCCGGATCGCGGCGTTGAGCCGGTCGACGATCGGCGCCGGCGTGCCCGCCGGCGCGAGAATCCCGTCCCACGCACTCACTTCGAATCCCGGCAAGCCCGATTCGGCGACGGTCGGAAGCTCGGGCGCCGACGGCGATCGCTGCGCGGTCGTGACGGCGAGGCCACGCACCCGCCCCCCTTTCACCAGAGGATACGCGTTGGGCATGACGTCGATCATCATGCCCACCTGGCCGCTCATCACGTCGGCCGCCGCCAGCGCGCCGCCGCGATAGGGCACGTGGACGATATCGATGCCGGCCATGGTCTTGAAGAGCTCGCCGGCGAGGTGCGACGTCGTGCCGTTGCCGGCCGAGGCGAAGTGGAGTGTTCCCGGGTTCGCCTTGGCGTAGCGGACGAGCTCCTGCACCGAGTGCACCGGGAGCTCCGGGTAGACGAACAGCAGCGCGGCGATAACCGTCATCCGCGACACCGGCGCGAAGTCCTTGACCGGATCGAAGCGCAGATTGCCGTACAGCGTCTGGTTGATCGAATGCGTGCCATTCGTGCCGTAGAGCAGCGTGTAGCCGTCGGGCGCGGCGCGGGCGACGAACTCGGCGCCGACGTTGCCTCCGGCGCCCGGTCGGTTGTCGATGACAACCGGCCTGCCCAGCGCCTGGGCGACACGCGGCATGACGATGCGGGCAAGGCTGTCGGCGCCGCCCCCGGCCGGGAACGGAACCACCAGCCGGATCGGCCTGTCGGGGTACTCGCCGCGGGCGAGCCCCGGCAGCAGCGCGGCCAAACCGAGCAGCGCCGCGCAGGCGAGCTGGCAAAAGACGTGGCGCAATGCGGGGCGTCGCGAGAGGCGCATCGGGAGCAGGCAAGACCTTCGAGTGGACGGGCCGCGATTCTAGCAGGTCGCGCCCGGCGCAGGCTGCGCCTTGCGGCGCGGGCGCCGGATGGCAAACCCGCTCACCGCGACGAGGCCGATCATGGGCAAGACCCACGCGTCCGGCGCGGCCATCGCCCAGAGCGTCGCGCCGTCGAGCAGGCAGAAGCACAGCGGGACCAGCGCGAGCCCGAAGCTCGGCTGGCGGGCCAGCAGCAGGCCGAGGGTGGCGACGGCGGTGGGTGCGGGCGTGATGCCGAAGACTTCGACCCCGAGCCACGACCGCCCGGCGAGCAGCCCTGCGACCGGCTGCAGGACGAGCGCGTAGACGACGAGCCCCAGACCCAGCGCACGGCACACAGGATGCACCGCCGGATGGGTCGAGCTCCCGGTCGCCCACGACGAGCCGGCGAGCAGCAGCCCCTCCAGCGCGAAGACCGCAGCGATCCAGCCGGCGGCCCAGTTGATCGTGGCGTAGCGCTCGAGCTGCCACGACCAGGCGACCCAAAGCCACGCGGCGGCGGCGATGGCTGTCGCGCCGCCGCCGGCCCGCCGGCCGCCGCGTGCCGCCAGCACCAGCATCAGCGCACCGGCAGCGAGTGCGGCGAGCTGCAGCGGCCAGAGCGCGCGGTGGTGCAGCTCGAACAGCCGGTAGTAGGTGCGCGGCGAGAACAGCAGGAAATCGGCGAGGGTGTAGGTCGACCACTCGGACATCAGAGCCGCTCCAGGGCGGCGACCATCTGCCGGCGCAACGCCGGGTCGGGCAGCCGTCCGTACGCTGCCCCCATGTTCTCGCGCAAGTGCGCGACGCGCGAGGTCGCCGGTATCGCGCAGGTCACCGCCGGATGCGAAACGATGAACTTGAGCGCGAACTGCGCCCAGTTGCTGCAGTCGATGTCCGCCGCCCACGCAGGCAGCGGATGGCGGCCGACGCGCTTCAGGAGCGCCCCGCCCTGGAAGGGCCGGTTGGCGATCACGGCGATGCCGCGATCGTGCGCGAGCGGCAGGATGCGCTCCTCGACTTCGCGGTCGTGGAGGTTGTAGGACACCTGGACGAAATCCAGCCGGTGCGAACGCATGATCTCGACGAATTCTTCGTGCCGCCGCCCTTCGGAAGTCGTGATGCCGACGTAGCGCACTTGCCCGGCGGCCTTCAGCGCCTGCAGCATGGGCAGGTGATCCTGCCAGGCAAGCAGGTTGTGCACCTGCAGGAGGGCGAACCGAGGCACGCCCCAGAGTGCGCGCGACGCCTCGGCCTGCGCGCGTCCTTTCGCGGCGGCGGAGGTCCACACCTTGTCGGCGGCGAAGACGCGGCGGGTCGCGCCAAGCCGCCGCAGCCCGTCGCCGATCACCGCCTGCGACGAGCCGTACATTGGCGAGGAGTCGATCAGCGTGCCACCGGCGGCAAGGAATTCGCGCATCACGGCAGTGCATTCGGTGCGGGCGACGGGGTCGCCGCCGACGTTGAAGGTGATCCAGCTGCCCAGGCCGATCACCGGCAGCGCTTCGCCCGACGAAGGGATCGGGCGGGTGATCGTCAAGGCGGATAGGGTCCACGCCGGCGCGGGCCGCAGGCCCGCCGCGGCCCCGACCGCCAACGCGGCACGCAGCAGCCGGCGGCGCGCCTCGAAGGGGGCGGTGCGCATGAAGCCTCGGCTCAGGGCGCCGGCCGCTTCACCGGCCAGTCGTCCTCGTCGTCGTCACCCAGGATGCGGATCACTCGGGTTCGCTTTCCGCCGCCGTATTTCTCCATCTGCACCAGGACGGGGTAGAGCTGCGCGAGCTTCGCGCGCGCCTCGTCTTCCTTCTCGAAGACGAGCACGCTGCCGTCGCTGCCGCGGACGTCGGTCCAACGGTCGTGCTCGTCGGCAACCTCGATCTTGAACATCGGCGCCTCCGCGTATTCCGATGGGGCGATGTTACGCCTTCGCGACGCCTCCGCCGCGACCCGTGCGGGCAACCGCGTCGGCCCGCCGGCGGCCGGGGCCAGGATCGACCCGCGCATCGGATCGTTGTCGCGCACGCCCCGGTCGACCTCGGCTGGATGAGGGTACGCGCGTGGTCGCCATGGCGCGGCCCCCGCGCGGCATGCCGGGACCGGTCGTGGACCTCAGGAAGTGGCGCAGTCGGCCGATGTAGCAACGGTTGGCGGGGCGCCCACCGCCGCCCCGACGGGGGCCGGTGCCCCGCGGCCACGCGGGCAGATCCTTGTGCGGCGCAACCTCGGCGGCCGAGCGCCGGATTCCCGCGTCGGATGCTGCGCCGCGACATGATGGGTGCTATACTTCAAGCGTAGCGGAAGGGCAAGGTTGTGGTCATGTGGAATACCGCGCCATCCAAGGCGTCCGGATACCGGCGCGACGCCTCCGCATACCAATTTTTCGCACCGGCGCTCCGCAAGCCTCGGGTCCATCGACCCGGGTGGCTGATCAAGCTGGCCCAGCTGCTTCACCTGCGCCTTCGGGCACCGCGACGCGCGCCGGAAGACGTTGCCACGCCGATGCCCGCGGCTTTGCTTCCGATAGAGCGCGCGGCCCTGACGGCGTCGTTCGAACCGCTGTACCTTTTTGCGCCGCGGCTGCGCCGTGCCTGGTCGGCCAATACCTCGGTGCTGCCCGCGCTTTGGTCGGCGCAGCGTCCCGCGCTGGGGCAGAGTGCAACCACCGCGTGCGCGCTGCAGGACGTGCTCGGCGGCGACATCGTCCGATCGAAGGCGGTGCTGGCCGACGGGCGCACGATCTCTCACTATGCCAACGTCGTCGAGGGCCTGGTCATCGACCTCGCGCAATCCGAGATCGATCGTGCGGCCAGTGTCGGCGAAGCGGAAGGTCGGCACGACGGCTACGCGTCGATGCGTGAGTACGTGCTTGCGCAACCCGGTGTGGCGAAGGGCTACGCAGCGCTCAAGCGGCGGCTGGCGGACATGGCGGCGTAACGCCGCAGACCGAGCGCGCAGCACACCGACGCATCGTCCGACAGGAAGCGGGGCACTGGCTGCTCCCCCGGTCGCAACGCCGGGCTGGCTCGACGACTCTCGGGAACCTTCCCTGCCTGCATGCGGGCCGGCGGCGCAAGCTCGACGTGCCCCACCTTGTCGTGGCGTTCGGGCAGCCGCGCACGGGCGAGGAGTCTCGGGCCGTCGACGCTCGCCGCCTGCGCGGGCAGCGTACACCTCGCGGGGCCCTCGGATCAGGACGACGACGGCGACGCGTCGTCGTCGAGCTGCGCCTGCAGGTAGTTCTCGATACCGAGCGTCGCGATCAGCTGGAGCTGCGTCTCGAGCCAATCGATGTGCTCTTCCTCGGACGCGAGGATCTCTTCGAACAGCTCCCGCGACACGAAGTCGCCAACCGACTCCGCGTAGGCGATCGCCGCCTTCAGGCAGGGATGCCCTGCCTGCTCGAGCTTGAGGTCGCACGCGAGCGCCTCGGGAACCGTGGGCCCGATCAGCAGCTTGTTCGGGTGCATCATCGGCATCCCCTCGAGAAACAGGATGCGCTTGATGAGCATGTCGGCGTGCTTCATCTCGTCGATCGATTCGTGGTGTTCGTGCGCCGCGAGCTTGGCGAAGCCCCAGTCCTCGAACATCTTGGCGTGGAGAAAATACTGGTTGATTGCCGTCATCTCGTTGGTGAGGATCACGTTGAGATGGCGAACGACTTCGGTGTCGCCCTTCATGGTCCACTCCTGCCGGGTCGGGTGGCGATGGCGCAAGCATAGCGAATCGGCACGGGGCCGGCGAGCGCAGGCCGCCGGCGGACTCGTCACCGGCGGCGTTGAGGGTTGCCGCGAACGTTGTCCCCGACCACTCTGTCACCAGGGGCATCGCTCGCGCCCGGTGGGTGGCGCCGCCCTCGGTGCAGTCGTTCCGGCCGAATTCCCACGGGAGAGGCCGCGGCCGGCAGCAGGCTGACGCTTGGCGAGCGGCACCGTTCGTGGTCTAATGCTTCTATACTTATCAAAATGACAGCGTGCCGGCGATGTCGGGTGCATCGCGTCATGCTGCCGTACGCCGAGTGTGTAACCTATGAACGTGCTGTTCCTGTGCACCGGCAACGCGTGCCGGTCGAGTCTCGCCGAGGCGACATTCCGCCGAGGCGTTCCGCGTGCTGCGGCCGGGCGGCCGGATCGCCGTGTCGGACGTGGTCGCGCTCGCCGAGTTGCCGGAGGAGGCGCGCCGTGACCTCGCGCTCTACACCGGATGCATGGCCGGCGCGCGATCCGTAGCCGAGATCGAGGCCCTGCTCCGGGCGGCTGGGTTTGTCGCGGTGCGCGTCGCGCCGAACGAGGCGAGCCGTGCGGTGATCCGCGCGTGGGCACCGGGAAGCGCGATCGCCGAGCGCCTCGCGTCGGCATCGATCGAGGCCGTCAAGCCCGGACCCTAAGAACGCCGCCGCTTCGCTGCACGCCGCGTCAAGCCGCGGGCTTGCCCGCGCCGACGACGCCGCGCAGCAGTTGCGCGAGCTCCGCACCTTGGAGCAGACGGATGCGCTTCTCGCCCGCGAAGCGTCGCGCGCTGTCGCTGATCGCGCCGATCGTGACATAGATCCGCTCGCCGGCCTCGCGCGCCTCGCCGGCCGCGTGCAGCTCGCGCAGCGGCTCGACGCCGCAGTTCGCCGCCTTCCAGCGTCGGGCGCAGACCAGCGAGCGGCGCCCTTCTTTCGTGAGCTCCAGGTCGGCGCCGGGCCGCTCGGGGCGCGTGACCGCGTACCCGTCGCGGCGGAACGCTTCTTCGAGTGCCGCACTGAAGTCGCGCCAGGACAGCGCCGCGGCCGCCTCGAGCGTCGCGGCGACCCGGGTCGCGCTGGGCGCGCGCAGTGTCTTCCAACCCGCGATCGCCGCAATGGCGAGAAACGGCAGCGCCGTCAGCATTCCCACCAGCCGGTAGTCCGGCGGCAGCAGCACGCGGGCGAGGGCGGCGATGCCCGCACCGACGGCAACGCTTACCCACCAGGGCGAGCGCAGCAGCACCGCGAACAGCGAGTTCTCCGCCATCTTGAGCTTCATTGAGCGCCTCGTTCGATGCGTCGCCGGCATCATCGCACAGCTTGCCGCCGCGCTCCCCGGCCCATCGCGCGCCGCGTTGGTGCGGCCTTCGGGCGGTTGAGGCACAATCGACGCGTGCGCGCCCCGCCGGCACCGCGATCCGGCGCTCGGCCGGCGATGCCGGTGGCGGCGACGTCCGCGAGCGCGGGCGGGTCGTCGTGCGTCGCGCCCGATCGCCGCGAGACAGCCGCGTTTGCTTGCCCGTCAGGACTGGCCATGAACCGACCGACTCTCGATCAGTACGTCAGCATCGACAAGTACCACGCGCCGCAGTTCGTCGGCAGGCAGGCGACGCGGCGGTTCCACGTCATGGTCAAGCCCGCCGGCGCGGCGTGCAATCTCGACTGCACGTACTGCTTCTACCTCTCCAAGCAGACGCTTCCGGGCGGGCCCGGCGGGGGGCACATGAGCGTCGAAGTGCTGGAGCGCTTCGTTCGCGACTACATCGGCAGCGTGACGGGCGACGAGGTCGTCTTCTCGTGGCAGGGGGGCGAGCCGACGCTGATGGGGATCGAGTTCTTCGAAACGGTCGTGGCGCTGCAGCGCAAGTACGCCAAGCCGGGCCAGCGGATCGAGAACGACCTGCAGACCAACGGGACGTTGCTCGACGAGAACTGGGCCCGGTTCCTGAAGCAGCACCGGTTCCTGGTGGGGTTGTCGATCGACGGCCCGCGCGACGTCCACGATCGCACGCGGATCACCAAGCGCGGCGCGGCCACGTTCGACGAGGTGTACGCGGCGGCGAAGCTGCTGCGCCGCTTCGGCGTCCCCTTCAACACGCTCACCTGCGTGCATCGCTACAACGCTTCGCGGCCGCTCGACGTCTACCGTTTCCTGCGCCGCGAGCTCGGTTCCACCTACCTGCAGTTCATCCCGATCGTCGAGATCAGGGATTTCGAGACCACGGCGCCGCACACCTGGGACCCGGCGCGGCTGCCGATCGTCGGCAGCCCGGAGTCGCGGCCCGACCACGCCGAGGCGATCGTCACCGAATGGTCGGTCGACCCCGACGAATACGGCCACTTCCTGTGCAAGGTGTGGGACGAGTGGCTGGCGCGCGACGTCGGCAAGGCGCTGGTGAGCTTCTGCGAAACGCTGGTCGCCCAGCGCATGGGTTTGCCTGCGCAGGTCTGCGTGCACAGCGAGATCTGCGGCAAGGGCGTCGCACTCGAGCACGACGGCAGCGTCTACGCCTGCGACCACTACGTGTATCCGGAATACCGGCTGGGCAACATCCGGCAGCGATCGCTCGGCGACATGGTCTTCTCGCCGGTGCAGGTGAGATTCGGGTACGCGAAGTCGGAGGACCTGCCGGCCTACTGCCGCCAGTGCGAGTTTCTTCGCGACTGCTGGGGCGAATGCCCGAAGAACCGGCTGCTGCGCGCCCCGGACGGCGAGCCGGGTCTCAATTACCTTTGCCGCGGGCTCAAGCGCTTCTTCGCGCACGCGGTACCCGCGGCGTCGAGGATGGCGGAGGAGCTGCGAGGGGGATCACGTGTCCCCCGGTCCCGGATGTAATCCGGGGATGGAACATCGGCTCCGCGACGCGCAAGCGGCAGGACGACCGCGCCGCGGGCAAGGCGCGCGCGGGCTCCGGCGGGCGCCAGAGTGTAGGCGCGGCGAGCGAGCCGATGCCGGAACGAGCCGTTGCGCGGGCGCGACCTTCGACCCGCTCGGGTCCGGGTTCTTGCCTACGTCGTCGCCCGGGCGACGCCGCGCAGCGTGAGCTCCGCCGCGCGATGACAGCGCACGAAGTGGTGGGGGGCGATCTCCTCCTGCACCGGCGTCTTCTGGCTGCAGAGGTCTCGCGCGTAGCGGCAGCGCGGGTGGAAGTGGCAGCCCGGCGGCGTGTTGGCGGGGTCGGCCACCTCGCCCTGGAGGACGATCCGCTCGGAGCGAAGCCGCGGATCCGGCTTGGGCACCGCCGACATCAGCGCCTCGGTGTACGGGTGTCGCGGCGAGGCGAACAGCGCCTCGGTCGGCGCGGTCTCCACGATCCGGCCGACGTACATCACCGCGACCCGCTCGCTGATGTGCTTGACGACGGAGAGGTCGTGGGCGACGAACAGGACCGTGAGGCCGAGCTGTTCCTGGAGCTCGAGCAGCAGGTTGAGGATCTGCGCCTGGACCGAGACGTCGAGCGCCGAGACGGGCTCGTCGGCGACGATGAGCCGGGGATTGAGCGCAAGCGCGCGGGCGATGCCGATGCGCTGGCGCTGGCCGCCCGAGAACGCGTGCGGATAGCGCCGCATGTACTCCGGTCGCAGTCCCACGAGGCGCAGCAGCTCGACGACCCGGTCGGCGCGTTCCTGCGGACTCCCCACGCCGTGGACCAGGAGCGGCTCGCCGACGATGTCGAGCAGCGTCATCCGCGGGTTGAGCGACGAGAACGGGTCCTGGAAGATCATCTGCATCTGCCGCCGCAGCGGCCGCAGTTCGCTCCTCGGGATCGTCGCGACGTCGATCATCCTGCCGCCGTCCTCGAGCAGCACCTGTCCCGCCGTCGGATCGATGGCGCGCAGGATGCAGCGCGAGGTCGTCGTCTTGCCGCAGCCGCTCTCGCCGACGAGCGACAGCGTCTCGCCCTGGTTGAGGAAGAACGTCACGTCGTCGACGGCCTTGACCTGGCCGACGACCTTCTGCAGCAGTCCCCGGCGGATCGGGAAGTACTTCTTCAGCCCCTTGACGTCGAGGAGCCTGGTTCGGGCCGTCGCCCGCGGGCCGCCGGTCATGGTGCGGACGCGGCGGCGGCCGGCTCGTAGAGGAAGCAGCTCACGCGGCGCCCGTCGCCGACGGGCACCCGCCCCGGCTCGGCCTTGTCGCAGCGGCCGGCGATGAACGACGTGCAACGCGGATGGAACGGGCAGCCCGGCGGCCGGTTGAACGGGTGCGGGATCGAGCCTTGAATCGTCGGCAACTTGATCCGCGGCTTCGAGTCGATGCTCGGGATCGACTGCAGCAGCGCCTTCGTGTACGGGTGCTTCGGGTCGTGGAAGATGGCGTCGACGTTCCCCTGCTCGACGACGCGCCCGAGGTACATGACGACGACGTCGTCGGCCATCTCGGCGACCACGCCGAGGTTGTGCGTGATCAGCATGATCGCCATGCCGCGCGCGTGCTGGATCTGGCGCAAGAGGTCGAGTATCTGCGCCTGTGTCGTGACATCCAGCGCCGTCGTCGGCTCGTCGGCGATGAGCAGCCGCGGGTTGCACGACAGCGCCGCGGCGATCATCGCGCGCTGGCGCAGCCCGCCGGAGAGCTCGAACGAGTACTCGTCGATCCGGCGCTCGGGCTTCGGGATGCCGACGCTCTTCAGCACCTCGATGCCGCGCAGCCGGGCCTCCTTCCGGCTCACCTTGTTGTGCAGCAACACTGCCTCGATGATCTGCTCGCCGACGGTGTGCACCGGGCTGAACGAGGTCATCGGCTCCTGGAAGATGAGGCCGATGTCGCCGCCGCGGATCGCGCGCATCTCCCGGCCGTCCGGCTTCTGCCGCACGAGGTCGATCACGCCGCCGTCCGGCCGCGTGAGCAGGATCTCGCCCGCGACGATCCTGCCCGGCGCCTCGACGATGCGCAGGATCGACTGCGCGGTCACGCTCTTGCCGCAGCCGCTCTCGCCGACGATTCCCAGCGTCTTGCCTTCGCGCACGTCGAACGACGCGCCGTCGACCGCCTTGGTCGTGCCTTCGTCCTGGTAGAAGCAGGTCCGCAGGTTGCGGACCGAGAGCAGCATCTTCGCGTCGCGGCTCATCGTCGTCGCCGCACTACAGGTACGGGTCCGCGGCGTCACGGATGCCGTCGCCCATGAAGTTGAACGCGAGCACCGCGACGATGACCGGGAAGGCCGGGATCAGCAGCCAGGGCGAGATGACCAGCGCCTGGATGTTCTGCGCATCCTGCAGCAGCACGCCCCAGCTGATCGCCGGGGGCCGCAGGCCGAGGCCGAGGAAAGAGAGCGACGTCTCGCTGATGATGATCGCGGGGATCGCGAGCGTCGTCGCCGCGATGATGTGGCTCACGAACGAGGGCACCATGTGCCGGAAGATGATCCGCGGCTTGCTGCAGCCGACGAGTTCGGCCGCCATCACGAAGTCCTCCTCCTTGAGCGAGATGAACCGGCCGCGCACCACGCGCGCGAGCTCGGTCCAGCCGATGAGCGAGATGATGATCGTGATCGCGAAATAGACCTGCACGACGCTCCATTCCGCCGGCAGCGCCGCCGCGAGCCCCATCCACAGCGGGATCGTCGGGATCGAGCGCAGGATCTCGATGATCCGCTGGATCACCGTGTCGGTCACGCCGCCGAAGTAGCCGGAAACGCCGCCGAGCACGACGCCCAGCACCAGCGAGAGCGCCACGCTGACGAGGCCGATCGTCATCGACGTCTGCGTCGCGTACATGAGCCGCGACCACATGTCGCGCCCCTGCAGGTCGGTGCCGAGCAGGAACAGCACGTCGCCGGCGCGGCCCTCCTGCACGCCGACGAGGCGGCGATCCATCGGAATGAAACCCAGGAACCGGTACGGCTCGCCCCTGGCGAAGAACGACAGGTAGACCTTCCTGTCGGGGTCGGGGACGTAGACCCGCTTGAACGTCAGCGGGTCGCGCGTCCCCTTGAGCGCGTGGACGTAGGGCCGGAAGTCCCCGCCGTCGAACCAGTGGATCGCCTGCGGGGCGATGAGCGAGCGCTGCGCCTCGGATTCGTTCGGGTCGGTGTAGGCGAAGAAGTCCGCGAACAGCGCAACCAGGTAGAACAGGACCAGCACGAACGTGCCGCCGAGCGCGAGCCTGTGCTTGCGGAAGCGCCACCACATCAGCTGCCACTGGGTGGCAACCGCGACGCGCTGCTCGGCCTGCCCGCCGGCCACGTGGGCGAGCGCTTCGTCGATCGGGACCGCGGGGTCGGCCACGTCAGTACCCGCCCGGCCGTCCGAAGGGTACTGACCGCCCCCCGGCGGGGGGCAGCGAACGCAGTGAGCGTGGGGGTCGTTTCATCCTAGTGCCCGCCGGGCCGCCCCAAGCCACTGACCCGCCCCCCGGGGGGCAGCGAGGGGCGCACTTGTTGTTGCCCCGAGCGTGGGGGGTCGTTTCATCACTGCTGCCCGAGGCGGATCCGCGGATCGACCCACATCAGCAAGAGGTCGGAGATGAACGTGCCGATCACCGTGAGCACGCCCAGCAGCAGCACGATGGTGCCGGCGAGGAACATGTCCTGCGCGATCAGCGCCTTCAAGAGCAGCGGGCCGACCGTGGGCAGGCTCAAGACCAGCGACACGATGATGCTGCCCGACACCACGTACGGCAGCAGGTAGCCGATCGTGCTGACGAACGGGTTGAGGGCGACGCGCACCGGGTACTTGAGGATCACCCGGTATTCCGGAAGCCCGCGGGCGCGGGCCGTCATCACGTACGGCTTGCGCAGCTCGTCGAGGAGGTTCGAGCGCATGATGCGGATGAGTTGCGCGGTGCCCGAGATGCCGAGCACGATCGCCGGGATCGGCAGGTGCAGCGTGAGGTCCCAGACCCGGGCCCAACTCCACGGGGCCTCGGCGTAGTCCGGGGAAAAGAGCCCGCCCACGTTGGCTCCGAAGTAGGCGAAGCCGACGTACATCACGATCAGCGCGAGCATGAACCCCGGTATCGCGAGGCCGATGAACCCGATGAACGTGAACGCGTAGTCGAGGAACGAGTAGCGGTAGACGGCGGAGTAGATCCCGATGGGCAACGCCACCGCCCAGGTAAAGACGATCGCCGCCAGCGATATCACCACCGTCAGCGACATCCGGTCGCCGATGACGTCGGATACGGGCCTGCCCCACTCCATCGCCATCCCGAAGTTGCCCTGCAGCATCAGGCCCATCCACTTCGCGTACTGGACCGTGATCGGCTGGTCGAGGCCCAGCTGCTCGCGCATCGCCGCGGCTTCGCCTTCGGACACGGCGCTGCCGGAGGCCGACATCGACGCGATGTACGACGTCACGTAGTCGCCCGGCGGCAGGTGGATGATGGCGAAGGACAGCACCGAGATGGCCCAGACCGTGAGCACGGCCAGCAACAGGCGACGGACGATGTAGGCCACCATGGCAACCCCGCGGCGGACGGCTCGGGCGCCGGTCGGCGCCCGGGAAAGAGGCGGCCGCCGGTGCTGCAGGCGGCCGCGCCGGCGTCACTTGAAGTAGAACGTGCTCGGCATCGACGAGTACGGCGTGCGCACGTGCTGCGCGTTGGTCTGCCGGTCGGGGACGTTGCCCATGTTGTTCTTCACGATCCGGACCCCCATGAAGGCCGGGGACTGCCCGACGGTCCCGATGCTCCACGTCTGCTCGACGATGATCTTCCAGAGCTCCTTGCCGGCCTTGACGCGGTCCTCTTCCTTCATGCCGAACGCGCTGCGGAAGAGGTCGAACGCCTTCAGCATCTCCGGATCGTCGGGCTTCTTGCCCGACTGACCTTTCGACGCGTACCACCTGGCGAAGGCAATGCCCATGTGCGCCTCGGCGGGATCGACCGGCAGCGCGTGGCGCGGGAACAGGAACAGCATCTCGGAGCCGTCGTTGGCCCAGGTGATGATCTGGTTCTCGTTGTTGTTGTCGCGCGTGAACGCGAGGTTGCGCTCGAGCTCCTTGACGTCGACGTCGATGCCGATCTTCTTCCACTGCTGCTTGATCATCTCGCCGACCTGCGTGTACGGCACGAACTGGCCGCCGACGGTGATCATCTCGAGGCGCACGCGCCCCTTGCCGTCGGGCCGCAGCCGGTAGCCCTCGGCGTCCTTCTTGGTGAGGCCGACCTTGTCGAGGAGCTCGTTGGCCTGCTTCAAGTCGAGCACGCCCCACTTCTTGTTCCATTCGGGTCCGGGGCTGAAGATCGTGTCAGGCGACGGCGCGACCGAGCCCGCCGTGCCGACGCCGAGCCAGAACGCCTCGTTCAGCTGGTCGCGGTCGATGCCCAGCGCCAGCGCGTGGCGGAAGTCCTTGTTGCGCAGCAGCTTGCCGATCTCCGGGTCGGCGTCGTAGGCCATGCCGATGTGCAGCGCGACGTCGGCGCCGTTCAAGCCCGGGTCGAGGTGGACCGTGTAGTTGCCCCTCTTCTGGTTCTCGAGGAACACCGGCAGCTTGGAGAGGTGCATGTGGCGCTCCTGGATGTCGTACTCGCCGGCGATGGCGCGCAGGTTCGCGACCTCGGCGTTCTCGGCCAGCGTCATCGTGATCCGGTCGATGTACGGCAGCTGGTTGCCCGCGGTGTCCACACCCCAGAAGTACGGGTTGCGCTCCATCGCCCAGGTCGGCGTGTTGATCGGCGAGACGGTCTTCCACGGCGTCATCACCGGCAGCTCGGGGTTCAACGCCCAGCTGTAGCGGTTGCGCAGCAGCGACACCCAGTTGTCGAAGCCCAGGTCCTTGGCCTTCTTGTTCGCCGCCTCCTCGGACGAGTACTTCGGCAGGAACTGCTTGAGATAGTGCGCCGGCGCGTAGGCCCCGCCCCAGTTCTGGAACGCGCCGCGGGTGGCGAGTCCGGCGCCGATCGCCGTGCTGCCGGCAAGCTGGTAGGCAAAGAACGCGTACGGCTCCGGGAACTCGAAGGCGACGGTGAACTCGTCGATCTTGCGCATCTTGCCGTCCTTGCCGTCGATCTGGAATTCGAAGAACGGCGTCGGAACGATGTTCTTGTTGAGGTAGATGTCCTCGTACCAGAAGATGAAGTCGTCGGCGGTGAGCGGCTTGCCGTCGGACCACTTGGCGCCCTTGCGCAGGTAGATGGTCGTCGTCTTGCCGTCGTCGCTCACTTTCCAGTCGCGCGCGAGGCTGGGCATGATCCTGGTGCCGGTGTAGTCGAACGTCAGGATCTTGTCGGCCGAGACGATGCGGTTGCCGTTCTCGTGGTCGGCGGGGCCGGTGAACGCGCGGCGCCAGTTGCCACCGTACTTGCCGATCGAGTCGAGCGGCTTGATGACGAAGAGTTGCGACGGCTCGGGCAGGCGCTTGTCGACGGCAGGCAGCTTCCCGTCTTTCACCAGGGCGGCGAGCGCCGGGGCTTCCTTGAAGGACTTGGGGAAGGCATGGGTGTCGCGGACGATCTCCGGCCCCTGGAGCTTGCCGATGAGTGACGAGCCGATCTTGGGAGCGCTCGCCGCTGCCGCCGGGGTCGCCGGCTGCGCAGCCGCGCCCGTCGACCCCAAGGCAAGGGCGCCGAGGACGCCAAGACCCGCCAGCACACGTACCGCGCGCAACCGATTCATACGCATCTCCTTCCGCGTTGTGCAGTTCCCGTAGTCACGAAACCACGGCTCGAAACCAGTTCCGCCGCCCGGGTCCGCCGGTCGACCGCAACGCCGCGACCGCGACGCGCGGGGGCCTGGTCCCCCGCTGCTGGAGATTCTGCACCGTCGCGCCGGAAAGAACTTGTTGCAGATCAATGCGACTTGCGGTGGGAGCACTCCGGAACCCGGAACGCGGGCCGCCTGTCCCGGCGCCTTCGCGGCATCGGGTCCGAGCCTTCCGGCGCCGCCGGTCGTTCGGGCGGGACCGCCGCGGCGTCGGGCGGCACGCGCGGTGCACGACGCGCGGCACGCAGGGCAGCGCACTTCGCCGCGCATGCTGGCTCCGCGCCGTCCACGTGCCCACCAGAGGTATGATTGGCGCCCATGCGGCGGGCCGACCTGCCGGGAGCGCGGCCGCGCAAGCCCATGGCGACGTCGCGCTTGTTGCCTCGAGGACGTGGGCCGACGCGCGGCGACCAGCGCCACGGTCACTTTTCAAGAAAGGGAGCCAAAAGGATGGTCGAGATTACCCTGCCGGTTGAAGCCCAGCCCGAGCATCGTGCGCGGATGATCGAAGAGGCTGCCTACTACCGGTTCCTGCAGCGTGGCTTCGTCGACGGGAACGACCTCAACGACTGGCTCGCAGCCGAGGCCGAGATCGACGGATCCGGTCGCCAAGCCGATCATCCCGCGCAGGATGTTGTCGGCGGCCCCCGCTTCTGCCGGGGCGCAAGCGCGAATTCCGCCCTCGGCAATCCGCCTCTTCGCAATGGTCTGGTCGAGCTTCCCGGCCGCGTCCACGCCGAGGTTCGTGGCTGACTCGGTCCGCCGATGACGTCTCCGTCCGTCACTGACGGCGTCCGGTTCGTGCGGCCTTGGCATCGCGCCGGGCTGGGCGTCGCGGCGTTGCTGCTCGCCGCCGCGGTCGCCACGGCGACGTTCCAGGCTGGGCACGGGGGTGGGCGTTCGCCGGGCTCGACCCCCTTGCCGACGGTGGATGCGGCGCAGCCGCAGCCGCAGGACACCCTCGGCGCGGTCGACGCGCCGGCCGACGAGCTGATCGTCGGCGACACGATTGCCGTGGCGGGGTGGGCGCTCGACCCGGCGGGCGTCCGCGCGATCGAGATCCGCGTCGACGGCCGTGCCTATCCGGCCCGCTTCGGCCTTCCGCGCCCGGACGTCGCCGCGTTGAAGCCCGGGTATCCCGACGGGGTGGCGAACGGCTTCGCGTTCGAGGGCCACATTCCCGGCCTGACGCCGCAGCGGCACGACCTCGCCGTCGTGGCCATCGCCAAGGACGGACGCGAGACGGTGTTGGCCCGCAAGGGGTTGGTCCCGGCAGCTGCGCTGCGGATGTGGAGCGATCTCCTCGACGCGCGACCGGCGCTCGCCGCCGCGCCCTTCAGCTTCCTGATGATGACCTCGGGGCTCGCCGTAGGCGGCGGCGACGGTATCGCCACCCAGTACCGGGGCTATCTTTCGCGAACGCAACGGGTCGGGATGGCGATCCCGATTCTCTACATGCGCGCGACGCGGGGGGCGGCTGACGACTGGGTGTTCGATCCGGAGTTCGACCTCACGCGCAAGTGCGGGTCGCGCAGTGTCGTCGACGACAACCTCGGCAGCGTGATCCGGTACGCGGTGCGGCACGCCCTGCCGGTGCAGTTCATCCTCAACGGCGGCATCTGGGGCGACGCGAGCTGCAACACGCCCGAGTGGGACCTCAACGACCATCTCGAGGACGATGCGGCCAACGTTCAGTGGAGCCAGGATAATCAGACCTTCCCCGACGATTACCTGAAAGGGCAGACCGGCTCGACCGACTCGCCGGAACTTGCCCGTACGCTGACCTACAATGTCTACGCCACAAAGGTGCGCAGCTACAAGCGCCGCAACCTGCAGGCGGCGGCGGCCGTCGTCGCGTCGTTTGCGCGCGAGCATCCGGAGCTGTTCGTGGGGGTCGTGCTGGACTCCGATACCTACATGAACCCATTCTTCCAGCAGAAGGAGGTCTTCGACTACAACCCCGGGATGATCCGGCAGTTCCGCGACTGGCTGCGCGGCGCCGGCCCGTATGCGGGCCCAACGAACACGGGCGTGCCGGACCTCTCGGCGTACCGGCGGCGCCAGCCGCTGCCGCTGGCCGAGGTCAACCGCATTGCCCGTCAGCGCTGGAAGTCCTGGAACGAGGTCGACCCGCCGCGGCATTTCCCCGGCTCGCCGACGCAGCCCCGAAGTGCGACCGGGCGAGATTCGCGTTTTCGACGACCCGTGGTGGCAGACATGGGACGGCTTCCGCAAGCACGTCATCGACCTCCACTACGACGAGCTCTCGTCGTGGGCGCACGCCGCGGGCATCCCGCGCAGCAGCATCTTCTCGGCGCAGGGCTTCATGGCCCCGGACCCGGGCTTGGCCCCTTTCGCCATCCGCCTCGACAGCCATGGGCAGAACTACGATTCCGCCGGCGTTTCGATCGAGGGCGCGATCCCGCGCGATGGCCACCTTGGGGCCGTCCTTTACGGCGAGGCGGCGACCAATCAGGCGCGCATGGAAGGTCCGCCACAGCCTCTTTGCCACCTTTTCCCGGATGGATCCGGGCTGGGCGGTGGTCGAGTTCAACTCGGCCGACCTCAAGCGCCCAAAGGAGCTGCCCACGTACGCCCAGGCTTATCGGACCTTTCGCGACGTCTTCAACTATCGGCGGCAGCGAGATCTCGGTAATGGCGTGGAACGGATTCAACGGTCTGTTCGCTGGCGCGCCCGACTACGTCCCCTACACGTCGTGGCGCAACACGCCCGCGGAAGACGCGATGCGCGACTTCCTGGTCAGCCACGCCGACCTGCCGAGCGGGGCGCATGGCTGTGGACCTTCGGGACGGCACGACATGCCGCCGCCGACGGTTGGACCGCGCGGCGCGGAACGCTCGTCGCCGGGCGCGGCCACCTGACGCTGACTGCCGTCGACGGCGTGGTGACCATCGATTCGCCGCACGACCTCGTCGTCCGGCCGCTGGCGACCGACCTGCTCGCGCTGCACGTCGGCGACGCGCGCGCACTTGAACAGGTCACGGTGCGCGCCCGCGTCGAAGGGGATTCCGCCTGGCACCCTATCGGCAACGCGGCGAAATCGACCCGCGTCCCGCTGCGCTGGCCCGCCGCGTGGCAGAAGCCGACGGCGATCGCGACGGAGATCCGGATCACACTGACGCTCGCCGCTGGCACGAGCAGCGTCCGACTCGATCGTGTGCTGCTCTATCCGGCAGCGACGGCAACGCACTGAAGCCGGTGGCCGCGCGTCTGGGTGGCTACTTCCGGTGACGCCAGGTGAAACCGCGCAGCCAATCCCCGGTCTTGTGAACGAACAGCGCCCGGCCGTGGCCGGGCCTGTTCGTCGGGACTGCGGTGCGTCAAGGGCGACGCGCTGGTGCCGATCGACACTATCTCCTCGTGCCCGTTCCGGTCAGGGCGAGCGCCAGCGTACCGTCGCTGCTCGCGCTCGCCAGCCTCAACGTCAACGTCGCTGACCGGCTGTTGGCGACCGTCGGCTTGAACGTGTGCACGACCGTGCAACTCCTTCCGGCCTTCAGCGCGGTGTTCAGGGCACACGTTCCGCTGCGCGCGAATTCGGACGGGTTCGCGCCGCCCGCCGTCAACGCCTTGATGGTCAGCGTCCCGCTGCCCGTGTTGGTCAACCGCACGGTCCTCGCGGCGCTGGTCGTGTTGATTCTCTGATTGCCGAAGTTGACCGACGTCGCGCTGAGTGTTGCGACCGGCGCTGTGGGCACCGGCGCGGTGGCGGCTGCCGCCGCTTCGGTTACGACGAACGTGGCCCCGCCGATGGACAGGTTGGCACTGCGCACCGAGGTGCTCGCGTTCGCCGCGGCCGCGAAGTTCACCGTTGCCGAGCCGCTGCCAGCTGGCGGCGACACGGTGAGCCAGGGTGTGGCGCTGCTGCTCGCCGTCCACGTGCAGCCAACGCCGGTCGTGAGCGTAACGCTGCCGGCGCCCCCGCTCGCCGGAATGCTCGCGCGGGCGGAGCTCAACGCGTAGGTGCAGCCGTTCGCCTGGCTGACGGTGAACTTGACGCCACCCACGGCGATCGAGCCGCTGCGCGCCGGGCCGGTGTTCGCGGCGACCGCGTAGTTGAGCGTGCCGGGCCCGCGGGTGGCCGAGCCGGCGCCGAGCGAAAGCCAGCTTGCGTTGCTCACCGCGCTCCAGGCGCAGCCGGCACCGGCGGTTACGCTGGTCGAGCCGGTGATGCTGGTCGAGCCGTTGGGCGGCGCAGCGGCGACGTCGACGCTGGACGGGGACAGGGCGAACGTGCAGCCGCTCGCACCGGAAGCGCGGAAATTGGCGACCGTGGTCGCGTTTTGATTGTGCACCCGGGCGTTGTCGGAGGTCGACGCCGTGCCCAGCGGCTGCGCGGGGCTGCCGTAGCTGAGATTCGGGTTCGAGAAGTAGGGAATCCGGGCGCAGCTCGTGCCTGCGGCCGAGCAGACGTTGTTGTACGCCATCACGGTGCGCCATCGGGCGGCGGGCGCGGCGTGACCGTGGCCGTACGCGTAAGGCGAGGTGCCGGGGTCGACGTACGGGTCGTGCAACGCGCCGAAGTTGTGGCCGAGTTCGTGGGCGAACGACAGGTTGCCCGACGCGCAGCCGCGGTTGATCACGGAAAAGCCGTAACCGGCGCTCGGGGCCGATCCAAGCGATGCCGCAGTACTGGCCGTTCTCGACGAAGAGGCTCACGAGGTCGGCGGCGTGGGTGTCGCGCAGGGTTGCCGCCTCGTCCAGGTGGCCGTCGTTGCCTGAGGTCAGGCGATTGAGGTCGGTGTTGAAGTCGCCGCTCTCGTCGTAGTTGACCGCGGCGACGTGCACGAGGTTGAGGCGGGTCGTGATGCCGCTGTTCGCGTACGCCGCGTTCGTGGAGTCGATCGCCTGCTGGATCTGGGCACCGATCGCCGTCCCGGCGGCTGCGGCGGTCTGCTTGCTGTAGACGACCATCACGTCGATGGTGGCGCCGGTGTCGGCGGCGGTCGCGCCGGCCTTGAGGTCGATGTCGCCGCGGCTGCCGCGCGGCGTCGCCTTCTCCCTGACCGGGGCGCGCAGGCGTTCGCTGCCCGACGGGTGGTCGGTCGGGAAGCCGCTCTGGTCGATCTGGCGCAGCGACTGGGTGCCGTCGCGGTTGGTCTGCAGCTGGTAGGTGGCGGCGATGCGCGCTCCGCTGTCGACCAGCGAGAGGGTGCCTGCGATGTGGCCGTCGATGACCGTGAGCACGGCTTCGCTGCGATCGTAGCCTTCGACGCGGCCGTGCCAGGTGTAGTCGCCGGGGCCGCGCCGGTCGACCCGGACGAAGTCGAGGACGACGACCATGCCGTCGAAGAGCTCAACGCCGATCCTGGGCGGAAGATCGCCGGACAGCGGATCGAGATGCTCGAAGGCGACCGCGACCTGGCGCTGCCGGGCCACACCCCGCTCGGCGGGCCGCGCCTTCGTTGCCGTGCGCTGCGAATCGGATGCGGCGGGTGCGGCCAGCAGCATCGGCACGCCGCCCGCCGCCTGCGCGCGTGTCGGCAGCGGGGCCAGCGCCCAGACCGCGGCGGTCGCCAGAAGGATCGCGGCGAGCGACCAGCCGCTCGGGGAGGGGGTTTGCGAGGTGTACACGATCGAGCTCCAGTGGGGCCAGTCGGGCGGCTGTCCGCGAAGCAAGATCCACCAGCGCTATGCGGCGGGGCGCGAAAAGCGCGTCCACCGCGCTCCCTTCAGCGGCGCCGCACGGCGCACGTCGCTGTCGGAAGGAATCGTCCGGCGGTCCCGCTGTCGTAGGACGGACGTCCCTTAGACCGGTGACTTTGCGTCCCCGGCTTTCGCCGGGTTTGCCCTTTGCGGACCGGTTCGGTCCTGATGCTGCAATTAAACGCCCCGCCCGCGCGGCACCCGCCGTCGTGCCCATGACACTGTCTCGCGGCGTGGAGGCGACGACGACCGATCCTTCAACGTGCCTCCCATGGGCAACCTGTGGCGAGCGGTCGTGAGCAGGGCGCGGACACCGCGGAGTACGCGGGCTCCAATTTTCTTACGGCCGCGGCGCGGAGAACTTGAGCCCCCGGGGGCAAAAAAAAACCTCGCCTCGCCGCGACGGGAGGAGTGACGCGCGGGGTCGCGCGACGAGCAAGGCGTCTCGGCGTTCCAGTGGTGAATGCAAGCCTCCGGGTCCGCCCCGCCGTGCCGCATGGCGTCACGCGAAGCCCGCGCGAACGCGTTCACGCCGGTTTTGTCGACCGCAACGCGCCGACCGTGGCGTGCGGTTCGGACCTGCATCGGGCGCATCGGCACCGCCGGCCGCTAGAATGCACGAATGAGCCCGGATGCTCCCCGCGCTGCGGCCTCGCCGCTGCAATGGGCCGACGCCGCCTGCCGCCGGCGGTACTTCTACGCCGTGTGGCCGGACGCGGCGGTGGGCCCCGCCCTCGCCGCGGTGGCCGCGGCAGAGGCGAAGCGCGCCGGCGGACGCGCCACCCGACCGGCGAACCTGCACCTCACGCTGGCGTTCGTCGGCGAGGTCGCCGGAGAGCGGCGCGCAGTGCTCGCGGATATCGGCGCCGCCGCCGCGTCGACCGCGTCGGCGTGCACGATGACCGTCGACCGGATCGGCAGCTTCGGCGACGGCGGCATCATCTGGCTGGGCAGCGACCCGCCGCCTGCCGCGCTCGCCGGTCTGGCAGCGGGACTGGGCGCGCGCCTGCGGGAGGCCGGGCTGCGCGTCGATCGGCGGCCGTTTCGCGCCCACATCACCATCGCGCGCCGGTGCCCGCGCCCGCTGCGCGCGGCGCTGCCGTCGCCGCTCACCTGGCGCGTCGACGAGCTGGCGCTCGCCACTTCCGAGCTTCGCCCCGACGGCCCGCGTTATGCGATCGTCGGGCGCTGGCCGCTTACGGCCGGTGAATGAATCTGCTGCGCGGACGGTCCGCGTCGTGGCTCACTCGCGCGCTCGCTGCGCGCCGATCTGCTTGACCGGTCTCGTCGTTCGCGCGCGCGTAGCCATCCCTCGCACGACGATCCTTGCGCAGATCCTCACGGCGGGCTGCCGCGCGCGGACGGTAGGGTGTTCAACCCGACGTCGCGCCGTCCTCGCGTGCGCCGCCGCGGGTTCCCGGCGCCCTCACGCGCCGCGCGCCACCGGACGGGAGGGATCCGCGCACCACTCGCTCCACGAGCCGGGGTAGAGCCGCGTGCCGGAGAGCCCGGCGACCTCCATCGCCAGCAGATTGTGGCAGGCGGTCACACCGGAGCCGCACTGGTGGACGACCTCGGCGAGCGGCCGCGTGCCGATGAGCGCGGCGAATTCCGCACGCAGGACCTCCGCCGGCTTGAATCGGCCCTCGGCGTCCACATTGTCGGCGAAGGGCCGGTTGACGGCGCCGGGGATATGTCCGGCCACGGGGTCCAGCGGTTCCGTCTCGCCGCGGAAGCGCTCCGGGGCGCGGGCGTCGATGATCGTCAGCGCACGCGTGGGCAGCGCGGCAACGATCGCCGCGGCGGCGACGGTCGGCCCGACGCCGGGAACGACGAATTCGGAACTGCGCGGCGGCGGGATCTCGCGCTGCGTCGGCAGGCCCGCGCGCAGCCACGCGTCGAGCCCGCCGTCGAGTACCGCGACGGCCTCGTGGCCCAGCCAGCGCAGCATCCACCACAGGCGCGCCGCGTACATCCCGTTGTTCTGGTCGTAGGCGACGACCTGGCGGCCCTCGCCGATGCCCAACCGACCGAACACCCTGGCGCAGGCCTCGGGCGCGGGGAGCGGATGCCGCCCGTTGCGCCCGGTCTTGGGGCCCGACAGGTCGCGGTCGAGATGGGCGAACACGGCGCCGGGGAGGTGTCCGGCGCGATACTGCTCCTCGCCCCAGCGCTCCGGCTGGGCGAGGTCGTGGCGGACGTCGACGACGACCCAGGCGGGGTCCGCGACGTGCGCGGCGAGTTCGGCTGCGCTGAGGAGAGTCGTGTGCATGCGATCAGTCGTTGGCGACCTGAGGGGGGGCCTTCGGGTCGTTGGTCTGCAGCTGGACGGCAATGATACCCGCCACGACGATCAGCGCGATCCCGATCCAGGCGAGCAGCGGCAGCACCTCGCCGAACACCGCGATCCCGAGCGCGCTCGAGAACACGATGCCGCTGTAGGAGAGCGCGGCGGTCACCAGCGTGCGCCCCTTGCCATAGGCGCGCGTCATCGCGAGCTGCCCGGTGGAGCCGAAGGTGCCGATCGCGAGCAGCAGGTGGACGTTGTCGAGGTCGACCGGGTGCCAGGTCAGCGGCGCCATCCACAGCAGCGAGCCCAGAAGCGCGAACACCGCAAAGTAGAAGACGACGCGCGCCTCCGGCTCGTCGGCGCGCACCAGCGCCCGCACGTTCCAGTAGGCGACCGCCGAGATCGCACCCGAGGCGAGCCCGACCGTCGCCGGCCACACCTGGTCGGCGGTGAGCGTGGGACGCAGCAGCAGGACTGCGCCGACGAACCCCAGGCCGACGGTGACGAGCAGCACGCGGCCCGGGCGTTCGCGGGCGACCCAGGTGAGGAGCAGCGCAAGGAACAGCGGCGACGTGTAGTTGAGCGTCATCGCGGTGGCCACCGGCAGCGCGGTCAGCGAGTAGTAGAACATGAACAGCGAGACGAAGCCGGCCACACCGCGGTGGACGTGCATGCGCAGCCGCGCGGTCCGGGCGGAGAGGCCCCCGCGCGCGAGCACGATCCACGCCACGACCATCTGCAGCAGCGCGCGGTAGAAGACGAGCTCGGCCGCCGAGAACTGCTCGGCGCCGAGCTTGACGAAGATGCCCATCAACGCGAACGACAACCCGGCGGCGAGCATCCAGAGGGAGTGCATGAGGGTGGGCGGGGGGATGCGTCGCAGCGCGTGCGCCGCCGGCGGCAACGAGGGGCGACGCGCGCCGGACGGGACGGGCGAGATTTCGGATTCTACGCGCGGGGCGTACGCTGCGCATGGGCCGGCAATCCCCCTTCGTGCGCCCGAGGTTGCGCGCCCACGCCGCCTCGCGGCTGAAGCCGCTCCCACAGGGCGGGGCTCCCGCAGACGAGTCGCGGCGATGTGGGGTTGTAGGAGCGCCTTCAGGCGCGATTGCGGTGTTGGCAGGCCGGTGCCGCCTCGCGGCTGAAGCCGCTCCCACAGGGAGGGGCTCCCGCAGACGAGTCGCGGCGGGGTGGGGTTGTAGGAGCGCCTTCAGGCGCGATTGCGGTGTTGGCAGGCCGGTGCCGCCTCGCGGCTGAAGCCGCTCCCACAGGGCGCCGCCCCGCGCAATCGAACGCGTGCGGCCCGGCGCGGCGCTCAGCGCGGCGCGATGTGCGCGTCGAGTTCCCGGCGCAGGAACTCGTGGAAGTGCTGCATCCCGTCTTCCATCGGCGACTGGTACGGGCCTTCCTCGCTGCGCCCCTGGCGGTAGAGTGCGCGCCGCCCGGCGTCCATCCGCTCGGCGATCTCGTCGTCCTCGATCGCCGTCTCCATGTACGCCGCCTGCTCGGCCTCGACGAACTCGCGCTCGAACAGGGCGATGTCCTCGGGATAGTAGAACTCGACGACGTTGGTGGTCTTGTCGACACCGCGCGGCACCAGCGTGCTGATCACCAGCACGTGCGGGTACCACTCGAGCATGATGTTCGGGTAGTACGTGAGCCAGATCGCGCCGTGCTTCGGCAGCTCGCCGCGGTAGTAGTCGAGCACCGCCTTGTGCCAGCGCTCGTAGGTGGGGCTCCCGGCTTTGCCGAGGCTGGTGATGCCCACCGTCTGCAGCGACGCCCAGGGCGCGAACTCCCACTTCAAGTCGTCGCAGGTGACGAAGTGGCCCAGGCCGGGGTGGAACGGGACGACGTGGTAGTCCTCGAGGTAGACCTCGATGAACGACTTCCAGTTGTAGTTGCACTCGTGGATCTCGACCCGGTCGAGGACGTGGTTCGAGAAGTCGAAGTCGCGCACGCCCAGCGCCGCGAGATCGCGATGGACGTCGCGCGCGCCGTCGAACAGCAGCCCGTTCCAGTTCGTGAGCGGCGTGCGACCGAGGTTGAGGCAGGGCCGGTCGTCGAAATGCGGGGCGCCCAACAACTGCCCCTTGAGATCGTAGGTCCAGCGGTGGATCGGGCAGACGACGTTGGGCACGTTGCCGCGGCCCTTGAGCATGATCGCCTGCCGGTGGCGGCAGATATTCGAGACGAGCTCGACGCCCTCCGCATTGCGGATGAGCGCCTGCGCGTTGTCGCGCCACTCGAGGGCGTGGTAGTCGCCCGGGTTCGGCACCATCAGCTCGTGCCCGACGTAACCCGGCGCGCGGGCGAACAGCAGGCGCTGCTCGGCCTCGTAGACCGCGGGATCGCAATACCAGGAGACGGGGAGCTGCGAGGTGGCGCGACGAAGATGTCCCGCCGCGGCGAGATTCGACATGGACCTTCCTTTCGTCCGGTTTCCGGGAATTCCAACCAACCCAACCCAACAACCCGGGACGATTACGGCTTGGTGGGCCGCCCCGGACCGCTATGCTAAGTCGGCCGCACGGGGAATCCGTGAAAGGCCGCGTCGCCAAAAAATGGTATTCTACCCGCCGTCGAACGGCAGGGTCAACGTTGGGGGCGGCAGCCCGAAACGCAAGGTCGCGGCAACGCTGTAATGCACAGCGTAGGCCGTGCGTCCAGCAGGTCCGGGCCGTGGCGACCTCGGGGCGAGGGGAACCGCTGCGCCGAGAGGAGCGCATCCCCGCCGGTGCCGCAGGCGAACTCCGGCCACGGCGCGCGACCCGACCGGCGGTTCGACAGCCCTCGATTCCTCCGTCAGACAACCCTGCCGACCATTGCGTCCCCCTGTTGCCGCGAACCCAACGATGGCCACGACCGGCGCCGTGCCCGCGAGCTTCGAATCCGCGATGACGGAGCTCGAAGCCATCGTCGCGTCGATGGAGTCCGGCGAGCTGCCGCTCAAGGAATCGCTCGCGGCCTACAAGCGCGGCGCCGAGCTGCTGCAGTACTGCCAGGGCGTGCTCAAGGACGCCCGGCAGCAGGTGGAAGTCCTCGAGAAGGGCGTGCTCAAGGCGTTCGACGAAGAGGCAAAGACCGATGAACCCTGATCTTTCCTGGGCGGTCTGGTCGAACGACAGGACGCTCCGGATCGAGGACGTCCTCGCGCGGGCGCTGCCGCCCGAAGCCGCGCCGCCGCAGGCATTGCACCGGGCGATGCGCTACGCCGTGCTGGGCGGCGGCAAGCGCGTGCGGCCGCTGCTCGCCTACGCCGCCGGCGAGTTCGCCGCTGCGGATCCGGCGCGGGTCGACGCGGTCGCCGCGGCCGTCGAGCTGACTCACGCCTATTCGCTCGTCCACGACGACCTGCCATGCATGGACAACGACGCGCTGCGGCGGGGCAAGCCGACTTGCCACGTCGCGTTCGGCGAGGCGACCGCGCTGCTCGCGGGTGACGCCCTGCAGGCGCTCGCCTTCGAGGCGCTGGCCCGCAGCGAGCTGCGCGACGCCGTCGCGGCCGTGGCGACGCTTGCCGCCGCGGCAGGGGCCGCGGGGATGGCCGGCGGCCAGGCGCTCGACCTCGCCGCGGTCGGCAGTGCACTCGACCTCGAGGCCCTCGAGACGATGCATCGGATGAAGACCGGGGCGCTGATCCGTGCCGCGGTGAACCTGGGTGCCGCCTGCGGGGCGCTGCTTCCCGCCGCCGAGCGGCAGGCGCTGGACGCCTACGCCGACGCGGCAGGGCTCGCCTTCCAGATCGTCGACGACGTGTTGGACGTCGAAGGGTCGCCGGCGACGCTGGGCAAGACCGCGGGCAAGGACGCGGCGCAGGGCAAGCCGACGTTCGTCTCGCTGCTGGGACTCGCCGGTGCGGGGCAACGTGCCGAGGCGCTGCGGGTCGCCGCGCGCGCGGCGCTCGCCGGTTTCGGCGGTCGCGGACGCCGGCTCGCCGAGCTCGCCGACTGGATCGTGCTTCGGAGGCATTGATGGCTTCGCTCCTCGAACAAATCGACGACCCCGCGGCGCTGCGCCGACTCGAGCGCAGCGCCTTGCCGCAGCTCGCGCGCGAGCTGCGCGCGTTCGTGCTCGCCACCGTCGCGCGCACCGGGGGCCACCTGTCGTCCAACCTCGGCACGATCGAGCTCACCGTCGCGCTCCATTACGTGTTCGACACGCCCAGCGACCGCATCGTCTGGGACGTCGGGCACCAGACCTACGCGCACAAGATTCTCACCGGCCGGCGCGGGGACATGGCGCGCCTGCGGATGGCGGGCGGGCCCTCGGGCTTCCCGCGGCGCGCGGAGAGCGTCTACGACACCTTCGGCACCGCGCATTCGTCGACGTCGATCTCCGCTGCCCTGGGCATGGCCGTGGCGGCCAAGCGCCTGGGCGAGCGGCGCAAGGTGATCGCCGTCATCGGCGACGGTGCGATGAGCGCGGGCATGGCGTTCGAGGGGCTCAACAACGCCGGCACCGCCGGCGCGGACCTGCTGGTGATCCTGAACGACAACGAGATGTCGATCTCCGAGCCGGTCGGGGCGCTCAACGGCTACCTCGCCAAGCTCCTCACGTCCCGTCTCTACAACACGATGCGCAGCGGGGGCAAGGAGGTGCTGTCCCGCCTGCCGCCGGTGAAGGAACTCGCCAAGCGCGCCGAGGAGCATTTCAAGGGCATGATGCTGCCCGGCACGCTGTTCGAGGAGTTCGGCTTCAACTATATCGGGCCGATCGACGGGCACGACATCGACGTCCTGGTCGCCACGCTCGCCAACCTGCGCGAACTCAAGGGGCCGCAGCTGCTGCACGTCGTCACCCGCAAGGGCCGCGGTTACGCCCGCGCCGAGGGCGACCCCATCCTCTACCACGGCGTGCCGCGCTTCGACCCGGCGGTCGGCGTCGTCGCCCATCCGACCGCCAGTCCGCCCTACACGCAGGTCTTCGGCGACTGGCTGTGCGACATGGCGGCAAAGGACAGGCGGATCGTCGGCATCACTCCGGCGATGCGCGAAGGCTCGGGACTGGTGCGCTTCTCGCAGCTTTACCCGGACCGTTACTTCGACGTCGGAATCGCCGAGCAGCACGCGGTGACCTTCGCCGCGGGACTGGCCTGCGAGGGCATGAAGCCGGTGGTCGCGATCTACTCGACGTTCCTTCAGCGCGCCTACGACCAGCTCGTTCACGACGTCGTGCTGCAGAATCTGCCCGTGGTCCTCGCCGTCGACCGCGCCGGCATCGTCGGGGCCGACGGCGCGACGCACATCGGCGCCTTCGACCTGTCGTACCTGCGCTGCCTGCCCAACACCACGGTGATGGCGCCCTCCGACGAGAACGAATGCCGGCAGATGCTCTACACCGCCTACACGCTCGACACGCCGACGGCGGTCCGCTATCCCCGTGGCGGCGGTCCCGGCGTGCCGGTGCAGGCGGCGCTGACCGCGCTGCCGGTCGGGCGCGGCGAGCTCCGCCGCGAATCGCGGCGGCGCACGCAGCGGATCGCGCTGCTGGCGTTTGGCAGCGTCGTGCCGCACGCCCTCGCCGCCGGCGAGGAACTCGACGCGACCGTCGCGAACATGCGTTTCGTCAAGCCGCTCGACGCCGCGCTCGTCGCCCGCCTCGCGCGCGAGCACGAGGCGCTGGTCACGATCGAGGAGAACGTGGTGATGGGCGGGGCGGGCAGCGCCGTGTCCGAAGCGCTGGCGGCGCAAGGGCTCACCGTCCCGGTCCTGCACCTGGGACTGCCGGATCGCTTCGTCGACCACGGCGATCCGCTGCAGCTCCTGGCCGACTGCGGACTCGACGCGCGCGGGATCGTCGCCGCGGTCATCGCGCGCTTCGGCGCGCCGCGGCCGGAGGTCGTCGCCAAGCCCGCTGCGTGAGTCGCTTGGCATGGAGCGCTCGATCCTGCGTTGCCGCCGTCCGGCCCTTGTAGGAGCGCCTTCAGGCGCGATGGTGGCGCAGCGGGAGAAGCCGATCGCGGCGCAAGCCGCTCCCACCGGTCGGTGGTGGCGCAGCGCCGTGAGGGCAACGCCTGCAGGCGCGACAGGGGCTCTTGTGGGAGCGCCTTCAGGCGCGATTGCCGGCGACTGAGAACCCGCTTGTCCAAGCCGTCCGCTCGCGCGTCGTCGCCGGCGCCCCGGGACTTCGGCTAACATACCCTCCATGAATCGCCCCGATCCGCTGCAGCGCCTGTTCCCGATCCCCGACACGCAGTCCGCGCGCGACGAGCGGCAGATCGCGATCGACCGCGTGGGTATCAAGGGCCTCAAGTATCCGTTGTTGTTCGCCGACCAGGACGGCGTTGCGCAGCCGACGGTTGCCGATTGCGACGTCTTCGTCGCCCTTCCGGGGGACCAGAAGGGCACGCACATGTCGCGGCTGGTCGCGCTGCTCGAGGCGCGTACCTCGCCGGGCAATTCGCCGCTGACCGTGGCGAGCTTCCGCTCGGTGCTGGACGATCTCGTCACGCTGCTCGATGCGCCGGGCGGCCGGATCGAGGTCGCCTTTCCGTTCTTCATCCGCAAGACGGCGCCGGTCTCGGGCGTGGCGAGCCTGCTCGATTACCAGGTGCGCATCGCGGGCGACCTCGCGGACGGCCGGTACTCGCAGGTTCTGACCATCGCCGCACCCGTCACGTCGCTGTGTCCGTGCTCGAAGGAGATCTCCGATTACGGCGCGCACAACCAGCGCTCGCTGGTGACGATCGCCGTGCGCCCGCGGGCACCGCTGTTCCTCGCCGAGATCATCCGCGTCGCCGAGGACGAGGCGTCGTGCGAGCTCTACGGCCTGCTCAAGCGGGCCGACGAGAAGTACGTGACCGAGCGCGCGTACAACAACCCGCGCTTCGTCGAGGATCTCGTCCGTGGCGTGGCTGCCCGGCTGGCAGAAGACCCGCGCGTCGACGGCTTCGTCGTCGAAGCCGAGAACTTCGAGTCGATCCACAATCACTCCGCCTACGCGCGGATCGCGCGCGGGCTCTGACGGGCCGCGTTCCGATCGGCTCGCCGACGTCCCGGCCGCGGTCGAGTCGCATTCCCGATCGCCCGCTTCTTCGGTCCCGCGCCCTCGTATGGCGGCAATCCACGCGCTTCCCGACCAGCTCATCAACCAGATCGCGGCGGGCGAGGTCGTCGAGCGACCGGCGGCGGCGCTGAAGGAGCTGCTGGAGAACGCGCTCGACGCCGGCGCGACGCAGATCGACGTCGACCTCGCGGGGGGCGGCATCCAGCGCATCCGGGTCGCCGACAACGGTTCCGGCATCGAACGCGACGACCTGCCGCTCGCGGTGGCGCGGCACGCGACGTCGAAGCTCGCCACCGCCGACGACCTGGAGGCGATTGCCACCCTGGGCTTCCGCGGCGAAGCGCTCGCGTCGATTGCCGCCGTGTCCCGGTTGGCGCTCGCTTCGCGTGCGGCGCAGCACCCGCACGCGTGGCGGATCGAGGTCGAGGGCGGCGCCGTCGGTGCCACGGCGCCGGCCGCGCTCGCGGCCGGGACGACGGTCACCGTGCAGGAACTCTATTTCAACACGCCGGCGCGGCGGAAGTTCCTGCGCGCCGAAGCGACCGAGTGGGGGCACTGCGACGAGGCGTTCCGGCGCATCGCCCTCGCGCACCCGGACGTCGGCTTCACGCTGCAGCACAACGGCCGCGCGGTCCATCGCCTGTTGCCGCAAGGGCTGCCCGCGCGCGCCGAGGCGTTGCTCGGCGAGGCCTTCGTCGACGGCGCCGCCGTGGTCGACGCGCGCGCGGGGCCGCTCGCGCTGACCGGATTCGCGCTGCGGCCCACCGCGCAGGCGTCCGGCGGCGCTCAGTACACGTTCGTCAACGGCCGTTTCGTGCGCGACCGGGTGCTCGCGCACGCCGTGCGCGAGGCCTACCGCGACGTGTTGCACCACGACCGGCAGCCGGCGTATGCGTTGTGGCTGCACGTCGACCCGCGGCAGGTCGACGTGAACGTCCATCCGCAGAAGACGGAGGTCCGCTTTCGCGAATCGGGCGCTGTCCACCAGTTCGTGAAGGGCGCCGTGCTGCGCGCGCTGGCGGGCACGGGTGCCGAGCAGCCCGCGCTGTCGGCGGCCGGCCGGCTCGGCCTCGGCGCCGCGCCGCAAGGGCAGCCCGGCGTCGCACCGCCTGCTGCCGCGCCGAGATTCCGCGCGCCCCAGCAGCAGGGGATGGCGTTGCGCAGCGCGGAGCCCGCGGCCTTCTACGAGCGGCTGTTCGGTCCGCGCCCTGCACCGACGGGGGGCGCGACCCTGCCGGCTCCGGGTGACGAGCATCCGCTCGGCTTCGCGCTCGCGCAGCTGCACGGCGTCTATGTGCTGGCGCAGAACCGGGACGGGCTGGTGCTCGTCGACACGCACGCGGCGCACGAGCGCATCGTCTACGAGCGGATGAAGGCGGCGCTGGCCGACCGGATGCCGGTCCAGCCGCTGCTCCTGCCCGCCGCCTTCGCCGCCACGCCGCTGGAAGTCGCCGCCGTCGGCGAGCATGCCGCCGCGCTCGAGCGCCTGGGCTTCGCCATCGCCCCACTCGCCCCGGGCACGCTGGCCGTGCGCGGGGTGCCCGCGCCACTGGCCGACGTCGACGCGGTCACGCTCGCGCGCTCGGTGCTGCACGAGCTGCGCGAGTTCGGCGGCAGCGACATCGTGGACGCACACCGCGACGAACTGCTGGCGACGATGGCATGCCACGCGTCGGTGCGCGCCCATCGGGCGCTCTCGTTGGCCGAGATGAACGCGCTGCTGCGCGAGATGGAAGCCACCGAACGAGCCGGGCAGTGCAACCACGGCCGCCCGACCTGGTACCAGCTCTCGCTGGCCGACCTCGATCGGCTGTTCATGCGCGGGCGCTAAATGCGCCTTTTTGGGGTCAGAGCCGTAATTCGCGGCACGGTAGGGAGTATCGGATTCACGGTCGCGCGAATTACGGCTCTGACCCCAGAATAGCGGGAGCATCGGATTGACGGTCGCGCGAATGATGGCTCTGACCCCGAATGGCGCTCCGGCGATCGTGCTGCTGGGTCCGACGGCGTCGGGCAAGACCGCGCTGGCGCTCGCGCTGGCCGAGCGCTATCCGGTCGAGATCGTCAGCGTCGACTCGGCACAGGTCTACCGAGGCATGGACGTCGGCACCGCCAAGCCCGACGCGGCGACCCGGGCGCGCGTGCCGCACCATCTCATCGACCTGATCGATCCGACGCAGGCGTACTCGGCGGCGCGGTTTCGTGCCGACGCGCTGGCCGCGGTGGGGGCGATCCGCGAACGCGGCAGGCTGCCGCTCCTGGTCGGCGGGACGATGCTCTATTTCAAGGCGTTGAGCGAAGGCCTTTCGGCGCTGCCACCGGCCGACCCGGCGGTCCGGGCGGTGCTCGACGCGCGCGCCGCCGTCCGGGGCTGGCCGGCGCTGCACGCCGAACTCTCCCGGGTCGATCCCGTCACCGCGGCGCGCCTGGCGCCGCACGACGCGCAGCGCATTCAGCGCGCGCTGGAGGTGCACGCGCTGACCGGGATGGCGCTCTCGGCGCTGCAGGGTGCGCGCTCGGCGGACGGCGCGCTCGGCGCGCATCTGACGCTGGCGCTGCTGCCGGGGAACCGTGCGCTGTTGCACGAAGCGATCGCCAAGCGCTTCGCCGCGATGCTCGCCGCGGGGTTGGTCGACGAGCTCGCGGCGCTGCGCGCGCGCTTCCCCCTCGACCCGGCGCTGCCGGCGATGCGCTGCGTCGGCTACCGGCAGGCCTGGCGCTTCCTGGAGGGCGAGATCGACGCGGCCGAGCTCAAGGCGACGGGCGTCGCGGCAACCCGCCAGCTCGCCAAGCGGCAGACCACGTGGCTGCGCGCGCTGCCGGCCGAGCCGTTCGACCCGGCGCGGCCGGACCTCTTCGCGGCGGTCGCGGCGCGCGTCGATGCCGTCCTGTCGGGGCACGGCTGACGCGCGGATTCCACCCGCGAGGTCGGTTCCCCGAGGGCATTCGGACGCGGCGTGGCTCAAGCGCGGTTGCCGATCGCGAAGCCAGTTCGGCATGCGATAATCCGCGTCCTCTCCACTTGCAGGCGCCGTTCGCGCGCGGAGTTGTCATGGTGGCACGCACTCTTTACGACAAGCTCTGGGACGATCACGTCGTTCGCACCGAGGCGGACGGCACCACGCTGTTGTACATCGACCGCCACCTCGTGCACGAGGTGACGAGCCCGCAGGCGTTCGAAGGGTTGCGGCTTGCCGGGCGCAAGCCCTGGCGCTCGTCGTCGATCGTCGCCACCGCCGACCACAACACGCCGACCAAGGACTGGGACCAGGGCATCCGCGATCCGGTCTCGCGCACCCAGGTCGAGACGCTGGACGCCAACATCCGCGCCGTCGGCGCCAAGGCGTATTTCCCGTTCCGCGACGCGCGGCAGGGCATCGTCCACGTGATCGGCCCGGAACAGGGCGCAACGCTTCCCGGGATGACGGTCGTCTGCGGCGACTCGCACACCAGCACGCACGGTGCGTTCGCCGCGCTGGCCTTCGGCATCGGCACCTCGGAGGTCGAGCACGTCCTGGCAACCCAGTGCCTGCTGACGAAGAAGTCGCGCTCGCTCCTGCTGCGTGCCGACAACCACCTGCCCGCCGGGGTGACGGCCAAGGATCTCGCGCTCGCGGTCATCGGCCGCATCGGCACTGCCGGCGGCACTGGCTACGCGATCGAGTTCGGCGGCAGCGCCGTGAGTGCACTGTCGATGGAAGGGCGGATGACGCTGTGCAACATGGCGATCGAGGCCGGCGCGCGGGCGGGAATGATCGGCGTCGACGACACGACGCTCGGCTACCTGCGCGGGCGCCCGTTGGCGCCGAGCGGCGAGCTGTGGGACCGCGCGGCCGCCAGCTGGCGCAGCTATCGCAGTGACGACAGCGCCGCGTTCGACCGCACCGTCGTGATCGACGCCGGCGAGATCGCGCCGCAGGTCACCTGGGGCACCTCGCCCGAGATGGTCGTCCCGATCGACGGCCACGTGCCCGACCCCGACAAGGAGAAGGACGCGTCGCGGCGCGAGGGCATAGAGCGTGCGCTCACTTACATGGGTCTCGAGCCCAACACGGCGATCGGCGACATCGGCGTCGACAAGGTCTTCATCGGCTCGTGCACCAACTCGCGGATCGAGGACCTGCGCGCCGCGGCGGCGGTCGCGCGCGGGCGACGCGTGGCGCCGAACGTGAAGTTGGCGCTGGTCGTCCCCGGCTCGGGGCTCGTCAAGGCGCAGGCCGAGCGCGAAGGACTCGACCGCGTCTTCCGCGCGGCGGGCTTCGATTGGCGCGAGCCGGGATGCTCGATGTGCCTCGCGATGAACGACGACCGGCTGGAGCCCGGCGAGCGCTGCGCGTCGACGTCGAACCGCAATTTCGAGGGGCGGCAGGGTAACGGCGGCCGTACCCATCTCGTCAGTCCGGCGATGGCGGCCGCCGCCGCCGTGGCCGGGCGTTTCGTCGACGTTCGTCGACTCGTGTAGGCCTGTCCACCGTGTCGCAGGCGCGACGGTGCAACAGGCCCGCACAACTCAAGGAGAGCATCCATGCTAAAGCAACTCGTTGCGCTGCTGGCACTGGCCGGCCTGACCGTCGCCGCGGCCGGCTGCAACACCGTCGAAGGCGCAGGCAAGGACATCAAGGCCGGCGGCGCCGCGATCGAGAGAGTCCGCCCGCGAGCAGGTTTCTCACAGAAGTACTGAGGCGATGGAGCCGTTCGGTATCCTGACCGGGATCGTGGCGCCGCTGGACCGCGCCAACGTCGACACCGACGCGATCATCCCCAAGCAGTTCCTGAAGTCGATCAAGCGCTCGGGTTTCGGCCCGAACCTGTTCGACGAGTGGCGCTACCTCGATCGTGGCGAGCCCGGAATGGACAGCCGTGATCGGCCGCGCAACCCCGGGTTCGTGCTCAACGAAGCCCGTTACCAGGGGGCGCAGATCCTGCTCGCGCGACGCAACTTCGGTTGCGGCAGTTCGCGCGAGCACGCCCCTTGGGCGCTGACCGACTACGGCTTTCGCGCGCTGATTGCGCCGTCGTACGCCGATATCTTCTTCAACAACTGCTTCAAGAACGGCTTGCTGCCGATCGTGCTCGCGGAGGGAGAGGTCGACCGGCTGTTCGACGCGGTGCGCGCCCTCCCCGGCTTCACGCTGACCGTCGACCTCGAGCGGCAGACCGTGACCTCCGCCGACGGCGGCCTCGCCTTCCGGTTCGAGGTCGAGCCCTTTCGCAAGCACTGCCTGTTGCACGGGCTCGACGACATCGGCCTCACGCTGCAGCACGCCGACGCGATCCGCACGTTCGAAGCGCGGCGCTTGAGCGCGCAGCCCTGGCTTGCCTGAGGCACGGCGCCCGCAGGAGCCGCGCGCGTCGTCACAGTCAACGGCAAGACGAGGGGCGATCGTGGTAAGATGCCGGCCATGTCGTCGATCCTCGCACCGCTGGGCCGTTTCGGCCGCCTGCCCGCCTCGTGGGCAGCGCACGGTGCCGGCTGCACGGACTGCGTGCCGTGCGGCAGCAAGGTCACGACGTCCAAGACGGCCTGACCGGGTCGCGCTCGCCTCCGCATGCGTCCCGCGAGCGGCGGGGCGCGGGAAAACAACGGCACGCGGGGAGCGACAGCACACGTACAGGTGATCACGATGCGAGTCGGTTTCGTCGGTTGGCGCGGTATGGTGGGGTCCGTCCTCATGCAGCGGATGCAGGAGGAGCGGGATTTCGAGCACATCGATCCGGTGTTCTTCACGACCTCCGCGGTCGGCGGCAAAGGCCCGGCAATCGGCAAGGACACGCCGCCGCTCAAGAGTGCCGGCGACCTCGCCGCGCTGAAGGCGCAGGACGCGATCGTCACCTGCCAGGGCGGCGACTACACCAACGAGGTCTTCCCGCAGTTGCGCGGGCAAGGCTGGAACGGGTACTGGATCGACGCCGCGTCGACGCTGCGGATGAAGGACGACGCGGTCATCATCCTCGACCCGGTCAACCGCGACGTCATCGACGCGGCGCTCGATCGGGGCGTGAAGAACTACATCGGCGGCAACTGCACGGTCAGCCTGATGCTGATGGGGCTCGCCGGCCTCTTCCAGCGCAACCTCGTCGCGTGGATGACGTGCATGACCTACCAGGCGGCGTCCGGCGCCGGCGCGCAGAACATGCGCGAGCTGCTGATGCAGATGGGCGAAGCGCACGTGGCCGCGCGCGAGCTGCTCGCCGATCCGTCGTCGGCGATCCTGGACATCGACCGCGAGGTGGCAGGCATCCTGCGCGACCCTGCGTTCCCGAAGCAGCACTTCGGCGTGCCGCTCGCCGGCAGCCTGATCCCGTGGATCGACAAGGATCTCGGCAACGGGATGAGCCGCGAGGAGTGGAAGGGCGGTGCCGAGACCAACAAGATCCTCGGCCGCGAAGGCGACCCGATTCCCGTCGATTCGATCTGCGTGCGCATCGGCGCGATGCGCTGCCACAGCCAGGCGCTGACGATCAAGCTCGCGCGCGACGTGCCGCTGGACGAGATCGAGGGCATGCTGGCCGCGGCCAACCCCTGGGCCAAGGTCGTGCCGAACACGCGCGAGGAGAGCATCGCGCGCCTCACCCCGGCGGCGGTCACCGGGACGCTGGACGTTCCGGTGGGCCGGCTGCGCAAGCTCGCGATGGGGCCCGAGTACCTGGGCGCCTTCACCGTCGGCGATCAGTTGCTGTGGGGCGCGGCCGAGCCGCTGCGCCGGATGGTGCGCATCCTGCTCGAACGCTGACGCGCCGTCCCGGTTTCCGGCTGTTCCGGCCGCCGCGTGCCGGCGGGGGTTCGTTTTGCGCATGTTTTGCGCGGCGAGCAGGTGCCGCGGCGGCGCCCGCGCGGGACTCGACGCGACGTCGATGCAACAACCCGCAGACGTGACCCGCAGACGCCGCGATACCGGGTGATGGCCACCAGATCTGGTAGCGCTTGCCGCTGGCGCCGCTATCCCTTGGGTCGCTGGCGCCGCCGGCAGGCGCTCCCGCAGCCGGCGCGCGCGACGCGCGCGGTCCCGGCCCAAGCTGACACCGGGGTTTAGCTTGCACCGCTAAATCCATGATGTTATGTTCGCTTGGGAGCCCGAACCTCCGAAAGGGGTAGGTATGCAGACCAAGTCGATCTTCAGATTGAGCGTCCTGACCAGCGCGCTGGTGATGGCGGGTGCCGTCCACGCGCTCGGGTTGGGCCGGCTGACCGTGCAGTCGTCGCTGGGACAGCCGCTCACCGCACAGATCGAACTCACGTCCAGCAGCAAGGAGGAACTCGACACGCTGTCCGCGCGCGTCGCCGATCCGACGCTCTACAGGCAGAACAACCTCGCGTACCCGGCGGTGCTCACCCGGGCGCGGGTCACGGTGCAACGCGATGCCAACGGTCGGCCCTATCTGTCGGTGACCACCCCCGCCGCCGTCAACGAGCCCTACCTCGACCTGATGGTCGAGCTGAGCTGGGCATCGGGGCGTGTCGTGCGCGAATACACGTTCCTGCTCGATCCGCCAGGCGTTGCTCCCGTTGCGGCGGTCGATCCGGTCACCCCGTTGCGCCAGGGCACACCGGCGCCGCGTGCCGCGCCGGCGCCCGCCGCCGCCCCCTCGGCCCCACCGTTCCGCGCCCGCCGCGCCTGACTCGGCGGCCGACCGGGGGGCCGCCGCCGCCACCCGTGCCCCGGCTGAGCCCAGACCGCCGGCCGGCGGCCAGTACACGGTGCAGCGCGGCGACACCTTGACGAAGATCGCCGCCGAAACCAAGCCGGCCAGCGTCACGTTGGAACAGATGCTGGTGGCGCTGTTCAAGACCAACCAGGGCGCCTTCGACGGCAACAACATCAACCGGTTGCGGTCGGGATCCATCCTGACCATCCCCAGCGGAGACGATACGAGCGCGACACCGGCTGCGGAGGCCTCGCGGATCGTGCGCATGCAGGCGAGCGATTGGCGCAGCTACCGCGATCGCGTCGCGGCAGGTGCGCCCGAGGCGCAGCAGGCGGCGGGACGCGCCGCCGCAGGGCGAATCGGCACCGCAGTCGAGGAGACAACGCCAGCCGCGGCCCCAGGTCGCGATCAGCTCCGGGTTTCGCGTGAAGCCGGCGTGACCGGCCAGGCGGCCATCGCCGAGCAATCGGCCGCCGCCGCGCAGGCGCTCAAGGACGCACAGACCCGCATCGCCGAGCTCGAACGGACGCTGAAGAGCCTGCAGCAGGCAGTCGAACTGCGGAACCAGACGATGGGGCAGATGCAGGCGCAGGCCGACGCCACCCAGGGCAAGGCGGCGCCGGTGCCCGCGCCGATCGCTGCGGAACCCGCGAAGGCCGAGCCGCCCAAGGCCGAGCCGCCCAAGGCCGAGCCGCCCAAGGCCGTGGCGCCGCCGGCGGTAAGCGAACCGCCGAAAGCGGAGCCGCCGCCGGCCGTGGCGCCGAAAGCCGAGCCGCCGGCGGCCGAGCCGCCGAAGCCGGCACCTCCGAAGGCGGCCGTCCCGCCGCCCAAGACCGCAGAGCCGTCGTTCGTCGACGATCTGCTGGGCGACGTCTCCCCTTGGGCGATCGGTGGCGGTGCGCTCGTCGTCCTCGGTGGCATCGCGGCGTTCATCGCTGCCCGGCGGCGCAAGACGGCGAAATTCGAGGACAGCATCATCTCGGGCACCGACATCAAGACCAACACCGTGTTCGGCTCGACCGGGGGTGGGGTCGTGAACACCGGGGAGAACTCGCTGGCCACCGATTTCAGCCGCGAGGGGCTGGGCAACATCGATACCGACGAGGTCGACCCGATCGCCGAGGCCGAGGTCTACCTCGCGTACGGTCGCGACGCGCAGGCCGAGGAGATCCTCAAGGACGCGCTGAAAAAGGATCCGACGCGCCAGGAGATCCACCTCAAGCTGCTCGAAATCCACGCCCAGCACAACAAGCCAGCGGCGTTCGAGACGGTCGCGGCCGAGCTGTTCTCCATCTCGCAAGGGCAGGGCGAAACCTGGCAGAAGGCCGTGGCCCTGGGGCGGCAGCTCGATCCGACCAATCCGCTGTTCACGGACTCCGGCGCCAGCGCGGCGGCGGCTGCGGCCGCCAGTGCCGCCGTGGCGGCGGCGGCGATGCCGCGATCGCAGACCCCGCCACCGGCGGACGCCGCCCCACCGGCCGCCCCAGCGCGGCTCGGGCGCGAGGGCGATTCGGGCATCGACTTCCACCTCGAAGACGATTTCTCCCTGTCGCCGGGCCGTGGCGGCAAGCCGAAGGCACCGGCCGACACGCTTGCCGGCGCGTCCGGAAGCGCGCCCGGAGGGGTCGCCGAGCCGGCAGCGACCTCGGGCAAGGCGTTAGCCGAGGGCCTCGGGGACGCCGCCAGAGCGGCGGCCGGAGCCGCTGCGCTTGGCTCATTCGGGGTCGAGAAGGTCGAACACGTCGCCGACAAGATTGCCGCTGCCGAGGCCAAGTTCGACCTCGACTTCCAGCTCGACGACGACGAGAAGCCCGCGCCCCTGCGTGCCGGCACGCCGGCGGGCGCGTCGCTCGTCGAGCCTGCTTCCGCCACGCCGGCCCCGGCACCGATCTCGCGGCCGCAGGCCGCGATCGACCTCGACAAGCTCGATCTCTCCTTCGACCCGGACAAGGCGACGTTCGAGGATCCGACGCCCTCGGTGCTGGACGGCCAGTGGCACGACGCTGCGACCAAGCTCGACCTCGCGAAGGCGTATCAGGAGATGGGCGATGTCGAAGGCGCCCGGGAGATCCTGCAGGAGGTCATGCACGAGGGCGACGAGCAGCAGAAGGCCGAGGCCCAGTCGCTGATGGCGAAGCTCGGCTGAAGGTTCGCGCTGACGGCCGGGCGGCGGGCTCGTCCGCCGCCCGCGGTTTTTCGTCCGCACCGATGCGAATCGCGCTGGGCTTGGAGTACGCCGGCGACCCGTTTCAGGGCTGGCAGACGCAGCCGGGCGGCGGTGGCGCACAGGACGCGCTGGAGACGGCGCTCGGCAGCATCGCCGACGCGCCGATCGGTTGCGTGGCGGCCGGGCGCACCGACGCGGGCGTGCACGCGACTGCGCAGATCGTCCACTTCGACACGGCGGCGACGCGGCCGCTGACCGCGTGGGTGCGCGGCGTCAACGCCCACCTGCCGCGGGGAATCGCGGTGCTGTGGGCGGCGCCCGTGGCCGCGGAGTTCCACGCCCGTTTCGGCGCCACCGCGCGGCACTACACCTACCTGCTGGTCAACACGCCGGTGCGGCCCGCGCTCCTCGCCGGCAAGGTAGGCTGGCAGCACCGCCCGCTCGACGCCGAGGCGATGGCGGCGGCGGCCACCTGCCTCGTCGGCACCCATGACTTCTCGTCGTTTCGCGCCGCCGAATGCCAGGCCCGCTCGGCGGTGAAGACGCTGACGGTTGCCTCGCTCTGCCGCAGCGGCGACACTCTGCGCTTCGACTTCTCCGGCAACGCGTTCGTGCAGCACATGATCCGCAACGTCGTCGGCGCCCTGGTCGAGATCGGCGTCGGGAAGCGGGCGCCGCAGTGGCTCGCGGAGCTCCTCGCGGCGCGCGACCGCACGCAAGGCGCGCCGACGTTCATGGCCGACGGCCTCTACCTCACCGGCGCCGACTACGACGCACGGTGGGGCCTGCCGCCGACGCGGCGGCCGGTTGCGCTGCCGCTCGTCAACTGAACTCCGCCGTGCGCACCCGGATCAAGATCTGCGGCATCACCCGGCGTGCCGACGGCCTCGCCGCGGCACGCGCCGGCGCCGACGCCGTGGGATTCGTGTTCTGGGCCGGCACGCCGCGGCGGATCGACCCGGACGCCGCGCGCGCGATCCGCGCGCAGCTGCCCCCTTTCGTGTCGGCGGTCGGACTCTTCGTCGACCCGACGCCGGGCGAAGTGCGCGCGGTGCTGGCCGCGGTGCCGCTCGACGTCCTGCAATTCCACGGCCACGAACCGCCGGGGCTGTGTCGTTCCTTCGGCCGCCCTTACCTGAAGGCGATTCCGGTCGCCCGGGAGGCGACCGGGGCCGGTTTGCTAGAATACGCGGCGCGCTACGCCGACGCCGCCGGGGTGCTGTTCGACGCGCCGCCGGCCGGGGGCCTGCCGGGGGGCACCGGGCAGAGCTTCGACTGGAACGTCCTGCCGCGGCAGCTGCCGCAGCCGCTGGTGCTGTCCGGGGGGCTTGACGCCGGCAACGTCGCCGCCGCGGTGCGCCGGGTGCGACCTTGGGCGGTCGACGTGTCGTCGGGGGTCGAGCTGCAGGACGCGGACGGGCGCCCGGTCAAGGGCCGCAAGGATCCGGCGCGGATCGAGGCATTCATCGAGGAAGTGCGCAATGCAGATGGCGGAGCTCCCTGATTCACGCGGCCACTTCGGGCCCTACGGCGGCGTGTTCGTCGCCGAAACGCTGATCCGGGCGCTCGACGAGCTGCGCGAGCAGTACGCCCGCTACCAGCACGACCCGGCCTTCATCGCCGAGTTCGAAGACGAGCTCGCGCACTACGTCGGGCGGCCCTCGCCGGTCTACCACGCCGGGCGCTGGTCGCAGATGCTCGGCGGCGCGCAGATCTGGTTGAAGCGCGAGGACCTCAACCACACCGGCGCGCACAAGATCAACAACTGCATCGGCCAGGCGCTGCTCGCCAAGCGCCTCGGGAAGCCACGGGTGATCGCCGAGACCGGCGCCGGCCAGCACGGCGTGGCGACGGCGACCATCGCGGCGCGCTACGGCCTCGAGTGCGTCGTCTACATGGGTTCGGAGGACGTCAAGCGCCAGGCGCAGAACGTGTTCCGGATGAAGCTCCTGGGCGCCACCGTCGTTCCGGTCGAATCCGGCTCGAAGACGCTGAAGGACGCGCTCAACGAGGCGATGCGCGACTGGGTCACCAACGTCGAGACGACGTTCTACATCATCGGCACCGTTGCCGGTCCGCACCCGTACCCGATGATGGTCCGCGACTTCCAGAGCGTCATCGGCCGCGAGTGCCTGACGCAGATGCCCGCCGCCGCCGGCCGCCAGCCCGACGCGGTGATCGCGTGCGTGGGCGGGGGCTCCAACGCGATGGGCATCTTCCATCCGTATCTCGGGCACGAGAACGTGCGCCTGATCGGCGTCGAGGCCGCCGGCGAGGGGCTGGCCACCGGCCGCCACTCGGCGTCGCTGACCGCCGGCCGCCCGGGCGTGCTGCACGGCAACCGCACCTACCTGCTGCAGAACGCCGACGGCCAGATCATCGAGACCCACTCGATCTCGGCCGGCCTCGACTATCCGGGTGTAGGCCCCGAGCACGCGTGGCTGAAGGACACCGGCCGCGCCGAGTACGTCTCGATCACCGACGACGAGGCGATCAAAGCGTTCCACGCCTGCTGCCGCACCGAGGGCATCATCCCGGCGCTCGAGTCCGCGCACGCGCTCGCGTACGCGACCAAGCTCGCACCCACGCTGCCGCACGACGCGATCCTGCTGGTGAACCTCTCCGGCCGCGGCGACAAGGACATGAACACCGTCGCCGAGCGTTCCGGCTTCAAGTTCTACTGTCGGCCGGAATGCGATCCGGCACTGCGTCGATGAACAGGATCGACGCGACCTTCGCCCGGTTGCGGGCGGCCGGCCGCACCGGGGTGATTCCCTACATCACGGCGGGCGATCCGGCGCCGGCGGCAACGGTGCCGATCATGCACGCGCTGGTGAAGGCGGGCGCCGACGTGATCGAGCTCGGCGTGCCGTTCTCCGATCCGATGGCCGACGGGCCGGTGATCCAGCGCGCCTCCGAGCGCGCGCTGGCGCAGGGCGTGGGCCTCGCCGGCGTGCTGGCGATGGTCGCCGCGTTCCGCGCGAGCGACACCGCGACGCCGGTGGTGCTGATGGGTTACGCCAACCCGATCGAGGCGATGGGCCAGGCCGCGTTCGCGGCGCGGGCGCACGACGCCGGCGTCGACGGCGTGCTGGTCGTCGACTACCCGCCCGAGGAGGCCGAGGAGTTCGCGGCGCTCCTCGGCACGCACGGCCTTTCGCCGATCTTCCTCCTGTCGCCGACCACGCCGGAGACGCGCATCGAGCGGGTCGCGGCGCTCGCGCGCGGCTACGTCTACTACGTGTCGCTGAAGGGCGTGACGGGTGCCGCCAACATCGACACCGGCGCCGTCGCGGACAAGCTCGCCGAGATCCGCCGCCACACGGCGCTGCCGGTCGGCGTGGGCTTCGGCATCCGCGACGCGGCCAGCGCGCAGGCGATCGCGAAGGTGGCCGATGCGGTGGTGATCGGCAGCCGGATCATCGAGGAAATCGAGAGCGGGCTCCTGCGGCGGGGCCCGAGCGCGCCGGCGGTTGGCTCGCGGGCATCCGTCGGGCGGTGGACGGCGTGCCCAAACGCGCGGCATGACGGAGGTGCGCGCGGCCCGCGCCGGCGACCGGGCCATGCTCCTGGGGGTCGACCGATGAGCAGCTGGTTGCAGAAACTCCTTCCGCCGCGGATCAAGAGCACGCCCGGCGGCAAGAAGAACGCGATTCCCGAGGGGCTCTGGATCAAGTGCCCGTCGTGCGAAGCGGTGCTCTATCGCACGGACCTCGAGAACAACCTCGGCGTGTGTCCCAAGTGCGGACACCACACGCGAGTGTCGGCGCGCGAGCGCATCGAGCACCTGCTCGACCCCGAAGGACGGTTCGAGATCGGCGCCGAAGTGCTGCCGGTCGATCCGCTCAAGTTCAAGGACACCAAGAAGTACACCGAGCGGCTGGCGGCGGCGCTCGAGGACACCGGCGAGACCGATGCGCTGGTGGCGATGCAGGGCAGCGTGAGGACCGTGCCGCTGGTGCTGGCCGCGTTCGAGTTCGAGTTCATGGGCGGGTCGATGGGCTCGGTGGTCGGCGAGCGCTTCGTACGCGCGGTGAGGGTCGCGTTCGAGAACCGCCTGCCGTTCGTGTGCATCTCGTCGTCCGGCGGCGCCCGCATGCAGGAGGGCGTCAACGCGCTGTTCCAGATGACCAAGACCACGGCGGTGCTGCAGGAGCTCAATCGCGCCCGCTTGCCGTTCGTCTCGGTGCTCACCGACCCGACGATGGGAGGGGTGTCGGCGTCGTTCGCCTTCGTCGCCGACGTCGTGCTCGCCGAGCCCGGGGCGCTCATCGGCTTCGCCGGCCCGCGCGTCATCGAGCAGACCGTCCGCGAGAAGCTGCCTGACGGCTTCCAGCGCGCCGAGTTCCTGCTGCAGAAGGGCGCGATCGACATGATCGTCGACCGGCGGCAGCTGCGCGACGAGCTCGCACGGCTGCTCGCGCTCCTCACGCGGCAGCCCGCCCCGGCGTCCTGAGCACTGGGCCCGCCGATGCGCCGCCCGACCACGCTCCCCGGGTGGCTCGCCTACCTGCAGACGCTGCACCCGAAGGCGATCGCCATGGGGCTGGACCGCGTGCGCGCCGTGGCGGCGCGCCTGCCGGTGGCGCCCGCCTGCCCCGTGATCACCGTCGGCGGCACCAACGGCAAGGGCTCGACCTGCGCCATGCTGGAGTCGGTGCTGCGCTGCGGCGGCTACCGCGTCGCGTTGTACACGTCGCCGCACCTGCTGTGCTACAACGAGCGCGTCCGGGTCGACGGACGCGCGGCGACCGACGAAGCGCTGCTCGCCGCGTTCAACGCGGTCGAGGACGCACGCCTCGGCGCCGAAGCGGCGCCGGCGCTGACGCAGTTCGAGTTCGGTACGCTCGCCGCGCTCTGGCTCTTCGCTCGCGCGGCGCCCGACGCGGCCGTGCTCGAGGTTGGCCTCGGCGGGCGTCTGGACGCCGTCAACGTCGTCGCGGCGGACGTCGCGGTCGTGACGACCGTCGACCTCGACCACATGGACTACCTGGGGCCGACGCGCGAGTCGATCGGCTACGAGAAGGCCGGGATCTTCCGCCCCGGCCGGCCGGCGGTCTGCGGTGACCCGGCGCCGCCGGCTTCGCTCGTCCTGCACGCGCGCGCGATCGGCGCACCGCTGCTGCTGCAGGGACGCGATTTCGGCTACTCGGTCGAGGGCGGGCAGTGGCGCTACTACGGTCCCGGCGGGCCCCGCTTCGGGCTTCCCCATCCGGCGCTGCGGGGCGCCTACCAGCTCGCCAACGCGGCCACGGGATGCGCGGCGCTCGGACTGCTCGCGAAACGGCTGCCGCTGCCGGCCGCCGCGCTGCGCGACGGGTTGCTCACGGTCGAGCTGCCGGGACGTTTCCAGGTGCTGCCCGGGCGGCCGACGGTCGTCCTCGACGTCGCCCACAATCCGCAGGCGGCGCGCGCGCTCGCAAGCGCTCTGGCCACGATGGCTTACCACCCGCGCAGCTTCGCGGTGTTCGGCATGCTCTTCGACAAGGACATCACAGGCGTCGTCGCGGCGCTGTGCGGGCGCATCGACCGCTGGCACATCGCGCCGCTGCCGGGGGTCCGCGGCGCGACGGCGTCGACCTTGTTTCTGGCGCTGACCGCCGCCGGGGTGGCGGAGGAGGCGATCGCGGTCTTCCCCGACGTGGCGGCGGCGTTTGCGGCGGCCGAGGGCGAGGCGGACGAAGCTGATAGAATCATCGTCTTCGGTTCGTTCCTCACCGTCGGTGCGGCACTGGCTGCACTGCGCCGCGGACGCCGCGGCTGAAACGGCGCCCTCTCCCTGCAACGACCGTCTTTCTGCGCGCATGGCCGACCGCACGCCCGACAACCCCGATCTCGCCGTCGACGAACTCAAGCGCAAGGCGCGCCGGCGACTCGTCGGCGCTGTCGTTCTCGCGCTGGCGGCCGCCATCGTCCTGCCGATGCTGCTGGAGAAGGAGCCCAGGCCGCTGGGGGAGGACGTCTCGGTGAGGATTCCTCCGGTCGATGGCAGTCGCCTCGTGCGCAGCCCGGCAGACAAGGGCACCGGCCCGGTGGCAGGCGCGCCCACTCCAGCCCCGGATAGTGCGCCCGCAAAGACCGAGTCCGATGCACCGCAGGCGATCGCGGCGCCGAAGGAGGAAGCGCCGGCCAAGAGCGACGCGCCGGGGACGGCGGACGTGCCGGCCAAGGCCGATGCCTCGGCGAAGTTCGATGCAGCTCCCCAGTCCGGCGGCAGCCCCCCGATCCCGCCGTCGATGGCTCCCTCCGGGGCGCCCAGGGCCGACGTGCCGAAGGGGGCCAAGTCCGAACCGAGTCCCTCGGCGCCGACGGTGGCCCGCCCTGCTCAGGAGTCCGCTCCGAAGAAGTCGATCGCCGACGTCGAGCAGCAGATGCTGTCGCCGACCCGCAAGCCGACGTCTGCGCCGGCCGCCGCCGAAGCCGGCCTCGCGGATGCGACGCGGCACCCGCCGGCATCAGCCGCGCAGACTTCCTCGTCGAGCGCTGTCAGCGCCCCGACCGCCGCCAGCGCCACGGGCGCTTCGAACGGGGTCCCCGCTGCGGCGCCCGCCGTTGCTGCGGCCGAGGGTTACGTCGTCCAGCTGGCGGCATTCGCCGACGACAAGGGCGCGAACGCGCTGGCCGGTCGACTCAAGAAGGGCGGTTACGCTGCTTACGTCGAGCCGGTGCAGACCAGTCGCGGCACGCTGTGGCGCGTGCGCATCGGCGGCCATGCTACGCGCGGCGCGGCCGATGCGGCGCGCGAAAAGCTCAAGGCCGAGGGGCACAACGGCATCGTCGTGCCGGCGAGGTAGCGGGGCTCCCTGGCTGCGGCCGGCCGCAGCCTCCGGTTGCGCACACCCACCGCGCAGCGCCGGAAGACCGTCCGGCGCGCACGCTGTTATCGAGTCCACCCCTGCTCCCGGTCGGCTTTGCTCCCGCCCCCGATCCACGGCCTCTCCCATTCCCCCCGCGGCTTGCGATGACGGCGTTCGATTGGGCGGTCGTGGCGGTCATCGGAGGGTCGATCCTGCTGGCGGCGCTGCGCGGTTTCGTCCGTTCGGCGGTCTCGCTCGGCGCCTGGGTGGCGGCGCTTGCGCTGGCGCTGCAGCTCGGTCCCGCCCTCGCGGGGCACCTGGCCGGCCTGTCGCTGCCATCCCTGGCCTCGCAGGCGCTGGGTTTCGCGCTGGTGTTCCTCGGCGTCGTCGTCGCCGGCGCGCTCGTCGGCATCGTGCTCGCGCAAGCGCTGCGGGCGGTGGGACTGGGTGCTGTCGATCGCCTGTTCGGGGCGCTGTTCGGCCTGGGTCGCGGCCTCCTCGTCGTGCTCGCGGGCGTGCTGCTCGCGGGATTCACGGCCATCCCGCGCCATGATTGGTGGCAGAATTCGGTTCTCGCTGCGCATTTCACCGAGGCGGTGCTGGCGGTGCGGCCGTACCTGCCCGCGGAATGGGCGGCGCGTCTCGACTACTCGGCGCCGGGCAGCCCCGGGGCGCCACCGGGGCGCGCGTTCGAACCGCGCAGCTCGAGGAGCCCGTCGGACTTGGGATGATGCGGCTGCAGCCGTGGCAGAGCGCTCCACGTTTGGCCGGTATCTCCTTGCCTGTTTCCCGATCGCTGCGTCGAGGTTCTCAACGTCTGTTATCGCGCTCCGACCGACTCGCTTTCGAACCCCAAGTCCGACACGTCCCCAGGATCTCAAACCATGTGCGGAATCGTCGGCATCGCCGCCCACACGGCCGTCAACCAGCTGCTCTACGACGCGCTGCTGCTGCTTCAGCATCGCGGCCAGGACGCCGCGGGCATCGTCACCAGCGACGGCTCGGTGTTTCACATGCACAAGGGCGGCGGCTACGTGCGCGACGTGTTCCGCACCCGAAACATGCGCGACCTCGTGGGCACGCTGGGCATCGGCCACTGCCGCTATCCGACCGCGGGTTCCGCCGCGTCGGACCTCGAATCCCAGCCGTTCTACGTGAATTCGCCGTTTGGCATCACGCTCGCCCACAACGGCAACCTGACGAACAGCGAGGCGCTTAAACGCGAGCTGTTTCAGCTCGACTTCCGCCACGTCAACACCAACTCCGATTCCGAGGTCCTGCTCAACGTGCTCGCGCTGGAGCTCGCGCGCGCCACGCAGCAGACGCGTCTTTGCGTCGACGCCATCTTCACCGCCGTTGCCGGCGTGCATCGCCGCTGTCGCGGCGCCTACGCGATCGTCGCGATGATCGCCGGCTATGGGCTGCTCGCGTTCCGCGACCCCTACGGCATCCGGCCGTTGATCATCGGCGTGAACGAGGCGATGGGCGGGACCGAGTACCTCGTCGCGAGCGAATCGGTGGCGCTGGAGGCGTTGGGATTCTCCGTGCTGCGCGACGTCGCGCCCGGGGAGGCCGTGTTCGTCGACCAGGCAGGCAGCTTCCACAGCCGGCAGTGCGCGGCCGACCCTTCGCTCAACCCCTGCATCTTCGAGTACGTCTACCTCGCGCGTCCCGACTCGTTGATCGACGGCGCCTCGGTGTACGAGGCGCGGCTGCGCATGGGCGGCGAGCTTGCGCGCAAGATCCGTGGCTACGCGGAGGCACAGGACATCGACGTCGTGATTCCGATTCCCGATTCCAGCCGCCCGTCGGCACTCGAGCTCGCGAACGTCCTGGGCCTCAAGTACCGCGAGGGCTTCGTCAAGAACCGCTACATCGGTCGCACGTTCATCATGCCGGGCCAGGCCATGCGGCGCAAGAGCGTGCGCCAGAAGCTGAACCCTTGCGGCGTCGAGTTCCGGGACAAGGTCGTGCTGCTGGTCGACGATTCGATCGTCCGCGGCACCACTTCGCGCGAGATCGTGCAGATGGCGCGCGAGGCCGGTGCGCGGAAGGTCTATTTCGCGTCGGCAAGCCCGCCGGTGCGCTACCAGAACGTCTACGGCATCGACATGCCGGACCGCAGCGAGCTGGTCGCGACGGGTCGCAGCGAGGCCGAGGTCGCGCGCGAGATCGGTGCCGACCTTCTCGTCTACCAAGACCTCGATGCGCTGAAACGCGCGGCGCGTGAATCCGGCTCCCGGCTGCGCGAGTTCGAAGCGTCCTGCTTCGACGGCAAGTACATCACCGGCGACATCACCGCCGACTACCTCACGCAACTCGCGCACGACCGCGACGCCCATCGAGGTCAGTTGGGGTCAGAGCCGTAATTGTTCCCGGTCTCCAGCGCCCCCGCTCGGACCGACACGACTGCAGGATGATGCTCAGGCGAATTACGGCTCTGACCCCTATTGCCGTCCTTGCGGTCCTCGCCGTGTGGTTGCTCGCGGTGGAGCGCGCCCCGCGCGTGGATCGGCAGGTGGTGGTGACACCCGAGATGGTCGAGCGCGCGAAGAAGATCGTCGACACGCATCGCCGGCGCATTCGGCCGGGAACGCTCGCCGTGGTGACGGTCCGGCCCGACGACGCGGACCTGGCGGCGAACTACTTCGCACACCACTTCGCGCAGGGCAACGCGCGCGTGAGCCTTGCCGACGGCAGCGCCCGCGTGGAAGCGAGCGTTCCCGTCGGGCGCGGACCTCTGGCGGGCTATCTCAACGTCGACGCGACGGTGATCCAGACGCAGACGCTGCCCGAGGTCTCTTCGCTGCAGGTCGGCCGGATGCCGATTCCGGGCGGACTCGCCCACGCGCTGGCGCCGGCGCTGCTGCGCGGGCTCGGGCTCGGGCCGGAGCTCGACGTCGCGCTCGCGACGCTGCGGCAGGTGCGCTTCTCGACACGCGGCGTGAGCGTCGTCTATCGGTGGATGGGCCGCGCCCCGCTGGAGGCCGCGGCGTCGATCTTCGGTCCGCAGGACAAGGAAAGACTCCGGGCACAGCAGGCGTTGCTGGCCGAGATCGCGGGCCGCACCGGCGCGACAAAGGTCACGCTCGCCGAGCTGCTGCCGCCGCTCCTGCGGCTCGCGACCGAGCGTTCGGCGGCGGGCGAGGCGGCGGCGGAGAATCGGGCGGCGATCCTGATCGCAACGGCGCACGCGCTCGGGTTGCCGCTGCGCCAGTTCGTGCCGGAGGCTGCGGCATGGCCGCAGCCCGCGCGGCAGGCAGTGACGCTCGATGGTCGCGACGACCTGGCCAAGCACTTCCTGCTGTCGGCGACGATCGCCGCGTACGCCGATACGGTGCTCGCCGACGCCGTCGGGCTGTACAAGGAGATCGAGGATGCGCGCAGCGGCAGCGGTTTCTCGTTCGACGATCTCGCGGCGGATCGGTCCGGCGCGAGATTCGGCGACCGCGCGGCCGCCGCCGAGAACTCGGCGCGCGCGCTGCAGCAGCGGGTGGCCGTCGGACTCGACGACGGCGACCTGATGCCGTCGTGGCGCGACCTGCCTGCGTCGTTGCCCGAGAAGGCGTTCAGGAAGCGCTTCGGAGGATTCGACGCGCCGGCGTATCGGCAGCTGGTCGACGAGATCGATTCACGCGTCGCCGCGCTGCCGGTCCTGCGCTGAGCGCCTGTGACGCAATCGTCGCCCGCGGGATGGGATGCAGGCCGACGGCGCAGAACGGAGCAGGGGCCCCGCTTGCGGGGATGCGACCCCGCCGCGGGTGTGGCGGGCGGTGCGCGTCGTCGGCGTCCCCTTTCGCGACCCGATTCCCAAAAGGGCCCCGCGGGCAGCGCTCCGGGGCGCCCGCGAGCGAGCGACGAGACAGATCAAGTAGGTGGGCGAGGAGTGAGCGAGTGAGCAACGACGCCGACCGCCCGTGCAGCCGATTCGTTCCCAGGCTCTGACCGGCACCACCGCGCGACCAGCGGTTACTTCGCCGCCGCGGTCATGTAGTCGACGCTCGCCTTGACCTCGGCATCCGACAGCGCAGCGTTGCCGCCCTTGGCCGGCATCGCGCCCTTGCCCTTGAGCGCGCTCGCGTACAGGGCGTCGGCCCCGGTCTTGAGCCGCGGCGCCCACGCGGCCTTGTCGTCCAACTTCGGCGCGCCGGCGGCACCCGAGGCGTGGCAGGCCATGCAGGCAGTGTCGTAGACCTTCTTGCCGTCGACGGCTGCTGCGGGCGCGGCAGCCGCGGCGAGCGGCCGGCGCGGCGGCGACGGCGGCCGTCCCGGCGCCGGAATTCATCATGAACTCGACCGCGCGCTTGACTTCGGCATCGGTCAGGTCGGCGAGGCCGCCACGCGCCGGCATGCCGGCGTGCCCCTTGATCGCCGACTTGACGACCGGATCCAGCCCGCGCTTGACGCGGGATGTCCAGGCCGCCCGATCGCCGATCTTCGGCGCGCCGCCCTGCCCGGTCTGGTGACACTTCCCGCACGCAGCGGCGACGACCTGTTCGCCGGTGCGGCCTTCGAGCGGCGCCGCGGGACGGGCGACCGCCGCCGGGCCGGCGGGCTCCAGCCAGCCGGCCCCGGCCTTGTTGACCAGGAAGGCCACCGCGCGCTGGACTTCGATGTCTTCGAGGTTCGGGTTGCCCCCCTTGGCGGGCATCGCGCGGATGCCCGCGATGGCGTGCTCGTAGGTCAACTTCGGCCCCTGGGCGATCACCTTCGCCCAGGCGCCCCTGTCGCCGATCTTGTGCGCGCCGGCGAGGCCGCCCTCGTGGCAGCTCTTGCACACCTGCTCGTAGACCTGGTCGCCGGTGAGCGCGCCCTTGGGGCCTGCGGCGACGGCGAGCTTGATCTCGCCGACCGGCTTGATGCGGTTAAGCACGCCGTGGTCGTCCTCGCCCGGGCCCTTGGGGCGGCTGGAAACGAGCTGCGAGAGCAGGACGATGAGTACGATCGGGATGGCGAACCCCGCCACGACGACGACGACGAGTTGCTTCCAGTTCTTGATCGGGGAGGAGTGCTGGTGGTCGCTCATGGGCGGTCCTGTCCGAGGGCGAGCGCGTGGGGCGCGGTCGTGTGCGATAAGCGGTGCATTATACCGCGCCGTCCACAGCGCCGTCATGGTGGCTGCTGGACGCCGGGCATGACGGAACGTTAGAATGCGCGGCTGCGCGCCCGTAGCTCAGTTGGATAGAGTGTTGGTTTCCGAAGCCAAAGGTCACAGGTTCGACTCCTGTCGGGCGCGCCATTCAAGAGTACCTGTCGCTGGCAGCGCCCTATGCGCTTGCGGCGCGCCCAGAAGCTCGCGGCCTGGTTGTCGTTGGCGCCGTCCCCGGGGCACCCCGCCGACCTTGTGATCGACCTTGCGGTGGTTGCGGCGGAACGCGTGCGCGGAGGACGCGTCGCCGGCATCGGTCATCGGTCATGACCGTGCTGCCGCGCGTGAGCGGTCGCCGCGCGCGTTCGTGTGCGACCGCTCCTTCGGTCAGACCACCGCGCCCAGCTTGAAGATCGGCAGGTACATGGCGACGACGAGGCCGCCGATCACCACGCCGAGGAACACGATGATGATCGGTTCGAGCAGGCTGGACAGCGCGGCGACAGCGTCGTCGACCTCGCGCTCGAAGAAGTCCGCGACCTTCGACAGCATGCCGTCGAGCGATCCCGACTCCTCCCCGATCTGCGTCATCTGCAGCACCATGTTCGGGAACAGGCCGGTGTTCGTCATCGCATTGGTGAGACTGGTGCCGGTGCTGACCTCGGTCTGTATGCGCTTGGTTCCGGCGACGTAGAGCGCGTTGCCGGACGCCCCGGCCACCGCGTCGAGCGACTCGACCAGCGGGACGCCGGCGGCGAACATCGTCGCCAGCGTCCGCGTCCAGCGCGCGATCGTGGCCTTCTCCAGGATCGCACCGACCACCGGCAGCTTCAGGATCAGCCGGTCGAACAGGTAGCGGAACGCCGCGGAACGCTTCAGCGCCATTCCGAAGGCGATCGACCCGGCGATCACCGCCAGGAACGCGACCCACCAGAAGCGGACCATGAAGTCCGACATCTCGATCACCATCACCGTCGGTGCCGGCAGGTCGGCGCCGAAGCTCTTGAACACCTCCTTGAAGGCGGGGATGACGAAGATCATGATCACCCAGACGACGACGATCGCGACCACGATCACCGACATCGGGTAGAACAGCGCGGACTTGATCTTGGCCTTGATGGCGAGGATCTTCTCCTTGTAGGTCGCGAGACGCTCGAGGATCGCGTCGAGCATGCCCGCGGTCTCGCCGGCCGCGACGAGGTTGCAGTACAGGTTGTCGAACTGGTCGGGATGCGCGCGAAACGCCTGCGACAGGCTGGAGCCCGTTTCGACCTTGCTCTTGATGTCCATCATCAGCCGCGAGAATCGCGCGTTGGAGTGGCCCCGGGCGACGATCTCGAACGACTGCAGCAGCGGCACGCCGGACTTCAGCATCGTCGCGAGCTGGCGGGTGAAGAACGTCACGTCCTTCTCCGACACCTTGCGGCCGCCGCGGAAGGTCTGCCGCTTGATCTTGAGGACTTTCACGCCCTGCCGGCGCAGGTTGGTGACGACGACCGTTTCCGACGCCGCCTTGATCTCGCCGCGCAGCTGCCGGCCGTTGCGGTCGGTGCCCTCCCAGAGGTAGGTGTATTCCTTGACGTCGCGCCGCGTGGTGGTGGTGGTTGCCGTGGCCATGGCCGGATTCCTATTCGTTGGTCACCGCTTCGATCTCTTCAAGCGACGTGATGCCCGCGCGGACCTTGCGCAGTCCCGATTGCCGAAGGTCGCGCACGCCCTCGGCGCGCGCCAGGTCGGCGATTTCGATCGACGAGCCGCCGCGCATGATCAGCTGGCGCATGTCGTCGGAGATCGGCAGCACCTGGTAGATGCCGACCCGCCCTTTGTACCCCGTGCCCTTGCAGTTGTCGCAGCCGACCGGTCCGAAGGGTTGCCAGGTGCCGTCGAGATCCGCTTCCGTGAAGCCGGCGCGCAGCAGCGCCTCGGGCGGGATGTCTTCCGGCTTCTTGCAGTGGCTGCACAGCTTGCGCCCCAGGCGCTGCGCCGTGATCATGATCACCGACGACGCCACGTTGAACGGCGCGACTCCCATGTTGAGCAGGCGGATCAGCGTCGTCGGGGCGTCGTTGGTGTGCAGCGTCGAGAGCACGAGGTGCCCGGTCTGCGCCGCCTTGATGGCGATGTCGGCGGTCTCGAGGTCGCGGATCTCGCCGACCATGATGATGTCCGGATCCTGGCGCAGGAACGCGCGCAGCGCCGCGGCGAACGTGAGGCCCGCCTTCTCGTTCACGTTGACCTGGTTGACGCCCGGCAGCTGGATTTCCGCCGGGTCCTCGGCGGTCGAGATGTTGATGCCCGGCTGGTTCAGGATGTTGAGGCAGGTGTACAGCGACACGGTCTTGCCGCTCCCGGTCGGGCCGGTGACCAGGATCATCCCGTAGGGCCGCCCGATCGCCTTCAGGAGCTCCTGTTGCTGGTCGGGGTCGTAGCCCAGGGCCTCGATGCCGAGCTTGACGCCGGACGAGTCGAGAATCCGCATCACGATCTTCTCGCCGAACAGCGTCGGCAACGTGCTCACCCGGAAGTCGATCGCCTTCGTCTTCGACAGCACGAGCTTCATCCGGCCGTCCTGCGGGACGCGCTTCTCGGAGATGTCGAGCTTGGAGATGACCTTGATGCGCGAGGCCACCTTGTCCTTGATGGCGAGCGGCGGCTGCGCGACCTCCATCAGGATGCCGTCCAGCCGGTAGCGGATGCGGTAGTACTTCTCGTAGGGCTCGAAGTGGATGTCGGAAACGCCGGCGGAGATCGCGTCGAGCAGGATCTTCTGGATGTACTTGACGACCGGCGCGTCCTCGACCTCGGCGTTCTCCTCCTCGCTGGCCGGGACGGGAGTGCCGTCCTGGAGGTTGACCTCCAGGTCTTCCATGTTGGCGACGTCGCGCAACGTCGCTCCGGTCGACTCGACCAGCCGCGCGATCGCCTGGGTGAGCTTGTCGTCCTCCACCACCACCGGCTCGACGACGAGATTGGTCTTGAAACGCACCTCCTCCAGTGCCTGCAGGTTGGCGGGATCCGAGGTGGCGACGTGGACCCGGTTGCCGCGTTTGGCGAGCGGGAGCACCCGGCGCGACTGCGCGATCTTGAGATCGATCAGGTCCCGCTGGTAGTGGTCGGGGTCGAACGCTGCGAGGTCGAGCAGCGGCACGCCGAAGGCGCGCGAGGCGAACAGCGCCAGCTTGGCCGGCGTGATGCGCTTGGTCTCGAGGACCTTCTCAACGAAGGTGACGCCCGCCTGCTGCGCGGCGAGCTGCTGATTCTCGGCGTCCTGCTCGGATATCAGGCCGTGCTGCGCCATCGCGCGGGCGAGCCCGCTGATGTTGCGCGTGGATGCGGCGTGGGTGGCCATGAGCGGTCTAGCGTCGTCCGAGAGAACTGCCTCAATGTCCGGCCCGCGAGTGGGCACGGAGCGTCTTGAGGCGCAAGCAAATTGCGATGCCCAGTCCCCCAAAGCGGGCGCAACTCGCTGTTATTCCATCTGCATTAAACTTGTCGGGACGATGATGCCTGTCCGTTCCTGCTTTGTAAAGGCGCGTTTGCGTCACGTCCTACCGGTGCGCGCAGGCGCACGACCTTGATCGCGCGGTCCTGCGTGTGCAGGATTTCCAGCGCTTGGCCCGCGACCTCCACGACCGTTCCGGCGTCGGGGATTTCTCCCAGTTGCTCGACGATGAGGCCGTTGAGCGTCTTCGGCCCGTCGAGCGGGAAACCGGTGCCGAGTCTGCGGTTGAGGGTTCGCAGCAGCGCCACGCCGTCGGCGACCACGCTGCCGTCGGGCTCTCGTCCGAGCGACGACTCGGGCCCGGGGGCGCCGGTGGTGAAATCGCCGATGATCTCCTCGATGATGTCCTCGAGCGTGAGCAGCCCCTGCAAATCCCCGTACTCGTCGACGACCAGCCCCAGGCGCTCGCGGTCGTTCTGGAACTGCTGGAGCTGCATGAGCAGCGGCGTGCCGCTCGGCACGAAATACGCAGGCCGCAGAACGCTGGTGATCGCCTTGCGGTCGATGCCCCCGGCGGACTGGAGATGCAGCACCTGCTTCAAGTGCAGCGTGCCGATGATGTTGTCGAGTTCGTCCTCGTACACCGGCAGGCGGGTGTGGTATGACGTCGCGAGCTGGTTCACGAGCCGGGTCTGCTCGGTGGTGATGTCGATCGCGTGGATCTGGCTGCGCGGCGTCATCACGTCGTCGACCGTGATGCTCTCGAGGTCGAGCAGGTTGGCGAGCATCGCCCGGTGCTTGCCGCGGAAGTACTGGCCCTCGAGGACCAGCGAGCGCAGTTCCTCCTGCGTCAACATCGGGCCGCTGTTGGACGCGGGCCGGATGAACAGCAGGCGCAGCAGGCCCTGGACGAACAGGTTGACGAACCACACGACCGGCGTCGCGATCCGCAGCATGGGCCGCAGCGCGAAGCTCACCGCCGGCGCGAGCCGGTCCGCATGCGCGGCGCCGATCACCTTGGGCGTGATCTCGGAGATCACCAGGATCCCGAAGGTGACGATCACGGTGCCCAGCGCCAGCGCGATCTCGCCTTCGCCGAACAGGCGCACCGTGATGACCGTCGTCAGCGTTGCCGAGGCGGCGTTGATCAGGTTGTTGCCCAGCAGCACGACGCCGAGCAGCCGATCGGTCTCGGCGAGCAGCGCCAGCGCCGAGCGCGCCCCGCGCGCGCCGCGCTCGGCGCGGTGCTTGAGGCGGAAACGGTTGACGGCCATCATCGCCGTTTCCGCCAGCGAGAAGAACCCGGACGTGATCAGCAGCGCCAACAGGGCGACGCCGAGCGTTCCGGTCGAGATGTCGTCCACTGCGGCGCGTCAACGTGCGGGGGCGGCCGGTCACCGGCCGAGAACGATCTCGAGCACGATCTTGTAGCCGAGATAGGCGAGGAAGAGCAGCACGGTGCCGGCGAGAATCCAGCGCAGCGCGACCCGCCCCCTCCAGCCGTAACGCCACCGGCCCCAGAGCAGCGCGCCGTAAGTCAGCCAGCCCAGGAGCGAGAAGACGCTCTTGTGGGTGAAGGTGACCGCCCGCCCGAACACCTGCTCGGAGAAGAGCATGCCGCTTGCGAGCGTCAGGGTCAGCAGCACGAAGCCCGCCCCGATCAGCCGGAACAGTAAGCGCTCCAGCGTGAGCAGCGGCGGCAGGTCGGCCGCACCGGGGTCGGGCATCCGGCGATGCAGGCGTCTTTCCAGCCCCATCAGGATCAGCGCCTCGACCGCGGCGACGACGAACATCGCGTACGCGACCAGCGCCACGGCCACGTGCGCAGTGGCGAGCAGCCCGCCGCTGTACGAGAAGCGGTGGGGGTTGCCGAACTGCTCCGGCAGCGCGAGCGCGAGCAGCGGCAGGAGCGACGCCACGCCCGCCACCGGCAGGACGATGGTCCCGACCGCCGGCAGCGTGGAGAGCAGGCCCGACGCCCACGCAAGCGTCGCGGAGAGCCACGCGACGACGGACAGCGCGTTGGTGATCGACAGGTCGAGGCCCTCGGGGCGGGCGATGCTCGACAGCGCCAGCCCGGCATGCGCGGCGATGGCGCCCGGGAGCAGCCAGCGGGAAAGCGCGCGGGGCAGCCGGGGCGAGGCAACCGGCTCGGCGCCGGCCGGCCAGTTCGACCAGGCGGCCAGGCCGTACAGGGCCACGACGGCAAGGTGAAGTAGAATCATCCGGTTCGAGCGAGCCTCGCGCCAAGTTTACATGAGCGGCCCCGGTGGCTCGTCGCAGGCGCCGACGTTGCGGCCAGGGCGCCTCGGGGCCGGGTCGCAGGACGAACCGACGCCGCGCTCGCCGCGAGCGCGTTTCCACACCTTTTCCGGTGACTCCATGTTCGACAACCTGACCCAGAGGCTAGGCCGCGTCGTCAAGCAGCTCCGTGGACAAGCGCGGCTTACCGAATCCAACATCGGCGACGCGTTGCGCGAGGTGCGCCTCGCGCTGCTGGAGGCCGACGTCGCGCTGCCGGTCGTCAAGGATTTCATCGCTGCCGTCAAGGCGAAGGCGGTGGGCGAGGAGGTCGTCGGCTCGCTGACGCCGGGGCAGGCGCTGATCGGCGTCGTGCACCGGCAGCTGACGGCGCTGATGGGTGGCGCGGCGGCGCCGCTCGATCTCGCCGCCCAGCCGCCCGCGGTGATCCTGCTCGCGGGTCTGCAGGGCTCCGGCAAGACGACCACCGCGGCCAAGCTTGCCCGCCTGCTGCGGGACCAGAAGAAGAAAGTGCTGGTGGTGAGCGCCGACGTCTACCGGCCCGCCGCGATCGAGCAGCTCTCCACGCTTGCCGCACAGGTCGGCGTCGACTTCCACCCGTCGTCGCCGGGCGAGGCGCCGGTGGCGATCGCGACCGGCGCGCTGGACTGGGCCCGCCGGCATTACCACGACGTGCTGGTCGTCGACACCGCGGGCCGGCTGTCGATCGACGCGGCGATGATGCGCGAGATTGCCGAGATCCACGCCGCGGTGAGGCCGATCGAGACGCTGTTCGTCGTCGACGCGATGCAGGGTCAGGACGCCGTCAACACCGCGCGGGCGTTCCGCGAGGCGCTGCCGCTCACCGGTGTCGTCCTCACCAAGCTCGACGGCGACGCGCGCGGCGGCGCCGCGTTGTCGGTTCGCCACGTCACCGGCGCGCCGATCAAGTTCGCCGGAGTCGCCGAGAAGATCGACGGGCTCGAGGTCTTTCACCCCGAGCGGATGGCGTCACGAATCCTGGGCATGGGTGACGTGCTGTCGCTGATCGAGGAGGCGCATCGGACGGTCGATCTCGAGGAGGCGCAGAAGCTCGCAAAAAAAGTGAAGTCCGGCAAGGGCTTCGATCTCGAGGATTTCAAGGCGCAGATCGGGCAGATGCGCAAGATGGGCGGCCTCGCCGGGATGATGGACAAGCTGCCGGCCGAGCTCGCGCGGGTCGCGCAGGCGCAGGGCGCCGGCGTGAGCGAGAAGCGGATCGGGCGTATCGAGGGGATCATCAACTCGATGACCCCGGCGGAGCGGGCCCGGCCGGAACTGCTCAAGGCATCGCGCAAGCGGCGGATCGCCGCCGGTGCCGGAGTCACGGTGCAGGAGGTCAACCAACTGCTCAACCAGTTCGAGCAGACGCAGAAGATGATGAAGATGGTCGCCAGAGGCGGCATGCAGAAGATGCTGCGCGGGATGAAGGGCATGCTGCCCGGCTTGCATTGACGCGCCGGGCGCTGCCCGGGCTCCAGCGCCCGCCCGGGACGAAGTTTGCGCCGACGGCGAAATCCGTCATATAATCAGCATCTTTTCTCGCCAGCACGGATTTCTCACCATGGTCGTCATACGACTTGCCCGCGGCGGCGCCAGGAAGCGCCCCTATTTCAACGTGGTCGTCGCCGACTCGCGCAACCGCCGCGACGGTCGGTTCATCGAGCGCGTCGGCTTCTACAACCCGATCGCCGCCGAAGGCCAGGAAAGCCTGCGCATCGCGCACGATCGCATCGCGTTCTGGCGCGGTCGCGGAGCGAAGCTGTCGGAGACGGTCGAGGCGCTGGTCAGGAAATCGGAGCCGTCGGCCACACCCCCGGCAGAGTCCGCGGCAGCGGCCTGACGCGGGCTGCCCGACGGGAAACGCGGATGCCGGTGGCGTCGGCGGGCATGTCGTCCGGCGACACGCTGGTCATGGGGCAGGTCCTGCTGCCCTACGGCGTCAAGGGCTGGCTGCGGGTGCGACCGCACACGGCGGCGCCGGAGGGTCTGCTGCAGTTGGGCCCCTGGTGGCTGCGTTCACCGGCGGGCGGGCCGTGGCGAGAGGTCGTGGTGGTTGCCGGCCGCCCGCATGCGGGGGCGCTGCTCGTGCACCTCTACGGCGTCGAGTCGCGGGAGGCGGCGCTGGCGCTGAAGGGTTTCGACGTCGGCGTGCCGCGCGCGGCGTTGCCCGACGCCCGAGCCGGAGAGATCTACCAGGCCGACCTTCGCGGGCTGGAAGTGGTCAACCGGGCGGGTGCGGTGCTCGGGCGGGTCGTCGAGGTTGCCGATTTCGGTGCCCATCCCCTGCTGCGCGTGACGCGGCCCGGGGTGACGGCGGAAGAGGAGCGGCTCATTCCGTACGTGCCGGCGATCGTGGACGCGGTCGATCTCGAGGCACGCCGAATGCGGGTCGACTGGGGTGAGGATTACTGAGTGCTAGGACTGGGGTCGTCGCGACAACGGCGGCCGGAAGCCGGCAGTGCAGGATGAGATTCGACGTCGTGACGCTGTTCCCGGACATGGTCGTGCACGCCGCCGGGTTCGGGGTCACCGGCCGGGCGCGATCCCGGGGCCTGTGGCAACTGGCGACGTGGAATCCGCGCGACTTCGCGTTCGACAACTACCGCACGGTCGACGACCGGCCCTACGGCGGCGGCCCGGGGATGGTGATGCTGGGCGAGCCGCTGGAACGTGCGCTTGCCGCGGCGCGGTGGGCGCAACGGGGCGCGGGTTACGGGCGGTCGTGGACGATCCACCTCACGCCGTCGGGGCGTCCCCTCGGCCACGCGCGGGTCGCGGCGCTGGCGGCAGACGCCGGCGACGTGGCGTACGTCCTGGTCGCCGGACGGTACGAGGGAATCGACGAGCGCTGGCTGGTGCGCGAGGTCGACGAGGAGATCGGCATCGGGGATTTCGTGGTGTCGGGCGGCGAAGTGCCGGCGCTGATGCTGATGGACGCGGTCGTGCGCTTGCGGCCGGGAGTGCTGAACGACGCCGAATCGGTCGCCCAGGACTCCTTTGCCGACGGGTTGCTCGATTGCCCGCACTACACCCGGCCGGAGCGCGAGCGCGGCGAGCCCGTGCCCGACGTGCTCCTGTCAGGCAACCACGCGGCGATTCGCCGCTGGCGGCTCAAGCAGGCGCTGGGGAGGACCTGGCAGCGTCGCCCCGACCTGCTGGTCCGGCGGTTGCTGAACGAGGAGGAACAGGCGCTGCTCGCCGAATACCAGCGGGAGGCGCGGGAAGCAGCGCAGCAGTAGTCGCCGCCGAGGTCGTGGCGGTCGTGGCAAGCGCCGGCGCACGTGTGCCGGCCGTGCACGACTCCGCGGCGGGGGCGTACCGCCCGCGGGAGCGGTCGGCAATCAGAAGCACGTGCATCAGGGTGCGCCCTGCGCTGCACGCGAGGCCAAAGGCCGTTTCATCCATGGAGAACGCAGCATGAACCTCATTGCAGTCCTGGAACAGGAAGAGATCGCCCGACTGGGCAAGACGATTCCCGATTTCTCCCCCGGCGACACCGTCGTCGTGAACGTCAACGTGGTCGAAGGCGAGCGCAAGCGTGTCCAGGCCTACGAGGGCGTGGTGATCGCCAAGCGCAACCGCGGCCTCAATTCGTCGTTCGTGGTGCGCAAGATCTCGAGCGGAGAGGGTGTCGAGCGCACGTTTCAGACCTACTCGCCGCTGATCGCGAGCGTCGAGGTGAAGCGCAAAGGCGACGTGCGGCGCGCCAAGCTCTATTATCTGCGCGATCGCTCCGGCAAGTCCGCGCGTATCCGCGAGAAGCTGTCCCACCTTCACCGGGACAAGAAGGGCGCGTAGCGGCGCCTCCCGGCGGTCTGGGAATCCGTCGGTCTTCGGTTGCTTCGGCTGCAACGGCGGGAGCAGGGTCCCTGTTTCCCCGAGTCCTCCCCGCCTTCTCCGATCGCTGCGCCGAAATCGTCAGAATCCGCCCTCGCTCTCCCGCCGTTTCGCTTTCGAACCCCTGAGTCCGACCGACTCCCAGGCAAGGGCAGCCCGCGGGCTGCCCTTGCTGCTTGGGGCCGACGCGCGCAGGCTCGACGAACGGCGGGGCGGTGCGGTTCTTGCTTTTGTCTCATCGGGGGTGCCGCAACGCCGTTCGACGGTTACACTATCCGATGATGCCCGACGCCGGAGCCCGTGACGCCTGCTGTTTGCGCCTGCCGGGAGCGGGTGCGCCCCTTGTCGACGGCGGTCGGCCTTGGGTGGCGCGTGGGCGATGAGAGCGACGCTCTACGAAGCGCTGGGCATCGCGCAGACCGCGTCCGACGAGGAAGTGCGGGGCGCGCTGCGCCGGGTGATCCGCAAGTACTACGCCAAGACCCGCGACGGCCACGGTAACGTCGAAGAGGCGCTGCGCTTCATCAACCACGCCAGTCGGATCCTGAGCGATCCCGAGCGCCGGCAGCGTTACGATCAGGAGCTTGCGCTCTCCGCCGCCAGCACCGAGGAGCGCATCGCGCACGTGGTGACCAGTGCCGTGGCGGAAGGGGGCCCGGGCAGCGATGTCCACGCCCCGGTCTCGGCGCCGTCGCCCGAGGAGCTGTTCGAGGAGCGGTTCGGCGAACCGGAGCCCAGGCCCGAGCGGGTCTCGCACCATCCGGGGTTGATCGAACACGTCGCCGCGTTCCGGCGCTCGACGCTGCTCACCGTGGCACTGTGCGTCCTGTTCGGCGGGTTCATTGCGGTCGCGATCGTTTTCGTCACGCCCGAGAACGCGGTACCGGTGGCCAAGCAGGTGCTGGTATGGTCCACGGTCACCCTGCTCGGGCTGGCACTGGTGTACGGGATCGTGCACGGCTTCGCCTGGTGGCGACAGCGGGACACCGCGTTGCCGCAGTCGCCTTCGCTGAACACCGATCTTGCCATCCTCAACTGGCGGCGCGAGAAGAGCGTGTTCCTCGGCGCCGAACAGCCGCAGGAGGACGCGAGCTGGATCTTTCAGCTGCGGATGGCCGAGCTGGAACGTGCCAAATCGGGGCGCACGAGCGAGCCGCGGCCCTGGGCGCGCCTGGGCGCGCGCATGTTCGATTACGCGCTCTGGGGTCTGGTCCTCGCCCTGCTGCTGTCCGAACTTCGCGGCGCAGGCGTGCTTTCCGACGCCCATGCTGCCTGGCTCGCCCATCCGCTGCTCGCGCCCGTGCTGATCACCGCGATCTGGATGCCCATCGAGGCGCTGCTGATCGCCTCTGTGCAAACCACGCCCGGCAAGTGGCTGTTCGGCTGCTACGTGCAGTTCTCGATCTCCGACGCCTATGCCTCGCGCGAGATGCGCGCGCAGCTCGATCGCGCGCTGCGCCGCGCCTTTCGGCTGTGGTGGGAGGGCATGGGATGCGGGTTTCCGCTGCTCGCGCCGTTCCTGATCGCCCTCGCGTACGAACGACTGGCGCAACAGCAGGAGACCGATTGGGACTCTGCGGAAGACTGCCTGGTCACACACGGGCACCACGGCTTGCTGAATTTCGCAACCGGTATCTTCGGGCTCGCGGCAATGCTCTGGCTCTACGGTGTCGCCTGGCACCAGCCGATGGCGCAAACCATCGCTTGGGTGCAGGCACGCGTGGCGCAATCGCTACCGGCGGCCGACGCGCTGTATCCCGGGGGGTTCGGCGGCGGGGCGCTGGGACCCGGCCCCCGCTCACCACCCGCCGCCACGGGCGCCATTTCGACGGGCCCGCGAGTCGAGCCCGGGGGCGTGGGCGAGCCGATCGATCGCGAGCTCGCCACCCGCCTATCGGAGCGGCGCGCGCGCATCGCCATGCTCTCCGCCGAGGGGCCGCGGCAGTTGCGCGCCGGCAACGCCCGTCGCGCGATGGAGCTCTGTCGCGCCTGGGCGGACCTGGAGCTCGCCAACGCCGAGGCGTGGCGGTGTCTGGGCCAGGCAGCGCAGGCCGCCGGCGCGCATCAGGAGGCCCTGAACGCGTTTCGCAAGGCCAAGCAGTTCGATCCCGGCGATCCGACGCTCGACGCCGCGATCGAGCGCAGCCAGCGCGGCATCGTCGCCGACTTCCTGAACCGCAATCGGCGGTGAGCGATCGCTCGCCGCACTTCGCCCGGCAGGCGCGCGCCTCGCGACGGGCCCAGGCGCGTTCAGCGCGCGCCCGCCGCGCGACGGATGCGCTCGACGAGCGCCGTGGTCGAGCGCTCGAACGCGAAGGGGATGGCGGCGAAGCAGCCGCCGGCGGCGATCACCTCGGCGGCGCCGGCGGTGGTCTGCGCGGAGTAGTCGCCACCCTTGACCAGGACGTCGGGCAGCACGGCGATGATCAGCGCGCGCGGCGTGTCCTCGTCGAAGGGCACGACCAGGTCCACCGCCTCGAGTCCCGCCAGCACGGCCATCCGGTCGGCGAGCGGGTTCAGCGGGCGGTCGTCGCCCTTGCCGAGGCGGCGCACCGATGCGTCGGAATTGACCGCGACGAGGAGCGCCGCACCAAGCCCGCGCGCCTGGTCGAGATAGGTGACGTGCCCGCGATGCAGGACGTCGAACACGCCGTTGGTCATCACCAGCGGCCGCGGCAGCGCGGCGGCGCGCTCGAGGACGTGCGCGGTTTCGACGATCTTGCGCGGGTAACGCGGCGGTGGGATGCGGAGCGCAGCTGACATCCGCGTCTCAATTCGTGTACTCGATCACCTTGACCACGCGTAACACGCCCGCTGTCGTCGCGGCGATCTGCGTCGCCGTCGCCGCCTCGTCGCGGGTGAGCAGGCCCATCAGGTAGACCACGCCGGTCTCGGTCACGACCTTGATCTGGTTCGGCGCGAACTTGCCCTCTTCGAAGAGGCGCGCCTTCACCTTGGACGTGATGGACGCGTCCTGGGTGCGGGCGCCAAGATCGCTGTTCGGGCCGACCGAGAGCTCGTTGTGCACGACGCGCACGCGGTCGGTCGCTTGGGCGATGCGGCCGATCTCCTCGCGCATCGCCGGCGTCGGCACTTCGCCGGTGAGCAGCACGACGCCGTTGTAGCTGGTGGCATTGACGTGGACGTTCTCGTTCGCGACCGTCTCGTTCGTCACGAGCCTGAGTTCGATGGTCTCGTCGTCGATCTGGGCGCCCGTCGACCGGGGATCGGTCGCGACGATGATCGCGTGCCCCACGCCGACGGCGACCAGGGCGGGGGCGCAGCCCACGAGGGCGAGCGCGGCCGCGATCAACGCGCCGTGGAGCAGGAACGCGCGCGCGCCAACTCCCGTGGCGCGCCGGCACACGGCCCGCCGATCGGGACTTCTCGCCGCAGTCCGGAGGAAGTGCTGCGCACCCCGGTGCGCGCCCGACGGGTTCAAGGCTCCTCTCCCAGAAGGGCGGCGTCGATGGCGTCGCAGAGGCAATGGATGATCAGCAGGTGCACTTCCTGGACGCGCGCGGTGCGCTCGTGCGGAACGCAGACCTGAACGTCCGCGTCGTGCAGCATGCGCGCAATCCGGCCGCCGCCGCGACCCGTCAGCGCGACGACGCGCATCTCGCGGTCGCGGGCGGCCTCGATCGCCGCGATCACGTTCGGCGAATTGCCCGAGGTCGAAATGGCCAGCAGCACGTCGCCGCGGCCTCCGAGCGCACGCACTTGCTTGGCGAACACCTGCTCGAACGAGTAGTCGTTGGCGACTGCGCTCAGGATCGACGAGTCCGTCGCCAGCGAGATCGCCGGAAGCTCGGGCCGCTCGCGCTCGAAGCGGCCGACCATCTCCGCGGCGAAGTGCTGCGCGTCCGCGGCCGAGCCGCCGTTCCCGCAGGCGAGGACCTTGCCGTCGGCCAGAAGCGCGCCGGTCATCACCGCGGCGGCGTTCGCGATCGCCGGGGCGAGCAGTTCCGCTGCGTCGAGCTTGAGCTGGGCGCTGTCGGCGAAGTGCCGGCGGATGCGCGGTACGTGGTCCATTCGGGGGGCGTGTCGTTCGGGATCGGCGGATTGTAGCAACAAGGCGCCGATCGCCTCCCTGAGTTCAGGTGGAAATCACGTCCTGCAGCCACTCGATCCGCGCCGGGTCGAGCGCATCGAGCAGCAGCGCGTCGAAGCGGCAGCAGGGTGTCCCGCTCAGCCCGGCGAGATAGAGACTCGCGGCCTGGATCAGCCGCTTGCGCTTGGCTGCGGTGATGCTCGCGGCGGCGCCACCGAACGACCGCCCGCGGCGCAGGCGCACCTCCACGAAGACGAGGGTGGCGCCGTCGCGCGCGACGAGGTCGAGCTCCCCGCACCGGCGGCGATAGTTGCGCTCGATGATCGACAGGCCGCGCGCTTCGAGGAACGCCGCACCCAGGCGTTCGGCCTCGGCGCCCTTCGTAGGCGGCTGCCCCCGCGTCCGGCATTCGCCCTTGGGGCGGCCCTGCGGGGACGATGGCTGGCCTGCGTGCTGCGCACTCCGGCATTCGCCCTTGGGGCGGCCCTGCGGGCTCATGATAGGAGGCGCCGCGCGGCCAGGGGACCTACCGGGGCGCGGCGGCTTCGAGCCGCCCGCCTTGCAGGCGCACGTGCCGTCCTTCACGACGGAACACTCGCGAATTCCCCAGCGACAGATGGCCGGTGGCACCGTCGATCTCCAGCGACGCCGGCGGGCCGTCGACGAACGCGCGGGCGACGCGGAAAGCGTCGATGCCCAGGGCGTACAACCGCTCCAGCGAGGTGGTCGGGTAGTCGTTGCGCGGCAATCCGTCCACGGACGGGTCGAGCGGATCGGCGAGCCAGGGCACTTCGACGAACTGCAGGCCGTCGAGATCGTGCTGGCTTTCGAACTGCAAGCGGTCGTGGGCCTGGCTGCTCGTGAACACCGGAGCCGTACCGACGAAGGACTTCACCAGTGCCACGTCCGGTCCGTCGACAGCGAGCAAGACAGCATCCTTGGGTATGCGGCCGAGGGCTCGGCGCAGCTGCGCCAGGCCCTCCAGCGAGCGATCGAACCGGAGCACCTCCGGCCGGCCGCCGCCCTGCAGGAGCCACTCGTCGACGAACGCGGCCGCAAAGCGCTTTTGCAGCGGCGCATCGGCGCCGATCACCGCGACGGTCTGCACGCCCTGCGCCTGCACGATGCGCGCTAGCTGCCTGCCTTCGGCTTCGATGGCGAGCGTCAGCGCGTAGACGCGCGGGGGCAGCACCTGGCCTTCGTCCAGCTGGTTCAAGGCGAGCGTGACGGGCAGTTCGCCGTCGACGATCGCGAGCGCGCGCAGGTCGTCGCGAACCAGCGGTCCGACAACGACACGCGCTCCGAGCGCGCGCGCCTCGGCGAAGGCTGGCATGGGATCGCCATCGGCGTGCGAGAGGACGCGGGTGCGGGGCCCGCCGCCCTGTGCCGCCGCGAGAAACCCGGCGCGCACCGCGGCTGCGGCCCGACCGTAGGGGGCGGAGTCGAGCGGCAGGACGAGGACGATCGGAACCGGGCCGTCCGGCGGCGGTGCTGCGGCCGGGTCGCCGGCCGCCGGGCTCGCGCTGCCGCGCGGCGGGGCGGCAGGCTCGCCACCTTCCGGCCCGGTCGACGTGTCCGGCGTCGCCTTCGCGTCCGCCCTCGGCGCCGGCACTCCAACGGCCGGTGGCGGGGAGTCGCTTGTCGCGTCGGCCGCACCGGCGGAGAATGCCGGCAGCCCGAAGATCGCGATCGCGAGCAGCGCGAACACGACGCCGCGTGGTCGCAGTGCGCCTGGGGCCACGCGGGCAGGCGGTCGGCAGGGCATCGGGGGCGAGTGTGGCGGCAGCGGCGGATTGGGAACAGACGGGTCACGGGGGAAGGCCCGTCGAGCAACCGGCGATCGCGGGAACATTATATGTGGTCGCGACACCGGTCGGGAACCTGCGCGACCTCGGGTTGCGCGCGTTCGACGTCCTTGCGTCGGCCAACGTCATCGCCGCCGAAGATACCCGGGTTACCGGGGTGCTGCTGCGCCACTACGGGATTGCGACGCGCCCGGTCTCGATTCGCGAGCACAACGAAGCGCGCCGCGCCGCCGAGGTGATCGATTGGCTGCGCGCCGGGCGCAGCGTCGCGCTGGTCAGCGATGCGGGCACTCCTGGGGTCTGCGACCCGGGCGCGCGCGTGGTCGCCGCCGTGCGTGCAGCCGGCTGCCCGGTGGTGCCGATTCCCGGTGCGAATGCGGCAATCGCGGCGATCTCGGCTGCGGGACTCGCCGCCGAACGCTTCGTGTTTCTCGGCTTTCTGCCGCAGCCCTCGCGTGCCCGGCGCTTGCTCCTGGAGCGCGTCGCCAGCCTGCCGTGCGCGCTGGTCTGCTACGAGGCGCCGCACCGCGTTCGTGCCACGGCGGCCGACCTCGCCGCCTGCTGCGGCGGAACGCGCGAGCTCGTGGTGGCGCGCGAGCTCACCAAGAAGCACGAGTCGATCGCTCGCCTGCCGCTCGCCGACGCGCCGGGCTGGTTCGACGCCAACCCGCATCGTGAGCGCGGCGAGTTCGTGCTCGTCGTCGATCGGGGTCCGGCCGAGGACAAGGCGCCGGCGGCAAGCGGCCTCGACGCCCGGCTGCTGCTGCGGGCGCTGCTCGAGGAATTGCCGCCGGCGCGCGCCGCGCGTGTTGCCGCCACCGCCACCGGACTGCCACGTGCGCAGCTGTACGCGCTGGCGGTTTCGCTGCAATGACGCCCGGGAGCCCGGAGCGCGTGGGTCGACCCGGTGCCGCGGCGTCGGGCGGACCTAGGCTCGTCTCGCTGCTGCGCAGGCAATAGACGCCGGGATGGGTGGCCATCGTGCCCGCGACCGGCGCCTTCTCCCACGTCAGCGCGGTGACGATCTCACCCGTGGCATCGGTGATGAGCTGCCAGGTGTAATGCTGACTGGCGCCGCGGCTTCGCTGCTGCAGGCGGCCAATCCGCGCCAGCAGGCGGTCGCGACGCTTCTCACCACGCGGTTGCTGCAAGCCGGCAGCGATCTTGGCCAAGCCAGCCTCGAACCGCTGCGCGAAGCGTGCCATGATGGCGGCTTCCTTCGCCTCCCGCCGTTGCGAATGGCAGTAGAGGAGGACCTCGTTGCCGTCGGCACTGAGCTCCGCTGCAGCTGCACCGTCTCCCCGTTTGCCGTCTCGATGCTGACGCCTGGCTGGCATCGAATTGCCGCTGGCCCCCACGGCGAACCACCAAATAACGGTAGCGCTGCGCGACCAACCACGCCAGATTGGCAGCGGTGGCGATGCCGGCATCCATGATGACCAGCGCGCCCGCCGGGGCCGCGAGCCCGGCCAGCATCTCCGCCAGCGTGCTGCCCTCGCTGACATTGCCCGCAAAGGTCCGCGACCGGCGTACGAAACCACTCCCATCGAGCACCAAGCCCAACGTGACCAGCGGGCAATCGCTGCGCTTCTCCTTCGACCGGCCACGCTGGGCTTTGGGGTTGCCCGCCGCGTCACCTTCGAAAAAGGTGTTGGTCAGGTCATAGAGAGTCACCGTCGTTGCCAGCGCGAAGAGCGTGTGCACCGCGCTGAACAGGTGCTCTTCCAGCGCCGCGCGATGGCGCAGCAACCGGTCCGACGCCCGGTACAAGCGCATGTGCGAGAAGCTATCGAAGTCGACGTCGAGCAATTCCCCCAACGCACTCTGCGTCTGCAGCCAGTTCCAGGTGGCGAGTTCGGAGCCCGGTTGCGCCATGCGCCCAATGACATTACCCACGATCGCCGCCCGCATCACCCCGTTGACACGCAAGGCGGTGAGAGGTCTGGTTCTGGGCGGCGTATCTGGTGACGACGCAAACGCCAGGCATTTCCGCGTTGCAGTTCCAGCGGCAACTTGGGTTCGCCCGTTACGAGACGGCGTTCCAAATGCTGCACAAGTTGCGGGCGGCAATGGTGCGCCGCGACCGAGACCGCATTGGCGCACTGTGGCCGGTCGAGGTCGACGAGGTCCTCATCGGCGGTAAGACGCGCGGCGAAGGGCGCGGCGTTCACCACAAGACGTACGTCGCCGGGGCCGTCGAGGTGCGCAGTAAGCAGGCACCACGCGGGCGGCGCGCCGTCTACGCTGGGCGTCTGCGCTTGCAGGTGCTGGCTGATCGCGGGAAGCGCTCGCTGGAGGCGTTCGTCACCGACAGTATCCAGACGCACACCCGCGTCATCACCGACGGCTGGCAGGGGTACGACAACGTGGCGGCCATGGGCTACGACCACGATTCGGTGGTGCTTGGCGGCGACCCGGAGAAGGCTGACCAGGCGCTGCCGTCGCGTCGGCTGCGGCGGATCCCGGCGTCGCGGCTGCAGGAGCAGCTCCCTCGCGTGCGCGCGCGTTCGGGCGGTGATCTCGCTGCCCGCGAGCATGCGGGCGATCTCCTCGACGCGCTCCGCGCCCCCGAGCGGCACGACTTCGCTGCGCACGGACCGGTCGTCGCCCTGCTTCGAGACCCGGAAATGCGCGTCTGCGCAGGCAGCCACCTGCGGCAGATGCGTGACGCAGAGGACCTGGCGCCGCCGGGCAAGCGCGTGCAGCAGGCGTCCGACCGTCGATGCGACCGCACCGCCGATCCCGACGTCCACCTCGTCGAACACGAGCGTGGGGATCGCCGCGACCTCGGCGGTGACGACTTCGATCGCAAGCGCGATCCGCGACAGCTCGCCCCCGGACGCGACGCGCGCCAGCGGCGCCAGCGGCTGTTTGGAGTGGCCGGCGACGCGGAATTCGACCCGCTCGAGTCCGTGGGCGGCGGGCGCCGACAGCGGTTCGAGGCCGGTTTCGAAACGCCCCCCCGTCATCGCCAGGTCCTGCATCATCGCGGTAACGCGGTCGTCGAGTTCGTTCGCCGCGAACTGCCGTTTGGCCGACAACTGGGTCGCGAGCGCGCGGTAGCTCGCCTGGGCGTGCTCGGCGCGGCGGACCAGCGCCTCGGCATCGGCGGACTCCCGCAGCGCTTCGAGCCGGCGCTCGGTCTGCGCGAAGAGGTCCGGCAGGTCCTCGGGGCGCACCCGGTGTTTGCGGGCGGCATCGTGCAGCGCGGCCAGCCGGTCCTCGGTGACCCGGAGTTCGCCCGGGTCGAGCTCGAGCCGGTCGCGGTAGTTGCGCAGGGTGCGCGCGGCCTCGTCGAGTCCGATGCGCGCCGAATCGACCAGCGCAACGATCTCGAGCAGCGCGGGGTCGTGCAGGGCCTGCGCGCCGATCTTCGCGGAGAGCACGGACAGCCGCCGGCACAGGGCGTCGTCACCCTCGGCGAGCGCACCCTCGGCGGCGAGGGCGGTCTCCAGGAGACCGGCCGCGTGGGCGAGGCGCGTGTGCGCGAGCGATAGCGCCTCCCATTCGCCCGCGCCGACACCAAGGGCCGCGAGCTCGTCGCGGCGGCTCGCCAGGTGCTCGCGCTCGGCCGCCGAGGACGCCGCGGCGGTCGCTGCGGCGTCGCGCAGCGCGATCGCCGCCTGCCAGTCCTGCCACGCGGCGGCGACCTCGTCGGCGAGGGCGGTGAAACCACCGAAGGCGTCAAGCAGGTGGCGCTGCGGCTCGGCCGCGAGCAGCGATTGGTGCGCGTGCTGGCCGTGGATGTCGACGAAGAGCTCCCCGATTTCCTGCAGCTGCGCCAGCGTGGCCGGCCGCCCGTTGATCCAGGCTCGACTCCTGCCTTGCGCGTCGAGCGTGCGACGCAGCAGCAGGGTGTCGTCCTCGGCGAGGCCGTGCTCGACGAGCCAGGCGGCAGCCGCCGGGCGGCCGTCGATTCCGAACTCGGCGGCGAGCTCGGCCCGCGCCGCACCGGCGCGCAGCTGCCGCAGCTCGAAACGGTCGCCGAGCAGGAGCGCCAGCGCGTCGAGCAGGATCGATTTCCCCGCGCCGGTCTCCCCGGTCAGCACGGAGAAACCGCGGTCGAACTCGAGGTCGAGCTTCTCGACGACGACGAAATCCCGGATGGAGAGGACGCGCAGCATGGGAGGACTGCGGGCGGCGGCGGGGCGCTTACTCCCGGTTTTCGGCAAGACGCTCCGGCAGTGCGCTCCAGTGCAGCTTGCTGCGCAGCATGGCGAAGTAGTCGTGGCCCTCGGGGTGGAGGAAGCGGGCCGAGTACGCCGCCCGGCGAATGATGACCGTCTCGCGCTCGTCGAGCGGGAAGCGGGCATGGCCGTCGCAATGCACGCTCGCGTCCTTGCCGCGCTGGACGGTGACCGCGATGACCGCGGAATCGTGCACGGCCACGGGGCGGTGAGTGAGCGCATGCGGTGCCACGGGAACCAGGGCAAACGCCGGCACGTCCGGAGCGATGATCGGACCGCCCGCCGACAGCGCGTAGGCGGTCGAGCCGGTCGGCGTCGCGACGATGAGGCCGTCGGCGCGCATCGCGTAGACGAACCGGCTGTCGATCTCGACCCGGACCTCGATCATGCTGCCGCCGCTGCCACGGTTGATGACGACGTCGTTGAGCGCGACGGCGCGATCGCCGTTCACCTGCGTGTCGAGCAGCGTGCGCCGCTCTTCGACGAAGCGTCCGTCGAGCATCGCGCTCAGGGCGTCCTCCATGAGGGCGAGCGGGATGTCGGTGAGGAACCCCAGCCGCCCCTGGTTGATGCCGATCAGCGGCAGATCGAACGGCGCCACCTGGCGCGTGATCGTCAGCATGGTGCCGTCGCCGCCGATGACGACGACGGCGTCCGCGTGGCGGCCGATCTCGCCGGCGGGCACGCAAGGGTAGCCCGGCAGCGCCGTGCCCGCCGCAGTCTCCGACCCGAGAACCACGGCGTGCCCGCGCCCGGTCAGGAACGCGGCGAGGTGGGCGAGGGGGCCGACGATCCCGGGACGGTCCAGGCGGCCGACGAGGGCGACCCGGGCGAAGCATGGCGGGCAGGAAGGCATGGCCGGGATTAGACCACAGCCGCCACCCCCGCCCCAAGCGGTCGGTTGGCCGATCCCCGACCCGAGCGGGGCGGCCGGTCGAACGCGGCGCGGCGATCACCTTGTCCGCCGGCGGCGCCTGTAGAATGGGGCTCATGCTGGATCACCGTGCCCAAACGCTGCTCAAGGCCCTGATCGAGCGCTACATTGCCGAAGGGCAGCCGGTGGGCTCACGGGTCCTGTCGCGGCAATCCGGGCTCGAGCTGTCGCCGGCGACCATCCGCAACGTGATGGCCGACCTCGAGGAGCTGGGGTTCATCGCCAGCCCCCACACCTCGGCCGGGCGGATTCCCACGCCGAAGGGCTACCGCCTGTTCGTCGATTCGCTGATGGTCGTCAAGCCGCTCGCCGACATCGAGATCTCCCGCCTCGAAGGCGAGCTCGCGGCGGATCGCCCCCAGCAGCTCGTCAGTGCGGCGGCAAATCTCCTGTCGCAGTTGTCGCATTTTGCGGGGGTCGTGCTCACGCCCCGGCGGCGCGAAGCGGGGTTCCGGCATCTCGAGTTCCTGCGCCTGTCCGAGCGTCGCGTGCTGCTGATCATCGTCACGCCCGAAGGCGACGTCCAGAACCGGATCCTCCACCCCGACCGGTCCTACACCCAGGCGCAGCTCTCCGAGGCGACCGCGTTCTTCAACCAGCACTATGCCGGCACGTCGTTTGCGTCGATCAGGATGCGCCTTGCCGACGAGCTCGCGGCGGTGCGGGAGGACGTCGCCGCGCTGATGACCGCGGCGGTCGATGTCGGCGAGGGCGCGCTCAGCGACGACGAGGGCGTGGTCGTGGCCGGCGAGCGCAACCTGCTGCAGTCCGAGGGACTCGCGTCCAGCATGGAGCGCCTGCGCCGGCTGTTCGACGTCTTCGAGAAGAAGACCTCGCTCCTGCACCTGCTCGACATGTCGCAGCGCGCCGAGGGCGTGCAGATCTACATCGGGGGCGAGTCGAACCTGGTCCCGCTGGACGAGATGAGCGTCGTCACCGCGCCGTACACAGTGGACGGACAGGTCATCGGCACACTGGGGGTGATCGGCCCCACGCGCATGGCCTACGAGCGGGTGATCCCGATCGTCGACGTCACGGCGAAACTCCTTTCCAACGCGCTCACTTTGCAGAAGCACGAGTGATGGGCGCGGGGCAATCGCGCGGCGCGCGCGCAGGGTGTTGCTGCGCCGGACCCGGCGGCGCACGGCGGCGGCGGGGCGTCGATCGCCGGCGGTCGCGGTTTCCCCTGCGGGGCTCGTTCCTCGCGTAGGGGTTCGCCGCCCGCCCGACCTCGCACCTGCCGTCCGCTGCCGGAACCGCGCGTGTCCTTCCTGCCCGAACCCCCATTCGCCCACGACCGGGTGCCGCGCATCGGCGTGCTTCTGGTCAATCTCGGGACCCCTGAAGCGCCAACCCCGGCTGCAGTTCGCCGCTACCTGGCCGAGTTCCTCTCGGATCCGCGTGTCGTCGAGATCCCGCGGCCGCTCTGGTGGGCGATCCTGCACGGCGTGATCCTGCGCGTGCGCCCGGCGCGATCGGCGAGGAAGTACGCGGCGATCTGGGGTGCCGACGGCTCGCCGCTGCTCGCGCACGCCCAGCGGCAGCGGTCGCTGCTGCAGGGCTTTCTGGCGCTGCGGCTCAAGTCCGCCGGGCTTCCCCCCGATTTCACGGCGGTGGAGCTCGCCATGCGCTACGGCAACCCGGGGGTTGCCGCCGCGCTCGATCGGCTGCGCCTGGCCGGCTGCGATCGCATCCTGGTCGTCCCGCTCTACCCGCAGTACGCCGCGAGCACGACGGCGTCGGCGCTGGACGCGGTCTACGCGCACGCCCGTCGCCTGCGCCGGATGCCGGCACTGCGCGCCATCGACAGTTTCCACGACGATCCGGGATACATCCGGGCGCTCGCCTGCGGCATCAACGGGTACTGGGTCAGGAACGGGCGGCCGGACCGGCTCATCATCAGCTTTCACGGGCTGCCGCGGCGGTCGCTGGACCTCGGCGATCCCTACCATTGCCACTGCCGCAAGACCGCGCGCCTGCTCGCCGAGGAGCTCGGGCTCGATGCGCGGCAATACGTCGTCACGTTCCAGTCGCGCTTCGGGCGCGCCGCGTGGCTGCAGCCCTATACGCAGGAGACGGTGACCGCGCTCGCGCGCGAGGGGGTCGGGCGCATCGACGTCGCCTGCCCGGGATTCGTCGCCGATTGCCTCGAAACGCTGGAGGAGATCGGGATCGAGGTGAAGGACGCGTTCCTCGCGGCCGGGGGCAAGGAGTTCCATGCGATCCCCTGCCTCAACGAGGAACCGCAGTTCATCGCCGCGCTGGCCGATCTGGTTTGGCGCAACCTCCAGGGCTGGCTGGCGCCGCCGCCGGACGCGGCCTCCCGCGAGCTCACGGCCCTGCGCGCCCGCAGCCTGGGCGCAGAATCGAGGTCTTGAATCCCGGATGGGTCCGGGGGGACGCGTCGCGGCTCGAGGCGCCATGAGGGGTCGGGGATGCGCTGCCCGGGCGCCGATTCAGGATTCGAGGGTCGTGACTTTTTTGCTCGGCGGCGGTTGAAATCCCCGGGAACGCCCTCATTGACATCGGGGTCCAGTCCGACCCCGCCAGAACATCCAGGAGCGCCGATGAGTTCCCGCGACCGACCCCACGCCACCGAAGCCGAGACGCAGGTCCCCCTCGTCCCCGAATCCGGCGCGGGCGAGACCCTTCCGGAGCCGCCTCCAGCCGACCCGGCGCCCGACATCGCCGCCCTCCTGAAGAAGGCGCACAGCGAGGCCGCGGAGCTCAAGGATGCCTGGCTGCGCGCCCGCGCCGATGTCGAAAACCTGCGCAAGCAGGCGGTGGCCGACGTGGCCAAGGCGCACAAGTACGCGATCGAGAAGTTCGCCGAGCAGCTGCTGCCGGTCAAGGACGCGCTGGAAACGGCGCTCGCCACCGGCCAATCGGCCCCCGAGGCGCTGCGCGCCGGCGTGGAGCTCACGCTCAAGCAGCTGGCCGCCGCCTTCGACAAGGCGCAGATCGTCGAGATCGACCCTGCCGGGGAGAAGTTCGATCCGCACCGGCATCAGGCGATGGCCGTGGTCGACAGCGGTGGGCCCCCGAACCACGTGGTCCAGGTTTTCCAGAAGGGGTACCTGCTCAACGATCGGGTGCTGCGTCCGGCGATGGTCGCGGTCGCCAAGGCGCCCTGACGGTGCCGCCTGACGACGCCGGAACGGGCTTGAAACAGGGTCGCGACGCCGGCATGTAGCGGCTAGCGGCGAAGAGCAGGGCGCTTCGCCAGGGAATCGGGCGCGGAAGCGGCGGGGGGAGCCGGCCGCGCGGGCGCCGCAACGCAGGAAAAACTGTCACCAAAGGACCTTCACCATGGGCAAGATCATCGGCATCGACCTCGGCACCACCAACAGCTGCGTCTCCATCATGGAGGGGGGGCAGGCCAAGGTGATCGAGAACTCCGAGGGCGCTCGGACGACGCCCTCGATCGTGGCCTACCAGGAAGACGGCGAGGTGCTCTGCGGCGCCTCGGCGAAGCGCCAGGCCGTCACCAATCCGAAGAACACGTTGTTCGCGGTGAAGCGGCTCATCGGCCGTCGGTACGAGGAGAAGGAAGTCCAGAAGGACATCGACCTCATGCCCTACCGGATCGTGCGTCACGACAACGGCGACGCCTGGGTCGAGGTGCGCGGCAAGAAGATGGCGCCGTCGCAGGTGTCGGCCGAAGTGCTGCGCAAGATGAAGAAGACCGCCGAGGACTACCTCGGCGAGGAAGTCACCGAGGCGGTCATCACCGTGCCTGCCTATTTCAACGACTCGCAGCGCCAGGCGACCAAGGACGCGGGGCGCATCGCCGGCCTCGAAGTCAAGCGCATCATCAACGAGCCCACGGCGGCGGCGCTCGCGTTCGGCATGGACAAGAAGGAGGGCGATCGCAAGATCGCCGTCTACGACCTGGGCGGCGGCACCTTCGACATCTCGATCATCGAGATCGCGGAGATCGAGGGCGAGCATCAGTTCGAGGTGCTCTCGACCAACGGTGACACCTTCCTGGGCGGCGAGGACTTCGACCAGCGCGTGATCGACTACATCGTCACCGAGTTCAAGAAGGAGCAGGGCGTCGACCTGAAGAACGACGTGCTCGCGCTGCAGCGCCTCAAGGAGGCGGCCGAGAAGGCGAAGATCGAGCTCTCGTCGTCGGCGCAGACCGACGTCAACCTGCCGTACATCACCGCCGACCAGTCGGGGCCGAGGCACCTGTCGATGAAGCTCACGCGCGCGAAGTTCGAGTCGCTGGTCGAGGACCTGATCGAGCGCACGATCGAGCCGTGCCGGATCGCGATCAAGGACGCCGGTGTCAAGCTGTCCGACATCAACGACGTGATCCTCGTCGGCGGCATGACCCGGATGCCCAAGGTGCAGGAGAAGGTCAAGGCGTTCTTCGGTCGCGATCCGCGCAAGGACGTCAATCCCGACGAGGCGGTCGCCGTCGGCGCGGCGATCCAGGGCGGCGTGCTCAAGGGCGATGTCAAGGACGTGCTGCTGCTCGACGTGACGCCGCTGTCGCTGGGCATCGAGACGCTGGGCGGCGTGATGACCAAGCTCATCAAGAAGAACACGACGATCCCGACCAAGGCGCAGCAGGTGTTCTCCACCGCCGACGACAACCAGTCGGCGGTGACGATTCACGTGCTGCAGGGCGAGCGCGACGTGTCGTCCGGCAACAAGAGCCTCGGCCAGTTCAACCTCGAAGGGATTCCGCCGGCGCCGCGCGGCATGCCGCAGATCGAGGTCACGTTCGACATCGACGCCAACGGCATCCTGCACGTGTCGGCCAAGGACAAGGCCACCGGCAAGGAGAACACCATCAAGATCAAGGCGAGCTCCGGGCTGTCCGAAGCCGAGATCCAGAAGATGGTCAAGGACGCCGAGGCGCACGCCGAGGACGACCGCAGGCAGCTCGAGGTCGTGCAGGCGCGCAACCAGCTCGACACGCTGGTGCACAGCGTGAAGAAGTCGGTCGGCGAGTACGGCGACAAGGTCGGCGCCGACGAGAAGGCGAAGATCGAAGCCGCCATCAAGGACGCCGAGGCGCTGCTCAAGAAGGACGACGTCGCGAAGGAGGCGCTGGAGGCGCAGTCCGAGGCGCTGGGCAAGGCCGCGCAGAAGCTGGGCGAGATCATGTACGCCGAGGCGCAGGCCAAGAGCGAAGCAGCAGGTGCCGGCCCGGCCGGCGGCGGGTCGGCCGGCGCGGGCGGTGGCGGGAGCGCGGGCGGCGAGTCCGGCCGCAAGGACGAGACCGTCGTGGATGCGGAGTACACGGAGGTCAAGGACAAGAAGTGATGTTCCGTCGCGATCGGCCCCGCGGTGGTTGCGGGCGCCGTTCGCAAGGGAATGTCGGGCCGGATTCGGACGGTCGCCAGCCGGCCCCGTCCGGTCCGGCCTTTTGGCGTCGTGCTGCGGGCGGTTCCGGATCAACGGGGCGTGCCGCGGCAGGATCGATTGCGGGGCGCGAGGCGCGGTCGGCCCGCGCCGGCACGGGATTCGAACTTTCGAACCGCCGCTCGCCCGGCTGCACGCGGGGCCGGGGGAGGGGTGATTGACATGGCAAAGCGCGACTACTACACGGTGCTGGGCGTTAACCGCGACGCGTCCGACGAGGACATCAAGAAGGCCTATCGCAAGCTCGCGATGAAGCACCACCCGGACCGCAATCCGGACGACAAAAGCGCCGAGGAGAAATTCAAGGAGGCGAAGGAAGCCTACGAGGTTCTTACCGACGCCAAGAAGCGCGCCGCGTACGACCAGTTCGGCCACGCCGGCGTCGACCCGTCGGCGGGCTTCGGCGCGGGGGCGGGGGCGCGCGGGTTCGGCGGCGGCCCGGAAGGCTTCGGCGGCTTCGCCGACGCCTTCGGCGACATCTTCGGCGAGATCTTCGGCGCGCAGCGCGGCGGGCGGGGCGGCAGCGGCGTCTACCGCGGCGCCGACCTGCGCTACAACCTCGAGCTCTCGCTCGAGGAAGCGGCGCGCGGAACCGAGGCCAAGATCCGCGTGCCGACGATGGAGTCCTGCGCGACCTGCAAGGGCACCGGCGCCAAGCCCGGCACCCAGCCCAAGACCTGCGGCACCTGCAACGGGCGCGGCGAGGTGCGCGTGTCGCAGGGCTTCTTCTCGATCCAGCAGACCTGTCCGACCTGCCACGGCACGGGCAAGGTGATCCCCGAGCCCTGCACCGCCTGCCACGGCGCCGGCCGCATCAAGAAGCACAAGACGCTGTCGGTGAAGATACCGGCCGGCGTCGACCAGGACGATCGCATCCGGTTGACCGGCGAGGGCGAGGCCGGAATGAACGGCGGCCCGACCGGCGACCTGTACGTCGTGGTCAGCCTGCGGCAACACGTGGTCTTCCAGCGCGAAGGCGCGGACCTCCACTGCGAGATGCCGATCGGCTTCGCGACCGCGGCGCTCGGCGGCGAGATCGAGATCCCGACGCTCGACGGCCACGCCAAGATCAAGGTCCCGCCGGAGACCCAGACCGGGCAGGTGTTCCGCCTGCGCGGCAAGGGCATCCGCCCGGTGCGCGGCTCGGTCACCGGCGACCTCTACTGCCACGTGGCGGTCGAGACGCCGGTCAAGCTCACGCCACGGCAGCGCGAGCTCCTGCGCGAGTTCGAGGCCATCAACGAAAAGGATCCGGGCGCGCACAATCCGCGCGCCAAGTCGTGGATGGACAAGGTCAAGGACTTCTTCGGTCCCTGACGCGCGGCGCCCGGCAGGCTGGCGGGGGCACGGTTGTCTGCGTGGGTATTGCGTCGGCGCTGCCGTCGGCGGCTTGCGGAGCGGCCTCCTATGGGCATGATCATCATCGGGTCGTCGTCTGAGGAGAGCCTCGCGCCGACCGTCCGCGCCGAGTTGCCCGAGTGATCGCCGGCGTGCTCCTCGCTGCCGGTCGCGGTCGGCGCTTCGGCGCATCGAAGCTCATGGCGCCGCTCCCGGGCGCCGCCGGGCCCGTCGGGGTGGCGGCCTGTCGCGCGCTCGTCGCCGCGCTGCCGCGCAGCGTGGCGGTGGTGCGGCCGGGCGATCCGGAACTCGCTGCGGCCCTGCGTGCCGCCGGTGCCGAGGTCGTCGAGTGCGCCACCGCCGACCGCGGCATGGGCGCGAGCCTGGCCTGCGGTGTGCGCGCCACGCGGGACGCCGCCGGCTGGGTCGTCGCGCTGGGCGACATGCCCTGGGTCGCGACGACGACGACGCAGGCCGTGGCCGACGCCCTGGCCGATGGCGCGGTGGCGGCCGCGCCCTGGTTCCGAGGGCAACGCGGCCATCCGGTGGGGTTCGGCGCCGCCTGCCGCCCCGCGCTGCTTGCGCTCGCCGGCGACGAGGGGGCGAAGCGGATCTTCGCCGCGCACGGGGCGCAAGCGCGCCGCGTCGATGTCGACGACCCGGGCTGCGTGCGCGACGTCGACCGCTTCGGGGACCTCGCCGCCAGCGGCGGCGCGCAACGGTGAACGCGCGAGGCGGCGAGAAAGGCGTGGACCGCGGCCGCGGTCTTCCCCCGATCCGGCCTGCGGCGGGCGGACGGGGCACCGCGTGGCGCGACGTCAATGCGTCGTCGTCGGCCACATGTCGGGCTGGATGGCGTGAATCCTGGCCTCGTTTGCCTGCAGTCCCCACCAGTTCACGAAGTCGGGCTCCTCGAGCGGGTGGGAGATCAGGAACCCCTGCGCCTCCTCGCAGCCCACGCTCTTCAGGAACGCGAATTGCGCGGCAGTCTCCACGCCTTCGGCGATGACACGCAGGCCGAGCGAATGCGAGAGCGCGATGATCGCCTGCGTGATCGTCTCGTCGCTCTTGTTGCGCTCCAGCCCGTGAACGAACCGCTGGTCGATCTTGAGGCTCTGGATCGGCAGGCGGGCAAGGTAGGACAGGCTCGAGTAACCGGTGCCGAAATCGTCGACCGTGATCGAGATCCCGCGACGCTGCAGCTTGACGAGCGTTTCGACGGCGCGCTCGGGGTGGGTGATGATGACGCTTTCGGTGATCTCGAGATCGAGGTAGCGCGAGGGCAGCCCCGACGCCGACAACGCGTCCTCGACCACCGCGAGCCAGCCTTCGTGCTGGAGCTGCTGCACCGAGAGGTTGACGGACAGCCGCAGCGGCATCCCGTGCGCGTGCCAGGCGTTGACCTGCCGGCAGGCTTCGCGCAGCACGCGCGCGCCCAGCGCGTGGATCATTCCCGATTCCTCGGCGACCGGGATGAAATCGGCCGGCATGATGACGCCGCGCCCGGGATCGCGCCAGCGCACCAGCGCCTCGACGCCCAGCGTGCGCCCGGAGCGCACGTCGATCTGCGGCTGGTAGACGAGGAAGAACTCGTTGGCGACGAGGCCCCGGCGCATGTCGGTCTCGAGCTGCAGCCGCTGCTGCACGCGCTCGTTCATGTCGGCGGTGAAGAAGCGATAGGCGTTGCGTCCGGCGCTCTTCGAGGCGTACATCGCCGTGTCCGCCTGTTTGATCAGCGTCACCGGATCGTTGCCGTCGATCGGGTACATCGACACGCCGATCGAGCAGGTCAGTGTGGGCACCTGGTCGGACAGCCGGAACGGCGCCAGGAACGATTCGCGCACGCGGGCCAGCACCGTCATGGTTTCGAAGGTTGCGTGCGCCGGGTCGAGGCCGGGCAGGACCAGCACGAACTCGTCGCCTCCGAGCCGGGCGACGGTGTCGGTCTCGCGTACCGCGTGGGAGAGGCGCTGGGCGACCGCCTGCAGGAGCTGATCGCCGGCTTCGTGCCCCAGCGTGTCGTTGATGCGCTTGAAGTGGTCGAAGTCCAGGAACACGCAGGCGACGTGCGTACCGCTGCGCTGCGCCTGCGCGATGATCTGCCTGAGTCGCTGGTTGAGCAGCGAACGGTTCGGCAGGCCGGTGAGGATGTCGTGCTGCGCGAGCTTGAGCGCCTGCGCCGTGGCCGCTTCGAGCTCGCGCGTGCGCTGCGCGACCTTGTCCTCCAGCGTGCGCTGGTAGTTTCCGACTTCCGCCTGCGAGGCCGCCAGGCGCTCGGTCATCTGGTTGAACGCGCGCGTGAGATGGCCGAGCTCGTCCGACGAGGAGGGCGGCACGCGGACGTCGAGCTTGCCGGCGCCGACGGCCGACGACGCGCGCACGAGCCGCTGCATCGGGGAAACCAGCCGCCTCGTCAGGACTATGGCCGACCCCACGGCGAGCAACACGAGCAGTGCCGCCAGCGTCGTGCCGCCGGCGAGCAGCTTGCGGAACTGCGCCTGCTGGCGCTCGGACGTCATCCCGACGCGGATGTAGCCCACGGGCGCGTCCCCCGGCGCGAGCGTCGCGGCGAGCTCTTCCGCGGGCGTGCCGGGAAGCCCGGGCCAGGCCTTGTCGGCGACCTTCGTCGGCCCGCCTCGCACCGGCACGACCAGCTCGATGAAGCGCTGCCCGTACAGTTGAAGGTCGGTCGCCATGGGCGTCCGGCTCGTCGCTGCGGCGCCGGCGGCGAGCCTGGGCGGGGGCAGGTCGAGCGCGGCGGACGCCTCGCCGAACCGGCGCTTCGGCGACCGGGTTCTGCGCGGCGTCGAGCGCCGCCACGTACGCGATGTCGCCTGCGGCGGGCAGGCTCGCGAGCACCGCGGCGATCGAGGCGCGGTCGTCGGATTGCAGTGCGCGCCGGGACAGTTCGGCCAGCATGGCGGCAACCGTGCTGCCCTGCGCCCGCAACCCGTTCTCCTCGTCGCGCAGCTGCTGCCGCAGGTAGAAAGCCGTCATCGCGACCACCGTGAACAGCACGAGTCCGACCGTCAGGAGGTTGAGCTTGGCCAGCAGCCCCAGGCGCACCGGCGGCAGGCCGGCGGCAGCGCGCGTCGCGCTCGGGCGGCGCGACGGGTCGTTGTGCGGTCTTGCTCACGGCGGTCGGACGGGAGCGCCGGCGTTCAGTGGCCGGGCTGCGGTCCGGACCGCTGCGCGGCCGCCTTGGCGTGACCCCTGGCCGAGGCCGGCAGGATGCGGTCGACCGCGGCGATCGCCATCGCCGACAGCAGGAAGGCGATGTGGATCAGCGTCTGCCAGAGCAACGTCTTCTCGTCGTAGGCGGCCGCGTTGATGAAGGTCTTCAGCAGGTGGATCGACGAGATGCCGATGATCGCGGTGGCGAGCTTGACCTTGAGCACCGAGGCGTTCACGTGCGACAGCCATTCGGGCTGGTCGGGGTGGTCCTCGAGGTGCATCCGCGACACGAAGGTCTCGTAGCCGCCGACGATCACCATGATCAGGAGGTTGGAGATCATCACCACGTCGATCAGCCCGAGCACCACCAGCATGATCACCGTCTCCGACGGGGTCTTCATCGGGACTGCGGGCTGGCCCGGCGGCGTGGTCGCGATCAGGATCTGCTCGATCGCCGCCTGGCTGCCGAACGCAGCCTCGACCAGATGGACGAGCTCGACCCAGAAATGCCAGACGTAGACCGCCTGCGCGACGATCAGCCCCACGTAGAGGGGGAGCTGCAGCCAGCGGCTCATGAAGATGAGTTGCGGGATCGGGCGCAGGAAGAGCTTTGACATCGGTTTGCGGAATGCGGGTGGCCTCCACCGGGCAGTCTAGCACCGGCGTACGGCGGCGTGGACACGCGCGGCGCCTCGGTGCGTTTGGGGTCGCCGGCGTGGATGCGCCGGGCGCGTTGCGCGGCGGCCGCAGCCGCCCGTCCGCGATCATGGGGGCGCGGGCGGCTTCCGCCGGAGCGGTCGGCGCGTCGCCGGCCGCCGGACCGCCGCCGGCGCGTTGCGCGGACGCCGCGCCTTTGGTTAGACTGCGGTGTTTTCCAAGAACACGACACCACGCCCGTTGTCGCCATTCGTCGACCCCCTGGAGGAGGAGCCCGCATGACCACCGCAATCGAGTCCGTACTCAACGAAACCCGCGTTTTCGACCCCGCTCCCGAGTTCGTCGCCCAGGCGCATCTCACGCGTGCCGACTACCATCACCTGGTGGCCGAAGCCAACAAGGACTACGGCGGGTACTGGGGCAAGCTCGCGCGCGACAACCTCGTGTGGCACCGGCCGTTCACGCAGACGCTGGACGAGTCGCAGGCGCCGTTCTACAAGTGGTTCGCCGACGGCGAGCTCAACGCCTCGTACAACTGCCTCGACCGCCACCTCGGCACCACGCCGAACCGCTGCGCGATCATCTTCGAGGCGGACGACGGCACGGTCACCCGCGTCACCTACAAGCAGCTCTACGAGCGCGTCTGCCAGTTCGCCAACGGGCTCAAGAAGCTGGGGATCAAGAAGGGCGACCGCGTCCTCATCTATCTGCCGATGTCGATCGAGGCGGTCGTCGCCATGCAATCGTGCGCGCGCATCGGGGCGATCCACTCGGTCGTTTTCGGCGGCTTCTCGGCGAAGAGCGTGCAGGAGCGCATCGTCGATGCCGGCGCGCGGCTGGTCATCACCGCCGACGGACAGATGCGCGGCGGCAAGGAGATCGCGTTGAAGCCCGCGGTCGACGAAGCGCTGGCGATGGGCGACACCGGCTCGGTCGAGGGCGTCATCGTCTACCGCCGCACCGGCGGACACGTCGCCTGGGACGACAAGCGCGACATCTGGTGGAACGACCTCGTCAGCGGCCTGCCCCAGGAATGCCCGGTCACCCCGGTGGAGGCCGAGCACCCGCTGTTCATCCTCTATACGTCCGGCTCGACCGGCAAGCCGAAGGGCGTCCAGCACTCGACCGGCGGCTACCTGCTCGGCGCCGTCTGCTCGATGAAGTGGACGTTCGACATCAAGACGTCGGATGTGTTCTGGTGCACGGCCGACGTGGGCTGGGTCACCGGCCACACCTACGTCGCCTACGGCCCGCTGGCTGTCGGCGGCACGCAGCTGATGTTCGAAGGCGTGCCGACCTACCCCACCGCCTCGCGGTTCTGGGAGATGATCCAGCGCCACAAGGTCACGATCTTCTACACGGCGCCGACGGCGATCCGCTCGCTGATCAAGATGGGCGCAGACTTGCCGCCCAAGTTCGACCTGTCCAGCCTGCGGCTCCTGGGCTCGGTTGGCGAGCCGATCAATCCCGAGGCATGGATGTGGTACTACACGCACGTGGGCGGTTCGCGCTGCCCCATCGTCGACACCTGGTGGCAGACCGAGACCGGCAGCCACATGATCTCGCCGATGCCCGGGGCCACGCCGCTCAAGCCCGGTTCCTGCTCGTTCCCGCTGCCCGGGATCGTCGCGGCGATCGTCGACGAGACCGGCAACGACGTCGAGTGGGGCAAGGGTGGCTTCCTGGTCATCAAGCGACCCTGGCCGTCGATGATCCGCACGATCTGGGGCGACCCTGACCGCTACAAGAAGTCGTACTTCCCGGAGGACCTCGGCGGGCGGCTGTATCTCGCCGGGGACGGCGCGAACCGCGATCTCGACGGGTACTTCTGGATCATGGGCCGCATCGACGACGTGCTCAACGTCTCCGGACACCGCCTGGGGACGATGGAGATCGAGTCGGCGCTGGTTGCCAACCCCCACGTGGCCGAGGCCGCCGTCGTCGGCCGGCCCGACGACATGACGGGCGAAGCAGTGTGCGCCTTCGTCGTGCTGAAGCAGGCGCGGCCGAGCGGGGCCGAAGCCGACAAGATCGCGAAGGAACTGCGCGACTGGGTGGCGAAGGAGATCGGCCCGATCGCGAAGCCCAAGGACATCCGCTTCGGCGAGAACCTGCCCAAGACGCGCTCGGGCAAGATCATGCGCCGGCTGCTGCGCTCGATCGCCAAGAACGAGGAGATCACGCAGGACACTTCGACGCTCGAAAACCCCGCGATCCTCGACCAGCTGAAACAGGTGAACTGAGAACCGCTCGCAGTATTCGCCTTGCGCGGTCGTGGGCATCCCCTAGCGCAGCCCGATCCCCGAGAGGGGCCCCTCGGGCAGCGCGGCGGGGCGCCCGACCGCGCAGGGCGGAGCAAGGCGCCCCGCTGGGGGGGGCGACGCCGGAGCGGAATGCGCCCGCACCGGTACCGGGCGTCCGGCATTCCGTCCGCGGCCTGATCCGCGGAGAGGCTTTTCCGGGGCGCGCGGCGGGTCGAGGCGAGTATATTGATGACCGGGGTTCGCGGGGGTTGCTGCCTGCCGTGCCGTGGCCACGCCCGAAACGGGGCCCAAGCGCATCGTGGATCCAGCCGCCGAATTCGTCCTGTCCGCTGAGTTGAGTCGCATCAGCGGCCTGCCGCCGTTCGACAAGGTGCCGCAGGCGCGCCTGCGAGCGCTTCTGGTCGCGTGCGGCATCGTCTTCTTTCGCCGCGGAAGCACGGTCCTCCACCCGGAGATCGCCTTGACCGCACCTTGCTTCTGGATCGTGCGGCAGGGGCGGGTGCGCGCGACCGAAATCGACCGGACGCTGGCGCCAATGATGGCCGACGAGTTCTTCGAGGTCGGCGGCCTGTTTCCGGCGGAAGCCCTGTTGACCCAGGCCGGAGGTACGCGCGTCTATACGGCGGTCGAGGACAGTTACCTCTGGAAGATCGAAGGCGCGGAGATCGATCGCTGGCTTGCCGAACCGGGAGTTCTGCGCTGGATCGGCCTGCGATTGCGCGACGAAGCGTCCCAGTTGCGGCACGCGGCGGTGGATCTGGCGCGGGCGCGGCAGCACGCCGACCAGGCCTTGGCGATGCCGGCGCGGTCGATCGGCACCGCAGCGGTCGTTTGCGCTTCGTCGGATCGGTCCATCGGCGAGGTTGCCTCGTTGATGTCGGAGCGGGGGGTCGGGTCGGTGCTGGTCGGCACGCCGGAGGCCGTTGAAGGAATCGTCACCCAGACCGACCTGATTGCGAGGGGGCTCGCGCCGAGGCTGTCTCCCGAAACGCCGATAACGCGGATCATGACGGGCGAGCCGCGAATGATCGACGACAACGCTTCGGTCCTGGAAGCGGGCGTCGAGATGGCGCAGAGCCGTTTTCGCCACCTGCTGCTTCGAGGCCCCGAAGGATCGGTGGTCGGAATGGTGTCCGAGCGGGACATCTTTCGAGCGCAGCAGCAGGGGATCACGCATGTCTTCAAGCCGATCGACGAGGCGGCCAGCGTCGCCGAGCTGGTCGACGTGGCGAAGCACGTGCGGGAGTTCGGCGAGCGTGTCTTCCGGCAGGGCATGGAGGTGGGTCAGTTCACGCGCCTCGCCTCCTCGATGAACGACCGGATATCCGGCCGGCTGCTGACGGTCCTCGGCCGCGACCGGAATCTCGGCGCGCGTTTCTGCTGGCTCGCGTTCGGCTCGGAGGCCCGGGAGGAGCAGGGGTTCGTCACCGACCAGGACAACGGGATCGTGTTCGTTCCTCCGAATCCGGCGGATGTCGCGCGGGTTCGCGCGGACCTCCTCGAATACGCGAAAGACGTCAACGCTGCCCTGGACGCCTGCGGGTTCGCGCGGTGCAAGGGCAACATCATGGCAAGCAATCCGGAGCTGTGCCTGACGCGCGACGAATGGAAGGCGAAGCTGTCATCCTGGATTCGCACGACGACCCCGAAATCGCTGCTCAATGCGACGATCTTCTTCGATCTTCGGGCGGTGCACGGCGACGAGCAACTGGCGGAGGCGCTGCTCGAGCATCTGCTCAAGGAAGCCGCGGGCAACACGATCTTCCTGCATCAGATGGCGGTGAACGCGCTCGAGATCACGCCACCCATCGGTCGGATCAGCCGGTTCGCCACGGATAGCGGGCCGCACCGCGGGACGATCGACCTGAAGACCCAGGGCAGCCGCCTCTTCGTCGACATCGCCAGGATCTACGCGCTTGCCAACGGCGTCCGCTCGGCGAATACCGTGGAGAGACTGCGCATCGTCGGGCAGCGCATCAAGCGCTCGCTCTCCACCATCGAGGGGGACATTGCGGCTTTCCGGGTCATTCAGACGGCTCGCCTGCACCGCCAGCTCGATTCGCTCAAGGATGGTGGCGACCCGAATCGAGTCGATCCCTACGCGCTGGACGAGCTGCAGCAGAGGATCCTGCGCGAATCCCTGCGGCAGGCCGGGTCACTGCAGGCGCGCCTGAAACTCGATTTCGTTCCCTGACGTGTGGTCTTGGCTGCGTCGTCGCGCGTTGCCGGGCCGCCGGCGGGCCGGATCGGCCGCGCTGCGCCTGGACGAAATGCGATTCGTCGCCTTGGACGTCGACGTCACCGGCACCAGCCTCCGCCGCGACCGGGTCACCGGGATTGCCGCACTGCCCGTGACGGCGGCGATGCTCCGCCTTGCCGACCTGCGCTACTGCGCGCTGGCGACTACGACCGGCGCGTCCACGCAGCCCGCCTCGGACTGGCGGTCACGCTATCTCGGCCTTCGGGAGATGGTCATGGGAAGCCCGATCGTCACTTACAACCCGGGCTTCGTAAAGGGGATGATTGCCCGCAGCTGCAGCATGCACAGGCTGCCCGCCATCGAAGGCGACTGGCTCGACCTGGTCGCCATCGCCGGCGTCGTGGATGCCGAGGTCACCGAACTGACCAGCATGGAATACTGGCTGGAAGAGATGAGGTCCGGTGGCTCGCGACCGCATGATGCAGCCTACGACGTGTTTGCGATGGCCCAGATGCTGCAGGCCGTGCTCGCGTATTGCGAAGAGGCAGGAATCGAGACCGCCGAATCGCTTGCCCGCAACCACGATGCGCGCACATGGTTGCGGGGAGGCTGATGCGCGCCGGGCGAAACGAGGGGCGCCGCTGCCGGTCGGTCCGTTCCGGGCTGTGCTGCGGCACCGATCGCTCCTGCTCTTGAACGATCGCCGCGGCGGCGTCGCCCCCGCCGCACGCAACGGCGTGGCGATCGCGCTCGTGGGCGTAGAATCAGTCCGGTCGACCCCGCGACGCTTCCCACCGCATGAACGCGCACGATACCGAAGCCTTCGCGCTCGCCGCGCTGTCTCCGCTCGACGGCCGTTACGCGGGCAAGGTCGCGGCGCTCGCCGTGCACTTCAGCGAGTTCGGGCTGATCCGGGCGCGCGTCGCGGTCGAGATCGCGTGGCTGCTCGCGCTCTCGGAGGCGCCGGGACGTCCCCGAGGTCGCCCCGTTCTCCGCGGCGGCGCGCGCCGAACTCATGGCGGTCGCGGCGTCGTTCGCAACGGCCGACGCCGCGCGGATCAAGGCCATCGAGCGGACGACCAACCACGACGTCAAGGCGGTCGAGTACTGGCTGAAGGAGCGCTTCGCCACGGTGCCCGAGGTCGCGGCCGTCGCCGAGTTCTTCCATTTCGCCTGCACCTCCGAAGACATCAACAACCTGGCCCACGGCTTGATGCTCGCCGCCGCGCGCCGGGAGGTGCTGCTGCCGGCGCTCAGCGGCATCGTCGACGCGCTGCGGGGAATGGCGCGCGCCCACGCGGCGCTCCCGATGCTGGCGCGGACGCACGGCCAGGCGGCCACACCCACGACGCTGGGCAAGGAAATCGCCAACGTCGTCGCGCGCTTGACCCGCGGCGTCGCGGCGGTCGAGGCGGCGCCGCTGCTCGGCAAGCTCAACGGGGCCGTCGGCAACTACAACGCCCACGTCGTTGCGTACCCGGACGTCGACTGGCAGGGGCTGGCGGCGCGCGTCGTCGCCGGCCTCGGACTCGAGTTCAACGCCTACACGACGCAGATCGAGCCGCACGACGCCATGGCGTCGTTGTTCGACGCGTTCGCGCGCGTCAACACGATCCTCATCGACCTCGACCGCGACGTCTGGGGCTACGTCTCGCTGGGCTATTTTCGCCAGTGCGTGAAGGAGGGCGAGGTCGGTTCGTCGACGATGCCGCACAAGGTCAACCCCATCGACTTCGAGAATTCCGAGGGCAACCTCGGCCTCGCCAATGCGCTGTTGCGCCACCTCGCCGAGAAGCTGCCGATCTCGCGCTGGCAGCGCGACCTCACCGACTCGACGGTGCTGCGGAACATGGGCGTCGCGCTGGGCTACGCGCTGCTGGGCTGGGTGTCGCTGCGACAGGGTTTGAGCAAGCTCGCCGTCGACGAGGCGCGGATCGCCGCCGACCTCGACGCCAACTGGGAGGTGCTCGCCGAGCCGATCCAGACGGTGATGCGCCGCTACGGCGTGCCCAACCCCTACGAGCAGCTGAAGGCGCTCACGCGCGGCAGGACGGGCATCACCCGGGAATCGCTGCACGCGTTCATCGACGGCCTTGCGCTGCCGGCAGACGCCCGGGCGCGGCTCAAGGCGCTCACGCCGGCGACCTACACGGGACTTGCCGCCGACCTCGCGCAGAAATTGGGGTCAGAGCCGTAATACTCCCCGTCGGTCCAACGCCCCGCTTGTTTGATGTCCGAGGGGAGTATTACGGCTCTGACCCCAATTTTCCGCGCGCTGCGCGGTGCTCGCGCCACCAGGTCGACGCCACCGGGATGAGCGAGACCGCGACGATGCCGACGACGATCAGCGACAGGTTGTCCTTGACCCAGGGGATGTTGCCGAAGATGTAGCCCGCGTAGACCAGCGAGGAGATCCAGAGTATTCCGCCGATGATGTTGTAGGCCAGGAACCTGTGGTAGCGCATCCCGGCGACGCCGGCGAGGAACGGCGCGAAGGTGCGCACGATCGGGACGAAGCGGCCGATGATGATGGTTACGCCGCCGTACCTGTCGTAGAACGCCTGCGTGCGGCGCAGATGCTCCTGCCTGAACCAGCGCGAGTCGGGCCTGTCGAACACCCTGGGGCCGATCGTGCGCCCAATGGTGTAGTTGAGCGAATCGCCCAAGACCGCGGCCACGATCAGCGCGGCAACCAGCACGTGCACGTTGAGCCCGGCGGTCGCGACGACGGTGCCTGGCGATGAACAGCAGCGAGTCGCCCGGCAGGAACGGAAAGATGACCAGCCCGGTCTCGGCGAAGATGACGGCGAACAGCAGCGCGTAGAGCCACGGCCCGTAGGTGGCCGCCAGCTCCGCCAGCGTCTTGTCGAGGGCCAGCAGCGCGTGGAAGAGTTCGGTCAACATCGGGGCGGTGCCGGTGTGCGCGGCGGGGTTCGCGAGCGCGCGCCCGTCAGGGAACGATCTTCTCGCCCTCGGTGCCCGGCTTCCGCTCCGGCTTGACGAGGTCCTCGCGGGAGACGCCCATCCACATCACCAGCGGCGCCATCACCAGCACTGAGGAGTAGATGCCGAACAGGATGCCGATGGTCAGCGCCAGCGCGAAGTAGTGCAGCGTCTCGCCGCCGAAGAGCAGCATCGAGGTCACCATCAGCTGGGTGCTGCCGTGGGTGATGATCGTCCGCGACATGGTGCTGGTGATCGCGTTGTCGATAACGTGCGTCACCGACGCTTTGCGCATCTTGCGGAAGTTCTCGCGGATCCGGTCGGCGACGACGACCGACTCGTTGACCGAGTAGCCCAGCACCGCGAGGATCGCCGCCAGCACCGGAAGCGAGAACTCCCACTGGAACAGCGCGAAGAAGCCCAGGATGATGACGATGTCGTGGAGGTTGGCGATGATCGCGGCGACGGCGAAGCGCCACTCGAAGCGCATCGCGAGGTAGCCGACGATGCCGGCCGACACCAGCAGCAGCGCGAGCGCGCCGTTCTCGAAGAGTTCCTTGCCGACCTGCGGGCCCACGAACTCGACGCGCTGCTGCGTGGCCGAGGGGTCGTCCGCCTTCAACGTCGCCATCACCTGTTCGGAGAGCTTCGCGCTCGACACGCCTTCCTTCAGCGGCAACCGGATCAGCGCGGTGTCGGACGCGCCGAACGACTGCGCCGAGTACTCGCCGAGGCCGAGCTGGTCGAGGGCCGCGCGCACGCGGTTGAAGTCCACGGCATGCGAGTAGGTCACCTCGATCACCGTGCCGCCGCGGAAGTCGACGCCCAGGTTGAGGCCCCGGGTGGCGAGGAAGAACACGGCCAGCACGAACGTGACCGCCGAGATCACGTTGAAGACGAGCGCGTACCGCATGAAGGGGATGTCGCGCTTGAAGCGGAAGAATTCCATGGCGTCCTGTCTGCCCGTGGCGTTGTGCGGCGTGGCGGCGGGGCGTGCGTCTACTTGATTCGGGGGGCGCCCGGCACCGGCGCGGCCGCTGCCGGCCGCCAGATCTGACCGATCGAGATCTTGTCGAGCTTCTTGCGGCCGCCGTAGACGAGGTTGACGATGCCGCGGGAGACGAACACCGCCGAGAACATCGACGTCAGGATGCCGAGGCAGTGGACGACGGCGAAGCCGCGCACCGGCCCCGTGCCGAAGATGAACAGCGCGACGCCGGCGATCAGCGTCGTGACGTTGGAGTCGAGGATCGTGCCCCACGCGCGTTCGTAGCCGGCCTGGATCGCCGCGTGCGGCGTCGCACCCCAGCGCAGCTCCTCGCGGATCCGCTCGTTGATGAGCACGTTGGCGTCGATCGCCATGCCCAGCGTCAGCGCGATGGCCGCGATGCCCGGCAGAGTCAGTGTGGCCTGCAGCATCGACAGGATCGACACCAGCAGCAGGAGGTTCACCGACAGCGCGATCGTCGAGATCAGGCCCATCAGCAGGTAGTAGGCACAGATGAACAGCGCCAGCACGACGAAGCCGTAGGTGACCGAGTTGAAACCCTTGTCGATGTTCTCCTTGCCCAGCGACGGGCCGACGGTGCGTTCCTCGACAATCTCCATCGGCGCCGCGAGCGCGCCCGCCCGCATCAGCAGCGCGACGTCGTTGGCCTCGCGGGTGGTCATCCGGCCGCTGATCTGGACGCGGCCGCCGCCGATCTCCTCGCGGATCACCGGCGCCGTGATCACCTCGGCCTTGCCCTTCTCGACCAGCACGATCGCCATCCGCTTGCCGACGTTCTCGCGCGTGACCTCCTTGAAGATCCGGGCTCCGGTGCCGTCGAGGTTGACGTGCACCGCCGGCTCGTTGCTGCGCTGGTCGAACCCCGGTTGCGCGTCGTTGATGCGGTCCCCCGTCAGCACGACCTGCCGTTTGACGAGCACCGGGGCGCCGCCGCGCTCGGTGAACAGATCGCTGCCAAACGGCACCTGCCCGGCAAGCGCCTGCTCGGTCGCGCCAGCCTCCTCGTTGACCATGCGGATCTCCAGCGTCGCGGTGCGGCCGAGGATGTCCTTGGCGCGGGCCGTATCCTGCACCCCGGGGAGCTGGACGACCACGCGGTCGGCACCCTGCTGCTGGATGATCGGCTCGGCGACGCCGAGCTCGTTGACGCGGTTGCGCAGGATCGTGATGTTCTGCTGGACGGCGCCGTCCTGGATGCGTTTCTGCGCCTCCGGCTTCAACCCCGCGATGAGGCGCAGCTCGTCGCCGCCGGCGTCGATCTCGCGCTGCGCGAGGTCGGGAAACGCCTTGTCGATCTCCACCCGTGCGCGGGTGCGCTCGGCCGGATCGCGGAAACGGACCGATACGTTGCTGCCTTCGCGTCCGACGCCGCTGTACTGGATCTTCTTCTCGCGCAGCAGCGAGCGGATGTCGGTCGTGTAGCGGTCGGCCGCCTTCTCCAGCGCGGCCTTCATGTCGACCTGCAGCAGGAAATGCACGCCGCCGCGCAGGTCGAGGCCGAGGTACATCGGCAGCGCGCCGATCGCCGCAAGCCACTGCGGCGACGCCGACAGCAGGTTGAGCGCGACGATGTAGTTGTCGCCGAGCGTCGCCTGCAGCGCGTCGCGCGCCTTGATCTGGGTGTCCGTGTCGTCGAGGCGCACCTTGATGCCGGTGCTGTCCAGCGCCGCGCCGCGGTAGGGGATCTTGGCGGCGGCGAGTGCGCCTTCCACCTGCACGAGGAGGCCGCTGTCGATCTTCACCGGAGCCTTGGACGACGACACCTGGACGGCAGGCACTTCGGGGAAGAAGTTGGGCAGCGTGTAGACGAGGCCGATCAGGAGCGCCACGCCGATGATCAGGTACTTCCAGAGCGGATAACGGTTCATGGGAAGGGGCTTCGGGGGCGCGACAGGGCCGCGCAGGGCATTGGGGGGATCGCGACGCGTGTCGCGCAGCCGGCTTCGCTTAAGGAGGGAGGAGAGCGGCCGCCAGGGGCCCCTGACAGGCCTAGAGCGCCTTGATCGTGCCCTTGGGCAGGAGTTGTGCGACCGCCTGCCGCTGCACCGTGATCTCTACGCCGGAGGCAACCTCGAGCGTCGCGTACTGGTCGGTGAGCTTTCCGATCTTGCCCACGAGGCCCCCTGCGGTGACGACCTCGTCCCCCTTCTGCAATGCGCCGAGCATCGCCTTCTGTTCTTTAGCGCGCTTCTGCTGCGGGCGGATCAGCAGGAAGTAGAACACGACGAAGATCGCGATCATGGGCAGGAAGGCCATGAAATCCGTGCCCCCGGCAGCGGCGGTTTGGGCGTGGGCGGAACTGACGAAGAGCGGGGAGAGCACGTTCGAATCCTCCGGTGTTGACTGGCTCGGCGCGTTTGAACTTAACTGAGAATTATAGCATTCGCAGCCTAGCGGGTCGGAGCCGTAATTTTCCGCAACGGGGCAGAGGCACGATCTCTCGGAAGCGGCCGGAAAACGCCGCTCTGCCCCCTGCGGAGAATCACGGCTCCGACCCCTACACGGGTCCGCTGCGGTCGGTGTGAAACCGTGCCGTCCAGGCGTCGAGAGAGCCCGCCTCGATCGCATCGCGGATCTCGGCGACGAGCGTCAGGTAATAGTGCAGGTTGTGCACGGTGTTGAGGCGCGCCCCCAGGATTTCGTTGACGCGCTGCAGGTGGTGCAGGTAAGCGCGCGAGAAGCGGCGACACGTCGGGCAGAGGCAGGTTGGATCCACCGGCCCGGGATCGGCGCGGTGGCGGGCGTTGCGGATCTTGACGTCGCCGTAGCGCGTGAACAGCCATCCGTTTCTCGCGTTGCGAGTCGGCATCACGCAGTCGAACATGTCGATGCCCGCCGAGATGCCGGCAACGATGTCTTCCGGCGTGCCGACCCCCATCAGGTAGCGCGGCTTGTCGGACGGCAACCGCGGTGCGGTGTACCCGAGCACGCGCAGCATCTCTTCCTTGGGCTCGCCCACCGACAGTCCGCCGATCGCGTAGCCGTCGAAACCGGTCGCGGCGAGACCTTCGCGCGAGGCGTCGCGCAGGTCCTCGTGCATGCCGCCCTGCACGATGCCGAACAGCGCGTTCGGATTGCCGAGTGCGTCGAAGGCGCGCCGCGAGCGAGCCGCCCAGCGCAACGACAGTTCCATCGAGGCCGCGGCTTCGCCTCGGGAAGCGGGGTAAGGCGTGCACTCGTCGAAGACCATCGCGATGTCCGAGCCGAGCGTGCGCTGTACCTCCATCGAGACTTCCGGGGTGAGCAGCAGGCGGTCGCCGTTTACTGGCGACGCGAAGGTGACGCCCTCCTCGGCCACCTTGCGCAGGGCGCCGAGGCTCCACACCTGAAAGCCTCCGGAATCGGTCAGGATCGGGCGGTCCCAGCTCATGAAGCGGTGCAAGTCGCCGTGTGCCGCGATCACGTCCTGGCCAGGCCGCAGCCAGAGATGGAACGTGTTGCCAAGAATCATCTGTGCGCCTTCGGCGACGAGTTCGTCCGGCGCCATCGCCTTGACCGTGCCGTAGGTTCCGACCGGCATGAAGATAGGCGTCTCGACGCTCCCGTGGGCGAGGTGCAGGCGGCCGCGCCGGGCGCGCCCCGACGTGGCGAGGACCTGAAATCGCATGGCCGCGAGAAGAGGGGCAGAGGCGCCGCTGGGGCCGAAGGGGCTGCGGGTTCAGCGGCGGACGGTCCGGCGCCGCCGCTCGTGCAGCGCAATCACGGCGAGGCCGAGGGCGAGCGCGCCGAGCGCGAAGTCGGAAAGCGCGGGGACGGCAACCGCGGCGCCGGCCCGGCAACCGGTCGCGGCGAAGTCGAAGGCGTTTTGCCAGACCAAGTAGAAATCCCCGCCGTAATCCGCACCCAACGTTCCGAGCGCGGAGTAATGCGGCGCGATGCCGATCTGAATGACGCACGCCGCTCCCGCGGTGCGGTAGGCAATGGCCGGATCGGGATTGCCGCGCGCGTTGAGCTCGCGCCAGCGGGCGACCACCGTGGTACCGGGCTTGGCTTCGTTGCCACCGGCCCACTGGTTGCCGAAAAGCGCGGTCACCCGCCGGGTCAGCGGGTGGGGAACCGTTGCCGCGCCGTCGAGGGTGCGCGGCCAACCGAGTGGCTGCGGCACGCCAAGACCGTCGGTGGTGTTGGGGTCGAGCGTTTCGAGGGCGCCCCAGCCGCTGCCCCCGGCGTCGCTGCGCTGCTGGTCGTAGAACGTGCCCAGCACCACGGGCCGGCCGGTGTTCGCGAACTCCGCCGCCACGTTCCCGACGGCGGGCGCATTGGCGAAATTCTGGTCCGCGAAGACGAGGAGCACATCGTAGGAAGAGGTGAGGCTGGCGAGCGTGGGCGCCGCGCCGCTGACGTCGACGCCCGTGAAGACGTGGCCGGAGAGCCGGCTATTGAAGTCGGCCGCCGCCTCGCTCGAGTAGCGGTTGGACAGCACGCCCACGCGCGCCGCCTCGACCGCGCCGACGCCCAGCGCCAACGCGAGCACCAGCGCGAAGAGGCCGATGCGCCACCACGCGGCGACGGGACTCCCTACGCGCTGCGCGCTGCGGTGTTCGCCGTTGGGGCGGCCCGGCGCGCTCACGGCGTGACCGCCCGCGCCGCGTCCGCGAATTGCCTGACTTCGATCATGTCCGGGAGAGTATCGGGAAAGACGCCGAAACGCCATGCCATCCAGCCAAGAAAGGCCCGCGCGCAGGGAAAATCGTTGCAGAAACACAGCGTGCCCTAGGCTTGTCGCCGCGGGGCGACATTTTCGGCTGTTTGCTGCCGGCGACGCTTGCTTCAGGCGGCCCGGTGTTCGGCGAGCATCGCGTCGCCATAGCTGTAGAAACGGTAGCCCGCGTGTATCGCGTGCGCGTAGGCGCGGCGCACCGGCTCGCAGCCCGCGAAAGCGGACACCAGCATCAGCAGCGTGGATCGCGGGAGGTGGAAGTTGGTGAGCAGCCGGTCGACGACTCGGAAGTGATGGCCGGGGCGGACGAAAAGCGTCGTTTCGCCTTCTTCGGCGCGCAGCCGGCCGTCGGGCTCGGCGGCGGACTCCAGGGCGCGCAAGCTGGTGGTTCCGACCGCGGTGACCCGACCGCCCCGGGCTCGTGTATCCGCGACCGCGGCGGCGGTCTCGCGCCGGAATGCGGTACCACTCGGCGTGCATGCGGTGCGCGGCGAGATCTTCCGTCTGCACCGGGAGGAACGTGCCGGCACCGACGTGCAGCGTGACCCAGGCGAGCTGCACGCCCCCCGCGCGGATCGCATCGAGCAGCGCCGTGTCGAAGTGCAGTCCGGCCGTCGGGGCGGCGACGGCTCCGGGACGTCGCGCGTACACGGTCTGGTACCGCGCCTCGTCGGCCGCCGTTGCGGAGCGCGCGATGTAGGGTGGCAGCGGGACGGCGGCGTGCCGCGCGAGATAGTCGACAAGCGAAGTGACGCCCGCGAAGCGCAGGCGGAAGAACCGATCGCTGCGCGCGACGACGTCGGCGTCGACGGCTCCCGGCAGGCGAATCGACTGGCCCGGACGCGGTGCATGGCTGGCGCGGATCTGGAACAGGCCCTCGGTCGCGCTCAGAATCCGTTCGAGCAACAGTTCGACCCTGCCGCCACTCGGCTTCACGCCCACGAGCCTGGATTTCACGACCTGTGTGTCGTTCAGCACCAGGAGGTCGCCGTCCCGCAGGAGCAGGGGCAGCTCGCGAAACCGCCGGTCCGTCAGTACTTCGCCGGCAACGTGCAGCAAGCGGCTGTCGGTACGCTCGGCGGCCGGGAGTTGCGCGATCCGATCAGGCGGAAGCACGAAGTCGAAATCGGAAAGCGCGTAGCGACCGTCCGTCATGGCGTACAGTTGTGAGGTGAGTGGGCCAATGGGCCCCGAAGCGGCAACCGATCGGACCGGAGTCAGAAGGTGCAGCGACGGCATCCGAACGGTCCCGGGCCAAACGATGCGCCAGCAGCAGTCGCGGCCGCGCGGTCGTGCGTGGCGCACGCGGCCGTCAGGGGCTTGCGCCTCGCCTATCTCTTGATAGCGCTCGTCGTTCGCTCGCTCGCGCGCCGCGTCCCCTACCGCTCGCGACGTTTGTTCGCCGGCGCTCAGTGTACCAGCGCGGTCGCGGCCCGAGGGCGGGCCAGCCCTCGTTCCAGGCGCGGCGGGACGAGACGGGCAGCGCGACGGCCCACCGGCAACTGGCGTTACTTCGCCGCGTCTCTGGAGGCCTCCGGGCCGATCGCGTACTGATCGGATCCACCATTGACAGCCAAGACTCGGCTTCCGGATACTTCGTTCATGGGCACCGGGTTTGGCGATCGCTGGGGCGCAATGCGCCCCGCGCGCCTGGGTAGGGGCTGCGCTGTGGCCGCGATGGCGATGCTCATCGCCTCGGCCGCCGCGGGCGACGACGACTACGGCGGTGCGTTCGTGCGCGTGGTTTCCGCGCCGGATTGCGTTGACGCCGCGAACTTCGTCGCCGGCCTCGATCCGGCACCGGTCAACGCCACCTACATGCGCGTGCAGCACATTGGCGACGTCGGCACTGCGGAACTCGCAGAACAAGTGGCGAACCTCGTGACCTGGGATGTCGGTCAGTTCACGGGGCTGTCGCTGCCGCCGGCAACGCACGCGCAGACGCAGCGCGGGCTACCGCGACGCGGGCCCCCCCAACCCGGCGAGCGCGTTCCAGCTCGCCTGCAACGCTGCCGGCTTCTACATTGATTCACGTCGCTTTTCGTACACCAAGCCGGTGTTGCTCGGGGGGCCGAACGTGAGCATTGCCCGGGAACTTGTGCCGCCGGCCGCCGTCTTTCGCAACGCGACCTCTGCGCTGACGATCGAGGCCTCGATCCGCGTGCCATTCGTGTATTCCGACGCACCTCCGGTCATCGACGGGACCGCGCAGGTGAGTTTCTTGTACTACGCGCGCGACGTGACAACGGGCGCGTTGTTCGCCCATATCGTGCAGTTGTACGACAACCGCGTTGCGGGAATCGACGGCGCCGGCACCGAGGCGGTGAGCGCGGATGCCTTTACGGCGTTCGTGACGAGCCCGCTTTCGGCGCAGGCCACGGATGGCGCGCGGACGGAGTTCGCGGCGGTCGCGCCGGGGTCGTCGACCGTGCAATTCGTCGAGCCCTGGGCGCAGCCGAAATTCTTTCGCGTTCACATCTCGTATGCGCGCTTCCAGGCGATGCTCGCGCGTCTCATTCGGGATGCGCTGCCGGGAATCTCGCCTCGTCCCGAGGACTATCGGGTCACCCTGTTCGGCGTGCTGGGCGAGATCTTTCCTGGCGCCGAACCCGCGCACGAGGTGGCGCTGGGGGCGAGCGTGACGAACCTGACGCTCGCGGAGACCTACCGTCCCGTCGCTCCCGTGCCCGTCGTCGAGTTCCATCACGCGGCGGTCGACCACTATTTCATCAGTGCGCGCGACGCCGACATCGAGGCGCTCGATTCGGGCCGGATCGCCGGCTGGCGGCGTACCGGCGCCACGTTCCTTGCGTGGCCCGTGTTCGTCGAGGGCGCCGGTCGGGTGTGTCGCTATTACCTGCCCCCTCAGGCGGGCGATTCGCACTTCTTTTCGGCTTCGGACCGGGAATGCCGAGCCGTTGCGCAACGTCATCCGTCGTTCGTACTCGAGGACCCCGCGGTGATGTTCTTGCCGCTGCCCGATGCGATGAGCGGCGGGTGCCCGGCTGCGACCGTTCCCGTGTACCGCCTGTGGAACGGGCGCGCCGCCAGCAATCATCGCTACACGAGCGACGCGGCGACCAGGCAGGCGATGGTGAGCGCCGGATGGATCAGCGAAGGTTACGGTCGGGATGGCGTGGTCATGTGCTCGCCGCGTCCGCTCGAGGGCGCGCCTGCCGGCGTGGCGGGGCAGCGGTGAAACCTCGCCGCGGCTCCGCGCTGCGCGAAAGCGGGCGCGCGGCGATGAAGCCTGCCCCATGCATCGTTCTCCGCGTGGCGCCGGGACGCGCATCGTCGCCGCCGCCGGCAGGCGCGGCGCGTCGAGACGCGCCGCACTCGCCCCGACGGCGCGTCGGGCGCACACCCCGCCCGAGGTGCGAGCGCGGGCGAGGCATCCAGGCCGATCATGCTTTGGCTGGAGCTTGGGGCCGCGGCGTCTCGGAGAAGACACGCCGAACCATTCCTACGGCGCAGCCCCGGAGACGGTGCCAGCGAACTCAGCAAAGAGGTGGCGTGCGATTTCCGCAGCGACGCCACGGCGCGATCTGGCGGGTAGGGCCACACGAGGCGTCATAATAGCGGTTCGAAGCGGAACGAAAGCCTTGACTCCCGGCGCATGACTCCCCGCGCTTTGTCGTGCGAGTGCGCGAGCCCAGCGGTCGAGCAGAGCTGCGCAAGGAGCCGCGCAGCCCGCTCACCTCCGTATCAAGCTTCGCAAAGGAGCCGTTCATGCTTCACCCGAGTCAATTCCAGGTCAACGAAGCTTGGATCGCCTTCAAGCTCAACGATGCGCCGATACAGACAAAATTGGACGGCGCCTTCAACTTCGTCGCCCTCATGGACGCAGCGAGTTGCTTCATCCTGAGTTCTGCCCCGGTGCCCACGACGGCGACGGAACCTTCAAAGACGGAAGCCATGCGTCTATTGAAGGAGGGGCAAGCGCACAAGCAACAGTTGCCCAAGACGCTTTTCATACCCAGCGAACAACCCGCCAGCCTTCTTGCGATCGAGGCTGAACGACAGGGCATTACCGTAGTGCGCGTTCCAGAAGATCAGCTTCTGCTCTTCGTCGGTGAAGCCAGAGAGGGCTTTAGAGAGCATTTCGGCGGTGGGGCGACGCAGTGAGCCCGCCCTTCGCTCCCTTGGAGTGTCGACCCGCGTCGATGTCCGCCATCCGCCGAGCAATGACGTTGCACTTCCCCCTTCAGACGTGCTGAATTGACTACGCTGGCGGCTTCGGTTTCCGACCAGGCGCTGGAGGCGGGAAGTAGCCCGACGCACGGTACAGGCAGGCGTCGACAGGCTTGCCGTTCTCGAAGCGCGTCAGTTTGCAGGTGATGACCTCGCCGGTTCCGGTCAAGAGCGCGAAGCGCTCGCGCACGTGTGCGAGCGCAACGCCCGTCTCTTCGGCGATCTCCGAATCGAGCCGCTGGCCGTATTTCCGTAGGCATTGCAGGATGTCCATCAGGGAAGTCTGCGCCTTCTTGACGCGATTGTCGCCATGAACTTGGGAAACGAGAACCTGCGACCCGCCGTCGCCACGAGATGCCGTCATTCCACGAGGGTCATTGAAGTCGCCGCGACCCTCGACCGATTCCTCGGCATCGATGTCGCCGACACGCTCGTGACCATGGAGCACGGTGCCAGCCAACCTCGCCGGGTGGGGTGCGACCGCCGGACACCACGGTCGCCGACGGCATGGCGTCGAGCCCGACATGACGACCCCGAGCAGCCCTTCAGGGAAGGAGTCTAGCAGAATCAATTCCAGCGCCTACCAAGATGGGCGATCGGCCCTCGGCCGGACGCGGTCGTTCCACTCGCCGTGGAATGCGTGTCCTTCCGTCCACCGTCCGGGACCCGGCGGCCTGCCGGAAGCGACGTGAAGCCCGAACGGTCAATCCCGGGGCCGCCCGTCGTCGGTCGGTGGTCAAACATTGACCTAACGCAATGCCGCGACTCGTCGCGGGTGCCGATTGCGCGTATATGGGTAACCTATGTCGGGAAGCCAGGAAGGCTGCCCCGGCGTGCTGGGCCGGGTGACTTCTCCCCGCGGTCCAGCTTTGGGAGCGAGATTCGCGCAGGGCAATGGATGCTCGTGTGCAGCGACGACCTGCCTGCGACGAAGCGTTTCACCCGAGCTCAACAAAGGAGCAGCCACATGACTCACAGATCAAGGACGGGCACGACTTTTCGTTTCGACGACAGCGGAATCACGCGCCGCGACTTCATTCGCGTCACCGCGGCCGGCTCGGTTGCGGTGCTTGCTCTCGGCGTCGGTCCTGCGACCGCGGCCGACAAGCCAAAGGTTGGTCTGGTGATGAAATCGCTGGCCAACGAATTCTTCAAGCAGATGCAAGCCGGCGCCGAGGCTTACGCAGCGAAGAACACGAACAAGTTCTCGTTCAAGGCCGTCGGCATGAAAGACGAGCGTGATTTCGCCGCGCAAGTCGATGCCATCGAGAATTTCGTTACCCAGAAGTACAACATCATCGTGGTGGCGCCTGCCGACTCCAAGGCCATGGTCACCCCATTGGCCAAAGCGGTGAAGGCCGGAGTGAAGGTGATCAACATCGACGTCGAGCTCGACAAGCAAGCCAAGAAGGCGGCGGGGATCGACCTGGCATTCTTCGGTCCCGACAACCGGGCCGGCGCCAAGTTGGCGGGTGACGCCTTGGCGAAGGCGCTTGGGCCCGGCGCCAAGGTGGTCATCCTCGAAGGCAATCCAGAGGCCGACAACGCGCAGCAGCGCAAGAAGGGTTTTGACGACGCCGTGGCGCTCGGCAAACTGAAGCTTCTCGACAGCAAGACGGCGCATTGGGAGACCGAGGAGGCCAACACGCTGATGACGAACATGCTCACCCAATACCCGGATATTCAAGGGGTCATGGCGGCGAACGACTCCATGGCGCTGGGGGTGGTCAAGGCCCTCGATGCGGCGGGCAAGAGCGGCAAGATCAAGGTCGTCGGCTTCGACAACATTCCGGCCGTGCAGCCGCTCATCAAGCAAGGGAAGATGCTCGCGACTGTTGAGCAGTATGGTGCGGAGATGGCGGCCCTTGGAATCGACTACGGCCTGCGCGAGATGGCCGGAGAGAAGTTCACCGGGTGGGTCAAGACGCCGGTCAAGCTGATCATGGCCAAGGACCTTTCGTAGACACGCCGAGGTCAACGGTGTGAGACGCGGGCGCGGCGCGAAACCGCGCCCTTGTTGAATTGGTCTCAACTCACCGGATCCCCCGCTCGCCGCGCGTACGATCCGGCGGCGCTCGCGCGCCCATGAGAGAGCCCTGCACAAAGGTGGCGCAGATGGCGCGACCGGAGTCGGGGTGCGAGACCCGTTGTGTGTGCGTCGGGCCTGGCCTGGACCGGACGAACCCAACTCGCGGCGCCGGCGGAAGGGCGCTTCTTCCGCGGTTCGTCGGGGGATAGCCACGATGGCCACCCTGCCCGGCACGACCGACGGACCGATCCTCCAACTGAACGGCGTAGGCAAGCGCTTCCCCGGGGTTGTGGCGCTGCAGCGGGTGTCGCTGGCGATCGGGCGAGGGGAAGCGCACGTATTGCTTGGCGAGAACGGCGCGGGGAAGTCGACGCTGATCAATCTCCTCGCTGGAATCTACGTCGCTGACGAGGGCGACATCAAGTTCGACGGCAAGCCGTATCGTCCGCTTGCGCCGACGGACGCCTATCGCGCGGGAATCCGGGTCGTGCACCAAGAGCTGAACATGCTCTCGCACATGACGGTGGCCGAGAACCTGCTGTTCGAGAGACTGCCCCAGAGACACGGGCTGGTGAACTACCCGGAAATGCACGACCGTGCGGTCGCGTTGCTAAGGCAAGTCGACCTCGACATCGCGCCGACCACCCCAGTCGAGAACCTCGGCGTGGCGCAGATGCAACTTGTCGAGATCGCCAAGGCGCTTTGCTACGACAGCAAGCTGCTGATCCTCGACGAACCGACGGCAACCCTCACCTCCAAGGAGATCGAGCGGCTTTTCGGCATCCTCCGCCGGCTGAAGGCCGACAAGGTGACGATCATCTACATCTCCCACCGCTTGCACGAGATCCATGACATCGGCGATTACGTCACCGTGCTGCGCGACGGGCACGTTGTCGCCACCCGCCCGCTTGCCGGACTGACGGTCCCCGAGATAGTGCGCATGATGGTCGGACACAGCATGCAGGGCGAGCACGTCTTTCGTAATGACGTAGTGGTCGGCGATGAGATTCTGCGCGTCGAAGGGCTGAAGCGCAGTGCCAGGTCTCCCGAAGTGTCGTTTGCCGCACGACGAGGCGAGATTGTCGGCGTTGCGGGGCTGGTCGGCAGCGGACGTACCGAGACGATGCGCGCACTGTTCGGGGCCGACTCGAAGTATGCCGGTCGCGTAATCGTCGACGGAACCCCCGTCGAAATCAGGTCCCCGCGGGACGCGGTTCGGCATGGGCTGAGCCTGTTGACGGAGGATCGCAAGGACCAGGGCTTGCTTCTGGGCATGTCGTGCGCGGAGAACATCACGATCACCGCTCTCGGCAAGGTGTCGCGCCTGGGTCTGTTGCAGAGGTCGAAAGAACGCAAGGCCGCCACCGCGCTGGTTAACGAGCTGCATGTCAAGACGCCTTCCGTCGATCATGTTGTTCGCAACTTCTCCGGGGGAAACCAGCAGAAGGTGGTCATTGCGAAGTGGTTGTTCCGCGGCTCGCGAATCGTGATCTGCGATGAGCCCACCCGTGGCATCGACGTCGGCGCCAAGCGCGAGATCTATGACTTGCTTTGGGACCTTGCCGCCGCGGGCAAGGGCATCATCTTTGTCTCTTCGGACTTGCCGGAGTTGATTGGAACATGCCACCGGATCGTGGTGTTCGCGCATGGCAAGATTGCAGGAGAGGTACCGCGATCCGCGTTCGACCAACAGCGAATACTCTCGCTTGCGTATGAGGAGTACGGCCATGAGTCAAGCAACTGAGCGTCCTCCCGGCGAGAGAGGCGATGGCCGGTGGAGCGGCCTGCTGCGCTTTCTGGCGCGGGATGCGGGAGTTGCCGCGGCATTGGTCCTGATCGTTGTGTTCTTCTCGGTGACCGCGCCCTATTTCGCGACGTCACAGAATTTCCTGAATCTGTTCGTGCAGATTGCGATCAACACGGTGCTCGCTGCCGGTATGACGTTTGTCATCCTGACCGGCGGCATCGACCTATCGGTTGGTTCGGTGCTGGCGCTCTGCACGGTAGTCGGTGCCCTGATCATGACGGACACGAGCATCCCAACCGAAGCTGCGATCCCGCTGGCGCTGCTCGGGTGCATGGGAACGGGGGCGGCATGTGGTGCGATCAACGGCATTGTGTGCGAGCAGTGGAAGATCCCTTCCTTCATCGTGACATTGGGCATGCTGAACATCGCGAGCGGAGCGGCGCGAGTGCTCAGCAACAACGCGACCATCACCGGACTTCCGCAATCATTTGTCGACTTCGGCAATAGGGTGTTGCTCGGCATCTTCCCGTCCATATTCTTGATCGCGATCGCGGTCATCATCGTCGGCTGGTTCATACTGCGGTTCACGGTGTTCGGCCGCTTCGTGTTTGCCATCGGCACCAATGAAGAGGCGGTGCGGCTTTCGGGCCATACACCACGGCCCTACAAGATCGCGGTGTTCGCCATCAGCGGTTTGACCGCCGGCATCGCCGCGATGGTCTACCTCTTGCGCCTCAACGTTGGCAGCCCGATCGCAGGTATCGGTTACGAGTTGAACGCGATCGCGGCGGTCATCATCGGCGGGACCAGCTTGAACGGCGGCAAGGGCTCGATTGTCGGCACGCTGGTGGGCGCGTGTATCCTGCAGGTGCTAAGCACTGGTCTGCAGATGTTCGGAATCGGCGACAACTTCAAGCCCATCGTGATTGGCACGGTGATCGTGCTCGCCGTGGTGCTCGATGCGTACCGGAATCGGTATCTTCGTTCAATCGAGCGTTGAGCGTCGGCTTTGCGCGAGAGGCCCTTCCTGCGGCCGTTATCGACGATGTGCCGTAGGGCGGCGGTCGGCGAGCCTGAGACCGTCGAGGTCGCCACCAAGATTCCCGGTCAGTAGTGTCCCGTTAACTCTCGAGGTCATGCGCCTGCCGGCCGCGGGCCGGTATCGCCGCGCCGATCAGGATCAGCACGCCGCTTCCGCCAGGCAAGAGACTCACTGCACCGCCAAGCACTTGCCTAGCGACCCGCTCCTGACTTTCGGCGGCGCCGGAAGTGGCGGTTGAAACCGATGCAAGCTGACGCCGATGTCGCAGACGAATCCGGGCAGCTGCCGTTGCCCGATGTCCTGGCTGGGCTCGAAAGGTTGCGGATCGTACTCGGGATGCGCCAGCCGAAGGCGCCGCCATCGAAGTCGCACGCTAGCGCGGCGCCGCCCAGACGACCTGCGCGCCAGCGCCGCTGAAGTCGCCCTTGCGGTGCACCAGATCGCCGATCAGCGAGAGCGCAAACAAGAGAACAAGCGAGAACAGCGCAACCGTGAAGCTGCCGAACACCAGTGCGAACGCGCCGGACGCCAGGCGCACGCGCGGCGACGACGCCATGCCCGCCACTGCGGAGCCGGCGAGTTCATGCGCCGCTGCGGACTGCCCCTTGGCGAGCTTGACAGCAATCCCGATGGTGACGACCAGTACCATCACCGTTGCCGCCAGAATGGCGAGGAAGATGCCGGTGCACATCAGCACGAACGTGCGCTCGGTCGGACTGCCCTCGATGTAGGTGCGCCAGGTGGCCTCGATCATGCGCGGCGCGCGCTCGATACCTTCCGAATAGGTGTCGAGCAGCATGGCAATGCTGGTCTTGCGCGGTGTGCCGCCGAGTTCCAGCCACAGCTTGTGCAGGACGTCGTCGCCGCCGAGCGCCTCGCCCACGCCCTGGATGAAGGCATCGAATCCACCTTCGAAATCGCCGGCGGCGAAGCGCGGCGCCAGGCGATCCTCCAGCAGCCGCCGCACCAGCGCATCCGGCAGCCGGCCTTCCAGCCCGTAGCCCACCTCGGCACGCGCGATGCGCGCATCGCGGAACACGAACAGCGCGATGCCGTTGTCCTCCTGCGCTCCGACCTTCCAGGTCGTGGCCTTGTCACGGGTCCACGCGGCAAGCGATCCGTCCGGCGCTCCGGCATCGGCATACACAACCATCTGGTAACGCACCTCGCGCAGCAGCACACCGGCCATGGTCGACGCATACTCCTTCGCTACCAAACCGGCGCGATCGACGAAGGCCTCCCCCGGCTGATCCAGCGAACGCGGCGGTTCGGGCCGCCGCGGCACCGCGAATACCAGCGCCAGCACGAGGATCAGCACGCCGAGCACCATGAGGCGAATGCGCAGGATCAGCGGTGAACCGGGCGGCGCCTCGCGCACGCGTTGGGCCAGCGTCGTGCGCTGCTCCCCCACGGGCGAGGCCGTAACCGCCGAACTCACCTTGCGCGGCGTTGCGTTCGTCGTTCTCTTTTTCGCCATCAGCACGCCCTTTGCCCGCCAAATCACCTGCCACGAAAGTCCCATGAATACTCGGCCTACAGCCATGCCGCGCCACGCGCCAACACCCACGAACCTCGCACGGCACGCCGACCCAAAACGACCGGCCCGTGCGCCTTCCCGGCCTCCCAAAAAAACCGTACGGCACCAAATGGAGGTTGTGCCGGGTCAGAGGATACATCCGATTCCAAGCCGTCCGACCGCCGACGCCTGCGCGCGGCGTTTCGATCAGCACAAGGCTCGCATGCGCGCGGCAAGGACCGGTGACGGGATGAGGGCGGCGAGACGACCGAGCAACGGCGGTGGCGTCAGGCGCGGCGGGCCGGTCGCGCGGCAAGCCCCCGGCGCTACCCGGCGGGCGTCCTGCCGCGCGACCGCGGACGCGGCTCCCCCGGATGGGTCGCACCGGTCTTCCCTCGCCGCCGGGCGAGAGGCCGACCGATCGGCCGCGGCAGGCGCCACGGCGTCGAGCCGAATTTCTCGACGAGGAACTGGAGCACGGCCTCGAGCCTGGGCGGTCGGCGACGCACCGGCGCGTAGACGGCGTGCAGCGGCAGCGGCTCGGGCTGGTGCGCGTCCAGCAGGATGGGCACGAGTTGCCCGCTCTGGATCGCCGGGCCGACGACGAGGTCGGCCAGACGCATGATCCCGAGTCCCGCCAGCGCCGCCTCGTACAGCGTCTCGGCGTTGTCGATGGCGAGGTTGCCACGCACGGCGATCGACCGCGTTCCGCGGGGGCCGCGGAACGGCCACTCGGTCTGCCCGGCCACTCCGGCGAGGGTCAGGCAGTTGTGGTGCGTAAGCTCCTCCGGCGTTCGCGGCGTGCCGTGGCGCTCGAGATACCCGGGCGCCGCGACCACGACGCGCTCGTACTCGCCGATACGGCGCGCCGCGAGATTGAGTTCGCCGAGCGGGCCGAACCGGATCGCGAGGTCGAGTCCGGCGTCGACCAGGTCGAGTTTGTACTCGGTGATGACGAGGTCGAGCGAGAGCTCGGGGTAGCGGGCCATGAACTCGGGCAGCGCCGGGACCAGCGCGAAGTTGGCGAACGCGTTGCCCATGCCGATCCGCACCCGCCCGCGCGGTGCCTGCGAGAAGCGCATGACGTCCGATTCCGCGTCCTCGATCTCGGCGACGATCCGCTGCACACGCTCGAAATAGAGCGTGCCTTCGGCGGTGAGCGCGATCCGGCGCGTCGATCGCTGCAGCAGCCGCACACCCAGCCTGCGCTCCAGCCGCGTGACGAGCTTCGAGACGGCCGACGGGGTCACCCCGAGGTCGCGTGCGGCGCGCGTGAATCCTTTGCACTGCACGGTGCGCACGAAGGCGAGCATCGCCAGGCCGGATTCCATGCAGGCTCCCTCGACGGATCAATTGTTTCCATTCTGTCACAAAAACTGTTCCGGGTGACCGGATTGTGTTCATAACGGCACGCAGTTACCGTGTGGGCTAGCAGGTTCATCAACCATCGATGGGAGACGCTCATGGCCCGCTTCAATCCCGACACCTACCCCGACCGCCAGTCGTTCGAGGCGCATGCACGCGCGCTTCGGCGCGAGGAGTTCGACCGCCTGGCGATGCTCGCCCGCGAGCGGCTCGCGCTCGCGTTGCGGCGGGCGCGTCGGCTCGTCGCGAGGGATCGCGAATCCAGCGCCCCCGACACGTCGTCGGGAGCAGCGTAGCGCGGCTTGATACGACCGAACCGACACATCGTCCTTGGCGACATCTTGCGCGCACAGTGGTGGGCCGCGCCCGGCGCCTTTAGCACGCGCCGCGTCTGCATCGCCGCGAGGACGCTTGCCCGCGTGGCGCTTGCTGCCGCGCGATCGGACTGCAGGCCGAGATCCTGCTCATCACGCGTGCTCCATGTCCCGAATGTCTGCTTCGCCGGTCAGGGGCCGCAGCAGGGCCAGGGTAGCCCCGGGTGCGGCCTGCGGCGCAAGCGGCAGCGGGTTCGCGTCGCGTGCCGGCGGTCACGGGCAGGCGCGTTGCCGCCGCCGAGCGGCCGACGCGTCCGCTGTACTTGAGGCATGCGTGCTCGGCGATCGTGTGCTCCGCATCGCCGGGACAACGCGGAAACAGTTCGCGAACACGCTGCGCGAACCGCTCGACATACTTCCGGTCGAGCTCCCCGCGCCGCGCCTCCTCGCGCCCGCGCCGGCGGGCTCGGGCCTCGCCGTCTGCGAGACACTGTGCCTCGGCGCTCGCCAGCCCCGCCTCCTCGACCAGAACGCCCTGTCGTTCGTAGCGATTGCGTGCCCGACTCCACTTCAGCACGACCGCCGACAGCTTGGACTTCTTGCGCGCGCGCCGCGTCAGCGCCGGATCTCCCGAGGGCAGAAAGACCAGGTGCTCGAGATCCGCGCAGGCGAGGCACAACGCACCGCGCTCTCCGGCGAGCATGATCCATGCATGGCTTCCCAGCTTCTCGCCACATTCATCGCATGCGGATTCGCGCGTCGCGATGAAGACGAGCAGATCGCGGGGTCGCAGTGCGCGCAGCAAACGCCGCGGCCGCTCCACGTCGGGGGGCGCATCGTTCATTCCGGAACCTCCTGGGGACTCGGCGCTGGGAAGGCCAACGTGCCCGGCCAGACGAAATGCCGTGCATGGGCCTCCGCGGCCGCTGCCTGGCCGCTCTTGGTAAAGCGCCGCCGCTGCCTGCGGCGCGTGCCCCGAGATACGTAGACAAGCATCGCACTCACCCGTGCGCAGCTGGCGTTCGACCTCTTTCTCACGGGATCGCCGCATGCGGTTCGGGCGGTTGAAGGTGGATGGCCGTGGGACAATCGCTGTTTCAGCATACGTAGGGACGCGACGGCGCTCGGGTGCAGCACGCTGGATGTGGGCGTCGGGGTGGGGTCAGCGCGCGTAACCCCAAGCCTTGAGGCGGTTCATCGAGTACTCGGCGGGCTTGCCTTGCCCGCCGCTACGCAGAAAGCGCGTGTAGTTCTCCGCCGCGGCGCGCTGGTTGCCCGCGCCCTCGTAGCTCACGCCCTTGAGAAAGGCAATGCCCGGGTCGCCGGGCAGTAGCCGGTCGAACTGCTCGAAGCTCTGCACGGCCGCACCGGGGTTCTTTTCCGCCAGCTGCAGTACGCCCGAGAGCTTGTGCGCCTGCGCTTCCTGCGGATAGATCGAGCGCGCGGCCTCGGCGTAGCGAAGCGCGTCCTTCTGTTTGCCCTGCGCTGCCAGGCAACGGGCCATCAGCAGGTTCGATGGATAGTCGCGCGGCGCCGCTGCCAGCGCCCGCGCGAATTCGCCTTGTGCCTGCGGCAGCTGCTTGCGCGCCATCGCCACTTCGCCGTTCTTGCAGGCGTCGATGGCCGGTTTCAGTCGGCGCAGGCTTGCGGTGCTGTCCATGAAGCGCTCAACCCGCGGGCTCGCTTTCAGGCTCGCCGCGTGCTTGGTCTCGGCAAGGCGCTGCGCGCTGGCCATCCTCTCGCTGCTCATCGGGTGCGTCGAGAACATCGTCTCGAGCAGGGACGGCGTCTCCTTGGCCTCGCGCACCAGCAGGCCGTGCAATTGCGTCATCCCGCTGGCGGGATAGCCGGCCGCGACCATATAGTCCTGCCCCAGCGCGTCGGCCTCGCGCTCGTTGTCGCGCGAGTACGACGCGAGCAGTGCGCTGGCGCCGACCTGGCCGCCGATCATCGCCAGACCGCCCCACGATGAATCGACAACCGACGCGGCGACCGCCAGCCCGACAACCGCCGCCTGCGAAAGCATTTGCTGCCCCTGCCGCTGCGCTGCGTGACGGGCGTTGACGTGGCCCATCTCGTGGCCGAGCAGCGCCGCCAGCTCGGCCTCGCTGCCCAGCTCGGTCATGACACCACGCGTCACGCCCATGGCTCCGCCGGGAAACGTATAGGCGTTGAGGTAGTTCGCGTTCAGCACCCGGTACGAATAGGGCATGTTCGCCCGCTGGGTCAGGTTGTCCATGCGGTCGCCGAGGGCGGCGACGTAACCGTTGACGGCCTCGTCCTGCACCGGCCCCATGTCCTGCGAGAACTGGTGCGCAGCGACCTGCCGGTCCACCTGCCGCTCCTCCTCCGCGCTCATGCCGACCAGGATCCGCTCGCCAGTGACGGGGGATCGGGCGCAACCGGCCAGGCTGCCCGCCATTGCGCCGGCGCCGAACAGCCAAAGCACGTCGCGGCGGGTCAGGCGGTTGTGCCACAGTCGCCGGGCGAAATCATCGTGGTTCATCGTGAATGCCTCTTGCAGAAGGTTGTCAGGCAGACGGCTTGCGTCGCGACGCCGCCGGGTGCCCAGTGATAGTAAATCCAACGTGTGCCGTGGCAATTGCTGCTGCCGCGCGGTGCCGGCAACGCCTGAATCCGTGAACCGCGACGTGCTGCCAGCGGCCATGGCCTCGAAGTCAGACGCGGATGTAGATACGGCGGCGATCGAGCCACCAGGCCAGCGCCCAGTAGCACGCCAGGTTCGCGCCGGCAAACAGCAGCGATCCCAGCCGCGGGTCGCTGCCCAGCTCGGCGAACACCGTCTGGTAGAGCCAGGGCAGCGGCGTGGTCCACAGCGGCTGCCCTTCGGCGGTGGCGCCGACCTGCCAGCGCACCAGGCCCAGCGCCCGCGGCACCAGGCCCGAGAGCACGAAGACGAACAGCGCGTTGCGCCCGAACACCTCGAAGAAGCGTCCCCAGACCGCCAGCTCGGCCGTGCGGCCGCGGAGCTCGACGATCTGGATCAGGGAGGCCAGCACCATCATCGCCATCCCCGTGGTGGCCAGCACGAAGCTCGAGGTCCAGATCTTCTTGTTGAGCGGCATCTCCAGCTGCCACAGGTAAGCGGCGATCAGCAGCCCCGTGGCGCCGAGGAAGAGCCGCGCCGCCAGGGCGGGATCGATGCGCTCGCGCAGCACCTTGTCGCCCACCCACCAGCCGAGCAGCACCTGCGCGACCGCCGGGATCGTGCTCGCCAGGCCTTCGGGATCGAACGGGACGCCTTCGCCCTCGTACAGGTGCGGCGCGCCGACCAATGCGCGATCGAGCGCGGTGCCGAAGAAGCCTTCGAGGCTGTACGGGTCGGAGCCACCGAAGAGACGGCATGCGCCCCAGTAGCCGACCAGAAGCAAGGCAGCAGCCCACAGCACGGCGCGCGGGCCACGCCGCCCCAACCCCCACACGATCACGGCCGCCGCCCCGAAGGCAAGCCCGATGCGCTGCAGCACGCCCATCACGCGCAGCGTGTCCCACGCGCGCAGCTCCAGTTCGCCGCTCGCATCCCATCGCACGAAGGGCGCTGCACCCAGCGCCACGCCGATGAGGAAGAGCAGCGCGGTCCGCTGCGCCACCTTGCACCAGAAGGCCGCGGCCGGCCCTTGCCGCAGGCGTGGCATCACGATCGCGAGCGCGTTGCCCACCGCGAAAAGGAAGAAGGGGAACACCAGGTCGGTGGGCGTGAGTCCGTGCCAGTCGGCATGCGCGAGCGGAGGGTAGAGGTGCCTCCAGTGGCCCGGGTTGTTCACCAGGATCATGAGCGCGACGGTGGCACCGCGGAAGACGTCCAGCGAGCGCAAGCGGTCGTTCATCGGGGGGCATCGCGTTCAAGGCCGATCACAGGGAGTGTAAGTCCAAAGCCTGCGACGCCCCCGTCGCGTCGTCGCGAGCAGCGCAGCATGTGACTTGGCCGGACCGAAGGGAAGCTGGGGTGGTCAGGGGAGGGTGCTGCCGGGGTGTCGCGGCCGACCTGCCTCACGACAGGAGCGTCGCCGCCACGAGCGGATCCTCGAGGCGTTTCACGAACCATTTCGCGGCCTTGCCCGCGGAGGCCGCTCGCCAGGCCACCACGATGTCGGCGGGCGGGCGTTCGGCTTCCGGCTGGAGAATGACGAGCCGCTTGGCAAAGGCCTCGCGCTCGGCGATCCAGCGCGGCACCCAGCCGACGCCCAGGCCGGCCACGTGCGCGGCCACCTTCGCCTCCAACGTTCCCACCGTCAGCGTGTCCTGCCCCGAGAGCAGGCCCACGGTGCGCGGCGGCAGCAGGCGCGAGGTGTCCGCGATGGCGACGGCCCGGTGGCGCACCAGCATGGCCTCGGTGATGGGGCCCGTCTCTCGGGCCAGGGGATGGAAGGGCGCCGCGACGAGGGCCATCGCGATGGCGCCCAAGGGCCGGGCCGTGTAAGCGGCCCCGGCGGGAGCGTCCCCGGAAGCACCGATGGCGAGGTCGGCGCGGCCGGCGGCCAAGGCATCCCAGGTGCCGCCCAGCACCTCGTGCAGCAGCTTCACGCGCGTGCCGGTGTTGGCTTCGTAGAACTCGGCCAGCAGGCCCATGAGATTCTCCGCGCCAATGAGCGTGCTCACGGCGACGCGCAGCTCGGCCTCCCAGCCTCGCGCCACCTGCTGCACCCGGCATTCGAGGTCGGCTGCAATGCGCAGGAGTTCCCGCCCCTCCCTGAGCAGCTCCCGCCCGGCGTCGGTCAGCTTCGCGCGGTGGCCACGCCGGTCGAACAGGAGGACGTCCAGCGCCTCCTCGGCCTGGTGCACGGAGTAGGTGATTGCTGACGGGACCCGGTGCAGCTCCTCGGCTGCCGCCGCGAAGGAGCCGCGCCGGTCGATGGCATCGAGCACTTCCAGGGTTTCGAGGGACAGCTTCATTATTCAAAAAAAATGAATGACAAGGTTGAAATTCTTCGCTTTGATCGGAGAAAGATCAACCCCATCATGACGTTCACCATTCACTCCGTTAGCTGAAATGGATTCGAAGATGATGGACATACGCCGCAGTGCAGACCGCGGCCACGCGAACCACGGGTGGCTCGATTCCTTCCACTCCTTCTCCTTCGCCGACTATTTCGACCCGGCGCACATGGGCTTTGGCGTCCTGCGGGTCATCAACGAGGACCGCGTGCAGCCGGGCATGGGCTTCGGCACCCACGGCCACCGCGATATGGAGATCGTGAGCTACGTGCTCTCCGGCGCCCTCGAGCACAAGGACAGCATGGGCAACGGCTCGATCATCCGGCCGGGCAACGTGCAGCGCATGAGCGCGGGCACGGGCGTGCGGCACAGCGAGTTCAATCCGTCGGCCGACGACAGCGCACATTTCCTCCAGATCTGGATCGAGCCCGCGGTGCGCGGCATCGCCCCGGGCTACGAGGAGAAGACCTTCAGCGATGCCGACAAGCGCGGCCGCCTGTGCCTCATTGCCTCGCCCGATGGCCGCGACGGGTCCGTCACCATCCACCAGGACGCGCGGCTCTACGCCGGGCTCTTCGACGGCAGCGAATCGGCCGCGCAGCCGCTCGCCGCCGGCCGCCGGGCCTACGTGCACGTGGCGCGCGGCGAGGTCACGGTGAACGGCCAGCCCCTGCTCGCCGGGGATGCCGTCAAGCTGGCGGGCGAAGCGTCGGTGCGCATCGAGTCGGGCCGCGGCGCCGAAGTCCTCGTCTTCGACCTGGCGTGAACGCGGCCTCCCCGACTTCTCGACGAGTGGAGCCCGCCATGGCCAACGCCGTTCGCGCCCGCGTCGCGCAGCAGGTCATCGTTTCGCAGCCCGCGGCGGCCGGAACGCTGTCGGTGCGCCGGGCGCTGCCCAATCGATTCCGCAAGGCCGTCGGCCCGTGGGTCTTTCTCGATCACTTCGGCCCGGCGCGTCTTGCCGGCGGCGACGGCGTGGGCCCGCATCCGCACGCGGGAATCGAGACGGTCACCTACCTGCTCGAGGGCCGCAACGAGCATCGCGACTCGGCGGGGCACACGGGCATCGTTTCCGCCGGCGGCGCGCAGTGGATGACGGCGGGCCGCGGCATCGTGCATGCGGAGCGCCCCCTGATGGAGGCGGACGGGGAGGCGGTCGTGCACGGCATCCAGCTTTGGACGAGCCTGCCGCGCTCGCTCAAGATGATGCCGCCGGGCTACCAGCGGATAGAGGCTTCCGCGATCGCGCGCTCGCTCCTGCCCGGAGCGTGCCTTCGTGTCGTCGCGGGCGAGGTCTCGGGCGTTCGCGGCGCGGCCGAGGCGCTCATGCCCCTCTTCCTCGCCCACGCTTCCATCGAGCCCGGCGCGCGCATCGCGCTGGAGGTGGCGCCGTCCTTCGAGGCAGGCGTCTACGTGATCGCGGGCGAGGGCGCCTTCGGCTCGCGCGACGCGCTGTTCGCGCGGTCCGGCGAGCTCGCCGTATACGCCGACGAAGGGGGCGCCCTCGAGGCGGCCAATACCGGCTGCGCGCCGCTCGAGGTGCTCTTGCTGGGCGGCGCGGCAGCCGAAGGCCCGCTCGTCTTCCACGGCCCCTTCGTCATGAACAGCATCGAGCAGGTGCGCGCGGCCGAGATCGCCTTCCGCACCGGCCGCATGGGCACCCTCGCCGAATCCTGATTTCGCGTCGTCCATCCAGAAACCAAGAAAGGAAACACCGTGACCAACCTCCTGTTCTCCGCCGGCAAGCTGGGCAAGCTCGCACTGCGCAACCGCATCGTGATGGCGCCGATGACGCGCAGCCGCGCCATCGGCAACGTGCCCAACGACCTGATGGTGAAGTACTACGCCGACCGCGCCGACGCGGGCCTCATCATCACCGAAGGCGTTGCGCCCTCGGCCGACGGGCTTGGTTACCCGCGCATTCCCGGCCTCTTCACGCACGCGCAGCAGGCCGGCTGGAAGAAGGTGACCGACGCCGTGCACGCGAAGGGCGGGCGCATCGTCGTGCAACTCATGCACACGGGCCGCATCGGGCACCCGGACAACATGCTGCCGGGCGCGCGCCTGGTCGCGCCCTCGGCGGTCGCCGCCGCCGGCCAGATGTGGACGGACCAGAAGGGCCTGCAGCCCCACCCGGTGCCCGTCGAGATGGCGGAAGCGGACATCGCGCAGGCCATCGCGGAGTTCGTCGATGCGTCGAAGCGTGCCATCGCGGCGGGCTTCGACGGCGTCGAGCTGCACGGGGCCAACGGCTATCTCATCGACCAGTTCCTCAACGCGAAGTCGAACCGGCGCACGGATCGCTGGGGCGGCAGCGTCGAGAACCGCAGCCGCTTCGCGGTGGAAGTCGCGAAGGCGGTGGCCGCGGCCATCGGGCCGGACCGGCTGGGCATCCGCATCTCGCCGTACGGCGTCTACAACGATGTCGCGCCGGATGCCGAGATGGACGCGGTCTACCTCGCGCTCATGCGCGCGCTGAACGCGATCGGCATTGCCTACGTCCACTTCGTCGACGTGGGGGTGATGGGCGCCCCGGAGTCGAAGCCGGTGCTGCGCAACGCGCTGCGCGGGGCCTTCGACGGCGCCTTCATTCTGAACGGCGGCTACGACGTCGCGAAGGCCGAAGCGGATCTCGCGGCTTCGGCGGGGGACTTCATCGCCTTCGGCAAGCCTTTCGTCTCGAACCCCGATCTCGTCGCGAAGCTGCGGACGGGCGCGGCGCTCAGGCCGGCGGATCCGGCCACGTTCTTTACGCCGGACGAGAAAGGCTACACCGACTATCCTGCCGACCTCGCCGCCTGAACGGGGAATCCACATGACCGCCCGCATTCTCGCCTTCGCCGGCAGCGCCCGGCGCGATTCCCTCAACAAGAAGCTTGCGCGGGCGGCCCATGCCGCCGCGCAGGCCGCGGGTGCGCGGGCGACCTACGTCGATCTCGACGACTACCCGATGCCGCTCTATCACGGCGACCTCGAGGCGGCCTCGGGAATGCCGGAGAAGGCGAGGGCGCTGCGCGCGCTCTTCCTCGAGCACGACGGCCTGCTCGTCGCCTCGCCCGAGAACAACAGCTCGATGAGCTCGCTTCTCAAGAACACGATCGACTGGCTCTCGCGCGACGCGGACGACGGCAAGGGCGCGAACTCGGGGCTCGCCCCCTGGCGCGGCAAGGTGGCAGGCCTCCTGGCGGCCTCGCCGGGCGCCTTTGGCGGCGTGAGGCATCTGCCGCACCTGCGGCAGGTCCTCGCGGGCCTGGGCGTCACGGTGGTGGGCGCGCAGGTGGCATTGCCGCAGGCGCACGAGGCGTTCGCGGCCGACGGGACGCTCGCGGACGAGCGCGTGGCGAAGCAGCTTCGCACGCTCGCGGAATCCGTCGCCACGATGGCGGCGAGGCTGCGCGCATAGCCGGAGCCAGGCGGCGGAACAGCGAGATCCCCTTGGCCCCGCGGGCCATCGCGACGGACCATGTCGCCTTCCCCCAAGCGAAGGCGTCAGTCCGTAACCATGCAGAGCATTCACGGACCAACGGGCTCCATCGCACTGCGATCGCGTTCAGCGCCGCCGCATCGTTTTGGCGCGTTCCGGCCGCCGTAACACGCTGAAGGCGCCTCGTTGCCGACTGCTTGTGACCTTGACGCCGCCTGCGGCGAGTGCCTTGCAGCCGGCGCTAAGGCAGGCTATGCTTGGAATGCACGAATATGCACGGAGACGCACGATGTCTGCCAACTTGACGATCCGCCTTCCCGACGAGCAGAAGCAACAACTCGACCGCTTGGCCGAATCAACCGGCCGGTCACGCGCCTTTCATGCGGAAGAAGCGATCCGACGCTACCTGGCAGAGGAGGCCTGGCAGATCCAGGAGACGCTGCGGGGCATCGAGGAAGCCGACGCAGGCGATTTTGCAACGAGTAAGGAAATGGCCGAGTCGTTCGCGAAATGGGGTGTGAATGCGCGTTAGGTGGCTGCGCGCGGCTTGCCTCAACCTGGACAGGATTTGCACCCACATTGCCCAGGACGATCCGCAAGCCGCGAGCAGGGTCATTCAGCAGATCGTGGACCGGGTCGACGATCTCGCCGCCGGCCCGAATCTGGATACCAGTCGCCCCGGCCGCGTCGCCGGCACACGGGAGCTTGTAATCCCCCCTTCCTACGTCATCCCGTTCCGCGTCAAAGGCGGGGGGCTTCAGGCCATCCGGGTATTTCATACCCGTCAGCGCTTGCCCGACAAGCTGCCTTGAAATCAATCGGACGATGAACGCAAGTGGGAAGAAAGCCGAAGCGCCGAAGCAGGCGCGCGGCAAGCTCAAGATCGGCGACGACTGGAACGCGATCACCATCATCGCGCTGTCCCAGAGCAATCCCCTGAAGGCAATCGCGGAGTTGGTCGAAAACTGTATCGACGCCCAGGCGCGCACCGTCACGCTTACGCGCGGCCGCGAGCACGGCCAGCACTTTCTGACCATCCGCGACGACGGGGATGGCGTGCCGCGAGATGCCGACGGGCGGCCGGATTTCCGCTACGTGGCGACACATATTTGCGATTCCATCAAGCGCCGCCTCAAGGCCGAAGGGGCAGCGGGCCTGCAGGGCGAGTTCGGGATCGGGTTGCTGAGCTTTTGGACGGTGGGCGACGAGCTGACGATGACCTCGACCGGGGCGGACCAGCGCGCCTATCAGATGGTCATGCGCAAGGGTGATCCCGGCTACGCCGTGACGCCGAAGCGCACGCTGTTTGCCGACGGCGGCACCGAAGTCCGCATCACGCCGCTGCTGGAAGGCATCCGCGCGCTGTCGGGGGAGAAGATTCAGTGGTACCTCGCCGCCGAGCTGCGCGATCGCATCCGGCAGTCGGGGGTGCGCATCACCGTCGTCGATCGGCTCGCGCGCAAGCAATACGCGGTCGAGCCGCGCCAGTACGAGGGCCGACTCCTGCATCAGTTGCCGCTGGTCCGCACCGCGCTCGGCGATGTCTACGCCGAGCTTTATCTCAACGAACCTTCGGAAGCGAACCGCATCGCCCTGTTCCGGAACGGTACGCGTGTCATCGAGGACCTCGCGCTGCTCGATGATTTCGCCCGTTCCCCGTGGACGCTTCGGTACCTGCAAGGGCATGTCGATGCGCCCTTCGTCAATGTCACGCCAGGCACGCGCACCGGCCTCGTGCACGACACCGCCTACGCGACCCTGTGTGCCGGACTCGATCCGCTCGAACAGAAACTCATCGAGCTCATCGAAGAACAGCGCCGTGCCGAAGAAGAGCAGGCCAGCCGGGAACAGTTGCGGACCATTCAGCGCGCCTTCCGGGAGGCGCTACTGGCCTTGCCGGCGGAGGAGTATGACTGGTTCGACATTCAGGCCCGATCGCAGCGTTCGCTGCCCGGCGATGCGTCCGATGCGGGGCCGGGCGCAAATCCGGCTGGCGGTGACGACACCGTTCTCGGTGCAAGCGAGCCGGAGCGGGCCGAAGAACGGCAACGGCAGTTCTTCGAGTTTGCCGGGCCGCTGTTCAGCGTGACGATTTCCCCCGCGTCGAGCATCGTGCGGGTCGGCGACCGCAAGGAGCTGCGGGCATTGCCGCGCGATCGGTCGCGGCGGCGCGTCGAGGCGGACCTGGAATTCCATTGGCAGGTGGTTGAAGGTCAAGGCACCCTCGACGGGGCGCACCATCAGGCGGTGACATTCCTGGCGCCGGAGGAGCCAGGGCTCACGCGGCTCAAAGTGATCGTGTGTCAGCGTGACGTTGTCTGTGAAGGCGAGGCGTTGATCACGGTGACCCACGAGCTCTTGGCGCAGATCGATACCACCGCCGTCCCATCTCAGGGCCTGCCCGGATACACCTTCGAGCGCGCAGCCGGGGAATCCTGGCGATCGAGGTTCGACGCGCCGCGCAACGTCATCGTCGTCAACAGCGGGCACCGGGATTTCGTCTATGCTTCGCGCAGCAAGTCGCTCAAGCTGCGCTACCTGGTGCGCCTCTACGCCAAGGAGCTCATCCTGCGCAACTTCGTCGGCCTACCCGCAGACCAACTCCTGGAAAGGATGGTGGAGCTGTCGCTGCGCACCGAGGAAAACCTGTGAGTTGTTGGCGGCCGGAGCGTCTGGGCCGGCATCGTGGCTGCCGATCGGGAAAGACGGCACGTCCGGCGATAGGACCCTTCGAGACACCAAGCGCAACCATGCGGAGCTTGCGCATGGGCCTGTCAAGCTGGGCGCGGCGAGGCTCGACGAGCTGATCGAGGAAGTCACGGTCGGCTGCCACAGCGGGTCCGGGCAGCGGTGGGGGCGATACACCATGATCGAACACAACCCCGAACTTCCGTTCCGGACCCAGGTCGTCGGCGTCGACGTTACCGTCGAGCGCGCTGCATTGAGCTGGCAACCAGGGAACGTCCGGGCGCCGCGCGCAACTCGAAATCCAGCAGCATGGGGCAGGGTTTCCGAGCGCGAGGTTCAACGCGTTCGTCGCCGCCGGCGTCCGTTTCAGCGAAGATTCGACCCGGCCAACAATACCGGATGTAGTCGCGCGATGGGGCCCGCGGACCGGACCCGACCCATCAGGAACGGTCGGACCGGTCGGCGCGGGCGTCGGCAATGGGGTGTTCAGCCGACCCCGAGCCTGCGCGGTTCGGGGGCCGCACCCGGCGATGAGCGGCCTCTCGCGGCCTTCGGCCAGTTCGCTCAACTGCAGTCGTTGAGCCGGGGATTCCATCGGGACGCGCCCGCGGCCATGATGCATATCCTGGCTAGGGCAATCCGCGATGTAGTCACGTCCCAGCAGGAGCTTGTCGTCGTGCGCGGTTCGAGCCGCACGCGTACTCGTCTTCTCGGCAGTCAGTTGCTGTTGACGCTCCACGATTGGGCGGCGTAGCTTATTCGCCTACACTCCGTCCAAGCGACCTACTTATCGTCAGCCGCCAGGATGAGCTTTGGGGATGGGCGTACACATGGAATGTCGCAGTTCACTGGAGCCGGATCATGAGCGAGCTGGAGAAACTTGCGGAACATATCCAAAAGCTTTCACCCGAGGAACTGAAGGGGTTTCGAGCCTGGTTCGCGGAATTCGATGCTCGTCGGTGGGATGCACAGATCGAAGCAGACGCGAAGTCGGGAAAGCTTGATGGTCTAGTTGCGGAAGCGCAGGCCGAACACAAGGCCGGTAAGACCCGCGAGCTTTGAAGCATCACGCTTCCTCGCGGTTTTGGGCGCTGTACGATGCCCTCCCCGAAGAAGTTCCGTACGCGCCGACGCAGCTCATCGCGCTCGCCGAGCGTCATCTCGGCCACGTGTTGGCGATCGACGACGACTACACGCTTGGCCGGAGTGCCGACGAGGCGCGCTTCTGCACGCTGACGGTGGCCGGGATCGGCTGACGGGCGGCGTGCGGTTGGTGAGTGTGCGCCGTGCTAAGTAGTCCGTTTCAGAAGTTCGCACACGTATCACTCAGGCGGCCAGTTTCACTTGCTGGCTCTGCCCATAGCGCGAGCGCATGCGCGCGATCAGCGCGTTGAGATCGGCGCGGGTGAACTTCCACTGGAACGGATGCGCGATGCTCTCGAAGTAGCGCTCGAAGTCGGCCAACCGTTCGGCCACCGCCGCCAGGCAAGGGAAGTCGTTGGGGGTGAGCACTTTGCGCTGCACGATCGAGAAGTAGATTTCGATTTGGTTGAGCCAACTGGCGTGGACCGGACCGTGAACCGGCACCACGCGAGGATGGGCCTGCGTGAGGCGCCGCACCGAAGCTTCGCCACGATGTGACGAACCGTTGTCCATGATCCAGAACACGCGACGCGCGGTGTCGTACGGCGGCTGACTCATGACCTGATCGACCAGACGCTCGAAAGGTGCGATGCCGGTGGTCGCTTCGCAGCGTCCGAACACCTTCGCACGGTGGACGTCCAGGGCAGCCAGGTAAGCCCAAGCGCCCCCACGCGCGTATTCGTGTTCCACACGCATCGACTGACCGGGCGCGGTGGGCAGGCTCGGATGGATACGCCGGCGGGCCTGGATGCTCGTCTTTTCGTCGGTGGAGACGACGAACTCGTCCTCGCCCAGCGGCTGGCCTTGCCAACACCGCTCATACAAGTCCAAGATGCGCCCGGCCTTGGCCTGGAACTGCGGATCGCGCGGAAAGATCCAGCAGCGATGCTGCCAGGGGCGGATGGCGTCCTCGTGCAGCCAACGCCACACCGTACTGTTGCTGATGCGCGCCACCAAGCCCGAGTGCTGGGCATGTCGTGCCACATCGGCCACGCTGAGTCGGGATAACGGCAAACCCAAGGTCGCCGGCAGTTCGCAGGCCAGTGCCTTGATCTCAACCGTGAGCTCTGGGGGGAAAGCCCGGGGGCGTCCCGGGCGCGTTCGTTCTTCGAGGCCCGCCAATCGCTCCTTGAAGAAGCGCTTGCGCCACTGGCTGACCACCTCGCGCCGGGTGTCCAGGCGCGCCGCGATCGCGTCGTTGTCCATGCCGTCGGCGGCCATGAGAATCATCTTGGCCCGCACAACTTTGAAGTACGGCAACGTATATCTGACTGTGCGCCGACGCAGTTCGGCGGCCTCGTCCGCGGACAAGTCGATGCGGAATGGGCTTTTCCTTGGCATATGCAAACCCTCCTCGAAGGTTTGCCCCAAGATGCCATACGCGACCAGACTCATCAATAATATACGTGCATGTATTTGTGAAATTGCCTACTAAGGCACGGTCGGCAGACGCGCAACCGCAAGCGCATGGTCACGGTGGCGGCAGTCTATACGGTGGCGCCGTAGGTGCGCACCCCCGAGCAGGGGGTACCCAGTCTGCACGGCGCCGAGGTAGTGCTGCGTCTGCGCGCTACGCTGCAGCGGGGACTTCGCAGCGTACTGGAGTAATCACGTGGCGCAGGAGTACCAGCGCAATGACGTCGCGCGCAATGCCGATGGCCACGTCGTGCCGGCGCGGAGCCGCGAGCGCCCTGTCCTGCGGCGCGTGAAACGACTCCGTCGCGTCCTCGCTTGGACCGTTCGAAATGAGCCACCCCCATGCCATATACCGTAGGCGTATACGGTCCTGTAGAGCGGCGGGCGTTTCGGACAACAGGCGCCGGGGCGGCAGGTTCGGGCCGCGCCTGGATCCGCCGGGCGGCCCCGCCTCGCCAACCGCGGCGAGCCGCGCTACGGCAGAGTCGTTCTCGCCTTGCATTCGACGGTGTCACCGCTGCCATGCCCGGCGCGGCAAACATAGACCGTTCGCTCCGTCGAGTCATAGAACCAGGCGAAGGAGATTCCGTTCGACGAGGAACTGCCAAGCGACGTTACGGTGGGACGAACATCCGCGCGACCCTGCGCGAAGACATGAAGTCCGAGGCCGGCGAGGGCGGCGATTAGGGCCAAGGCGACAACCTTTGTCATCGAGATCTCCTCTTGATCCGTCCGCTGGCAGCGCGCACTGCGCCATCCGAACGGCCGTCTCGAGACATTGGACTCCTTCTGACCTGTCGGTGCAACGAGGGAAGGAGCACAGGCGGCCGATGTTCTGCCAGGTAGATTACGTTGGGCCCTGCCGATCTGACGCGCCGGCGCACCCTCCCGCCGTACCCAAGGCGTGACCGGCGAACCGTTACGCGGGGCCTACGGCGTGTTCCTACGTGCGACGGGCGCGGCCGATCACCAACCGCCGCGTAGGCCGGGACGCTGGGCGATTGTCGGTACGGTGTCCTGGCTGTCCACCCCGATCATGACCGTCGGCAAGGGAGGACGAAGGTTCAAGTTCGACCCATCAGCGATATCCACTGCCCGTGACGGCTCGCCAGTAACCAGTCGTCTGCGCGGGCGCCTGGTGCCCGTCTCAGAGCGGTCGGCACAGATGTCGCACCGCACGCCGCCAGCTGCGGAACGAACTCCAGCGGCGACAGCACCAGGTGCGTGGTGCCATCTCGCCACGGCGTCTTGAGCTAGAGCTCCAACTGCCCGGCGGCGTTGTAGTGAACGCAAGACGGCCATCGCTCGCTCGGCGGCAGCCGCGGCGCCCCTCGCGCGCTAGAATGAAACATGGTTCACTGGCTGCTCACACTGATGGGCGCGGTGTGGCTGACGCTGCATGCGGCCGCACCGTGGGCCGCCACCGCGTGGGTGGAGCACGACACCGACGGCGCGCCCGCCGTGCGCCTGTACTTCTTCTGGACGCCCACCTGCCCGCATTGCGCCGATGCGCGCCGGGACCTTGCGCCGCTGGTGCAGGCGCGGCCGTGGCTGCGGGTACACGCCTACGACCTGACGGCAAGCGACGCGCACGTTGCGCGCTACCGAGCGATGGCGGAAGAGCTCGGCGAGACGGCAGCGTTCGTTCCGGCGCTGTTTTTCTGCGGGCAGATGCAGGTCGGCTGGGGCGAAGAAGCGGCGGCACAGCTCGCGCAGCGGCTCGACGCCTGCCGTGCCCGGTCCGTGCAGCAGGACGACGGCGCAGCCAAGGTGGCTAGGGCTGCGGCGGCCGACGCGGTGCCCCCGCTGCGCCTGCCGCTGCTCGGCACGGTCGACCCGCAGTCCTTGTCGCTGCCGGCGCTGACCGCCGTGCTGGCCGCGCTCGATGCCTTCAACCCCTGCGCGTTCTTCGTGCTGCTGTTCCTGCTGTCGCTGCTGGCGCACCAGCGCCGGCGCAGCCGCATGGCCGTCATCGGCGGTGTCTTCGTGCTGACCTCGGGGCTGATGTACTTCGCGTTCATGGCCGCCTGGCTGAACGTGTTCGCGCTGTTCGGCCACTTCGCTTGGGTCACGCTGGCGGCTGGCGTGCTGGCGCTCGCCATCGGCGCGATCAACGTCAAGGACTTCTTCGCGTTCGAACGCGGCGTGTCGCTGTTGATCCCGCAATCGAGAAAGCCAGACATCTTCCGACGCGCGCGTCTGGTTCTGGGCGCCCAGAGTCTGCCCGCGATGCTCGCCGCCACGGTCCTGCTCGCGATCGCGGTGAGCTTCTACGAACTGATTTGCACGGCCGGCTTTCCGATGGTCTACACGCGCATTCTGACGCTGGCCGACCTGTCCGTCGGGATGCGATACGCGTACCTGGCGGCCTACAACCTGATCTACGTCGTGCCGCTCGCACTCATCGTACTGCTGTTCGTGCGCACGCTGGGCGCGCGCAAGCTGACCGAGCGCGACGGGCGGCTGCTGAAGCTGATGTCCGGTCTGATGATGCTCGGGCTCGGCGGCCTTCTGATGTTTGCCCCGGCGCTGCTGAACCAGCTATGGATCGCTGTCGTGTTGCTCGCCGTTGCGGTGGGGACGACCTGGCTCGCTGCACGGCTGACCCGCGAAGCCGGCGTGCATTGAGCGCGGCGTGCCGGTGCCCGCGCACGCGCCGCGCGACCGCAGGATCTCAGCCCGACGGGCGCCGCTGATCGGGGCGCACGCGGGGGGCGAGCCGCCGCTCGGCCTCGCCGCCGTCGACCGCAGCGCCGGATCCGTCGACGACCGACTGCTTGAAATGGTTGCGGCCGCGCGCCCCGATGTTGGGGTGTCGATCAGCAACGAGGCTCAGGTAGCTCACGCCATGAGCCACTGAGCGCTCGAGGAACAGCATCCCGAAGATGTATTCCCGAAGATGTACTCCTTGAGCTCGGAGGCGTCGATCTTGCCGCGCAGGACGTCGGCGGCTTTGAACATGTGGCGCTCCAGCTGGGGCAGGGTCAGGGGCATCGGTGGCTTTCCAGAATCGTCATGGCGCGCCTTCCCGGTTCAGCAGTTCCCGGTGGGCGGTGTATTCCTAGATGCGGTTGCGCCTCATGCCGGTCACTTCGCGCACCAGGCCCAGCTCGATCATCGCGTCGCGCATCTTGCCCACGGTGTGCGGGCTTTGGCCGGTGACGGTGCCGATGGCGGGAATGGTGCTGACCGGGCGGGCGAACAGGGCCTGGTGTACCTGCAGCGCCGAGTGGCGGACGGGCTGGTCGTTGAGGAACTTCTCCAGGTCGGACAGCCAGTCGCCCAAGCGCTGCGGCGGCGGTGGTACGAAGGCAGCGCGTGACGGGGAGGCGCCGCCGATCCAGTTCTGCGTTCGGCGCAGCTCACCTGGGGCCTTGCTGGCGCCACGGCCGTGGGTCATCAGCTTGGCGTGCATCTCGTTCATCAGCCGGGTGCAAAGCGGCAGGCCGCCCTTGAGCAGCGCCAGGCCGTGTTGTTGATTAGCGCCTGAATGATCGATCGCATCGCCATCAACGACGGAGCGCACGATGCGCACCTCGCAGACCGACCGCGACTGCTGCGGACGCCGCTACGCCGCCCGCAGGGCGCGACCAATCGGCAACTGATGCTGACCAGCGGCCGGCAGCCGCACTCGGTGCGGGGCGCGATCTCGGGCCTGCTGCGCAAGCGCCTGGGCCTGAACGTGGTGCTGACGCACGGCGTCGCCGGCGAGCGGGTGTACCGCATCGGCTGACTGACGGCGCGCCGCAAAGGGTGGGAATTCAGTTCACACCCTTGCGTTACGCGCGAACCGCGTACCCTGGCTGCCCTTCCGTTTGTTGGCCGATCCCCCCGATTCCGGCTGCGAATCGCCTGCAAGACTGCGCCAGCGTTGGATTCCCAGGGGGTGGCCGTTTCGGCGGCGCGCGGTGCAAGCCGCAAACCCTGCAAACCTCGGTTTGCACCCTGACGGTGGCGAAGGGCCGCGCTCGCGCCCTCCGCATGGCATCTTTGGAAGGAGGGACCCCTTTCGCTTGGGGGGGCTTCGTTCTCCGGCTGGCCGCAACGATGGTCGGTGACCATTACCTTCATCACGACCGTCACCGAGGCCGAGCCGCGTGACGATGGTGATGGTGATGGTGCTGGCCGATCGTTTCGGCCGTTCGCGGAACGGCGCCCGCAATCATACTCCGCCTGGTTCGTGCATCCACGCCGGGATGTCGCGCCGGCCATGCAGCACGCGCCAGACGTCGATGTGATCGGGATGCTCGACGTAGAAGACGAGGTAGGGGTAGCGCGTCAGCGGCCAGGACCGCAGGCCAGGCAAGTTCAGCTCGTGGGCGTAGCGCGGCGACCCGGTGGCCGGATGGCGGCCGACGTGGCTGTACGCCTTCTCCAAGGCGTCGATGAAGCCGAGCGCGGCTGCCGTGGCGCCGTCAGCCAGGCAGTACGCGACCGCGTCCTCGACGTCCCGCTGGGCCAGCTCGCGCGGGACGACGGGCTTGACCTTCACGCCTTGCGTCGGGTCTTGCTTGCCACGTCACCCGTGCGGCGTACGCGCTCGCGCAAGTCATCGAAGTAGGCCTCGTTCACCGGTGCCGTGGGAGCGGACGATGCGCCCGCGAGCAGCAGATTGCGCAGTTGCAGCCGGTCCTGGTCGCGGCGGATCAGTTCGCGCACGTACTCGCTGCTGGTGCCGTAGCCCCGCTGACTGACCTGCTCGTCGACGAAGGCCTTGAGGCTGTCGGGCAAGGAGATGTTCATCGTGCTCATGGCGCTAGGTTAGGTTCTTTGGCAAAATCTGGCAAGAACCGCCGATACCGAGACATCGTGTGGCGGCAGTTCGCGCAACTGCTGCCGGAAGCGCCGTTGCCGCTCGGCACCGTGATCGCGGAGCACGCCGACGGCACGGTGACCGCGCAGCTGCTCTATGGCGGGCTGCTGCGGGTGATCGGGTCCGGCACCGGCGGTGACCGCGTGTTCGTGCCCGCGGGCGAAGTCGTCGGTTCCCCACCGACGCTGCCGGGCGTCGACATCGAAGCCTGAACCATTGCTCGTACAACCCCCGAGACGCGCCCCGCGGCGGGATCACGTCGTCTAACGCTCTTCGCTCGGGTCGTACAGTTCCATCTTGAACTGGAATCCCTCGAACGTCATCAGCATGTGGCCAAAATGATCCCAACTGACGGGCTTGCCGTCGATCACCACCAAGGGCCTGCGATCCCCGAAGCCGTCTTCCGCATCGAGGTCACAGTCGATTCTGGCACGCACGGTGTGGTGGTCGGCTATGTCCAGACCGAACTCACGCTTTTCGAGGTGCTTGCGCGACAGGGCGCGGCGCATCTTCTCCAAGAGCTTGCCGAGGAGTTCGAAGATCTCGCCCTCCGGCTCGAAGCCGATGACCTGGAACTCGTAGCCGTTGGTCGGCTCACCGTCCTTGACCTCGCGTGCATCGATGGCAACCCGGTCACCGATGAGCCGAGTGGCGAAACGGAACTCGTGCTCGACGCCATCAACGTCGGTGAGACGGATCGGCTCGAAGTCGGCATGCTCGAAATCGATGCCAGCATGCTCCGACATCGTGGCGTTGTAGCAGGCCATGCACAGGTGCCTGTAGCCCTTCTCCATCGAGCCGAGATTGGCGGACTCGAATGCGGCCACGGGCTTGCCGCAGCTCTCGCACGGCTTCTTATTCTGCGGCTGCATGGCTGTTTCCTCGCTCAGTCGTTCACTGCTCGAACCACGGATTCGTCCGCAACGCCTCGAAGCATTTGTTGAGAGTGATGCCGTCCTCGATCACGATCCACTCGTCCGTGTGCCGCCGGGCCCAGAGACTGAAACGATCACCGGGGAAGCAGCCGAGTCGCGCCAAAGGCGCATCGAAGCTCGGTGAGATCGCGTTTGGGCTGGGGCAGGCATACCTCGCAAAGACCACGATGTAGGAGCCCTGCCACTTCACGAAGTAGCCGGTGACGTAGTTGAACCTGGGATTCTTCGGTGGCGGCTGCATGTGCGCCGTGAAATGCGCGGCCACGAACGCCTGTACCTGCGCCAAGAGCTCGTCCTTCTTCGACCGAGCCAGCTTGAGTTTGGGTGGCCTGGGGTTTTTCGCCCAGACGTACCTGGTGGCCATGACCGCCTTGCTACCTGCCCGGGTCAGTGAGCGCAAGCGTCGTCACTGACCGCCATTCGAGTGCGTTTGGAGAGGATGTCCTGTGCAGACGGATAATAAACCCGACGCCTCTGTCGCGACGCCGTGTACCGACGGCGGGATCAGCGTAACACGTCTTTTACCTGTCCGGGCCGACGGGAAGCTGGGGGCGGTCAGGGATCGCTGCGAGGCCACGGTGGCGTCCGGTGCGGGCAATTCAGAAAGGCGTTCCCGCCCGGCACCTGCCGTCCATGCCTGCCCTCGCGTCGAGCGTGAAGGCTCGAGCGTGGGCGGCAGACGGCGCCGCGGCCATTGGCCGCAGGGAGCAGTCGTTCGGTCACCTTGGGACGGATAGGTCCGTTGGCGCGAAAAGCATACAATCGACCGGACCGAGGTCTCCTGGAACCCGGTCACCGGCTGCGCCAGCAAAGGCAAGCGCGGCCTGACCTCGGTGCCGGCGCGACGGGGCGCGATCGCATTGGCGCTGTGTGAATGCCCGGCCGAGAGGTGGATGCTTGCGGACGAGTTCGCGCGCTTCCTCCGGGGTTCAGGCAATGCCGTCTACGGCACGCGGAACGCGTGGGAGCCCTACCTCTGCGACCCGCCGTACGGAAGTTTCGGTGACGAGGGCTGGTCGAACGATTTGAATGGCCGCTATCTCCTCTGTCTCCTGTTCGAGTGCGCGGCCACGCCTTGTGGAGCGCGCCGGCAGCGCCCTCGCCGCACTCGTCGCCAACGACAGCCGAGCTCGCAGGCACTGCAGGAGGGCGAGCGAGCGGCATCGGGTGGTCCCCGCCGCTGCAGAAGCTGCATTCCGCCGGGGGCTCGGGGAGATCGGATACCAGGTCGCCGACGGACGGTCCCCGACGCACGCTGCCATCGAGCAAGCGGCCGCTGAGGTGACCAAGCCGGCGGCAGAGGCATAGCGATGGCGGTCGTGCCCGAGAACGCGCTCATCGTCCAGAGCGACAACACGGTGTTGCTCGAGGTCCACTCTCCTCGCGCCGAGGCCGCGCGTGAGGCGCTCGCGCCCTTCGCTGAGCTCGTCAAGAGCCCGGAGCACGTCCACACGTATCGTCTGACGCCGTTGTCAGTCTGGAACGCGCGGTCCGCCGGCTTGTCCGGCGCAGCGATGATTGCGGCGCTGCGTGAGCACGCGAAGTACCCCGTGCCCGACAACGTCATCACCGAGGTCGACGAGCTTGCCGGACGCTACGGGCGCGTGGTGCTCACGCAAGAGGGCGATTCGCTCGTCTGCACCTGCCTCGATCGAACGACGGCCGAGCGGCTCTCGCGCGACAAGGTGGCCGGCCCGTTCCTCGTCGACCGGCTCGATGCGACGCATTTCCGGGTATCGCCCGCGGTCCGCGGCGTGCTCAAGCAGGCGTTGGTGGCCGCCGGATTTCCGGCCGAAGACCTCGCTGGCTACGTATCGGGCGACCCACTGGAAATCGCTCTCCGGGGAGCCTGCTTGTGCGGGGCTGCATTCGAGGTGCGCGACTACCAGCGCGAGGCGGCTGACACCTTCTACCTGGCCGGCTCCGAGCGGGGCGGGAGCGGCGTCATCGTCCTGCCCTGCGGCGCTGGCAAGACGATCGTGGGCATGGCCGCGATGGCGGCGGTCGGGCAGACGACGCTCGTCTTAACCACCAGCCTCACCTCGGTGAAGCAGTGGCGGCGTGAACTGCTCGACAAGACGACGCTCGCCAGCGAGTCCATCGCCGAATACACCGGCGAGTCGAAGGCGACCGGCCCGGTGACGCTCACGACCTACCAGATCCTCACCTGGCGGCCTGATCGAGATGGAGCGTTCCCTCACCTGGCGCTGTTCCAGGCTCGCTCCTGGGGCCTCGTCATCTACGACGAGGTTCACCTGCTGCCGGCGCCGGTATTTCGCGTTACCGCGGAGCTGCAGGCCCGGCGTCGTCTCGGTCTCACCGCGACGCTGGTCCGGGAAGATGGCCGCGAGGGAGATGTCTTCGCGCTGATCGGTCCCAAGCGCTACGACGTGCCTTGGCGGGACCTCGAGCAGCGGGCGTGGATTGCCACCGCGGTCTGCACCGAGGTTCGAGTGCCGATGTCCGAAGAGCGCCGCATGGAGTACGCGCTGGCCGACCGCCGGGCGCAGTTCCGGGTGGCCGCCGAGAACCCGGAGAAGGCCGCCCACGTTCGCTCAATCCTGACTCGGTGCCCCGAGGGCCGGGTGCTGATCATTGGCGAGTACATTACGCAGCTCGAGAAACTCGCGCGGGAGCTGAGGTCGCCATTGGTGACGGGCAAGACGGCGCAGGCCGAGCGCGAACAGCTCTATGAGCGCTTTCGGCGAGGAGAAATCCCGCACCTTGTCCTGTCCAAGGTCGGCAACTTCGCGCTCGACCTCCCGGACGCCGACGTGCTCATCCAGGTCTCGGGGATGTTCGGCTCGCGCCAGGAAGAGGCACAACGGCTCGGCCGCATCCTTCGGCCTAAGGCGGACGGCCGGACAGCTCATTTCTTCTCGCTCGTCTCGCGCGACACCCGAGAGGAGGAGTTCGCCCACCACCGGCAGCTGTTCCTGACCGAGCAGGGCTACTCCTACCGCATCGAGATCGCCCACGGAGTCACGCGTTCATGACCGCCTCTACGCATCCTCTCGATCCGCTCTTGCCGCTGCTCGAACCCGACGCGCCAGCGGTCCTCGTCAACGCGGAGGTCCTGGAGGTCCAGGAGATGGCCCAGTTGATGGAGCTAAGCCGCGACCCGAAGATCGGGCGGTATCTCTTGGCGCGGCTCTCGGACACGGTGGCGCTCATCGATCCTGGATCGGCGGATGAGCTCGTCAAGGCCTTGCGCGCGGCCGGGCACACGCCTCGAACGACGAAGGGAATGGAGTCGTGACGCGCTCCGCTCTTCCGTTCGTGCTCGCGGGCAAATCAGCGAAGCTGGAGCTCAGCCCGGACCACCTCGACGCGAGCCGGGCACGGATCGTTGCCCGCTTCTGGGCCGGCAAGTACGAAGGCTCGAACGCGAAGGCGGCGTGCGTCGAGCGCATCGCTGGGGTCTGGCGCGACCCGAAGCGCGTGGAGCAGATCCTGGCGGCGCTCCTGCCCGAGGAACGAGCGGTTCTGAGCGTGGTCAAGCGGTTCGGCGGGTCGATCTCTGGCAATCTGCTGCAGCGCGAGTTGCTGTCGCGCAATCTCCTCCCCGCCGAGGATCCCAACGCGACGGTCCGGTTTCGCTACGGTCAGCTGAGCTCAGACCCGGTCCTTGCGTTGTGCGAACGGCTCGTCCTCGTCAAGCAACCCGGCTACTACTCGTACGGACCATTCACGGAGTACCCGGACGTCGTTCTGCCGAGCCAACTCGCCCCGTTCATTGAGCCCGCCACGCCCCTGACGTGGAAACCCTCGACCGCCACCGAAGGCGTACCCGAGACGACGACGGTGCGCGCCACCGCCCAGATGCTCGTGGACTTGGAGCAGACGGCACGCGCCCTCGAGGGCCAGGGTGGTTGGAGGACCAAGCAGGGGGGAGGGCTGCCCGCGACGATGCGCAACCGGCTCGCGAAGCTCCGTCCGCCGGTTGCGAGCGATCCGTTTGAGCCGCCCGATCGCGCTGCGCTGGACTACTCCCTCCTGAGCGCGCTTGGAGCAGTCGAATGCGATGAAGGCGATGCGTGGCTGAACCGCGAGCGCGCTGACGCGCTCTTCCACCGACCTGCGGAGGTGCAGGCATTCGACTGGGTGCGGGCATGGCTCTCGCTGCGACTTTGGCAGGACGGAATCGGCGCCGTTGCCGAGCGCGACAGCGATGCCAACCCAACGCGTATCGACCCGGAGCGGCTCAAGCGGAGCCGGGAGATGCTCGCCTGGGCGCTCACTCGAATCGCGCACAGCGAGGGTGTCGAATGGCTGGACCTCGAGTCCTTCTTGCTCGACCTTTACGCCATCGCCGGGGACCGCGGGCTGTCGTTCTACTGGCAAGGCTACTCCTGGCAGCCGCGCTTCGCCTCCGCGGCCGGGAAGGAGGAGATCGAGGCCGGCGCCGAGCGCATGCGTGCGTTCTGGATGGACCGCGAGGGCGTTTGGGCTGCCAACGCGCTTCTCTCAACCTTGGTGCACCTGGGCGTCGTCGAGCGAGGGAGGAGCAAAGGCGCACGCGCTGAGCGCTGGTGCTTCCGCCTGACCGATATCGGCAGGGCGGTCTTTGGCGCTCCTGAGGTCGCGTTCAAGAAGGCGGTTGGCAGCGACAAGTGCCTCACCGTCCAGCCGAACCACGAGGTCTTGCTCTACCTCGATGCTGCCGACGGCGAAGCCGTCACGACGCTGGGCCGGATTGCCTCCCGCGAGTCCGCCGCTGGGCTCGTGCAGACATTCAAGCTCACGCGCGACTCGGTCTACGGGGCTTTGGAAGCTGGGATGACCCCGGAGGCCATCAAGTCGTTCCTCTCATCGAGGAGCGGCAGCGGACTGCCGGCCAACGTCTCGCAGTCCCTCGCGGAGTGGTCGCGCAAACGAGAGGCGCTCGTGGTGCGAAGCGAAGTGGCGGTCCAGTTCTTCCGCGACGACCAAGAGCGCCGCGGCCAGGCTCTCGGGCCGCATCTTTCCCTCGCTTCACCGCGCGTGGCCTGCAAGGTAGCGAAAGACCTCGGCGTCGGCACCGAGTCGAAGGCGGCAGGCAAGGAGTGGAAGTTCGATGAGCACGGAGTCATGGCGCCCCGCGTGCCCATGTCGATCGTGGGCAAGGCGCGCTTGCAGCGCTTCGCCCGGCTCATCGAGGGCGTCTGGAAGATCAGCGCCGAATCGGTTCGCGCCGCGAGGGACCGGGGTATCGGCGCGGGCCAGATTCTCGATTGGCTGGCGGCGCATGCGACGGACGCGGTGCCGCCGGTCCTCGCGGTCGCGATCAGGAACTGGGCGAGCGGGCGCGGCCGGGCCTTCCTCGGCCACGTCGTGCTGCTCCAAATCAGCGACGCGAGCGCGTCGGATGCGTTGCGCGCGAGCGAGCGCCTTCGGCCATTCCTCAGGGGCATGCTCGCGCCCGGAGTGCTTGTGGTGACGGAAGAGGGGCGCAAGGAGGCGACCAAGCTTCTGCGCGAGCTGGGCTTCTCGCCGGACGCGGAGTTCAAGGTTGGCCCCCTGGCGAGGACCGAGCGGGATGGCGACATCGACGAGGCTCTCGATCGTCGGCTCGCGAGGCTGCTGCGCGCCAGGTAGCGCGTCGGAGTCGGGATGGAAAGGTGGCGCCCGTATGATTCACAGTACGGTGGCTCCAACCCCCGTAACGCGCGGTGGGGCGCAGCGTAGCCCGTCTCGATGCTCCCCAGCCTGACGGGAGGTTGGGCGAATCGGAAGATGCCGCGACGCCATGGTCGCCAAACAGCAGACGTCTTGCGTGCGTCAGGGAGGTCGCCTCGCCTGTCGGTGGCCACAAGCGCGGGCGTGCCCGGAGTCAGGCCCGGCGGGTGGTCGGCGGTCGGGGTTTGCCCAACGATGCGCTGGTCGAACCCGTAGTCCGGTGGCGGTTCGGCGCGGGGATTGCCACCGCCCGTTTCGGCAGCGGGCAGATCCCATAGCGGCGCCCGCGCGGAGGGCGGCCTCGCGAGGTAATCTGGTCAGATCATGCGCCTGCGCAGACCGCGGAAAACCTCTTCCACATCCGTCCCCTGCGCTTCCACGTTCCCGAGGACGCGGTCGAGCTCGGCCCCGATAACTTCCAGGCTGCGGTCCTCGAGGTGGGTCACGAGGTTCAACCGGCGCGCGAGGATGAAGCGTCGCCGATCCGGTTCGGCGAGGGTGAGAAAACGGTCGCAGACGGCGATCATTCGCTCCAGGTCGCACGGAAGATCGCCGCGCAATTCCGGCAGCAGGTTTAGCGTATGGTCGCTCTCGATGCGCGACGCGAGACCTTCGAGTCCGGTCAGAAAACGCCGGATCTCGCGCACGAGTTCGACCTCGGACAGCGGAACGAAGTCGCCTTGTGCTTCCAGTTGGGCCAGCGGCGTCCCCGGGATGACCGCGGTCGTACGCAGCCGGACGAAGTCCGGACGGATCGCGACCAGCGCCGATGCCGTCTCGTCGGCGTGACGCTCGCTCAAACGCGCGCCACCCAGCCCCGGCATGACGTACTCCGACAGTTCGAAGCCGGCCTCTTTCGCCTTCTGGCCGCCGCGAATCTGCTCTTCGCGCGTGCTGCCCTTCGCCACCAGCGCAAGCACCTCGTTGCAGCCCGATTCCAGGCCCACGTGCAGGCGGTCGAGCCCCGCCTCGCGCAGGCGTCGCAACGCTTCCGGCGGGCGCCGCGCGAGCGTATGGGAGCGCGCGTAGGCGGTGATCCGCTCGACGTTCGGAAACAGCACGCGGATCGACTCGAGGATCCGGACCAGATCGTCCGGCCGGGTCAGCAGCGGGTTTGCATCCTGCAGAAACACGGTGCGCGGTGCGTCCCCATAGAGCGCCTTCATCGCCTCGAGATCACTGATGACCTCCTCGGCGGAGCGCAGCGAGAACTTCGCTCCCTTGTACACCGGGCAGAAGGCGCATCGGTTCCAGGGGCAGTTGCGCGAGACCCGCACCAGCAGGGAACCGGCCTCCGAAGGAGGCCGGATCGGGCCCTGCTCGAATTCGAAGCAGCTCATTTGCGAACGTGTAGCACGGCGGCGGCGCGCGGGCAACACGGCCAGGCCACACGGCCAAGCCAAGGCACGAGGGTTGCGTCCTGCAGACTGGCAGCTTGCGATGGGTTTGGCCGCCCCGTCATGGGCCCACAGCAGTCCCGGCGTGGGGTGGTCGTCAGCGAGGCGGCCCAGCGGAATCCTGGCGAGATCGCCCGGTCCCGCTGAACTCGGGCCGGATCTCGCCCGAGCCGCGGTAGGCCGGCTGCACCTGCGCCTCCGGGGTGGGGGGCGGCCAGTCGCCGAGCGCGCCGTACAGCGGTGTTCGGTGGGACTGAAAGCCGCGCGTGGGCACGCTCCTCAAGCTCGCGGAGATACTCGAGCCGCGCCAGTTCGCGTTGGATCGCTCGGCGCAAGTACGGATTGTCGACGCACGCGCCCGGGCCGCAGGCCCCCCACGGACCGATCCGTCCGTACCAGTACGGCCCGTAGCGGTATGGCACATAGGGGCCGTAGCCGGGCCAGCCCCACTCGATGGTTGCGCCGGCAGCCACCTGGGCCTGCGACGGAGCCGCTCCAGCGGCTGCGAGCACCGCAGCAAACACCGCCGCAACGATGCGCGACTGCTTCACGTCTGCGACCTCCGACGGTTGGTTTAGCCCGGCGCTCCGCGCCGCCTGCTTCAACGCCCGCTGGACCGTCTGCTTGTCGACATGGTGCTAAGGGAATGCAATTCCCACGCCCCTGTCGCGTCGTCGGGGGCAGCCTAACACGGCTCGACCTGCGCGGATCGACGGAAAGCTCCCGTGATGGGTCGCTGCGGGATCCAAAGAGCTGCCACGACCGGCGGTGCGCGAGCGTCAGCGAGTTCGCAGCGCGCGCCGGCAGCCGCAAACACGCGCCTGCCCCGGCGTCGCACGCGGACGGTGGTTATGACCCGGAAAGCAATCACTGCCGGGCGCGCCCGCTCAACGCCATCGCGCCGATGAGCCCTGCGCGCTCGCTGACCTGGCCTCGGACCTGATCGCCCGCAAAGTCGATTGCGACCGTGAAGTGGTTGACGCGGGCGATCGTGTCGATTTCGAGGACGAACCGGTTCGGGCCCGTCCAGCGGCCTCGGCCCGCGACCCGGTCCCCCGATAGCGGGTCGACGCCGATGCGGTAGGCGCCATCGAGGCCGACCGGAACGAGCAACTCCGTATCGCGCAGCCGGATGCGCAGTTGCGCGGCGCTCCCGTCGAGGAATCGCGCCTGCATGCCGCGGACGCCGAGCGGATTCGGGTCCAGGTCGTAATCGACGCCGTCGATTGCGGCGGCAAGCGGCGGGGGCGCCGGGGGCGGCAGCGAACCGCCCTCGGCGCGTGGCGGTTGCGCGGCCGCGCGGACCCGTGCCAGCAGGCGCTCGTATGCTTCCGGATTCGGTGGCAACGCCACGTTGCTCCTGAGCGAGCGCAGCAGTGCGGGCGCGATCTCGCCCGGGTCGAATCCGCCTCCCGTCACGGCGATCACGATGTCCTTGGCCGGCCACACGATCAGGCGCTGCCCGCCGCGGCTCGAATGCGGATCTTGAACGCCCGCTGGAGTGAGGGAGTCCGGCTCCGCGCCGCTCAGCCCAGGTGCGTCACACCCCAGAGCCGCTCGGCCGCGCGCTCGTAGTCGACGTAGAGCTTGAGGCAGGCCTCGACTTCCGGCCAGCGCTCGGCGGCCACCAACGGCGCCGCCAGCGTCTTGATGAGCTCGCGCTCCGCATCCTGGACGCCGCCGCAGTACTCGGCGACGACGTACGCGTCATGCAGGAGCCGCAAGCGCATCCGCGGACTGAGCGCGTCGAGTCGCGCCTTGGACGGCATGTTGTGCGGCACCAGCATCGCCTCCTGCACGCGGTGATGATCGACGTAGTCCATCCGGTCGATCAGGTCGACCACTGTGCCCGCCTCGTCCGTGCTCACTTCGCCGTCCGCCCAGGCGATTGCCGCCAGCACGTCCATGCAGACCATGTCCTCAGGTGTATTCATGCCGCCTCCTACCAAACTCCGGAAAGAAACCTCGGCGCTGCGCCTGCGATCAGACCGTTGCGTCACGCGCGCCAGGCGCGAAGCGCGCCCGGGCTTCGAAGGCCCTGTCGAGTCGAAAAGGACCCGGGTGGCGAGGGGCGATGCTCAACCGCACGCCTCGTCGTGCCGGCGCCCCGGGGCGGCACGCGGCACTACCCTGGCCGCCAAGCCCCCCGAGCGCGCCGAACGGGACCGGGGGCTGCGGGCGGCTCATCGTCAGTCAAGGGGGATCATGAGCAATTGGGCCGACGCAGCGCCCGCCAACCTGCGGATGATACCGGATCGGACGCGATCGACGCAGCGCGATCGACGCCTTCCTTCGACCGCAGGTGCGGCCGCGGAGCCTGGGGGTGGGCGAGCGGCGGGGGCGCGCCGCGGCCCCGCCAAACGCACGGCCAGCGCGCGGGCGCGATCCGCCGCCTCAGGCGCGCACCGGGGCCCGGTGTCGCGGGGAGCGCGGTCTGTCGAGTCGTACCCCCTCGGCGCGAGACGTGGCAAGATGCGCGTTCGCGCCGCGCGCGCAACGCGCCGAGGAATGTCGTGTCCCGGAAGCTTCGCGCCAAGTCCGCCCCCGTGCCGCAGTCCCGGATCGGACGCCTCATGCGCATCGGAATCGCGGCAGGGGAGCTCGTCATCGGCGGGGCCGTCGAGGGTGTGCGTCGGCTCGGCGAGGCGAAGCCGGCGGACGCAGGCAGTGTCTTCCTGACGGGATCGGCGGCGCGCCGCCTCGCCGAGCGGCTGTCACAGCTGCGCGGTGCGGCGATGAAGCTCGGGCAGATCTTCTCGCTGGAAGGTAAGGATCTCGTGCCGACCGAGGTCGCGGAAGCGCTCTCGATCCTGCGCGCGTCCGCGACGCCAATGCCGCGCACCCAGCTGAAGCGCGTGCTCGGCGCGAGTGGGGAGCCGGGTGGGCGGGGCGCTTCGCGACGTTCGACTTCGAGCCGGTGGCCGCCGCCTCGATCGGACAGGTGCACCGGGCGCGCACGGTCGACGGCCGCGATCTGGCGCTCAAGATCCAGTATCCCGGTGTCGCGCGGTCGATCGACAGTGACGTGGAGAACGTCGCGTCGCTGCTGCGGCTCGCCCGGCTGCTTCCGGCGCAGATCGATTTTCGCGACATCATCGCCGAGGCGAAGCACCAGCTGCACCAGGAAGCGGACTACCTCGCGGAGGCGCGCTTCCTCGGCCGTTACCGCAAACTGGTGGCCGGCGAGCCGCGCCTCCTCGTGCCGCGCGTGCACCGCGATTTCACGACTCGCCGCATCCTGGCGATGGACTACGTCGAGGGCGAGCCGCTGGAGGCGCTCGCCGGTGCCGACGTCGACCAGGGCGAGCGCGACGCGGCCGGCGCGCTGCTGGAACATCTGCTGTTCCGCGAGCTCTTCGAGTTCCGGGTCATGCAGACCGACCCGAATTTCGCGAACTACCTCTGGGACCGACAGGGTGAGCGCATGGTGCTGCTCGACTTCGGCTCGACGCGCGAGTTCGGCGCGGACTTCGTCGAGAAGTACCGGCTCATCTGCCGCGCGATCCTCGACAACGACCGCCACGCAGTGCGCCGCCGGGCGCTCGAGATCGGGTACCTTCCCGCGGAGGCGTCCGCCGCGGCAGCCGAGGCGGTCGTCGACGTGATCATGCTGGTGTGCGAGCCGATCCGGCACCGCGGTGTCTACGATTTCCCCCGCTCCGATCTGCCGTCGCGCGCGCGCTCGCTCGGTTTCGATCTCGCCGTGCGCAAGGGTTTGCTCAGGCCGCCACCGCCGGAGACGATCTTTCTGCATCGCAAGCTCGTCGGCGGCTTCTTCATCCTCGCGCGCATCGGCGCGCGCGTGAACGTGCACGCGCTGGTGCGCCCGTTCCTGGAGGCGTGACGGCAGCGGCCCCGTGGCCGTGCGATCCGCGTTACAACGGGCCGACGTGCTCGGGCGTGGGGTTCGCAAGCCACCGCATCGCCGCGTCCGCGAAACGCCCGCACTCGCCGATGGCCCGCTCCCAGTCGCGGATGCGACGCGCGTGGTCGGTCCCGTAACGATAGAAGTCGTTCCGTTCGGGCAGCCGTCCGTTCGGCAGCGTCGCGACGAACGACGCTGCGGGCGCGATCACCAGGACGTTGTCCAACCACGGATGCGCGCGGGGCGCCCGGCGCCAGGGAAGGTGCTGGTCGAGCCACCCGGGGGTCACGTGCGGGGCGAAGTGCGGGTAGAGCACGATGCCGGGCAGGCGCGCGTAGGGCAGCAGCAGGTGGTAGTCGATCAGGCCGCCGTCCCAGTACGCGCCCGGCGGCGCGCGGGCGATGTCAACGACCGGCGCGCAGATGAGCGGTATCGAGCCGGAGGCGAGCAGCGCGTCCTCGGCATTGTCCGCCCCGAGCGGGACGCGGTTCCAGCCGAAGGCGTCGAACGGTTGCGCGAGCGCCGACCGGTTGCCGGCGTGGAACGACACCCGTTCCAGGTGCGCCGCAAGGCGGCTGCGCGACACTGCGTTGGCGAACGCGGCACGGGCGAAGGCCCGCCTCGGCTCGTGCTGACCGAGGGCCCCCGCGCGCGCGCGCGGTCAGCACGTCCAGCCCCACGCCGGGCCGCACGACAAGCGGATGCCCGTCGAGCACCTGGCGCACCACGCCCCGAATCGTCGCGCTGACCTGCGCCGGCGATGGCCGCGCCGGATAGCTCTGGTCGCGCACGTACGCATGCCGCAGGCGGCGCAGCGCGGCCGGCGGATCGGGTCCGGCGAGTGCAGCCGCCCGCCAGGCACCGATCGAAGCGCCGACCAGATGAACGCGGGGTGCACGGGCCAGCCACTCGACGTGCAGCAGTTCGTCGAGCGGCAGCAAGCCCAGGCCCTTCGGCCCTCCCGCGGCCGCCGGCAGGCACACGACGTCCGCGGGCGCGAGACCGCGATCGCGCACGTGTGCCTGCGCACGCGGCCCGGCCCGGATCTCCAGCACGGTACGGTGGTCGAGCATCGGCGCCTTCCGGACAGGCGGTCCTGTCCGGCGGCTGCTTCCAGGGAGCGCCGTCGTTCAGCGCTGCCAGTGGCGCAGGATGCGGTAGGCGGTAAGCACCAGCGTGGCCGTGCGCAGCCAGCGCTTGAGGCGGGGCAGTCCGAGGACCGGCGCTGCGACGCCGACCAGCAGCGCGGCGGCGCCGCGCCCCCGCATGGCCGAGGCCTCGTCGCGGCGTGGAGAAACGATCGCCGCCACGTCGCGCGCGGCGGCGGTCAAACGCATTCGGTCGAGCTCCGCGCGTGTCGCCAGCAAAGCCTTGCGCTCGGCGACCGCGATGCGCTGGGCGGCGTTCAACGCTCACTCCGAAAATGCTCGGCCAGCCACTGCCTGTCGCGCTCGAGCTCCGCCAGCGTCTGGGCGAACGGGGCCGGTCCGGCCGCGCGGTCCGCGCGCAGACGCCACAGCGCAAGCGCGGCGACGACGACGTGGAAGACCACGATGCCGGCGAGCGCGCCGATCCGGTTCGACTCCCAGAACACCACGACGACGAGCGCGCAGAGCCCCGCCCAAGCGAGTGCGAACGCGACTCCGGCGATCGCCGCCAGGACCAGACGGTCGCGCGCGCGGTCGCGGCTTTCGGAGAACTCGACCGCGGCGAGTTCCACGCGCGTGCGCAGGAGCGCGAACGCGGATTCCCCGAGTCGGGCCAGGGCCCCGCGCAGGCCGGGCTCGCGCCCGCCGGCGGGCGCTTCGGCATTCACGAACGAAGGCCGGTCAACGGCGGTTCATCAGCAATCCGGCGATGAAGCCGATCGCCGCGGCAACGCCGATCGCCTGCCAGGGATGATCGTGGACGTAGTTGTCGGTCGCGCGCGCGGCCGTCTTGGCGCGGTCGATCGCGTGGCCTTCGAGTTCCTGCAGACGCAGCTTCGCGTGAAGAAGCTTGGACTCGACCTGATCCCGCAGGTTGCGGGCTTTCTCGCCGGTTTCGCTGGCGGCCGACTTCAGCATTTCTTCGGCCTCGGAGAGGACATTCGAGAACTCCTCGACGACCTTTTCGCGGGTGCGTTCGGCAGAGGCGGACATGGCGGGACTCCTTCAATGGGATGAGGCGGGGTGCGGTGCCCGGAGGGACCGCACCGGGAGATTATAGCCCCTCGGTTCGTCGAAACGCACCGGGTTGCGCGGCGCCACCCGGCGACGAGCGGCGGGGACGCCGATTGAATCGCGCGCACGCCGGCCTCATATTACAGCTCGCGGCCAGCCCGGCCGCTTCGTCGCAGAAAGGAGCGCGCAGCCATGGCGGACCATCCCGTACCCCAGGTGATCGTGGCGGGGGAGCCCCCGGTATCCGGGGCGCTGCTGGCCTATCTCCTCATCGGCCTGGGCGCGATCACTGCATTGGTCTCGGCCGGGGGGGTCGTTGTCGCGGCGCCGCTGGTCGGGCTCCTGGGCATCATCGGCGTCATCGTGGCCTACGTGAAACGCGACGAGGCGCAGGGCACGTGGGTTGCCTCGCATCTGCGCTGGCTCATCCGCACGTTCTGGTATTCGACGCTGTGGGGCGTCGTCGGCGGCGTCGTCTTCGTGCTGCTGTTCATCGTCTTTCTGCTGGGGCCGCTGCTCGCGTGGGGCATCTGGGGATTGACCTCGCTGTGGGTCATCTACCGCGTGGTTCGCGGCTACCTGCGGTTCAAGGACAGCCAGCCGATTCCCGGCATGTGACGCACGGGCGCGGACGGCGGGAAAGCGGAACGACGCGAGGTGCCGGCCGCTCAGCGCCGTGCCGCGGCAGACCCGTGTGCGGCGCTGGTGTAGACCCACTGCACGAGGGTGTCGATGGCCGCCTGCGCGCGCGCGGCGTTGGGGTGATTGACCAGCGCCACGACCACCCATCGGCGCGCGCTCGCGTCGATCACGTAACCGGCGATCGCGCGCACGCCCTCGAGCGTGCCGGTCTTGAGCAACCCGTGGCCCGCGACGCTGCCGTGCTGGAAGCGGCGCTGCAACGTACCGTCGGTGGCGGCGACGGCGAGCGAGCTCGCGAACTCGTCGCGGACCCCGCTCGCACTGGCGTCGCGCAGCAGCCGGGCGAGGCTGCCCGCGCTGACCCGCTCCTGCCGCGACAGCCCCGAACCGTTGTCGATGCGCAGCTCCGGCATTCGCAGCTTGCGGTGCGCGAGCCACGCCTGCAGCGCGTCGGCCGCCTTCGCCGGCGTGGCCGGCGGCGCGGCCCGGGCGGTCGCCAGCGTCAGGAAGACCTGACGCGCCATCACGTTGTTCGACAGCTTGTTGACGTCGCGGATCACGTCGTACAACGGCGCGGAATCCAGCACGGCGAAGGGCCTTTCGCCCGCCGGCGCGCGGCCGTTGCGCCAGCGGCCGGCGAACCGGCCGCCGGCTTCGCGAAAGTAGGTCTCGAACATGCCGTGCACGTAGTTCGGGTGGTCGAGCAGGGCCACCCACCACTCGCGATCGCCGCAGGCGAGCGGGAAGCTGCCGGCGAAGCTCGCCTCGGCCGAAGCGCCGCCGTTCGCAAAGCTCGCGCCGACGGCAGTTCTCCAGTCCCCGCAGTGGCCTGCCGCCGGCGCGGGCGTGGCGCCGACGCTGATCCTCGCCAACGGCGGTTCGACTTCGAGTTCGATCGCGTCCCCCGCGGCGCTGGGCACGAACCGGAACTTCACCGCCTTGAAGTTGACGAGCAATGCGTCCGGACCGACGTTGTAAGGCTTGAGCGGTTCGCCATCGAACACGGCCGGGTCGTGCGTGCCCAGCGCAAAGTGCGTCCGGTCGAGCACGAGGTCGCCGTCGATCGCATCGAGACCGCGCTCGCGCAGTTGCCGCATGAGGCTTCGCCACTGCTCGACGGTAATCTTCGGGTCGCCGTAGCCCTTCAGCACCAGGTTCCCGCGCAGCAAGCCACCTTCGAGCGGGCCATCGAGATAGGCCTCGGTCCGCCAGCGGTAGTCGGCCCCGAGCAGGTCGAGTGCCGCGAAGCTCGTCACGAGCTTCATCACCGACGCGGGGTTGAGCGGCAGGTCGGGCTGGTGCGCGAGCAGCGGCCGCGCCGTGTCGACGTCCTGCACGACGACGCCGACGCTGGCGAGCGGCACCTGCGCCGCGTCGAAGGCCTGCAGCACCGGGCGAGGCAGCGTGGCCTCGGCCGGTGACGCCACCCCCGCGGCCAGGCAGAGCAGCCACAGGCAGGATCGCGCCGCAAGCGCGGCGCTGCCGTGCCGGCGCGGCACGGGGAGCATCCCGGCGCCCCGCGCCGCGGGGTTCCTCCAGGGGGCGCCCGCGGTGGCGCTTCACGCCCGGTCCAGGATATCGGCAACCCGCGTCACGAGCAGCGCGAACTCGGCGTCGCTGACGACGTAGGGTGGCATGAAGTAGACGGTGCGCCCGATCGGTCGCAGCAGCAGCTCGCGGGCGAGGGCTTCGGCGAAGAACCAGCGTGCGAAATCCGGGCGCGGCGTGGCGACGTCGAAGGCGATGATCATTCCCCGCTGCCGGAAGTGCTGCACCGCGCGATGCGTCGCGAGGGGCTGTGCGAGTACCTGCCAGCGTGTCGCGGTGGCTGCGTTCCTCGCGAGGACGTCGTCGTCGCGGAAGATGTCCAGCACCGCGAGCGCCGCGCGGCAGGCGAGCGCGTTGCCGGTGTAGGAGTGGGAGTGCAGGAAGCCACGGGTCGTGTCGTCGTCGTAGAACGCGTCGAACACCGCGTCCGTGCACAGCACGGCGGACAGCGGCAGATAGCCGCCGGTGATGCCCTTGGAAAGGCAGACCAGGTCGGGGGCGCTCGCGTGCGCCTGTTCCCACGCGAAGAGGGTCCCGGTCCGGCCGAACCCGGTCATGATCTCGTCGGCGATCAACAGCACGTCGTGGCGCGTGCAGATCTCGCGTGCCCGGGCGAGGTAGTGCGCGTCGTACATCACCATTCCCGACGCGCCCTGGACCAGCGGCTCGAGGATGAGCGCCGCCGTCGTCGCGTGGTGTGCGGCGAGGTGCGCCTCGAGCATTGCCGCGCTGCGCTCGGCGAGCTCGCGCGCGGATTCGCCCGGGCGCGCCTGCCGCGGATCGGGGGTGGGGACCAGCGCGTGGCGGTGGAGCAGCGGCGCGTAGGTGTCGCGGAAGAGCGCGACGTCGGTCACCGCCAGCGCGCCCAGCGTCTCGCCATGGTAGCTGCCCCGGAGGCTCACGAACTGCCGTTTGTCCGGGCGACCCCGGTTGTGCCAGTAGTGAAACGCCATCTTCAGCGCGATCTCGGTGGCGGAGGCGCCGTCGGAGCCGTAGAACGCGTGCCCGAGTCCCGGAGGCGCCAGTGCGGCAAGGCGCTCGGACAGTTCGACGACGGGCCGATGCGTGAAGCCCGCGAGCATGGCGTGCTCGAGGGTCGCCAGCTGGTCGGTCAGCGCGGCGTTGATCCGGGGATGCGCGTGACCGAACAGGTTCACCCACCACGAGCTGATCCCATCGAGGTAGCGCCGCCCGTCGAAGTCGAACAGCCACGCGCCCACGCCGCGCGCAAGGGGCACGATCGGCAGGGTCTCGTGCACCTTCATCTGGGTGCACGGATGCCATACGGCCCGGCGGCTGCGTTCGATCCAGGCCCGGTTCGAGTCACCGTTCGCCACGGTTCGCATCCGCGCCCCTCGCGCCGTCAGCGCCGGTCTGGCGCGGCGTCGCCCCCGGCCAGGCGCGCGCGCATCCGCTCGACCGCCGCAACGAGCTCCCGCGTGATGCCCGGCTCGCGGATCGAATGGCCGGCGTCGGGGACGACGACGTACTCCGAGCCCGGCCAGGCGCGCGTGAGTTCGTCGGCGGTGATCGGCGGGCAGATCACGTCGTAACGTCCCTGTACCACGGTGCAGGGCAGGTGGCGCACGCGGTCGACCTGCTGGAGCAGCTCGTTGTTCCCGAGAAAGGCGCGGTGGACGAAGTAGTGCGCCTCGATGCGGGCGATGGCGAGCGAGGCGAGCGGATTGTCGTCCGCCCGCAGCGGGCCGGTTTCCGGCAACAGCGTCACGCAGGCGCCCTCGTAGCGGTCCCACGCCGTGGCCGCAGGCAGGTGGACAGCCGGGTCCGGGTCGGTGAGGCGCCGGTAATAGCTGCCGAGGAGGTCCACCCGGTCCTGCTCGGGCAGGAACTCGGCGAACGCGCGCCAGGCTTCGGGAAAGAAGACCCGCATGCCTTCCATGAACCAGTCGATCTCGGCCGGCCGGGCGAGGAAGACGCCGCGCAGCACCAGGCCGAGGCAGCGCTCCGGATACGCCTGCGCGTACGCGAGCGCCAGCGTCGAGCCCCACGAGCCGCCGAACAGCAGCCAGCGCGAAATGCCGAGGTGGGCGCGCAGCCGTTCCATGTCCGAGACGAGGTGCCAGGTCGTGTTGTCGGCGAGTTCGGCGTAGGGGCTCGAACGCCCGGCGCCGCGCTGGTCGAACAGGACGATGCGCCAGAACTCGGGGTCGAAGAACCGCCGGTGCACCGGCAGGCATCCGCCGCCGGGGCCGCCGTGCAGGAACACCACGGGCACGCCGTACGGGTTCCCGCAGGACTCCCAGTACAGGGCGTGGCACTGGTCGACGGCGAGCCGGCCGATCGATTCCGGCTCGATCTCCGGAAACAGCAGGTCGTGCAGGGGGGAGGGCCGGACCACGGTGGGCGTGCGGGCGGAGCCGGCGTCGTCAGCGTGCGAAGGGCACGTGGTTGTCGTCGCGGACGGCGCGCATTTCGGGGGCCGCGTCCTCGTGTTCGATGGGGGCAACCAGCGCCATGCTCATCGGGGGCTCCGGTCTTGCGCCGCGCGCCGCTGGCGCGACCAAGGCGCAAGTATGCAGCAAATCGTCGGCGGACGTCGCGCAGGGCGGCGCGCTCGACGCTCCTATAATGACGGCGAAACCGGGCCGCGGTCCGCCGTGCCGGACGTTGCGCCACGCCATGAAGCTTCGCCTGTCTCCCGCCGCCTGTCTGCCCACCGACCATGCGCGCGCGACGCTCCTCGGCCGGGTGTGGTCGCAGCGCCACGGCGGCCCCGTGCTGGTCGCGGTCCGCGACGACGCGGTGGTCGACCTGTCGTGCATCGCGCCGACGGCGCGCGACCTTCTCGAGTACGACGATCCGGTCGCCGCGATCCGCGCCGCCCGAGACCTGCCGCGCGTCGCGCCGCTGGTCGACGTGCTGCGCGCGGCGTCCGAGCACGACCGAGACCCGCCGGACGCGTGGCTGATCGCGCCCTGCGACCTGCAGGCGATCAAGGCGGCGGGCGTCACGTTCGTCGCCAGCACGCTGGAGCGTGTCATCGAGGAGCAGGCGCGCGGCGACGCCGCGCGGGCGCACGCCGTACGCAAGTCGATCGTCGCGGTGGTCGGCGACAACCTCGCCCAGATCCGTCCGGGCTCGCCCGAAGCGGCTCGACTCAAGGAGGCGTTGCTCGAACAGGGCGCCTGGTCGCAGTATCTCGAGGTCGGCATCGGGCCGGACGCGGAGATCTTCACCAAGGCGCAGCCGATGTCGGCGGTCGGCATCGGGGCCGACGTCGGCATCCATCCCAAGTCGGAATGGAACAACCCCGAGCCCGAGATCGTGCTGGCGGTCAGCAGCCGCGGCGCGGCCGTCGGCGCGACGCTCGGCAACGACGTCAATTTGCGCGACTTCGAAGGTCGCAGCGCGCTGCTGCTGGGCAAGGCCAAGGACAACAACGCCTCGTGCGCGATCGGCCCGTTCATCCGTCTGTTCGACGAGCACTTCGGAATCGACGACGTGCGCGGCTGCGAGCTCGCGATGCGCGTCGACGGCCCCGACGGGTTCGTGCTGGAAGGCGCGAGCTCGATGGCGCGCATCAGCCGCGATCCGCTCGACCTCGTTGCGCAGGCGATCGGCGCAACTCACCAATACCCGGACGGGCTGATGCTCTTTCTCGGCACCATGTTCGCGCCGACCAAGGACCGGCACGCCGCGGGCAAGGGCTTCACCCACGTCGTCGGCGACATCGTCACCGTGTCGACGCCGCGCCTGGGGGCGCTCGTCAACCGCGTGCAGCACTGCGACGTCGTCGCCCCGTGGACGTTCGGCACGGCGGCGTTGATGCGCCACCTCGCGCACCGCGGGCTGTTGCGCTGAACCCCGGCAACGGGAGAAGCCGCAGCCCGGCCGCGGGCCCCGTGCGGTGCGTCAGCCCCGCCGGGCCTTCCAGGCGACGACCTTCTGCTTCTGCACGCCCAGCCCGTCGATGCCCAGCGTCATGACGTCGCCGGGCTGCAGGTACTGCGGCGTCGGCTTCATCCCCATGCCGACGCCGGGTGGCGTGCCGGTGGTGATCACGTCGCCCGGCACGAGCGTCAGGTAGCGCGACAGGTCGGCAACGAGCTGCGCGACGCCGAAGATCATCGTCTTGGTGTTGCCGGTCTGTTTGCGCACCCCGTTGACGTCCAGCCACAGGTCGAGGTTTTGCGGGTCCCTGATCTCGTCGGTGGTGACGAGCCACGGTCCCAGGGGCCCGAAGGTGTCGCAGCCCTTGCCCTTGGTCCATTGCGCGCCGCCGCGCTTCAACTGGAACTCCCGTTCGGACAGGTCGTTGACCAGGCAGTAGCCGGCGACGTGCTTCAGCACGTCCTTCTCGGCGACGTAGCGTGCGGTGCGGCCGATGACCACGCCGAGCTCGACCTCCCAGTCGGTTTGCGTCGAGTCCTTCGGAATCATCACATTGTCGTTCGGGCCGCTGATGCAGGTCGTCGACTTGCAGAAGACGATCGGGTGCTCGGGAATCGCCATGCCGGACTCGGCCGCGTGGTCGGCGTAGTTGAGCCCGATGGCGAGGAACTTCGGCACGCCGGTGACGCAGGCGCCCAGCCGTGGCCGGCCCTTGACCAGCGGCAGGCGCTTGACGTCGAGCTTCGCGAGTTCCTTAAGCTTCGCCGGTGCGAGCGTCTCGGGGTCGATGTCGCGGACCTTGCGCGACAGGTCCCGCAGCCTGCCTTCGGCGTCGACCAGTCCTGGTTTCTCCTTGCCGGCAGGGCCGTAGCGAACGAGTTTCATGGTTTCTCCGTTGGATGAGGAAGCGAGTTCAGATCGAGATCCCGCCGGCGTGACCAGCGCCACCTTCCCCGCAAGCCTTCCCGTCATGTCCATCCCCCTGCTGCGCGTGCGGGCGCCACGCCGCGGCCCGGTTCCCTCGAGGCGGTGGCGGTGGGTGGCGAACCGCTGGATTCTACGGCATGCGCCGTCGAACTGGTAATGCCACTTGACCAATCGCCGACTGCGGATTAGCCTTGCCCGGTCAGCCTTGCGCGCGCGCCCGCCGCGCCGACGCCGGCCGTCGCGAAGGCGTGCCGCGGCGGCAGGCGCGCCTTGCGCCGAACGCGATCCCAGCCCTGCGGACCATGCCCTTCCAGAGTATCGAGCCGCGCCGGCTCTACCGCCAGATCGCCGACCAGATCCGCGCGCTGATCCGCTCCGGCGAGTTTCCCGCGGGCTCGCGGCTGCCGTCCGAGCGGGATCTCGCCAAGCAGCTGGGCGTGTCGCGTCCCTCGGTGCGCGAAGCGCTGATCGCGCTCGAGGTCGAGGGCCTGGTCGAAGTCCGGATCGGCTCCGGCATCTACGCCTTGGAACCCGCGGCGGGGCCGGGCACGACGGCCGCGCAGACGACGAAGCCGGTCGAGGCCGAGTCGGGCCCGTTCGAGCTCCTGCGCGCGCGCCAGGTGATCGAGAGCGAGTGCGCGGCGCTCGCCGCAAAGGCCGCGAAGAAGGCCCAGGTCCGGGCGATCGAGGCGGCGCTCGAAAAGATGCGGGGGGAAATGCAGGGTTCGCGGCGGCCGCTTTCGGCAGACCGGCTGTTCCACCTGCGGATCGCCGAGGCGACCGGCAACGGCGCGCTCGTCGCGGTCGTGAAGCTGCTGTGGGAGGAGCGCACCGGTCCGCTTTACCAGCGGCTCGAGGAGCACTACGATTCCCCCGCGCTCTGGAGCGCGGCGATCGCGGAGCACGCGGCGATCCTCGAGGCGATCGCGGCGCGCGAACCGGAGGCGGCCCGCAGCGCGATGCAGCGTCATCTGAACCTCGCCACCAAACGATTCAGCACCAGCTGGGACGCCCGCAAGTAGGAACGGCGCGCCGGCCGCGCCCGCTGCGGCTGCGACGTCGTCGTCGCCGGCCGCGATCGATGCGCAAGGAGGAGTCACGATGCTCGCTTGCAGGATTCACGCCAAGGACGATCTGCGGATCGAGCCGGCCCCCACACCCGAGCCCGGCCCGGGCGAGGTGCTCGTCCAGCTTGGCGCCGGCGGCATCTGCGGCTCCGACCTCCACTACTACTTCGAGGGCCGCAACGGCTCGTTCGTCGTCCGCGAGCCGCTGATCCCCGGGCACGAGGCGTCCGGCGTGATCACCGCGGTCGGCCCGGGCGTCACGCGGGTCAAGGTCGGCGACCGGGCGGCGATCAGCCCGTCGCACGCCTGCGGGAAGTGCGAGTACTGCCGGCAGGGCCGCGAGCACCTGTGCACGAGCATGCGTTTCCTCGGCAGCGCGAGCCTCTTCCCGCACGTCCAGGGGATGTTCCAGGAGTACTTCGTGATGGGCGAGCGGCAGATCTACCCGGCGACCGGCGAGGTCTCGCTCGGCGAACTCGCGTTCGCCGAGCCGCTGGCCGTCGCGCTGCACGCGCTCAACCGCGGCAAGTCGTTGTTGGGGAAGTCGGTGCTCGTCACCGGCGCCGGCACCATCGGCTGCCTGATGGTGATGGCCGCGCGGCTCGCCGGCGCCGCCAAGGTGACGGTCAGCGACGTCCTCGACCGCCCGCTCGCCAAGGCGCTCGAGGTCGGCGCCGACGTCGCTCTCTTCGCCGAACGCGACGCGGCGGCGCTCGCCGAGCCGAAATTCGACGCGGCGTTCGAGGTCTCCGGCAGCTTCGCGGCGCTGAAGACCTGCGTGGCCGCCGTCCGGCGCGGCGCGTTCATCGTGCAGGTCGGCACGCTGCCGCACGAGCCGCTGCCGTTCGTGCTCAACGAGCTGATGGTCAAGGAGCTCGACTTCTGCCCGGCGTTCCGCTGGGGCATCGAGTTCGACTGGGCGGTCCAATACCTGCAGTCGCGGCGCGTCGACGTGCGACCGCTCTTGACCGGCCAGTTCCCGTTGCGCGACGCCGTCCAGGCGTTCGCGCTCGCCAAGGACAAGAACCGCAGCACCAAGATCCAGGTCGTCTTCGCCTGACTCGATCACCACGAGGAGGCATCATACGCACGTTCAGCGAACTCGTTCTTTTCGCCCCCGCCATGGCGGTCTTTGCGCCGCTCGTCGCCGGCCCCGCGGCCGCGCAGACCAAGCTCAAGTGGGCGCACGTCTACGAGCCCAGCGAGGCCTATCACAAGTGGTCGGTGTGGGCCGGCGACGAGATCAAGAAGCGAACCAACGGCCGCTACGAATGTTGAGCGGCGTGCCCATCGCCATCGCGATGTGCATCGGCTCGCTACTCTACATCTGGAAGTGACGCTGCCACCGTGCCGCCGATCCGCGCCGCCGCCCGGGCCCGCATCGGCGCCTGAGCCCGCGCCGTCCACCGATTCGCCGGAGTCAAGATGCTCACCCCTGCTTCGCTCGTCATTCGCCTGCACCCCAACGACGACGTCGTCATCGCCCGCCAGCAGCTCGTCGGCGGCACCCTGCTCGTCGCCGAGAACGTCAAGGTCGCCGGCCTCGTGCCGCCGGGGCACAAGGTCGCCGTCAGGCCCGTGCGCGCGGGCGAGCCCGTGCGCCGTTACAACCAGATCATCGGCTTCGCGAGCCGCGACATCGCCCCGGGCGACCACGTCCACCTCAACAATCTCGAGATGCGGAGCTTCGAACGCGACTACGCGTTCGGCGCCGACGCGAAGCCGACCGAGTACGCGGGCACGCCGGCATCGTTCATGGGCATCGCGCGTCGCGACGGGCCGAACGCCGGCAAGGTCGCCACGCGCAATTACCTCGGCATCCTGTCGACGGTGAACTGCTCGGCCACCGTCGCGCGCGCCATCGCGGCGGCGTTCGACGCCGACGCGCTGCGCGCCTTCCCGAGCGTCGACGGCGTGGTCGCGCTGACCCACGGCAGCGGCTGCGGGATGGACACCCACGGCGAGGGCCTGCGCCTGTTGCGGCGCACGCTGGCGGGCTACGCGCGGCACCCGAACTTCGCCGGCGTGCTCGTCGTCGGCCTGGGCTGCGAGGCCAACCAGGTGGGCGCGCTGCTGGGCGCCGAGAACCTGGCCGAAGGGCCACTCCTGCGCACGTTCAACATCCAGGACAGCGGCGGCACGCGCAAGACCGTCGAGCGCGGCGTGGCGATGCTTCGCGAGATGCTGCCGCACGCCAACGACGTTGCGCGCGAGCCCGTGCCTGCGTCGAACCTCGTCGTCGGGCTCCAGTGTGGCGGGTCCGACGGCTACTCGGGCATCACCGCGAACCCGGCGCTCGGCGCCGCGGTCGACCTCCTGGTACGCCACGGCGGCACCGCGATCCTGTCCGAGACGCCGGAAATCTACGGCGCCGAGCACCTGCTCACGCGCCGCGCCGTGTCGCGCGAAGTGGGCGAGAAGCTGGTCGCGCGGATCAAGTGGTGGGAGGACTACACGGCGCGCAACCGCGGCGAGATGAACAACAACCCCTCGCCGGGCAACAAGGCGGGCGGACTCACCACGATCCTGGAGAAGTCGCTGGGCGCCGTCGCCAAGGGCGGCACGACCAACCTGGTCGACGTCTACGAGTATGCGCAGACGGTGACGGCGCGCGGTTTCGTCTACATGGACACGCCGGGCTACGACCCCGTGTCGGCGACCGGGCAGGTCGCCGGCGGCGCCAACATGATCGTGTTCACCACCGGCCGCGGCTCCGCCTATGGCTGCGCGCCCTCGCCCTCGCTCAAGCTCGCGACCAACACGGCGCTGTGGACGCGGCAGGAGGAGGACATCGATCTCAACTGCGGCGACATCGCCGACGGTGCCGCGACGGTCCACGCCACGGGCGAGCGGCTGTTCGCGTTGATGCTGGAGACGGCGTCCGGCACCCGGACCAAGAGCGAGCGCCACGGCTACGGCCAGAACGAGTTCGTTCCCTGGCAGCTAGGCGCCGTGATGTGAGGCGCTGCGGCCCGCTTCCCGCCGCCGTCATGCGCGCATCTGCCAAGACCACGACCTGCACCGACGAGCCCCCCGCCATGAGCAAGAGACTCCCCACGCGCAAGCTCCGCTCCGCCGAATGGTTCGGCCGCAACGACCGCGACGCGTTCGTCCACCGGTCGTGGATGAAGAGCCAGGGCTTGCCGCACGACCTCTTCGACGGTCGCCCGGTGATCGGCATCTGCAACACCTGGTCGGAGGTCACGCCCTGCAACGCGCATTTCCGCGAGCTGGCCGAGCACGTCAAGGCCGGCGTGCTCGAGGCGGGCGGCCTCCCGCTCGAGTTTCCGGTGATGAGCCTCGGCGAGACGGTGATGCGGCCGACGACGATGCTCTTCCGCAACCAGGCGGCGATGGACGTCGAGGAGTCGATTCGCGCCAATCCCTTCGACGGCGTCGTGCTGCTGATGGGCTGCGACAAGACCACGCCGGCGCTCTTGATGGGCGCGGCGTCGTGCGACCTGCCGACGATCGGGCTCTCCGGCGGGCCGATGCTGAACGGCAAGTACCGCGGCGAGGACATCGGCTCGGGCACGCACGTCTGGAAGTTCACCGAGGCGCTCAAGGTCGGCGCGATGAAGATGTCCGACCTGCCCGAGGCCGAGGCCTGCAACGCCCGCTCGGCCGGCCATTGCATGACGATGGGCACCGCGTCGACGATGGCGTCGATGGTCGAGGCGCTCGGGATGGCGCTGCCGACCAACGCGGCGATCCCCGCCGTCGACTCGCGGCGCAAGGTGATCGCGCGCCTCACCGGCCGCCGGATCGTCGCGATGGTCGCCGAGGACCTGCGGATGTCGAGGATTCTGACCAGGAAGGCGTTCGAGAATGCGATCATGGCCAACGGCGCGATCGGCGGCTCGACCAACGCGGTGGTCCACCTGCTCGCGGTCGCCGGACGCATCGGCGTCAAGCTCACCCTCGACGACTGGGATCGCCTGGGCCGCGACATGCCCTGCCTTCTCAACCTGATGCCGTCGGGGAAGTACCTGATGGAAGACTTCTACTACGCGGGCGGGCTGCCGGTGGTCCTCCGCGAGATCGCGGGCGTGCTCCACAAGCGGGCGCTGACCGTCAACGGCAAGACGATCTGGCAGAACGTCAAGGACGCGGTCAACTACAACGAGGCGGTGATCACGCCGCTCGCCAGGCCGTTCAAGCCGCAGGGCGGCATCGCGGTGCTGCGCGGCAACCTCGCTCCCGACGGCGCGGTGCTGAAGCCCTCGGCCGCGACGCCGAAGCTCATGCAGCACAAGGGCCGGGCGGTGGTGTTCGAGGACATCGACGACCTGCACGCGCGGATCGACGATCCGAAGCTCGACGTGACGCCGGCCGACGTGCTGGTCCTCAAGAACTGCGGGCCCAGGGGCTATCCCGGCTTCCCTGAGGTCGGCAACTTCGCGCTGCCGGCGAAGATCCTCAAAGCGGGCGTCACCGACATGGTGCGCGTCTCCGACGCGCGGATGTCGGGCACCGCCTACGGCACGGTCGTGCTGCACACGGCGCCGGAGGCCGCGGCCGGCGGGCCGCTGGCCCTGGTCGAGAACGGCGACCTGATCGAGCTCGACGTCGCCAAGCGGCGGATCCACCTGCATGTCGACGACCGGGAGCTCGCCCGCCGCCGCGCGGCGTGGAAGCCGCCGCCGCCGCACGCCGAGCGCGGCTGGGTGAAGCTCTATTGCGACACGGTGATGCAGGCCGACAAGGGCGTCGACCTCGACTTCCTCGTCGGCCAGTCGGGCGCCGGCGTCGCCCGGCCGAGCCACTGATCCGGCCCGACGGCGAACCGGCGACGCAGAGGGCAGCCGTGACAGCGCGACGCCTGCTGGCGTTTCTCGCCTGCCTCGGGGCCTTTGCGGCTGCAGCGCAGGTTCCTGGCTTGCCGGCGGGGATCCTGCCCGGCACGGCGCCGCCCAAGGCCACGACGCCCGTCGGCGAGCCGGCACCGCAGGCCGCGGCGTCGACGGGCGCGTCGGAGGCGGAGGCCGCGCGGGCGCGGATCGAGCGGCAGCTCGCCGATGCGCGGGCGGCCCGCGACGCGGTCGCGCCGCCGCCGGAGGGCATCGGTGCGGCCGAGGTCGCGCGGCAGCGCGACGCGCTCGACATCATCGTCTACGGGACCGAAGGGCAGCTGCGCGCCCTCGCGCAGCTGCAGAAGGCGCGCGCTCAGCTCGATGCGGCGCGCGAGGCGGCGCGCAATTGGAAAGGGTTCGCCGAGTCGCCGCCGTACTCGATCCGCAAGGTCGACGCGTTGCGCGACGCGGCGGATTCGGTTCGCGTGCGTCTCGTGGGGCAGCAGGCGGCGCTCAATCACCTGAAGCCGGAAGCGCAGCGGCTGCAGGATGATGTGGTGCGGGCCGAGGAGGCGAAGCGGCGCGCCGACGAGGCGTTCGAGACCGCCGCACCGGACGGCAAGGAAGCCGCGCGCTGGCGCCGCGAGCTCGCGGCCGCCGAGCTCAAGGCCGCTTCCGTGCGGGCGGCGCTCGCGCGCATGGCCGGCGACCTGCAGGTCGCCAACGTCGACGCGAGCCAGACCGAGCTCGATCTCGTCGAGCGGCAGCTCGCCGCGGTCCGCGCCCACGAGCAGTTCACCGAAGACGATCTCAAGGCAGCGCAGCGGGAGGTCGCAGCCAGGGCGGCGGAGCTATCGCGCCAGCAGGCGGCGGCACGCAAGGAGATCGAGGAGTGGCTTCGCCGACGCAACGACGACCTGCGTACCCGCGAGCGGTTGTCGGCCGTGACGCCGCCGCCGGTGGCCGAACTCGCCGCCGTCGGGGCGAGGATCGAGCGCGCCGACCTCTGGCTCGAAGTCCTGCGCGTCGAGGAAGAGTACCTCGGGAGCCTTGCTTCGCTCGCCGGGGAGGCCGCGAAGCTCTGGGCCGACCGCTACGCGTCGCTCGCCTCGCCAAACGTTCTGGTTCGCCGCAACGCGGTCGAGATGCTGAAGAACGCGGCGGTCGCGGTAGACCGCTGGGCGCGCTACGCCGACAGCAGCCTGCAGCAGGCCCGCGCGCGCCTCCTGGAAGCCGAGTCGAAGCTCGGCTCCGTGAGCGCCGACGAAGCCGCGCGGCGGGACGCCATCGACGCGGTTGCGGCGCTGCGCCGCCTGGTGACGGCGAACGACCGGCAGCGCGATTTCCTCGCCGATGCCGCGCGGCAGCTCACCCGCTGGGTCGGCGACGCCGGTGCCGCCGCGACCGGTCGCGACTGGCGCGAGCGACTGGCCGACGGCTGGGTGACGCTGCGCGAGTTGCTGCGGGCGGTGTGGAACTTCGAGCTCTTCGCCGTCGAGGACAGCGCGGTGATCGACGGGCAGACGGTGGCGACCTCGCGCGGGGTCACCGTCGGCAAGAGCATCGGCGCCTTGCTCCTGTTCCTCGTCGGCTACGGCGCGGTGTCGCGCCTCGCCGGGGCGTTGGCCGCGCGCATGGTCGCGAAGGGGCACGACGCCGCGCGGGTGCGCACGGTCAGGCGCTGGGTGCTCGCGATGACCGGGGCGGCGCTGGCGATGCTGACACTCAACTTGGCGCGCATCCCGTTGCACGTGTTCGCGTTCCTGGGCGGGGCGCTGGCGATAGGCGTCGGGTTCGGCACGCGGACGATCATCCAGAACTTCATCAGCGGAATGATCGTGCTCGCCGAACGGCGGATCCAGATCGGGGACATCGTCGACGTCGACGGGGTCAACGGCACGGTGACCACCATAGATCTGCGCTCGACGACGGTGAGGAGCTTCGACGGGCTCGAGACCATGATTCCCAATTCGTCGCTGCTCGAGAACAAGGTCACCAACTGGACGATGTCCGATCGCCACGTGCGGCGGATCGTCAAGGTCGGCGTTGCCTACGGCACGCGGATGCGGGAGGCGGCGGACGTGCTCGAGGCCTGCGCCCGCCGCCACGGCCGCGTGCTGTCCGATCCGACGCCGTACGTGCTGTTCGAGGACTTCGGCGACAACGCGCAGACGCTGGCGCTGCACTTCTGGGTCGAGCTCGGACCCCGTATTTCGGCGGCGCTGGTCGCAAGCGACCTGCGCTTCATGATCGAAAAGCAGTTCGCCGAGAGCGGCATCGTCATTGCCTTCCCGCAGCGCGACGTGCATCTGCACGCCGCCGCGCCGCTGCGCGTCGAACTGGCGGCGACCGCAGAAGGGCAATCCGGTGCGATCGCGCCGGCCGCCGCGTACCCGGCGGCGGGGTCGGCGGCACCCGCCGCCGACCTCAACGGACCCGCCGCCGACGGTCGCGCCCCCGCGGCCTGATCCCGGCCGGTGTCTGTGCCGGGCCCGCCGCCCCCGTCCGGCGCAGGGGGGCGCCGCTCAGGATCCCCTGACGCCCCCGATCGCGTCGTCGCCGACGAAGGGGTTGTCGCGACGCTCGTCGCCGAACGTCGAGAGGGGGCCGTGGCCGGGGACGAACCGCATGTCGTCGCCGTAGGGCCACAGGCGCGTGGTGATCGAGTTCAGCAGCGTGTCGAGGTCGCCGCGCGGGAAATCGGTGCGCCCGATCGAGCCCTGGAACAGCACGTCGCCGACGAAGGCGACGCGCAGTGCGCGGTTGACGAAGACCACGTGGCCCGGCGTGTGACCCGGGCAGTGCCGCACCTCGAACGGGATCTCGCCGACGGTGACGGTGTCGCCGTCCTCGAGCCATCGGGTCGGCTCGAATCGCCTTCCGGCGGGAACGCCAAACGCGCTGCCCTGTGCGCTCATCTGCTGGAGGAGGAACGCGTCCTCGCGCTGCGGGCCCTCGATCGGCACGCCGGTGCGCTCGGCGATCTCGGCCACGCCGCCGCAATGGTCGATGTGGCCGTGCGTGACGAGGATCTTCTCGAGCGTCGCGCCGCTGCGGTCGATCGCGGCGAGGAGGTGATCGACGTCGCCGCCGGGGTCCACCAGCGCGGCGTGCTGGGTCTTCTCGCAGACGATCAGCGAGCAGTTCTGCTGGTAGGCGGTGACGGGCAGGATGGCGAGCTTCATCGGCGGCGGGGAGTCGGGGCAACGGTCCGTGATCATACTCCCTGCCCGTGCGTCTAAAATGGCGGTCCTGCCGACACTTCCACGCCCCCATGCCGCGGATTCGCATCGACTTGCCCGACGCGTTCGGCTTCGCCACCGAAGTCCCGGTCTGCATCGGCCACATCAACTACACGCAGCATCTGGACAACGCGCAGCTGCTCGCCCTGGTGTCGGAAGCGCGCCTGCGCTATCTCACGTCGCTGGGTTACGCGAGCGAACTCGACATCGAGGGGGTCGGGTTGGTCATCGCCGACGTGGCCGCGCAGTACCGTTCCGAGGGGCGGCACGGGGAGACCCTGGTCATCGAGATGCAGGCGGAGGACTTCAACCGGTACGGCTGCGATTTCGCCTGGCGCGTCAGCGACAAGGCGAGCGGGCGCGAAGTCGCGCGGGGCAAGCACGGCATCGTGTGCTTCGACTACGACGTGCGCAAGGCGGTCCCGATGCCGCCCGCGTTCCGCGCGAAGGCGGCAGCGTGATCCCGATCCGCTACGTCGAGCCCGTGTTCCGGCCGCCCAGCGAGGCGGAGTCGCTGATCCTGCCGGTGACCGACGGCTGCTCGTGGAACCGCTGCACCTTCTGCGAGATGTACACGGCGCCGCAGAAGAAGTTCCGCGCGCGCGACGAGGCCGAGGTGCTCGAGAGCATCCGCCGCGTCGGCGAGCGCTATGGCGACGCGGTCCGCCGCGTGTTTCTGGCCGACGGCGACGCGCTGGTGCTCCCCACCCGCCGGCTCCTCGCCATCCTCGAGGCGATTCGCACTCACCTGCCGGCGGTGCGGCGCGTTGCGAGCTACTGCCTGCCGCGCAACCTGCGCAAGAAGCCGCAGGCCGAGATCGACGCGCTTGCGGCAGCGGGGCTCGCGCTGGCCTACGTCGGCGCCGAGTCCGGCGACGACGCGGTGCTGGCGGCCGTCGACAAGGGCGAGACCTTCGACACGACGCGCGAGGCGCTCGACAAGCTCGCCACAGCGGGTATCAGACGCTCGGTGATGATTTTGAACGGCCTCGGCGGCCGCGCGCTGTCGGCGCAGCACGCGGAGAACTCGGCGCGGCTCATGAACGCGACGCAGCCGGAGTTCCTGTCGACGCTGGTGGTCAGCTTTCCTCTGGGCGAGGAGCGGCTGCGCGCGCGTTTCCCCGGCTGGGAGCCGCTGTCGCAGCGCGAGCTCTTTGTCGAGATGGAGCGCCTCCTCGCAGGGCTCGAGCTCGACCGCACGGTGTTTCGCAGCGACCACGCGTCGAACTGGCTGATTCTCAAGGGCACGCTCGGCGCCGAAAAAGAGCGCCTGCTGCGCGAGGTCCGGCAGGCGATCGCCGCGCCGGAGCACGCGCGTCTGCGCCCGGCCTGGGCCCGGGGGCTGTGAACGGGCGGTCACTCCGGCGGACGCCGGCGCCGATCTCGCGGGCTCCTCGTGCCTTCCTCGTCGAGGCGCCGGACCGCGCCGAAGGCACGTACAATGCCGGGGTCGTAGAGGGTGGCATCAAGGCGTCCGCCTCCAGGCGCGGAGCGCAGTTGCCTCGCGGACCCATGCTGTCAGGGGGGTTCACCGGACAGGGGCTGGGAAGAGTGCAAACCAAACCATCAAGGAGTCGAACATGAGCAAGAAGATCGTCGTCGTAGCCGCAGCCACTCTTGCCGCCGCGGGCATCGCATTCGCACAGTATCCCGTCATGAACATGGTCGCCGACAAGGTGGTCCAGAAGTATCAGGGCATGAACTGCGAACAGTTGTGGCAGCAAAAGGCCCAGCCCAAGTCGCCGGAGGAGCAGCGCGTGGCCGGGCTGCTGCAAGGCGATCCGCAGATGCGGCAGGCGTTCTTCGACAAGATCGCCGGCCCGGTGATGAACAAGATGTTCGAGTGCGGGATGATCCCCTGATGCATCACCTGAACGCTTCTGTCACGCGGAGTCTGCGATGAGAGCACGCAGTTGCAGCGGACGCGCACTGGCATTCGCGGCGGGATTCGCGGTCGCGGTGGTCGCCGGCGCGCAGTCGCCGGCACCGTCCCCAGCGACGGCGACGGCGAAGCCGGCCGCGGCGAAGAGCGCCAAGCCCGCGAAGAAGGCACCGGCGTCCGAATTCAAGCTGATCCTCGAGCCCCGGGCGATGGACCTCCTCAAGGCGACGAGCGCTCGGCTCGCGGCGGCGAAGTCGATGTCGTTCACGGCGACCGTCGGCTACGAGTACCCGAGCAAGCTCGGGCCGCCGATCGTCTACACCTCGCGCTACGACGTCACCATGCAGCGGCCGGACAAGCTCAGGATCCTGATGCCGGGCGACGGGCCGGCGTCGGAGTTCTACTACGACGGCAAGACGATGGTCGCCTACGCCCCCGCGGAAAACCTCGCCGCGGTCGCGGATGCGCCGCCGACGATCGACGGGGCGCTGCAGGCCGCGTACACCAGGGCGGCGATCTTCTATCCGTTCACCGACCTCCTGGCGGCGGATCCGTATGCGGCGCTGACTACGGGAGCGAAGCTCGCGTTCTATATCGGTCCGTCGGGCGTCGTCGGCGGGGTGAAGACCGACATGGTGGCGTGGGCCAACGACGACGTCTTCCTGCAGATCTGGATCGGCGCCGACGACAAGCTGCCGCGGCGGATCCGAGCGATGTATCGCGCCGACCCCCTGGGACTGCGCCACGAAATGGAACTCGCCAACTGGCAGATCGATTCGCCGGTGGCGGCGGACGCCTTCGCCTCGGCGAAGGCGCAGTCCGCGGGGCGCATGCCGTTCGCGGCGCCGGCGCCGCCGCCGAAGGGCGCGAAGCCAATCGTCAAGGGCCCGGCGCCCAAGGCCGCGCCCACCCAACCCGCCGCCAAGGCGAAGTGACAGGAGATCCGCTGATGAATGCCAAATTGATCGGCACTGTGCTCCTGCTGGCGAGCGCGGCCTGGGGTGGTCAGGCCTTCGGCTGGGCGAGCGCGAACCGGGCTGGAGGAAGCACCACGCACAGCTACGGCTCGACCAGCCACACCAACGCCTGGGGGGGCAGTTCCAGCCATACCGCCGGCGAGGGCACCGAGCATACCAACGCCTACGGCGGCAGCACCGCGCACGCCTACGGCGGCGGCACCGAGCACACCAACACCTACGGCGGCAGCACCTACGGCGCCTACGGCAGCGGGGCGTACCACACGTATCCGTCGGGTGCGACGGCGTATCACCCGCCGGGCTATCCGGCGTATCCGACGTACCCGGTCTATCACCCGCCGGTCGCCGTGCCCTATTACTCAACCGGTTGCTATGGCTGTGCGGCGGCAGCGGGTGCCGTCGTCGGCATGGCCGCCGGTGCCGCGGTCGCCTCGGCCAACACCGCTGCGGCGACGTCGAGCGCGTACTCGGCAGGGGTGGCGGCCGGCAGCGCGACCACGGCGGCGGCGACCACCTCGGCGTACAACGCGGGCGTGGCGACCGGCGCCGCGATGGCCGGCGCCCCGGCGTCGGGGGCGTTTGTGATGGGCATGAGCTATGCCGCGATCCCGCCGGGTTCGATGTCGATCAACAAGAACGGCGCGACGTACTATCTCAGCGGCAACACGTGGTTCCAGCCGGCCTATGGGGCGAACGGCACCCACTACGTCGTGGTGCCCGCGCCCTGACCGACCTGCGGCGCGCAAGGAGGCCGGGAGCATGGACGGCAACGGCCCGAGGGCGCGCGCGGCATTTCGCAGGCGACCGTGCCCGGCGGCGTGACCGGGTCAGGGGCCCGGGCGCGTCGGTGCGGCAGCGGCTGGAAGCCGCGCTTTAGAATAGGTCGAGCTGCCCGCCCTGCGGCGGGCGCGGCGGGCGAAACTGCGTGGTGTCGAGCGCCGGCGTGCGGGCGGTGTCGAGGCCGAGGCGCCGGCTGGCGAGCGCGAACCGATCGCGGATGAGCGCAGCGACCTCGCCCTGGCCGCGCATCCGCTCGCCGAACCGGGGATCGTTGTCGCGCCCGCCGCGGACGTCGCGCACGAGGCTCATCACGTGCGCGGCGCGCAGCGGGTAGTGCGCGTCGAGCCAGGCGCGGAACAGCGGTGCGACCTCGCGCGGCAGCCGCAGCATGGTCCAGCCCGCGTGGCTCGCCCCGGCCGCCGCCGCCGCCTCCAGGATGCGCTCGAGATCGCGGTCGGTGAGCTGCGGGATCACCGGCGCAACGATGACGCCGACCGGGATGCCGGCGGCCGAAAGCGCGGCGACGAGCTCCAGCCGGCGCTGGGGTGCTGGCGCCCGCGGGTCGAGCCTGCGCGCGAGCTCGCGGTCGAGGGTGCCGATCGAGAAGAAGACGCGGACCAGCCGGCGCGCCGCGAGCGAGCCAAGCAGGTCGAGGTCGCGCCCGATCAGCGCGCCCTTGGTCGTGATCGTCAGCGGGTGCGCGCATTCGGCAAGCACCTCGAGCACCTGCCGCGTGATCCGCCACTCGCGCTCGATCGGCTGGTAGGGGTCGGTGTTCGCACCCAGCGCGATCGGCAGGCAGCGGTAGCCCGGTCGCGCGAGTTCGCGGCGGAGAAGCTCGGCAGCATCGGTCTTGGCGAACAGCCGGGTCTCGAAATCCAGGCCCGGCGAGAGATCCAGATAGGCGTGCGAGGGTCGGGCGTAGCAGTAGATGCAGCCGTGCTCGCAGCCCTGGTAGGGGTTGATCGACTGGGTGAACGGGATGTCCGGCGAATCGTTGCGGCTGATGATCGTGCGCGCCTGCTGGCTGCGCACCGTCGTCCGCGGTGGTGACGGTTGCGCAGCAGCGGTCGGCGCGAGGTCGTCCATGGAGGCCGCCCAGCCGTCGTCGACCGGCTCGCGCGTGAACTCGGCGAAGCGGTTGACCGGGTTGAACGTCGCGCCGCGCCCCTTGCGCGGATCGGCCGGGGGGCGGCCGGGTTCGGCGGGATGACGGCGGGAGTGGGCGGGCATCGCGCCATTGTAGGTCGGCGGGGCACGCGCGTTGCGGCCTCGTGCGGCGAACCGCGCCGCACGGCGAGCGTCCCGGCAAGGAGAACCGCACGGCGCCGCGAACGGCACCGCGGGCTCGCGGCGGGGGCTCGCGTCGGATTTTGCCGCGGTGGCCAAAGCGCATAGAATCGCCGTACTGTCGTTCCCGAGCGCCCCCATGACGCAGCCCAAGTCGACGCACTTCGACACGCTGTCGGTTCACGCCGGCGCACGCGTCGATCCGGCCACCGGAGCGCGCGCGACCCCGATCTACCAGTCCGCGTCGTTCGTGTTCCCGGACAGCGACGCCGCCGCGGCGCTGTTCAACATGGAGCGTTCCGGCCACGTCTATTCGCGCATCTCGAACCCGACCAACGCGGTGCTGGAGGAGCGGATCGCCGCGCTCGAAGGCGGCGTCGGCGCAATCGCCACCGCCAGCGGGCAGGCGGCGCTGCACCTCGCCATCGCGACGCTGATGGGCGCCGGGTCGCACATCGTCGCCTCGGGCGCGCTTTACGGCGGCTCGCACAACCTGCTCGACTACACGCTGCCGCGCTTCGGCATCGAGACGACGTTCGTCACGCCGCGCGACATCGACGCCTGGCGCGCGGCGATCCGCCCGAACACGCGCCTGTTCTTCGGCGAGACGCTCGGCAACCCGGGCCTCGACGTGCTCGACATTCCGCGTGTTGCGGCGCTCGCACACGAGCACGGGCTGCCGCTGCTCGTCGATTCCACCTTCACCACGCCGTGGCTGATCCAGCCGTTCGTGCACGGCGCCGACCTCGTGTTCCATTCGGCGACCAAGTTCCTGTCCGGGCACGGCGTCGTCATCGGCGGCTTGCTCGTCGATGCGGGCGCGTTCGACTGGGATGCGCCCGCGGCGCGCGATCGCTTTCCGACGCTCACCCGGCCGTACGCGGGATTCCACGACATGGTGTTCGCCGAGGAGTCCTCGACCGCCGCGTTCCTGCTGCGCGCGCGGCGCGAGGGGCTGCGCGACTTCGGCGCCTGCATGGCGCCGATGACGGCGTTCCAGATCCTGCAGGGCGTCGAGACGCTGCCGCTGCGCATGGGCCGGCACGTCGACAACGCCCGGCGCATCGTCTCCTGGCTGATCGAGCAGCCGCTGGTGGCACAGGTGGCCTACCCCGAGCTGCCGTCGCATCCCGACGTGGCGCTCGCCGCACGCCTGCTGCCTAAGGGCTGCGGTGCGGTACTGAGCTTCGATCTGCGCGGCACGCGGGCGCAGGGGCGCGCGTTCATCGAGGCGCTGCGCCTGTTCTCGCATCTCGCCAACGTCGGCGACGCCAGGTCGCTGGTGATCCACCCCGCGACCACGACGCATTTCCGGATGTCGGCCGCCGACCTCGAGCGCGCGGGGATCGGCGAGGGAACGATCCGGCTGTCGGTGGGGCTGGAGGATCCCGGTGACCTGATCGAGGATCTTTCGCGGGCGCTCTACGCTGCGGGGAAGGTCTGATGGACTGCGTCGTCGGCGGCAAGCGCTGCTACGCTTACACCGGGACCCGGGCGCCCGACCCCTCGCGTCCGACCGTCGTCTTCGTCCATGGCGCTGCCAACGACCACAGCGTCTGGGCGCTGCAGTCGCGCTACCTCGCCTGGCACGGCCGCAACGTGCTGGCCGTCGACTTGCCCGGGCACGGTCGCTCGGAGGGCGCACCGCTGCCGACGGTCGAAGCGCTCGCCGACTGGGTGGTCGCGCTGCAGGACGCCGCCGGCGTTGAAACCGCGACGCTGGTCGGGCACTCGCTGGGCTCGCTCGTCGCGCTGCACGCAGCGGCGCAGCATCCGGCGCGCGTCGCCGGCATCGCACTTCTGGGTCCGGCCGTGCCAATGGCGGTGAGCGACGCGCTGCTCGCGCTGGCGAAGGAAGACGATCCGGTGGCGCGGGAGCTCATCATCGGCTGGTCGTACAGTGCCGCGGCGCAGCTGGGCGGCAACCCGGTTCCCGGGATGTGGATGACGGGCGTTGCCCGGCGGCTGATGCAGCGGATGCGGGCCGGCGTGCTCTACACCGATCTCCTGGCCTGCCACACCTATGCCGAGGGCCTCGCGGCGGCGGCCCGGGTGCGCTGCCGGGTCTTGCTCATTCTCGGCAGCCGCGACATCATGGCGCCGCCGAGGAACGCACAGGCGCTGATGGCGGCCCTGCCGCAGCAGCGAACCGTAACGCTGCCCGGGTGCGGGCACGCGCTGATGGCCGAAGAGCCGGACGCGGTGCGGGAGGCGCTGGTCAGCTTCTGTTAGCACTCCAGCCCCTTGCCGCCCGCCCAGAGGAGGAGCGATGGGGCACGAGATCGATACGCAGCGGGCGGGCGTTTCCCGAGGTCAGGAACGTCAGCTTCGGGCGGCCGCTGGTCTGGCTAAGGAACGGCTGGCGCGACTACCGCGCGCACCCGGTGCAGAGCGCCTTCTACGGCGTCTGCTTCGCGCTGATGGGCTGGCTGATCGTGCTCGTGTTCCGCCACGCGTACCAGTACGTCTCGTCGCTGGTCACCGGCTTCTTCCTGGTGGGGCCGTTCTTCGCGATCGGCCTCTACGACCTGTCGCGCCGCCGCGAACGCGGCGAGACCCCGAAGCTCGCGCCCACGCTCGAGGCCTGGCGCCCCAACGTCGCCGCGCTCGGCATGTTCGGGCTGGTGCTCGCCGTGATCCTGCTCGTCTGGGCGCGTGCGTCGCTCGTGGTCTTCGCGCTCTTCTACACGCACGAGATGCCGAGCCTGCAGGGCTTCCTGGAGCAGGTCTTCTCCCTCGACAACCTCGAGTTCCTGGTCGCCTACTTCTGCGTCGGCGGCTTCTTCGCGCTGCTGGTGTTCGCGATCAGCGCGATCTCGGTCCCCATGATGATGGACCGCGACACCGACGGCATCGTCGCCGTGCTGACGAGCGTCAAGGCGTTCGGGACGAACCTGCCGGCGATGCTCCTCTGGGCGTTCATCATCACGGTCGTCATCGGCGCCGGCTTCGCGCTCTGGTTCCTGGGCCTCATCGTCGCGGTGCCCGTCATCGGCCACGGCGCGTGGCACGCCTACCGCGACTCCGTCGCCTGACCGCGGCGGGCCGTGCCGCCGCCGGGAAAGTTACCCGCGCTTCCACTTGATCGAACAGCCGATCGACGGGTGCTGAGTCGACGGCCCGGGCTCGCCCCGACTTGCCGCGAGCATCGCCGGGTAGAGTTCGCGCACGGCGTCCGGGTTCGGGGAGCGACCCGAGGCGTCGAGCCGGCCGCGGTAGACGAGCTTGAGGTCGCGGTCGTACCCGAAGAAATCGGGCGTGCAGACGGCGCCGTACGCGCGCGCGACGTCCTGCGTTTCGTCGACCACGTATGGAAAACCGAAGCCGTGGCGCGCCGCGACGGCCTGCATGTTGGCGAACGAGTCCTCGGGGTACTCGGTCGGGTCGTTGCTCATGATCGCGATGCTGCCGACGCCTGTCGCAGCGAGGTCGCGGGCGTCGCGCACGATCTTGTCGATGATCGCCTTCACGTAGGGGCAGTGGTTGCAGATGAACATGACGACGAGGCCGTTTCGACCGCGCGCCGAGTCGAGCGTATGCCGGCGGCCGTCGATGCCCGGGAGGTCGAAGGGGATGGCGCGTGAGTCGAGGCGGCCGGGAGGCGTGGTGAGGCTGACCATGCTGAATCCTTCACAGTGGCGGCAGGCGTCATTGAGCCAAAACCCGCCGCCGGCACTGGGCAGCAGGTGGCGCTCGCCGCCTGCGGGCGAAGCGGTTGCAATCACGTGCCGCGGGTCGCCCTGGCGCCACCGCTCGCGCACGGGCTGCCGCTCCCGCCCGGGGGGCAACGCTAGCATGCGGTGACGATGAACACGACGCGACGGTCGATCGCGTCCGTCGCGTCGTCGCGGCCGTTGCCCACCAGCGTTGCGCGCGAGCCTACTCCGTAGGCGATCGTGCGCTGGCGCAACGCCGGGTTCTGGCGCTCCAGTTCACTCTTGACATACTCCGCGCGGAGCTGCGACAGCCTTTCGTTCAGCGGCTCGGGTCCCGTCGCGCTGGTGTTGCCAACGATTTCCAGGCACGCCGGACCCGTCGCTGCGCGGGCCGCGATCTCCTTGAGCCACATCGGATAGGCGCCGCTCACCCTGGTGTCGGCGATGAAGGACGTCGATCCCGGGCGAAACAGGATCATGGTCGCCAGTCGCTTCGACTCGAGCCCGAAATCGACGATGTCGCCGAACGCCTCGGCGGCCTGCGTGCCGCGACCCAACTTCCAGCTTGCCTGATAGATCCCGTTGAGAACCCGCAGCTGCCTGCCGCCGCTGGTGCGCGCAGCGTCCTGGAACAGCGCGAGCGCGTCGGCATAGCGGCCCAGGTCGTACGCGTCGATGGCATCGCTGATCATGCTCGCGACCAGAATCCGATCCACATAGGCGGCATTGATGGGGTCCCCGGCCCGCGTGCCCTGGCAGGTTCGCACGTAGCCCAGCGTCGCGGGATCCTCGGTCCAGGCCGGAGCGTCCTGGAAATAGGCGAGCGGCGTGCTGTCGACACCGTCCATTTGCGCAAACGCGAGCCCCTTGCTTACCAGCTTCCCGGTCTTGAGGTCGGCCAAGGCGAGGCAGATGCGATAGGCCTCGCGCTTCCCCGCCGTCTGGCGTTGGTTGTTGACGCCGGTGAAGGTTCCGATCAGCACCAACGGGCTCTTGGCGACGTTCGCGCTCGAGAACTTCCGGACTTCGAAGCGCGGGTACTTCTCCCGGATCAGCGCCGCCAGTCGGTTGCCTATCAACTGGGTCGCGCGGGTCTGCGCGCCGGTGACGCCATCGATCAGCGGATCGATGACGAGCGGGAAAGTGGAGGGACTTCCCGGAAGGTCGGCATTGCCGAGCAGCGCATTGGCCGCGTTGAGGACGGCCTGGTCGAACGGCACGATAGGCGGTGGCGGCGGGGCAGGCGCGGGCGTCGCGGCCGGTGCCGGCGGGGTCTGCGGAGCTGGCGCACTCGCCACGGTGGGGGCTGCGGCTGGGGAAGTCGAAGCGGCCTCGGGCGTCGACGGTCGACGGGTAGAGAGCGTCGTAATAGCCGGTGCAAGAAACCAGCAATCCCAGAATCGATAACAGGGACGCGGTGCGCGAGAGCTTCAACCTGTCGATCAGGTGCTTGGAGATCATCGTATGCCCTCCTAGGAGAACCAGAGAAACGCAATCGCTCCTGGACCGGCCTGCGGCTGCAGCCGTCGTGCCGAGCGGCTGCGCGGCCTCGCCGCGCGGCGGTTCGGGTACCGACGGCGATGGCAGCACAGGCCACGACCAAGCTTGCGAAGTGCACCACACGCGGACGAAGACTCTAGCACAGCATGGCGTGGAGGCTCCCTCGGGCTCGCGGGCCGCCCGGCATTGCCCTTCCGCGCGAATGGAATCCGCGTCGCTCCGTCGCGCGATTGCCTTGCGCACGAATCACCCGCACACCGGCCAAGCGATTGACACGCCAGGGCCCCGCCTTACAATCCCCCCAGCCACCACCTGCCCGGCGGTGCGGTTCAACGAGGCCCATTCACCGCAACGACGCCTCGTCTTTCGGTGCCCCGCGTCGGCGGACAGATGTCGTGCTCGGGTATTCCCTTCGCCGCGCCGCGGTGCCGAACCGACCCCGCCGTCGGGGTGTCGACAGCATGTTGCGGCACGACGCTCTTTCCGGGGTGCTCCGCATGACCGACATCTTTCTGAGCTATAGCGAAAAGGATCGCGAGACTGCGCGTCGCGTCGCGGCGTTTCTGGAAGCGGCGGGCTGGTCGGTGTGGTGGGATCGCAGGATTCCGGCCGGCGAGAGCTGGCGCAGCGTCCTGGACGACGCGCTCCGAAGCATGCGCTGCATGGTTGTCCTTTGGTCGGAGCATTCGGTGCAGAGCGAGTGGGTGTGCGAAGAAGCATCCGAAGGACGCCGCCTCGACAAGCTCGTGCCGGTCTTGATCGACCGGGTGAGGCCGCCGGCGGGTTTTCGCGAGATCCAGGCCGCCGATCTCGTGGGCTGGGATGGCTCCGCCGCTTTTCCCGCCGCGCAAGAGCTCGTTCGCGATCTTGCCGATCGGCTGGGCAAGCCGCCCCCCAGTGACGAGGCAAGGGCCAGGCCCGCTGCGGCTGGCACGGAAGCAGGCGGTGCGCGGGCCGTCGCGCCAGAAGGACGCGAAGCTCTGGCGACCTCGGGCGCCGGCCCGCGCATGACCCCGGCAGGGCACGGCGACCGACTGTGGCGCTTCGCGCCCTGGGGGGTCGCCGCCGCGTTGGCGCTCGCTGCCGCGAGCTACTTCCTGTTTACGCAGCAGGCACGCCGCGACGCTGCGACGCCAGGCACGCGGGTGCCGCCTGCCACGGAATACGCCGCACCGGCCAGGCAGGCTCCGGGGGAGAAGGTCAAGGTCGCGCCCGACGTAGACCGGGTGCAGCGGCCGCCCGATGTTCGGGAATCGCCGGCTCCGGCCGCGGTCGCCGTCCCGACGCCCGCACCCGCAACGGGATCTCCGCCGCGCGCCAAGGAGGTTGTCCGCGAGCGCGTCGCCCCGAGGACGACCGAGACCTCGCCGCCCGAGCTCGGTGGCGTGGGTGCAGCGCGCACCCCCAGGACTCCGGCCGGCTCGGCGAGCAGCGCTGCGGCCGCGCGCTGCAGCGACCTGCTGCAGGAGTTGCAGCTCGGCGAGGTGCTCTCCGAGGAGAAGCAGGCGTGGTTCGACAGGGAGTGCAAACGCTAGCCTGCTGCGCGCGGGCGACGCGTCGACGACCGCGCGCGCGACCGTCGGCGCGCCGCTCCGGTCGCCATCACCCGCAGGGCGATTGGCAAGGGAATATTCACGGTGCAATGACGTTCGCGCCGCCGCATAATGCGTCGCGATTCGGGCAGCATCGAATCTCGAAGCGAAACGCGAAGACGCAAGTTGCGGGGTGCTTGGCCGCGGCGTCGTGGAGGCAGCGACATGCGCAGCTCGGGCATGGAGGGCGACCGGTGCGAACCGATCATGCCGTGCGCCCTGCACGATTCCAGCGGCGGCGTACGGAGTCGCCGCTGCGGTCGAGGCGCTCGTCGGGTGAAGCCCACATACATGTGGCGGTCACAGGGTCTTCGCGTGCATTTGATCGGAGCTGCGGGCATTGACCGACCTCCCCTTCGAGCATAGAGTGCACTGCGCCGGGTAACGGCGCTGCCGTGTCGTCTTGTCCGAGTGGGGTTGCACGATGATGGCTTTCGTGCACGCGAGGACCACCGGCTCGGCAGGGGAGCGAACGCGCGGTCACGAAGTTCGCAGCGATCATTGGAGCGCAGGCGGCACCGGCGTTCGCCGACCTGGATACCTAAACGAGTGCCGCTGGCCGTCGAGAGAGGTGTGGCATGGGTCTTCGGAATTTCTACCAGGGTTTGACCGTCTTCGGGTCGGTCATCAGCGTCGATCCGCAAGGACCTTCCTTCTGCCTGCGCGCGCGCAGCGGGGACGTCTTCGATGTGTTCGTCGGGCCCGAGACCTATTACCGGGTCGTCAGCAATCTCGACGGCGTGAATCGTGACCGGGTGAAGGAGCCCGGGAACGCCGGCGCGGGTGACGACATCCGGTACCGGTTGGTCAAGTACATCCAGGTCGACCGCGCGGTCGCGGTCTCCGGCGTCTATCAGGAGAACGGGAACGACACCCGGTTCGAGGCGAGAACCATCAGTCTGGTGCATTCCGAACCGGGCCGCTTTGTCTTTGAAGAGACCCATTGGTGGATCTCGCAAACCATGCAGATGGCGGACCGGATCCTCGATCATCTGTTCGACGCCCGCCGCAGCTACACGATCGACGACTTCTCCAAGTTCTACCAGACCCAGCTCAACATTCTGGGGCAGCCCGTCGACGATACGACCCAGGAATGCGCCGTGTTGTCGCGACTGATCTATGACTTGTCGTCGGCCTATCTGCTGACGGGGGCAGATCGGTATTTCCTCGCGGCCAAGGCGGCTGTCGCCTACCTGCAGGGCGCCTTCCGCAGCCTGTCGCACGACGGCGAGTACTGCTTCTGGGCGTTCGGGCGCAGGCGCAACCTGCAGGGCGAGAAAGGCGAGTATCTGCTGATCGCTTCGGAAGGTCCGGACGACCGCGGCACGCTTCCGCTCTACGAGCAGATCTACGCGCTCGCTGGCCTCACCCAGTTCTACCGCATCACCCTCGACCTGGATGTGCTGGAGGATATTCGCCGCACCATCAACACCTTCGAGGCCTTCTACCACGATGCGCCGGACGCGGTGAACAAGGGGTTCGCCGGCAAGGGTGGCTACTACTCGCACATCGATCCGGTGACGATGCGCCCGGACGTCGACCAGCTGGGCAACAACAAGTCCCAGAAGAACTGGAACTCGGTCGGTGACCACATCCCTGCCTACCTCGTCAACTTGATCCTCACGCTCGACCCGCTGCCGCAAGGCAGCGCACGGCCGATGCTCGAGGATCTGCTGCAGCGTTGCTGGGGCATCCTCGAAGAGACCTCCGAGCTGATCGTCGAGAAGTTCCCCGACCCGCAGTCGGATTACGTGAACGAGCGCTTCACGGCCGAATGGAAGCCGATTCACGACTACCGCTGGCAGCAGAACCGAGCGGTGGTCGGCCACAACCTCAAGATCGCCTGGAACCTGACGCGCTGCGCCTACTACTTCCAGACCCGCGCGTGGCGGTTGCGCAACAGCGGGAAGTCCGTGGAGGCCATCGCCTTTGACCAGCGCGCGAACAAGGCGCTCGATCTGGCTCGCCGGCTGGGGAACAAGATGGGAGAGCTGGGTCTGGACAAGATCCGCGGGGGTGTCTTCGACTGCGTTGAACGCAACCCGTCCCACAACATGCCGACCCAGTTCGTGTGGGAGGCGACCAAGGATTTCTGGCAGCAGGAGCAGGGCATCCTCGCCTATCTGATCCTTCATGGCGCCACGGCGAACGACAAGCAGTTCCTGCAGTTGGCGCGCGAGTGCTCGACGTTCTGGAACACGTTCTTCCTGGACCACGAGCGGCAGGGCTATTTCTTCCGGGTTACCGAGAACGGAGTCCCGGTCCTTGCCGGGGAGTACGGCCGCAAGAGCGGGCACGCGATCGGGTATCACGCCTTCGAGCTGGCCTATCTCGCCCATGTCTACACCCGGACCTTCGTCGCCGCAGGCCGGGAAGCCGACAACGGCTTCTGCATCTACTTCAAGGTGCAACCGAACCCGGATCAGACGTCGATCAACGTGCTGCCCGACTTCATGCCGCCGGGCAAGCTCGAGATCGCCCGAATCCGCGCCAACGGCGTCGATGTCACTCGGGAGCGCAAGCCCGCCAACGCGAACGACTTCCAGGTCTCGCTGAAGGACTTGGTCGGAAACGTCAAGGACGGGATGATCGAACTGGCGGTGGAATTCCGCGGGCTCGCGCCGACGTCTTGAGGCGTCTCGAAGCCAGCCCGCGCAATCAGGAGGACTGCTATGAGCAAGCAACCCTTGGCCAACAAGAAGATCGCGCTTCTGATCGAGGCCCAGTTCATCCCGCACGAGATCAGGACGTATCAGGAGCGCTTCGCGGCCTACGGGGCCACCGTCGAGCTGGTCTCGCGGCTGTGGGGAAACCCGAGCCTGCGGGTCTATTCGACGGTGGAGCCGGGCGTCGTCGACGCAGTGGAATGGCTGGAGGCGACGGTCGATGTCGAGCGGGTCAGCCCGAGCGACTACGCCGCCGTCATCATCGTGGCGAATTATCCGAGCGTGCGACTGCGTTGGAACGAAAACGCTGCGGTCTCGGCCAGTCCGGCCGCGGCGGCGCGTTCGGCGCCGGCGGTGACCTTCTTTCGCAATGCGATGCACGACCGGGACGTCGTGAAGGGCGCGCCCTGCCACGGCCTCTGGCTGCTGACGCCCTCGCCTGACGCGCTGGCCGGCCGCCGGGTGACCTGCAATCCAGTGCTGCTCGCCGACGTCGTCAACGCTGGCGCCAGTTTCGTGCCCGCGCCGACCGCCGAACCGTGGGACCGGCACGTGGTCACCGACGACGACCTGGTCACCAGCACCTCGGCGCACAACCCGGAGGTCTGTGCGCGGTTCGTGGACGCGGTCAAGGACGCCATTCTTGCGCGGCCCGCGGCGAAGGCGGCCCGCGCCAAGGCTGCGAGCGCGGCGGCGCCGGGGCCGGCGACCAACGTCAAGCCGACCAGGCGGCGCATTCTGATCATGTTGTCGGAATGGGGCTACTGGGGCGAGGAGCTGGTGGGTCCCCTTGGTGAATTCGACCGGGTCGGCTACGAGGTCGATTTCTGCACCCCCAACGGGCGGCGCCCGAACGCGATCCCGGTGAGCATGGACGCCGACTTCTTCGACCCCCCGCTCAATCGGCCGGTCACCGCGCGGGAGATGGCCGAGCGGGTCCGCGAGATCGACGATCCGGGCACGGCGCAAGGCAAGCGGCTGGACCAGCCGATCAGCCTCGCCGACTGGTTCCCGGAACGGCCTTACTTCTCGGACACTGCCTTCGTGCGCAAGCTCGAGGCGTACAACTGGGCGCTGGAAGGGGCCGAGCGGCGCATCGCGCGCTACGACGCGGTCCTGATCGTCGGCGGCTCCGGCCCGATCGTCGATCTGGCCAACAATCAGCGGGTTCACGATCTGATCCTCGCCTTCCTTCGGGCCGGCAAACCGGTTGGCGCCGAATGCTACGGGGTCACCTGCCTCGCGTTCGCCCGCGACATGAACCTGAGGCAGAGCATCATCCGGGGCAAGCACGTCACCGGCCATTGCCTTGAATACGACTACAAGGACGGCACCGCCTTCGTCGAGGCGCGCGGACGGTTCCTGCAGTTCAACATGGGGCCGCCTCCCTATCCGCTGGAGTTCATCCTCCGTGATGCCACCGGTCCCGACGGCGGGTATCACGGCAACTTCGGGCACCCGACGAGCGTGATCGTCGACTACCCGTTCATCACCGGCCGCTCGACCCCGGACAGCATTCTGACCGGGCAGAAGATGATCGAAGTCCTCGACGGCGCCCCGCCCCTGCGCCGCTGGGGATGGTAGACGCAGCGGGACACGCGCAGTGGCGACCTACAGCGGACATTACAAGCTGCTGGCCCAGCTTCAGGCTGACGGCCTGACGACGGTCTTCGGCAATCCGGGCTCCAGCGAGGAGGCGCTGCTCGACGAAATCGGCCGCACGCCTGCGATCCGCTACATCCTCGGCCTGCAGGAGGCGGCGCTGGCGCTGATGGCCAGCGGCTATGCAATGGCGACGCACCGGCCGACGGTGCTGCAGCTGCATTGCAGCGTCGGGGTCGGCAACACGCTTGGCAGTCTCTATCACGCGTTCCGCAAGCAGCGCGCGCCGCTGGTCGTGATCGCGGGCGAGGCCAGCGTCGCGGCCGACGCGCTGGACGCGCATATGGCGCTCGACCTCGTGACTTTCGCCCGGCCGGTGACCAAGTATGCTGCCCGGGCAATCCACTCGGGCAGCGTGCTGCGCCTGCTGCGGCGCTGCATCAAGATCGCGGCGACGCCGCCGTTCGGTCCGACGTTTCTCGCCGTGCCGCAGGACGTCCTCGACGCGGTCAACGATGAGCTGGTGGTCCCCACGGTGGTCCCCGAGACGCGATCAGCGCCGGACCCGGCACTGATCGCGCGCGCTGCGGAGTTGCTGGTCGGCGCCCAGAATCCGGTGATCATCATGGGGGACGGTGTCTCGCACGCGCAGGCGCAGGGTGAACTCGCGATGCTGGCGGAAACGCTCGGCGCCGGCGTCTGGGGGGCGATGGCCTCCGAGATCAATCTCCCATGGACGCACCCTCTCTTCCGCGGCCTGGCCGGTCACATGTTCGGCAGCACCAGCCGGTTGACCGTCGCCGACGCCGACGCCGTGGTGATCGTCGGCACTTACGTGTTCCCGGACGTCTTTCCGTTGCTGGAGAGCCCCTTCCGTCCCGACGCCAAGGTCGTGCACATCGACCTCAACGCCTACGACATCGGCAAGAATCACCCGATCACGCTGGGCCTCGTCAGCGATCCGAAGCCGACGCTGCGCCTGCTGGCCGAACGGGCGGGCGATCGGATGACCGCGGCCCAGAAGGCGGCCGCGGGTGCGCGCGCCGCGCGGATCGCGACGGACAAGGAGAGTGCGCGCGCTTCGCAGGTGCAGGCCGACGCCGCCCATCGCGACGCCATTCCCCTGCACATGTCGGCGTTCGCCGAGCGGCTGGCGAAGCAGCTGCCGGACGATGCCATCCTGTTCGACGAAGCAATCACCAATTCGGCCGCACTCATCCGCTACCTGCCACCGCGCCTGCCCGGGCACCTGTTCCAGACGCCCGGCGGCACGCTGGGCGTGGGCTTCCCGGGGGCCGTGGGCGTCAAACTGGCCCGTCCAGAGCGAACGGTGGTCGGTTTCAGCGGCGACGGGGGTGCCATGTTCACGCTGCCCGCGCTGTGGACGGCGGCGCACTACCGCGTCGGCGCCAAGTTCGTCGTGTGCAACAACCGCAGCTATCGCATTCTGAAAGACAATCTGGTCGTCTATTGGCGGGAGCGGGGCTGCGGCGCGACCGATTTCCCCGCGCCGTTCGACATCCACGACCCGCAGATCGACTACGTCGCGCTCGCGCAGGGGCTGGGGGTGCCAGGCGTGCGCGTGAGCCGTCCGGAGGAAATCGAGCCGGCGATCCGCTCGATGCTCGGGCACGACGGCCCGTTCCTGATCGACCTGATTCTCGAGGACGAGGTGCGCCGATGAGCGCCGAGCCAGCCGCGGGTCCGGCACCCCTTTCGGCCGCGGAGATCGAACGGTTTGCCGTCGATTGGTACCGCGCCCTCGACCGGCACGCGCCGGTCGAGGAGGTCGCCCGCATGGTGGCCGACGGGACGACCCGGTTCCGCCGGCCCGTGGCGGCGGGCAGCGCGCAGGCGGGCGCGTCGGAGTTGCTGCCGGCGCCTACGCTGGAGTTCGTCCTGCCCGAGGGGGTGCGCACCGGTGCGGCGGCCTTTCGCGAGTGGTATGGCGGCGTGATCGGGATCTTCTTCGACGAAGTCCACAGCGTCACCGAGGCACGGTGCACGGGAGTACGCGACGGGATCGTCGGCGTAAAGGTCCTGGTCAACTGGCAGGCACGGCGCTGGCGGCCGCCGCATCCGCGCAGCGAGTGGATCGGCTTCGATGCCGATCAGGACTGGGAGATGGTGCGCGAGGCCGCGACCGGCCAGCCTGTCATCACCCGCTATGTGGTGAACGCATTGCGCCCGATGCCGGGATCGGCGGCGCTTTGAGCAAGTGGTCAAACGACGCGAGGAGGAGAAAGCGATGGCGAACGAGAACAGCCGCGAAGCGAACATGAGGCTCGTCACCCGCATGTACGACTGCTTCAACCGGGACGACATGGATACGATCCGGCGCGAGGTCTTCGCGCCGAATCTGATCTGGAACCTGCCCGGCCATCACCCGCTGGCGGGAACCAAGAACGGCCCCGACGAGGTGCTCGCGTTCTTTGCGGCACTGCGGCGCGCGAACATTCGGGTGACCCTCGATCCGGCCGCCGATCCGGCCACCGGCATCGACAGCTTCGGCGACAGCACCGTCGTTGAGGTGCACCGCGGACAGGGCGAGGCCACGATCCCGGACAACAGCGGCACGCCGGTCACCTACCGGCTGAACGCGCTCAACTGCACCCACTATCACATCAGCAACGGCCGGATCGACCGGGTGCAGGTCTACATCAGCGACCAGCACACGGTCGATCAGTTTTTCAATGCCGTCTACCAACTGGCGCCGATCCCGAATCGTCTCGCCTGACGCGCCGTTTGCCGACCGAGGAGGATCCCCATGGCATTGATCAGCTCCGAACAGGTGGCCGCCGCCTACGCCGCGCTCGCCTCCGGAAACCGTGAGCGCATGCTCGAGTACTGGCACGAGGACATGCGCTGGCTGGTGCCCGGCCACAACCAGCTCTCCGGCTGGAAGAACAACGTCGACGAGTTCATGGCGTTCATGGCTGCCGTCGGGCGCATGTCGGACAACAGCTTTCGCATGGACACCGTCGTCGTCAACACCGCGGACGACTCCTCCGCCGACGTGACTCGCAACACCGGTCACCGCGCCGGCGACCCCGACCGCCGACTCGACATCGACGTCATTCACTGGATGCGTTGGCGCAACGGCAAGGTGTACGAAGCCCGCGGCGCGATCTTCGGTGATGGCACCGCCCAATACGATGCCTTCTGGTCCTGAGCGGCCAACAGGAGAAGCCACATGCCAATCGTCAGCGTCAAGGTCATCAAGGACTTCTTCACCGAGGAACAGAAGGACTGCCCTCCTCACGGAGTTGACCGACGCCTTCTGCCGGGCAACGATCGAAGCGGCGCGCCCCTACGTCTACGTGACCATCGAGGAGGTGCCGCAGGGTCGATGGGCCCTCGGTGGCCGGGCGCTGCCGGACCCCGATTTCCTCGTCAACGATCTGGTGCCGATGTTCGAGGACGCCGCCGACGAGTTCGTCAAGGTCTACGGCGTCGCCCGGCGGCGGACACGTGGTCCGGCGGCAACACCGCCGGATGACGCCGGGCGTGATTGATCGCGAGGGGAGGATCGATGGATACGCGAAGCGTGATCGAGAAGTACTACGAATGCGTCAACAGCGGCGATTGGACCACGTGGCTCGGCTTGTTCAGTGACGATGTCGTCGGCGACGAGCAACTGGCCGGCCATTTCGCCGGCATCGATGTGCTGCGCGGCGCGATCGGCGCCATCTCCAGCGGCTATTCCCGCTTCAACATGTACCCGCAGCGGATCGTGGTGGAGGGTGACGCGGCCTGCGTCGTCTGGCGCTGCAGCGCGGCGAACGCGAAGGGCACGGCGATCGCCTATCCCGATAACCCGCAGCGGCAGGTGATCGGCGCCAATTTCTTCCAGGTGCAGAACGGCAAGATCGTGTACATGCGCACGATGCACGACAGCTTGCCGTTCCAGCCCTTCATCAGCCAGTCGTCCTGAACGGCCGGGGCGGGGAGGCCACAGCATGGACACCTTTGACTACATCGTCGTTGGCGCGGGGACGGCCGGTTGCGCCGTCGCTGCCCGGCTGAGCGAGGACTCGGACGTTTCGGTCGCGGTGGTCGAGGCCGGCCCCCGGCTGCTGCCGCCCCAGGTCGCGACGGACATCGCCACGCCCTGGCACTGGGCTCTGGTCCAGCGCTCGGCCGTCGACTGGGCGTATGAGAGCGTTCCCCAGCCGCACCTGAACGGCCGCCGGGTGCCCGAGCCGCGGGGCCGGTTGCCGGGAGGAACGAGCAATCTCTACATCCTGATGCACATCCGCGGCCACCGCTCGGATTTCGACAACTGGGCGTATCAGGGCTGCGTCGGTTGGGGGTACGACGATGTCGTCCCCTACTTCCAGAAATCCGAGGACCAGGAGGATGACAGCAGCCCGATTGCCGGCCGCGGCGGACCCCTGGCGGTGATGGCCTCGCGGCTGCACGGGCCGAATCCGGCCTCGCAGGCCTTCTACGACGCCTGCCTGGAGCTCGGCTTCCCGCGTACCGACGATTTCAACGGCCCGCGGATGGACGGGGTGGGGTGGCACCACCTCAACATCAAGGACGGCAAGCGGCACGATATGGCGACGGCTTACCTGTACCCGGCGCTCGAGAGCCGTCGCAACCTCAGCCTGCTCGACGGGGCCCACGCGACCCGTCTCGTCTTCCAGGGCCGTCGCTGCACGGGGGTCGAGCTCCTCCGGGGAGGGGAGGCGACGCAGATCTCGGCGGGCAGGGAGGTGGTCGTCTGCGCCGGCGCGATCGATTCCCCCAAGTTGCTCCTGCTCTCGGGGATCGGTGACGGCGAACGGCTGGCGGCGCTCGGCATCCCCGTCCTTCATCATCTGCCGGGAGTGGGGCAGAATTTTCACAATCACGTGCTCGTGCCGGTGATCGCCGTGGCCAACCGTCGGATCCCCGATCCGACGATGGGCATGAGCGAAGCGGCGCTGTTCTATCGGTCGGAACCGGGCTGGCCGGGCCCGGACATCCAGATGGCGTTCGTCCACGGCGATCCTCGGCAGGTCACCAATCCCGACCGGCCGAGCGTCATGGTCATGCTCCCGGGGGTGGTTCGGCCGGTCTCGCGCGGCTGGCTTCGACTGGCCGGTCCCGACCCGCGCGCGGCGCCGCTCATCCACCCGAATTACCTCGCCTGCGAGTCCGACTTCGTCCGGCTGGTCGAGGCGGTGCGATTGGCGCGGCGGATCTACGGGACGCGGGCGCTGGGATCATGGGTGGAAACCGAAGCCCTGCCGGGCCCGGACTATCCGGACGATCGCCTCGGCGACTATGTCCGCCAGTTCGCGGAGTCCTACCATCACCAGGCGGGATCGTGCCGGATGGGCATCGACGAGTTCGCCGTCGTCGATCCGCGGCTGCGGGTCCGCGGCATCCAGGGACTGCGGGTGGCCGACGCCAGCGTCATGCCGACGGTGGTTTCCGGCAACTGCCACGCTGCCATCGTCATGATCGGCGAGAAGCTGGCCGACATGGTCAAGGCCGACCGGCGCTGAACGCCGTTGCCGGCGAAACCGGGCAAGAGAGGAAGGGGAACGATGGCCGAGTTGCGCATCCATCACGTCTCGCTCACCTGCCGCGATCCGGTCGCGACCGAGCGGTTCTACACCCGGCACTTCGGGTTCACCCGCGCCCGCGTCGTGCCGCTCGGTGGCGATGACCGGATCGTCTTTCTACGGGGTCCCGGGATCTACCTCGAGCTCTTCCGGGCGACCGCAGACCGTCCGATCGCGCCGCCGGCGGGCGACGGCTATCCCTGGCCGAGCGTGCGCAACATCTCCTTCGAAGTGGACAGCGTCGACGCCAAGCTCGCGGCGATGGGCAAGGACGCCGACCTCGCGTTCGGTCCGATGAGCTTCGACGCCTTCATTTCCGGATGGCGGTCCGCCTGGCTTCGAGACCCTGACGGCAACCTGGTGCAGATCACGCAAGGTTACAGCGACCAGGAGAACCCGCCACCGTTGCCGCCCGAATGACGTTCGCGTACCGGCAGAGCCGGAAGAAGTGAAGGAATGATATGGCCCTGATCCCCGTGCACTTCGAGTACTTGACCGGGCTGATGTCGCCCTTCGCGAGCGCAGCGCGCCTGGGCGGCAGCTGGAACGCCGGCGGGCGGTTGAGCGAGAGCTGGTCGAGCGTGCCGATGGAGTCGTTCACCGCCGACGATGGCTGCCCGGCCTTTCGCGCGACGGTGATGCTGGACGACAGCCAGGTCGGCACGCTGTTCCGCTGGGGCGTGTGGGTCGATACGGCTTCGGCGCCGCAACGGTGGGGCATCCCCACCGAGGTCAGCGACCACCTGTCGGGGCAGCGCAACCGGCTGTTCACGCTGCGCAGCGCGGGTCAAACCGAACGGTACTATCTCACCCACTGCCGCCGTCTGGGGGCGAACAAGTCCTACGCCGGTCGCCCGGGCGCGCCGGGAATCCGCTTCGCGGTCTGGGCGCCGAACGCCGCCCAGGTCGAGGTCGTTCGCGGCGAGGCGACCGGGGGCTACATCTGGAGCGATGGCCGAGGGGTGACCGCAGCACACCCGCTGCGCCGGGGCGACGACGGGATCTGGTCAGCCGAACCGTCGTCCGACCCGGCCTTCGCGGACTTCGCCGCGTTCGATCACACCCCCTACATGTTCCGCGTCACCCGGGACGATGGCTCCGTCGTCTTCCGTACCGACCTCTATTCCCGCTGCCAGATCGGCCACGGCAAAGTCAACCCCGAGCAGCCGGGAGCCAGCTGGAACGGCCGGCGCGACGACCTCGCTGGCGTGAAGAGCTGTTCGGTGGTCGTCGATCCGGAAAACGTGTGTCGGCAGTTCCGGGAGGTCGACGCCAGCGGCCAGCCGGTCTGGCCGGAGCAGGACTGGGCGAGCGCCGAGGCGTTCTGGCGTGACGAGTTCGATCCGCGCCGGCCGATGCCGACCCGGCTGCGGGATCTGGTGATCTACGAGCTGCACGTGGACGGCCTCGGCCTCGGCCGCAACGCGCGGGGCATGCTGGATGACGCCATCGGCATTCTCGACCACCTCGTCGAGTTGGGCATCAATGCCGTCGAGCTGATGCCGCTGTCGGAATACGAAGGGTGGTCGAGCTGGGGCTACGGCACCTCCCACTACCTGGCGGTGGAGTACGCGGGCGGTGGCCGCGACCAGTTCAAGCACTTCGTTCGCGAGTGTCACCGGCGCGGCATCGCGGTGATCATGGACGTCGTCTACAACCATTACACCCACGACGGGGAGCGGGCGCAGTGGGCCTACGACTCCACCGCGCACGAGCGCAACATCTATTACTGGTACGAGGGACGCCCCTCCGATTACCCTGGTTACGAGGAAGCCGCGCGACGCAATCCGGAGCAGACCTTCCCGGGCCACGGCGGCTATCTCGACAACCTGTCGACCGGCTACGCGCCCCGTTACTGGGAGGAAATGGTCCGCAAGCTATTCATCTCGTCCGCCGCGCAGCTCGTTGCCGAGTTCCATGTCGACGGTTTCCGGGTCGATCAGACGACGTCGATCCACTCCTATCCGGTGCTCCACGCCGACGGTCGCCCGGTGGAATCGGCCCGGGCCTTCGGCGCGAAGTTCCTCCGCGAGTGGACGCGCACGCTGCGGTTGCTCAAGTCCGACGTCTTCCTGATCGCCGAGGACCACTCGGGATGGGACGCGGTCACGCGCTCCTCGGAAGATGGCGGGCTGGGCTTCGACGCCGTCTGGCATGCCGAGTACTACCACCACCTCATCGGGGACGCCCAGAACGATGCGAGCAGGGCGCGGTTGCTCAAGCTCGCCGGGTATGGCGATGATCGAGCGCTGAACATGTCCTGGTTCGCGGGGGTCCTTGCGGGCAGTGCGGACGGAAGGGTCGTCTACCACGAATCCCACGACGAAGCCGGGAACTCGTACTACGAGGAAGGCGGCCGGCGAGTGTACTCGGCACGAACGGTCGTCGTTGCCGTCAACGGCGCTCCGCTGATCGGCGATACCCGGCGCTACGCCGAAGCCCGGGCGCATTTCGCTGCCGGCGTGACGCTGCTGGGCCCGGGGGTGCCGATGTTCTTCATGGGCGAAGAGGTCGGGGCTCGGCTGCCGTACCGCTACAACGACTTCCTCGACCATCGGGAGGATATCGGGGCGCTGCGGGAAGGGGAAGGCGCCCAGCTGTTTCGTTTCTACCGCGACGCCATCCGGCTGCGGCTGCGCCATACCGGCCTGCGCTCGACCAACGTCGACATCGTCTACGTGCACGACGCCGACCGGCTGCTGGTGTTCCGTCGCTGGCACGGGCCCGAGGACTTCCTGGTCATCGCCAGCCTCAACAACCGGGCGTTCGCCGACGGCTACGTGATTCGCAGCGGGCTTCTCGCCGACGGTGCCTGGCAGGAGGTGCTGAACAGCGACGCGGAAGTCTACGGCGGCCGGGGGCTCGCGAACGGCGGCACGCTGCGAAGCGAGGGGGGCGCGTTCAGTCCGCGGATACCGGCGAACAGCGTCCTCGTGTTTCAGCGGCGATAGGGCGCGAGCTCCCCGCCGCCGGTTCGAAGCGAACGCAGGGCCGCGTTCCAGACCCGTTTCCGCTGACCGCGATGGCCGCTTCCGTGCCGCCGTGGAGCAAAACGTCGCTGCGCGCGGCGTGTCACGCGGCACGCACGGCGCCAGTGGTCAGGGCGCGTTCGCCGCCGCCCCGCGATAATCCGTCGGATCGGGCTGACCCAGCTCCCGCGCGCGCGCGCACGCGATCTGGTGGTTCATGTCGGCGGGGAAGAACTCGACCCGCTTTCCGAGCCGCTTCGCGACGACGAATTCGTCGCGCGCGACCTCGCCGCCGCCGATCGCGACCAGTACGTGACTGACCTCTACGATGGCTCGGGACGTAGGCGAGAGCGTCTGGGTTCCGGGCAGGAAGCCGCCCCAGGTTGCATCCTTGACGAAGAGCACGATGTCCACGCAGGAAGACAGCGGTACTTCGCATTCCCGCGCCTTCGAGGAGACGATGCCCGACGTGACGAACCCCATCTGCTTCGCGAGCCGGTAGACGGCGCCAATGCCGTCCGCGGTCGCGCCGATGTTCACGATCGTGGCGCCCGGATCGAAACCACCCAGCGTGCGCGCGGCCTGGTCCAACATCGCCGCTTCGTCCTCGTATCCCGCGCCGGAATAGCCGAGGAAGGTCACGATGGTCATCCTCCTCGCGGCGAAGTAAGCGCGGACTTCCTCCGGCGTGACGTCCGAAGCGGACGACGTCGCCGCGCCGCTCATGGTCGCGCCTTCCGCGTCGGGACGGCAGCGCGCGGCCGGTGGTAGAGGGGCTTCCTCGGTCATGATTGCAAGATCTTGAGTTCCCTGCCACCGCCCGGCCGCCGGCGAGGCGACGCCTTCGCGCAGGCAGGCCGCAAACGCCCCCTCGAAGCGCGGTCCTGCCGGCGGCCGGGAGGGCGACGGGGGAACCGGGAGTCCTACCCGATCTCGCGCGTGTCGAGCCAGATCACGCGGCCGGTCCGGCGCTTGACCTCGTTGTACATGTGCGCGGTGCCGCCCGGGCCATCACCGCTCTCGCCGTTCCACAGCGCGAGGAAGCGGACCTTGTCGATGCCGCAGGCAAGCGCGGAATACAGGAGCCATAGGTTGCAGCGCTCGTACGGGTTCGCGCCCTTCGGCGTCGGCCCCAGCTCGTCGGGCAGGATGCGGATCGGGGCCTCGAGCTTCGACTTCACGGCGAAGAATCGCTCGCGCCACGTTTCGCCGTCGGCCGAGCGCGCGATCGAACGTTCGATGAACTCGGGCTCGGGGAACGGCATCAGGACCTGGCAGCGCAGTCCCCGTTGCTGGCACGCCTCCAGGAACAGCAGGTCGCCCCCGGCCGCGGCCTGGCAAAACGCCAGGTCTTCGGGACCCGCCCCGAGCTGGTCGAGCGCTTCGGCGATCTTCGCTGCCGCGGCCTGCTCCTTCTGGGCCGGGAAGCGCGGTTCCTTGCGGTCGGGGGCGTCGACGATGTGCCCGCTGAACAGCAGCACTTGCCGCGGCTGCCACCGGTCCTCGGGCTTCTGGAGCTTGTCGAGGGCGCGGTCGAAGGTGGCGATGCCGGCGGCTACCGCATCGGCGCGGAAGCCGAGGTCGCGCAGGAGGTGGAGCTGCGCGCGGCTCGAGTTCAGTGAAAACCAATCGCGCTCGTTGTTCGCGATGGCTTCCTTGTAGCGCGGCCCTCACCGTTTCGGGGGTCCCGACCAGCACCTCGAGATCGCCGAGCGTCGTCTTCGCCCAGAACAGCTGGCGCTCGTCCGGTTCGCACTCGGCGGCGAAACGAACGGCGCCGCCCATGGTCGCGAGGCTCGCGTCGTAACGCGCGTCGCCGGTGAGGTGGCGATACAGGTGCATGAGCGTCAGCGCGTTGACCCCGGAGTAGTAGTGATTCGGATTGCCGCGGTACGATCGGGAATAGCTGTCGATCGCGGCGCGCAGCAGCGCGTCCTCGTACGCGGCCTCCTCGCGCATCTCGCTCGGGCTCTTGCCAGGCCGGCGCCAGGCGCACACCCAGGCATCCTTGTCGAGGCGGCCGAGTTGCGCCCAGGTCTCGGCATCGCTCGGGTACGTCTCGAGGACGTTTCGGTAATGCTCGCGCGCCCGATCGAGCGAGTGACCCGGCACGTCATCCAAGGCCAGCCGCTGCAGGCACATCCCCTTCTCGCGCAGAGCCGTGAGGTTGGCGGGCTCGATCTCCAGACCGGAATCGAGACGCTCGAGCGCGAACCGGAACCGCTCGGCCTTGCGCAACGCCTGCCCTGCCTTGATCCATGCCTCGGCCCGGAACGCGGCGACGGGGGCCTCCCCGGCGAGCACCAGCACGTCGCCGATGCGCCCGGCGCGGCGCGCGATCTCGAGCCGGTTCTCCCACGCGTCGTGTTGTTCCCAGAACTCGCGCACATCGCCGATGCGCAGCCGCTTCCAGTCCGGCTCCTCCAGGTTCGGCATCAGGCTGTACACCGGGCTCACCTTGCGCCCGTGCCATGACTCCATCGTGGCCTTCACCATCGCGGTGAGATTGCGCCGGTCGTCGGCGAGCGTCGCCGGGTCGGGCGCGCCGTCCTTGAGCGAATAGCGCAGTTTTCGATCGGTGTAGAGGTCGAAGGCGGTCGTGACGCGCCCGCCGCTGACGAGCACGACGCCCCGCGCGCGCAGCGCGTGGCGGACGCCGAGCTCGTACCAGACGTTCGGGTTGTCGATGCTGAGGTCGGCGACGACCAGGTCGGCGAGCAGCAGCTCCTGGAACATGTCCGTCCGTATGTCGCCTGCGCGCACCTCCTGGTCGGCGCGAAAGGCCTCCAGCCCGGCGCCCTCGAGTGCCGGTGCGATGTACTCGGTGTACACCCGGTTGAAGTCGATCGGCTGACCGTCGGCACCGGGCTTGGTACCGAACGGCATGGCAACAAAGGCGTGGGCCCGAGCAGTCATTTGTCGTCTTCCTCCGCAACGGAAACCATTCCTGCCCCGTGGGCTTGCGGCGTTACCGCAGCGATGAGTTCAAGCCCGTGCGCAGAGCCGCGGCGACGCCCCACTTGCCGGCACTGCGCGCACAGCGGCGGATGGCGCGGCGGGCCGTCGCTTCTGCTTCAGGTTCCAAGCGGCATCGTTGCTCACGGTCCGCTCCGACCGATACGGTGCCTCCGGGCCGCGCGGGCTCGAATCGCCGCCGCGAACCCGAAGGCAACACGCGATGCGCGAACGGTTCCTTGGCACGAACCGACGCGTCCTACGTTTCGGAACCGGCGCTGCAGATCACTTGTAGTAGCCGACTGCGCAGATCTCGCCGCTCACCTTGGTGTAATAGCTGACCTTCTGCACCAGCGGCTCGGTCGTGCCGGGGCGCGGCCACATGTAGGCGACCTCGGAGATCTTCCCCTCCTGAGCGTCCTTGTACATCTCTGCGCCGATCCGCTTGCCCTGTTTGTCCTGCAGATCCTTCAGGCTCTTCCCGGTGAGCGTCGGGTGAGCGGTGAAATTGCCGTCGGGTCCGCCACAGAAGACGTAGAGGTCGCGATCCTTGTAGCCGCCCTCGCCCTTGGCGAACTGCGACAGCGCCGCGGACTTGTTCGCCTTCACCGCCGCCACCGCTTTCTCGAGCATCGCCTTCGCTTCCGCGGCCGTTCCATACTCGGCGGCCCACGCCGTGCCCGCCAGCATCGCCGCAACGATCGTTCCCAGTACCAGCTTCTTCGTCATGCGTTTCTCCTTTTCGAGTTCATTGACACGATGATGGAATCCGTCGCCCTGGCCACGGACCGTGAATTATCCTCCTTTCCTCGGCTACCGCGCCGGCACGAGTGCCGAGTGGGGAGTCCGCAGCGCTGACGGCGGTTGATTCTTCGCGTCGAGCCGGAGCATGCGTTCGATGACGCAGCCCACCCCCCGCGCGCCGCCCTTGGCTCCGGCCGGATTGTGCCATCATCCGACGATGGCTGTTCGCACCTGTACCCGCCGGCACGGCGTGCGGCGCCTCGACGCGCGGGCGCGCTGAGGTCGCGCGCCGATGCTCGTTCCGCGCTTCCATGTGGCGCTGGCGCTGGGACCGGATGCGGTCGGTGCGGTCGTGGAGCTGCCTGCGGCGGTGGCGCACCACGCGGTTCGCGTGCTGCGTCTCGCGGAAGGGCGGGCGCTGGCGCTGTTCGATGGTCGCGGCGGCGAGTGCGCGGCCACGTTGCTTCGCGCCGACAGGCGCGGCGCGTCCGTGCGCATCGATCGTTTCGATCCGGTGGAGCGCGAATCGGCGCTCGGCGTCACGCTGGCGCAGGCGGTCATCGCCAACGATAGGATGGATCATGCAGTGCGCAAGGCGACCGAGCTCGGCGCGAGCGCGCTGCAGCCGGTGCTCACCGCGCGCAGCGCGCCGCACCCCGCCGGCGAGGCGGCCGAGCGGCGCCGGCATCATTGGCAGCAGGTGGCCGTCGCCGCCTGCGAGCAATGCGGTCGCAATCGCGTGCCGCGGGTCGCCCTGGCGCTGCCGCTCGCGCAGTGGCTCGCCGCGTGGCGGGGGAGCGGGCTGGTCCTTGCGCCCGAAGCAAACGAATCGCTGTCCACGCTGGCGCAGCCTGCCGGTCCGCTGGCGCTGTTGGTCGGCCCGGAGGGCGGTTTCGCGCCGGACGAAGTCGCCGCCGCGGAGCACGCCGGCTGGCGGGCGGTGGGCCTGGGGCCGCGCGTCCTGCGTGCGGACACGGCAGGGCCGGCCGCGCTCGCGGCGATGCAGGCGCTCTGGGGCGACGTCTGACCGCTGTGGGTGGGGCCGCCGCGGCTGCACCGAATGGGTAGAATCTACGGTCTCGCCGGAGCACGCGAGCCGCGATCGGCTGCGCAGCCGCGGCGCGCACCTCACGGAGAACCCGAAATGAACGTCCTGATCGTGCTGGCTCACCCGGAGCCAAAGAGCTTCAACGGCGCCTTGTTCGACACCGCCGTGCGTACGCTCTCCGCGCTCGGGCACGCGGTCGTGACCAGCGACCTCTACCGGATGCGCTTCAACCCGGTATCCGACCGTCACAACTTCCGGACGGTGAAGGATCCCGCCTTCCTGAAGTTGCAGATCGAGGAGACCTATGCGACCGAATGCGACGCCTTCGTGCCGGAGATCGAGACCGAGATTCGCAAGATCGAGGCCTGCGACCTGATGATTCTCCAGTTCCCGCTGTGGTGGTTCGGCCTGCCGGCGATCCTCAAGGGGTGGGCCGACCGAGTGCTTGCGATGGGACGCACCTACGGCTACGGCAACATCTACGCGACCGGCAAGTTCCGGGGCAAGCGGGCGCTGCTGTCGCTCACCACGGGAGGGCCTGCCGAGGCTTACCGCAAAGGCGGCTTCAACGGCGATATCGACGCGATCCTGCGGCCCATCCAGCGCGGGATCCTGCAATTCGTTGGGTTCGATGTGCTTGCGCCGCAGATCCACTACGGCCCGGTGCGCGTGAACGACGCGCAGCGCGAGCGCTGGATCGCGGACTACGCCCGGCGCCTCGGCGCGGTTGCGGGCGAAACGCCGATCGAGGTTGGCGGGTACTGAGCAGCCGAGCGCTGATCGTCGTAAGCGGGAAGGGCTCTTCGCGCGAGCGAGCGACGCAGACCACCCGCGCACGAGACTTGGTCTTGGCCTCGGGGGCGAGCCGGCACGCCTCGCGTCGCCGCCTTCAGGCTGGCCCTGCAGGCGGGAACACCGGTTTGCCGGCAAGCGCCAGCGCGAGTGCCCGCAGCTCGTCCCAGACCGCGCCGCGGCCGATGCCTTTCGCCAGCGCGTCGAGGCGCGCGAGATCGTGCAGCAGCGGCAGCACTGTGTCGGCACGCAGGCGCCGCGCTGCGAGCTCCATCGCGGCCTGCCGCTTGCCCCAGACGCGCGCGTTGCGTACCGCCGTCGCGGCCGGAGTGCCTGCCGCCTGCGCGGCGAGAACCGTCACCAGCGCGTGCAAGTCCTCGCCGCACTGCCAGAGCAGAAGCTGGATGCCCTCGCCTTCGGCTTCGAGCGCGGCGATGATGCGGATCGCGCGCGCTGCGTCTCCCGCCAGCCACGCCTCGGAAAGCTGGAAGACGTCGAAACGGGCGACGTCTGCAACCGCGCGCTCGACCGCCTCGTGTGCAAGCTCGCCGGCAGGCAACAGCAGGCCGAGCTTCTCGATTTCCTGCCGGGCGGCGAAGAGGTTGCCCTCGCAGCGATGCGCGAGGAAAGCGAGCGTTTCCGTCGCGGCGCGTTGGTCCTGGCGCGCGAGCCGGCCGGCGATCCACGCCGGCAGCTCGCCGCGCTCCAGCGGATGGACCGCTACGGCGACGCCTGCCGCGGCGAGCCCCTGGAACCAGGCGGACGACTGCGCGGCGCGGTCGAGCCGGGGCAGCGTCACCAGGAGCACCTGGTCAGGAGGGGGGCGCCCGGCATAGGCCTCGAGCGCCCGCGCGCCCTCGGTGCCGGGTTTGCCGCCCGGGATGCGCAGGTCGACGAGCTTGCGAGCGCCGAACAGCCCCAGGTTCGCGCCGGCAGCGACGAACGCGTCCCAGCGGAAGTCGCGCTCGACGACCAGCACCTCGCGCTCGTCGCAGCCGTGCCGCCGGGCGGCGGCACGGATGGCGTCGCCGGCCTCGATCGCAAGCAGCGGCTCGTCGCCGTGCACGACATAGATCTGCGCCAGCATGCGGGCGAGGTGCTCGTCGAGCTTGCGGGCGTGGATGTCCACGACTGGGGTCAGAGCCGTGCCGAATTGGGGACAGAGCCGTAACTTCCGCTGCAGTCTGAGCCAACGCGAATCGATGTTCGGGATATTACGGCTCTGACCGCAATTCACCCATTCAGGACGGCCGCTTGGCGGCCTGCAGACGGCGCGCGATCTGCTGTACGGCGTCGCCTTGCATCTCCTTGAGCAGGCGGACTTCCTCGTATTCTCGCGCCAGGACTTCGGTTTCGCTGATGGTGTAGCTGCGCCGGAGCACGATCTGCGAACCCGGCAGCCATTCGCGGCCGGCGGCATCGTACAGCCGATACGATACGCGCTTGGTCAGCGCGTACTCGCGCACTTTGCCGCCGCCGGAGAGGGCCAGCACCGACTTGTCGTCGACCGGCGTCTGAACATCGAGGATGACCTCCGCGGCCGCCGCGCTGTCGAGCACGCGCGCGCCGCCGGCGCCTTCGAGGGTGCGCTTCAGGTCCTGGACGATCGGCGAGCCGGCCGGCACGTTAAGGTAGATGGTCGAGAACGGGTAGTGGAAGTCGCCGCGCAGTTGGAAGCCGCAGGCAACCGCCACCAGTGCCGCGCCGAGCGCGAGCAACCCGCGAAGCAATGCCCTCGGTGGCGAGGGGACGCGGCCGGTTGTCATCCTAGACCACCACGTTGACGAGCCGGCCCGGGACGACGACGATCTTCCGGACCGCGCTTCCCGGCGCGTATTTCTGCAGCTCCGGGCTGCGGCGCGCCGCCAGCTCGATCGCCGCCTGGTCGGCATTGGCGGGCACGACGACCTTCCCGCGAAGCTTGCCGTTGACCTGCAGCATGAGTTCGACCTCGTCCTGCTGCAGCGCGGCAGGATCGACCTCGGGCCAGCGGGCGTCGAGCAGGTCGCCCTCGCGGTCCGCGTAGCCCAGGTCGCGCCAGAGCACCCAGGTGACGTGCGGCACGACGGGGTAGAGGACGCGCAGCAGGATCGACAGCCCCTCGCGCAGCGCGGCGGATGCGCCGGCCGCGGCCGGTGGCACCGACTCCAGCGCGTTCAGCATCTTGTATCCGGCCGACACGACGGTGTTGTACTGGATACGCTCGTAGTCGTAGTTGGCCTGCTTCAGCGTGAGGTGGATCTCCCGGCGGACCGCCTTGACCGGAGCGGCGGGCTCCCCGGCGGCGAGCGGGTCGGCGAGGATCGACGCTGCCGACGAATGCGCGAACGCCCACAGGCGCTTGAGGAAACGGTAGCCGCCCTCGACGCCGGTATCGGACCATTCGAGCGTCGCCTCCGGGGGAGAGGCGAACATCACGAACAGCCGCGCGGTGTCGGCGCCGTAGCGCGCGATCAGGTCCTCGGGGTCGACGCCGTTGCGCTCGGACTTGGACATCTTGGTGACACCGCCGTACTCGACCTCGTTCCCGTCGGCGAGCCGGCCGCCGGCGATGCGCCCGTCGGCGCCGTACGCCGGCGTCACCTCGGCTGGCGGGAAGTAGTCGATTCCGCCCTTGTCGTTGCGGCGGAAGTAGGTGTGGTTCAGCACCATGCCCTGTGTCAGCAGCCGCGTGAACGGCTCGTCGAACGCGACCAGGCCCAGGTCGCGCATGACCTTGGTCCAGAACCGCGCGTAGAGCAGGTGCAGGATCGCGTGCTCGATGCCGCCGATGTACTGGTCCATCGGCATCCAGTAGTCGTTGCGCGCATCGACCATCGCCGGCGCGTCGGGGCACGCATAGCGCATGTAGTACCACGACGAGTCGACGAAGGTGTCCATCGTGTCGGTCTCGCGCCGCGCCGGCGTGCCGCAGCGCGGGCAGGCGACGTTGAGGAAGTCCTCGCGCTTGGCGAGCGGGTTGCCGCTGCCGTCGGGCACGCAGTCCTCGGGCAGCACCACCGGCAGATCGCGATCCGGCACCGGCACGTCGCCGCAGTTCGGGCAGTGGATGATCGGGATCGGCGTGCCCCAATAGCGCTGGCGCGAGATGCCCCAGTCGCGCAGCCGGTAGGTCGTCCGCTTCTCGCCCAGCCCCTTGGCGGCGAGATCGCCGGCGATGGCGTCGACGGCGGCGTCGTACGCGAGGCCGTCGTACTTGCCCGAGTCCACGCAGCGCCCGCGCGCCTTGTCCTCGTACCACGGCTGCCAATACCTCCGCGGTGAAAGGCTTGCAGGTCGGGTCTCGTTCCGGGGTCGCATCTCCGCTGCGCGGGGCCCCTGCTACCCCCTCCACTTCGACGACCTGCCGGATCGGCAGGCCGTACTTCAGCGCGAACGCGAAATCGCGCTCGTCGTGCGCCGGCACGCCCATCACCGCGCCGTCGCCGTAGCCCAGCAGCACGTAGTTGCCGACCCACACGGGGACTTGTTCGCCGGTCAGCGGATGGGTGACGAAGAGACCGGTGGGCATGCCCTTCTTTTCCATCGTCGCGAGGTCGGCCTCGGCGACGCTGCCGTGCCGGCACGCGTCGATGAACGCCGCGAGCGCCGGGTTGTCGCGCGCGGCGTGGAGCGCCAACGGGTGCTCGGCGGCCACGGCGCAGAACGTGACGCCCATGATCGTGTCGGCGCGCGTGGTGAACACGTACAGCCGGCCCTCGCCGATCGGCGCGCCGTCGTTGCCACGGATGTCGTGCGGGAAGGCGAAGCGCACGCCCTGGCTCTTGCCGATCCAGTTGGCCTGCATCGTCTTCACGCGCTCGGGCCAGCCGGGCATCCGGTCGAGAAACGCGAGCAGTTCCTCGGCGTAGTCGGTGATCTGCAGGTAGTAGCCGGGGATCTCGCGTTTCTCGACCACGGCGCCGGTGCGCCAGCCGCGGCCGTCGATCACCTGCTCGTTGGCGAGCACCGTCTGGTCGACCGGATCCCAGTTGACCACCTGCGTCCTGCGGTAGGCGATGCCCTTCTCCAGCATGCGCAGGAACAGCCACTGGTTCCACTTGTAGTACGCCGGGTCGCAGGCGGCGATCTCCCGCGACCAGTCGATCGCGAGCCCCATCGCCTGCATCTGCCGCTTCATGTAGGCGATGTTCTCGTAGGTCCACCGCGCCGGCGGCACGCCGTTCTTCATCGCCGCGTTCTCGGCCGGCAGGCCGAAGGCGTCCCAGCCCATGGGCATCAGCACGTTGTAGCCCTGCATCCGCAGCTGCCGGACCATCACGTCGTTGATCGTGTAGTTGCGTACGTGCCCCATGTGCAGGCGGCCCGACGGGTAGGGCAGCATCGAGACGCAGTAGAACTTGCCCTTGGGGAAGCGCGGGTCGTCCTCGCGGGCGCGGTAGGCGTCGACGGCATTCCAGTGCGCCTGAGCGGCGGCTTCGATCTCGGCGGGGTGGTAGGGCTTCATGGCGTGGATGGTCTACCGCGGGCGAGGGCCTCGCGCCGCGGCGCGGACGCAAACGGAGAATTATACCGGCGAGGGCGCGGCCCCCGTCCGTTGCTTGCTCGCCGTTCAGCCCGCGGCCCCATCGCCGGCGAGGAGCGCGTAGATTCCCAGTCCGGCGAACAGCAGCGCAGCGCAGATGCGCACCGCCTTGAACGGGATCCGCGCCGACGCGGCCTTGCCGACCATCACCACCGGCACGTTGGCGAGCAGCATGCCGAGTGTCGTTCCGATCACCACCGCGGCGAGCGAGGCGAACCTGGCCGCGAGCACCACGGTCGCGACCTGCGTCTTGTCGCCCATCTCGGCCAGGAAGAACGCGACGACCGTGACCCCGAACACGCCCCAGCGCGACGCCGGCGGCGGCTGGTCGTCGTCGTCGAGCGTGTCGGGCTTGAGCGCCCACAGCGCGACGGCGAAGAACGACAACGCCACCGCCCACCGCAGATACTCGGCCGGGATCACTCCCTGCAGCAGGTTGCCGAGGTAGCCGGCCAGCGTATGGTTGGCGATCGTCGCGGCGAAGATGCCGGCGATGATCGGCAGCGGCCGCTGGAAGCGGGCGGCGAGCACGAGCGCGAGCAGCTGCGTCTTGTCGCCGATCTCGCCCAGGGCGACGACGGCGGTCGAGACGAGGAAGGCTTCCATCGGGGCTTTCGGGGGTCGGATGGCGCCCGGGCCAACGGCGTGCGCTGTCATCCGTGCCCGGGTCGAAAGGCGCGTCGCCGATGGTCTCGCCGATCCCGCGCCGCGTGCGGGGCCGGGTGCGCCATGACCCCGGTAACGCGGGTCAAGCATGCTGACGCACCTCCCTCGACATCGAGGGCGGCGACTCCCCAAAAAAGTGGCCATTCTACCAAGCCTCGGACGGGCGCGCGTCCGCGCGCGTTAGAATGGCGCCGGCCCCGGGCACCGGCACCGGCGGCGGGAACCAAAGCCCTCGGCCACGGCACCAAGGGGGCAGGGCGTTGCGACGCCGCAACGATGCCGCGCCCGATTCAACCTCCCGGTTCGTTCCGACCGATCCATCCGACCGATCCGCCCAGGCATGGCCCCCGTCGCCGACCGAGCCGACCCGCCAACCCGCTTCGCAGCTTCGTTCCGCGGCGCGCGCCCGGGCAGCGTCATCGCGGGGTTGTGCGGCGTCGCCCTCGCCGTACTGCTCGGCCCTGCGGCCGCGGCGCTGGCGGATCCGGTGCGCACGCCTCGCGTCGAGGCGGAGCTCGTGCCCGAGCGTACTGCCTGGGTTCCGGGCCAGCCGACCACCGTCGCGCTGCGCCTCGAGTTGAAGCCCGGTTGGCACGTCTACTGGCGCAACCCCGGCGATTCCGGTTTGCCGACGACGATCGACTGGAAGCTGCCGGCGGGGTTCACGGCCGGACCGATCGAGTGGCCTGCGCCGCGCGCGCTGCCGGCCGGCCCCTTGATCAACTACGGTTACGAAGGCGAGGTCCTGCACCTGGTCGACGTCGGTGTGCCCTCCTCACTCGCACCTGGGGGCGAGGAAACCCTCAGGGCCGCGGTCGACTGGCTGGTCTGCAAGGAAACCTGCATCCCCGAATCGGTGGAACTCGCGCTGACGCTGCCGGTTGCCGCTGCCGGGGGCCCCGACCCGACCTGGGCCGGTCCCATCGCGGCGACGCGCCGGGCTTTGCCACAGCCGCTCGCCGGCTGGCGGGCCATCGCCTACGGCAAGGGCAGCTCGATCGAGCTCGCACTGGTGCCTCCCGCAGGCGTGGCCGACCCGGGAACGCTGCGGTTCTTCCCTTACGCCGAGCGCGAGATCGAGCCTTCGGCGCCGCAGCCGGTTGCCCGCGACGGCGACGCTTACCGGATCGCGCTGCCGGTCGCGAACGACCTCGCCGGCCCGTTGCCGCGGCTGTCCGGCGTGCTCACCGCTTCGAACACGCTGGGTGGCGGGGTGGTCTCGGCCACGCTCGACATCCCCGTTTCCGGGAGCGTCACCCCGGGAACCAGGCCGGCGTTGGCCAGCGCGCCCGCGGCCATTGCCGCTGCATCGCAGGCAGGTCCGGGCCTGACGCTGTGGCTCGCGGCGCTGTTCGCGCTCCTGGGCGGGGCGCTGCTCAACCTCATGCCCTGTGTCTTTCCGGTGCTGTCGATCAAGGTGCTGGGGTTCGCGACGCATCACGATCGCCCGCCGACATTGCGCAAGGAGGCGATCGCCTACGCGGCCGGCGTGGTGCTGACCTTCGTCGCGCTGGGGCTCGGCCTGTACGCCCTGCGCGCGGCGGGGGAAGCGCTGGGCTGGGGCTTCCAGCTGCAGTCGCCGGCGGTCGTGGCGCTGCTGGCGGCGCTCTTCTTCGTGCTCGCGTTGAACCTCTCGGGCGTGTTCGAGTTCGGCCAGTTCGCGCCGGCGGGACTCGCCGGGCTCACCGCACGGAACCGGACGCTCGACGCTCTGTTGTCGGGCGTGCTGGCCGTCGTCGTCGCCTCGCCCTGCACCGCGCCGTTCATGGGCGCGGCGCTGGGTTTCGCGCTCGCCGGCTCGGCCGCGGTGACGCTGCTCATCTTCGCTGCGCTCGGCGTCGGCATGGCGTTGCCGTACATGCTGCTCGCGTGGTTTCCAGGCTGGCGCCGGCGATTGCCCCGGTCGGGTCCCTGGCTCGGCCGCTTCAAGCAACTGCTTGCCTTCCCGTTGTACGCGACCGTGGTCTGGCTCGCCTGGGTGCTGGGCGCGCAGACCGACAACGACGCAGTGGCCCGCCTGCTCCTTGCCCTGCTCGCGATCGGGTTTGCACTGTGGGCGTGGCGCGTCGTGCGCGAAGGCGGATCCCGGGCATGGGCGGTGGCGCTCGTTGCGGCCGTGCTGGGTGCTGCCGCCGTCGTCTGGCCGCTGCTGACCTCGGGCGGCGAAACCCGCGCGCGCGCGACCCCCGGGGGCGGCGCCGTGGCAACCGCGGACGGGCAGTGGCTCGCCTTCACGCCCGGCCGGGTTGCCGAGCTCTCCGGCAGCGGCCGCGCCGTCTTCGTCGACTTCACGGCGGCGTGGTGCGTGACCTGCCAGGTCAACAAACGCCTGGTGCTCGACGACAAGGCGGTGCGGGAGGCGTTCGCGCGCAAGAATGTGGTGCTGCTGCGTGCCGACTGGACCCGGCGCGATCCCGCGATCACCCGGGCGCTCACCGCATTGGGGCGGAGCGGGGTCCCGGTCTACGTCTTGTACCGGCCCGGAAGGGAACCTCTGCTGCTGCCGGAGGTCTTGCAACGACAAACGGTGCTGGACGCGCTGGCACCGCTTTAGCGCCGGCGAGCGGCACCCAGGGCGGCGATCGACGCGCCGGGTCCGCGGGCCCGACGGGCAGTAAACCAAGCGGAGGAGATGGTCATGAAGGCTCGGATGACGATGACAGGGCTCGGCCTCGCGCTGGTCGCGGGGATGGCAACGGCCCAGGCCCCGGGGGCGCCGGCGCCGGCGTTCACGCTCAAAGACACCGCCGGCAAGCCGGTGGCGCTCGCCGATCACAAGGGCAAGTACGTGGTGCTCGAGTGGACCAACCCCGAGTGCCCGTTCGTGCAGAAGCACTACGTCAGCCGGAACATGCAGGACCTGCAGAAGGAGTGGGGCGCCAAAGGGGTGGTCTGGCTGTCGGTCAACTCGACCAACGCCAGCCACGGCGAGTTCAAGACCCCTGAGCAGATGGCAAGCTGGATGCGCGCGCAGGGTGCGGCGCAGGCCGCGACGCTGCTCGACAGCACCAGTGCCACGGGCCGCGCCTATGGGGCCAAAACGACGCCGCAGATGTTCGTCATCGACCCCGCCGGTAAGGTGATCTACGCCGGTGCGATCGACGACAAGCGCTCGTCCAACCCGGCCGATGCGAAGACCGCGAACAATTACGTCCGCGCTGCGCTCACCGAGGCGCTCGCCGGCAAGCCGGTGACCACCGCGTCGACCTCGCCGTACGGCTGCAGCGTCAAGTATTGACCGCACGCCTGGCTTCCTTCGCCCGTCGCATTGCGGGATCTGCGTGTCGCTCGATGTCTGGCTCGCGTTCTTCGCCGCCTCGTGGCTCATCAGCCTGTCGCCGGGCGCCGGCGCGATTTCCTGCATGGCCGCGGGCCTGCGCTACGGCTACCGCCGCGCGCTGTGGAACATCGTCGGGCTGCAGCTCGGCATCTTCTTCGTGCTGGTCATCGTCGCCATCGGTCTTGGCGCGATCATCGCCGCGTCGGCGACGCTGTTCGTGGCGATCAAGTGGCTGGGTGCGGCGTACCTCGTCTGGCTCGGCGTAGTACACTGGCGCGCGCCGGCAAAGCCGATGGTCGCGGGCGAAGCCGCGCTCGGCGACGAAGGTGCCGCGCGCAGGCTGGTTCTGTCGGGGTTCCTCGTCAACGCGACCAACCCCAAGGGCATCGTGTTCATGCTGGCGGTGCTGCCGCAGTTCATCGACCCGGCGAAGCCGCAGCTCGTCCAGTACGCGACCTGCGGTGCGACGCTCTTCTTCACCGATCTCGTCGTGATGAGCGGCTATACGGGGCTGGCAGCGAAAGTGCTCTCGGCACTGCGCGAGCCGCACCATGTCCTCTGGCTCAACCGCACCTTCGGCGGGCTGTTCGTCGCCGCCGGTGCGGCGCTGGCGACGTTCCGCAGGACCTGAGCAGCGGGAGGCCTTTCTGCGGGCCGTATGCAACCACGCGGTGGCGCTTCGCGAGGCGCTCGCTCCGCACGGTCGAGCGCAGACGTGCTACGCTGGCGCGACAGGCGCGCCGCGGGGCTCGAGGCCTCGATCCCGGCCTGGCAGGGTGCGAAAGGCCGGCGGTATGCGGTTGTCCGCCTAGGGGAGACGCGCTCGGTGGCTGCAAGGTGCATAGGCGCCGATCGCTGACGCAAAGCGATGCTTCACCCGGGGCATCCCGGCACGCCCGTCCCGCGCGGCGAGCCGCCAGGGTGTTGTCCGGGCCGAGGAGAAACGATGAGCAGCGTGTACTACTTTCTTCCTGGCGACATCGAGGGTTACGACAAGCTCGCGGCGCTCGCGCTGGACCTGCAGTGGTCATGGAGCCATTCGGCGGACGAGTTCTGGAAGCGGATCGATCCGGAGCTGTGGGCGCTCACGCACAATCCGTGGGTCGTCATCCAGACCGTCTCCCGCACCAAACTGAAGGCGTTGAGCGAGACAGCGGAGTTCCGCGAGCGGCTGGATGCGCTCGTTCGCCGGCAGCAGACGCATGCCAGCGCGCCCGCCTGGTTTCAGCACAACCACGCGGGCGAACCGCTGAGCGGTGTGGCGTACTTCAGCATGGAGTTCATGCTGAGCGAGGCGTTGCCCATCTATTCGGGCGGACTGGGCAATGTTGCCGGCGACCAGTTGAAAGCCGCGAGCGACCTCGGCGTTCCCGTCGTGGGCGTGGGCCTGCTCTACCAGCAAGGCTACTTCCGGCAGGTGTTGACCGAGGACGGCGCGCAGCGGGCGGTCTACCCGTACAACGACCCCATGCAGCTTCCCATCACGCCGGCGCGCAACGCGAACGGCGAGTGGGTGCGCCTGCGGATTCCATCGGCGCAGCTGCCGGGCCGTTCCGCGCTGTCGGCGCCTCGCCTTTGGCTGCGCGCGTGGCAGGCTCAGGTCGGCAGAGTGAAGCTCTACCTTCTCGACTCGAACGACCCGGCCAACCTGCCGGTCGACCGCGGCGTCGTCAGCGAGCTCTACGGCGGTGGACCCGAGGACCGGCTGTTGCAGGAAATGGTGCTGGGCATCTGCGGCTGGCGCCTCCTGCACGAGCTCGGCCTGCGGCCTGAAGTCTGTCATCTCAACGAAGGGCACGCTGCCCTGGCCGTGCTCGAGCGCGCCCGGTTGTACATGCGGCAAGCCGGCGTCGCCTTCGACGTGGCGCTGGCCGTGACCCGGGCGGGGAACGTGTTCACCACCCATACGCCGGTGACCGCGGGCTTCGATCGTTTCCCGCCGGAGCTGGTGCGCAGGTATCTCGGTGCGTATGCGCGGCAGGGGCTCAACATCGACGTCGAAGAACTCCTGGCGCTGGGGCGCGAGAATCCCGCCGATCCCAACGCACCGTTCAACATGGCTTGTCTCGCGATTCGCGGCAGCCATGCGGTGAACGGAGTGAGCCGCCTGCATGGAGAAGTGAGCCGGCGCATCTTCACGTCCCTGTTCCCGCGCTGGCCGCAGAAGGAAGTCCCGGTCGGGTACGTGACCAACGGCATCCACGTGCCGTCGTGGGATTCCGCCGAAGCCGACGCGGTGTGGACGGAAGCCTGCGGAAGCGACCGCTGGCGGGGAACCATGGACACGGTCGGCGACGCGCTGCGCAGCGTCTCCGACGCGGCTCTCTGGAGTATGCGCAGGTCGGGTCGCGCGCACCTCGTCGACTACGCGCGCCGGCGTCTCGCCCGGCAACTCCTGGCGTACGGCGTGCGGCCCGAGGACGCGGAGAACGCGCTCAAGCTCTTCGATCCCGACACCCTGACGATCGGCTTCGCCCGGCGCTTTGCGACCTACAAGCGGCCGCAGCTCCTGCTGCAGGATCCCGAGCGGCTCGCGCGCCTGCTCACGAACCCCGAGCGTCCCGTTCAACTCATCATCGCGGGCAAGGCGCACCCGCACGACCGGGCGGGGCAGGACATGATCCAGGCGTGGACGCGTTTCGTGCGCCAGCCCCACATCCGTGCCCGCGCCGTGTTCCTGGGCGACTACGACATGCACCTGACCGAGTTCCTCGTCCAGGGGGTCGACGTCTGGCTCAACACGCCGCGGCGGCCGTGGGAGGCGAGCGGCACGAGCGGCATGAAGATTCTCGTGAACGGGGGCCTCAACCTGTCGGAGCTCGATGGGTGGTGGGCGGAAGCCTACACGCCGGAAGTCGGTTGGGCGCTCGGCGACGGCCTCGAACATCCCGAAGGCTACGGCTGGGACGCAGCCGAAGCCGACGAACTCTACGCGCTGCTCGAGAAGGAGATCGTCCCGATGTTCTACGATCGGGACGCGCGCGGTCTTCCCGCCGCCTGGCTGGGCCGCATGCGCGAGAGCATGGCCCGCCTCACCCCGCGGTTCTCGGCCAACCGCACCGTGCGCGAGTACACCGAGCGGTACTACCTGCCGTCGGCGCGCGCGTTCCGTGCCCGGGCCGCCGGGGCAGGCGCGCTCGGGAGAGAGATCCGGGAATGGCAGCAGAAGCTGGCGCACGGGTGGTCCGGCATCCAGTTCGGCGAAGTGCAGGTGGACAGCGTCAATGGCCAGCACACGTTCTGGGTCGAGGTCGACCTGGGAGAAGTCGACCCGGACGCGGTCCGCGTCGAGCTCTATCGCGAAGTGGACGGCGAGAGCGGACCGGTGCGCGAGCTGATGCAGCGCAGCGGGCCGGCGCGCGATGGCTCCCATGCCTATCTCTACACGGCGCAGGTCGGCTCCGATGCCCCGGCGGCTGACTACACGCCGCGCGTGATTCCGCGTCATCCGCAGGCGGTCGTGCCCCTGGAGGCCCCGCAGATCCTCTGGCGGTAGCGCCGACGGCAGATCGTTGTCGGTGCGTCCCCCGCACGGACGGACCGCGGCGCGGCGGCGCGCGGGGTCAGCGCAGCGCCAGCGCGAGCCCGAGCGGCACGAAGGCGATTGACAGCAGGTTGCCGATCAGCACGATCGACGCCACCTTCCCCGGCTCCTGCTTGAACTGCTCCGCGACCATGAAGTTGAGCACCGCCGGGGGCAGGCAGCCGAACAGGATCAGGAGGCCCTGCTGCGTGCGGTCGAGGCCGAGCACGGGCGCGAGCAGCGCCGCCATCGCGATTCCGGTGAGCGGGCAGACGAGGCCTCCGATCACGCCGATCCGCGCGTCGGCCCAGCGGATCGCGGTGAGCCGCACGCCGAGAGACAGCAGCATCATCGGCACCAGCGCGTCGCCGACGAGCTTGAACGTGACCGCCGCGAAATCGGGAAGCGGCGGGTGCAGCAGCGCGAACGCAAAGCCGGCGAGCGTGGACCAGACCATCGGGTTCTTGAGCAGGCTGCCAAACCGTGCATGGTGATCGATGAGCCATGCCCCCAGCGTGAAGTGCAGCAGGTTCGAGATCGTGAACAACGCCACCATCGCCGAGAAGCCGGCGTGGCCGAACGCGAGCGCGGCGAGCGGCAGGCCCATGTTGCCGCAGTTGTTGAACATCATGGGGGGCACGAACGTGCGGTGGTCCTCGTGGAGCAGGCGCGTGAACGGCCAGGCCAGCAGGCCCGACCCCAGGACGACGCCGATGCTGCCCGCGAGCAGCAGCCGGTTCTCGACGACGTCGAAGCTCTTCGCCGACAGCGCCGAGAAGATGAGCGCCGGGGCGAGCACGTTCATGCTGATCCGGTTGACCCAGCCCATGTCGGGCCTCGCCCGGCGGCCGTAGACGTAGCCCAGCGCGATGATCGCGAACACCGGCACGATGATGCCGAGGATGCGCTCGATCATGGCGGGTGCCGGGACGAGCGAGGCGCCTGCCGGCCGCCGCGGCGCGGAAGCCGACGGCACGCGTTGGCGGCAGCGCGCCCGCGCGGCCGCAGCGGCACGCGCATCACAGGATGTACTTCGCCAGGTTGTCGTCGCCGGCGATTCCCGCCAGCCGCGAGTCGACGTAGGCGGCGTCGATGGTCACCGTGTCGCCGGTGCGCTTCGACGCCGTGAACGAGACGTCGTCGAGCAGCCGCTCCATCACCGTGTACAGCCGCCGTGCGCCGATGTTCTCCTGCTTCTCGTTGACGGCGAAGGCGATCTCCGCCAGGCGCCGGATGCCGCCGGGGTGGAAGTCGAGGTGGACGTTCTCGGTGGCGAGCAGCGCCTGGTACTGGCGGACGAGACAGGCGTCGGTCGCGGTCAGGATCTGTTCGAAATCGGCGACCGACAGCGAGGAGAGTTCGACCCGGATCGGGAAGCGCCCCTGCAGTTCGGGAATGAGGTCCGACGGCTTGGACAGGTGGAATGCGCCTGAGGCAATGAACAGCACGTGATCGGTGCGCACCATCCCGTACTTGGTGCTGACCGTCGTACCCTCGACCAGCGGCAGGAGGTCGCGTTGGACGCCCTGCCGCGACACGTCGGCGCCGTGCGTCTCCTGCCGGCTCGCGATCTTGTCGATCTCGTCCAGGAAGACGATGCCGTTCTGCTCGACGGCGGCGAGCGCCTTCGCCTTGACCTCGTCCTCGTTCAAGAGCTTCGCCGCCTCCTCGTCGGTCAGCGCCTTCATCGCTTCGGCGACGGTCATCTTCTTCTGCTTGCGCCGCGCGCCGCCCATCTGCTGGAACATGCCCTGGATCTGACTGGTGAGGTCCTCCATGCCTGGCGGTGCCATGATCTCCATCTGTGGCGCCAGAAGCGAGATCTCGACCTCGATCTCCCGGCCGTCGAGCTTGCCCTCGCGCAGCATCTTCCTGAACTTCTGCCGCGTCGCCGAATCCGACGGCTGCATGTCGTGGAAGTTCACCTCGCGCGCCGGAGGCAGCAGCACGTCGAGCACGCGCTCCTCGGCCGCGTCGGCTGCGCGGTCGCGGACCTTGCGCGACTCGTGCTCGCGGGTCTGCTTGACCGCCGCCTCCGCGAGGTCGCGGATGATCGTGTCGACGTCGCGCCCGACGTAGCCGACTTCGGTGAACTTCGTCGCCTCGACCTTGACGAATGGCGCGTCGGCGAGCCGCGCGAGCCGGCGCGCGATCTCCGTCTTGCCGACGCCGGTCGGGCCGATCATGAGGATGTTCTTCGGCGTGATCTCCTGGCGCAGCGGTTCCGGCACCTGCTGCCGCCGCCAGCGGTTGCGCAGCGCGATCGCGACGGCGCGTTTGGCGTCGTCCTGGCCGACGATGTGCTTGTCGAGCTCGGAGACGATTTCGGCGGGAGTCATCTGGGACATCGGGGCGGGTTGCTCGCGGAAGGTGGGGCGGGGGCGGCCGGTGCGCGCGGCAAGACGCGCGGCAAGACGCGCGGCACGCGGGGCGCGCGCAAAGTGGAATTCTAAGCGCGACAGGCTCCCGGGTCCGGCAGGCGCCTAGAACATCAGCCGCGCCAGCATCAACCCGGTGAACACCGCCACGGCGGTGGCGATCAGGCCGGGGATCATGAACGAATGGTTCAGCACGTACCTGCCGATCCTCGTCGTGCCCGAGAGGTCGAAGTTGATCGCGGCGATGAGCGAGCCGTAGGTGGGGATGAAGAAGTAGCCGTTGACCGACGGGAACATCGCGATCAGGAACTGCGGGGGGATGCCGAGCGCCACCCCGAGCGGCATCAGCGCGCGCGTCGTCGCCGCCTGGCTGTACAGCAGCACCGACGCGAAGAACAGGCCCAGGGCGAAGGTCCAGGGCGCGGCCTCGGTGATCTTGCCGATCGCCGGCACGATGACGTCCTTGTTGGCCGCGATGAAGCTGTCGCCCAGCCAGGCCAGCCCGAAGATGCCGATCACCGCGACGACCCCGGCGCGCAGCGTCGGCGTCTTGGGCACGTCGTCGACCTTGACCTTGGTGACCAGCAGCATGATCGCCGCGACCGAGAGCATGACGATCTCGATCACGATGGGCATCGCAAGCGGCGCCTTCGCACCGGGAAGCTGGCGCAGCGAGGGAAAGAAGCCGAACAGCACGACCAGCGCGACGCCCGCGAGGAAGAGGTAGGCCGACAGCCTGGCCGTGGGCGCGAGCGCAGGGCGCTCGGCGGCCGTCTTGGGCGCGGGGACTTCGCCGGCCTTCAGGCGCGCCTGGTATTCGGGGTCGTCCTTCAGGTCCTTGCCGAGGAACATCGAGACGATCGCTGCGGCGATCACGCCCGTGAGCGTCGCCGGCACGCAGACCATCAGGATCTCGGGCAGGCCCCACTGCGTCAGGCCCTTCTCGGAGAACAGCCCGATCATTGCGGCCGTGGCCGCCGCGACCGGGCTGGCGGTGATGGCCTGCTGCGACGCGATCGTGGCCACGGCCATCGGCCGCTCCGGCCGGATTCCGCTCTGGTGCGCCGTCTCGTAGATCACCGGCAACAGCGGGTAGACGATGTGCCCGGTGCCGGCGACGAAAGTGAAGGTCCACGTCGTGAGCGGCGCGACGATGGTGACGTACTTCGGGTTGGCGCGGATGATGCGCTCGGCGATGCGCACCAGGAAGTCGATGCCGCCGGCCGCGTCCATCACCGACGCGGCCATGATCACCGCCAGGATGATCAGCATGACGTCGATCGGCGGGGAGGTCGGGTTGACGCCGAACGCCGCCACCAGGACCAGCAGGCCGACCCCGCCCCACAGGCCCAGGCCGACGCCGCTGTAGCGGGCGCCCATCCAGATGGCGGCCAGCACGACGACGAACTGCAGAACGATCGAGAAGGTCATGGCTTCACCTCATGCGCGTCGGTCCGGCGGCGCGCTCATGGTTCGAACTTGGGCGCAATCAGGTTCTCGAACGAGAACACTTCGTCCCACTTCTCCTGCGTCAGCAGCCTGCGCTCCTTGACGACGATGTCGTGCAGCGACTTGCCGGTGAGGTAGCCCTCGCGGGCGAGCTCGGCGCACTGCTTGTAGCCCAGCGAGGGCTTGAGCAGGGTGACGACGCCCAGCGAGTTGAGCACCATCTCGCGCGTGCGCTCGGCGTTCGCGGTGATGCCGTCGACGCAGTTCACGCGCAGGCTCCTGACGGCGTTCTCCATCGTCGCGATCGAGGTGAACAGCGCGAAGGTGATCACCGGCTCCATCACGTTGAGCTGCAGCTGGCCGGCCGACGCGGCGAGGGTCACCGTGAGGTCCAGGCCGATCACCAGGAACCCGGTCTGGTTGACCACCTCGGGGATGACCGGGTTGACCTTGCCCGGCATGATCGACGACCCGGGCTGCATCTGCGGCAGGTTGATCTCGTTGAAGCCGCAGCGCGGGCCCGAGGCCAGCAGGCGGATGTCGTTGCAGATCTTGGTCAGCTTGGACGATGTGCGCTTGAGCACGCCGGACAGCAGCACGTAGGCGCCGGTGTCCGACGTGGCCTCGATCAGGTCGCCGGCGAGAATGAAGGCGCGGCCGGTGAGTTCCGAGAGATACCGGGTCGCGAGCTCGGGGTAGCCGGGCGCCGCGGTCACCGTGGTGCCGATCGCGGTCGCGCCAAGGTTGATCTCGTGCAGGAACTCGCGCACCTCGGCGATGCGCTGCGCCTCCTCGCCGATCGTCGTGCCCCAGCCGTGGAATTCCTGGCCGAGCGACATCGGCACCGCGTCCTGCAGGTGCGTGCGGCCCATCTTGAGCACGCGGTCGAACTCCCTGCCCTTGGCGAAGAACGAGTCCTGCAGCTTGCGCAGTTCGTCCATGTAGCTGCCCAGACGCAGGATCAGTGCCAGCCGGAACGCGGTCGGGTAGACGTCGTTCGTCGACTGCCCGAAGTTCACGTGGTCGTTCGGGTTGACGAACTGGTACTCGCCCTTGCGGTGGCCGAGGCTCTCGAGCGCGAGGTTGGCGATCACCTCGTTGGCGTTCATGTTCGTCGAGGTGCCGGCGCCGCCCTGGATGAAGTCGGTCACGAACTGCTCGCGCATCTCGCCGGCGATCAGCTTGTCGCAGGCGGCGGCGATCGCGTCGGCGATTCTCGGCTCGAGCACGCCGAGGTCGCGGTTGGCCAGCGCCGCCGCCTTCTTGACGTAGCCGAAGGCTTTGACGAAGTTCGGCTCGAGCGACATCGAGATGCCGGTGATGTGGAAGTTCTCCTTCCCGCGCAGCGTCTGCACGCCGTAGTAGGCCTCGTCCGGGATCTGTTTCTCGCCGAGGAAGTCCTTTTCGATGCGGTGACCCATGACGGTGTCCTCCCTGCAGGCGTACGGCATTCGACCACGTCGACGCAGGATTCACGTCGGCCGGCCGCGACGCGCCCAGTATCGGCCGGGACCGGACAGGGCGGCAAGCTCATTCCTCCGGCGCATTGACCTCGCTCAAGGCCGGTGCGGCCGTCCGTCGCGCGCCCGCCGCGCACCGGCGAGCGCGTCGGACGCGCCGACCGGGTCTGGCAGCGCGCCCTCAGGCGAGGACTTCCTCCTGGCCGCTCAGAGCCTGTGAGAAAATCTGCTGCGCGGGCGGTCTGCGTCGTTGCTCACTCGCTCACTCCTCGCCTATCTACTTGATATGTCTCGTCGTTCGCTCGTTCGCGGGCGCCCCGGAGCGCTGCCCGAGGGGCCCCTCTGGGGATCGGGCCGCGAAGGGGATGCCGACGACCGCGAGCGCCCACGTCGCCCGCTGCGGGGTCGCATCCCCGCAAGCGGGGCCCCTGCTCCACCCTGCGCGGTCGTCCTGCATCCCCTCCCGCTCGCGACGATTTCTTCACAGGCTCTCAGTCCGGGATCGTCACCGTCGTGCCGGAAAACGTGATCTCGTCGCCGGGCGCGGGCGTGCTGCTGATCGGGGGCACGTTGGCGACGGTGATCAGCGGCGCGGCGCCGGGCGTGCCGCCACGTGGCACCGTGCGCACGACCTGCGACGGCGGCAAGGGGACATTGCGGGTAAGGTGCGCCCACATCCGGTCCAACGCCTGGTTGAAGTAGTAGTGCAGCGGGACGTAGCGCGTGTCGTAGCCGGTCAGCAAAGCGCTGCCGATGAACGCGTCGAAGTGCTGCGCGTTGGTCACCTCGACGTAGGCGAGCTTGCTCGCGGCGCCCTCGGTGATCTTGTTCTGGCCGTAGTAGGGCCGCGACGTGAACGCCACCGGCACCAGCGCGTCCGCCCGCCCGTGGACGATGATCGCCGGCTTGCCGCGCAGGTTGGCGCTGCGCTGCACCTCCCTGATCCCGTCCTGGACGCGCGTGGCCTGCGCGTCGCTGCCGGTGTAGAGATTGCGCTGGCAGATCGCGCCGTCGACGTTGAAATCGGGGAGCCCCGTCGACGGCGACACCGACACCGCGTCGCGGACCGGTCCGCCCACCGCGTTGTCGTTGATGATCTGGATGCCGGACGTCGGCGGCACGCCGTTGCCGGTGCCGAACACCTGCGCAAGCGACGCGGCGGCCACCGGGGCGGGCTTTCCCGCCGCGTCGACGCCGGCGAACGAGAAGCCGCAGAGATTGTCCCTGACGCTGAAGCGCCCGTGCGCGTTCGAGTACGTCACCGCGATGGACGGGGTCGCGAATGCGTAGTGCGAGGCGTGCAGCACGTCCGACTCCGGCTGCCAGCCGGCGTCGCGCAGGATCGCGAGCGACTCCTCGGCCTGCTCGGCCGCCGTCGCCGCTGTCAGCAGGCCCTTGGCCTTCAGCGACGCGCAGCGGTTGGTCGCAACCGCGGGAGGAACGAAGGCGGCGCCCGGCGAGCCCGCGACGCTGGCGGCGATCGCCGCGCAGGGCTGGTAGAGGTTGGCGAGCGTGAAGTAGTCGTACAGCGGGCGCCCGGCGCCGGCCAGCGCCGAACCTCCACGCTTGACGACGAGGTTCGGGTTAGGCGGCAACTGGACGTTGGGCTCGCTCACCGCGACGCCGTCGATCAGGCCCTCCGCGTCCTGTTCGGCGGCGGCGAGTGCGGCGCCGGCGCCGTTGGAAACCGACGACGCGATGACGATCGTGTTCTCGGGTTCGAACCTGACCGTGGCCCCGTCTTCGACGCGGTCGCCAAAATGATCGTTGAGCGCCCAGAACGCGAAGCGCACGGCGTTGAGCGTGTCCCGGCCCCAGTCGGCCTCGGGGTTCTGCTGCGAGTGCGCGTGCTTGACCGCGATGCGGTTCGGGTGCGCGGCGTTGAACGCCGAGAGCTCGACGGCGGTCAGGTCGGCAGTGAAATTCGACGTGGTGCGAGCGGTCGCCGCGTCCCATCGCATGCCGTTCTGCCCGTTGACGGTATTGGATGCGAGGTCGTGCACGCCGTTGCCGGTGCCCTTGTCGGTGTAGGCGACCGCGCAGCCGTGCTTCAACCCCCACTCGCCGGCGCTGCCGATGGCGCCGTACACGCCGCGCGAACCCGACGAAGTCGCCGTCACGATGCACGCCTGGTCGCGCTTGAACGACGCCGGAACCTGCACCAGCATGGTCACGTTCTTGCGTCCGGAACCGTCGTCGGCATAGGCGAGGTACTCGACGCCGGCGACCTTGCCTTCGCCCAGCGTGTCGGCGCCGTTGACGTCGACGTTGGGGCCGTAGAGCGTGCCGTAGCCGCCGTTGGCGGCGATGTCGAGCACTGCACGGTAGTTGTTCCAGATCGCGATCTTGCGCAGCTCAGCCGCCGTGGGGACGTTCGGCCTGGCGGCAACCGGCGAGGCGCCCGCGAGACCGGTCTTGCCGAGCCCCGCGGTCAGCAGGTCGTCGGTGGCGCCATCGAAGGCCGTCTTGGTGACGGTGCCCACGAAGATGGGTTTGGTGTTGATGGCCACGCCGTCGCCGCCGCCGTTGCAGCCGGCGACGAGCCCGGAGGCGAGGATGGCGGCGAGAAGCGCTTGCAACCGCGGGCGCGTGTGGACGCCTGGGCTCGACGCGTCGGCGTGCGGGCGAAGCGATGCCATGCGGGTCTCCCCTTTGCGTGCATTCGCGGGTTGGCCGCGACCTGGTCTCGCCCCGGCGGCAAAGCCCCGGGGAAGCGCCGTTGACTGCGGGACGGCGAGAAGATTATCGCGACGGCAAGCGGCTGCAAAGCGGATTCTGGTGGGCAGTCCAGCCATCGCTTATGATTGCCGCAGCGCAGCGACCGATCGCCGTCCGGCCGGACGCGCGCAAGCCTGCAGCCCCGGGAGTCCCAGTGCGCGTCCCAAGTCCCCACGCCGTGCCTACGCGACCGGCAGCGCGCGCGGCGCCGCCTTCCCGCGCCGGCGCCACCGGCCGGCTGGCGGTACGGGCCGGGCTCGCGGCGCTGTTGCTCGCCGGATGCGCGGGCGGGCGCGACGGCAGCAGCGAGGGCGGCGTCTACTGGGAGCGCGAGGACACGCTCGAGGCGCCGCTCCGGGCGGTGGGCGGTACGGCGGCCGCCGGCACGGTGCGCGTCGCGCAGACTGCCAGCGGCACGTCGCTCTCGGTCAATCTCTTCAACGTCGCGCAGGGCAGGTATCGTGTCGCGCTGCACGTCACCCCGGTGTGCAACTCGCCCAACGGCTCGTCGGCCGGACCGCCCTGGGTGCCACCGGGCGCCGCCGGTCCCGTCGTGATCGAGTTCGGCGTCGACGACGACGGCCGAGGTTTCGTCGCGCGCAGCCTGCCGGGGGTCACGCTGACCGGTCCGACCGGGGTGAGCGGTCGCTCGGCCGTGATCCACGAGGGCTACGGCGGGCCGCTCGAGGCCGAGGCCGGCGTGCCCAACAACCGCGTTGCCTGCGGCGTGTTCGGCGCGGTGCTGCGTTACTTCTGAGTTCGGTCGCAGTTCGATTCCCCTCCGGAGCCACGATGGGTTTTCTCGCCGATCGCAAGATCCTGATCACCGGCGTGCTGTCCAACCGCTCGATCGCCTACGGCGTCGCCAAGGCCTGCCGGCGCGAGGGTGCGACGCTGGCGTTCACCTTCGTCAACGACGAGCTCAAGGACCGGGTCGTCAAGCTCGCCGAGGAGTTCGGGCCCTGCCCGGTGCTGCGCTGCGACGTCACCCGTGACGACGACATCGACGCGCTGTTCGCGTCGCTGCGCTCCGAGTGGGGAGGGTTCGACGCTCTGTTGCACTCGATCGCCTACGCGCCGCGCGAGGCGCTGGGCGGCGACTACCTGGCAACGCTCTCGCGCGAGGCGTTCGCCATCGCGCACGACGTGAGCTCGTACAGTTTCGCCGCGCTGGCGAAGGGCGCGCGAGGGCTCATGGCCGGGCGGCCGGCCTCGCTGGTGACGCTGTCGTACCTCGGCGCCGTTCGCTCGGTGCCGAACTACAACGTCATGGGTCTCGCCAAGGCGAGCCTCGAGGCCAACGTCCGCTACCTCGCCGCGTGCCTGGGTCCTGAAGGCATCCGCGTCAACGGCATTTCCGCCGGGCCGATCAAGACGCTGGCCGCGGCCGGCATCGGCAACTTCGGCAAGCTGCTGTCGCGCTTCGAGGGTGCGGCGCCGCTGCGGCGCAAAGTCACGATCGAGGAGGTCGGCAACGTCGCAGCTTTCCTGTTCTCGGATCTCGCCAGCGTGATCACCGGCGAGATCATCTACGCCGACGGCGGGTACCGGACGGTCGCGGTGTCGACCGCCGAGGACTGACGGTTCGATCCCCGCCACGACCCGGCGCCGCCGGCGAAGCGATGGTGCAGACGACGCGTCGGTTCGATGCTCTCATCGTGGGCGGCGGCCACAACGGCCTCGTCTGCGCCGCGTACCTCGCCGCGGCCGGGCAGAACGTCTGCGTGCTGGAGCGGCGCCACGTCCTGGGCGGCGCGGCGGTCACCGAGACGTTCCACCCGGGCTTTCGCAACTCGACCGCGAGCTACACGGTCAGCCTGCTCCATCCCAAGGTCATCCGCGACCTCGACCTCGTCGCGCAGGGCCTCTGCGTCACCCTGCGGCCGTTCTCGAACTTCCTGCCGCTCGCGCCCGTGGCCGAAGGCGGGTACCTCAAGGTCGGCGGCGGGCTCGCCGCGACGCAGGCCGAACTCGCCCGCTTCTCCCGCCGCGACGCCGACGCGCTGCCCGGTTACTACGCGATGCTCGACCGCGTCGCCGCGGTGCTGCGCGACCTGCTGCTCGCCACGCCGCCGGCGCTGGTCGGTCCCGAGGCGGGCCTTCGCGGCCTGCTCGACGCGTGGAAGGTCGCGCGCGGCTTCCGTGCGCTCGACCTCGCCGGCCAGCGCGACGTGCTCGACCTCTTCACCAAGAGCGCCGGCGACCTCCTCGACCGCTGGTTCGAGTCGGCGCCGATCAAGGCCGCGTTCGGCTTCGACGCGATCGTCGGCAACTTCGCGAGCCCGTACACGCCGGGATCGGCCTACGTGCTGCTGCACCACGTCTTCGGCGAGGCCAACGGTCAGCCGGGGCAGTGGGGCCACGCCCGCGGCGGCATGGGCGCGATCACGCAGGCGATGGCACGCACTTGCGCGCAGCGCGGCGTGACGCTGCGCACCGACGCGGCGGTGGCGCGGGTGATCGTCGAAGCGCGGCGCGCCGTGGCCGTCGAACTTGCCGGCGGCGAGGTGGTCGAGGGCGGGCGCATCGTCGCCAACGTCAATCCGCGGCTGCTGTTCGAAGAGCTCGTGCCGGCGCAGGACCTGGACCCGGACTTCCTCGCCCGCATCCGCGCGTACAAGTGCGGCTCCGGAACGTTCAGGATGAACGTCGCGCTGTCGGCGCTGCCCGACTTCACCGCGCTTCCGGGTGCTGCCGCACAGCCGCACCACGCCAGCGGCATCGTGCTGGCACCCTCGCTGGGCTACATGGAGCGCGCGTTCTTCGACGCGCGCACGCGCGGCTGGTCGGCGCAGCCCATCGTCGAGATCCTGATCCCTTCGGTCGTCGACGACACGCTGGCGCCGGCCGGCGCGCATGTGGCGAGCCTCTTCTGCCAGCACGTGCGCCCCGATCTGCCGGCGGTGCGCCCGGGGGTTGGCTGGGACGATGCGCGGGACGAAGTCGCCGACCTGATGATCGACACGGTCACGCGCTTCGCGCCGAACTTCCGCGGGAGCGTCCTGGGCTGCCGGGCGCTGTCCCCGCTGGACCTCGAGCGCGAGTTCGGGCTCACCGGCGGCGACATCTTCCACGGCGCGCTGACCCTCGACCAGCTCTTCGCCGCGCGGCCGGTGCTGGGGCACGGCAGCTACCGCGCGCCGATTCCCGGCCTCTACCTGTGCGGGTCGGGCACGCACCCCGGCGGCGGCGTGACCGGCGTGCCCGGGCACAACGCCGCCCGCGAGATCCTGCGCGACGCGCGGCGGCGGCGTGGCCGCTTCGCACTCGCGACGTGAGATGTCTCGTCGTTCGCTCGCTCGCGCCGGTGCGGGCGGGCGACGCGTGGCGGGGGAAGGCTGCCGCGGCGGCGCGGCCGCGCGCGGAGATCTCCCCCCGGAACAAAGTGAAGTCAGCCGATAAGCCGGGTTCTGTTACGGCGCGCCTGCGCGCGCTATGGCCGTCATTCGTCTAGGCCCGCCGTTGCCGGTGGGCTCGAGCCACCTACCCGCGGACTTACGCGAGCAGCGTCGATGTCCGCCTACTTGGTGTTGCTCCGGATGGAGGTTGCCGCGTTTCACCCGCCCCGGGTTTGACGCCGGGGCGACTCGTCTCTGTGGCCCTGTTCCTCGCCTTCGTCGTCCGCGCAAACGGAAGACTTATCGCGTCCGGGTGTTACCCGGCATCCTGCTCTGTGGAGCCCGGACTTTCCTCCCCCCTCGGTCAAGAGGGCGGCGACGGTCTGGCTGGCTTCGGGGTCTAGGATAGCATCCGCGCCGCGCAGCGTCAGGCGGAAGGCGCGGCGGCGACGCGCCAGCGCACGGCTTCGCCTCCGCGCAGCGGCACGACCGTCTCGGCGCCGAACGGGTAGGCCGCCGGCACGGTCCACGGCTCCCGGACCAGCGTGAGCGCGTCCCGGTTGCGCGGCAGCCGGTAGAAATCCGCGCCGTGGAAGCTCGCGAAGCCCTCGAGGCGGTCGAGCGCGCCGGCATCCTCGAACGCCTCGGCGTAGAGCTCGAGCGCCGCGTGGGCGGAATAGCAGCCGGCGCAGCCGCAGGCGTGTTCCTTGGTGGGGCGGGCGTGCGGCGCGCTGTCGGTGCCGAGGAAGAACTTGGGGCTGCCCGACGTGGCGGCACGGACCAGCGCCTCGCGGTGCGTTTCGCGCTTGAGGATCGGCAGGCAGTAGAAGTGCGGGCGCACGCCGCCGGCAAAGAGCGCGTTGCGCGACCAGAGGAGGTGCTGCGGCGTGATCGTCGCCGCGACGTTGGCGGACGCACCCGCGACGAACTCGGCCGCCTCGCGCGTGGAGACGTGCTCGAGCACGATGCGCAAGCCCGGGAAGTCGCGGACGATCTGCCGCAACAGGCGATCGACGAACACCCGCTCGCGGTCGAAAATGTCGACGTCGGCGTCGGTCACCTCGCCGTGGAGCGACAGCACGACGCCGTGCTTTTCCATCGCCGCGAGCGCCGGGTAGACGCGCGGAAGCGCCGTCACGCCCGCGTCCGAATGGGTCGTCGCGCCCATCGGGTAGTACTTGACTGCGTGGACGAAACCGGACGCCGCCGCGCGCGCGATCTCGGCGGCGTCGGTGTGGTCGGTGAGATAGAGCGTCATCAGCGGCGTGAAGTCCGACCCGGCCGGCCGCGCCGCGAGGATGCGGTCGCGATACGCCGCAGCCTGCGCAGTCGTCGTCACCGGAGGCTTGAGATTCGGCATGACTATTGCTCTTGCGAAGACGCGCGCGGTTGCCGCCACCGTGTCCGGCAGCGGTGGTCCATCTCGCAGGTGCAGGTGCCAGTCGTCCGGACGGGTCAACAGGAGTTCGGCGGGCATGATGCGAACACGTTGTTTTTGCGGGATTATACGCTTGGCGCGCACGCCTGGCGGCGGCGGTGGCGGTTGCAGTCGGGAGCGAGCTATAATCGCCCGCTTCGCTCGACGAAGCATCCGGCCGCGCAGGGTCGCAGTCGGGACAAAACCAGCCGTTAACGGCATTGCCACTAGAGTTCGCAGAGGTCAGCATGGCAGTCAAGCAAGCAACCATCGCCAAGAAGCCCAAGGTGCTTACCGAGGAGGAACTGCTGCGCGCGCCCGACCGGGAATACATGAGCGAAGCACAACTCGCCTTCTTCCGTCAGCGTCTGGTTGACATTCGCGAACAGATCCTGCGCAACGCCGGCGACACCGGCGAGCACCTGCGCGAGAACGAAGTGACCACCGATCCCTCCGACCGCGCAACGCTCGAGGAGGAGTACACCCTTGAACTGCGCACGCGGGACCGCGAACGAAAGCTGTTGAAGAAGGTCGAAAAGTCACTCAAGCTGATCGACGAAGGAAGCTACGGCTATTGCGAGGAAACAGGCGAACCCATCGGCATTCCGCGTCTGCTCGCGCGACCGACGGCGACACTCTCGCTCGAGGCCCAGGAGCGGCGCGAGCGCGTGCAGAGGATGTTCGGCGATTGAACGCTGCGGGCCCACGTTCCGTTCGCCGCGCTGCCGCCAGCCACTGAACGAGCCTTCCGACCCGACGTCACCGGGTGCAACAGCCCGAGCCGCGGACCGCTCCAGGCGTTCCCGGCCCCGGCGACCCTCCCCGTCCCAGACCCCTCTCCAACCTTTCAGGAGTCAGACCCCCATGTTCACGCTTCCGCCCCTTCCTTATGCCGAGGGCGCGCTCGCGCCCGTGATTTCCGCGCACACTGTCGGTTTCCATTACGGCAAGCACCACCGGGCCTACGTCGACAACCTCAATAACCTCGTCAAGGGCACCGCCTTCGAGGGCGCGGCGCTGGAGAAGATCATCCGGGACGCGGCGGGCAAGCCCGACCAGGCGGGTGTCTTCAACAACGCCGCTCAGATCTGGAACCACACGTTCTACTGGAACAGCCTCGGACCGCACGGTGGCGGCAAGCCGTCGGGCAGGCTCGCCGCGATGATCGATAGCGATCTGGGCGGTTTCGACAGCTTCCGCAAGGAACTCGCCGCGACCACGGTATCGCAGTTCGGCTCCGGCTGGGGCTGGCTGGTCGTCGACGGCGGCAAGCTCAAGATCGTCAAGACCAGCAACGCCGAGGTGCCGTTCACCAAGGGGCAGAAGCCGCTGCTTACCATCGACGTCTGGGAGCACGCCTACTACCTCGACTACCAGAACAAGCGTGCCGACTACGTCAACGCCCTGATCGACAAGCTGCTCAACTGGGAATTCGCCAGCGAGAACCTGGCCAAGGCCTGATCGTTCGCCGCGCTCCCCGGCATCGCTTTCGGCCGACGCTTCGGCCGTCGCGTTCGGCCGTCACACTTGGCGGCGGCCGAAGCGCCAGCGTCTCCGGCTGGCCGGGGTTTGCGCGCCCGCTTGTCGTCGCGCTATGGCGGGAACATAATCGTGCTCCCGCTGCGCGAAGCCCCGGACGATTGGCGCCCGGAGCGCCGCCGAACCTGCGCCGCGGCGCTGCGCTCATCGATGGGTTTTTTCTCCAAGCCGACCGGCAAGAAGCCCGCACCCGCCAAGGCGGAGGCAGGCCCTGCGCCGCCGCCGCGGCCCGCGTCGGCGCACGAGGTCGCGGCGCAGGTCGCGGGTCGGGTGTCACGGCCGGGCGACGGACGGCCCATCGATCCGGTCGCGAACGACATCACGATCGGCGACGCCAGCATGATCGAGTGGGCGTCGCCCCGCCAGGCTGCGTTCGAAGTCGTCGCCGCGAACCCCGGGCTGTGCGAGGTGCTGGAAAACGCCGCGCTGTTCTACGCCAGCGGCAAGGCGGACCTTGCCCGTTCCACGCTCGAGCACGGCGTGCAGACGGACCATGACGCACGCACGTCGCCGCTGGCGTGGCTCGCCTTGTTCGACCTGTTGCAGCGCGCCGGCGACCGAGCCGCATTCGACCGCATGGCGATGATCTACGTCGTCGAGTTCGAGTGCTCGGCGCCCGCCTGGGACGAGGGCAAGCCCGCGCAGGTTGGCGCGCGCGCGGTGCCCAGCGGCTACATCCCGCTCTCCGGCAAGCTGACGGGCGGCAGCGTCGAGCAGATCGAGGGTCTCAGGCGCGCGGTCGCGAAGAAGGTGCCGAGGGCGCGTCTGGATCTCGCCAAGGTCACCGGCGTCGACGAGGTGGGCGCGCGGCTCCTGGCCGAGGCGCTCGCGGGCGCCAGGGCAGCGCGGTTCGAGCTCGAGATCACGCATCTGGAAACGCTCCGGTCGGCCCTCGAGGCCGCGGTGCGGCAGGGGCGCGAAGGCGGCGAGGGCCTGTGGCTCCTGTCCCTCGAGCTGCTGCAATGGCAACACGACCGCGCGGCGTTCGAAGACCGGGCCATCGAGTTCGCGGTGGCGTTCGAGCTCTCGCCGCCGTCGTGGGAACCTCCGCCCGACACCGGCGCGTCCGGGCCGCGGCCGCAGGCCGAGGCGGGCCCGGCGTCGGCGCCACGGGAGTCCGCGGAGAGCGAATCGTTGCGATGGTCGGGCGAGATGATCGGCCCCACCGCGCCGCAGCTCGCGCAGCTGCCCGAGTTCGCGCTGCGGCGCAGCGTCGTGCCGCTGGACATGACCGACGTCAGCCGCGTCGATTTCGTCTGCGCGGGGGCGCTCCTGAACATGATCAACAACGTCGAGGTGCAGCGCAAGTCCGTGCAGATCAACGGTGCCTCGCCGATCATCCGGGCGCTCCTGCTGCTGATCGGCATCTCCCCACGTCATTTCGTCAAGAAGGCGGGCTGATTCGGCGCTTCCGGCCGAGGCCGCGCAGCGCTCTCCTGCCGGTTCACCGCGCCTTCCGGCCCTCTCCATGGAAGCTTTTCACGGCACGACGATCGTATCGGTGCGTCGCCGCGACCAGATCGCGCTGGGCGGGGACGGCCAGGTCACGCTGGGCAGCGTCGTCGTCAAGGCGACGGCGCGCAAGGTGCGACGTCTGCACAACGACCGCGTGCTGGCGGGATTCGCCGGCGCGACCGCCGATGCGTTCACGTTGTTCGAGCGCTTCGAGGCCAAGCTCGACAAGCACCAGGGCCACCTCGCGCGTGCCGCGGTCGAGCTTGCCAAGGACTGGCGGGCCGACCGCATCCTGCGCCGGCTGGAAGCGATGCTCGCGGTCGCTGACCGCGGTGCCTCGCTGATCATCACCGGCAACGGCGACGTGCTCGAGCCCGAGTTCGGCATCGCCGCGATCGGCTCCGGCGGACCGTACGCGCAGGCGGCGGCGCGGGCGCTGCTCGAGCACAGCGAACTCGACGCCGCCGCAATCGTCAAACACGCGCTGACCATTGCCGGTGACCTGTGCATCTACACCAACCAGAACCACGTCATCGAAGTGCTGGACCCGCTGTCCGACGCCGAGGAACGCAGGCCAGCATGAGCACGTTGGCCGACGATGCCGGCGCCGAGGTCGGCACGCGCCGTTGCGACGTGCTCATCGCCGGCGCGGGGCTGGTCGGCCTCTCGCTCGCTCCGGCGCTCGCTCGCGCCGGACTCGACGTCGTGCTCGCGGACCGTGCCGTGCCGCTGGTGCCGGAGCCCGCGCCGGACAGCTGGGACGTTCGTGTCTACGCCATCAGCCCGGGCAGCGCCGCCTGGCTGCGCGCGGTCGGCGCCTGGCAGGCGCTGCCAGCCGAGCGCATCACCGCAGTCGAAACGATGCGTGTCGCCGGCGACAACGGCGCGTTGCTCGATTTCTCCGCCTACGACAACGGCGAGCGCGCGCTGGCGTGGATCGTGGAGGAGCGCGCGCTGCGCGCCGCGCTCGTCCCTAGGGTGCACGAGGCCGGCGTCGAGATCGTCGCGCCCTGCGCGTTCGACACGCTGACGTGGAGCGAGCACGGCGGGCACCTCACCGGCGAGGACGGCAAGGTGATCGTCGCCCGTCTCGTCGTGGGTGCCGACGGCCTGCGCTCCGTCGTTCGCCGGGCGGCCGGGATCGACGCGCCGGTGCGCTCGTACGGCCAGGTCGGCGTGGTCGCCAATTTCGCCTGTGAGCGGGCGCATCACGGCCGTGCCCACCAGTGGTTCCGCCCGGACGGCAGCATTCTCGCGTGGCTGCCGTTGCCGGGACGGCGGGTGTCGATGGTCTGGTCGGCGCCCGACGCGCTGGCCGCCGAGCTGCTGCAGGCGCCATCGGCTGCGCTCGCCGAGCGCGTCGCGGGGGCGGGGCGGCACGTCCTCGGGGCGTTCTCGTGCCTCACGCCGCCGGCCGGGTACCCGCTGCAGTTCATGCGCGCGCTTGGGGTGGTCGCGCACCGGCTCGCACTCGTCGGCGACGCCGCGCACGGCGTGCACCCGCTGGCCGGACAGGGCGTCAACCTCGGCTTCGGCGACGCCGAGGCGCTCGCGATGGTGCTGCGGCAGCGCGGACCGGTCGCCGATCCGGGCGAACCCATCCTGCTGGAACGCTATGCGCGCAAGCGCAGCGAACCTGTGCTGGCGATGCAGGCGGTGACCGATGGCCTGGTGCGTTTGTTCGCAAGCCCGGCGCCGTGGCAGAAGGCCGTGCGCAACCTGGGGATGGCCGCCATCGACCGGCTTCCCGCCGCGAAGCGCCTGCTGGCGCAATCCGCTTTGCGTTGAATCCGCGCCCTACCCATCGGAGATTGCGATGCAACTCACACCCTCGTTCCGCGGCACCGCGGTGATCGCCCTCGCGGCCACCTGCTGGGTCGCGCCCCTGGCGCTCGCCCAGGCGCCCGCGACGCCCAAGGCAAAGCCCGTGGCAGCGAAGGCGCCCGCGGCGGACGCCGCCGCCGTCGCGGCGCTGAAGACGACGCTGGAGCAGAAGTTCCCTGGCGCGGACGTCAACAACATCGCCAGGACCCCCTATTTCGGGCTCTACGAGGCGCGCATCGGCGACCAGCTCGTCTACACCGACGCGAAGGCCGCGTACGTGATCGTGGGCGCCGTGTACGACACCGAGACCAAGCGCAATCTGACCGAGGCGCGGCAGCGCGAGCTCAACCGCATCGCGTTCGCGAGCCTGCCGCTCGAGCTCGCGATCAAGAAGGTGAAGGGCAGCGGCGAACGCAAGCTCGCGGTGTTCTCGGACGCGGACTGCCCGTTCTGCGCGCGGCTCGAGAACGACCTCAAGGGCATCGACAACATCACCATCTACACGTTCCTCTACCCGATCGACCAGCTGCACCCGGACGCCGCGCGCAAGTCGAGGGCCATCTGGTGCGCGCCCGACAGGGTGAAGGCCTGGGACGAGTTCTTCGCTGCCGGCACGGTCCCGGCCAACGACGGGAGCTGTGACAACCCCGTCGAGGCCACCGCCGCCCTCGGCGCCAGGCTGCGGGTTACGGCGACGCCGACGCTGGTGTTCGCCGACGGCTCGATGATCCCCGGAGCGCTGCCGGCGGCCCAGCTCGAGCAGCAGATCCGCGAGTCCGAGGCCCAGGCGAAGAAGCTCGCCGGCGCGGGCAAGTAGGCGTCACCTGCGAACGCGCCCGAGAGGGCGAGGAGTGCGGCATGGCCATCATCGACTTCCTGAAGAAGCAGTTCATCGACATCATCGAATGGACCGACGACTCGCGCGACACGCTGTCGTTCCGCTTTCCCGACGAAGACAAGGAGATCAAGAACGGCGCCCAGCTCATCGTGCGCGAGTCGCAGGCGGTCCAGTTCGTCTACCTCGGCGAGTTCGGCGACACCTTCGGCCCGGGCAAGCACACGCTCACGACCGACAACATCCCGATCCTCACCAACCTCAAGAGCTGGAGGTACGCGCTCGAGAGCCCGTTCAAGGCCGATGTCTACTACGTCGTGACCCGCGTCTTCCCCGGCAACAAGTGGGGGACCGCCAACCCGGTGATGATGCGCGACCAGGACTTCGGCATCGTCCGGCTGCGTGCCTACGGCACCTATGACTTCCGCGTCTGCGACGTGAGGAAGTTCCTGAAGGAGGTCGCCGGCACCGACAGCCACTTCCGGCTCGACGAGTTCGCCGACGTGATGCGCTCGCGCCTCGTCAGCGTGTTCTCCGACGCGCTGGCCGAGGCGAAGGTCCCGGCCCTCGACGTCGCCGCGCGCTACGCGGAGCTGGGCGAAGCGCTGCTGCCGATCATCAACCCGGTCCTCGCCGACAAGTACGGGCTGACGATGACCTCGTTCGTGGTCGAGAACGTCTCGGTGCCGCCCGAGGTCGAGCAGGCGATCGACAAGCGCTCGAGCATGGCTGCGGTCGGCAACCTCAACGACTACGTCAAGTTCCAGATGGCGCAGGGCATGGAGAAGGGCGGCGCCGGCGCGGGCGGCATGGCGGCCGAGATGGCGGTGGGCATGGCGATGGCCCAGCAGATGATGAACCAGGCGGGCGGCCTGATGGCGCAGTCGACTCCCGGAATACCGGCGCCGGCAGCGCCCGCCTCCGGCATGCCCGAGCTGCTGTCGCCGGCGCAGGTGGCGCAGATCCTCGGCGTTGCCGAGACCGACGTGACGGCGAGCCTCGAGGCGGGCGATCTCAAGGGCAAGCGCATCGGCAGCCAGTGGCGCGTCACGCGCGCCGCCATCGACAGCTTCCTCAAGTCCTGACGCATCCGGTTGCCGGGGCGCCGACCGTGACCGAGACCGTCGCGCTGTCGAAGTTCGCCTGCCCCGCGTGCGGTGGCGAGGCGCACTGGAACCCCGCCAAGCAGAAGCTCGTCTGCCCGTTCTGCGGCACCGAGTCGCCGGCGAAGCTCGACGCGGCGGGCACGGTGCAGGAGCACGACCTCGTCCAGGCGCTGCGCGGGATCGGCGATGACCGGCGCGGGTGGCGCGCCGAGAAACGGCAGGTCAAATGCCGCAGTTGCCAGGCGATCTCGGTGCTCGATCCCAAGCGCCAGGCGCAGCACTGCGAGTTCTGCGGATCCGCCCAGCTCGTGCCCTACGAGGAGGCGAAGCCCGCATTCCGACCCGAGAGCGTGCTGCCGTTCAAGGTGAGCGAGCCGCAGGCGCGCGAGCGCATCCGCAGCTGGTACGGCAAGCGCTGGCTCGCGCCCGGCGCGCTCAAGAAGAAGGCGTTGACCGACACGGTGCGCGGGGTCTACCTGCCCTACTGGACCTTCGACGCGCGGGTCGACGCGGCGTGGACGGCCGAAGCCGGCCATGCCTACACCACCACCGAGACCACCACCGAGAACGGCCAGACCCGCACGCGACAGGTGCGGCGCGTGCGCTGGGAGCCGGCCGCCGGCCGGCTGCAGCACGTCTTCGACGACGACCTCGTCTGCGCGTCGGTGGGCGTCCACCCCGCGCTGCTTCGGGGCATCGAGCCGTTCCCCACCGCCGAGCTCAAGCCCTACGACGCGGGCTACGTCGCCGGCTGGGTCGTCGAGCGCTACCAGATCGACCTGATCGCGGCAGCCGAGCGCGCCCGCGGGGCGATGGACCGCAAGCTCGAGGCGCTGTGCGCCCGGCAGATCCCGGGCGACACGTATCGGAATCTGTCCGTGCGCGCCGACTACACGGACCAGACCTTCAAGCACATCCTCGCGCCGGTGTGGCTGCTGTCGTACACCTACGGGCCCAGGGCGTACCAGTGCGCGATGAACGGCGTCACCGGCGCGATCGACGGCGAGTATCCGAAGAGTCCGTGGAAGATCGCGCTGCTGGGGCTCGCGCTCCTCGTCTTCGTGCTGATCGTGATGTCGCTTGGTGCCGGGCGCTGACGACACCGGCTGCCCGCCCGTCGTGCCGGGTCATCGCCGCGCCTTCCGGCGTGCGCGCCAGTCCTCGGCGAGCAGCGCGCAACGAACGTGATCGCGCCAACGCCCCGCGATGCGCTGGTAGCGCCGCGAGTAGCCCTCGCGTACGAAGCCTGCCCGCTTGGCCAGCGCCAGCGAACGCCGGTTGGTCGGCTGCACGTTGACCTCCAGGCGGTGCAGCCCGAGGCTGGAGAACGCGTAGCGCAGCACGAGTTCGATCGCCTCGGTCATGTATCCCTGGCCGGCGTACGGCGCGAAAGCGAAATAGCCGAGGTAGGCGCTGCACAGCGGACCGCGGACGATATCGCCCAGCGTGAACGCGCCGACCAGCGCGTCGTCTTCGCGGCGGAAGACGAGCAGGCCGACGCGCTGCCGGTCCCGGGGGGCGACACGTTGCTGGCCGAAGCGGGCGACGTACGCCTGGAACGTCTCCGCGGTCCTCGGCGGCTGCACCCAGCGGCCGTGCAGGCGCCGGCTCGCCAGCGTCGCAGCGATGAATGCCGCCGCGTCGGCGCGGCGCGGGCTGCGCAGGTAGACCCGCGCGCCGCGAAGGATCGTCGAGGAGGTCGCGGTCGGCCGGTTCACGCCGCGCATTCTACCAAGGGGCGGTTGCCGGGTCGCCGCGCCGCCAGCGCGGGCGAAACCCGGGGCGCAGCGGCGGTATGGCGCGACCGGCACGGCTGCGGACTCGTACAATCGATCGCTGCCGCGTGCGCGGCGTTGCGCTCGCGAGGGGAGACGCAATGGGCAAGTGGGTGCAGGGCCGCGTCGCGGGCCGCCGCGACTGGGCGGACAATCTCTATTCGCTGGAAGTCGCCGCACCCGAGGTGACCTTCGTCGCCGGGCAGTTCGCGCGTCTCGCGCTGCCGGCGCCGCCGGGCGCGGCGGAGCCGATGATCGGGCGGCCCTATTCGTTCGTCAACCCGCCTGACCGCGCGCCGCACGAGTTCTACATCGTCACCGTGCCCGAGGGGCCGCTCTCACCGCGCCTTGCGTCGCTGCAGGCCGGCGATCCGATCTGGCTGCTGCATTCCGCCAACGGGTTCTTCTGCATCGGCGAGGTTCCTCCGGCCGACGTGCTCTGGTGCATGGCCACGGGCACGGGACTCGCGCCCTTCCTCTCGATCTTGCGCACGCGGGAGCCGTGGCAGCGTTTCGCGCGCGTGGTGCTCGTGCACGCGGTGCGCCGCGCCTGCGAACTCGCCTACCGCGACACGCTGGCGGAGATCGGCGCCGCGCATCCGGGCGCCTTCACGTCCGTGTCGATGGTGAGTCGCGAGGCGGCGCCGGGCGCGCTCGCGGGCCGCATTCCAGCGGCAGTCGCCGACGGCCGGCTCGAATCCAGCGCGGGCGCTGCGCTCGCGGCGGCGACCGCGCAGGTGATGCTCTGCGGCAACCCGGCAATGGTCGAGGACACGATCCGCGTCCTCGCCGCGCGCGGCATGCGGCGGCATCGGCGCCGAAACCCGGGCCAGATCACGGCCGAGAGCTACTGGTAGTCCGCGAGGTTGCGGGCGACGATCAGGGCACGGCTCGGCGAGCCGGTAGCGCGACGACGGGGCTGCCGTCAGCTCTTCACTTCGAGTAGCTCGACATCGAACAGCAGCGTCGCGTTCGGCGGAATGACGCCGCCCGCCCCGCGCTCCCCGTAGCCCTGGTGCGGCGGAACGATCAGCGTGCGCTGTCCGCCCGCCTTCATGCCGGCGACACCTTCGTCCCAGCCCTTGATGACGCGACCGGCGCCGAGGATGAAGCCGAACGGGACCTTGCGGTCGAGCGAGCTGTCGAACTTCGCGCCCTTGCCATCGGCGGCGGCCGGATCGTACAGCCATCCCGTGTAGTGGACGATGACGGCCTTGCCTGGAACGGCTTGCGCTCCCGTACCGGTCCTGACATCGATCTTGCGGAGCTCCGTCACTTTGGCATCCATCTTGCTTGAGTTGGAGGGTGCGGTGGCAGCCGCGCCGGCCGGGCCTTGCGCAAGGGCCGGCGCGCCAATCGCGCCGAGCGTCGCGACCAGCAAGCCGAGCGCGGGCGCGCGCAGGCAGGAACGGCGGAACGATGGAACGAAGGGGTGACGCATCGGCGGATCCTCGTATGGCGTGGAACGTCGCCCGACGGTGACGGCCCGGGGCGAAGGAAGGCAAATAATTGTAGCCGAGCAGCGCTCTGCCTTTGCGTCGGGCTGCGTATTGGGCTATAAACGCGGGTCACGGGCAGTGGCGAGGCTGGCCGGCGCGAACGCGATCGGGCGGTTCGGCGGTAACGTATTCTTGCGGTGTTCGACGGCGGGCGCGTGACGCCCGGCAGTCGTCTTGGGGCCATGTTCGGATTCCTGACACAATCGACCAAAGACCAGGCGGACCCGCTGCAGTCGCAGAAGGCGGTGGCGGCGTGGTTGCGTCAACTGCCGGCGCTCGACGTGATCGGCCGGCAGCAGCACGTGATGCGCGCGTTCGAGGGCATGCGCCAGCCCCGCCGGGAGGGCGACCTCAGCCGGGTCGCCGCGGTCGAGTACCTCGACGCTGCGCTCGGTGCGGACCGGCGGCAGCTCCTCAAGCAGTATGTCGAGAATGCCGACGGCGCGGCCAGGCTGTCGGAGCGCATCTGGCAGACGACGCACGAGATGGTGCAGGGGTTCGCCCATGCCTATCAGTCGCTGCTCGACCAGGCGCTTGCGGAGCCCGACAACAGCCGCTGGAAGATGGTGCTGCCGCTGTTGTTTGCGCGCCTCGTCCATTACTACGGGACCGACGCCAAGCTGCGCGTGTTCCGTTTCGAGCGCTGGATTCCGGCCAAGTGGCTCGAACTGCACCAGATCTATACGCGCGCCGTCGAAGCGGGAGTCGACAGGGTGCCCAGCGCGCTGTCCGGCGCCAGTTCCGGCTCGACGCAGTGGACCGTCGAGCAGGAGTACATCTTCGTCCTGCTCGTCCACCAGCTCAACACCGGCAACCTTTCTCCCGCGCAGATCGACTGGGCGAGTGCGCAGCTGCGGGCGTGGTGCCGGCGTCTGGCGCTCGACGCGATGCCGCGCTCGCCGGAAGGCTTCTTCGTCGACCTCGCCGGGCGCACCGGGCTCGCGCGCCGCACCGGCAACGACCGCGGCTCGATGCTCCGGTACCTCGACACGACCGCCCTCGCCGAGCAGCTCGAGCGCACGATCCAGTCGCTGCGCCAGTCCGAGACGGCGGAGGCCTCGAGCGTCGTCTCGATCAACCAGCAGCGGATTTCGATCCTCGAGAAGATGCGGCCGGCGATCGCGCCGAACCTCAGCAACGAAATGCGCCGCGATCCGCGGATCCCGGTGTCGCTGCCGGCGCGCGTGCGCATCGGCCTCGCGCGCATCTGCCGTGATCTCGCCCTGCCGGAAGCGGCCGCCGATGCGGTGGATCCCGACAGCGCCGAGCAGATCGAGGTCTACGCCGTCACCGATCGCCCCCGCGTCAAGCGCCTGGTGAACGACCAGGACACGATCGCGGCGTCGATCTCGATGTTCGGAGACCCGCACTGGAAGGTGAAAGACCGCAGCGTCGCCGGGCTTCGGATCGCCGCGTCGGGCGGCATCGGCCAGAGCTTGGCGCTGGGAGCGCTGGTCGCCGTACGCCAGGCCGACGCCGCGAGTTGGGTGCTGGGCGTGGTCCGCCGCCTCAACAAGCTGTCGAACGAGGACGTCGAGGCGGGCGTGTCGATCATCGCCGAGCAGCTCCTGGCGATGTCGCTGGCGGCGCGAAGGGAGCCGCGCGAGGACACGGGCATCGTCGTGGACGGCTTCGACGTGTCCACCATCGGCGCCCGGTTCGACGGGCTGTACTTGCCGCCGCCGTCGCGCCCCGACAAGCCGCTCGCGGTCAAGTCGCTGATCGTGCCGACCTCGGAATACTCCGAGGGGCGCAAGCTCATTCTCACCACCGGTCGCTCGGTCTACACCGTGGCGCTGCGGCATCTGGTCGAGCAGCGCGCCGAGTGGAGCTGGTGCGCGATCCAGATCGTCGGCAAGAGCGCCCGTCCGACGTGATTCCGCCGGGCCGCTCCAGACGGGGGCGACAGGCTCCTAGTCCTGCGGCCGGAACCTGAGGGTAAGCGTTCGCTGGAAGAGTTCCGGCCGCTCGGGGCGCGGCAGCGGCGAGGACTTGAGCAGCGCGCGCTGCACCGCATCGTCGTAGGCGCGCACGCCGCTCGATTTCCGCAGCACGATGTCGATGATCTCGCCGGTCGGCAGTTGCACGACCTCGAAGATCGCCTCGGCGTTGCCGGGCAGGTCCGGTGGCAGCGCCACGTTGCCTTTGACCTTCGCCTGAATCCGCCGCACGTACTCGGCCTTGGCCTGCGCCAACGCAGCCGCTTCCGCGTCCGCGCGGCGCCGCCCTTCGAGCGCTGCCTGTTCCCGCGCCGCCTGGGCCTTGAGCGCGTCGGCCTCGCGCGCCTGGCGCTCGCGTGCCTCGGCCTGACGCTGGGCTTCCTCGGCCTGGCGCTTCTCCGCCTCGCGCCTGGCGAGCTCCTTCTTCTCCGCGTCGCGCCTGGCGAGCTCCTTCTTCTCCGCCTCGCGGCTCGCGGCTTCTTTCTTCTCCCGCTCCGCACGCTCGCGATCGGCCTGCTCACGCTTTCTGCGCTCCAGCTCCTGCTGTGCCTTGAGGGCGATCTCGGCGGCGTGGGCGTCCGGCTTGTCGGCCTTGGGTTCGGCCCGGGGCGCGGGCTTGGGCGGTTCCTTCGGCGGCGCCGGCGGCGGCTCGGCCCTGGGCGGCGGCACCGGCGTGCTCTTCGCAGGCGGGGGCGGCTCGGCCCTGGGTGCCAATGGCAAGGCGGTCTCCGGGCGCGGCTCGACATGCGTCACCCGGGCCGGGGGGGCGTAGAGCTCGGCCGTGATGGGCGCCTCCGCACGGTTTTGCCAACGCAGCGAGAACACGAGGACGCCGACGAACACGGCGTGGACGGCGAGTGCGAGTGCGAGCGCGAGCCCCCTGCCCGGCTCGCGACTCGGCTCGCGCGGACGCTCCTGCTCCTGGGTCATGCCGGTGCTCACTCGCGTACCTTCGCGCGGCGTTCGGGGGTTCCCCGTTGGGGCGGGCCGGCGGCCTCACGCGCCCGGGGGGCGGGCGAGCAACCCGACTTTCCTCGCGCCGCTGCGCTGCAGCACGTCCAGAACCGCCAGCACATCCTCGTAGCGCGCCGCCTTGTCCGCCGCGATCACGACCGGCTGGTCGGGAAGGCGCGCCTGTTTGGCCCGAATGCGGGCGACGAGTTCGCCGCGAGATACCGCGACCGCCGGTCCCCCGGCCTGCTGGTCGCGCAGCCAGAGCGAGCCGTCGGTGCGCAGGGTGACCTCGAGCGGCTGCGCCGGCGCCGCGAGCCGCGATCCGACCGATGGCAGCTCGATCTCGCCCGGCGTCACCAGCGGCGCGGTGACCATGAAGATGACGAGCAGGACCAGCATCACGTCGATGTAGGGGACGACGTTGATCTGGCTTACCGACTTGCGCGGGCGTCGCATGGGGCTCTCGGGGTTTGGGGAGATAGGAGATCGCGGTGGCGATCCCGGTCCTGCGAAGTTCTCAGCTCTGCCGCTGCAGGATGTTCGAGAACTCCTCGATGAACGTTTCGTAGCGCACGGCGAGGCGGTCGACGTCGTGCGTGTAGCGGTTGTAGGCGACGACGGCCGGAATCGCCGCGAACAGGCCGATGGCCGTGGCCACCAGTGCCTCCGCGATCCCCGGCGCGACGTTGGCGAGCGTCGCCTGGCTCACGTTGGCGAGCCCGCGGAACGCGTTCATGATCCCCCACACGGTGCCGAACAGGCCGATGTACGGCGACACCGAGCCCACCGTGGCAAGCCCCGACAGGTGCGCCTCCAGCGCATCGATCTCGCGCTGATAGGCGGCGCGCATCGCCCGGCGCGCGCTGTCCATCGCGACCGCAGCGACGCTGCCCTGCTTGCGATGCTTCGAGTATTCGCGGAAGCCCGCGGTGAAGATGCGCTCGAGCCCGCTGCTCGCGCGCGACTGGTTGGCGCCCTGGTAGAGCTCGCTGAGGTCGCCCCCCTTCCAGAACCGGTCCTCGAACGCCGCGGTATCACGCTCGGCGCGCACGAGCTGGAAACGCTTGAGGAAGATCTGCCACCACGACCACAGCGACAGCCCGACCAGCAGCAGCATCACCGCCTGAACGACGATCGACGCCTGCGTGATCAGCGTGAGGAAGGACAGGTCGGCGTGAACTTTCACTGCGTGTTCTCCGTGTGGCGCAGCAGCTCTGCCGGAATGCGTACCGGTCTCCAGCGGTCCTGGTCCAGGCAAACGACGGTGACGCGCGCGGTGACGATCTGCTCGTCGCCACGCGCTATCGCCTGCCGGGCCGCGAGCCACGCGCGGCCGCATCCGGTCACCGCGAAGGTGACGTCCAGCCGGTCGCCCAGCCGCGCCGGATGCAGGTACTCGATCTCGAGCCGGCGTACGGCGAAGGCGATGCCGCGGCCTCGCTTGAGCGCAGCGGCGTCGAACCCTTGCGCCGACAGCCACTCCGCGCGGGCACGCTCGAGGAACCGGAGGTAGTTGGCGTAGTAGACGACGCCCGCCGCGTCCGTGTCCTCGTAGTAGACGCGAACGGGGAAGCGGAACGGCTCGCCGGCTTCGGTCGCCGTCATGCGGGAGGAAAGAGCTCGCCCGTGGCCGTCGCGTTCGGCGGCGTCAGGCCGAAGTGCCGCCAGGACAGCGCGGTGGCCACGCGGCCGCGCGAGGTACGCTGCATGAAACCTTGCTGGATGAGAAACGGCTCGAGCACGTCCTCGATCGTGTCGCGCTCCTCGCCGATCGCGGCGGCGAGGTTGTCGACGCCGACCGGGCCACCGGCGAACTTGTCGAGGATGGCGTGCAGCAGCTTGCGGTCCATCACGTCGAGCCCCGAGGCGTCGACGTCGAGCATCGACAGCGCGCCGTCGGCGACGCTGCGGGTCACGGTGCCGTCGGCGCGCACCTGGGCGAAGTCGCGCACGCGGCGCAGCAGCCGGTTGGCGATGCGTGGCGTGCCGCGCGCGCGCCGGGCGATCTCCAGCGCGCCGTCGGCGTCGATCGCGATCTTCAGCAGGGCGGCCGAGCGCGTGACGATCCGCGTGAGCTCCTGCGCGCTGTAGAACTCGAGCCGCGCGACGATGCCGAACCGGTCGCGCAGCGGATTGGTCAGCATTCCCGCGCGCGTCGTGGCGCCGACCAGCGTGAACGGCGGGAGGTCGAGCTTCACGCTGCGCGCCGCCGGGCCCTCGCCGATCATGATGTCGATCTGGAAATCCTCGAGCGCCGGATAGAGGATCTCCTCGACCACCGGCGACAGACGATGGATCTCGTCGATGAACAGCACGTCGTTGGGTTCGAGGTTGGTGAGCAGCGCCGCGAGGTCGCCGGCGCGTTCGAGCACCGGGCCGGAGGTCTGGCGCAGGTTGACGCCGAGTTCGTGGGCGATGATGTGCGAAAGCGTGGTCTTGCCCAGCCCCGGTGGGCCGAACAGCAGGACGTGATCGAGCGCCTCCCGCCGCTTGCGCGCGGCCTCGATGAAGATCGACAGCTGGCTGCGGATCTTCTCCTGGCCGACGTAGTGGTCGAGCTGGCGCGGGCGCAGCGCCCGTTCGACGACTTCCTCCTGGGCGCCCGCGACCTTGACGGTCACGAGGCGGTCGAGCTGGTCGTTTTCGATGGCCATGCGCGATTCTAGTGGGCTTCGCCGCCGCTTTCGAGTCAGGTCTTGGCCAGGAGTTTCAGCGCCTGCCGGATGCCGTCGCCGACCGCGAGCCCGTCCGGCAGCTGCTTGACGGCGGCGGTGGCCTCTCGGTCGCTGTAGCCCAGCGCCAGCAGCGCGTTGAGCACGTCCGCGGTGACCGCGGGGACGCGGTTCGTGCCCATCGCGGTCGCCAGCTCCGCACCGAGCTTGTCCTTGAGCTCGAGCAGCAGCCGTTCAGCGGTCTTCTTGCCGATCCCGGGGATCTTGGTCAGCCGGCCGGTGTCCTGGATCGTCACCGCCTGCGCGAGTTCCGCCACCGACAGTCCGGACAGCACCGACAGCGCGGTGCGCGCGCCGACGCCGCTGATCTTCAGCAGCTGGCGGAACGCGCGGCGCTCGGACTCGCTGCCGAAGCCGTACAGCAAGTGCGCGTCCTCGCGCACGACCAGATGGGTGAACAGCCCGATGCGCTCGCCAGGCGCGGGCAGGTTGTAGAAGGTGCTCATCGGCACGTCGACCTCATAGGCCACGCCGTGAACGTCGAGGACGATCTGCGGCGGGTTCTTCTCGACGAGGATTCCGGTGAGGCGGCCGATCATGGGAACGGTGCGGAAGGCGCGCGCCGATTATCGCACGCCCCGCCGGGGGCTCCGCCGCGGCGCGGCGTGGTTGCGGGCCGAAGGGGTCCGGGTCCGCGCGCGCGGGTTGCTATCGCGCCCACGCGGCGAGATGCGCCCGCACCTCGTGCAGCGTCGCCACGACCAGCAGCCCGATCGCCTGCAGCGACGCCGACGGCGGCAGCAGGTCCGGTACCATCACCGGGACCATGCCTGCGGCCAGCGCCCCGCGCACGCCGGGCTCGGAATCCTCGAGCACCACGCACGCGGCGGGTGCGACCGCGAGCCTGGCGGCCGCTTCGAGGAAGATGTCGGGTGCAGGCTTGCCGCGCGCAACCTCGTCGCCGCCAACCAATGCCTCGAAGCGGGCGAGCACGCCGGTCTGCTCGAGCTTCGCCTGCGCGCGCGCCCGCCGCGTCGACGTGGCGACCGCCTTGGGTATCGCCGCGGCCTCGAGCCAGCCGAGGAGCTCCAGCAGGCCGGGCTTGAACGCGATGCCCTCGCGCCGGACGATGTCGTCGTACGCGCCGTGCCACGCCTGCATCAGCGTGTCCACCGGGTAGTCGGCGCCGTGGTGTTCGGCGATGATCGTCCGGCAGTCGGTGAAGCTGCGCCCGACGAGCCGGTCGTTGATCGTGCGGTCGAAGGCGATGCCCAGCGCTTGCGCGGCCTCGATCCAGGCCCGCGCGGCGAGCGGCTCGGTGTCGAGCATCAGGCCGTCCATGTCGAAGATCACCGCCGTCGGGCGACGGCTGCGCGGCGGAGGGAACATCAGATCAGACGCCCCTTGCGGACGCGGTACCCGGTCCGGCGCAGCCCGCCCAGCCCGTCGCCGCCGTGCGCGTGCGCGATGGCGCAGGCAAGCGCGTCGGCGGCGTCCGGCGAGGGGGCCCCGGGCAACCGGAGCAGGCGGCGCACCATCTCCTGCACCTGCGCCTTGGCGGCCTTGCCGTGCCCGACCACCGCCTGCTTGACCTGCAGCGCGGTGTACTCCGCCACCGGCAGATCGGCGAGCACGGCGGCGGCGATCGCCGCGCCGCGCGCCTGCCCGAGCAGCAGCGTCGATTGCGGGTTCACGTTGACGAAGACTTTCTCCACGGCGACCTCGGTCGGATGTTCGCGAGCGATGATCGAGGACAGGTCCTGCAAGATGACCTTGAGGCGGTCGGGCAGCGCATCCTGGTCGCGGCTCCTGATGCAACCGCAGGTCACGTAGCTCAGACGACCGGCCGTCGCCGCGATCACGCCGAACCCGGTGACGCGCAGGCCCGGATCGACCCCCAGGATGCGCCGTTCCGGACCCGCCGCGGACGGGCTCCGCCGCGAGTCCAACGCCGCGTTACTCGACGACCACGGCGGTGCCCGCGGCGGTGACCATCAGCATCGACCCGCCCTGGCCGACGGTCTCGTAGTCGAGATCGACGCCGATCACCGCGTTGGCGCCGAGCTTGGCCGCGGCGGCGCCCATCTCGGCCAGCGCCGTTTCGCGCGCGCTCGCCAGGACGTTCTCGTAGGACCCCGCGCGCCCGCCGACGATGTCGCGCACCGAGGCAAACAGATCGCGCACGATGTTGGCGCCGACAATCGCCTCACCGGTGACGATCCCCGCGTACTTCACGATGCGCCGGCCCTCCAGCGTGGGGGTGGTGGTGAACAGCATGATGGCCTCCGGTAGGGTCTGCCGCGGCGCGAAGGATCAGGCTTCGTCGACCACGGCCGAAGTGTAGATCGCCTGCACGTCGTCGAGGCTCTCCAGCGCGTCGAGCAGTTTCTGCATCTTCACCGCATCCTCGCCGGTCATCACCACCTCGGTCGACGGCTTCATCGACACCTCGGCGAACGCGGGCTTGAAGCCGGCGCGGGCCAGCGCGTCCTTGACCGCGACGAAGTCGTGGGGGCCGGTGATGACTTCGAGGCTGCCGTCGTCGTTGGCGACGACGTCGTCGGCGCCGGCGTCGAGGGCGGCCTCCATCAGCCGGTCCTCGTCGGTGCCCGGCGCGAACACGATCTGGCCGCAGTGCTTGAACAGAAACGCGACCGATCCGTCGGTGCCGAGATTCCCGCCGTGCTTGGAAAACGCGTGTCGAACGTCGGCGACGGTGCGCGTGCGGTTATCGGTCATGCAATCGACGATCACCGCAGCGCCGTTGATCCCGTAGCCTTCGTAGCGGATCTCCTCGTAGCTGACGCCTTCGAGGTCGCCCGACCCCCGCTTGATCGCGCGCTCGATCGTGTCCTTCGGCATGTTGTTGTCGGTCGCCTTGTCCATCGCGAGGCGCAGTCGCGGGTTGGCCCCCGGGTCGCCGCCGCCCAGGCGCGCGGCGACGGTGATCTCCTTGATCAGGCGCGTGAAGATCTTGCCGCGCTTGGCGTCGGTCGCGGCCTTCTTGTGCTTGATGTTCGCCCATTTGCTGTGGCCAGCCATCGCGGTTCTCGAGTATTGCGGGTGCGAAACGCGCGATTATACCGGCCCGTCGATGAGGGGTCAGGCGACGAGCCCCTGCTGTTGCAGGAATCGGCGCAGCACCTGCAGCCGAAGGGCGGCGTCGTTGATCTCCAGCATGCTCTGGCGGACGGACAGCGGCAGCGGCAGGGATTCCGCGAGACGGTAGCCGATCCACGACGCGTCGTCGGGCTGCACGGGCGTGGGGAACCGCAGCGGACCGATGCGGCGAGCGATGAGCTCGACCAGCTGGGCGAGCGGCCGGCAATCCGCGGGCAGCGGCACGGCGGCCTCGTCGGCGATGGCGGTCGTCTCGCCGACGACGAGTCCGTCGGCAGCGACCCGGTGCGAAACCACGCGAAAACGCGATTCGCCGCGCGAGCGCAGGTGGAGTATCCCGGGCTCCGGCATGTCGAAGTCGACGATCCGGGCGAGGGTGCCGACCGGCGCGAACGCCGGGACTGCGCGGTCGGGCCCCATCACCTCGGCGCCGTCGCGGATGAGGCACACGCCGAACGGGCGGTCGTCGCGCAGGCAGGTCTTCGCGAGGGCGATGTAGCGTTGCTCGAAGACTCGCAGCGGGAGCAGCCCGCCCGGAAACAGGACCGTGCGCAGCGGGAAGAGCGGCAACGTCATCGCCGCAACCGCGACGGCGCGAGCGGCGGGACGGACTTCATGCGGGTGTCGCGTCTGCCGGCGGCGCCGGGTCGGCGCGCTCGTCGCCCCAGCGCGGACCGAGGGCGTGCGGCACGCCCAGCTGGTCCAGCACCCGGGCGACGACGAAGTCGACGAGATCGGAGATCGCCTGCGGGCGGGCGTAGAAGCCGGGCGCCGGCGGCAGGATCACGGCACCGGCGCGCGCCAGCTTGAGCATGTTGTCGAGGTGAATCACCGACAGCGGCGTCTCGCGCGGCACCAGCACCAGCGGCCGCCGTTCCTTGAGCATCACGTCGGCAGCGCGCTCGATCAGGTTGTCGGCGAGTCCGTGGGCGATCGCGCCCAGCGTGCCCATGGTGCAGGGACACACGGCCATCGCGTCGGCAGGATTGGAGCCAGACGCCACACAGGCCATCCAGTCCTCGCGCCCGAACACCGTCAGCTGGCCTTCCGCCGCCCGGTAGCGCGCGCTCAGGACGCGTGCCGCCTCGCGCGGCTGCGGCGGCAGCACGAGTTCGCATTCCTGCCGCGCGACGATCTGCGCCGCCGGCGAGTAGACCAGATAGACACGGCAGCGCGCCGCCAGCAGGCAGTCGAGCAGTCGCAGCCCGTAGGGCATGCCGGACGCCCCGGTGTACGCCAGGGTGATCGTCTGCGGGGCGTTCATCGTCGAGGTCCGGGGGCGGGGTGCCCGGCGGTGCCGGTCAGTCGAGCTCGCGGTGGCGCTTGAGCACCGGGTACCGGGGCGAGAACGCCAGCGCGAGCCGCTCGACGAAATAGACGGACCGGTGGCGCCCGCCGGTGCAGCCGATCGCCACCGTGAGGTTGTTGCGGTTGTCGCGCGCGTAGTCCGGAAGCCAGCTGCCGACGAAGTGGTAGATGTCGCCGTACATGCGCTCGACCTCGGGTGCGAGCTCGAGGAAATCGACCACCGGCGCGTCGCGGCCGGTCAGCGGACGCAGCTGCGGCTCGTAGTGCGGATTGGGCAGGCAGCGGACGTCGAAGACGAGGTCAGCGTCGAGCGGCACCCCGTGCTTGAAGCCGAACGACTCGAACAGCAGCGTCAGCCCCGAGGGATCGACGCTGACGAAGTCCTTGATCCACGCGCGCAGCGAGGCCGCGGGCAGGTTGCTGGTGTCGAAGACGAAGCCTAGCGTGCGCACGTCGGCGACCAGCGAGCGCTCGAACTCGATCGCCTCGGGAAGCGTGCGGCTGCCGCCGGCAAACGGGTGGCGCCGGCGGGTTTCGGAAAAGCGCTTGACCAGCGTCTCGGTCTGCGCCTCCAGGAACAGGAAGCGGGCCGCGAGGCGGCGCTCCTTCAGCTTGGCGATCGCCTGCGGCAGGTCGCGGAACCCCGGGGCGATCTTGACATCGAGCGCGATGGCCAGGCGGTCGCGACCGGCCGCCAGCAGGTAGTCGACCGTCTCCTGCAGCAGCGGCAGCGGGAGGTTGTTGACGACGTAGTAGCCCGAATCCTCGAGCGCGCCCAGCGCCACGTTCTTGCCGGAGCCCGAAAGCCCGCCGATGAGGAGGAGGTCCATGGATGCGGCGACAGCGGCGCGAGCGTGCGGAACCGGTTGGGGGGCGGCAGGGTGAGCTCGGATGACGGGCAAACGTCCGAAGGCGCGAGCATAGCAAAACCGCGCGGCCGCGGGCGGCGGTCGGGGGCACTGGCGGCGAGGCCATGCGGCGAGCGCAGCGGGTGCGCTCCGTCGGCGGGTTTGCTCCGGCGTGTCGGGTCTGACGGTTCACGGGCGCGCAGATCGGCGGCATTCTGAGGTGCGCCGTGCACTGCCCGGCGCAGGCGTTCATCGGAGTGCGCCACCATGGCTGCCTGCGGGGGGCGCCGAAGGCGTGCCGTCAACCGCTCGGCGCGAGCCTCATCCGAGCGGACTAGGCGTTATGGACGAATTGACGCCCCACGGGCACCTGCGCGATGGTGTGCGCACGAAACGGCGCAACGCGACGCGGGCAGGGGGCGTCTGCGATCGAGACGAAAGGCAGGGTGATCCGATGAGCGGTGTGATCTTGATGGTCGCGATCGGTCTGTGGGCCGTGGTCGGCCGCTGGGTGTGGCGGGACTTCGTTCGTCGGCACGTTCCCCAGCAGCGCGCACGCGCCGCCGGAATCGCCTTCGCCGTCGCGTGGTTCGTCGTGCCGGTGGGCGACGAGATCCTCGGCGCGTACCACTTCAAGCGCCTGTGTGCGGAGATCCCGCCCACCCGGTACTACGGGCCCATCGCGGTCGGCCCGGGGGCGTTCTTCGACGAACAAGGGAACCCCCGATGGAAGAACGCGGACGAGTTCTTCGCGATTAGAAGGAAGTCCAACGATTGGGATAGAATCTGGGACCGGCGGACCGAGAGGACGGTCATCGCGCGGTGGCCGATGAGGGTGATCCAGACACGTAACGCGTACCACGACAAGTCCACGGGGAGGCTGGTCATAGAGTCGTATTACCGAGGCTCGGGCGGGGGCTTGCTCAAACGCTTTGTTGGAGGCGATTTCACAAGTGGCTACAGCTGCCTATCAAAGGGAGCGTTTCCCAAGGACTAAGACACGATTGTGTTTGCAATGCGGCGAAGGGCCGATCGGAGGTAACCGATGAAGACGAGCGAGCAGAAGCATTCCTTGACGCGGTGTTGGCCGATATTGCTTATGTGGATGGGCTCGGTCCGAGCTGACGGGAGTGACCGCTGGCGGAGGTGATAAAGTTCCGTATGTCGAAGCCGCTTGCCAGACGTAGTCGGCAGGTCGCTTTGAAGTGCTCGCCGCGTACGACGATCCGCTGACTGACTACCAAGGCGTCGTCTTCAAGGACCGCAGCGATCAGACGCTGTATCTCGCCCATCGCGGAACCACGATCGGCCGCGACATCCTCGCCGACGTCGATCTCGCGCTGCTCTCCGGCCTCGCACGCGACCAGGTCGCGGCGATGGTCAACTGGTGGAACGACATCGCGCTGCCCGCCGGCACGGCCTATCGGCGCGTCGACACCGTGCCCTTCGGCGCGACCGACCCGCGCACGTTCGTCGACGCCGGCGCGGCGACGGCAAGCGGGACGATCGCTGCCGAGGTGGCCGCGGCGTCGGCTGCGGGCAGGCTGCGCGTCGTCGGTCACTCGCTGGGCGGGCACCTCACCACGGTGTTCGCGAGCCTCTTTCACGACCAGGTCTCGCACTCCAGCACCTTCAACGGCGCGGGTCTCTTCTCGACGCCGACGCTGGCAGCGACGCTCGCCAATGCCCTGCTCGGGGCTCCGCTGCAACAGGTGGGTAGCGTGATCGGCCGCAGCCCGCGGCTGCCCGACGCCAGCACGCAGGACAACTTCTACGCGGCGCACGGGGTCAACTTCACGACCAACGACTTGACGTTCGTGCAGCGGGGGGAGCGCATCGGTCTCTACAACGAGTACACCTCCGAACCCTTCGTGTCGCTGATGGAGAATCACTCGCAGTACAAGCTCACCGACTCGCTCGCGCTGTTCCAGGCGTTCGAGAAGTTCGCGCCCGGTGTCACGCTCGACGCGTTGGCCGGGATCGCAGAGCGGGGGTCGAACGTGCAGGCCGCGTCGCTCGAGGCGATGCTCGATGCGATGCGCAAGGCGCTCACCGGGCCCGCGATCGCGCCGACGCCGCCCTCCGACGACGGTGGCGACGGGACGACGGAGTCGCTCCCGCCGGCGCGGATCGAGTACCACCGCAACCTCACCGAATTGCAGGACCCGGAACGTGGGCCGTTGAGCACGCTCGCGGGCAAGCTCGAGATCGTACCGAGTGCAGCGCGCGGCGCGGCCGCGCTGGCGGACGAAGCACGCTCGGACTTCGGCAGCTTCGTCGCACTGCGCGACTTGTCCGCGTTCTCGCTGGCACCTAAGCCCGGCGCGGAGGCGGCCGGGGAGAAGCTGAACGCGGTCTGGCAGCAGGCGCGCGCCACGGAGCACGCGGCCTGGCTCGCCGACGTTTCGGCGCGCGCGGACCACGACGCCGAATCGGCCCTCAACTACACGGACGCCTGGTACGCCGACCGCGCGTCGATGCTGGAATGGAACCTGCGGCGGAATCTGGCGGACGGGCCGCCCCCCGAGGCGCGCAGCGTGGCGGAAGCGCTGCGCTTCGACGACCTTATCACCGGGACCACCTTCGACATCGCCTCGCCCAAGGTCACGTACCCGCGGTGGTCGAAGATCGCCTTCGGGCGCGACGACATGGGCGAGACGCTCACCGGCGACACCCAGCACGACCGCATCTACGGCGGCGGCGGCGCCGACGCTATCGCCGGCGACGCCGGGGACGACTACCTCGAAGGCAACGCGGGCGACGATACGCTGAACGGCGGGCCCGGCAGGGACGAGCTGCTCGGCGGTGCCGACGCCGACCGGCTGGACGGCGGCGCCGACGCCGACTGGCTCGATGGCGGGCATGGACCCGATCGGCTCGACGGGGGCGCGGGCGACGACAGGCTGTTCGGCGGCCCTGGCGCCGACATCCTGGCCGGCGGTGCCGACCGCGACCGACATCGACGGAGGTTCCGGCGACGACGAGATGGTCGGCGGCGGCGGAGACGATCGACTGGCCGGTGGCGCCGGCTTCGACCGCTATCGCTTCGCCGCCGGCGACGGTGCCGACCGCATCGACGACAGCGACGGCAAGGGGGTGCTCGAACTCGCCGGCAGCGTGCTCTCCGGTGGGGCCGCGGTCGCGCCGGGCCTGTGGCGCAGTGAGGGTGTCAGCTACGCCTTCGTCCCCGATGCCGACGGTCGCGGCGAGTTGACCATCACCTCGCTCGCCCAGCGGATCGTGGTCGAGCACTTTCGGCCGGGGGAAAACGGAGCCCCGGGCGACCTCGGCATCGCGCTCGCCGATTACGTCGCTCCAGCGCCGGGCACCTACAACGCGATCGTGGGCACGGCCGGCGACGACAACAGCCTCGACGGCGTCGCCGGGCACAACGCACTTGCCGGCACCGATGGCGCCGACCGCATCGAGGGTCACGGCGGCCGGGACCAGCTCGTAGGGAAGGAGGGCAGCGACCTGCTCGAAGGTGGCGCCCAGGGCGATGTGCTGGTCGCGGGCGATGGCGACGACCGGCTGTATGGCGGCGTTGTCGTCGACCTCGCGAGCTTCGCCGCTCAGCACGCGGCGCTGGCGGGGACCGCAGCGCAGGGCGACTGGCTCGACGGTGGGGCGGGTAACGACGAGCTGGTCGGCGGCGTCGACGTCGACGCGTTATTCGGCGGCCGGGGCGAGGACCGGATCTTCGCCGGAGCGGGCAACGACTTCATCTATGGCGACGGCGAAGGCGCGGCCACCGATCTCGGCTGGCGCCGAGTCGACAACGCCGACGGCAGCTACTCGCTCCTGCCGGCCTCGTACGTCCTCGCGTCCGTGGGCGGCGCCGACTTCATCCGCGCGGGCGGCGGCGACGACTTCGTCAACGGCGACGGCGGGGACGACGTGATGTTCGGGGAAGGCGGCGCCGACGTCATCACCGGCTTCGAGGGCGACGACCGGCTCTCCGGCGGCGAGGGCGACGACGTGATCGCCGGGGACGAATCCGGCTGGTTCGGCGTGCCCGACGCGGCCGGGGCGCCGGACCTCATCGATGGCGGCGCCGGCGCGGACATCCTGCGCGGCAACGGTGGCGACGACGTCATCAGCGGTGGCAACGGCGACGACAGGATCGACGGCGGCGAGGACGCCGACGACATCGACGGTGGGGCCGGCGCCGATCTGCTCGACGGCGGGGCCGGTGACGACAGCATTGCGAGTGGCGCGGGCGACGACGTGGCTCGAGGTGGCGACGGTAACGACGTGGTCGCCGGCGACGATGGGGCCGACACGCTGCTGGGCGATGCCGGCGCGGACCGCCTCGACGGAGGCGCCGGAAACGACGCGTTGTCCGGCGGCGACGGCGACGATGCCTTGTCCGGCGGCGACGGGGAAGATCGGCTCGCCGGTGACGCGGGCTCGGACGTCATCGCCGGCAACGCCGGTGACGACAGCCTCTGGGGCGGCGACGGTGCGGACACGCTTTCGGGCGGGGCGGGCGCGGACCGGATCGCGGGCGGGACCGGCGACGACGACGCTGCCGGGGGTGACGGCGACGACGCGATCTGGGGCGAAGCGGGCGCGGATTTCCTGGCGGGCGGGACCGGCGACGACCGCATCGCGGGAGGCGAACACGACGACGTTCTGGCGGGTGACGCGGGCGACGACGGCCTGTGGGGCGACGCCGGGGACGACGTGCTCGATGGCGGCGCCGGCCGCGACCAGCTCGACGGCGGCGTGGGCGGCGACGCGCTGTTCGGCGAGTCCGGCAGCGACCACCTCATCGGCGGCGATGGCGACGACACGCTCGATGGCGGAGCGGAGCGCGATCTGCTGCGCGGCGGCGCCGGCAACGACACCTACATCGTCGACGGCAGCGGCGACGCCGATCTCATCGTCGACCACGAAGGCAGCAACACCTACCGGCTGCCAACCGGCGTGACGCTGGACAATCTCGACCTGCGGCTGGGGTCCGATCCGTCCGGTGCTGCGTCACACCTGGTCGTAGTCCATGGCGGACGCGCGCTGGCGGTCATCCTCGACGGCTACGATCCGGGCGCGGCGCCCGGGCTCGTGCTCGCCGACGGGCACGTCGTGTCGCGCTGGGAAATGCTCGCGCGGCTTGCCCGGCACGCCGATCCCGCAGCCTACGGCGAGCCGGTGCCGCTGGAGGCGCCAACCGGAACCCCTGCCCAGGTCGACGAGCAATACCGGCGTGCGGTGCTGCAGGCCGGGCATCCGGCGCGCTTCGCCGCGGTCGACCTCCCGGCGACGACGCTCTTCGGCGGGGAGGGGCCCGACCGTCTGGCGTCGCTTGGCGTCGCTTCGGTGCTTCACGGCGGCGGCCGGCGACGACGAACTCATCGGCACGGAGGGTGCCGAGACGCTGCGCGGCGACGAAGGCGACGACATGCTGGTCGGCGCGGGCGGGGAGGATGTTCTGGAAGGCGGAACGGGCGAGGACCGGATCTCCGGAGGGAGCGGCGATGACCGGCTCGACGGCGGCGACGGCGCCGACACCCTCGAAGGCGATGCCGACGAGGACGTCCTTTCCGGAGGTGCGGGCAACGACACCCTGCGCGGCGGCGCCAATCGCGACAGGCTGGACGGTGGCGACGGCGACGACGTCCTCGCCGGAGGCGACGGCAACGACACGCTGCTCGGCGGAGCTGGCGCGGACACGCTCGCTGGCGACGAGGACAACGACGCGCTCGACGGAGAGGACGGCAACGACGTCCTTCTCGGCGGCGGTGGCAACGATACGCTCGCGGGAGGCGCGGGGGACGATCTGCTGCGCGGCGGGCCGGGCGATGACCGTTACCTCGTCGACGGTGCCGGGGCCGACCGGCTGCGCGACGACGAGGGGACCAGCGTCGTGCGCTTCGGTGCCGGGATCACCGAGAGCTCCTTCGCGCTTGGCCGCGGCGCCGTCGGAAGCGCGGACCACGACGCGCTGATCCTCGATTTCGGCGCCGGCAATGCGCTGACCGTCGAAGCGGGGCTGCGGGGCGCCGTCGCGCGCTTCGAGTTCGACGACGGGCGAGCATGGACGCTGGCACAGATGCTCGACACGCGCTACACCGACGCGCTTGCGCACGAGGCCAAAGAGGGCGAGCGGCTCGTGACGGGGGGCGCGGGCGACGACGACCTGCGCGCCGCGGCCGGGACGACGACGCATCTCATCGGCGGTCGCGGCGACGACACGCTGCACGGCGCCCACGCCGCGGACCGGCTCGAGGGTGGCGACGGCGCCGATGCGTTGTACGGTGCCGGCGGCGACGATCTGCTCCATGGCGGCGACGGTGACGATGCGATCGCCGGTGACGTCGGGTCGGATCTCATCCGGGGCGGGAACGGCAACGACACGATCGACGGCGGCGCCGATGACGACCGGTTGTTCGGCGAGGGGGGCGACGACGTCTATCTCGTCTCCCCGGCGTCCGGCCGGGACGTGATCGACGACACCTCGGGGCGCAACACGCTGCGTTTCGCGCCGGGCGTCGCCCCGGCAGGAGGTCGCCTACCGCCACGACGCAAACGACCTGCTGATCGCACTGCCGGACGGGAGCCGGACCTGGATTCGCAACGGCTGGGCGCAGGATCGGATCGCGGAGATCGCCTTCGGCGACGGCAGCAGTCTGTCGATCGCCGAAGTCAGGGCGCGTGCACAGCGGCTCCTTCCCGGCGAGGGGCTTTCGGCACTGGGGCAGGCGCCGGTGTTCGGCACGGCGGACGGCGATTCCTTGACGGGCGGGGAGCTCTTCGGCGGCGCCGGCGACGACGTGCTCCAAGGTCGGCGCATCCACTTCGGTCGTGGCGACGGCGCGGACACCCTCGTGCCCGACCCTGCCGCCAACCCGACCGCTCCGCCCACGCGGGTGGTCGAGCTCGCGCCGGGGCTCGCAGTCGAAGACCTCGAGATCTCGCGCGCCGAAGACGATCTGGTCATCGCCATTCGTGGCACGGGCGACCGGTTGACCGTGCGCGACCACTTCGCGCTGGAGCAGGTATCGCTGTTCGGCCCGCCCACGACGCCGGCGGCGATCGCGGGACTGCGGCTCGCCGACGGAACATTCGTCGGACCCGACGGCATCAACGCGCTGGCCTACGCCACCGGACCGCGGAACGACGACGCCGTCAACGCTGCGGCGGGGGGCGAGGGGGACGACCGGATCCGGCTCGTCGGCGCGTCGATGGACGTGCACGGCGGCGACGGAGCGGACAGGATCGAGGCCGATCCCCGGCTGTACTACGACGTCTCGCGGCTCTTCGGCGATTCGGGCGACGATCGGCTCGCGGCCAGTCGGGGCTTCTACGCAGAGACACGGCTCGACGGCGGCAGCGGTGACGACGTGCTGCTGGGTGCGGGTTCGGCAACGCTCATCGGCGGCAGCGGGCACAACCGGCTCACGATCGGGACCGGGCCGGCCGACAACGCCTTCGCCGAGCCCGGCAATGGCGGCAGCCTGCCCGCCCTGCCCGCGGGCAGTCGGCCGCAGCAGGTCGTCCTCGAGCGCGCAGGCGGTGTCGACCTCGTCACGCAGCAGGACGCGAGCCTGGGTGCCGAGCGGCACGACGCGTTTGCGGTTCGCATGGTGGCAGCGGACTACCGTGACCTCACGATCGGACGCGACAACCAGGACTTGATCCTCGGCGTGCGCGGGCGCACGGCGGCCATGACCATTCCCGACTTCTTCGTGGACGGGAACGGGCACGCCGGCCTGCAGGGCGTGCTGGTTGCCGACGAGCTCTTCGGCCTCGAATACCTCGCGCGTTCTTCGCCGGACGCCTCCGCGCTTGCGGCACGCGCTCAGCCCGTCGCGGCGGCACCCGTCGAGCGCGTGGGAACCGCGACGGGCGACGATCTCGTCGGCGCGGGCGGCGCCGATCACCTCTCGGGGATGGGCGGCGACGATCGCATCGACGGGCTTTCCGGCGACGACACGTTGTCCGGTGGCGGGGGCGACGACGTGCTCGTCGGGCGCTCCGGCGACGACACGCTGCGTGGCGAGGCGGGCGACGATACGCTGTTCGGCGGCTTCGGCGACGATCGCCTCGAGGGGGGCGACGGTGCGGATCGGCTGACGGACGTCGCCGGTGCCAACGTGCTGGAAGGCGGGGCCGGCGCGGACTCGCTGCGCGCGGAAGGGGGGCACAACGCGCTTCGCGGCGGCGACGGCAACGATCAGATCGTCGCGGTGGCGGGAACCAACGCCGTCGACGCAGGCGCCGGGGACGACTGGATCAGCTTCGTGGGTGGCAGCGCCGACATCGACGGCGGGGCCGGCGACGACCGCATCCACCTCTCCGGCGCCGGGACCGTCACCTTGCGCTTTGGTCGCGGGGCGGGGCGCGACCGGGTCGACGGTTCGACCGGAGGCTTTGGCGCCGGAGTCGAGGCGGAAGTTCTGTTCGGCCCGGGTGTCGCGCCGTCCGACGTCGAGGTCGCGCGGCAGTGGAACGCCGGGCTGCAGGCCGACGACGTTCTGCTCACGATCGCCGGGACGACGGACCAGTTGACGATCGCGGGTGCGATCCGCGAAGGCGTTCCGGCGCTGCAGACGCTGCGTTTCGATTCGGGCGAGACGCTGCGTGTCAGCGATCTCCTGGCGCAACCGCGCTCGGGCAGCGCCGGCAGCGACACGCTGGTCGGTACTGCCGGCAACGATGTCCTGTTCGGGAACGGCGGCAACGACCGCCTGCAGGGTCTTTCCGGCGATGACCGGCTCGACGGCGGCACGGGCGCCGACTTCCTGGAGGGCGGCGCCGGAAACGACGTGTACGTCGTCGACGATCGCAACGACGTGGTCGCCGAGAGCGATGCGCTCGGGCGCGATTCCGGCGGTCTCGACGAGGTTTACACCTCGGTCAGCATGATCATGCCGTTCTTCGTCGAACGGCTGACCATGACCGGCAGCGACCCCTTGTTCGCCTGGGGCTGGGAGGGCAGCGATGTCATCGTCGGCAACGCCGGCGACAACGGGCTGTACGGCAGAGGCGGCGCCGACCGCATGGTGGGTCGTGCAGGCAACGATGCCTATGCCGTCGACGATGCGGGCGACGTCGTGGTCGAGGCGCCGGGCGAGGGACATGACGTCGTCTTCGCCACGGTGTCGCACGTGCTCGCCGACAACGTCGAGGACCTCTGGCTCTCCGGCGGCGCGGGGCTCGAAGGCGGCGGCAACGCGCTCGCGAACGCACTCCACGGAGGACCGGGAGCCGATCTTCTCCACGGACACGGCGGCGACGACCTCCTGGACGGCGCGGCGGGCGCCGACACGATGCACGGTGGCGCCGGCGACGACCTCTACCTCGTCGACGATCCCGCGGACGTGATCGTCGAGGCGGTCGACGAAGGCGTCGACAGCGTGCAATCGTGGGTGTCGATGGCCCTGCCCTCCGGCGTCGAGAACCTGCAGCTCCTCGACAGCGCCGGCGGCAGCGCGACGGGCAACGCGCTGGACAACCGGCTTGTGGGCAACGTCGGCAACGACCGACTGGACGGCGGCGCCGGCGCCGATACGCTCGAAGGCGGGCGGGGGACGGACACCTACGTCCTGCGCGCCGGCGGTGGTGTCGACCACGTGCACGACATCCCCGTCGGCGACGATGTCGCCGTGGTCGCGGTCGCGGCCGGGCTCGGGCCCGGCGACGTCAGGATCGACCGGGACGACAGCGACGGACGGCCCACACTCGTCGTGTCGCTGCGCGACGGCAGCGCCGCGCTGCGTTTCGTCGATTTCGGCGACCGTCCGTACGACCTCGTCGTGCAGTTCGCCGATGGCGGCCTCTGGGACAGCGTCACGGTGCGCGCGAAGGTCGACGCCATCGAGGGCACGCCCGGCAACGATGTGCTGGTCGGAAGCCCCGGGGCCGATCGGATCACGGGCCTCGACGGGGACGGCGCGCTCGAGGGCGGCGACGGCGACGACGCCCTCGACGGTGGCGACGGCGCCGACACGCTGGACGGCGGATCCGGTGCCGATGTCCTGCAGGGCGGAGCCGGTGACGACCGATACCTGCAGGTCGGCACCGACGACACGGTGGTCGAGCAGGACGGCGGCGGTGACGATACGCTCGAAGCGGCGGTGGGCCTCACGCTGCCTGCCGGTGTCGAGGCGCTGGTGTTGACCGGGAACGCGGCGATCGACGGCGCAGGCAACGACCTCGGCAACCGGCTCGTCGGCAATGCCTCGGCCAACGTGCTGGATGGCGGGTTCGGCGCCGACCTGACCGAAGGCGGGGCGGGCGACGACATCCACGTCGTCGACGACATCGGCGATCTGGTCGAGGAATGGTTCGGCGAAGGCGACGACACGGTGCTCGCTGCCGTGAGCTACGTGCTGCCGGCGGATGTCGAGCGGCTCGCCTTGCAGGGCGTCGCAGCGAATGGCACCGGCAACGCGCTCGCCAACGCGCTCGCCGGCAACAACGGCGCCAACACCCTCGCCGGTGGCGCCGGTGCCGACACGATCAACACCGGAGGCGGTGCTGATGTCATCGCCTTCAACCGCGGCGGCGGCGCCGACGTCGTCAACGCCAGCGCCGGCGCCGACGACACGCTCACGCTGGGAGGCGGAATGGGCTACGCCGACCTCCGGTTGAGGAAACCGGGCCTCGACCTCGTGCAGGACGCAGGGGCGGGCGACCAGATCACGTTCCGCAACTGGTACGAGACCGGCGTCAACCGGAAGAGCGTCGTCACCCTGCAGGCCGTCACCGACGCGATGGCGGGCTACAACCCCGCAGGCAACGACCGCATGCTGAACCGGCGCGTCGCCCGTTCCGACTTTGCGGGGCTGGTCGGGCGCTTCGACGCCGCTCGCGCCGCGGATCCGGCGCTTTCGAGCTACGCGGTCGCGGGCGCGCTGGCGGACTTCTACCTGGCGGGCAGCGATACCGCGGCCATCGGCGGGGACCTCGCATACGAGTACGGCCATCGCAACGCGCTGACCGACATCGGGGTCGGCGCCGCGCAAGCCACCTTGGCCGCCGCGGGATTCGCGACCAGCGCGCAGACGTTGCAGGCGGCCTCGACGCTCTACGCCGGGACGCAGCGGCTGCGCTGAGAAGGCTCGGGCCGGTGCGGCGGAGGCTTCCGTCGTCGTCGGCGGCCGTCAGCCGCCGTCGTCCATGAGCTTCTGCTGGCGTTCGATGAACTCTTTCGTGCTGTCGATGCCGCGCTGGTTGAGCACGAAGTTCCGTACCGCGGCTTCGACCAGCACGGCGAGATTGCGGCCGGCCGCGACGGGGATCGTCACCTTGCGCACGGGCACGCCGAGGACTTCCTGGTAGGTCGCGTTCACCTGCAGGCGGTCGAGTTCCGAGAAGGCATCGTGGCTGTGGTCCTCGAGGTGGACGATGAATTTCAGCAGCTTGCGCGGGCGCACCGCGGTCTCGCCGAAGATCGTTCGGATGTTGAGGATGCCGATCCCGCGCACCTCGAGGAAGTCGCGCAGCACGCCCGGGCACCGGCCCTCGAGCGTGTCCGGCGAGATCCGGTACATCTCGACGATGTCGTCGGCGATGAGTCCGTTGCCCCGCGATATGAGCTCCAGCGCGAGCTCGCTCTTCCCGATGGCGGAAGCGCCGGTGATGAGCACGCCCATCTCCAGCACGTCGAGGAAGACGCCGTGCATCGTCGTGACCTCGGCCAGCACGCGCGACAGGTAGAGACGGAAGACGTCGACGAGATGCGGCGACGGTTGCGCCGAAGCGAACAACGCGACGTGGCGCGCGTTCGCCTGCTCGACCAGGTACGCGGGCACGGCTTCGCCGTTGGCGACGGCAACGGCGACCAGCCCCGCGTCGAACAAGCGGTCGATCGTGGCGCGCGCTCCGGCGTCGTCCTGGCTGCGCAGAAAGGCGATCTCGGCGGCACCGAGGATCTGGATCCGGAACGGGTGGATGAAGTTCATGTGCCCGACCTGGCCGACGGTCGGCTTGAGCTCCGCTTCACCGGTCAACACCTTGTTGCCGCCCTGCCGCCCGGCGAGCCAGGTCATGCCGAGGCGCGCCTGGTTGTCGGCGAACAAACGCTCGACGCTGACCTGCCGGGTGATGCCGTCGCCGTTCATTGTCGTTCGCGGGCCACGGTCACCGCGGCACGCCGCGGGACCCGGCGAGCCAGCCGGGGCTGGGCGTCATCGCCCCCATACGGCGACGACGGGCGACGCCGCATGGCGACAGGCGCGGCACTCCGGGCGGTCCATCCGCGCTGCGACGCCTAGACCTTGGGAGCCCACTGCGCGAACAGCTCCCGCAGCCGCTCGGCGTCGGGCGCGTTGGCGAGCTGCTCGCGAAAGCGCCGCTCGCTGAACATCTGTGCCAGCTCGGACAGCAGTTGCAGGTGCTGCTCGGTGGCTTGCTCGGGCACGAGCAGAACGAAGATCTGGCCGACCGGCTTGCCGTCCGGCGCGTCGAAAGCGATCGGCGACTGCAGACGGACGAACGCGCCAAGCGCTTCCTTGAGGCCTCTGATCCGGCCGTGCGGGATGGCGATGCCTTGGCCGAGCCCGGTCGACCCCAGCTTCTCGCGCGCCACAAGACTCTCGACGACCGCAGCGCGGGCGAGCCCGCGCCGCGCCTCGAAGAGCGCGGCAACGGCGTCGAAGAGTCGCGCCTTGGAGCCGGCATCGACGTCGACGAGGATGTTGGAGGCCGGCAGGAGGTCGGCGATCTGGCTCATGGACGGTCAAGCGGTTCGGCGGAGGACTGCGCGCGTGCGCGACCCGACGCTCGACGTGCCGGCGCTCCGTCCGCATGCCGAATCATACGCCCGTCCGCCGTGCCATGGGGTCAGAGCCGTAATACAAAGTCCTGACGATAGCGAGTGGACCCGGTGCCGCAGCGTATTACGGCTCTGACCCCATGCCCCGTCATTCCTTGAGCGGCGCGGCTCCCGGAGTTGCGGGCCGGGCCTCGGCGGCGGCGACCTCGCGTTTGATCGTCGCTCCGTCGTGGCGGTTCGTCGAACGCCGTTCCTTGTGCTTGACCACTTGCCGGTCGAGCTTGTCGGTCAGCGCATCGATCGCGGCGTACATGTCGGAATCGATCGCCTCGACGTGAATGTCCTTGCCCCGCGTGTGGAGGTTGACTTCGATCCTGTGTTGCAGCTTATCCACCGACATCACCACATTGACGTCGATCACGTGATCGAAATGGCGGGTTACGCGATCGAGCTTGCCGACGACGTAGTCGCGAATCGCAGGGGTGATCTCCAGATGATGTCCGGTGAGATTCAGATTCATGAGCACTCCTCTGGTTGCTGCGTGAGCTGCGGAGCGCGCCGTCAGGGCGCCCGCCGCAGGTTGACGGGGGGGATCTGCAGCGCCTCCCGGTACTTGGCGATGGTGCGGCGGGCGACGATGATTCCCTGCTCGCCCAGAAGCTCCGCAATCTTGCTGTCGGTGAGCGGCGACTCCGCTTTCTCGGCGCTGACCAGCTGCTTGATCAGCGCCCGGATGGCGGTCGCCGACGCCGCGCCTCCGGTGTCCGTGGCCACGTGGCTGCCGAAGAAGTACTTGAGCTCGAACGTGCCCCGTGGCGTCAGCATGTACTTCTGCGTGGTGACGCGGGAGATGGTCGATTCGTGCAGGTCGAGCATATCGGCGATCTCGCGCAACACCATCGGCCGCATCGCGACTTCGCCGTGGTCGAAGAACCGGCGCTGGCGGTCCACGATCGCCTGCGACACCCTGAGGATCGTCTCGAAGCGCTGCTGGACGTTGCGAATCAGCCACTTCGCCTCCTGCAGCTGCGCGGCGAGCTGCTGGTTCGACGACTCGCGGTTGCGCGTGAGGATGTCGGCGTAGATCCGGTTGAGGCGCAGCTTGGGCATCGCCGCTTCGTTGAGCGAGACGACCCACTGGTTGCGCTGCTTTCTCACCAGCACGTCGGGAACGACGTAGTTCGACTCGGTGCGGGCGTACGCCGCCCCCGGGCGCGGACTGAGGCTCCGGATCAGCGCGTGCACCGCCCGCATCGTCGCGTCATCGCAGTGCAGCAGTCGCTTGAGCCGGGTGAAGTCGCGTGCCGCCAGGAGGTCGAGGTGGCCGACGACGGACAACGCCTGCTCGCGCAGCGGGGTCGTCGCAGGCAGGGCCTTGATCTGCAGCGCCAGGCACTCGGCCGCATCGCGCGCACCTACCCCGGCAGGCTCGAAGCTCTGCAGGTACCTGAGGGCGATGCTGATCTCGTCGGCCTCGATTCCCAGCTCCTCGGGAAAGAGCTCGAACAGTTCCTCGACCGAGCAGCTGAGGTATCCGTCGTCGTCTACGGCGTCGATCAGCGCGGCGACGATCTGCCGGTCGCGCAGCGGCAGGTTGAGGACGGCGAGTTGTCCCAGGAGGTGCTCGCGCAGCGTGCCGCTCGCCGCCTGCTGCGGGTAGAAACTCTCATCGTCATCGTCCGCCGGGTTGGCCCCACCGCCCCAGTCCGACTCGCCGGTCGAGTAGTCCTCGAAATCGGCGCGATCGACGTTGTCGACGGTGTCGTCGGCCTCGAACGGTCGTTCGCCCTCCAGGACCGGGTCGCCACCGCTGGCGGCAGTCGGCACCGACGCGACCGGGCCGCTGTCGAACGGCGTTTCGGCCGCCGGGGCGTCGTCGTCTCCCTCCGCCCTTTCGAGCAGCGGGTTCTCCTGCAGCAGCCGGTCGACTTCGGCGTTGAGTTCGAGCGTCGAGAGCTGCAGCAGTCGGATCGACTGCTGCAGTTGCGGCGTCAGCGTGAGGTGCTGACTCAGCTTGAGCTGGAGGGTCTGTTTCATCGCCTGGCTCGACGCCGTCCCGGTCAGAGCCGGAAATGCTCCCCGAGGTAGACCTTCCTCACGTCCTCATTATAGACAATGTCCGCAGGCGCGCCCGACGCCAGCACGCGGCCTTCGTTGATGATATACGCGCGATCGCAAATGCCAAGCGTTTCGCGCACATTGTGGTCGGTGATGAGGACGCCGATTTCGCGCTGCTTGAGGAACCCGATGATCTTCTGGATATCGAGCACCGCGATCGGGTCGACGCCGGCGAAGGGCTCGTCGAGCAGGATGAAGCGCGGCCGCGTCGCCAGCGCCCGCGCGATCTCCACCCGCCGCCGCTCGCCGCCGGAAAGGCTGATCGCAGGCGCGTCGCGCAGATGCTCGATCGTCAGGTCCTCGAGCAGGGCGTCCAGCCGGTTGGCCAGCGCGTCCGACTCGAGCCCCTGCAGCTCCAGGATCGCGCGGATGTTCTCGGCGACGGTGAGCTTGCGGAAGATCGACGCTTCCTGCGGCAGATAGGACAGGCCCAGCCGCGCGCGCGCATGGATCGGCAGCCGCGAGAGGTTCCGGCCGTCGAGCTCGATCCGTCCGCCGTCGGCCGCGACCAGCCCGACGATCATGTAGAAGCAGGTCGTCTTGCCCGCACCGTTGGGCCCGAGCAGCCCGACGACCTCGCCGCTTGCGACCGACAGCGAGACATCGTGAACGACCGTCCGCGACTTGAAGCGCTTCTCGAGCCGGGCGACGGACAGCTCACTCATGAGGCATGGGGCCCACCGCGCTCAGCGGGCGGGCGCAGCCAGTTCGGAGGCTGGCTTGAGCGGCGGCGACGGCGTCGCGGCCGCCTTGGCAGCGCTTGCCTCAGCTCGCCGCCGCGGGTCGGCTCGGCCCGGCCGGCGGCGACTCGGGCGCTTTCGCCCCGGCCGCCGGATCCTTGGGCTTGCCGGTCAGCGGCGACTCGGACTTGGGCTGGAAGACCCCGCGCACCCGAGCGTCGGCCGCTGCGGGTGCCGCGCCGGGCGCGTCGGCGCCGGCCCGACCTGCGGCTTTGAAGACCTCGGTCGCCGAGTTGTAGGAGATGTAGTTGCTCCGGATCTCGTCCTGTCCGCGCTTGAGCAGTGCGCGGTCGAAGAGCTCGAGCAACTGCTTCGCCCCGTCGTACTCGGCGCGCTGCGCGAAGCCCTCGTAGTACTCGTCGTGCCCGTCGCGCTTCTGGCGGAAGCTCACCGGATTGCCCGTGGCGGTCGCCGACATCGAGTTGTCGGGGTTTTGCCGGAAGACGATCTTGTCGGCGCGGATCGTCAGCGTGCCCTGGGTGATGATCACGTTGCCGGACAGCGCGCCGACCTTGGTCTGGTAGTTGACGTCCCCGGAGTCGGACGAGTAGTTGATCGGCTGCTCGCGGTCGGCCTTCTGCGCGGACGCGGGCCACGGCACGAGCGCGACGACAAGCGCCGTGCTCAGGAGGGCGAAACCCAGGCGGCGGGGGGTAGGAAGACGTGTCACTTGGCGGCGGCGTTGGGCTGGATGGTTCCGCGCACGCCGGACTTGAGCGTGAGCGTGTTCGCTTCGGTATCGAGCCGGATGCCCACGCTGTGGATTATTCCACGGGGTTCCTCGATCGTCACCGGTCGGTCGGTCTCGGCCAGACCCTTCTTCGGCAGCACGCGCAGGAACTCGGTGGACAGCGTGACCCGGCTGCCCGGCTCGCGCGAGCCCCCGGGTCGCGCCGGCTCCGCCTCGCGGACGGCGAGCACGCGGCCTTCGAGCAGGAACGTCTCGCGGTCGCCGGCAAGGGTCCCGCGCTCCGCGGTGACCGACATCGGCGCCCGGTTGGCCTCGGTAACGGAGAGCGCGAGCTGCTCCAGCGTCACCGTCTGGTCGTCGGGAAAGTGCTGCGCGCGCTGCGCCGAGAGCGTCTGTCGGGGCCGGCCCGATTCGTCGAAGAGCGTTGTGCGCAGGTTTTCGATGAAGAGGTCGGGATCGTGCCGCGAGCTGCCGTCGATGCGCGGTGGCGGTGGCTGGATCTGCGCGTCCAGCCAGTAGGTGAGGGCCGCCAGCCCGCCGAGCAGCAGCACGGGCGACCAGGCGATGAGCTGATCCAGCAGGCGGCGGGTGCGGTCGATGGCCATGATGGCGTGGGGCGGTCAGGCGCCGTAGGCGGCCTGGGCCGCCGCGAGCGTGCCCTGGGCGGCGAGGATCATCTCGCAGGCCTCGCGGACCGCGCCACGACCGCCGCGGGCGCGGGTGACGTAGTGCGCCCGCGCGACGATCGCCGCGCTCGCCTCCGGGACGGTGATGGCGAGGCCGCAATGAGCGAACAGCGGGACGTCGGGCAGGTCGTCGCCGAAATGCGCGCAGGATTCGGGCGCGCAGCCGAGTTCGCTGCGCAGCCGCTCCCATACCGGCAGCTTCTGGTCGGCGCCGAGGGCGACGTGACGGACTCCGAGCTGGCGCGCGCGATGCGCGACCACCGCCGCGTTGCTGCCGGTGATCCAGGCGATGGCCACGCCCGCGTGCATGGCGAGCTTCATCCCCAGGCCGTCGAGCGCCGAGAACACCTTCATTTCCCGGCCGTGATCGTCGACGTAGATGCGCCCGTCGGTGAGCACGCCGTCGACGTCGAGTGTCAGCAGCCGGATGCGCCGCGCGCGCTCGGCCGGGCTTTCCGCGGTCATACCACGCGGGCCCGGAAGAGGTCGTGCAGGTGCAGCGCGCCGACGAGCCGGCGCGCCTCGTCGACGACCAGCAACTGCGTCACCTTGGGCGGCGTCTCCATCAGCTCGACGCAATCGATCGCCATGCGGTCCGGGCCGATCGTTCGCGGCGTTCGCGTCATCAACTCCCGGACGGGTGTGCAGCGGACATCGGCGACGCGCGCGAGGCAGCGTCGCAGGTCGCCGTCGGTGAAGATGCCGACGACGCGGGCCTCGGCGTCGCAGACGACGGTCATGCCCATGCCCTTGCCGCTCATCTCGACCACGGCCTCGCCCAGCGAAGCCGTGCTGTCGACGACCGGCAGCGCCGCGCCGCTGATCATCACGTCGCGCACGCGGGTCAGCAGCCGCCGGCCCAGCGTGCCCCCGGGATGCGAACGCGCGAAATCGTCGACCGAGAAGCCGCGGGCGTCGAGCAGTGCGAGGGCCAGCGCGTCGCCGAGCGCCAGTGCCGCGGTCGTACTGGCGGTCGGGGCGAGGCCGAGCGGGCAGGCCTCGGCGTCAACCGCGGCATCGAGATGCACGTCGGCGGCTTGCGCGAGCGAGGACTGCTCGTTGCCGGTGAGCGCGATGATCTTCGCGCCCTGGCGCCGGATGTGCGGGGCGAGCAGCACGAGTTCGTCGGTCTCGCCGGAGTTCGACAGCATCAGCACGACGTCGTCCGCGGTGATCATGCCCAGGTCCCCGTGCGAAGCCTCGGCGGGGTGGACGAAGAACGCCGGGGTTCCCGTCGAGGCGAGCGTCGCGGCGAGCTTGTGCGCGATGTGGCCGGACTTGCCGATGCCGGAGACCACGACCCTGCCGCGGCAAGCGAGAATCAGGCCGACTGCGGCCACGAAGGGCTCGCCGAGCCGCTGCGAAAGGGCGACGATCGCCGCTGCCTCCGTGGCCAGGACGTCGCGCGCGAGTGCGAGCGTCCGGATCGCGTCCGGCCCTGGGGTCCGCGGCGCGAGGCTGCTCAGGGAGGTCATGGATTCAGTATAACCGAGCCTCGCCGGGCGGCACGAGGATTGCTATCGGGCGCACCGGAGGGGCGTCACCCGCGCCGCGCGTGCTACATTCGCCGTATGCCCGATCGCGGCCGCCGCCGCACCCGCCGCTGCCCATGTCCGAGACGCTGCATCCGATCCTAGTCCTGCTGGGCGCGGCCGTGGTCGTCGTGGTCCTGTGCCGGCTGATCCGCCTGCCGCCGATCCTGGGCTACCTCGTCGTTGGCACCGCCGTCGGCCCCCACGCGCTGTCCTGGATCCCGGATTCGGCCGAGACCCGGCTGCTGGCCGAGTTCGGTCTCGTGTTCCTGATGTTCTCGATCGGCCTCGAGTTCAGCTTGCCGCAGCTGCGGGCGATGCGGCGCGCGGTGTTCGGCCTGGGGCTCGCCCAGGTCGCCATCACCGCGATTGCGGCGATCATCGGTCTGCAGCTCGTAGGTTACGGCTGGCAGGTCGGGTTCGCGCTGGGCGGCGCGCTGGCGATGAGCAGCACGGCGATCGTGTCCAAGATGCTCGCCGAGCGGATGGAGCTCGCGGCACCGCACGGGCGCGACGTGATGGGGATCCTGTTGTTTCAGGACCTCGCGGTCGTGCTGTTCCTCATCCTGCTGCCCTCCCTCAACCGCAGCGGGGGCGAGCTCGCGGTCGCGCTGGCGCTGGCGGTCGTCAAAGCCGCCGCCGCGTTGGTGCTGATCCTGTACGCCGGCCAGCGGCCGATGCGGGCGTGGTTCCATCTCGTCGCGCGGCAGCGCAGCTCCGAGCTCTTCATGCTCAACCTGCTGCTGATCACGCTGGGGCTCGCGGCGGTGACCGAGCTCGCGGGGCTGTCGCTCGCGCTGGGCGCGTTCCTCGCCGGCATGCTGATCGCCGAGACCGAGTACCGTTACCAGGTGGAAGAGGACATCAAGCCGTTTCGCGACGTGCTGCTGGGACTCTTCTTCATCACGGTGGGCATGGCGCTCGACCTGTCGATCGTGGCCGCGCACTGGGCTTGGGTGGCGCTGCTGCTGCTCGTCGCGGTGCTGGTCAAGTTGGCGCTGATCGTGCTGTTGTCGCGCCTGTTCGGCGCCACTCCCGCCACCGCCTGGCGCACAGGCTTCTACCTCGCGCAGGCGGGGGAGTTTGCGCTGGTGATGCTGGCGCTGATGCGGACCCATGACCTCATCGACCCGACCCTCGCCCAGCTCGTGCTTGCGGCGATGGTGCTGTCGATGCTCGCGGCGCCGCTCATCATCCAGTACTCCGAGCCGGTCGTGCGCCGGTTGACCGCCAACGACTGGCTCGCCCGCGCCGCCCAGCTGACCCAGATCGCGGCCACGTCGATGGCGCGGCAGGATCACGTGATCGTCTGCGGTTTCGGCCGCAGCGGGCAGAATCTCACCCGCCTGCTCGAGTCCGAGGACATCCCCTACGTCGCTCTGGACGCCGATCCGCAACGGGTGCGCGAAGCGGCAGGCGCCGGAAGCAGCGTGGTCTACGGCGACGCCGGCCGGCGGGAGGCGCTCGTCGCCGCCGGCCTCGCCAAGGCCCGGGCGGTCGTCATCACGTTCGCGGACCCCGCGATCGCGCTGAAGATCCTCCATCACGTTCAGCACGCCCGCCCGGAGGTGCCGGTGGTGGTGCGCACCGTCGACGACAGCGATCTCGACCGGCTGATGGCGGCGGGTGCGTCCGAGATCGTGCCCGAAGTGCTCGAAGGCAGCCTGATGCTTGCCGCGCACTCGCTGCTTCTGCTCGGCGTGCCGCTCAATCGCGTACTGGCGCGAATTCGGGCGATCCGCGAAGAGCGCTACAGTCTGTTCCGCGGCTTCTTCCACGGCGCTACCGACGCGGCCGACGCGGCCGACAACCTGCAGCCCCGGCTGCATTCGGTCCTGCTGCCGGATCGGGCGCACGCGGTCGGGCGCACGCTTGCCGATCTGGCGCTCGCCGACCTCGTCGAAGTGACCGGCGTGCGGCGCCGCGGCATGCCTGCGCAGCGTCCCGGGCCGGACTGGCGCTTCGAGGGTGGCGACGTCGTCGTGCTGCTCGGCCTGCCGGAGAACCTGGCGCTCGCCGAGCGAAGGCTGATGCAGGCGTGAACCGCGGCGGTGCCGGGCACCACTCGCCGGCCGCGCCTGCCGATCGGGATCCGTGGGTCCGGCGCTCCCGACGCTTAACTGACCCGCGGTCATTGTTCTCGTCCGGGTCATCACGCTACAATCCTCCCCCTTGTCCCGGGCCGAGTGCACTGCTTCGCCGATGAACGCACGATCAAACCGCGCGGTTTCCCCTCCGGTGTCGCAGCCTGCCGCCGGGCGGGCGCCGTCACGCCGGCAACGGGGGGGCGCGAAGCGGAGCGGCTGCTCCGGCGCGCCTTTCGGCCGGGCAGGCCGGCGCGCCGACACGCCATGAACCGCGCATCGCCCGACGCGTCCGGCATCGCCCCCGGCGCCGATCCCGCCGTCGAGCTCGTCGACGTGCGTTTCGGCTACGATGCGCGGGTCGTGCTCGACGGCATCTCGATGACGATCCCCCGCGGCAAGGTCGTCGCGATCATGGGCGGCTCCGGCTGCGGCAAGACGACGATCCTGCGCCTCGTCGGCGGGCAGTTGCGCCCGCAGTCGGGACAAGTGCGCGTCGACGGCCGGTCGGTGCCGGATCTCGATCGCGAGGGGCTCTACGATCTGCGGCGCCGGCTCGGCATGCTGTTCCAGTTCGGCGCGCTGTTCACCGACCTCACCGTCTACGAGAACGTCGCGTTCGTGCTGCGCGAGCACACGGACCTGCCCGAGGAGCTGATCCGCGACCTCGTGCTGATGAAGCTGCACGCGGTCGGGTTGCGCGGGACGGCGCAGCTCAAGCCGGCAGAACTCTCCGGCGGCATGGCGCGCCGCGTCGCGCTCGCCCGCGCCATCGCGCTCGACCCGATGCTCGTGATGTACGACGAGCCTTTCGCCGGGCTCGACCCGATCTCGCTGGGGGTGGTGGGGCAGCTCATCCGGCGCCTCAACGATGCGCTCGGCGTGACCTCGGTGGTCGTCACCCACGACGTCTACGAGTCGCTCAAGATCGTCGACTACCTGTACTTCGTCTCCGAAGGGCGCGTCGTCGCGCGCGGCACGCCCGACGAGGTGCGCGCTTCCGGCGAGGCGTTCGTCCGCCAGTTCGTCGACGGCGCGCCCGACGGCCCGGTGCCGTTCCACTACCCCGCGCCGCCGTACCGTGCGGAGCTCTTCGCCCGTGCCTAGCACCCCGACCTCCGGTGCGGCGGACCTGCTGCGGCGCTCCGGCGCGGGCACGCTCACGTTCGTCCGCCGCCTGGGCTACTCGGCGCGGTTCTCGGTCGCGGTCCTCGCCCAGACGCCGGCGGCGTTTCGCCGGCTGCCGCTGACGCTGCGCGAGATCTATTTCTCGGGCGTGCTGTCGCTCATCATCGTGCTGGTGTCGGGACTGTTCATCGGGATGGTGCTCGCACTCCAGGGGTACGAGGTGCTCAACCGCTACGGCGCCGACGAGTCGCTCGGCATCCTGGTTGCACTGTCGCTGGTGCGGGAGCTCGGACCGGTGGTCGCGGGCCTGCTGTTCGCCAGCCGCGCCGGCAGCGCGATCACGGCGGAGATCGGGCTGATGAAGGCGACCGAGCAGCTCTCGGCGATGGAGATGATGGCCGTCGACCCGATGGCGCGCGTCGTCGCGCCGCGCTTCTGGGGCGGCGTGATCTCGATGCCGCTGCTCGCGGCGTTGTTCTCGACGCTGGGGATCTACGGCGCGTATCTGGTCGGCGTCAGGCTGATCGGCATCGACGCCGGCGCGTTCTGGGGCAACATGCAGGCCGCCGTCGATTTTCGCACCGACATCGTCAACGGCGTCATCAAGAGCGTCGTGTTCGGGATCGCGGTCAGCATGATCGCCGTGTTCGAGGGCTACGACGCGGAGCCCACCGCCGAGGGCGTGTCGAGCGCGACCACACGCACGGTCGTGGCGAGCGCGCTGGTCATCCTGGCCCTGGACTTCGTGCTCACGGTGTTCATGTTCCGCGGGGTCAGTTGATGGTCGGGGTCGACACCGGCGGTGCGGGCGGCGCGCGCGCGTGCGCGGGACGGGCAGGCGGGGGCCGGCGACGCCTGTGGCGGGCGCGGGGGAACGGCGCATGAAGCGCGGCACGGTCGATCTGTGGGTCGGCATCTTCGTCACGATCGGCATCGGCGCGCTCTTGTTCCTGGCGCTCCGGGTGGGCAACCTGACGTCGTTCAACTCCAACCAGGGCTATCGGGTGGAGGCGCGGTTCGACAACATCGGCGGACTCAAGATCCGCGCTCCGGTCAAGGCCGCCGGGGTCGCGGTCGGCCGCGTGGAGAAGATCCGGCTCGACGGCGCGACCTACCAGGCGGTGGTCACCCTCCGGATCGACCGCGGGTTCGAGTTCACGACCGACACCATCGCGTCGATCCTCACCTCCGGGCTGCTGGGCGAGGTCTACATCGGGCTCGACGTCGGGGGCGAGAGCACGATGATCGCCGACGGCGGCCGGATCAGCAAGACGCAGTCGGCGGTGGTGCTGGAGAAGCTCATCGGCCAGTTCCTGTTCGACAAGGCCGCAGGGGGAAGCAAGTGAAGACATCGTGGGCAGTCCGGCTGTGCGCGAGGGCGCTGGTCCCGGCGCTCGCGTTGCTGGCAGGGTGCGCGACGACCGCCTCGCGGGTCGATCCGCTGGAGCCCGCGAACCGGGCGCTGTTCGAGGTGCACGAGGTCGTCGACGGCAACGTCGTGCGGCCGCTGGCCGAGGCATACGTCGACTACGTCCCGGAACCGCTGCGCATCGGCTTCTCCAACTTCTACAACAACATCGACGACTTCTTCTCCGGCATCAACGGCCTGTTGCAGGGCAAGCTCGAGAAGGCCGGCGACGACTTCGGCCGGGTCGTGGTGAACACGCTGTTCGGTCTCGGCGGCATCCTCGATCCGGCGTCGGACTTGGGCATCGAGCGCGGCAACGAGGACTTCGGCCAGACCTTCGCCTACTGGGGCCTGCCCGTGGGACCCTATATGTTCGTGCCGCTGTTCGGACCCATGACCGCGGTCGACGCCACCGGCTACCTCCTGCGCATCCTGTGGGGGCCGGTCGGCCAACTCTCCAACGTGCCGTTGCGCAACTCGCTCTACGGCCTGGGTTACGTGGACCTGCGCGCGCGCGCGCTGGCCGCGGGCGAGATCGTCGACACGGCGGCGCTCGACCGCTACCTCTTCACCCGCAACGCGTACCTGCAGCGCCGGCGATACCTGGTCCACGACGGCCTCCCACCCCCCGCACCCGAGGACGAATAGATGCCAAGGCTGTCCCACTTTCGCTCGCATCTGGCCACGCTGGCCGCGCTCGTCGTGCTGCTGGTGCCGGCGGCCGCCGCAACCGTGCAGGAGGCGCCCGACGCGCTGGTCAAGCGCGTGTCGCAGGAGGTGCTGGAGATTGCCAGGACGGATCCGCTGGTGCAGTCCGGCAACGAGGCGCGGATCCGCGAGGTGGTCGAAGGCAGGCTGCTGCCGAACTTCGACTTCACCCGGATGACCGCGCTGGCGATGGGTCGCAACTGGCGCGCGGCCACGCCGGAGCAGCAGAAGCGGCTGACCGAGGAGTTCCGCACGCTGCTGGTGCGCACCTATTCGGGTGCGCTCAACCAGTACCGCAACGAGACGCTCGACTACAAGCCCTTGCGCATGAACCCTGCGGACTCCGAGGTCGTCGTGCGCACGTTGGTGCAAAAGCCCGGAGGCGCGCCGATCCAGATCGACTACGGCATGGAGAAGAAGCCGGACGGCTGGAAGGTCTTCGACGTGATCGTCGCCGGCGTGTCGCTCGTCACCAACTACCGCGACGAGTTCAACCAGCAGATCCAGTCGGGCGGCATCGACGGGCTCGTGAAGGCGCTGGCGGACAAGAACAAGGGAGCGGGCGGCAAGTGATCGCAGGCTGCGGCCGCCAGACCGACCCGTCGGAGCTGGCGGGACGCTTCGTCGCGACCGCCGGCGGCGCGCGGTGGGCATTCGACGGAGCGCTCACGTTCGGCAACGCCGCGGCAGTGCTGCTGGAGGCCGCCGAGCTCGCCCCCCCGACGGCGGGCGTGGTCGATTGCGCCGGCGTGCGCGCCGTCGACTCGGCCGCCGTGACCGTGCTCCTGGCGCTCAAGCGCCGCCTCGCCGAGCAGGGGGTCGACCTGCGCTTCGTCAATGCGCCCGGCCCGCTGCGTGCGCTGGCCGATGTCTACGACGTCGAGGAGCTGCTCGGCATTGCTTGAACGACCTCCGCGGCCCGCGCCGGCCGCGGTCCTCGCGCCTTTCGCCGCCGGCAGCCGACCGCCCCCCCGATGACCCCCGCTGTCGAAGTCACCCGCATTGGCCGCCGTTTCGGTTCGGTCCAGGCGCTCGACGAGGTGAGCCTTTCCGTCGCCGAAGGGGAGTTCTTCGGCCTGCTCGGGCCCAACGGCGCCGGCAAGACGACGCTGATTTCGATCCTCGCCGGCCTCGTGCGGCCCGACCGGGGCAGCGCGCGGATCCTCGGTCACGACGTGGTCGCGGACTACCGCGCGGCGCGCCGCGTGCTCGGCGTGGTGCCGCAGGAGCTCGTGTTCGACCCGTTCTTCACGGTCCGCGAGACGCTGGAGCTCCAGTCGGGGTACTTCGGCATCACCGGCAACGACGCCTGGATCGACGAGATCCTGCACCACCTCGCGCTCACCGCCAAGGCCGACGCGAACATGCGCACGCTGTCCGGCGGGATGAAGCGCCGCGTGCTGGTCGGTCAGGCGCTGGTGCACAAGCCGCCGGTGATCGTGCTCGACGAGCCGACGGCGGGCGTCGACGTCGAGCTGCGGCAGAGCCTGTGGGCGTTCATCCGCAAGCTGAACCACGACGGGCACACGATCATCCTGACCACGCACTACCTGCAGGAGGCCGAGGCGCTGTGCACGCGCATCGCCATGCTGAAGGCCGGGCGCGTCGTCGCGCTCGATTCCAAGCAGAACCTGCTCTCGCGCTTCGCCGGGATCACCGTGCGTCTGGTCGCGCCGGCGCTTCCCCCCGCGTGGGAGCCGCGCCTGCTGCGCCGCGAGGGCAGCGTGCACTTCATCGGCCTCGAGCGCCACGCCGAGCTCGAGTCGCTGCTCGCCGCGCTGCGCGAGGCGAACATCGAGATCGCCGAGCTCGCACTGCAGGAGGCCGACCTCGAGCAGGTCTTCCTGCGCATCATGGGCGACGAGGGCGGGGGCGCCATGAGCCACCCGGCGAGGGGCCCCGCGCGAAGCGTGGGGATCGACGGCAAGGCGAATGGCGCCGGCGGCCGACGCGCGAGTGGCGCGTACTGCCAACGGCTGCGGAGGCCGCGCCATGAGCCACCCGGCGAGGGGCCCCGCGCGAAGCGTGGGGATCGACGGCAAGGCGAATGGCGCCGGCGGCCGACGCGCGCAGTGGCGCGTACTGCCAACGGCTGCGGAGGCCGCGCCATGAGCCACCCGGCGAGGGGCCCCGCGCGAAGCGTGGGGATCGACGGCAAGGCGAGTGGCGCCAGCGGCCGACGCGCGCAGTGGCGCGTACCGCAGACGGCTGCGGAGGCCGCAGCATGATCCGTGTGGCCGGCGCCGGCTGGGTCACGCTGTTCTACAAGGAGCTGCTGCGGTTCTGGAAAGTGAGCTTCCAGACGATCGCAGCGCCCGTGCTGACCTCTTTGCTCTACCTCCTCGTCTTCTCGCACGTCCTCGAAGCGCAGGTCTCGGTGTTCGACGGCCGGGTCCGGTACACGGCGTTCCTGATTCCGGGGCTGGTGATGATGTCGGTGCTGCAGAACGCCTTCGCCAACACTTCGTCGTCGCTGATCCAGTCGAAGGTGACCGGCAACCTGATCTTCGTGCTGCTGCCGCCGCTGTCGCCGGCGGAGCTGTACTTCGCCTACGTGCTGGGCGCGATGGTGCGCGGCATGACCGTGGGGGTGGGCGTGTTCGCGGTGACGCTGTGGTTCGACCCGGGTCTGCTGCGGATTCCGCATCCGTTCTGGGCGCTCGCCTTCGCGCTGCTCGGCAGCGCGATCCTCGGCACGCTGGGCATGATCGCCGGGATCTGGGCCGAGAAGTTCGACCAGCTCGCGGCATTCCAGAACTTCGTCATCGTCCCGCTCACTTTTCTCTCGGGCGTCTTCTACTCGATCCACACGCTGCCGGCGTTCTGGCAGACGCTGTCGCACTTCAATCCCTTCTTCTATATGATCGACGGGTTTCGCTACGGCTTTTTCGGGCTGTCCGACGTCTCGCCCTGGCTATCGCTCGGGCTCGTCGCCGGCTGCTGTGTGGCGCTGGCGGCGCTCACGCTGGCGCTGCTGCAGCGCGGCTGGAAGCTGCGGTCCTGAAGCGTGCCCGGGAACGTCCCCATCCTGCGCAAGGGTTTCGTCATGGTCACCCCCGATTCCATCCAGCGATCGATCGCCGCGGGGCTGCCCTGCGCGCACGTCGAGGTGCGCGGCGACGGGCACCACTGGGAGGCGCTCATCGTCAGCGCGGCCTTCGAGAACCTCTCGAAAGTGCGCCAGCATCAGCTCGTCTACGCAGCGCTGGGCGACCGGATGCGCGAGGAGATCCACGCACTGTCGATGACGACGCTCACCCCGGAGCAGTGGGCGGCGGGGCCAAAACCCGGCGCCGGATGACGCGATGGACAAGCTGCTGATCGAGGGCGGACACCCGCTCACGGGCGAGGTGTGCGTTTCCGGAGCCAAGAACGCCGCACTGCCGCTGCTGTGCGCGGCCTTGCTTTCGCCCGAGCCGCTCACGCTGACCAACGTGCCCCGGCTCAACGACGTGCGGACGATGCAGACGCTGCTGTCGCAGATGGGGGTCTCGCTTCAGACCGACGTGCCCGGCACCGTCGTGCTCGACGCGGGCCGGATCGACTGGCCGCTCGCGCCCTACGAACTCGTGAAGACGATGCGGGCGTCGATCCTGGCGCTGGGGCCGCTCGTCGCGCGCTGCGGCGAGGCCCGGGTCTCGCTGCCGGGCGGCTGCGCGATCGGGTTGCGGCCGGTGGACCAGCACGTCAAGGGCCTGCAGGCGATGGGCGCCGAGATCGATCTGGAGCACGGCTACATCAACGCCTGCGCGAGGCGCCTCAAGGGCACGCGCTTCGGCTTCGATCTCGTCACCGTCACCGGCACCGAGAACCTGCTGATGGCGGCAACCCTCGCCGAGGGCACGACCGTGCTCGAGAACGCGGCCCGGGAGCCCGAGGTCGTCGACCTGGCGCGCTGCCTCACCGCGATGGGCGCGCGCATCGAGGGGGCGGGCACCGACCGGATCACCGTCGAGGGCGTGGCCGAGTTGCACGGCGCCAGCCACCCGATCATGGCCGACCGCATCGAGACCGGAACCTTCCTGGCGGCGGTGGCCGCCACCGGCGGCGACGCGGTGCTCACCGGCACCCAGGCGGGCACCCTCGACGCGGTCCTGGACAAGCTGCGAGAGGCCGGCGCCACGGTCGATGAATCGCCGAGCTCGATTCGCGTGCGCCGCAGCGGACCGCTGGCGGCGTTCAGCCTGCGCACCGCGCCGTACCCCGCTTTCCCCACCGACATGCAGGCGCAGATGATGGCGCTGGCCACGCGCGCCGCGGGCACGACGGTGATCACGGAGACGATCTTCGAGAACCGGATGATGCACGTGCAGGAGCTGGTCCGGCTCGGCGCGGTCATCGACGTCGAAGGCAACGCCGCGATCGTCAGGGGCGTGGCCAAGCTCACCGGGGCCCACGTGATGGCCACCGATCTGCGCGCGTCGGCCTGCCTCGTCATCGCGGGCCTCGTGGCCGAAGGCGAGACGGTCATCGACCGGATCTATCACCTCGATCGCGGCTACGAGCGCATCGAGCAGAAGCTCTGCGCGCTCGGCGCGCGGATCCGCCGCGTTCCGTGAGCGCTCTGGACCACCCCAGGGGCGCGCGCCCGAGCGCGCAGCGCGAAGGCGGTCCGGCGAGCGGCGTAAGCGGCGAACGGCGCAGGACGCGCTTCACCCGCGCGGGAGCGCCTTCAGGCGCGATGCCCCGCGCGCGGCGACGAGGCGAGGCCGAAGCCGGATGCCGCCGATGACCGACCTGCGGTCCTCGCCGCTGGGGCACGCGGCGACCTACGCCGACGCCTACGACCCGGCGCTGTTGTTCCCGGTCGAGCGCGCGCCGCAGCGGGAGGAGCTCGGGCTCTTCGGCGCGCTGCCTTTTCGCGGTCGCGACGTCTGGAACGCGTACGAGGTCTCCTGGCTCGATCCGTCCGGCACGCCGCAGATCGCCGTGGCGACGTTCGCCGTCCCGGCCGATTCGCCGGCCATTGTGGAATCGAAGTCGGTCAAGCTGTACCTGACGGCGTTCAACCAGACGCGGTTCGTCGCTCCCGAGGCGGTGGCTGCGGCAATGCGCGCCGATCTCGCGGCAGCGACCGGCGCGCCGGTCGAGGTCGCGCTGACGCTGCCCGACGACTTCGCCGCGCTGGGCCATGCCGAACTCGAGGGTGAATCGATCGACGGCGAGGCGCCGGGCGGCGTCGACCCGGAGCCCGTGCCGGAGGTGCTCGCCGCCGCCGGGCCGCTGCGCACCGAGGCGCTCACCTCGCGGCTCTTTCGCTCGGTCTGCCCGGTGACCGGACAGCCGGACTTCGCGAGCGTGCAGATCCGCTACCGCGGCGCGGCAATCGATCGCGCCGCGCTGCTGCGCTACCTCGTATCGTTCCGCCGCTACTCGGGGTTCCACGAGACCTGCGTCGAGCGGATCTTCGTCGACGTTCATCGCCAGTGCCGGCCGCTGTGGCTGTCGGTGCACGCGCGTTTCACGCGCCGCGGGGGTGTGGACATCAACCCGTGGCGCAGCAGTGGGGAGGAGCGCCCGCCTCCCAACCTGCGGACGGCACGGCAATGACCCCCGCCGGCGCTCTGGCGCTGCGCGGCGCCGCGCTGTCGTTCGTGGCCGACCCTTTCCTCGTGCCGACCGCGGAAGCGCTCCACTACGAGACGGACGCGCTGATCGTGGTCCGCGACGGGCGCATCGAGGCGTGTGGCGCAGCGGCGGCGCTGCTGCCGACGCTTCCCGCCGACGTGGCGGTGACGCGTTACCGGAACGCGCTGCTGCTGCCCGGCTTCGTCGACGCCCACGTGCACTTTGCCCAGTTGCCGATCATCGCCGCGTTCGGGAAGTCGCTGCTCGACTGGCTGGAGCACTACGCGTTCGTTGCCGAGCAGCGCTTCGCCGATCCCGGCGTCGCCGCAGCGACCGCCGAAGTGTTCCTCGACGAATGCCTGCGCCAGGGCGTGACCACCGCCGCCGTCTACGGCACCGTGCACCCGCAGTCGGTGGAGGCGTTCTTTGCCGCCGCGCAGCGCCGCGGCCTGCGCATGATCGCCGGCAAGGTCTTGATGGACCGCAACGCGCCCGCGGCGCTGCTCGACACGGCGCAGTCCGCCTACGACGCGTCGAAGGCGCTGATCGCGCGCTGGCACGGTCGCGGCCGCCTTGCCTACGCCGTGACGCCGAGGTTCGCGCCGACGTCCTCGCCGGCGCAGCTCGCCGCCGCTGGCGCGCTGCTGCAGGAGCATCCCGGGACCTACCTGCAGACGCACCTCGCCGAAACGCCGGACGAGATCGCGTGGGTCGCGCGGCTGTATCCCGACGCCCGTGACTACCTCGACGTCTACGCGCGGCACGGACTGCTCACGCGGCGCAGCATCTTCGGCCACGGCGTTCATCTCGCCGAGGACGACTGGCGAAGGCTCTACGACGCCGGGGCCGCGGTGGCGCACTGCCCGACGTCGAACAATTTCCTGGGCAGCGGCCACTTCCGCATCGCCGACGCCAAGCGGGCGGCGCGGCCGGTGCGGGTCGCACTCGCCACCGACGTCGGCGGCGGGTCGACGCTGTCGATGTTCGCGACGATGAACGAGGCGTACAAGGTCGCGCGTCACGCGGGCTTTGCGCTCTCCCCGGCCCAGGCGTTCTGGCTCGCCACGCGCGGCGCGGCGCAGGCGCTCGACCTCGACGGCACCATCGGGGCGCTGGCGCCCGGCAACGAGGCCGACATCGTGGTGCTCGACCTCGCCGCGACGCCGCTGCTCGCCTGGCGATTGCCGCTTTGCGCCTCGCTCGAGGACGTTCTTGGCGTGCTGATCATGCTGGGCGACGACCGGGCGGTGGCGGCCACCTACGCCGGCGGGCGGCTGGTGCACCGGCGCTGAGCCCTCACCGGGCGGACGGGCGCTGCCGCTCCGGTAGAATGCGGGCTTTACGCTGCCGAATCACCCTCCTGTCGTGACCACGCTGACGCTCGCCCTGTCGAAGGGACGCATCTTCGCCGAGACGCTGCCGCTGCTGGCGGCGGCCGGGATCGTCCCGGTCGAGGATCCGGAAACCTCGCGCAAGCTCATTCTGGGCACCCGCCGCGACGGCGTCTTTGTGCTCATCGTCCGCGCCTCCGACGTGCCGACGTACGTCCAGTACGGTGCGGCCGATGTCGGTGTGGCCGGCCGGGACGTGCTGCTCGAGCACGGCAGCGAGGGGCTCTACCAGCCGCTGGACCTCGAGATCGGCAGGTGCCGGATGGCGGTGGCGACCAAGCGCGGCTACGACTGGGCCGGCACGGTCCAGCGCGGCGCGCGCATCCGCGTCGCCACCAAGTACGTCAAGACCGCGCGCGAGCACTTCGCCGCCAAGGGCATGCACGTCGACCTCATCAAGCTCTACGGCTCGATGGAACTCGCACCCCTCGCGGGCCTGTCCGACGTCATCGTCGACCTCGTGTCCACCGGCAACACGCTGCAGGCCAACGACCTGGTCGAAGTCGAGGAGATCATGCCGATCAGTTCGCGGCTGATCGTCAATCCCGCGGCGCTGAAACTCAAGCGTGCGCTGGTGCAGCCCCTGCTCGAAGCCATCGGCCAGGCGGTCGAGAGGCGGAGGGCGCCATGAGCCACCCGGCGAGGGGCCCCGGCCGCAGGGCGGGGATCGACGGCAAGGCGAATGGCCGGCCGCCGACCAGGGAGCAGCGCGGTGATTTCTGCGGAGGCGGCGTGAGCGGACCCGGAAACGCGCTCGTGATCCGACGGCTCGACGCCGCGGCGCCGTCGTTCGACCGCGAACTCGCGGCATTGGTCGCCTTCGAGGCCGGCCAGGACCCGGCGATCGACGCCGCGGTCGCGGCGATCGTCGCCGACGTGCGCCTGCGCGGTGACGCGGCAGTCCTGGAGTGCACCGCGCGCTTCGACCGGTTGCACGCCGCGTCGGTGGCCGCGCTGGAGATCACGGCCGGGGAGATGCAGGCCGCTTTCGCCGGGCTGCCGCCGCAGGAGCGCGCGGCGCTGGAGTTCGCGGCCGCGCGGGTGCGCAGCTACCACGAGCGGCAGAAGATGGCCTCGTGGTCCTACCGCGAAGCCGACGGCAGCGAATACGGGCAGCGGGTGACCGCGCTCGACCGGGTCGGTGTCTACGTCCCGGGCGGCAAGGCCGCGTACCCTTCGTCGGTGCTGATGAACGTGATCCCGGCGCACGTCGCTGGCGTTGCCGAGATCGTGATGGTGGTGCCCACACCCGACGGCGCGCGCAATCCGCTGGTGCTCGCCGCGGCGCATCTGGCCGGCGTATCCCGCGCTTTCACGATCGGGGGGGCCCAGGCGATCGCGGCGCTGGCCTATGGCACTGCGACGATTCCCGCCGTCGACAAGATCTGCGGTCCCGGGAACGCCTACGTCGCGGCAGCCAAGCGTCGCGTGTTCGGCGCCGTCGGCATCGACATGGTCGCCGGCGTGTCGGAGATCCTGGTCATCGCCGATGGCACGGCCAACCCCGACTGGGTGGCGATGGACCTCTTCTCGCAGGCCGAGCACGACGAGCTTGCGCAGGCGATCGTCGTCTCGCCCGACGCCGCACTGCTCGACGCCGTCGCGAGCAGCGCTGCCCGGCAGGTCGAGGCCATGCCGCGGCGCGCGATCATCGCCGCGTCGTTCGCCGCCCGCGGCGCCTTCATCCGCGTCCGCGACCTCGACCAGGCCTGCGCGGTGTCGAACCGGATCGCGCCCGAGCACCTGGAACTCGCGGTCGCCGACCCCGAGGCGTTGCTGCCGCAGATCCGGCACGCCGGCGCCATCTTCATGGGGCACGAAGCCTCGGAGGCGCTGGGCGACTACTGCGCCGGTCCCAATCACGTTCTGCCCACCGGGCGCACCGCGCGCTTCTCGTCGCCGCTGGGCGTCTACGATTTCCAGAAGCGCTCGTCGGTGCTCAAGATCTCGCGTGAGGCGGCCCGGACGCTGGGGCCGGCGGCGGCGACGCTGGCCCGCGGCGAAGGCCTCGCTGCGCACGCGCAAAGCGCCCTCTTGCGCGTCGAGCGCGGTTGACACTCCGGTGCAGACATGGATAACGAGTGCGTGAGCCCCCCGCGCGAAGGTGTTCCAATCAGCCGCCGGGACGGGGTGGACCCTTCGCCGGGGCCGCGGGCGGGCACCGCGCCTGCCGTCGCCCGCGAGGTCGCCGAGTTCGTGGCGGCGACCGTGCGGCCCGACGTTCGCGCGCTTTCGGCGTACGCCGTGGCCAAGGCGGAGGGGATGGTCAAGCTCGACGCGATGGAGAACCCCTGGCCCCTGCCCCCCGCGGCGCGCGCGCGCGTTGCGGCGGCGGCTGCCGACGTGCCGCTCAATCGCTATCCCGACAGCGGCGGCACCGCGGTCAAGGCAGCGCTCGCCGAGGCCATGGGACTGCCCGCCGGCGCGGCGCTGATCCTCGGCAACGGCTCCGACGAACTGATCCAGATCATCACCTGTGCACTGGCCTGCCCCGGGGCCGTGATGCTGGCGCCCGAACCCTCGTTCGTCATGTACCGGATGAACGCGCTGTACGCCCGGATGCGCTACGTCGGCGTCCCGCTCGCCGACGATTTCTCGCTGGACGTCGACGCGATGCTGAAAGCGATCGAGCGCGAGCGGCCGGCGCTCGTGTTCCTCGCCTATCCGAACAATCCGACCGGCAACCTGTTCGCCGCCGCCGACGTCGAGCGCGTCGTGCGCGCCGTGCCGGGACTGGTGGTCGTCGACGAGGCCTACCACGCGTTCGCGAACGCGAGCTTCCTGCCGCGGATCCGCGATCTGCCGAACCTCCTCGTGCTGCGGACGCTGTCCAAGATCGGGATGGCGGGGTTGCGCCTGGGCTACGCGGCGGCCGCTCCGGAATGGATCGCGGAACTCGACAAGGTGCGGCCGCCCTACAATCTCAACGCGCTCACGCAGGCTGTCGTGCCGTTGCTGGTGCGCGACCCGGCGCTCGCCGCGCAGGCGCAGCAGATCCTCGGCGAGCGCGCGCGGCTCGCGCAGCGACTGGGCGCTCTGGCGGGTGTTCGCGTCTACCCGACCCAGGCGAACTTCGTGCTGGCCCGCGTGCCGGACGCGCCGCGCTGGTTCGATGCGCTGCGCGCCGCGGGCATCCTGGTCAAGAACCTGCACGGCGGGCACCCGCTGCTCGAACACTGTCTGCGGATCACCGTCGGCACGCCGCAGGAGAACGACGCGCTGCTGGCGGTGCTCGAGGGCCAACGATGAACGAAACGATTTCCCGCCCGCGCCGCGCGCGCCTCGAGCGCAAGACGGCGGAAACGCGGATCCAGGTCGAGATCGATCTCGACGGCGGCGGCCGGGCCGAGCTCGTCACCGGCGTGCCGTTCCTGGACCACATGCTCGATCAGGTCGCGAGGCACGGCATGATCGATCTCGTCGTCAAGGCCGAAGGCGACCTGCACATCGACGCCCACCACACGGTCGAGGATGTCGGCATCGCGCTGGGCCAGGCGCTCGCCCAGGCGGTGGGCGACAAGCGTGGAATCGCGCGCTACGGCTGGGCCTACGTCCCGCTCGACGAGGCGCTGTCGCGCGTGGTCATCGACCTGTCCGGACGGCCGGGGCTCGAGTTCCACGTGCCGTTCTCGCGCGCCTGGATCGGGGGCTTCGACGTCGATCTCGTGCACGAGTTCTTCCAGGGTTTCGTCAACCACGCGCAGGCCACGTTGCATGTCGACAATCTGCGCGGGCGCAACGCGCACCACCAGGCCGAGACCGTGTTCAAGGCCTTCGCCCGGGCGCTGCGCATGGCCCTCGCGCCCGATCCGCGCATCGGGGCGGCGATCCCGTCGACCAAGGGAATGCTGTAGCAGAGGACGGGTATCAGGTATCAGGTATCAGGTATCAGGGATCAGGTATCAGAGGTCAGGCAGCAGAAACCCGCAGCACCTCCGACAGGCCAACGAACCATAACCCTTCTCTGACCCCTGATCCCTGATCCCTGATCCCTGACCCTGATACCCGATGCCTGACATCGCCGTCATCGACTACGGAATGGGCAACCTGCGCTCGGTGGCGAAGGCGCTGGCTCACGTCGCGCCGGACGTGCGCGTCGTCGTCACCGCCGACCCGGGGGAGATCCGGGCCGCGGCGCGCGTGGTGTTGCCGGGGCAGAGCGCGATGCCCGATTGCATGCGCTGCCTCGAAGCCAGCGGCCTCGCCGACGTGGTGAAGGAAGCCGCGGCGACGCGCCCCTTTCTGGGAATCTGCCTCGGTCTGCAGATGCTGTTCGAAGCGAGCGAGGAAGGCCCCACGCGCGGTCTTTGCGTCCTGCGCGGGCAGGTCGTGCGCTTTCGGGACGCTGCGATGCTCCTGCCCACGGGCGAACGGCTCAAGGTGCCGCACATGGGCTGGAGCCCGGTGCACCAAGTTCGGGCGCATCCACTCTGGGCGGGCATCGCGGATGGAGCACGGTTCTATTTCGCGCACAGCTACCATCCCGCGCCGGAGGATTCCGCCGTGAGCGCCGGGACGACCGATTACCCGGCGCCGTTTACTTGCGCCATCGCACGGGCTAATATCTTCGCGACCCAGTTCCACCCGGAAAAGAGCCACCGTGCCGGCCTGCGCCTGCTCGCCAACTTCGTCGCCTGGAACGGGCACGACTGACCGCGTTGTACGACCCCGGGGCGCGCGTCCCGCTCCTTTCGGCCTCGTGCGCGCCGCCCTGCCGTAGCTTCGTCATCGGCCCGTCACCATGCAGATCATTCCCGCGATCGACATCAAGGATGGCCACTGCGTCCGCCTCAAGCAGGGCGAGATGCATTCGGCGACCGTGTTCTCGGAAGACCCGGCGGCGATGGCGCAGCACTGGCTGGAGCAGGGCGCGCAGCGCCTGCACCTCGTCGATCTCAACGGCGCGGTCGCCGGGGTGCCCAAGAACGAGCATACGATCCGCGAGATCGTCAGCGTGATCGGCGAGGAGATCCCGGTGCAGTTGGGCGGCGGGATACGCGACCTCGATACGATCGAGCGCTATCTCGACGATGGGATCACCTACGTGATCATCGGCACCGCGGCGGTCAAGAATCCCGGCTTTCTGCACGACGCCTGCTACGCGTTTCCGGGACACATCATCGTCGGCCTCGACGCGCGCGACGGGAAGGTTGCGACCGACGGCTGGTCGAAGATGACCGGCCACGATGTCATCGACCTGGGCCGCAAGTACCAGGACTACGGCGTCGAGGCGATCATCTACACCGACATCGGCCGCGACGGCATGCTGACCGGCATCAACGTCGAGGCGACGGTGAGGCTCGCGCGCGCGCTCAAGATCCCCGTGATCGCATCGGGGGGCGTGGGCTCGATCAAGGACATCGAGGATCTCCTGCCCCACGAAAAGGACGGCATCATCGGTGCCATCGCCGGCCGCGCCCTCTACGAGGGCAGGCTCGATTACCGTGTCGCCGCCCGCGTCGCCGCCGGCGGCGGCGGGGCCTAGTGCAACGTGACCGCTGCCGGGTCGGCCCCGAGGGGGCGACCCGCGGTCCTCAGCCCATGGGCCTTGCCAAACGCATCATTCCCTGCCTCGACGTGGCCGCGGGCCGGGTCGTCAAGGGCGTGAACTTCGTCAATCTGCGCGACGCGGGCGATCCCGTGGAGGTCGCCCGCCGTTACGACGAACAGGGCGCCGACGAGCTCGCGTTTCTCGACATTCGCGCCAGCATCGAGACCCGCGGCCTGCTCTACCAGATGATCGAGGCGGTCGCCGATCAGGTGTTCATCCCGCTCACGGTGGGCGGCGGCGTCAACTCGGTCGAAGACATCCGGGCGCTGCTCAACGCCGGGGCGGACAAAGTCAGCATCAACACCGCCGGCGTGCGGCACCCGGGGCTGTTCGAGCAGGCCGCCGGCCGTTACGGCTCGCAGTGCATCGTCGCCGCGATCGACGCCAAGCAGTCGGCGCCCGAGGCGTGGGAGGTGTACACCCATGGCGGCCGCACGCCAACCGGCATGGACGCGGTCGAGTGGGCGCGGGAGGTCGTCGCGCGGGGCGCCGGCGAGATCCTGCTCACCAGCATGGATCGCGACGGCGCGCGCACCGGCTTCGACCTCGAGCTCACCCGCGCCATCGCCGACGCCGTCGACGTGCCGGTGATCGCGTCCGGTGGCGTGGGCTCGCTGCAGGACCTCGTCGACGGCATCCGCGAGGGCGGGGCCGATGCGGTGCTGGCGGCATCGATCTTCCATTACGGCGAGTTCACCATCGGCCAGGCCAAGGCGGCGCTGGCTGCCGCCGGCATCGAGGTCCGCGATTAGGATGCCGCGGCCCCCGCGCTCGCTGCGTTCGCCGCCCCCCGAGAGGGCGCAGTCGGTGCCGTTCGGGCGCCGGCGCAGGCGCTGACATGGGCGCGGCCGACGATTGGCTGGAGGCGGTGCGCTGGGACGCGGCAACCGGGCTCGTCCCGGCGATCGCGCAGGACGCCACGTCGGGTCGCGTGCTCACGCTCGCGTGGATGAACCGCGATGCGCTGCGGCTGACCGTGGCCTCGGGCCGCGTCCACTACTGGTCGCGTTCGCGCGGCAAGCTGTGGGCGAAGGGCGAGACCTCCGGCCACGTGCAGCAGTTGCGCGAACTGCGCCTGGACTGCGACGCCGACGCGGTGCTGGCGCGGGTCGATCAGGTCGGCGGCATTGCCTGCCACACGGGACGAGAGAGCTGCTTCTACCTGCGATACGAGGACGGACGCTGGACCGCGGCCGACCCGGTGCTCAAGGACCCCGCCAGGATCTACGGGCATGAGTGATTCCGCCAGCGGACGCGACGACGTCCTCGACCGCGTCGCCGCGACCATCGCTTCCCGGCGCGGCGCCGATCCCGCCTCGTCGTACGTCGCGTCCTTGTTCGCCCGCGGCGACGACGCGATTCTGAAGAAGATCGGCGAGGAGGCGACCGAGGCGGTCATGGCGGGCAAGGACGGCGACCCGGCGCGCATCGTCGCCGAGGTCGCGGATCTGTGGTTTCATTGCCTCGTGCTGCTCGCGCGGCACGGCCGCGGTCCTGACGACGTGCGCGCCGAGCTCGCGCGCCGCGAGGGCGTCTCCGGGCACGCCGAGAAGGCGGCCCGCCGTTGACGCGGCGTGAGCGACTACCGGCACTCGCAGTTCGGCTCGGTGATCGCCGCCGGGACCGTGCTGGGCGCGCTGATGGCGCTCGGCGTCACGCTGTCGCTGTCGAAACAGACGCTGCAGCAGGCGTGGTGGCTGGTCGTCGCCATGTTCGCGGTCCTGGGTGCGGCCTGGGCGCTGTTCGCGACGCTGTGTGTCGAGGTCGACGCCCGAGAGGTGCGCGTGCGCTTCGGCGTCGGGCTCATTCGCAAGACGGTCCCGATCGCCGACATCGTCCGTGCCGACATCGTGCGCACGCGCATCTGGTGGGGCTGGGGTCTGCACTGGACGCCGGCCGGTTGGCTATACAATGTCGCCGGACGCGACGCCGTGCGCCTGGAACTGCGGCGCGAGCGCGCGATCATGATCGGCAGCGACGAGGCCGACCGGCTCAAGGCGGCGATCGACGCGCGAGTCGCCGGGCACTCCGGGCGCTGAAGGAGCGGGTGGCATGCAGGACTGCGTCTTCTGCAGGATCGTGCGGGGCGAGTTGCCCGCGAACAAAGCCTATGAGGACGAAGACGTGCTCGTCTTCCACGACATCGCGCCGCTGGCAACGCTGCACCTGCTGCTGATCCCGAAGCGGCATATCGCCACGCTGGCCGATGCCGGGGACGCCGACGCCCCCGTTCTCGGCCGGATGCTGGCGCTGACCGGTGCCCTCGCGCGGGACCACGGCTCGCCGGACGGCTATCGGATCATCGTCAACACCGGCCGCATCGGCCGCCAGGACGTGCAGCACGTCCACCTCCACCTCATCGGTGGGCCCACGCCGCTGGGGCCGATGCTGCCCCGGCGCTGAACGTACGCTTGCATGGCACAAGGAGTCTGACATGGGTTCACTGAGCATCTGGCACTGGCTGATCGTGTTGCTCGTCGTCGTGCTGATCTTCGGCACCAAGAAGCTGCGCAACATCGGGCAGGACCTGGGCGGCGCGGTCAAGGGCTTCAAGGAAGGCATGGGCTCCGCCAGCGCCGAGGCCGACGCGGCGAAGCAGGCCGCCGCCGACGGCGGCGCGCAGCAGATCGCCGGCAAGACGATCGAAGGCGAGGCCAAGCAGGAGACCTCAGCCAAGTCCTGAGGGGCGCCGGCCGGCTGGCGATTGCCTGCGCGAAGTCGGCGCCGATCGGTCGGACTCACCCCTGGCCGCGGGGCTCGGGGGACGCCACTCCAACTCATCGTCTGCTGCAATGTTCGACATCGGATTCAGCGAGTTCGTCGTCATCGGCGTCGTGGCGCTGATCGTCATCGGCCCCGAGCGGTTGCCAAAAGCGGCGCGCACGCTGGGGCACCTGTTCGGTCGGCTGCAGCGCTATGTCAGCGACGTGAAGGCCGACATCAGCCGCGAGATGGAGCTCGAGGAGTTACGCAAGCTGAAGACGCAGGTGCAGTCGGCGGCGCGCGACATCGAATCCTCGGTCAGCGCGGCCGCCCGCGACCTCGAGACCGGCGTGCGCCGCGTCGAGCAGGATCTCAACCCGGCTGCCGTCGACGCCATGCCGTCGCCGGTCGCGAGCGCGGCACCGGCGGACACCCCGCCGTCACCGGACACTGCCGCGTCCGCGGCCCGGGGGGCGACGCCGGCTGGCGCCGGCGCGCCGGTCGAACCGCCGCGGCAGGCGTCGCTGCCCGGGTTCGATCGCGGCTGATCCGCCCCTCCCCGCGCCTGCGATGAGCACATCCCCGCCGCCGCCGGAGGGCACCGCGCAGGAGACCTTCGTCTCGCACCTGATCGAATTGCGCGATCGTCTGCTGCGCTCGATCATCGCCGTCGTCGTGGTCCTGGTATGCCTGTTCCCCTTCGCCAAGGACATCTACGCGCTGCTCGCGGCGCCTCTGGTCAAGGTGTTGCCGGCGGGTGCGACGATGATCGCCACCGACGTCACCGGCACGTTCCTCGTGCCGCTCAAGGTGACCCTGATGGCTGCGTTCTTGCTCGCCCTGCCGTACGTGCTGTGGCAGATGTGGGCGTTCGTCGCCCCGGGGCTCTACCAGCACGAGAAGAAGCTCGCCGTACCGGTGATCCTGTCCAGCTTCGTGTTCTTCCTGATCGGGATGGCGTTCGCGTATTTCGTCGTGTTTCCGGTGGCGTTCGGCTTCTTCGCCGGCTACGCCCCGGTCGGCGTGCAGATGATGACCGACATCGACAAGTACCTGTCGTTCGTGCTGACGATGTTCATCGCGTTCGGCGTGACCTTCGAGACGCCCATCGTCGTCATCGTGCTCGTGCGCATGGGCGTGGTCACGCTGCAGCAGCTCAAGTCGATTCGCTCGTACGTGATCGTCGGCGCGTTCGTCGTCGGCGCGATCTTCACCCCGCCCGACGTGATCTCGCAGCTGCTGCTCGCGGTGCCGTTGTGCCTGCTCTACGAGCTCGGCATCCTGCTCGCGCGCTTCGCCGTGCCGGTGGGGTCAGAGCCGTAATACGAGAGCACGTATCTGTGCGTATTGATCCAGCAAGCCCTCGTATTACGGCGCTGACCCCAAAGGAACAAAGCCAACGCTTCACGCCTTCGGCCGCCGGCCAACGGTCACCTCGACCTCGATCGCCTTGCGGTCGCGCCAGAGCTTGACCTTCGCGGGTGCTCCCGGCGGGAGATTGGCGATCCGGGTCAGCAGCACCGCGGTGTCGCGGGTGGGCTTGCCGTCGATCTCCAGCACGACGTCGCGCGGCAGGATGCCGGCGCGATCGGCCGGGCCGTTGCGGACGATGCCGCGGATCAGCACGCCGCCGCCGTTCTCGACGGCGAGCGCCTGGGCGAACTCCTGCGACAGGTCCTGCGGCTCGATCCCGAGCCAGCCGCGTGTCACCTCGCCGTCGCGGATGATCTGCTCCAGCACCGTGCGCGCGAGAGACACCGGAATGGCGAAGCCGATCCCCTGCGAGCCGCCCGACTGCGAATAGATCGTGCTGTTGATGCCGATGAGGTTGCCGGCGACGTCGACCAACGCTCCCCCGGAGTTGCCGGGATTGATCGCCGCGTCGGTCTGAATGAAGTCCTCGAACCGGTTGATGCCGAGGTGGTTGCGGCCGGTCGCGCTGACGATGCCCATCGTGACCGTGTTGCCGAAGCCGAACGGGTTGCCGATCGCGAGCACGATGTCGCCCACCTCAACCGCTTCGAGCGAACCGAAAGTGATCGCCGGCAGATCCGTGTCCTCGGCCTTCAGCACGGCGAGGTCCGATTCGGGGTCGGTGCCGCGGACGCGGGCCTGGATCCGGCGGCCGTCTGCGAGCACCAGCTGGATGTCGTCGGCGCCTTCGATGACGTGGTGGTTGGTGAGGACGTAGCCTTCCCTGGCGACGATCACGCCGGAGCCCAGGCTCGTCGCCCGCTGTTGCGGCAGGCGTTCGGCGAGGTCGGGGAAGTAGCGCCGCAGGATGGAGTCGTCGATCAGCGGGTGCCGCTGGCGCAACTCCTTGCTGGTGTAGATGTTGACCACCGCGGGCATGGCCTTCTTCGCGGCGTCGGCGAAGGTCGCGATCGATGGCCCGGTCAGCGGCGTGTGCGTCTCCTGGAGCAGCACGACGCCGCCGTCGCCGCGCTGCCCGAGGCGGGGCAGGAGGTCCGGGCGCAGCGTGGAGACGACGAACAGCGCGGCAACGCACAGCGTGCAGACCTGCGCAAAGAGCAGCCAGAATTTCCGCAGCACGGGCATTTTCCTTTTGGATTACAGAGCATTATAGCCGCGGGTCGGTGCGGGCCTCGCCGCTGGCCCGGCGCCGGCCCCGCGCCGGCTGCTGCAGCGGCCACCGTCGAGCGGCGCGCAAGCCGATGATTGGATGCGGTTTTTGGGAGTTTGCTGCATTGCTTGCTTCCGGCGGAGGGGTGAAATCCTCTATAATTGAGCAGATTTGCGAATCCACGCCCGGGTCGGCAACGGGTATGGCCCGCATCCTCCAACCTGGGACAGGGCGACATGGCGGAAGGCACGATGGACAAGGGCAAGCGCCGGTTCGTGATCGGCGCGACGAGCGTGGTCGGAGGCATCGGCGTGGCGGCGGCGGCGACGCCGTTCGTGCTGTCGATGTTCCCGAGTGAGCGCGCCAAGGCGGCCGGAGCGCCGGTCGAAGTGGACATCAGCAAGCTCGAGCCGGGGCAGAAGATCGACGTTGAATGGCGGGGCAAGGTCGTGTGGGTCATCAGTCGCACCAAGACGATGCTGGCCGACCTGCCGAAGCTCGACGCAAAGCTCGCGGATCCGAACTCGCTGATGCCGCAGCAACCCGAGTACTGCAAGAACCCGGTGCGCTCGATCAAGCCGGAGGTCTTGGTCGCAATCGGCATCTGCACCCACCTCGGCTGCTCGCCGACCTACCGACCCGAGGTGGCGCCGGCCGACCTTGGGGCCGACTGGCTCGGCGGGTTCTTCTGCCCCTGCCACCAGTCGAAGTTCGACCTCGCCGGCCGTGTGTACGCCGGCGTTCCCGCCCCGACCAACCTCGTGATCCCGCCGCTACAAGTACATCGGCGAGACGAAGGTGGTCATCGGCGACGACGGCAAGTCGGCGTAACGGGGGAAGGCGGAGCCATGGAAAAGCTGCTCAACTGGATCGACGATCGCTTCCCGCTGACCGCGCTGTGGAAGTCGCAGGTCGCCGAGTATTACGCGCCGAAGAACATGAACTTCTGGTACTACTTCGGCTCGCTCGCGCTGCTGGTGCTGGTGATGCAGATCGTCACCGGGATCTTCCTCACGATGAACTACAAGCCCGACGCCGCCAAGGCGTTCGACTCCGTCGAGTACATCATGCGCGACGTGTCGTGGGGCTGGCTGATCCGCTACATGCACTCGACCGGCGCGTCGATGTTCTTCGTCGTGGTCTACCTGCACATGTTCCGCGGCCTCATGTACGGCAGCTATCGGAAGCCGCGCGAACTCACCTGGATCCTGGGCTGCATGATCTTCCTCGCGCTGATGGGCGAGGCGTTCTTCGGCTACCTCTTGCCCTGGGGCCAGATGTCGTTCTGGGGCGCGCAGGTCATCGTCAACCTGTTCTCGGCGATTCCGATCATCGGCGAGGACCTGTCGGTGTGGATCCGCGGCGACTACACGATCTCCGACATCACGCTCAACCGCTTCTTCGCCTTCCACGTGATCGCGCTGCCGCTGGTGCTGCTGGGGCTCGTCGCCGCGCACCTGATCGCGCTGCACGAAACCGGGTCCAACAACCCCGACGGCGTGGAGATCAAGAACAACAAGGATCCGAAGACGGGCATCCCGCTCGACGGCATCGCCTTCCACCCCTACTACACGGTCAAGGACACGATGGGCGTGGTGGTCTTCCTCGCCGTGTTCTCGATCGTCGTGTTCTTCGTGCCGGAGATGGGCGGCTACTTCCTCGAGGCCAACAACTTCATTCCGGCCGACCCGCTCAAGACGCCGGCGCACATCGCCCCGGTGTGGTACTTCACGCCCTACTACGCGATGCTGCGCGCCGTGCCGTCGTACTTCGGCACCCAGGTCTGGGGCGTGCTGGTGATGGGCGCAGCCGTGCTGATCTTCTTCGCGCTGCCCTGGCTCGACCGCGGCAAGGTGAAGTCGATCCGCTATCGGGGCGGGCTCTACAAGTCCTGGCTGGCCGCGTTCGTCGTCAGCTTCCTGATCCTGGGCTACCTCGGCGTCGTGCCGGTCACGGTCTGGGGGCAGTTCGCCGAGGGCATCCCCTTGCTCGGCGGCGCGGACAAGGCGACCGTCGCCTCGCGGGTGCTGACCGTCGTCTACTTCCTCTTCTTTCTCTTGATGCCGTGGTACACGGCGCGCGACAAGACCAAGCCCGAACCGCACAGGGTGACCGGATAATGAACAAGCTGATCACGATCCTCTTCGCGGCGCTGGCGCTTGCTTCGGGCGCGGTGGCCGCGGCCGGCGGCGACAACGTTCGTTTCGAGCCCGCGCCGATCAACCGCCTCGACGCCGAGTCGCTGCAGCGCGGCGCGCGGACCTTCGTCAACTACTGCCTCAACTGCCACAGCGCAAAGTACCTGCGCTACAACCGGCTCACCGATCTCGGCCTCAGCGAGGACCAGATCAAGGACAACCTGATCCTCACCGGCGCCAAGATCGCGGATCCGATGAAGATCGCGATGACCTACGACGAGGCGCGCAACTGGTTCGGCGCGATCCCGCCGGACCTCTCGGTCGAGTCGCGCGTGCGCGGCACCGACTGGCTGTACAACTACTTCCTCGGCTTCTACCGGGACGAGAAGTCGGCGACCGGCTGGAACAACCTCGTGTTCCCGAACGTCGGCATGCCGCACGTGCTGTGGGAGCTGTCGGGAACCAACAAGCTCGTCACCACCGAGTACAAGGACGCGCACGAGGCGCAGGGTGCGGCGATCGCCGCCAAGCAGCTCGTCAAGGTGGCCTCGCTGCCGGGCGGCAAGGCCGCGGTCGAGACGCTCGCCGTCGCCACGCCCGGAACCCTGTCGCCGGCGGAGTACCGCACGGTGATCGCCGATCTGGTCAACTTCCTCGATTACATGGCCGAGCCGGTCAAGAACAAGCGGATCACCCTCGGCCTCGTCGTGCTGATCTACCTGGCCATCCTGTTCGTCTTCGCGTTTTGGCTGAAGAAGGAGTACTGGAAGGACGTCCACTGAGAGCCCGTGAAGCGTTCGTGGCGACGCGGAGGTGGGAACGCTGGCCGCGAGCGAACGAACGACGGGCATGGCAAGGTGGGTGGACAAGGCGTGAGGCGAGTCGGCAACGCGCGGTCGCCCGCGCAGCAGGTTTGTTCACGGGTTCTGAGAGCATCTGATCCGGGCGCTGCCGCGCACCGGAGGCTCGTCCTGTGGCAGCACGCGGCCCGGATTCCGCCGCCGCAGCGCGACTTGCTTCCCGGTGGGCTCGAGTGCCGGGCGGGGCGGGGCGGCGCGCTGGAATTCCCGACGGTTCAGCGTTGCTGGTCGCGGCCTAGCCACCAGGGAGCGATTCGGCGTGGCCGCGGGGTCGCAACGGCGCCGGAGGACGCGCCGGCGCCCGGCGCCGAAGCGAATCCGCCGCCGGATTGCGGCAGGGAGAACAACGCGATGATGACGCTGTATTCCGGAACCACCGATCCCTTCAGCCAGCGCTGCCGGATCGTGCTGCACGAGAAGGGGATGGATTTCCAGATCATCGACGTCGACCTCGACCACAAGCCCGAGGACCTGGCGGTGATGAACCCCTACAACCAGGTGCCGGTGCTGGTGGAGCGCGACCTGGTCCTGCACGAGTCGAACATCATCAACGAGTACATCGACGAGCGCTTCCCGCACCCGCAGCTGATGCCTGCCGATCCGGTGATGCGCGCGCGTGCGCGCTTGTTCCTCCATCGTTTCGAGAAAGAGCTGTTCGTCCACATCGAGGCGCTGGAGAGCAACAACCCGAAGCAGATCGAGAAGGCGCGCAGCCTCGTGCGCGACAGCCTGCTGCAGATCGCCCCGGTGTTCGCCAAGCACAAGCACATGCTGGGCGAGGAGTATTCGATGCTCGACGTCGCGATCACGCCGCTGCTGTGGCGGCTCGACTACTACGGCGTCGTCATGCCCAAGCAGGCGGCGCCGCTCATGAAGTACGCCGAACGGCTGTTCTCGCGGCCCGCGTTCTCCGAGGCGTTGACCTCGGCCGAGCGCGGCATGCGCAAGTAGCCGCCAAGACCGACCGTGCCCCGTCCCGTCATTCCGGCCAACAACCGATCCCGACGATGTCCGAGCAATCCGCCAAGCCCTACCTCGTCCGCGCGCTGTGCGAGTGGTGCGCCGACAACGGCCTCACCCCCTATCTTGCGGTCCGCGTGAACGCGGAGACCCGTGTGCCGACGGCCTACGTTCGCAACGGCGAGATCGTGCTCAACATCGGCGCGGCCGCGACACGCAAGCTGACGATCGACAACGACTGGGTGCGCTTTTCCGCGCGCTTCGGCGGCGTATCGCAGGAAGTGGCGGTGCCGATGGGCGCGGTCGTTGGTATCTTCGCCAGGGAGACCGGCTACGGCTTCGCGTTCGCGGCCGCGGAGGATCCTGCCGCGTCGCTCGAGCGGGCCACGCAGCCCGCGCTGACCGACATCGAGTCGGCCTTGGCGCGCGACGAGAAGGACGCAGCGAAGGACGCGGACAAGCCCAAGCCGCGGCCGTCGCATCTTTCGGTCATCAAGTAGCCGCCCCGGGTTGCGTCGCCGTGGGCCGACGGCGGCAATCGCGGTCCGCGGGGAAGGATGGCCCCGGCGCCACCATGGCACCGGGCTTGTGAACAGCTCCGCTGCGCGCGCAGCCCCCGTCGCTGCGCTCTTCCTTGCCTAACAGAAGCATCGACCGAGCATCGCCGGCGGCCTGAAAGAGCGCCCGTCGAGCAGTCGGTGAGCCGGTAGAGCATTGTCGCCATTTTTTACACATTAGCATGAGGTGTTTCGTAAGTGATTGTTATTGCTGTATACATTTCTGTGGCCTCGTTATTGCTTGCCATGACACCAAGGTCACCTCTTGCCGCAAAGGAAGCGGGCGCGCGAAAACTCCTGGGCGGCGGGCGCGGACAACGTGGCGACACGGCAGGTCGCAGCAGGTCGCGCGCCGGCAGCAAGGCATTGGCGATGGAACGGTTGACATGTCTGCAGCGAGAATGGCGCTCAAACGGCATGTGCTTCATCGAACGCGAGAGCGACGGCGAGGACGTGGTCTTGATCGATTCGCGAACGGGCCGCATGAGCGCGTGCAACGAGAGCGCAAGCATCATCGTCACCGAGCTCGAGCGGGGCTGCACGATCGTGAGCCTCGTGGAAGCGCTGACGAGCCGGTTTGACGTGCCCAACGAGGTCGCCACGCGGGACGTCAACGCGGTGCTCGACATGCTCGCGGCCGAGGGGCTGCTGGAGACGAGCGACTGAAGTGGGCGACGACGACGGCGAGGCGCGACGCGGGCGTGCCGAGTGCCCGGCGGCGAGTAAGGGGTGCGGCGTCCGTCGCGCGTCGCGCAACCGCTGCGCAGTGGGTCGGGTCGCGGCGAGTGGCCGGCGGGATCACTCGCGCTGCGACGCGCGTGAAGCCGCCCGGGCGGCGATCGGGCGCAAGGGCTGTGCGCGGCACAGCAAGGCGGGACAAGCCTCGATCAGAGGCGCATGAGTGCGAAGACGACGAGATGCCAACCGCTGCGCATCGACGAGGAGGGGCGCTGCGTGTCGCGCTGACGGGGTTCGGGGGCCTCGACAACCCAGGACCCGGTGCGTCCGTCGCGCAGGCACTAAGACAGGGCTGGGGCGGGGATCTCGCCATCACCGCGTGGAGCTACGGCGCCTGCGCCATCGGCGCTTGGGCGCCGGGCGTGGTCGATCGCCTGCAAGTCTTGCCTTCACTCCAGGCCAGCGACGACGCGATGGTCGAGGCCATGCTCCTCGCCCATCAACAGGCGCCGATCGACGCGTTCATTCCCGGCGAGGCGGATGTCGCGATGGCATCCCGGGTCGCCGCGCGCCTGGCCGAGCACGGGATACGCTCGCTCTTGCCGCCTGCGCATCGCGTGGAGGCGCTTGCACGCCCGAACCTTGCCAAGTTCCTGCACGACGCGGGCATCCCGGGGCCGTTGACGATCAACGTGCCGAGCGGAACCGAGCTCGCGCCGCTCGCCGACCGCATCGGGTATCCGCTGTGCGTGCGAGGCATGCATTCGGGCGAGCAGGTCGTCTACAGCGCTCACCAGGCAACGGCTGTCGCCGAGCAGTATGCGGCAGGGAAGCAGCCTGGCGTTACGCTGCAGTATCGGGACACCGGCGATCGGTACTCGGTCGGCTTGGTGGCGTTCGGCGACGGGCGGTGCGGCGCCCCCGTCACGGTCAAAGTCGTCGCGTCGAACCTCGACGGCCGGACCGTCACGGGCACGATCGTCAACCTGCATGCAATCGAACGCTTCGCGCGCGACTTCGCTCACGCGGCAGGAATGCGCGGCGCGCTGACTCTGGAGATCGTTCAACCCTACGGGAGCAGTCAGCCGCTGGTCTGCGACGCGTCGTGCCACCTTCCGCCATGGTGTCAGGCGTCGCACTGGGGCGGAGTGAACCTCGCCGTGGCTCTGCTGCGCGAATTGATCGGGATGCGCCGCAAGGTGGGCGCGGCGCGCGCGGGGACGATGTTCGTGCGAGGCGTCGTCGAGTCGGCGGTCGCGATGGACGATCTCCTGCGCCTGCGACAGCACGGGCGTCTCGACGCCTTGGCCCGGATCAACGGGGTCGCGCATCCGCGGGGCAGTGGGATCTCGGGCCCGGGCGTGACCGTCGCGGTAACGGGCACCAGCACGTTCGACGTCGTCAATCCTGGGCTGGGTGTGGCGCGGGCGCTTCGCGAGGCGCCCGGGATCACGCGCATCGTCGGGCTCTCCTACGGGACGCACGAATCGGGTTCCTATCAGCCCGCCCTGTTCGACGAGGTCTTTCGGCTTCCGGACCGCGGCGGGGTCGACGCGCTCGCGCAACGCATCGCCGAGATCCACGCGGCGCACCCCTTCGACGCGCTGATACCTTGCCTGGACGGCGAGCTGCCCTCGTTCATCGCAATGCGGAAGACGCTCCGCGAGCTCGGCATCCGGTATCTCCTGCCCGACGCGAGGGCCTTCGAGCGGCGGGCGAAACGCAACCTCTTCGGCGGCAAGCTGAAGGAGGAATGGGGGGAGTTCGCGATCCCGCAGAGCCGGTTCGCGAGGAACGAGGGCGACACGGTCAAGGCCGTCGAGGCGGTCGGACTGCCGGCGGTCGTGAAGGGACCGCTCTTCATGTGCGTCGTGGTCAACTCGCTGAAGGAAGCGCGCTGGGCGTGGCAGCACCTCGCGCACGCGGGTTGGCACGAAGTGATCGTCCAGCGCCGGATCTCCGGCCCCCACTACGCCACGAGCATGGTGTGCGACGAGGCCCATCGGGCGCTTTGCGCGCTTACGATCAAGAAGCTCGTCACCTGTCACCGCGGCAGCACGTGGAACGCCGTCCGGTCCCGGCAGCCCGAGCTGGAGGGGGATTTCGCGCGCTTTCTCGAGGAGCTCGGCTGGACCGGGCCGTGCGAAGGGGAGTTCATACGCGACGAGGTGACGGATCGCTTCTACCTGATCGAAGTGAACCCGCGGTTCACCGGCTGGATCTACTTCTCGGCTGCGCTGGGATGCAACCAGCCCGATCTGGCCGTCCGAGCCATGATGGGCGAAGCGGTCCTGCCGCCTGCGTCCGGGAACGAGGTGGCGTTCGTGCGCCGCATGACCGAGTTCCCCATCCGCCCGGGCCAGGTTGCCGCGCTGGTGACGAAGGGCCACCTCCACCATGCTTGACCTCAAGACCTACGTTCCGCCGCGCATCACGCCGCTCCCGTTCATCGCTTTCACCAAGCACTGCACGCGCTTGCCCGGCCCCGCGAGCCTCGAGCCCAACGACGAGTTCGTCCCGACCGAACTCGTTGCGCAGTACGGGAGTCCGCTGTTCGTCGTCTCCGAGCAGCGGCTTCGTGCCGACTTCAGGAAGTTCCTTGGCGCCTTCTCCGACCCGCACCTCGACACGTGCGTCGCCTACTCGGTCAAGACCAATTACCTTCCCGCCGTATGCTCGATCGTGCGCTCGGAGGGGGCGTGGGCCGAGGTCGTTTCGGGCATGGAGTACGAGCTCGCCCGCTCGCTGGGCTTCCCGCCCGGGGAGATCATCTTCAACGGGCCGCACAAGACGCACATCGAGCTGGAGCGCGCGCTGCGTGAAGGGGCGCTCGTCAACATCGACAACTTCGACGAGCTCGACGCGGTCGAGCGGATTGCAGCCACGCTTGCCGCGCCTGCCCGGATCGGCGTACGCATCAGCTTCCACCACGGCGCGATGCCGTGGACCAAGTTCGGCTTCAGCGACGACAACGGCGACAGCCAGAGGGCCCTCGAGCGGATCGCCAGGAATCGGCAGCTGCGCCTCGAGCTGCTGCACAACCACTGCGGAACGTTCGTCCTCGTCCATTCGCTGTATGCGATGGCCGCCGATCGTTTGATCGGCCTCGCGAAGCGCGCAAGGGCGCTCGGGCTCGCGCCGCACATGATCGACTTCGGCGGCGGCTTTCCCTCGGCGAACGTCCTGCGCCCCGAGTACGACTTGGCCGGCGGCAGCGTTCGCGCGGGCGACTTCTGGGGGCCCTATGCCGCCGAGATCTGCTCGCGGCTCGTCAAGGCGAAGGGCGTCTTTGGCGGCCGACCGACGCTGATCCTCGAGCCGGGCCGCGCCGTCGTCGACGCCTGCACGCAGCTCCTTTGCACGGTGGTCGCGACGAAGTCCGTCGACAAGAACGAGGATGCCGTCATCCTCGATGCGGGCGTGAACCTGGTTCCCACGGCCTGCTACTACGATCACGGCGTGTCACGGGTCGCCGGGGCCGGCGGCACGTCCCACCAGCGGCACAAGGCGGTGAGCGTGTTCGGTCCCTTGTGCATGCAGTCCGATCGGCTGCGCGAGAGCGTGGCCTTGCCGCCGCTTCGTGCCGGCGACATCGTCCGCGTCTCGCACGTCGGCGCGTACTGCCACACCATGTCGATGCAGTTCATCCAGACGCGGCCTGCCACCGTTCTCATCGGACCCGACGGTCCCGAGCTCATTCGCAGTCGTGAAGCGTGGCGGGACGTCTTCCGGCTGGACGAGCTGCCGGCGCGCCTGCGCGGCGATGGCTGCTCGTTCTAGCTTTGCCGCTGACACGAGGCTCTTCGTCAGGGCGTGGCTCCGGGGCTGCGCCCAGATCGCATTCTGCGACTCGCCTTCGACCGGCCTGCTGCTGGTGGCCGGAATCACGCTGGCCGACCCGTTCGCCGGCCTTGGAGCGCTGCTGGGCGCCTTGTTCGGCACGGCCGTTGGCCGGCTGACCTGCGCCTACCCTCGAGAGGAGTGGAGCTGGGGGCTCGCGGGCTTCAACCCCGCCATCGTCGGGCTGATGGGGGGAGGGTTCTTCGCAGCCGGGGAGGGGAGGTTCGCCGTCTTGGGTGCCGCGTTGGCCGCCAGCGTGGCGCTGGACGTCTCGTTCCGTCGCTTGCTTGCGCGCTGCCGGCTGCCCGCTCTGTCGAGCGGCGCGGCAGCGGCGGTCTACGCCACATCGTTCCTCCTCGCTCCGACTGGGGCGTGGTTCTGGATCGACGCAGCCGTGACCGACTTCATGCCCTACGGGCTTTTTGGCGCAGCCCTGATCCTGCTTGCGACGGCGATCCAGTCGCCGTTCGCCGCGATCTGGGCGTGGCTGCTCGCCGCCGTCGTTTGCATCGGCAGCTTCCTCGGCGGGCACGACCCGCGCACGCTCATCGGACTCTGGGGCATCACCGTCCCGCTGGCTTCGTTCGGTGTGCATGCCGTCTTCCTTCGCGGCTCGTTAGCCGGTTGCGCCGGCGGCACCCTCGCTGCACTCCTTGGCGCGCTGATCTGGATTGCATGGCAGGCCTCAGGCCTCGGCGACTGGCTGCCGCCGCTGGTCCTGCCGTTCATTCTCGGCGTCTGGCTTTCGATGCAGGCGATGCGCACCCTCGCGGCGCTCCCGGCGGTGCAGCCGGCCCGCTGGCGTGTGATGCGGAGGGTGCTGACCGCCCGGCGAGGGGGGCGCGAGGTCGCGGCGCTCGTTCAGGGCACGGGCGACGTTCCCGTTTCCGGATTCGTCAGTGGGGCCTGGCTCGACCCGCAAACGCCACGCGCCGCCTTCGAAGGCGACCGGCTGCGTCTTTCGCCGCGGATTCGCCAGACGTTCTGGGACGCTTCGGCGCGCCTGCGCCTGGAGGCCAGGCAACTGCGTGACGGTCCGCTGTGGCGGCGCACGGCCCGGCTGCAGGCAGCGGGATGGATCGGCACGGTGATCGTACAGGATGTCGTGCGGCCCCCGGACCACGAGGAGGGCCGCGCGGAGCTGGCGCTGCATGGCACCCTCGACCGCGCACGCTGCCTCGACTGCGGCGCAGCGTGTCCCTGGCCGCCGATGGCCGTGTGGCGGCGCTGCGATCTGCGCTGCACGAACTGCCAGGGTCCGATGAGCCCGGGGATCACCCCCTTCGGCGGAGCGCTCGACCACGCGGTTGCGAGGCGCTTGGAAGACGTCGCGACAAGGTGCGGCCTCGTGCTGGTGCTCGGCGCCGAGGCCGTCGAGCCCGCGACGCTTGGGTTTCTCGAGCGGGTGCGCGATGCCGGCGGCGTCGTGGCGTTCGTCTCGGGCGGCGGAGCCGGTTATCCGCGTCGCCCCGCGGACATCTCGCTTGCAGAACCTCCAGAGGCGTTCCTGGCGTTTCTCGAGCGGAGCCTTGGCGTCGCGCGTTGTCTTGCTCGCGGGGCATCGCCGGAGAGGCGAACGGCGCGCGCGCCGGACAGCGCCACGAAGCAGGGCGGGGCAACCGCCAGGTGATCAAGGGCGCCGAACGACGGCTACTGCTGGGCGGGATCGCCCTCCTGGTGCCCTTGCTTGCCCTCGCCGGGTGGCGGCTCACGCATGGCGGGCCGCACCTGCCCTCGGTCGCGGATTTGGCCGACGGGCGATCGGGCCGGCTGCTCTTCCGCAGCTACAACGCGACGTGGTCCGATCTGGCGACCGGGGTCTTCCGCAGGTTCCCCGTCGAGGTGCCGGGTGACCTCCTGCTGCCGCAGGGCTCTGGCGCGAAGCGGGTGCCTGCGGTGATCCTCCTGCATGGCAGCGATGGCGTGACACGCCACCAGTACGCCACGGCGCGCTCGCTTCTCGAGCTCGGCATCGCGGCCTTCGTGGTCGACAGCTTCACGACGCGCGGCGTGGACAACACGATTGGCGACCAGGGCGCGGTGACGCCGTATTCCATGCTGATCGACGCGTACGAGGCGCTTGCTCTATTGCGCACCCATCCCCGCATTGATGCCCGTCGCATTGCGCTCGTCGGCTGGTCGAAGGGCGGCATGGTCGCGGATTGGGCCTCCCGCGAGCGCTATCGGGTGCAACTCGCGACCGAGTCCAACGCCTTCGCTGCTCATGTCGCGTTCTATCCCTGGTGCGGGGAGCAGCACGTCCCGGTGAAGCTGACCGGCGCGCCGCTCCTCTACCTCGTCGGCGCCCGCGACGACTGGACGGGCTCCGCGCCGTGTGTCGATTACGTCGAGCGCGTCCGGCGGGCCGGATTCCCGGTGAAGCTCGTGCTCTACCCCGACGCTGAGCACGGGTTCGACTACCCGGGCCGTTTTCGCCGCTACCTCGCCAACGCGGAGAGCTGGGCGGCCTGCAATTACATCGGGGGCGCGTCCCATTTCCGGGTGGTCGCGACCCGCGAGGAATGGCCTTGGTCCGAGTACCGCCGGTACATCGAGCACTGCTCCTCGCCCGGCGCGCACGTTGCGTCGAATGCCGTCGCGCGGCGCGACGCGGCGCGGGTGCTCCGGGAATTCCTCGCCGAGGCGCTGAACCTCCGCTCAGGATCCTGATGCGAGCGTCTTCCGGCCCTGCGGTGCCGTCGAGGTGCGCCGAGCCGTTGCCTTGTTGCCCCGCCGCTCGCGGCGCGGCATGATCGCTTCAACCGGGCCGGCATCGCCTGGAACTGGGTCGCCGAGGCGCGTATCCTCGCTATTGGACCCCCATTGGCGCGCGATGCTTGCGCCGAGGTCGAAGTATCCGCACGTGCGCCACGTTCCCAACGCCCTCACGCTGCTCCGGTTCTTGCTGATCCCGCTGCTGCTGGTCCTGCTGACGCAGCAGCGGTACGGCGCGGCGTTCGCGGTATTCGTCCTATCGGCGGTGAGCGACGTCGCTGACGGCCTCGTGGCACGGCTCGCGAACGCGTGCTCGCGTTTCGGAGCGATCGCCGATCCCGTCGCCGACAAGCTGACCATGCTGGCCGTGACCGTCACCCTTGCCGCCCAGGGATTGTTTCCGATCGCCCTGTTGGTCGCCATCGTCGTACGGGACGCGGTGATCGTCGCCGGCGCCTTGGCCTATCACACCCTCTTCGGGCGCTACGACATGGAGCCCACGATCCTGTCGAAGCTCAACACCGGCGTCGCCTTCGTCACCCTGGCGACGGTGCTCGCCCACGCCGCTGGCCTCGTCGACGGCAACACCGCGGTGCGCGGCCTGTTCGCGCTGCTCGCGATGACGATCGTTGCTTCGGGCGTGCAGTACGTGTGGACGTGGGGCCGGCGGGCGATCAGGCGCCGCGCGCAGAGCCACGTTTCGACGAAGAGATGACCTTCGCGGCGCGCCGCTTCTAGCGAACCGGAGTCGCGCCTCGCGCCGATCGGCGGTCCGGCCCGGGCAAGCGGGGACGTACGCGATTCGCCGAGATCGTAGAATAGGCCGGATCCCGCGTCTCCCGCCGGTCGCGTGAGGAAGGGCGGCGCCTTACGTTGCCTGGGGGGCCATGCCTCGTGGACGAGTTCGCGTTGAGTGCAAGGCTGCTGCTGCTGCTCGCGGTGGCAAACGCGGCGCCGATTCTCGCCAAGCGCTTCCTCGGGTCGCGCTGGAGCACGCCTCTCGACGGGGGCGCCCGTTTCTTCGATGGTCGCCGGCTCCTTGGTCCGACGAAAACGCTTCGCGGCGTCGTGGCCGCCGTGCTCGCGACTGCCATTGCCGCGGCGATGCTCGGGATGCCGGGTGCGCTCGGCGCGCTCATCGGCGTCGCCGCGATGGGCGGCGACGCGCTCTCCAGCTTCCTCAAGCGCAGATTCGGCGTGGCGCCGAGCGGCAAGGCGACGGGACTCGACCAGGTGCCGGAAGCGCTGCTGCCGCTGCTGGCCGTGCGCGAATACCTCGACCTGTCGCCGCTCGAGATCGGCGGAATCACGCTCGCCTTCTTCCTGCTGGAGATCCCGGTCGCGAAGCTCTGCTACCGTCTTGGTATCCGCGACTCACCGCACTGATCTGGCGCGCGACGCCGAGCCTACCTTCCGTCACGGCGAGGGGGTGCGGCGCAGCCGATGGAGCGCTACCTCGGGCAGGCAGTTGAGCCGCACGTCGACGATCGACGATCCGCAGCCGACCGACGTATAGCCGATCAGGTCGCGGTAGCGCCACGCGCCCTTGGCGTACGCGCGGGGCGCATCCGAGTCGGTGATGATCGGCACGCCGCCCGGCAGGCAGATCTGTCCGCCGTGGGTGTGGCCGCAGAGCATCAGGCCGAAGCCCGCATGGGCCGCATGGCGATAGGGTTCCGGCGAGTGCGACAGGAGGACGGCGAACGCATCGCGCGGGATATCCTGCGCGGCGCGGTGGAGGCTGTGGGTGCGGAAATAGTGAGCGTCGTCGATGCCGGCGAGATAGAGGGTCTCGCTCGCCCGTTCGATGCGCACCGCCTCGTTGACCAGCACGCGGATGTCGAGCGCCTCGATCCCCGGCACCATGCGGATCGTGTCGTGATTGCCCAGCACGGCGTACGTCGGCGCGCGCAGGTGCGGCCGCAGCCGGGCGAGCGCGGCGAGCGCCGGCGCATAAGGCCCAAAGGTGCGGAACCGGAAGTCGCCGGTGAGCACGCAGACGTCGTACTGCGCGCGCTGGATGCACCGAATCAGGCGTCCGACATACGCCTCGTTCATGTCCAGATGCAGATCGCTCAGGTGCAGTACCGAATAGCCGTCGAAGCCTGCCGGCAGGGCAGGCAGCACGACGTCGTGACGTCGGAGCTGGATGCGCAGCGCGTTCCGCCGTCCGCGACCGTGCAGGCCGACGGCCGCGAGCGCGAGGCGCATCAGGGCGTGGACCGAGTACCAGTTCTCGAGGTGAAAGAAATGGGTGCCGCGCCGAAAGACGTCGGCCTCGTGGTCGCCCTCGAGGCCCAGGCGCTGGCGCAGATGGACCGCGCCGATGCGCGGCTCCAGCGCCGCGAGCGCGCGCCGCTCGGATTCGCTGCAGTCGGATAGCCTCATCGGTCGCGTCGAACGTCAGCCCCGCAAGGGACCCGAGCCTATGGCGTGCCGCCGGAGGATGGGTTCGCAGGCGGCGCGGATCTGCGGCTCTCAATCGATCCGGCGCGCCTCCATGTAGAAACGCTTCTCGCTGGCTTCGCCCATCGAGAAGGTCTTGCGCGGCAGGGCGCCGTCGAGGATGACCGTCCGGAAGAGGTCGCCCTTCGCCATGCCGGGCAGGTAGATCGCGGCGTTGCCCGGTTGGCTGCCAAGGCGCACGGTGACGTCCCGGCCGTGCACGTAGTCGATTCGTTCTGCGCCCCCCGCATCGAGGAACGAATCCACGACGGCCTGGATCGTGCCCACGGCCAGACTGGAGCGGGGGTGGCGGATCTCGGCCACGCCGAAGGTCCTGCCCGCGCCACCGCCGACGAGGCCGACGACCTGCGCCGGGCCGCGCGCCGCATCGACGCGGCCGGCCATGTCCTGCGCGCCGGCGACGGCAACGTAGCTGAAGTCCGCGCCGAAGGCGGCACCGAGGGCGGCGACGAAATCCTGCTTCAGCCCGAACAGCACGCGGTGGATCGGTTCGAACTCCAGTCCCTCGTCGTGGACGTTCTCGACTTCGACGAGCGCGTAACGGGCGGGGTGGTCCATGCCGACCGACGGCTTGATCTTTTCCCAGACGCCCTTGGCCGTCGCGAGCGAGTGGTTGCCGTCGCCCAGCGCGAACAGCAGCACCGGCAGATCGGCTGCGACGCCGTGCTTTGCGGCAAAGACCTCCGGCCTGGCCAGGCGACGCAGGGCGGAAACCACGCCGTCTTCGAGCGCCGGGTCGCCCACGGCGTAGCCGGCGAGATGGCCGCTGTCTTGCATCAGGTCGAAGTCGTACAGCACTTCGAGACGGGACCTGGCCGCAGCGATCGGCTCGATCACCGTGCGTCGAGGATCGTCGATCAGCACCAGGATGTGCGGCAGCTCCAGCGGCGCGCCCTCGCGGATCTTCATGCGCGGCGGCAGGCGTTCGACGATCGTGCCTTCGGTGGCCCGGATCAGGCTGGTGGAACCCTGGGTGTAGTCGTAGCGTTCCAGATCGAGGCACAGCATCAGGCCCTTGCGAATCCTGCCTCCGGCCGTGCGCTCCACGTAGATGAGACCCTCGCGCGACTGGAGCAAGCCCGCGTCCAGGTACGCGCGCATCGTGCGTTGGATGCGCTGGATACGTTGCGCAACACCGGGCGTGTCCAGGAAGATCTCGGGCAGCGTGAGGCGCAGCGTCGACGGCGCGTCGCCGACGATGTCCTCGACGCGTTCCCAGTACTCGGGCTCGGAAGTGAACTGATCCACGGCGATGACGGCCCACTTGCGCAGATCAATGCCGGGCTTGGGCAGGGAGACCTCGGGGACGAGGATGCCGAGGTCGGCGTAGGTTCTCATGGGGTGCAGTTGCTGAATGGAATGGCGGCGGGTCGAGCGCAACCGATCGGCCGGCCCCGGCGCGCGGGCCCGCGCAGCCACCGCGGCGCGCCGCCTCGAAACCACCCCAGTGGGCGGTCATGGCGCATCGGCGCGCGCCCGTCGGCTCCCGCGCACCGATGCGCGCGAGATCGATTTCGGCGCGCGCGCCTGGGCTGGTGCCGAGCGTGGCTCGTCGTCGGCTCGACATAGTATGCGGGAGTTCGACTTTCTGTTGTAGGCTTGGCGCTCGCTTGCGGTGATCGCTCGATGCAGCGCCGTGCGGGAACGCCTGCTTCTTACCGTCTGCCTGCGCCCCCCGGGAACCGCCTGCGCAACCGAGCCGTCCCGATGTCCGCGCGCACCGGGATCGTCGCCAAGGAAGCGGGCTGCGGCTTCGCGTTGGAGAGCGTGACGCCGGTGCGCGTCGCCACGAGTCGCGCGCGAAGGCTGAACGCCGCGCGGTAGAATCCGCCTTGCGCCGGCATAGCTCAGTTGGCAGAGCAGCGGTTTTGTAAACCGAAGGTCCCGGGTTCGACCCCTGGTGCCGGCACCAAGTACAGCAAGGGTTAGCGGGTAAGCGACTGCTAACCCTCTTTCGTTCTTGAGCGCTGAAGTTCGGACCGGTACGGCGTCGGTGGTCATGCACCGTGGCACCGGCCAAGCCGGTGAGGTTGTCGACGGCGGCGAACGCTTCCTCTCGTCGGCAACTGCATCAGCACCCAGGGATCGTCAAGAACGGTCAGCAAGTGCCGCAGAGCGGCGCACAGCGCGTAACGCGCCCGGCACACCGGCCGCGGCCAGCGCTACGGCGTTGTAGTGTGCAAGAATCCGGCCCCCGCCCACAGAGCCCCCGGGCGGGTGACCGCGACAGTGCGGGACCGGCGCTGCGGGCATGGAATCTGCTTTCGCTGGGTCGAGCAGTCCGGCCTGGGCAGCAGGCAAGCGTCCAGGGTTCGACGCCCAAGACTGCCGGAACAACGGCATCAAACTGCGCTTTGGCGGGGTACTTTCGGACTTCTCTTCACTCGAACCGACTTTGTTCCAGCGTTCTGCTGCTCCCCCAGTGCGCTCCGGCAAGCCGGCAGCAGCTTGCACGCTACAGTTCGGCTCGATAACGGCTGCGTTGCGATTCGCTTTTGATGGGCGGCGGAGCTTTCCCGCGATTCGTCGCACAATGGCAGGCACTTAGGCTATGCTTCGCGTTTCGCGCCGACGCGGCTGGGCCGCGGCTGCGATGGCGAACCGATTGAATGGATGGGAGGTTGCATGAAGCTGCAATGGAGCGTTTTCGTCCGCTGGGTGAAGTGGAGCGTGCTGCCGGCACTGGCGGCGGCCGCACTTTCCGGATGCGCGACGACCGACCTGCCGCCGGCGCCGGTCGCGGCGGCCTCGCCGGACTACAACTACATCATCGGCGCCGGCGACACGGTCAACATCGTCGTCTGGCGCAATCCGGAGCTCTCGATGTCGGTGCCGGTGCGGCCGGACGGCAAACTCACCGCGCCGCTGATCGAGGATCTCATCGCTCAAGGCAAGGACTCGACGACGTTGGCCCGAGAAATCGAGAAACAGCTGTCGAAGTTCGTCCGCGAGCCGATCGTCACCGTCATCGTCGGCGGATTCGTCGGGCCCTACAGCGAGCAGATCCGTGTTCTTGGCGAGGCGGCGAAGCCGCAGGCACTGCCGTACAAGCAGAACATGACGCTGCTCGACCTGATGATCATCGTGGGCGGCATCACCGATTTTGCCGACGGCAACAACGCGGTGCTGATGCGCACCTCCGAAGGGAACAAGCAGTACCGCGTGCGCCTCAAGGATCTGATCAGGCGCGGAGACATCTCGGCCAACGTCGACGTGAAGCCCGGTGATGTGCTGATCGTCCCGCAAAGCTGGTTCTAACGTACTTCGGGCCCCGCGGGTACGCGCATGGGCGCGTGACTCCCGACGCCCCCCATTCGATGAGAAGACCGCACCATGGATGATCTTATTCGCCAGGGTCTCGTCATTCTGCGCGGGATGTGGCAGCGCCGCTGGATCGGCTTGATCGTTGCCTGGATCGTCTTGATCGGCGGTGCGTTCGCCGTGCTGCGCATCCCCGACCAGTACGAGGCCTCGGCACGGGTCTTCGTCGACACTCAGTCGGTGCTGCAGCCGTTGATGGCGGGCATCGCGTTTCAGCCCAATGTCGATCAGCAGATCAACATGTTGACCCGAACGCTCATCAGTCGGCCGAACGTCGAAAAGCTGGTACGGATGGCCGACCTCGACCTGGGCGCCAAGTCGAAGCAGGCGCAGGACGCGCTCGTCGACGAGTTGATGGGGAAGGTCAAGATCCAGGCCGCCGGTCGAGACAATCTGTACACGCTCTCCTATCGCGATTCGCGGCCCGAGCAGGCGAAGCGCGTCGTGCAGTCGCTCGTGACAATGTTTGTAGAGTCGGGTCTCGGTGGCAAGCGCAAGGACACCGACGTGGCGAAGAAGTTCATGGACGACCAGATCAAGGCGTATGAGCAGAAGATCGACGAGGCCGAAGCGCGGCTCAAGGAATTCAAGCTGCGCAACATCGAGTTGGCCATTGTCGACGGCAAGGACCACTTCGGACAGATGAGTCAGCTGAGCGAGGCGATCAAGCAAGCGCGACTCGAGCTGCGGGAAGCGGAGAACTCGCGCGACGCGCTGCGCAAGCAGGTGGTCGACGACGAGTCTTCGTTGCCCGCTGACCGACCGGAGGCTGCCGCGGAGATCGCGACGCCGCAGATCGACGCCCGGCTCGCAGCGCTGCGAGGCAACGTCGACACCTTGCTATTGCGCTTCACCGAGGAACACCCCGACGTCATCTCGACTCGCCGGCTGATCGCGAGTCTCGAGGAGCAGAAACGCCAGGAGATCGCCGCGCACGCGCGTGCTGCCGCCGCCAATCCAGCGCAAGCGGGTCCAACGGACGGCAATCCGTTCGCGCAGCAGATGAAGATCGCCCAGGCGGAAGCCGAGGCGAACGTGGCGTCGCTGCGCACGCGTGTTGCCGAGTACGAGGCGCGCTTCGCGCAGTTGAAGGAGGCGGCCAAGCGCGTGCCGCAGATCGAGGCCGAGTTCGCGCAGTTGAACCGCGACTACGGCCTGCACAAGCGGAACTACGATACGCTGGTCGCCCGGCGGGAGTCGGTCGAAATCTCGGGCGAGATGGAGTCGAGCGGAGGGATGACCGATTTCCGGCTGATCGACCCACCGCGCGCCTCGCCCACACCCGTCGCTCCGAATCGTCTTCTTCTGTTCCCCATGGCGCTGCTGGCGGCGTTGGGCGCAGGGCTGTTCGCGAGCTTCGCGGCCAGCCAGGTATGGCCGACGTTCTTCGATTCCCGTTCCTTGCGCGACGCCACCGGCGTGCCGGTGTTGGGGGCCGTCTCCCTCATTCCGAGCGAAGCCCGACGGAGAAAAGAGCGACGCGGCCTCGTCGGTTTCATCTCCGGGATGGTGGCGCTCCTGGGGTCCTTCGGGGCCGGGTTCCTCGCGCTCTTCCTTCTCTCGTCCCGCGCCGTTTAGGGCAAAGACCATGAGCCTTATCGAACAAGCGGCCAAGCGTCTGGAAGAGTTGCGGCAGGCGGGCGTGGAGATCTCGACGCCCGATGCGGCCGGCGCTGCAGGTCCCGCCGACGGCCCCGCCGTGCTCGAGCGCGCGGCGCTGCGTTTGAGCGAGACCACGGAGCGCGTCTCGACCGCGTCGCACGGTAACGGCCAACCGACACGTCCGGCGCCGACGCCCGGGCCTTCGTCGCCGACCGTCCATCTCGACCTCAAGCAACTTGCCGAAAACGGGATGATCACGCCCGAATCGCCGCGCTCGCAGGTCGCCGACGAGTTCCGTGTGGTGAAGCGTCCGCTGCTCGACAACGCAACCGGCAAGGGGGCGGCTTCGGTCAAGGACGGAAACCTGATCATGGTCACCAGTTCGTTGCCGGGCGAGGGCAAGACCTTCACGGCGATCAACCTGGCGATGAGCATCGCGATGGAGCTCGACCACACCGTGCTTCTGGTCGACGCCGACGTCGCGCGTCCATCCGTGCTCAAGATGCTCGGGCTGCCGGCGAGCAAAGGCTTGCTCGACGTGTTGGTCGCAGACTCGATCGACCTGCGTGGCCTGCTGCTGCGGACCGACGTGGAGAAACTCTCCATCTTGCCGGCGGGCACCCAGCATGCACGCGCGACCGAACTCCTCGCGAGCGACGCGATGAACCGGTTGCTCGCGGACGTGGCGAAGCGGTACTCCGACCGAATAATCATTTTCGATTCCCCGCCACTGCTGGTGACCACCGAGTCGCGCGTGCTGGCCACCCACATGGGCCAGATCGTCCTCGTCGTCGAGGCTCAGCGTACGCAGCAGAGTGCGGTCAAGCAGGCTCTGGCGACGATCGAGTCCTGCCCGGTCAAGATGATGATGCTCAACAAGGGCCGAGCGGCCTCCATTGGCGATTCCTATGGCTACGGTTATGGCTACGGCTATGGCTACGGCTATGGCTACGGCAAAGAGCATGCGCGCTGATCGCGCTGCGCGTTTCCGCTGGCGCTCCCCACGGGCACGCGCGCAGAGGCCGTGGCGCGGTCACGACCCGGGGAGCCCGACAGTCGGACGACCGCGCTTCTCGACGCGCAGGGTCGTAGTCGCCATGGCATGTTGCACGGCGATGTCGAGTGTTCAGGCGGAGAACTGGCGACTCGGCGCTTCGGCCGGGATCACCGAAACCTACACCAACAACGTGTTCTTCGCCCCGCAGGGCCAGGCGTCGGCGATTTGGTTACTTCACTGACGGGAGCATGAGCGTTAACGGCGGCAGCCCGCGCGCTCAAGATCAACGGCTCGATCGGCGCACGCTGATGCTTTATGCCAAGGAGACGGAGAACAACAGCTTCACGATTGCCCCAACGGGTGGCCTTGCCGGCACGTTCGAGGCGATCGAGAAGTTCTTCTTCATCGACGCCAGCGCCAACTATTCGACGCAGTTCATCTCGCCGTTCGGCCCGCAACCGGGGAGCATCGTCACCGCAACCGACAACCGCTACGTGTCGCAAACGTATTCGGTCAGCCCCTACATCAAGGGCGTGCTGGGTTCGACCAACATCAGCTATCAGGTGCGCGACGACAATACCTGGACGCTGTCGAGCCCCTTCGGCGACTCGACGAACCAGGTTCCGAACACGTATGCCAACAACCTGACGGCGACACTCACTTCGCCCGGCTACCCGAGTGGGTGGCTCGTCGAATACAACCGCTATATGTATGACAACGGTGTTGCCGACGGCGGTCGTGTGGAGAACAACGGGCGCTACACGCTGCAAATCGCGCGCGCCATACTGTCCCACCAGTTCGACCCTCAGCTCGTGCTTAGCGCGCGGATCGGGTACGAGGACAACCAGTTTCTCGTGACGAGCTCGGCGGGGCTCATCTATGGCGCCGGCTTTCAGTGGAACCCGTCGCCGCGCACGCAGTCGGGGGGATTCTGGGAGCATCGGTTCTTCGGGTCGTCGTACGATCTGCAGATAAGTCACCGGCTGCCGAATTCGGCGATCCGGGCAAACTTCTCGCGAGGACTCAGCAGCTATCCCCAGCTCGCGCTCGCGATTCCGGCGGGCACCACGGTCACGCAGTTCCTGGACGCGGCGTTCACGACGCGTATCCCCGATCCTACCGAGCGCGCCGCCGCGATCGAGCAGTTCCTGGCGAAGACCGGACTGCCACCGACCCTGGCGGCCCCCGTCAACGTCTACGGCACGACGATCACGCTGCAGGACGCGCAGAACGTCTCTTTCGTGCGTGCTGGGAGTTCGCAATTCCATCACCTTCACGATATTCAACGTCAAGAGCGAGGCGATCTCCGGCACGGGGGAGGTGCTGCCGCCTGCAGTTCCAGTTCGGCCAGAACAACACCCAGACCGGGGTGGGGCTGGGCTACAGCTACCAGCTCTCCGGCACGACGAACCTCGGCGCGAGCGCGGGCTACTCGCGCACGCGTTCGAACGATACCGCACTCAGCGACGTCACCTCGAACAACGGCAATTTCGGCCTTACGCTGGGCACACAGTTAAGTGCGAAGACGAGCGGGTCCGCCGGTATCACGTATTCGCTGTTCAAGAGCGCGGGGGCCAACGCTTCTCCCGATACCGATACGCTTACTGTCTTCGCCGGCGTCAATCACACCTTCTAGGCTGCCGCGTGTACGAAGCCTTCTACGGCCTGACCGGCAAGCCGTTCCAGCTCAACCCGGACCCGTCGTTCTACTTCGGCAGCCGGCAGCACCGGCGCGCGATGGCGTACCTCGAGTACGGGCTGCACCAGAACGAGGGCTTCATCATCGTCACCGGCGAGGTTGGAGCCGGCAAGACGACGATCGTGCGCAGCCTTCTGGGAAGGCTCGACCCGGGCAAGGTCGTCGCCGCGCAATTGGTGAGCACGCAGCTCGACGCCGAGGACACGCTGAAGCCTCGTCGCCGCCGCGTTCGGGCTCAGGACCAAGGACGTCGCCAAGTCCGACCTGCTTGCTTTCACTCGAAGCGTTCCTGGTGCAGGTGACGACCCAGGGCAAGCGGGCGCTCCTGATCGTCGACGAGGCGCAGAACCTCACGCCGCGCGCGGTCGAGGAGCTGCGGATGCTGTCGAACTTCCAGCTCGAGACGCACGCGCTGCTGCAGAGCTTCCTCGTCGGCCAGCCGGAGTTCCGGCGCACGATGCAAAGCCCGCACATGCTGCAGTTGCGTCAGCGGGTGATCGCCGCGTGCCACATCGGGCCGCTGGACGCCGAGGAGACGCGCGGTTACGTCGAGCATCGGTTGAAGCACGTCGGCTGGAAGGACAAACCGCAGTTCCAGCCCGAAGCATTCCCGGCGGTGCACCAGTGCTCCGGCGGCATACCGCGGCGCATCAACGCGTTGTGCGATCGGCTGCTGCTCTCGGGCTTCATCGGCACCAAGACCGAGTTCGGCCGGGCCGACGTCGACGAGATCGCGCGCGAGATGCGCGAGGAGAGCTTCTCTTCACCGACCGGTCGTCGAAGCGGAGGGCGGCACCGGAACTGCTTCAGGCTTCGCTGCGCGCCACGGGGGCGGAGGCGCGGCAGAACGGGCCGGTCGCGTCGGCGCAGGAGATTCTCGCGAGCATCGCTCCGCCGCGAACCGGGAGGCAGCCCGGCTATCAGCATCGACCCCTCCCGCGTCCACATGACGCCCGAAGTCGCGGAGGAGGCCTCGCGGGTGATCGCCAGCATGCAGTCGGGCAGTTTCGAGGAGCGGCTTGCGCGGCTGGAGCGGCAGTCGGGCTCGATCCTGAAACTCCTGCAGCAGGTCGTCGACGCGGTAAGGATTCGCCCCGGTTCCAAGGCCGATCAATCATGAACGCACGGGCCGAGCGCATGGATCCGGGGCCGGTCGTCTGCGTCGTCGGCGCGCGGCCGAACTTCATGAAGATGGCGCCGATCCTGCGCGCGCTGACAGCGCATGGCGGGGGGCTGCCGCATGTGCTCGTGCACACGGGCCAGCACTACGACGCCGACATGAGCGACAAGCTCTTCGCCGACTTGCGACTGCCCAAGCCCGACCTCAACCTCGAAGTCGGCTCGGGTACCCATGCGGTGCAGACGGCCGAGGTGATGCGCCGCTTCGAGCCGATCGTCGACGACTTGAAGCCCTCGTGCGTCGTCGTCGTCGGCGACGTCAATTCAACGCTTGCCTGCACCCTGGTCGCGGTGAAGAAGAGGACTCCCGTCGCACACGTCGAGGCGGGACTGCGCAGCTTCGATCGCGGAATGCCCGAGGAGATCAACCGGGTGCTGACCGACCAGGTCGCCGACGTGCTGTACACGACCGAGCGCACGGCGGCGGACAACCTGCGGCGCGAGGGTGTTGCCGCCGAGCGAATCATGTTCGTCGGCAATGTCATGATCGACTCGCTGCTCGCCAATCGCGGTGTCGCCGTCCCGGCACCGGAGACGCTGCGGCGCGCAGGCTGCGATCCGGCGCTGCTCGGCGATCCGGCGCGGTATGGCGTCGTGACGCTGCACCGGCCGTCGAACGTCGACCAGCGCGAGACGCTCGAGCCGCTGCTCGCGCTGCTGCGCGAGGTCTCGGCGCGCCTGCCGCTGGTGATCGCGCTGCACCCGCGCACGCGTGCGAACGTCGAGCGCTTCGGGCTCGGCTTCCTGCTTGCGGCGCCTCGCATCGCGTTGTTGCCCCCGCAGGGCTACCTCGAAATGCTCGGACTGATGAGCGGCGCCACGCTGGTGCTGACGGATTCGGGCGGGATGCAGGAAGAGACGACCGCACTGGGCGTTCCCTGTCTCACGGCACGGGCGAACACCGAGCGGCCGATCACGATCGAGCACGGAACGAACACGCTCGTCGGGCGCGATCCGGTGGTCATCCTCCGGGTCATCGACGAGATTCTCGCCGGCGGCGGCAAGCGCGGGCGCGTGCCGGAGCTTTGGGACGGGCGGGCGTCCGAGCGCATCGTCGCCGATCTCGCGCAGCGCTTCGTGCACCGCGCCGCGATGGCGGAGGGCTGACCTTGGTGCGCGGCCGACGCCTGCCGGGCGGCGCGATGCTGAACGCGCTGTCGATCGACGTCGAGGACTACTTCCAGGTGTCGGCGTTTGCGGCGTACATCCCGCGCGCCGAATGGGACGCGCGCGAGTGTCGCGTCGAGCGCAACGTCGAGCGCATCCTGGAACTCCTCGCGGCAGCGAACGCGCGCGCGACGTTCTTCACGCTCGGCTGGATCGCCGAGCGCTATCCGCAGGTCGTTCGCCGCATCGTCGAAGGCGGGCACGAGCTCGCGAGCCACGGCTTCGGCCACCACCGGGCGCACGAGCAGACCGAGGAGGCGTTCTTCGCGGACGTCGACCTCGCCAAGCTCGTGCTGGAGGACGTCGGCGGCGTCGAAGTGCGCGGGTACCGGGCCCCGTCGTTCTCGATCAACAACGAGAACCCGTGGGCGTTCGACGTGCTGTGCCGGGCCGGCTACAAGTACAGTTCGAGCATCTATCCGGTGCAGCACGACCACTACGGGATGCCCGACGCGCCGCGGTTCGCGCATTTCGTCCGCCCGGGGCTGCTGGAGATCCCGGTGTCCACGGTCCGTTTCGGCGAACGCAACTTTCCCGCGGGCGGCGGCGGCTTCTTTCGCCTGTTGCCTTATGCGGTGACGCGGCGGTTGCTGCGACGGGTCAATCGCGTGGATCGGCAGGCGGCGATCTTCTACTTCCATCCGTGGGAGATCGACCCCGAGCAGCCGCGCATCCCGGACATCGACGGCAAGACGCGCTTCCGCCATTACCTCAATCTGCACCGCACCGAGCGGCGCTTGCGGCAGCTGCTGCGCGATTTCCTGTGGGGGCGCATCGACGAGGCGTTTGCGATCGACGTCGAGCCCGTCGTCGAAGACTGGTCTTCGCAGTCCGACGCCGGCCCGGCCACGGTCGGGCCGTTTGCGCCGGTCGAGCTGTTCGCGGAGGAGGCGCGGCCCACGTCCGGTCCGCTCGGCAAAGTGGTCGGACCGGTGGGCGCGCGGCGCTGAGAGACCCGCGGCACTTACCATGAACACGGACCTGGCGATCCACTGCCGCGAGTCGGCCGGCGAAGCACGGGAGCGATCGCAGCCGGCGCTGGCGCTGAGCGAACTTGCGGCGGGCGACGCCTCCGCAGCGGCACGCTGGGACGCCTTTGTCCTGAGCTGCCCCCAGGCGACGTTCTTCCACCGCGCCGGCTGGCAGCGGATCATTCGCGAGGTCTTTCGCCACCGCACCTGGTTCCTGCAGGCCGAGCGCGATGGCGCAATCGAAGGCGTGCTGCCGCTCGCGCAGCGTGAAGAGCGTGCTGTTCGGCAACGCACTCGTCTCGCTGCCGTTCGGCGTCTATGGCGGCGTCGCGGCGACTACTGCCGAGGCGGCAACCGCGCTCGAGGCTCGCGCATTGGCTCTGGGACGCGAACTCGGCGTTGACCACGTCGAGTTCCGTAACGTCGCGCCCCGCCATCCCGACTGGCCGACGCAGGATCTGTACGTCGCGTTCCGCAAGGAGATCCTGCCCGACGTCGAAGCGAACATGCTCGCGATCCCGCGCAAGCAGCGCGCGATGGTGAGGAAGGGGATCAAGAACGAACTCGTCAGCGTCCTCGACCCGGGCGTCGAACGCTTCTTCGCGCTCTACGCCGACAACGTCCACCGGCACGGCACGCCGCCGTATTCGCGGCGTTACTTCGAGGCGCTGCGGCGCGAGTTCGGATCGGACTGCGAGGTGTTGACCGTCGAGGATAAGGACGGGAAGCCGCTTTCCAGCGTGGTCAGCTTCACTTTCCGCGACGAGGTGCTGCCGTACTACGCCGGCGACGACCTCGCCGCGCGCGAGCTCGCCGCCAACGACTTCAAGTACTGGGAGCTCTTGCGCCGCGCCTGCGAGCGCGGGTTGAAGGTCTTCGACTACGGGCGCAGCAAGAAGGACACCGGCCCGTACGCGTTCAAGAAGAACTGGGGCTTCGAGCCCAAGCCGCTGCACTACGAGTACTGCCTCTACAAGCGCGATTCGGTGCCGCAGAACAATCCGGCCAACCCCAAGTACCGGCTCTTCATCGCCGCTTGGCGGAAGCTGCCGCTGGGTGTCGCGAACGCGCTGGGCCCGCGGATCGTGCGGTATCTCGGGTGAGCGCGGCGATGCCAAGCACATCTCGCGGGTGGCCTGCGGGAGCGGCTTCAGCCGCGATGGTGAGTGGGGGGTTTGTGGGAGCGGCTTCAGCCGCGATGTGGGTGGAGGTTTGTGGGAGCGGCTTTAGCCGCGATGGAGCCTTGGCCCGCTACTGCTGAATCGCGCCTAAAGGCGCTCCCACAGCGGCGGCGCGGCGCGAATGGATTGGTGGGGAGCGGCTTCAGCGGCGCCGATGGGGGCGAGGTTGTGGGAGCGGCTTTAGCCGCGATGGAGCCTTGGCCCGCCACTGCTGCAATCGCGCCTGAAGGCGCTCCCACAAGCGGAAACGACGGCATCCCAGGACCGCGGCCCGCCAAACCCCATAGCGCGGACATCCGCGCGGGGCGCGTGTCGATCGTTGGCCAGATGTACCTGATCACCAGCGTGACCAAGGACCGCCGACGCTATTTCGACGATGCCGGCCTCGCTCGGGCGGTTGTTTGCACCTTTCGCCAGCTTGCCGAGGGCGGCCATGCCGACTCGCACGCATTTGTCGTGATGCCGGACCACTTCCACTGGCTAGTCACGCTGCGCAGTGGCACGCTCTCGGCACTGGTGGCGCGAGCAAAGGGGCTTTCATCTCGGCAGATCAACCAATTGCTCGACCGGGTTGGAGAGCCTTTGTGGCAAGCCGGATTCCACGACCATGCGGTTCGGGCTGATGAGGACTTCCGCCGGATCGCGCGCTACATCGTCGCGAATCCGCTGCGGGCAGGGTTGGTCAGCGCCATTGGGGATTATCCGTGGTGGGATGCGCAGTGGATCTGAGATCGCGGCGCGGGGGCGGCGCTGCAATCGCGCCTAAAGGCGCTCCCACAAGGGCGACACAGCCCGATGGTTTGCGGGGAGCGGCCTCAGCCGCGCTGATGGATGGAGGACTTGTGGGAGCGGCTTCAGCCGCGATGGAGCCTTTGCCTGCCTCCACAGTAATCGCGCCTAAAGGCGCTCCCACAGCGGCGGTGCGGCGCGACGGGTTTGCGGGAGAGGCTGCAGCCGCGCTGATGGGTGGAGGTTTTGTGGGAGCGGCTTCAGCCGCGATAGTGAGTGTGAGTGCAGGCTCTGTGGGAGCAGCTTTAGCCGCGATGGAGCCTTTGCCTGCCGTTGCTGCAATCGCGCCTAAAGGCGCTCCCACAGCGGCGGTGCGGCGCGACGGGTTTGCGGGAGAGGCTGCAGCCGCGCTGATGGGTGGAGGTTTTGTGGGAGCGGCTTCAGCCGCGATAGTGAGTGTGAGTGCAGGCTTTGTGGGAGCGGCTTTAGCCGCGATGGAACCTTTGCCTGCCACTGCTGCAATCGCGCCTAAAGGCGCTCCCACAGCGGCGGTGCGGCGCGACGGGTTTGCGGGAGAGGCTGCAGCCGCGATGGTGAGTGGAGGCTCTGTGGGAGCGGCTTCAACCGCGATGGAACCTTGGCCCGCCACTGCTGCAATCGCGCCTAAAGGCGCTCCCACAGCGGCGGCGCGACGCGACGGTTTTGTGGGAACAGCTTCAGCCGCGCTGATTCAAAGGAGGGCTGGCTTTGGCCGCTAACGCTGTGGTGCGTGCGCGCATTGACGAACGTGTCAAGGAAGTGGCCGCTGTTGTCTTGGCCGCAATGGGACTGACTCTGTCGGGTGCTTTCCGTATCCTGCTCACCCGCGTCGCCCGCGAGAAGGCACTTCCGTTTGAGCCGCTGGTTCCTAACGCGGAAGCTATCGCGTCGATGAAGGACGCGCGCCGAGGAAAGCTGTGCGTCGTTCGGCAGCGTGGAAGCATCGATGGCAGACTTGAATGCGGACGATTGAGCGGACCGGTCAGTTCAAACGCGACTACAAGCGGGAGCAATAAGGTGCGCACCGGAGGACGCTGGAAAGCGATCTCGTCGACGCATGGTGAGCCGCCGTCTGGTGTCGGCCACCCGAAATAGACCGTGTTGCGTCTCATCGCCTTGGCCAACATCCTCTACCTCGTCCACCGGCTGCCCTACCCCCCCAACAAGGGGGACAAGGTGCGCTCGCACCATCTGCTCAAGCATCTGGCGGCGCGGCACCGGGTCTTTCTCGGCGCCTTCATCGACGACCCCGACGACGAGCAGCATCTCGACGCCCTGCGCGGACTGTGTGCGGACGTGCATGTCGAGCGCCTCAACCCCGCGGTCGCCAAGCTTCGCAGCCTTTCGGGATTGCTGCATGGCGAAGCGCTGACACTTGCCTACTATCGCCACGCCGGCCTCGCCCAATGGGTGCGCAAGATCCAGCGTGAAGTGCCCCTCAACGCCATGGTCGTGTTCTCCTCGGCGATGGCGCAGTACGTTGCCACGAGCGCGGAAGTGCCGCTGCTCGTGGACCTGGTCGACGTCGATTCGGCGAAGTGGACCCAATACGCCGGCGACCACCGGTGGCCGCTGTCGTGGGTCTATGCACGCGAGGGGCGCCGGCTCCTCGCGTTCGAGCGCGCGACCGTGCACCGCGCGACTCGATCGTTCCTGGTCACCGACGCCGAGGTGGAGCTCCTCCGCCAGCTGGCGCCGGACACCGCGGGCAGGGTCGAGGCGGTCGGCAACGGGGTCAACGCCGACTACTTTTCACCCGAGCACGCGGGTGCGTCGCCGTTCGCGGCCGATGAGATCCCGATCGTGTTCACCGGAGCGATGGATTACTGGCCCAACGTCGATGCCGTAACGTGGTTCGTCTCCGACGTCCTGCCAGCCCTGGTTGCGGCGATGCCGTCGCTACGCTTCTACGTCGTCGGCATGCGGCCCGCGCCGGCGGTGCGCGCGCTCGCCGGCGACCGCGTCGTGGTCACCGGAACGGTGCCCGACGTGCGCCCGTATCTCGGGCACGCGGCAGTGGTGGTGGCGCCGCTGCGCATCGCGCGCGGGATCCAGAACAAAGTGCTCGAGGCGATGGCGATGGGACGTCCGGTGGTGGCGTCGACGGCCTGCGCCGGCGGCATCGATGCGACATCAGGCGTCGATCTCGAGACCGCTGCGGACGCAGCTCAGTTCGTCCAGCGTGTGCAAACCCTGCTGCGCGAGCGCCCTCGCGCCGAGGCGATGGGCCGCGCCGCCCGGGAGTGCGTGCGACGGAACTACAGTTGGGATGCGCGCCTGTCCCGGCTCGATCGTTGGCTCGTGCCACCTTTCGGCACGACCGCCTCGGCGCAGCCGCGCCTCGCGAGCGTTCCGATCACTCAATGAAGCCTCGATGAACGCCCCTGACGAACTTCTCGTGCGCCCCACGACCACGACTGACGATTCCACACCGGAACGGGGGTCGAACTGGCGCACCACGCTGCCGCTGCTCGTTCTCACGATCGCCGCGATCATCGCCATCTATTGGCCGACGGCGCAATCGATCGTCGCGATCTGGGACCGATCCGAGACCTTTGCGCACGGATTCCTCATCGTCCCGATCGTTCTCTATCTCATCTGGACACGAAGGAAGCTCATCGCGCAGCAGGCGCCGGTCGCCGACTGGCTGGGCTACGTACTGCTCGCGCTGGCGGGTCTGGGATGGCTCGTGGCAAGTGCCGGAAAGGTTCAGGTCGTGCAGCAGTTCGCCTTCGTCGCGATGATTCCCGCAGCCGTCATTGCCGTTGCCGGGCGGCGCGTGGCGTGGGGAATCGCGTTTCCGCTGGCGTTTCTGTTTCTTGGCGTGCCGGTCGGCGAGGGGCTCATCCCGCCGCTGATGGACTTTACGGCCGATTTTGCCGTCGCTGCGCTGAAACTCACCGGCATGCCTGTCTATCGCGAAGGGGCTTTGTTCGCCATCCCGTCCGGGCAGTGGTCGGTCGTCGAAGGGTGCAGCGGACTGCGTTACCTGATCGCGTCGATCACCGTGGGCACGCTCTACGCGTACTTGACCTATCAGAGCTCTGGCAAGCGCGTGCTGTTCATTGCAGCGTCGGTGATCGTGCCGATCGTCGCCAATGGCCTGCGCGCGTACATGATCGTGATGATCGCGCACCTGTCCGACATGAAGCTGGCCCTGGGCGTCGATCACCTCATCTATGGTTGGGTGTTCTTCGGCATCGTGATGCTGCTCCTGTTCTGGGTCGGCTCGTACTGGCGCGATCCGGAGCCAGAATCGCGACGCGCATGATGTGGCGATCGTCGACTATCACTGAATGAGGTAACAATGACCATTCGGCGCGACCAGCTCAGGAGGGTTGACTATTCGGATGTGTCCACCGGTAGGCGGCTCACACCTGTGCATCCTGGTGACGTGTTGCTCGAGGATTTCATCGAAGCCTTGGGAATTTCCCGGTATCGCGTGGCCAAGAACATCGGCGTGGCGCAGCGGCGAGTCGACTTGATTTGCCGTGGCGAAGCGTCCGTCTCGGCAGAAATGGCCCTGCGTCTGGGATCCCTGTTTGGAACGACACCGGAGTTCTGGCTCAACCTGCAAGCCCAATATGATCTGGAGGTCGCCGAGCGCGCGGTTGGAAAGCAGATTGCAAAGACGGTCGTGCCGCTGGCAGCATGACGGAAACCGCAATCCGTTGGGCGGCATCTGTGGAAGCGGCTTCAGCCGCGATTGCGCTTTGCCCGGAAGCATCGATCGCGACTAAAGTCGCTCCCACAACCGCAACACATTGGACGGCATCTGTGGGAGCGGCTTCAGCCGCGATTGCGGTTTGCCCGGATGCATCGATCGCGACTAAAGTCGCTCCCACAAGCGCAACACATTGGGGGCAACTGTGGGAACGGCTTCAGTCGCGAATGCGCTTTGTCCGGAAGCGCGATCGCGACTAAAGTCGCTCCCACAGCAGATGTCCGGCGCGGCGCGCCTGTGGGAGCGGCTCTAGCCACGATGCACCTTGGGTGGTATTTGTGGGAGCGGCTTTAGCCGCGATGCACCGCAGTCTACCTCTCGCCCGATAACACTCCCCACCGAAAACGCGGCTACCTCCCGATCCACCATGTGCGGCATCACCGGCATCTTCGACACCCGCGGCAAGCGCGAAATCGATCGCGCCGCACTGCAGCGGATGAACGAATCGCAACACCACCGCGGGCCCGACGAGGGCAGCGTGCACGTCGAGCCGGGCCTCGGCTTCGGCCATCGCCGCCTGTCGATCATCGATGTCGCCACCGGGCAGCAGCCGCTCTTCAACGAGGACGGCAGCGTATGCGTCGTGTTCAACGGCGAGATCTACAACTTCCAGGAGCTCGTCCCCGAGCTGGAAGCGCTCGGCCACGTCTTTCGCACCCGCAGCGATACCGAGGTCATCGTCCACGCATGGGAAGCCTGGGGCGAGGAATCCGTCAAGCGCTTTCGCGGGATGTTCGCATTCGCGCTGTGGGACCGGAACCGCGAAACGCTGTTCCTCGCCCGCGACCGGCTGGGCGTGAAGCCGATGTTCTACGCGCTGCTCGCCGACGGCACGTTCCTCTTCGGCTCCGAGTTGAAGTCGCTGCTCGCGCACGGCCAGCTCCCGCGCGACATCGACCCGCACGCGATCGAGGAGTATTTCGCGCTCGGCTACGTGGCCGAGCCGGGAACGATTTTCCGCGGCGCGAAGAAGCTCTCTCCGGCGCACACGCTGCTCGTCCGCCGAGGACAGCCGTTGCCGGAACCGCGGCAATACTGGGACGTTCGCTTCACGCTCGACCGGCAGATCTCGCTGGCCGATGCCTGCGCTGAGCTGGAAGCCCGCCTGCGCGAGTCGATCCGGCTGCGGATGATCTCCGAAGTGCCGTTGGGGGCGTTCCTGTCCGGCGGCGTCGATTCGAGCGCCGTGGTCGCGATGATGGCCGGCGTGTCCGACGGGCCCGTCAGCACCTGCTCGATCGCTTTCGCGGACCCCAAGTTCGACGAGTCGGCGTTCGCGCAGCAGGTGGCCGATCGCTATCGGACCCGCCACTTCGTCGACCGGGTCGAGAGCGACGATTTCGACCTCGTCGACACGCTGGCTGCGCTATACGACGAGCCCTACGCCGACAGCTCGGCGATCCCCACCTATCGCGTCTGCCAGCTCGCTCGCCGTCACGTCACGGTGGCGCTTTCGGGGGATGGTGGCGACGAGAGCTTCGGCGGCTACCGGCGTTACCGGCTGCACTTGATGGAGGAGCGCATGCGTGCGTCGCTGCCGCTCGGGTTGCGCCGTCCGGTATTCGGCTTCCTTGGTCGCGTGTACCCCAAGCTCGACTGGGCGCCCAGGATCTTTCGGGGCAAGACCACCTTCGAGGGCATGGCGCGCACCTCAGTCGAGGCTTACTTCCACTCGGTATCGATCCTGCGCGCGCCGATGCGCCGGCAGCTCTTCAGCCCCAAATTGCGCGCCGAGCTCGGTGGCTATGACGCGTTCGATGTGTTCGAGCGTCACGCGAGCAACGCCGGCACGAGCGACGCACTGTCTCTGATCCAGTACCTCGATCTCAAGACGTATCTCGTCGGGGACATCAACACCAAGGTCGATCGCGCGAGCATGGCGCATTCGCTGGAAGTGCGCGAGCCGCTGATGGACCACCCTCTGGTCGAGTGGCTGGCGACGCTGCCGCGGGAGCTCAAGGTCCGCGGCAACGAAGGCAAGGTGCTGCTCAAGAAGGCGATGGAACCCCACCTGCCGCACGAGGTCATGTACCGACCGAAGATGGGTTTCGCCGTACCGCTTGCTAGATGGTTCCGCGGACCGCTCAAGGCTCGGGTGCGGGAATCGGTCCTCGGCCCGCGGTTGCTCGGCACCGGTTGGTTCAACGAGACGTATCTGCGCCACCTCGTCGATGCCCACCAGTCCGGCAGGAGCGACTACAGCTCGCCGCTATGGACGCTGCTCATGTTCGATGCGTTCCTTCGCAACGTGATGGGCGAGGGGCAAAGTGGGGTCAGGTCTTGACATGCAACATTCTGACTTGGCGATGCTCCGATCGCTTGGTCGGGGCAGGCGAGAGTGACCTCGCGCAATCGAGTTGCCGAGGCGCAGGGGCTGGGTGCGAGCGGATAAGGGAAGGGCAGATCAACCGGAGCATTGACGCGCCGTGTCCAGGATATACACTGTGGCATGTATATCATTCGGAGGTGCGCGATGCAGGTTTCGAAGTGGGGTAACAGTCTGGCGGTACGTCTGCCGGCGATGGTGGTGGAGGTGCTCGAGCTCAAGGAGGGCGACGACATCGAGATCGTGGTCGCCGGCGCCCGCAGCTTTGAGGTGATGAGGGCGGCGGGTCCGCGCGACATTCTGGCGCGCCTGAGGAAATACCGCGGTCGACTACCCGCCGATTTCAAGTTCGACCGGCTCGATGCTAATGAGCGCCGTTGACGCGTTCTTCGACACCAGCGTCATCTTGTATCTGTTTTCTGCGGACGCGGCCAAAGCCGGTCGTGCGGAGGAGTTGTTGGCAAGTGGCGGACAGATCAGCGTGCAGGTGTTGAATGAACTGGCCAGCGTCGCTCGTCGCAAGCTTGGATTCTCCTGGCACGAGGTCATCGACGTGACCGCGCAGCTGCAGCACCTGTGTCCGGTGGTGCCGCTGACCGTGGAGACGCACGCGCGCGGACTGCAGACTGCCGAGCGCTACGGGATGTCGGTATACGATGGGATGATCATTGCGGCAGCGCTCCTCGCGGGATGCGTCACGCTGTTCACCGAGGACATGCACGACGGTCAGGTCATCGACGGTCAGCTCACCCTGCACAATCCGTTTGTGTCGCGTTGAATCTGGCCGTGATGTATCGGAGGGGCTTCGACCATTTCAGCCCGAACGGGACGCACCGTTACGGCTCGACCAAGCAGGCGACCAAGCAGGCTTGCACGGAGCGGCGACACGTGACATTATTTGGACGTCACATGTCGCGGAGGCGTCACGTCAATGCCGAATCCCGTTCGACAATCCGTCGCAAAGGCCGAGCCGAGCGCATTTGCCGGCCAGGGTGCGCTCGGGCAGGTCATCAAACTGCTTGGCGGACCACAGGTGCTGAAGCAGTCGATCCGGTCAAGGCTCGATGTGCATGAGGTCATATTGAAAGGCATTCCTGGTGGGGCGTTGGTGTTCATGGTCGAGCACGCGAAGTCGATGAGCCCCGCCGATGTCACGCGGGCGGTCGGCGTCAGCCTGCGCACCGTTCAGCGCCGGACGAAGGCTCCGGGGACCCGTCTGAGCCAGGAGCAGAGCGGCCGAACGTGGAAGTTCGCCGAGATTCTGGCCAAGGCTACGGGGGTTTTCGGGGACCAGACCGCCGCCGAAAATTGGTTGGCCAAGCCCGCCATGGCGCTCGATGAACGTCGCCCCATCGATCTGCTGTCCTCGCCGGCAGGTGTCGAAATGGTCGAGCAGCTGCTCGGTCGATTGGAGTACGGCGTCTACACGTGACGCCCCTGCCGGCGGCGCTGGGCGGCACCGTCCTCGTCGTATGGCGGGTCGACGAGCGGAGGTTCGCATCGACGTGGGATAGCGGAGAGGGCGCGCGACGGTATGGCGGCCGATGGAGTTCGACGGGCAGGAGGGTCGTCTATTGCTCGGTGGACCCGGCCGCCGCGATACTCGAGGTTGCGGTCCACAAAGGGTTCCGGGCCCTTGATGCGGTTCCGCATGTATTGACTTCAGCCGTGATCGCCAACCCGACATCCGTTCACGTCCTGCAGCCGGCCCGCGTCCCCGACGGTAGCTGGCTGAGACCTGGATTTCCGAGTGCGGGGCAGCAGCAGTTTGGCGACGCCCTGCTGTCGGCGCATCCCTTTCTTCTGATACCGAGTGCCGTGTCCACGCACAGTTGGAATCTGCTGTTCGACGCGGAAGTGGCCGCGCGCCTGTACTCGATGCAATCGCAGGAAGATTTTGCGCTGGACCCCCGGCTCCATCCCGCCGCGCCGTAAGCAGTCGTGCGCGCCTTACGCTACGCGGGTTTGACTGAGGCCCTAGTCGCAGGAGATGGCAATGCGGTTGCCTCCAGTTCGCGCAGCAACTCCGGATGCCGGTCGAGCAGCTTCAGCAGATGGGTGACCGCCGGCATTGGCTTCGCCTTGCCAAGCTCGTAGCGGGAAAAGGCGTTGGGGCCGCCGCCTGTGATCGCGGATGCGCGCGCCTGGGTCAGGCCGAGTTTGACTCGGATACGTCGAAGTTCCTTCCGCTCGTGCTCGCGGGCCCGCAATACCAGTGCATCCCCAGCGGCCGCGTAACGGGCAGCGCTGTCGGTGTCGAACAGGACTTCTCCGCACGCGGCGCATTGCGACCCACCGAGGTGGGAAACAACGGTCTGCATGCCACCGTGCTCGACCGTCATCGATTCGTTCTCAAAGCGGCGCAGGCGGCGCTGGCCGCACTCCGGACACTGCTTCATGACTATCGCTCCTTGAACTGCACGACGGGTCGCTCGTTGACTAGCGTAAGCTTGATATAGGCAACGCGGCCAACGGGCGTTTCGGAGTGGTAAACGTCCTGCCACACTCGATGGTCGGCATGTGTCGTCATGGATTTGTGGAAGTCGGCGCGCGACAAACCGGCGAGCACGTCGAGCATCTCCGCAAGGGTCAGCCCCATGGCGCGACCGCCGTCCAAGGCCGACCTGGTGAACGCCATCGCGCCAAGCGACGCGATCTGCGCTTGTATCGTAACCAGATCGTAGTGCGCGCGCCGCTTTTCCACCCGCGGTAGACTAACCCAAAAGGTTAACATGTGCAAGCGGTGCGATATGCGCCCTCGAACGCGCACTGACCTGCCTGACGCCGCCCGGCCCGGTGGGCGATTTCTCGGGGTGTTCGGTGATAATGTCGCCCGTCCACCCAGACACCACGATCTATCAGTGACGGAGCAGTCTTCGTCGGGGGTGTCGCAAGCATTGCGTCTTGGGTACCTGCACGGTAACGTGCTGCCGTTTTGGAGCGCACTTGCTCCGCACTGTGACCGGCAGGCGCCGGCGTGTGCCGTAGGGATTGGCTTGGCGAAGGCAGTTGCTCCGCTCGCAGCGGGACCCCAGAGTCATATTTGGCACATGAATTGCTTAGGATTCGCGTTACCCATCCGAATGGCAGAGCGTGCGGGCGGATCACCGCTCCCCGGCCCGACTGGAGTAATGGTGAAGTACGGTTTGCGAGTGCGAAGAAGATCGCGATGGCGTTGATCGAACAAGGGGCACTGCCAATCCGGCCAGACACCGCCGGATCCTGGCGCGAGGCGACTGTGGAGGGTCCCGATGATCAAGACATCGTCGCCAGATCGCCGTGGCGTTGTGAATCGGTCTCGGCCGCGCAGCACGTTGATGCTGTAGGGTCCGCACGCAACGGCGTAGCGGCATCATCGCGGATGTCGCCATGACGCTGCGCATCCTGCACGTCCTCGACCACTCTATTCCGCTGCACAGCGGGTACACGTTTCGCACGCTGGCGATCCTGCGCGAGCAGCGCAAGCTTGGCTGGGAGACGTTCCATGTCACGAGTCCCAAGCACCTGGGGGCGACCGAAGCCGAGGAGGATGTCGACGGCCTGCATTTCCATCGCACGCTCTGGCAGCCTACCGGCTTCACGGATACCCCGGGCGTGCGCGAAATCGCGCTGATGCGGGCTCTGGAAGACCGGCTGGACGCAGTGGTCGCAGACGTGCGCCCCAACGTCATGCACGCTCATTCCCCGGTGCTCAATGCGCTACCCGCGATTCGTGTCGCGCGTCGCCACGGGCTACCCATCGTGTACGAAATCCGGGCCTTCTGGGAGGATGCAGCGGTCGATCACGGAACAACCCGTGAAGAGAGCGTGCGCTATCGGCTGACGCGCGGGCTTGAGACGCGAGCGATTCATCGTGCGGATCACGTCACCACAATCTGCGAGGGGCTACGCGGCGATATCGTCGCGCGCGGCGTTCCCGCCGATCGGGTGACGGTTATCCCCAACGCCGTCGACATCGACAAGTTCGCGCTGGGTGGGCGCCCCGATGCCGAGCTCAAGCGGAAGCACGGGCTCGATGGCTTTCGTGTCCTGGGCTTCATCGGCTCGTTCTACGCGTACGAAGGGCTCGACCTCCTGCTGCGGGCGCTGCCCGGTATCGCCAAGCATGCTCCCGACGTGAAGGTGATGTTGACTGGCGGCGGACCGCAGGATGCTCTGCTCAAGGCGATGGCCGCTGAGCTGCAGTTGACCGACCGGGTTGTCTTCACGGGCCGCGTTCCGCACGCCGACGTGGCCCGCTATTACGATCTCATCGACGTGCTCGTGTATCCGCGGCATTCGATGCGCCTCACCGAACTCGTGACGCCGTTGAAGCCGCTCGAAGCGATGGCGCAGGGGCGGCTGATGGTGGCCTCCGATGTCGGCGGGCACAGGGAACTGATTCGCGACGGGGACACGGGTGTACTCTTTCGTGCCGGTGATGCAGACGATCTTGCGGCCAAGGTGCTGCAGCTGCTGGCAAGCCAGGAGGGCTGGGAGGCCATGCGGCGACGCGGCCGTGACTTTGTCGAGACCGAGCGTGGCTGGGCGAAGAGCGTGGCGCGCTATCGACCGGTCTACGAAGGGCTCGTCAAACGCTGGCGGGATCGGGCAGCCGCGTGATGCGTGTGGCACTCATCGGCCCGCTGCCGCCACCTTCGGGAGGGATGGCCAACCAGACGCTGCAGCTTCGCGAGTTGCTGCAGGGCGAGGGTATCGGCGTCGAGCTGGTTCGGGTCAATGCCCCCTATCGGCCGGCGTGGGATGGGGAGTTTGCGGGGCCTGCGCGCTCCACGCATTCTCGATCGTCAGCAGGAGTGTCCCCGAAGCGAGGCTCGTCATCGCTGGTGGCGGTTTGGAGGAAAGGCGCCCCAAGGAACAGGCGGATCGAATGGGTCTCGCCGAGAAGGGCCTCACCGAGAAGGTCGAGTTCGTTGGGCGTGTGGACGCGTCCGCAATGCCTGAGCTCTGCCGCTGCGCCGTCGTCGCGATCAACCCCAGCCGGGTCGACAACATGCCGAACTCGATGCTGGAGGCTCTTGCGGCCGCCGCGCCGGCAGTGAGCACACGCGTCGGCGGGGTGCCATTCGTCGTCGAGCACGAGCGGACGGCGCGGTTGGGCAACGGGTCACCACGCGGCGTTATTGTTCTTCGCGCGCGTTGCCGCTGTGGCTAGCCAGACGCGATCGATGCCCTTCGATCAAGGAACGTAGGAGTCACGAACGATGCAGCCTTCCACCTCGAGCGACCTTGCGAATCGCTCGACATCGATGATCGGCCCGCACGCCGTGTTGGTAGGTGCCGTGGTGCTGGTGCTGGCGATCGCGTACGCCGACACGTTCAAATGGCTCTGGAACTACTGGATCGAAGGCTACAACTGGCAGTTTCTGGTCCCGGTCGCCTTCGTCTACATGCTCCGGGAACGCAGCGACTTGTACAGCGGTTTGACCCGACGGCCAAACCTCCTCCTTGGGCTCCTGCTGTTGGCCGGGGGTTGCGCGCTCTTGATCGCGGGACAGGTGAGCAGCACGAACGCGCTGCGCGAGCTTTCGATCGTTGTCAACGTCTTCGCGCTGACGTTCCTGTTCTTCGGAACCCGGTACGTGCGCGCGCTGTTCTGGCCACTCGCGTATCTCGGCCTGATGCTGTCTTTCCCCCAGGAACTGCTCGGCGCGCTCAGAGAGCCGCTGAAGCTCTTGTCGGCGACCGTTTCGGCGCACGCGCTTCAGGCGGCGGGCTTCGTCGTACACCGCGACGGGGCGTTCCTGCAACTGCCGCACATCACACTGGAGGTCGCCGATTCATGCAGCGGCCTGAACCAGCTCGTCTCGTCGATTGCCCTCGGCATCCCGCTCGCGTTCACCATGCTCAATCGCTTGTGGGAGCGGGTGGTCATCATCGTGTTGTCCGTGTTCATGGGCATCGCGATGAACTGGGTGCGCGTCGTCCTGATCGCGATCTGGCACTACGGCTCGGCAAAGACGGAGGTGCACGGGCCGCACGGCATCTACGAGCTGCCCTTCATCTTCCTGGTCGGCGTCGTGGTCACCATTTCCGTCGCGTCGTGGATGTCGCGCCGTTCGCCGGCTCCTGCGCGCGCAGGGGCAACGAGGACACCCGCTTCTCCAGGCGCTGCGCACCCGGTGTCGGGCTCCAATTCGGGCGTACGACGGTACGCGCCGGCGATCGTGGCGATGCTCCTGCTCGGCCCCGTGGCGCTCTATCTCGCGACCTGGAAATCCGAACCGGTATCACTGAAGGAGGGCTTCGCCACATTCCCGATGAAGATCGCGGGGTTCAGCGGCCAGCGCATCGCGCAGCTTGGCGCACCTTTCAGGGCCGGCGTCGCGCAAGAGGAGTTCGTCGCGCGGTACGCCAATGATTCCGGCGTGGTCGCGAGGGTCTTGGTCGGGTACTTTCCTTTCCAGAACGAGCAGCACGAGCTCATCGACTTCCGCTTCAACTGGCTGCATGAGCGTGCCAAGCTCAGCGGTGCGGAGAGCGGGCCGGCGATGGGCATGAAGGTCACGCCCGTGACAAGCCGGGAGCGCACGTCGACCGCGTACTTCTACTACGACATCAACGGAAAGCGTCTGGTCGATCCGAAGAGGGTGAAACTCGCGTCCCTGATCGACGCGCTCACGACCCGGCGGACGAATGGCGCGATCGTCATCGTGCTGTTCGATGGCGACGCAGAAACCCTTTCCCCGGACCAGCGCGATTTCCTCGAAGGGGTCGCAACCGCTGCGGATCGTATCCTCGCGGCTGGGTGAGCCGTGCGCGTGGATCGTCATGCATCTGGGGGATCGTACGGATCAGGGAGTGACCGGGAGAGCGGGGGGCTGCAGGTCAGCCTGCTGGCCGAGGAGGCATTCGCCGGCTATCGTGAGCCGTGGAACGCGTTGCTCGACGAGTCTACGTCGGAGTCTTTCTTTCTGCGATGGGAGTGGGCGTACTCGTTCTGGCGCACGATCGACACCCGACGTGCGACGTTGCTGGTGCTGCTGTGCCACGACGGCGAGCAACTCGTCGGGATCGCGCCGCTCTATGCGTACCCCACAACCTTCATGCGGTGGCCAGTGCGAAAGGTAGCTTTCCTGGGGGATCGCGTCGGATCGGACTACATGGACTTCATCGTCCGCCCGGGGTACGAGGCGCGATGTTGCCAGAGCGTGCTTCGGCATCTCCAGCGGGATAGCTCCCTGCAGTACGATTTGATCGAACTCGACGCGGTTTGCTCGGACTCGAACCTGTACCGGTACGCCACCGAACGCCGCGACGGCAACGCTTCGATGTCCATCACGTTCCGGTTTCAGTGTCCGCGGGCGCCGCTCGGAACTTCCTTCGGCGAGTATCTCAAGGGGCTTTCTTCGAGTACCCGATATGCAATCGCGCGACGCGAACGCGGCTTCATGAGCACTTTCCCTCGGCACGAAGTCGCCCACGTTGACATGAGCCGTGAACCGAGGCTGCTTGATGTGCTGTTCGAGTTGCATCGGCGGCGATGGGAGACGGTGACTGCCACCGCCAGCACCTTCTACTCCCCGTTCAGGATGCGATTCAACCAGGAGCTGCTTGGTCGCCTGGTCGACGGCGATGGGTACTTCACCGTCGTCTCCGCCGAGGGCCAACCCGTCTCCATCGTGTACACGTTTGCGTACAAGAGGAACGCGTTCTTCTACCAGAATGGCTGGTTGCCGGAGTTCGCGCGGCATGGCGTCGGGCTGATCGGCATTCAGCATGCGATTCGGCACGCTGCCGGTGCCGGTTTCGTGTCGTTCGACTTTCTCGGTGGCGAGGAGGGCTACAAGTACAAGTTCTGCCACGAAATCCGCAGCGCTTACGTGATTCGGATCTTCGGCACCGGAATGTATGGAAGGCTACTCGGGCTTCTGCATGCTTTGAAGCAGCGCATCAAGCGAAGGTTGCGGGGCGCCGGTGCCGAGCCATCCTTCGCCGGTGCGCATGCCGCCTAGAAGCTTCAATCGATGGAAATCATGAATCCGGGCACTGACCGCCTCTTGCGTGTGCGAAGGCTGCGCAACGTCGCGAAGAGGATGACCGCGACGGCCCTTTGCCGCACCGGCTCGCTGGGGCTTGCCGAGCGCATCGGAAAGCGGAATCTGTCGATTATTACGTTTCACCGGGTCGTGACCGAGGACGAGCGAGCTCGAAGTCTCAACAAGCCGATGATGGTCACCCTGGCGCAGTTCGAGGAACTGCTAGACGCGATCGTCCGGTACGGCCATCCGATGTCGCTCGGCACTGCGGTTGAGCGGCTTGCGGAAGGGCGCGCCTTCGCGGCTGGCACCGTGGCGCTCACCTTCGATGACGGATATCGCGAGCTGTTCACGCGTGTGTACCCGCTGCTCAAGTCCCGTGGTGTTCCCGCCACGGTGTTCGTCACGACATCCTTCATCGACGATGGAGACCGTTATCTCTGGTGGGACGAGGTCGACTTCTTCGCAAGTGTCCACGGTCATCGCATCAAGGAACTCGGCATTCCAGCGTCGATGGATCTGTCGCCGGTCCTGGAAATGATCGAGCGCCTGGCGACAGACCGTACGGCGAGGACCGAAGCCCGGCTGCGGGACGCAATGTACCGTCTCACGCCGGCGCGCCGCGCCGAGCTCGTCGAGACCATGCGGGCATTTGTCCAGCGCGACGGGGAGCGGCCACGCCTCATGCTCACGTGGGACGAGGTCCGTGCGATGTCCGATGTCGTCGAGATTGGAAATCACACGGCCAACCATCTCCTCCTTGATCAGCTTGACCTCGAGGGCATTCGTCGCGAGATTTCGACCGCGAAAGACAGGATCGAGAAAGAGACGGGTACGCGCTGCAGCGGCTTCGCGTATCCCTCTGGTGTGTTCACGCCCGACGCGATGGCGATCGCCCGGGAGTGCGGTATCACCTATGCGGTGACGACGCGGTTCTGCAACACCGCCCCCCACGCGGACCTCATGGCGCTGGGCCGGAAGGACGCCGGGTATCTGTTCGTTGATGGCAGGATCGTGCCGGAGTACCTGAAGGTCGTGCTCTCGGGCGTCTCCGATTGGTATCGCCGGGAGTACACGTGGAATGGTTCGGGCGAGTTGCCCACGCCGCCGGCCGGAGCGATGGACCGATGGTGCAAGGTGGACGCCGTCGAGTCGACGGGCGGGACGCGTCCGCTGATCGCGCACGTCGTGCACAGTCTGGCCGTCGGCGGACTGGAGAACGGTATCATCAACCTGATCAACCACATGCCGCGCGACCGCTTCCGTCATGTGGTGATCTGCCTCACGGGCTACACGGCCTTCCGCAACCGGATCAGCAATCCCGATGTCGAGGTCTACGCGCTGCACAAGCGCCCCGGCAAGGATATCCCGGTCTACCTGAAGCTGTGGAGGCTTATGCGGGCGCTTCGGCCCGACATCGTGCACACCCGCAATCTGTCGACGCTGGACGCGCAGATGCCCGCATTCCTCGCTGGCGTGCCGCATCGCGTTCACGGCGAGCATGGGCGCGATGCCGACGACATGGACGGCACGCGGAAGAAGTTCATGCTTCTGCGTCGGCTCTTCAAGCCGCTCGTACAGCGGTATGTCGCGCTGTCGCTCGACCTCGCGCGCTACCTGCGCGACAAGGTCGGCGTGCCAGAGGATAAGCTGCTGGTCCTCTGCAACGGCGTCGATACGCAGTTGTTTACGCCGTTGCGCGAGGGTTCCACGAACGTGCTCGAGACACAAGGCATCGGGCGAGACGCGATCGTGATTGGAACGATCGGCCGCATGGAGGCCGTGAAAGATCAGACGACGCTTGTCAAGGCCTTCGTGCATCTGGCGCGAAGTGCCGGGGCTGAGCGAGACAGGTTGCGCCTCGTGATCGTCGGGGACGGTACTCTGCGCCAGCCGGCGATCCGTCTGCTCGAGGACGCCGGACTCGCGCACCTCGCGTGGCTTCCGGGCGAGCGGCAGGACGTTCCCGAACTGCTGCGCGCGATGGATATCTTTGTGCTGCCGTCGCTTGCGGAGGGAATATCCAATACCATCCTCGAGGCGATGGCGAGCGGGCTTCCCATCGTGGCGACCGACGTCGGTGGCAATTGCGAGTTGGTGGATCACGGGCGCACGGGCTTTCTGGTTCCGCGCGCCGATCCGGCCGCGATGGCGGCTGCGATTCGGCGTTATGTCGAGGATTCTGCGCTACGCCGCGAGCACGGTGCCCAGGGTCGCCGGCGCTGCGAGAAGACGTTCAGCATCGACACCATGGTGCGGCGGTACGGGGAGTTCTACGACGAGGTCCTGGGGGCACACCCGGTGAAGCACGCCGGTGGGAGCGTCGCTGGCGCCCCCCATGCGTAGTTGCCGGATAGAGGCTGGGAGGTCCTCTCCGTGCCGGTCAGATGCGGCTGTGGCCGGCCGCGACGCGGCGATGATCCCCCGTTACATCAAGAACATAGCGCGACGGATGACTCAGCCTTGATCGATACGCATCCCACAGTGACCGCACTAACTCAGTTCGTTGCTTTTCGTCCATGATCCGCTCGTTCGCAGACAAGCGAGCCGTGGCCGTATTCCTCCTGGCGCATGATTTGCTTCGGTGTTGTGCCGGTTATCCGCATCGGGACGAGCTGGTCCGCTCGAGAGGGTTTCGCGGGAGCGGTTGGGCAAGGGGGAGCCGAGGTTGAGGCTCCAGCCGCGACCTGGCGCTCCGACGACCGTATGAAGTCTAAGCAAGAGGCTTTCGTGGGAGCGGCTTTAGCCGCGATTTGGCAACGTGTAACGTGCGCAAGTTCGCATTCGTGCCATCAGCCTCTGCCGCACTCATCATGCGCCTGACCCTCATCGGTCCCTTGCCACCGCCTTCGGGGGGGATGGCCAACCAGACGCTGCAGCTTCGCGAACTGCTCGAAGCCGAGGGCATTCGCGTCGAACTGATTCAGGTCAACGCCCCCTACCGGCCGGAGTGGATCGCCGGGGTGCGCGGCCTGCGTGCCATTTTTCGCCTGGTTCCGTACCTGCTATCGCTCTGGCGCGCTCTGGGCAGGTCCGATGTGGCCCATCTCATGGCCAACTCTGGCTGGTCGTGGCACTTGTTCGCGGCACCAGCGGTCTGGATCGCCTGGGTGCGCGGCACGCCGTTGGTGGTCAACTATCGCGGTGGATTCGCAGGGGATTTCCTCGCCACCTCCGCCCGCTCCGTGCGCTTCAGCATGCGTCGTGCTTCGCGCCTGATCGTTCCGTCTGGCTTCCTCCAGCGGGAGTTCGCCCGTCACGGCATGCCCGCGCACGTGGTTCCCAACGTCGTCGATACGGCGCGCTTCAAGCCGGATTGCACCAAGGATCTCGACCGGCCCGTGCTGTTGGTCGCGCGCAACCTCGAACTCATTTACGACAACGCCTGTGCGCTCGACGCTTTCGCGGCCGTCAGCGTTCGCCATCCGGGGGCGACGGCTCGTCATCGCCGGCAGCGGCCCCGAGGAGCGTCGTCTCAAGGAGCAGGCGGTTCGGCTGGGTATCGCCGACAAGGTCGAGTTCGCCGGACGCGTCGACCTCGCCCAGATGCCCGCGCTCTACCGCTTCGCCACCATCGCGATCAATCCCAGCCGGGTCGACAATATGCCGAACTCGGTGCTGGAGGCGCTCGCGGCCGGCGTGCCGGTTGTGAGCACTCACGTCGGCGGGGTGCCGTTCGTCGTCGAGCACGAGCGCACGGCGTTGCTGGTTCCGCCGGGCGACGCTGGGGCAATGGCGGCAGCGATCCAGCGGCTGCTCGAGGACCACGGCCTATGGCAGCGCCTCCGGGACGCAGGAATCGAGGAGTCGGCTCGATACACCTGGACCCGCGTGAGGCCCGCGCTGATTCGTGTTTACGAGGAAGCGCTCGCTGGCAGGAACGAGCGCAGCGTCGTCCCGAACCGGACCAACCCATGATCCCCGCGCTCTCTCGCGCCATCTATCGTGCGCAGGAGGCGGCGCTCCACCGCCCGACCTTCGATTTGCTGCGGGCGATCGAACGCAGCCAGCATCTCGCACGTCCGGAGATCGAGGTGCTGCAGACGCAACACCTCAATTCACTGCTCGGCCACGCGCTGCGGCACTCGCCCTGGCATGCCGAGCGGATCAGGCGTGCCGGCCTCGAGCAGGCGGTCGTGACCGGCGCCCTCACTACGACAGACCTCCGTGCGTTGCCGACGATGACCAAGCGCGACGCGCGCGAGAACGTCGAGCGAATCGTCTGGCGCGCTGTCCCCGGAGGCGTCCACAAGTACAACACCGGCGGTTCGAGCGGCGAGCCGTTGATCTTCTATTTCGGCCGCAGCCGGCAGGCCTCCGACGCGGCCGGCCGGATGCGCGCCCGCCGCTGGTGGGGGGTCGAACCCGGGGATCGCGAGGTCTATTTGTGGGGTGCGCCGGTCGAGCTCGCCAAGACCGACCGGGTGAAGACGATTCGGGACCGGCTGCTGAACCAGTTGGTGCTCAACGCCTTTGCCATGTCGGCCGCGAACATGGATGCCTACGTAGGCGCGATCAACGCCTTCCGGCCGAAGTGCGTGTACGGCTACGCGAGCAGTGTGGCTTTGCTGGCCGCCCACGCGCGCACGCGGGGTTTGCGCTTCCGTTTGCCGGAACTGCGTGTGGTGTGCACGACCGGCGAGCCGTTGTACCCCGAGCAGCGGAGGCTGATCGGCGAAGTGTTCGGAGCCCCGGTGGCGAACGAGTACGGCAGCCGGGACATCGGCTTTACGGCGCACGAGGCGCCCACCGGCCAGATGTTGCTGCTGAGCGAGAGCATTCTGCTCGAAGTGCTCGACGCCGCCGGTCGACCGGTCCCGCCCGGAACGGTCGGCGAAGCCGTGATGACGGGGTTGTGCTCCGAAGCGCAGCCGTTCATCCGTTACCGGACCGGCGACATGGTGCGCGTCTCGGGGGCACTATCGCGCGACGGCCGGGGCCTGCATGTCATCGACGAAGTCGTGGGTCGGAAGACCGACTTCGTCGTGCGCGCGGACGGCACGGTCATGCATGCGCTGGCCGTCATCTACGTGCTGCGGGCGGTGGAAGGCATCGCCGAGTTCAAGTTCATCCAGCACACGGTGCGCGACATCGAGGTCCTGATCGTGCCGGACCCGCGTTGGAACGACTCGACCAGGCAACGCGTCATCGACGGCCTGAGGGCGCGGCTGGGTGCGGATACGAACATCGACATCCGCGCAGTGGAGGCGATCGCTCCCGAGGCATCGGGCAAGCATCGCTACGTCGTGAGCCACGTTCCTGTGCCGACGGCAGAGTCGTTTGCGGTCGACCCGGTCGCGTCCTGAGCGAAGAGAGCGAGAGCCGAGTCCGGTCATGAAGATCGCCCGCATCGCCGCGCTGCCGTTTCGCTACCGCCCATGGCGGCAGCGGCATCTGCGCCTCATCGCGCGCGACCTCTTTGGCAAGGCGGAACAGCCAGAACTCCCGAGTCGGGCGCATCTCGAGGCTGCCATCGACTGGCTGTGTCGCGCCCAGGATGTCCGAGACGAGTTCGCCGACCGGGGAGGTGTTGCGGCCGGCTGGAGCTTCGAGGACGGATGGCTTCCGAGCTACCCGGAGACCAGCGGCTACATCGTCGAGACGTTTCTCGCTGCGGCACGAGTGCTCGGTCGGCCCGAACTCGTCGGACGCGCGCAGCGCATCATCGACTGGGAGTTGTCGATCCAGCAGCCCGACGGTGCGTTTCCCGGCCACTTCGGGGAGCGCGGCAGCCAGCCCGTCATCTTCAACACCGGGCAGATCATGCACGGGATGCTGGCCGGGCATCTGCAGCTCGATCGTGACGAATGCCTCGAATCGGCAGTTCGGGCGGGGCATTGGCTCGCGCGGCATCAGGACGGCGACGGCTGCTGGCGGAAGTTCGAGCACCATGGGGTCCCGCACACCTACAACACGCGGGCGACCTGGGCGCTGCTGGCGACGGGGCTCCTGGCCGGCGACACGACGCTCGTCGACGCGGCGAAGCGCAATCTCGATTGGGCGCTACGGCAGCAGACCGACTCCGGCTGGTTCGAGAACAACGCCTTCACTCCGGATCGCCACCCATTCACGCACACGATCGCCTACGCGATACGCGGGTTCGTCGAGTGCGGCGCACTGACTGGCGACGAGCGCTTCTTGGCCGCTGCGCGGAAGGCGGCTGCGGGGGTGGCGAGCGTCCAGAGGGCGGACGGGTGGATCGCCGGAACGCTCGACCGCAACTGGCGGTCGCGCGTGCAGTACGCTTGTCTCACCGGAGTCGCGCAGATGGCGTTGTGCTGGATGCGGCTCGACCAGGAGACGCGTTCGAGCACCTTCAAAAGGAACGCCGACAGCGCGATCGCCTACGTCAAGCGCCAGCAGCGAATCGGGGACGCCGACCCGGTGATTCGGGGCGGAATTGCCGGTTCTGCACCCATCTGGGGCCGCTACTCGATGTTCGAGTATCCGAACTGGGCGGCGAAGTTCTTTGCCGATGCACTCATGATCGAAATGACGGGCGAAGCCGTTCCTCCGGTCGCGAACCGAGAGCAGCGCAGCAACGCGGGGCGTGTTCCATGGCTGACACGACGGTGCTCATCCTTTGCGGTCGCTCGCCGCGCCACTTGTACGTCGCCAACCGGCTCTGCCGCGCCGCGACGCCGCTCGCCATCGTGCACGAAACAGGGACACAATGGACAGCGAAGAAGGTCGCTCGACTGCTGAAGCCCGCGAACCTCGCGCGCAAGGTTTGGCGCTGGCTGCGCGATCGACGTCGCTACATAGGGGGGGCGGAGGCCAAGTTCTTCTTCGGGAACGACGCGCCACGCATCGAGCGCCCGGACCTGGTCATCGAGGTGCCGCACATCAACGATCCGGCCGTGGTCGCGCTTGCGGAAAGGCTTCAGCCTGATGTCATCGCCGTCTTCGGCACGTCGCTTATCCGTGGTCCGCTGCTCGGCATGGGACGCTTCGGCATGGTCAACCTCCATGGCGGCCTGAGCCCAGAGTACCGCGGGGCCGATTGCACCTTCTGGGCGCTCTACAACGGCGAGCCGGAGAAGGTCGGTTGCACGATCCACTTCATCGATGCCGGCATCGACACCGGCAAGCTGATCGCGCACGTGAGCCCCGAGGTGAAGCCCGGAGACGACGAGCTGACGCTGTTCTGGCGTGCGGTGCAGGGAATCGGCGGAAGTCTACGCCGAGGTCGTAGCTCGACTTGGGCCGCGGCGAGGCCTTGGGCGAGCGGCAGCGCGGCAAAGGCAAGCTTTACCAGGTCAAGGATCGGGGGCTGAAGCAAGAGCGCGAGCTCGCGCGTAAGCTGGCGGGTGGCATGCTCGACAACGTGCGCCTTCCGGTACGGGTCCGCCAGTTTGGCACGCGCATCCGCGGAAGTCTCGTCGATCACGGGTTCAGGAACCGCCGTATGAGAGACATTGCGGTCACCTTGGCCGTGTTTGGCAGTCTGCCGTTCATATTGTGGCGGCCATGGATCGGCATACTCGTCTGGACCTGGCTCGGGTTCATGAATCCGCATCGGCTGGCATGGGGTTTCAGCACGGAAATGCCGTTTGCGTACATTGTCGCCCTGACCACGCTCGTCTCCCTGCTTCTCTCCAGGGAGCCGAAACGGATACCGTGGACACGCGAGTCGGTAGTGCTCCTGCTATTCGTCTGCTGGATGGTGATCACGACGATCTTCGCCGTCTATCCTCCGCTGGCGCAGGAGCAACTCATCAAAGTGCTCAAGATTCAACTGATGATCTTCGTGGCGATGATGTTGATCACGAACAAGGAGCGCTTGAACGCGCTTGTGCTGACGATCGCGCTGTCGATCGGATTCTTCGGTTTCAAGGGAGGAATCTTCACGATCGTGCACGGGGGCGTGTATCGGGTCCAGGGTCCAGCAGGATCTTCATTACCGGCAACAACGAACTTGGCCTCGCGATGGCGATGACCGTACCGCTGCTGTATTACTGCGCAAGGCAGACTCATCGAGCCTGGCTAAGGGCTGGGCTTTATACGACGATGGTTCTGACCGCGCTCGCCGCGATCGGAACCCAATCGCGCGGCGCGCTGCTAGGCATGGCTGCGATGGGCGTGATGTTCTGGCTTAAGTCCAGGCAGAAATTCATGATCGCGGTCTACGCCGCGACCGCCGTCTTGCTGGTGATTGCGTTCATGCCTCCCGAGTGGTACGAGCGCATGGCAACGATCAAGAGCTATGAAGAGGATAGGTCCGCAACGGGCCGCATCAACGCTTGGCATATGGCCTGGAACCTCGCGAGCGACAGGCCGTTGGGAGGGGGATTCGAGACGTTCGGCAGAGAGATGTTCCATCGTTACGCGCCGAATCCCGGCGACTTCCGCGATGTCCACAGTGTGTACTTCGAAGTTCTTGGCGAGCACGGGTTCGTCGGGCTCGGGCTCTTCCTGATCTTGGTCGGATTCACATGGTTTTCCGCAAGCGGCCTTATGCGGGAAACCAAGACCATCCCCGAGATGCGCTGGCTCGGCGAGCTTACTGCGATGACCCAGGTGAGCATGATCGCGTATGCCACGGCGGGAGCGTTTCTTGGAATGGCTTACTTCGATTATCTCTACAATCTCGTGGTGTTCGTTGTTGTGGGAAGGGTCATTCTACAGACGTTTCGGACGGGGCTTTCGGTAGGTGGGCGAACGGAGGGACAGCCAACGCAACCATCCGCGGCGACGGGTTTGCCCGTTCCCGACATGGCTCCAAGAGCTTTGCTTCTCTCCGCTGAACGCGGGACCTGCGGAGAGAGAAGACGATGCGGTAGTGGAATTGGCTTGGCGGTCGGGCGGACCTAGGTTTGCGGGAGGGAACCAAAAGCACACTCTGCAAGGCACGCGGTGCGAATCGCGTTCGATTGCGGGTCGGGGGCTGGGCCCGTCTTCGTGAGCAAACTGGGGTTGGTTCCCACAATGGACAAGGTGCGAACGGGCAATGAGCGCGCTGATATGGCATGAGCACATCCTGGTTGTCGAGCTTCCCTCGCGTCAGACGCAGTGCGGCCCTGCGTTTCCATTTGCACGCCAAGCAATTCCACGTCCACTCGGTCCGCACTTTGTTTGCGCCGATTCGCCAGAGATTGCCCGAAACCCGGCACTGACGCGATGACGACGAAGACTGGTTCGATAGTCTGCTGCCGCAACGCTTCGTGGCGCGCCGAGCGGTCGCAGGGACATCACGACCTCCATTCGAGGCTGGGTGACCGGCCCGTGGGCAACGCAGTCAGAATCCGCTGGCCAAACGGGCAGCTTCAGGAACTGCGCGACGTACGCGACGATCGGCTGCTGGGCGTGCGGCAGCAGCGCTGACAGCCGTGGCTGTGTTCGCCCACATCGTTGGCAATCGGCTGCTGCCCTGGCGGCTGCGAAGCCGCTTCGAGCGCTGGGTCGAGACCGGTTGCCGCGATAGGCTGCCCGCCGTGTATCGGTGGCTTCACACCGGCCGGCCCGGCGATGCACTGAACGCGGTCACCCGGGGTCCGATGCATCATTTCTTCGGCTACTACGAGAAGACGCCATGGAACAGGAGCGGGCGCTTGTTGCTCGCGCACGAAGTGGATTTCAACGACCGTCCCCCCGGCACGGACGACGGGGTCACCATAGGACTCGTCAGGCTCGACGAGGGACGCCGGTTCGTGCCGCTCGCCCGGGCATGGGCCTGGAACTGGCAGCAGGGCGCCATGCTGCAGTGGCACCCTGCCGATGCCGAGCATCTGCTGATTCACAACGACCGGCGCGAAGGGCGGCACGTCGGCGTCGTCCGCGGAACGGATGGTCGCGAGGTAAGGCTCTACGACAGGCCGATCTATGCCGTGGCTCCCGACGGGCGGCGCGCTTTCAGCTTGAACTTCGCGCGCTTGCAGACGCATCGGCCTGGCTACGGCTACGCCGGTCTGGGTGATCCCTGGGCGAGCGAGCCGACGCCGGAGCAGGATGGAATTCACGCCATCGACCTGGAGACCGGCGATTCCCGGTTGATCGTGTCGACCGGAAAGCTTGCCCGCATCGCGCCGAAGGACAACATGCAGGGCGGCTTCCACTACATCAACCACATACAGGTCAGTCCGGCCGGAAGCCGCATCGCGTTCTTCCACGTCTGGAGAACCGGCGACAGCACCTGGGACGTTCGCCTGTACACGGTCGATCCGGACGGCGGCGACCTACGCTGCGTGCTCGGTACGGGGATGGTGTCCCACTACGACTGGCTCGACGGCCATCGGATCCTGGTCTGGGCCCATCACCCCGGTCACGGCGACCGCTTCCTGCTCTGCGACGAACGGCGAGACGGCGTCGAGATATTCGGCGAAGGGCACGTTGACCGTCGACGGGCACTGCTCGTTCTCGCCGGATCGAAACTGGGTGCTGAACGACACCTATCCGGATCGCTACGACATGCGGACCCTGATGCTGGTGCGCTTCCGCGACCAGACGCGCATCGATCTCGCCCGGCTGCACTCGCCAAAGGCGCGGTGGTGGGGCGAGATCCGCTGCGACTTGCACCCGCGGTGGAGCCGGGACGGACGATGGGTCTGCATCGACTCCGTGCACGACGGCACTCGCCAGATGTACGTCATCGACGTCAGGCGGTGGCTGGGATGAGTCGGGCGCTGATCCTGATGTATCATTTGGTTGGCACTCCGCGGTCGGCGAAGGAGCACCGCTTCTGCACGCCGCCGGAGGAATTCACCCGCCAGATGGACCACCTGGTGGCCTCGTACTCCCCGATCGCGCTGGACGCGCTGGTGGCGGGAGTCCGGGGCGACCTGCCGCTGCCGGATCGAGCCGTGCACGTGACGTTCGATGATGGCTTTGCCGGCGTGTTCGAGCACGCGGCGCCCGTTCTGGCGGCCCGGTCGATCCCTGCGACATTATTCGCGGTCTCCGACCGTCTCGGCCAAACCAACGACTGGATGACCGAGCGCGGCTTCCCAGAACGTCCCTTGATGACTGCTGCCCAGCTCCGGCAACTCGAAGGGGCGGGCTTCGTGATCGGCAGCCACACGAAGACCCACGCCCGGCTGACCGAACTCGACAGCAGGCGGGCTGCCGATGAAGTAGTCGCGAGCAAGCGGACGCTCGAAGACGCCTTGGGCAAAGCGGTTGCGTACTTCGCTTATCCCTACGGCCTGCAGAACGACGCGGTGCGTGGCGCCGTCGTCGATGCGGGATACGGGGCAGCCTGTGCGACCATCTCCGGGTTCAATCGCAGCGGGCAGGACCCCTACCTGCTGCGCCGGATCGACGTCTTCGGCACGGATCGGCTCTGGCAGTTCAAGCAAAAGCTCCGCTTCGGGCGCAACGAATCCAGTCGCCTGTATGAGCTGACGTACTATGTTTCACGCTTCAAAGCCCGATTCCAGTCGCATTGAGAAGCGCGCCTTGCGGTGGAGACGTCGCGATTTCGCAAAGCGATCTTCCCAAATGCTGGGTGCCGCTTGTGCCTTGGGAAACCGTCGCCACAACAGGGGGCGAAGGGTGGTACTCTTCAAGCGATTCGCAGCCTCGAGTTGCCATCGATCGGTAACTGAAACGATGACCCATAGATACTTTGAGCGACGAGCCATCTTGCCCGTGATCGCGGCGTTTATGGGCGCCTTCTGCGCAAGCGAAGTGCCCGCGCAAATGACCGGCTTGAACCCGACTGCGGCTGAGATCTCCCAGCTGCCGAAGTTCTGCTGGGAGCAGATGGGGGTGGCGAATGCGCAAGGGCGACCAATACCGGCCGTTGAACTGCGGCCCTGGAACCAATCACTACTGCCCAGGACTCGTGTCGCTGCTTCGGGCGAAACGCGAGCGAGATAGCCGAAAGAGAAGTGCCATGCTTGGCACGGCTGCCACTGATGTGCAGTACACGCAACAATAGATCAGTTCCTACCCGATGTGCTCGATTAAGGAGCATGTAAGAGCTATGAAGGCAGAGATTGAGATGCTCCAGCGTGTGTTCGGGTCCTTGCCGTCCAAGAACAAATGAGCGGGCAGGGGCGGCTCGTCGGGAGTGCTGCCTCGACGTTCCATCAACAGAATGGACGTTTTTCTTGTTTCGAACAAAAGGAGGGGAGGCGTGACATGGCGACTCCCACGGTGTTCGGGCGTCTGAGAATTCCTGTTGTTGCGTTGCTTGGCTTGAGCCTTGCTGGACCTGTGCAAGCGGCATCCTATAGCTTCAGCAATTTCTTGAGCGGTGGGGGCAGGGGTGCAGAGTCACGGCGGGGGCACTGATTTGCGTCGATGTTGCCAGTAGCCCCGGATCGCCAGCCAGCAGAGTTACGTTTCGTATCTCGGTCAATCATTCCCCAACTCAAGTCCAGAGTCACGGCTATCGCATTCGACACCGGCAGGCACACAGGTCTGTTGAGCGGTGTATCGGTACTCGTGCCGCCACGTAGTGCAAAGGCACAGGTGGTGCCTGCAAGGCCGCACGCGTTTCTTCGTTCCTTGACGCCGGACTACTTCATTCATCTTTCGATTCCAGGCAGACACGTTCCAGGAACGCCGTCTGCGGGCGGACTCGGTCCGGGCGATTCGATCGTCGTGGCCGCGACCCTAGGGCCAGGCAAGACATTCGCCAACGTCATTAGCGCGCTGAATGAAGGAATAAACCCTGCTACCGCCAGCGACGGATTGCGTGTCGGTGTAATTGCCCTATACCTTCTTGGTGGCCCTCCGCCAGGTGTCGCGACTATCAACGACGACGGAGGGTTTGCCATTAGTGCAGCTTCCTCGCAGTGTCGGTCGCGTTAGCTTGGGACGGTGTCGAGCGATGGCTGTCGAAGGCGGTGTGACATTGTGCCGTCATGCCTTTCGGCGCTCCGCCAAATGGGGTAAATGGGCGCGTTCAACCCGCTACAGATGACACGCACGAAGCAGGTCTTTGCGGCGTTTTGCGGCGACGAGATTCTCAGGGAAAGCGGCCGTCTGCCGTACGCGCTGTTGTACCCGTTTGTAGCGGCCGGCTACGAGGTGTGGGTGCTTGGCAATATCGGGCAACGCCTGGTCGAATTCTATAGGTGCGACGAAGCGAGCCTTCCCCCAACGGCCCGCATGTCCCTCACGATGTCTGGTGTCAGGTTCACGAACGAGCTGCCGGAGAGCCCGAGCGAGTTTATCTACCTGTACGACTATCCCCTTCGATCCGCGAAGAGACGTCGTTGGCGCAAGCGTGTCCAGGTGCGTTTTGATCTGTTTTCGGCGTACAGCGTCAGAGCCCCGGTCATCGTCCCCTATTCGATGCATCCGGCGCAGACGTCATGGGCGCGTTCAGAGGACGTGGACCGCCTGCGCGGAGGACGTCGAAGCATGCGTGCGCTTTTCGCTGGCGACTCCAACGGTTACATCCGTGAATGGGTGCGTTTTCCCGAACCGAAGATCCCGCGCTTCGAGGTGCTGAAGACCCTAAAAGAGCGGATTCCGGAAGACGTCGTACTGGTGAAGGGTCGAGGGGAGATTGAGCGGCTGTGCGAGTCCGGCTACGTGCGCAAGTTCGTGCTGAGCGAATCCGGATCCGGCATCTCGCCGCAGGACTGGCTGCCCACGCTGGCGAAGGCAGATTTCTTTCTATGCCCCCCAGGCATGGTAATGCCGATGTGCCACAACGTCATCGAGGCCATGGCGGTGGGTGCCATTCCGCTGATCAGTTATCCGGAATGGTTCCATCCGAATCTGGAACATCTGACGAACTGCATCGCGTTCGCCGGAAAAGACGATCTCATCGATAAGATGCAACTTGCGCTGGGCATGCGCCAGCCGCAGGTGGAGAGTATCCGACGCCGGGTCGTCGAATACTACGAGTCGTACCTTAGGCCGGAACTGCTCGTCGGTGCGATTGAGGCGCGTGTGGAGCGAGACGTCGTTGTTCTGATGTACACGGAACTGAACGTGGCGAAGCACTCCGGGAAACTTAGCCGTCGCTCGATAATCATGAAGGGCCCTGACGCAGGCGGTCCCTTGAGATGGTTCGGACGAGCCGCCGACCGATGAACGGATTGATGATGCTCAGATGGCGATCAGGCGAGCGAGGGGCCGCAGGACCTTCTCGGGGTCAGCTTCAGTGTATTGTTCGGCAGGATCAGGGTCCCCCTCCCGGCGACGTCCAGCGGCTATCGCGCCCTGTTTCGGCCGAGGACAGGAATGACGATGGGGCCTTGCGTTATCCGCCCCCTGCGCAAGAAGCGAAAGCCGACGCCGCAAACGGGACTATGCAGCGACGAGACAGATGGACGACCAAATGCCCAACCGACGCGCGCGACTCCTGAGTCCTGCTGGCAGACGCCGCGCCACATCGCGACCGCCGACCCGTGTTCGTGCCGGGACTGGGGTGCGGGTCATGAAGATCTTCGGCATCGGTCTTTCCAAGACCGGCACGACCAGTCTCGCCCAAGCGCTCACTATTTTGGGCTATAAGACAAAGGATTATCCTGGTCTGTCCACCTATGAACGAGGGAATCTATCGTCTATCGAGGCTCGCCTATTGGACGAGTACGACGCCCTGACCGACACGCCAATCCCGATCTTCTTTCGGGAGCTGGACGAGAAGTACGCGGACGCCAAGTTCATCCTGACCGTTCGGGACAGGGAGGGCTGGCTCGCGTCGTGCAAGAAGCAATTCACGCAGAAATCTGCCGACAAGCAGAACGAGGCGCACAACGCGGTATTTCTTGAACTTTACAACAGCGCCGTCTTCGACGAGGCGAAGTTTGCTACCGGCTACGACCGGTTCGTCGGCGCCGTGCTCGAGCATTTCCGAAAGCGCCCCGGCAAGCTCCTGGTCATGAACGTTGTCGGGGGTGAAGGATGGGAGCAGCTGTGTCCGTTCCTTGGGAAGCCCATACCGGACGTCCCGTTCCCGAAGGCGAACGTCACCCGCATCCAATGGATCAAGGTAACGGACCTTGTCGATGTGGCCCGGGAAGCCGGGGAACTACTCGTTGGGCAGGAGCAAGTCCTTCGTCAGGAGGCGTCCGAGCAGGGGGATCGCCAAGGCTTTCTGAATCGGCAGACTGCCCAGGTCCGAAGGCTTGCTCTCGCCCTCCGGGGCGGGCGAGAGCAAGTCGTCTTCCGGGCCGAGCGGGTAGCCAACGACCACATCATCGGATTTCTCTCCAGATTGACTCCCGGAATTCCGATCGTGTCGCGCCTTTCCGAAGTTTCCTCAGCCGAGGAGCGGCGCACGTGGAGCCACTTCTGGCTGATCGACCCTCTTGACGGCGCCGACGCCTTCGGGACCGCTGGGGGCCAGTACTCGGTCAACCTCGCCCTGATCGAGAGTCGCAAGCCGATCTACGGCGTCGTCCATGCGCCCCGCTCAGGCACCACCTACTACGCAACCGCCGGAAAGCCAACCATTAAGTCTTCTGGCGCTGGCCATCCCTTTGCCAGGTCACAGCCGGTGGGAGCGGAATCGCTTTCCCTTTCCAAGACCCAGTCGCCGGCCAGCAAAGCCCTCAGGATTTGCCTTCTCGCAGAAGGCTCAGCCGCAGTCGCGGAGCGGAATCAGTGACGCAATGGAGTGGCAGGTCGCTGCCGCCCACGTCGTCGCCCGGGGCTACGGCAAGCAGGTGCGCGCGGAGGGCGCCGGCACGGAGCCTACGTACAACGGGGCTTCTTTGTCCCTTGGCTCCATCACCATTGGATAGTGCCATCCCGCCTGGGACCGTTCCATCCGAGAACGCCGAGGATTCGCGTGATCATTTCCCACACCCACAAGTACATATTCATCAAGTCCCTGAAAACCGCCGGAACCAGCCTCGAGGCCGCCCTTTCCGGCCATTGCCTTGGCGACGACATGGTGACTCCGCTCGACGACTACTGGTTCAACCGTGACGCGCGCGGCCAATGGGTCCACAGCGCCATGAACGCCGAGGGGTTCTTTCAGCACGACTCCGCTGCCGAGGTGAAGCGGAAGCTCGATCCGAAGATCTGGAACGACTATTTCAAATTCACGATCGTCCGAAACCCATGGGACCGGGTGGTGTCGCTGTTTTCCTGGGAAGCCCGAAATCGCCCCGAGCTCCAGCCGCAGCGGCGCTTCGTTCATCGCCTTGGGGCGCCGTTCGACGAGTTTGCGGAGACGGTGAAGAAGTTCCAAACGTTCGTCGAGTCCGATTGGTCGACCAACGACAGCTTCTATCTCATCGACGGCGAGATGTGCGTGGACTTTGTAATCAGGTACGAGCATCTTCAGGAGGGCATCGCAGAGTTGTGCGGCCGCGTCGGTCTCCCCGGCATCGAGCTGCCGAAGCTGAAGGGCGGCCTGCGCAAGCCGGGGCACCCGTACTCGGACTACTACGATGAGCGGTCGCGGCACATCGTCGCCCAACGTCACGCGAACGACCTCCGCTTCTTCGGGTATCAGTTCGAGAATGAGGCCTGAGCGCTGCAGCCGCCGCCCTACGTCTGCCGCAGCTCGCCGCATCGTAATCCGTTTCGCAGCGGAGCAGCGTTTCCTTCCTGCAGGACGTCGGCTTACCCCTGAACGCAACAAGCGATGAATCTTGGCCAGCGCATACGCACCGGTGTGACCTGGCTTTTCATCGGGAACACCGGCAGCCAGATACTACAGTTCGCCTTTGGAATCGCACTTGCGCGGCTCCTGTTTCCGGCCGACTTCGGCATGGTCGCAACGATCGCCGTGTTCACCGGTTTCGTGGGCGTCATCGCGAGCGGCGGCATGGGGCAATCCCTGATCCGTGCCAAAGACGTGAGCACGGCGGACTTCCACGCCGTCTTCACCATGCAGCTGGCGCTGGGAATCGTGATTTGTGCCGCGTTCTTCGCGCTTTCTCCGGCGATCAGCGCATTCCTCGAAGATCCCCTCTATGAGCCGCTGATCCGGGTTTCGGCGGTCAGTTTCATCCTCCGGCCGTTCGCCGCGATCCACATCACGTGGCTTGGACGGGCGATGCTCTTCAAGCGCCGCTCGCAGGTCGACCTCGTTAACGGCTTAGTCACCGGCGTCGCAAGCGTGGCGCTCGCCGCCACAGGTTTCGGTGTCTGGAGCTTCATCATCTCCGGTCTGATCAGCTCGACCACCTCCGCGGTCATGTTCGCGTTCGCCACCCCGTTGCGGCCCCGCCTTAGCTTCGATCGCGCCGTCATCCGCAAGCATGCGGGATTCGGGCTCAAGATCACGATCGGTGACATGCTCGCGCACCTAAAGGAGCATTCCATCAACCTGGTGCTGAGCAAGCTCGCCGGCCCTGCATTCCTGGGTCTCTTCAGCAAGGCGGGCAGCCTAGCCTGGATGGCCAATCGGATGATCACGCCTCCAACCGGTCAGGCGGTGTTCCGGGCCATGAGCGTCGTGCAGGACGACCTGGATCGCACAAAGTACATGCTGTACCGCACCATCACCCTCTTGATGGTCTACGTGTTCCCCTTCCTGGTCGGATTGTGGTGGATCGCCGAGCCGTTGGTCGGCCTCGTCTACGGAGAGAAATGGCTTCCCGCCGTCGAGCCGCTTCGGATCCTCCTGCTAGCTGCCATCATGAGGACCGTCTGGATTCCGTGCGGGGTGACGCTCAACGCCCAGAACCGCCTGGCCGCGATAATTGTTGGCGAGGTCCTCGGCCTCGCCATCTCCATCGTTCTCGTCCTCGGCGGACTACGCTGGGGCCTGGCGGGCGTGGCATGGGCGATCGTTGCGAGCACGTTTTTCTACGCTGCCTACTCGTACACGATCGTGTATCGCACCATTCGCACGCGAATTGGTGATCTTCTGAATGCCGCCGTTCCAGCGCTCATTCTCAACACCCTGCTCTTCCTCGTCCTCGCACTTGCACATTGGGGCTCGTCCCTCCATCCTGCGGAACATCCAGCCGCTTACCTGCTGGTCATGGCAGCCATCGGAGGGATGACTTACGCGCTCGCGCTCCTCTACCTTCCGATGCCCGCGCTGCGGAGCGAAGCGGAGCGCTGGAAGCAGTTGATCGCGAGTGTCATCGGCAGCGTAAGGAAGCGACGGTGACCTCCCGGCGGCGTACCTGGTCGGTTACAACCCACGATTCGACGTGACTCGCGTCGCGCCTGTTGCCATGCCGCCGCCACGTGTCTCCGTCATCATGCCCTGCTTCAACGGGGAGGCATTCCTCGCGGAGGCGGTCGACTCGGTCCTCGGGCAGACCTTCCAGGATTTCGAGTTGATCGTGGTGGACGATGGCTCCACGGACCGGTCGGCCGAGATCCTCAAGGGCTATGGCGACCGAATCTGTGTCGTACGCCAGCAGAACCGAGGCGTCTCGGCAGCACGCAATGCCGGAGTAAGGGAGTCGCACGGGGAGTTCATCGCTTTCCTGGACTCGGATGATTACTGGGATCCCGTTTTTCTCGACGAACTGGTCAAGGGAATGGCGGATCCAACCACGGCACTCGCCTACTGTGGCTGGCAGATCGTCGGCTCTGTCCAAGGGAAGCCGTTCGTTCCGCCGAACTACGAAACCGGCGACAAGATGCACCACATGCTGCGCTTTGCGTCGCTGTGGCCGATCCACGCAGTCCTCATACGCCGCAGCCTGATGCCTCCTGGGGTTTCCTTCAACCCTGAGTTTCCGGCGTGCGAGGACTACGACTTGTGGCTTCGCATCGCGAGCTTCCACCGCATTCACCTGGTTCCCACCGTGCTTGCGTATTACCGCAGGCACGGACCGGCGAACGTCACCTCGGACCAGGCACGGGTCGCGCGCTACAACCTCCTCGTCAAGCAGCGATTCCTCCATGATTTCCCCGAGTTTCGGCGCCTCATTTCACGGAGCAAGCGTCGCAAGTACTTGGCTGGCGGCGTCGTGGACCGGGGCTACCGGTGTTTGTGGCAAGGTGACCTAAAGAATGCTCACGGCATCTTCCGTCATGCCTTGGTCAGTGGCGTCGTGGGTCTGGAGGACATGAAGTATGCAGTCGCCTCGCTGCTCCCGTTCGGGCTGTACGCGAGACTGGTCA
>CAVQLG010000008.1:0-34971 GCA_963713275.1 uncultured beta proteobacterium
GATGCGCTCGGCAGGTATCCGCCAGAGCGCCACATCGAGGTCGAATTCCGCCCACTGGGCCTCGGCCGCCTCGCTGGGGCGGCAAAGCGTGAACCACATCAGGCGGAAAGCCGCGATGGTTTCATGCCGGCCGCCGTGTTCCGCAACGTCGCGCAGCAGTTGGCCGATTTCTTCGGCGGCAAGGGGCCGCTTGTGCTGGGTCTTGTTGGCGGGCAGTGCCCGGCGCACCGGGTAGACCGGATCGCTGTCGACCCGCAGCGTGGAAACGGCGAGCTCGAACACGCCGGACATGGTGCGTTTGGCCTCCGCCGCCACGGTCAGTCCGTTTTTCTTCGCCGCCGTGGTCAGCACGTCGAGGATATGCGCCGGGGTTACCTGCTTCACCGGCAGCGCGCCGATCTTCGCGAACACCACGCGCTCCAGCATATCCAGCCGCCGGGCCTTGGTCACCGCTTCCCAATCCTTCAAGGCGAGCCATTCACGGGCGACAGCCTCGAAGGTGGTGGCGCCTTCCTGTCCTCGCCTGATGCGGTCCAGCTGGCGGTGGTGGGACGGGTTGATGCCCTGCTTGACGAGTGCGCGCGCCTTCGCGCGTTCGTCGCGTGCTTCGGCCAGGGTGAAGCGCCCGCCGTTGCGCCGGGCGGTCGCCTCTTCAGCCGTTTCGCCGTGGGGAGCAGTCGCATAGTCGCCGATGGCGAACATGCTTTCCCTGATCGCACCCTGACGCGCGAGCTTGAAGCGGTAACGCCAAGCCTTCACTCCGTTGGGTCTGACTTCGAGGTACAGCCCCTTGCCGTCCGGCAGCTTGTAGGGCTCTGGTCGCGGCTTGGCGGTACGACACTGCGCATCGGTCAGCATGTAGCGGGTCTCCGGCACTGCCGCCGTACCCGCTTTTTATTGGCGGGTATGGACGAAGAATACCCGAAAACATACCCGCTTTTGAACCGGATTACAATGAACCGGTTCAGGGCCTCACGGAACGATAACTACTGTATTTACTTGTAGTTATGATTCAAGTGCCTTCCAGGCAATGCCTGCAAAGTCCAGGAACGTGCTCAGACGTTGAAGCGGAAGTGCATCACGTCGCCGTCCTTCACCACGTACTCCTTGCCTTCCAGGCGCATCTTGCCGTGCTCCTTCGCGCCGTGCTCGCCCTTGCAGGCGATGAAGTCGTCGTAGGCGATGACCTCGGCGCGAATGAAGCCCTTCTCGAAGTCGGTGTGGATCACCCCGGCGGCCTTGGGTGCCGTGTCGCCGTGGTGGATCGTCCACGCCCGCACTTCCTTCGGGCCGGCCGTGAAGAAGGTCTCGAGGCCGAGCAGTCTGTAGCCGGCGTGGATAACGCGGTCGAGGCCGGGCTCGGCGACCCCCATGTCGTCGAGAAACACGCGCTTGTCCTCGGAGGAGAGATCGGCGATCTCCGCTTCCATCGCCGCGCACACGGAAACCACCGGCGCACGTTCCTTCGCGGCGTACGCATCGACGGCGGCGAGCAGCGGGTTGTCGCGGAATCCGTGCTCGGCGACGTTGGCCACGTACATCGTCGCCTTCATCGTCAGGAGGAAGAACGGCGCGAGCGCCTCCCTTTCCTCGGGATAGAGGTCGGCGGCACGCGCCGGACGGCCTGCGTCGAGCACCGCCTCGACCTTCTTCAGCACGGCCAGCAGCCGCTGCGCTTCCTTGTCACCGGCGCGCGCCGGCTTCTCGACCTTCGCGACCTGCTTCTCCACGGTGGCGAGGTCGGCCAGTGCGAGCTCGGTGTTGATCGTTTCGATGTCGGCAACGGGATCGACACCGCCGGTCACGTGCACGACGTTGTCGTCCTCGAAGCAGCGCACCACGTGCGCGATCGCGTCGGTCTCGCGGATATGGGCGAGGAACTTGTTGCCGAGCCCTTCGCCCTTCGACGCGCCCGCAACCAGCCCGGCGATGTCGACGAACTCGACGACCGCGGGAAGCACACGCTCGGGTTTGGCGATTGCAGCCAAGGCAGCCAGACGCGGGTCCGGCACCTCGACGATCCCCACGTTGGGCTCGATCGTGCAGAACGGGTAGTTCTCGGCGGCGATGCCCGCCTTGGTCAGTGCATTGAAGAGGGTCGACTTGCCGACGTTGGGCAGGCCGACGATGCCGCATTTGAGGCTCATTTGGCTTCCTTGGTGTGGAGCAACAGCATGGCGCGCTCGAACTCCCCGACCGCCAGCGCGGGCCATGCGGCGAGCGCCTTGTCGATCGCCGCCTCGATTGCGCGCCGCTCCTCGGCGCGGGGCGGCTTCAGGACGTAGTCGACGACCTCCAGTTGCGGAATCTCGGAGTCGCGCGGATGGCCGATGCCGATGCGCAGGCGCCAGAACCCCGTGGTTCCGAGCTGCGCCGCGATGTCGCGCAACCCGTTGTGGCCCGCGTGGCCGCCGTCGAACTTGAGCTTGACCTGGCCAGCCCTCAGGTCGAGCTCGTCGTGAACGACCAGCGTCTCGTCGGGAGCGATCGCGAAGAATCGGGTTACAGCCGCCACCGAGCGTCCGGAGAGATTCATGTACGTCGCGGGTTTGAGCAAGCGCAGATCGGACAGCGTCTTCGCGACGCGGCCGTGGAACTTGCCCTCGCCGACGAACGACGCGCCGAGCGAGCCCGCCAGCGCATCGACGAACCAGAAGCCTGCGTTGTGGCGCGTCGCTTCGTGCTCGCGACCAGGGTTGCCGAGACCGACGAGTAGCCGGATCATGGAAAGGGGAGTGAGCTCGCGAAACCAGCGCGGGCACCCGCAGGCGCACGCAAACGTCGGGCGCGTGAGCGCCAGGCGGACGGCTGCCCGCAAGGAAAAGGCCCGCCGGCTTGCAGCGCGGCGGGCCTGCGCTCCGCGCGCCGGCAACGACTATTTCTTCTTCTCTTCCTTCGCAGGTTCCTTCTTCTCCGCGGGCTTCGCCTCGGTCGGTGCGGGCGCGGCGGCCGCCTCGGTGGTCGCGGCTTCCTCGGCCTCGACGTGAGCGCGCGGCATCACTGCCGTCGCGACGACCGGATCCAGCTTGCCGTGCGCGACCAGCGCAACCCCGCCGGGGAGCTTGACGCCCGACGCGTGCAGCGACTGGCCGACGGCGAGCGTGCCAAGGTCCACCTCGACGAACTCCGGCAGATCCTTGGGCAAGCACGTGATGTCGATCTCGTTCAGCACGTGGCTCACCAGCGCGCCCGAGAGCTTCACCGCCGGCGAGTCGTCCTCGTTGACGAAGTGCAGGGGCACTTTCATGTGGATCCTGCGGTTCTCCTCGACGCGCTGGAAGTCGACGTGGAGGATCTCGTTCTTGAAGGGGTGCATCTGGACGTCGCGCAGGAGCACCTTGGACGCGGCGCCGTCCATCTTCATCGAGAGGATCGACGAGTGAAACGCCTCGTTGCGCAGCGCATGGAACAGCGCGTTGTGGTCGAGTTCGATCGGCTGCGGCGCAGCGCTGCCGCCGTAGACGATGCCCGGCGCCTTGCCGGCGCGGCGCATGCGGCGCGACGCGCCGCGGCCTTCCTGGGTTCGCGGAAAGGCGGTGAATTCGAATTGCATGGTGAGACTCCCGATGTCTGCGGCCTTCCGCGGTCGGGACCCGGGTGCAAGTGATGCGATGCGCGCGGGTCCCGCGCGGTCGTCCGCGGTTGGCGACATCCCGCGCCGTAGCGCGTCGCGCCGCCCGCGGGGAAAGCTTTGAATTGTATGCTCATTTGGGCGCGCGCCGCAATGCCGCCCGGATCCGCGCGACTGCGTCGTTGGACGTTGCGAACGGCCCCGGAGCGCGTGGGGCGCAGCAGCCGGCCGCCCGCGGTGCCGTCACTCGCCGCGGCGCCGCACTCACCGGGCGCACCGCCAACGGCCGGCGGACGCTGCGGGACGAGAGCGATCGACGGCCGGCCCGAACGTCAGACGTACCGGAAGACGAGGAACGCCAACACGAGCGACGCGGCGCTCGCCCCCCAAAGCGGCGCGCCGAAGAACGCAAGCCACAGCAGGTGCACGTATCCCGCCGCCAGCAGCGTGATGAACAGCCTATCGCCGCGCGTCGTGTCGAGTCCCAGAACGCCGCGGCGGGGCCCGCCGCCGGGTGCGCGCCATTCCCAGAGTCCCATCGCGACCAGCAGCAAGGCGATGACCGCGAAGAACAACGCGGTCTGCCAGGTCCACGCCATCCAACCGAATCCACTCCCGACGTTGGGTTGCATCGCAAGCCGCTCCGTTCACACCCGGCCCAGGGCGAAGCCCTTGGCAATGTAGTTACGCACGAACCAGATCACGACCGCGCCGGGGACGATCGTAAGCGCCCCCGCGGCGGCCAGCAGGCCGAGCTCGTAGCCCGAGGTGCTGGCGGTGCGGGTCATCGTTGCGGCGATCGGCTTCGCGTCCACCGACGTCAGCGTCTTCGCGAGCAGCAGCTCGACCCAGCTGAACATGAAGCAGAAGAACGCGGCGACGCCGATCCCCGCTGCGATCGTCGGCATGAAGATCTTCACGAAGAAGCGCCAGAACGGGTACCCGTCGACGAACGCCGTCTCGTCGAGCTCCCGGGGAACGCCCGACATGAATCCCTCCAGGATCCAGACCGCAAGCGGGATGTTGAACAGGCAGTGCGCGAGCGCGACGGCCACGTGCGTGTCGAACAGGCCGATGGAGGAGTAGAGCTGGAAGAAAGGGAGCGCGAAAACCGCCGGCGGCGCCATCCGGTTGGTGAGCAGCCAGAAGAAGAGGTGCTTGTCGCCGAGGAACCGATAGCGCGAAAAAGCATACGCCGCGGGCAGCGCCACCGTGACCGAGATCACCGTGTTCATGACCACGTACGCCACCGAGTTGATGTACCCCATGTACCACGTGCGGTCGGTCAGGATCTTGTGGTAGTTCTCCAGCGTGAACTCGCGCGGCCACAGGGAAAAGCTGCCGAGGATCTCGTTCGTATTCTTGAACGACATGTTGAGCAGCCAGTAGATCGGCAGCAGCAGGAAGACGATGTAGATCGTCGGCACCAGCCATTTCAGCTTCGCCATGGGTCTATCGCTCCTCGCCCTTGGTCATGACGGCGTAGAACAACCAGGAGAGCAGCAGGATGATCAGGAAGTAGACCAGGGACATCGCCGCGCCGGGGCCGAGGTCGAACTGGCCGAGTGCGATCTTCACAAGATCGATCGACAGCAGCGTGGTTGCGTTTCCGGGTCCGCCGCCGGTGAGCACGACGGCCTCGGTGTAGATCATGAAGCTGTCCATGAAGCGCAGCAGCACGGCGATCAGCAGCACGTGCTTCAGCTTCGGCAGCTGGATGTGGCGGAAGATCGCCCACCGCGAAGCGCCGTCGATCTGCGCGGCCTGGTAGTACGCATCGGGAATCGCCGACAGCCCGGCATAGGCGAGCAGCACGACCAGCGACGTCCAGTGCCAGACGTCCATCGCGACCAGCGTGATCCACGCCGCGGTCGGCTGCCGCGTATAGTTGAAGTCGAAGCCCAGGGTGTTGAGCCCGCGCCCCATCAACCCGATGTCCGGCAGCGCGAAGATGTTCCACATCGCCCCGACGACGTTGTACGGGATCAGCAACGGCATCGCCATCAGAACCAGGCAGATCGACACGCCGATGCCCCGGCGCGGCATGGCCAGCGCGATGGCCACACCGAGCGGAACCTGGATGACCAGCACGACTGCGGTGAAGAACATCTGCCGCGTGAGCGCCTCGCGGAAGCGCGACGACTGCATCACCTGCTCGAACCAGCGCACGCCCTCGAAGAAGAACTCGTTGTTGCCGAACGTCTCCTGGACGGAGTAGTTGACCACCGCCATCAGCGGGATCACCGCGTTGAAGGCGACCAGGAGGACCACGGGCAACACGAGCCACCAGGCCTTTTGATTGGGCGTGCGAGAACTCATGGGCTGCTACTTCTTCTCGCCAATGGCTCGCCGCGGACCCCCGCCGGCCCGGGACGATGCGTTGGCGTCGTCATGTTCTCATTCCACGATCCAGCCGTCGGCATAGAGCTGGGTCCGGTGCCGCTCGAACGTCACGTGTCCGGCTTCGCTCGGCACCGCTACGCCCTCGGCCGCGAGCATCTTGATCTTGTGCTCGCCGTGCGAGAGGTCGACGATCCGGTAACGGCCGATGTCGCTGCAGCGCTCGACGCGCACCGGGATGCCGGTCTCGGAGAACCGCACGAACTCCGGCCGCACGCCAAGCTCGAGGCGTTTGCCGCGGATCGACCCGGCCCCGCGCGACGCGGTCGGCACCGCAACACCGGCAAAGCGCGCCGCGCCGGCGGAATCGAGCTCGCAGGGCAGCAGGTTCATGCCGGGCGACCCGATGAAGTGGCCGACAAACGTGTGGTGTGGTCGCTCGAACAGCTCCACCGGCGTCCCGGACTGGACGATCTGCCCGTCCAGCATCACGATCACCTGTTCCGCGAACGTCAGCGCCTCGGTCTGATCGTGCGTAACGTAGATCATGGTCCGGCCGACGCGCTGGTGGAGCTCCTTGAGCTTGCTGCGCAGGCGCCACTTGAGGTGCGGGTCGATCACCGTGAGCGGCTCGTCGAAGAGGATCGCGGCCACGTCCGAACGTACGAGGCCGCGGCCGAGGGAGATCTTCTGCTTTCCGTCTGCAGTGAGCCCCGACGCGCGCTCGCCAAGCGTCGGCTCGAGATCGAGCATCGCGGCGATCTCGCCCACGCGCCGCGCGACTTCCGACTCGCCGACGCCGCGGTTGCGCAGCGGGAAAGCGAGGTTGTCGAAGACGGTCATCGTGTCGTAGACGACGGGGAACTGGAACACCTGCGCGATGTTGCGCTCGCCAGGCTCGAGTCGCGTGACGTCGTCGTCGCCGAAAAGGACGCGTCCGCGCGTCGGTTTCAGCAGGCCCGAGATGAGGTTCAGCAGCGTGGTCTTGCCGCAGCCGGACGGCCCCAGCAGTGCGAACGCACCGCCGTCGCCCCATTCGAGGTCGAGTCCGCGCAGCGCCCAGTCGGCGTCCGCGTCGTCGCGCGGCGCCGGGCGATAGCTGTGGTGCAGCCCCTCGAAGCGGATGGTTGCCACGGCGTCAGTCTCCCACCGCCAGGCGCCGGCCCTGCGCGTCAAAATACATGCAGTGCGCAACGTCCAGTGAAAACGCCGCGTCGGCACCGACCGGGTGGCTGTGCACGCCGTGTGCCTGCGACACCCAGGTCGCGCCTTCGAGCGCGAAGTGGACGACGCTCTCGGACCCGCTGATCTCGCAGATCAGGACGCGGCCGCGAACCGCCACCCCGGGTTGGCCCGCGGGCCGGACATGATGCGGGCGCAGCGCCACGACGACCTCGCCGTCCGGCAGCGCGCGCGCGGCGGGCGGGGCCGGCCATCCTACCGTTTCGCCGACGACGATCTGGCCGTCCGACTTGCGGGCCGGCACGACGTTGATCGGCGGATCCGAGAACACGCGCGCGCTGACGAGATCGCGCGGCTCGCGGTAGACGGTTGTGCAGACCCCGTACTGCGTCACGCGCCCCTCGTGCAGCGTCGCCACCTGTCCACCGAGCAGGAGCGCCTCCGCGGGCTCGGTGGTCGCGTAGACGACCGTGCAGCCGCGATCGGCGAACAGCAGCGGCAACTCGTCCCGCAGCGACTCGCGCAGCTTGTAGTCGAGATTGGCCAACGGCTCGTCGAGCAGGACGATCTCGGCGTCCTTGACCAGTGCCCGCGCGAGGGCAATGCGTTGCTGCTGACCGCCGGAGAGCTCGTTCGGCTTGCGCTCGAGCAGCGGTGACAGCCGCAGCAGTTCGGCGATCCGGCCGACGCGGGCCTTGACTTCGGCAGCACCGGCGCCCGTGACCCGCAGTGGCGAGGCGATGTTCTCGAACACCGACAGGTTCGGGTAATTGATGAACTGCTGGTAGACCATCGAAACGCGTCGTTGCTGAACGGGCACCCCTGTCACGTCGCGCCCGGCGTAGCGTATCGCGCCCGACGTCGGACGCACGAGCCCGGCCATCAGCCGCAGCAACGTCGTCTTGCCGGCAAGCGTTTCGCCGAGCAGCGTGTTGAAGCCGCGGGGCTCAAGCTGCAGCGTGGTCGGATGGATGTGGAAGTCTGCGCCGACGCGCAGCGAAACGTCCCTCAGCTCGAGAGCCACGTCGGTAGGTCCGGCAGGAGGTCGTTGGCCACGAGGGTGTCGAAAAAACGAACGGGGGGCGCGCCGGCGTCGCGCCCCCTTGTTCGGATCCCGTCAGCGGGCTATTTCTTCACCGCCCAGCGCTTGACGATCTCGTCGTAGTCCATCGTCTGGCCCTTGGGCTTCTCGTTGGCGAGCTTGGCCTTGGGGCCGTCAGGCTTGCCGAGCCATTCGCTCGGGTTCTTCGGCGGGTTGAGACGCGGGCCGCAGCCGCCGTAGGTCTTCGCCTTCTCGTCGGCTTCCTGCATGCGCGCCATGACCAGGTCCATTTCGCCGGCCAGCCGGTCCATCGCCTGCTGCGGCGTGAAGACGCCGGAATTCACGTCGCCGATGTTCTGCCACCAAAGCTGCGCGAGCTTCGGGTAGTCGGGCACGTTGACGCCGGTCGGAGTCCACATCACGCGATCCGGCGAGCGGTAGAACTCGACCAGGCCGCCCAGGCGCGGCGCGCGCTCAGTGAACGAAGCGTGGCGCACGGTGCTGTCGCGCACGAAAGTGAGGCCGACCTGGCTCTTCTTCACGTCCACCGTCTTGCTGACCACGAACTGCGCGTACAGCCACGCTGCCTTGCGCCGGTTGAGCGGCGTGCTCTTGAACAGCGTCCAGGAGCCTGCGTCCTGGTAGCCCAGCTTCATCCCGTCTTCCCAGTACGGGCCCTTGGGGGAGGGCGCCATGCGCCACAGCGGCTTGCCCGTATCGTCGACCGTGTTGTTGCCGTCCTTCTTCGGGGCGACCATCGAGGCCGTGAACGCGGTGTACCAGAAGATCTGCTGCGCCACGTTGCCCTGCGCGAGCGCCGGCAGCGACTGGTAGAAGTCGTAGTCCGCCGCGCCGGGGGGGGCGTACTTGCGCAGCCACTCGTCCCATCTGGCGATGGCGTAGATCGACGCCGGGCCGTTAGTCTCGCCGCCGCGCGACACCGACGCGCCTTGCGGATTGCACGAGCCGGCGGGCATGCGGATGCCCCACTCGTCGATCGGCCGCCCGTTGGGCAGCCCTTTGCTGCCGGACCCGGCCATCGACAGCCAGGCGTCGGTCATGCGCCACCCGAGGTCGGGCGCGCGCTTGCCGTAGTCCATGTGGCCGTAGATGCGCTTGCCGTCGATCTCCTTCACGTCGACCGAGAAGAATTCGGCGATGTCCTCGTACGCGCTCCAGTTGACCGGCACGCCGAGGTCATAGCCGTACTTGGCCTTGAACTTGGCCTTGAGATCGGGGCGCTGGAACCAGTCGTAGCGGAACCAGTACAGGTTGGCGAACTGCTGGTCTGGCAGCTGCCAGATCTTGCCGTCCGGACCCGTCGTGAACGAGATGCCGATGAAGTCCTTCACGTCCAGCATCGGATTGGTGACGTCCTTGCCTTCCCCGGCCATCCAGTCCGTGAGGTTGACCGCGGACTGCAGCCGCGAGTGCGTGCCGATGAGGTCCGAATCGTTGACGTAGGCGTCGTAGAGGTTGCGGTTGGTCTGCATCTGCGTCTGCACCGCCTGGACGACCTCACCCTCGCCTAGCAGCTGGTGATTGACCTTGATGCCGGTGATCTCTTCGAACGCCTTCGCAAGCACCTTGGCCTCGTACTCGTGCGTCGGGATCGTCTCCGAAAGGACGTTGATCTCGAGACCCTTGAGCGGCTTGGCTGCGTTGATGAACCACTCCATCTCCTTCATCTGCTGATCCTTGGGCAGCGTCGAAGGCTGGAACTCCCGGTCGATCCAGCGTTTGGCTGCCTCGGGGCTTGCCTGCAGTGCCGTGGGGAACATCAGCGCAACGGCCAAAGCCATGGCGCCGACCAGCGGTCGTTGGGTCATCGTCTTTTTCTCCTCGCTGTGGAATTGGCGCGAACGCGTGCGCCCGTTAGGTGCGCGGCAATACTAAGCGCCGGGCGGCACCGAGTCAAATGCATTGCAGGCGATGCCCGCCAAGGCACGCGCCTGGCGCCACAGGCAGGGTCGCGGCCGGCGCTGCGCACCGGCCGCGACCGGCGCGCGCCGCGCGAAAGCCGCGCTTCTCGAGACCGCGGTCACTCGGTAAACAGCGAGCTTACCGATTCCTCGTTCGACACCCGGGTCATCGTCTCCGCGAGCAGCTGCGCGCAGGAAAGCGGGCGGATTCGCGGGCAGGCAAGCGCGTCGTCGGTCAGGGGTATGGTGTCGGTCACGACCATCTCGTCGATCGCCGACGCGGCGATCCGCGCGACGGCGCCGCCGGAGAGTACCGGGTGGGTGCAATAGGCGAGCACCTTGCGCGCGCCGTGCTCCTTGAGCGCGGTCGCCGCCTTGCACAGCGTGTTCGCGGTGTCGACGATGTCGTCCATGATGACGCAGGTGCGGCCGCTGACGTCGCCGATGATGTTCATCACCTCGGAGACGTTGGCGCGCGGGCGCCGCTTGTCGATGATTGCGAGCTCCGAGTCGAGCCGCTTGGCGATCGCGCGGGCGCGCACCACGCCGCCGACGTCGGGCGACACGACCAGGAGGTCGTCGTAGTTCTGTTTCCACAGGTCGCCCAGCAGGATCGGCGTCGCGTAGATGTTGTCGACCGGGATGTTGAAGAAGCCCTGGATCTGGTCGGCGTGCAGGTCCATCACCATCACGCGGTCGACGCCCACCGTCGTGAGGCAGTCGGCGACGACCTTGGCGGTGATCGGCACCCGCGCCGACCGCGGACGGCGGTCCTGCCGCGCGTAGCCGAAGTACGGCATCGCCGCGGTGATGCGTCCCGCCGACGCGCGCTTCAGCGCATCGACCATTACCAGGATCTCCATCAGGTTGTCGTTGGTCGGCGCGCAGGTAGACTGCAGCACGAAGATGTCGCGCCCACGCACGTTCTCCAACAACTCGACCATCACCTCGCCGTCGGAGAAGCGGCCGACGACCGCCCGTCCGAGGCTGATGTTGAGGTGCCGGCAGACCGCCTCGGCGAGCTTGGGGTTCGCGTTGCCCGTGAAGACTCTCATGCGTTCAAAGGCCATGACGTCTTGGCGGAGCGTCGGGCAGCCGGCGCACCGGGGCGGGCTGCGCCCCGAAACGGGTGGCTGGGGAGGTAGGGATCGAACCTACGAATGCCGGAATCAAAATCCGGTGCCTTACCACTTGGCGACTCCCCAGCGGAGAAACGAAACGCGTGCGGACGCAATCGGAGCGCGGTCCGCGGCCCGTTCCGAAGGTCAGGCGAAATCCGCCAGCGGATGCCGGGTCAGCGTGCGGGCGACGAACCCGGCGCAGCCCGGCGGTCTTGCCGCCAGCGCCGCACGCGCGTGCTGCGCCGATGCGAAACACCCGAAGACGCAGGCACCGGACCCGGTCATGCGCGCGGATGGCGCCTGCGTTTTCATTGCCGCCAGCGCAACCGCGATGTCCGGATGCCGCGCCGCCGCGACCGGCTGCAGATCGTTCCGACCATAACCCTCGGAAAAGACGTCCATTTTCGCTGACGTCGTGTCTCGTGTCAATTCCGGCGCCGCGAATACCGATGCCGTCGGAACGTGCACGGGCGGCACCCAGACGGTCACCCATAGCGCCGGCAACGAGACGGGCGTCAGCGCTTCGCCGATGCCGCGCGCGATGGCCGGCGTGCCGCAAAGGAAGAAGGGGACATCGGCGCCGAGCCCGACCGCGATCCGGGCGAGGACGTCACGCGAAAGCGCGAGGCGCCACAGCCGGTTGAGCGCGAGCAGTACGGACGCGGCATCGGAACTCCCGCCCCCTAGGCCGCCCCCCGCCGGCGTGCGCTTGACGACGGCGATGTCGACGCCGAGCTTGGTCCCGGTCGCCCGCTGCAGCGCACGCGCCGCGCGCACCGCAAGATCGTCCTCGGCGGCAAGACCGGGTTGCTCGCTCACGCGGGCGACAATGCCGTCCTCGCGCAGGGCTAGCGTGACGGTGTCGCCGAAGTCCAGCGCGACAAACAGCGACTCGAGCGTGTGGTAGCCGTCGGACCGACGTCCGGTCACGTGCAGGAACAGGTTGAGCTTTGCCGGCGCCGGCACCGTGAGCGTATGCATGCGCCGATTCTCGGCGACCCTGCGCGCGAATGCAAAGCGCAGGCCCCGTGTTCACGGGCTGGCAAGGGCCGGAAATCGCAATTTGCGGTGGGTTCGAGTACAGCCCGTCCGCGCCGACGCGGGCACTGCATGCTCAGAACCAGCGCTCGATCACGATCCGCACCTCGGTCGCGGCGTCGGCAAGCCGCAGGCTCACCGGCCGGCGTTCGTCCGCCTTCTCGTAGCCGTAGACGATCTCCCAACCGTCCTGCCGCAGCACGACCGCGCGACCGCTGCGGTCGGTTTCGACCGAGTACGCGCTCGCGGCGTGCGGCACGCCGCGCACCCAGGCAGCCAGCGCCCCCACCGGCAGCGGGAAACCGAGCGCCCGCTCGGTGAGTACCGTCCAGTCGGCCGCCGCGTCGCCGCGCCCGTCGGCCAGGACCAGGCGAACCCGTCCCTCGGCCGTGTCGCCCGCGAGTTCCGCCAGCGTCTGCCCCAGCGGCGAGGTCACCACCAGCGCATCCCGCGGCGGATCGTGCGACCACGTGAATCCGGCCGCGACGGCGTCGGAACCGCGCCTGGCCGAGAGCCGGCCCTCGATGGCGAAGACCGCGTCGGCGATCGGCACGATCGGGGCTGCGGGTGAGTCACCTGCAGGCTCGATGCTCGCGCACGCGGCGAGCCACAGCGCTGCGAACCCGAGGGGGAAGGCGCGCTGGATGCGGGACGCGGAACGAGGCAAGGGGCGCGACGCGATGGGCGCCGTCACTGCCGCTCGGGCGGGGGCACCAGGCGGCGCATGGTCTCCTGCAGGACGGTGCTGTCCGGCGACGCCTCGAGCTGCGTGCGCCACACCTCGCGTGCCCGGTCGTGCTCGCCCTTCACCCAGAGGACCTCGCCGAGGTGCGCCGCGATCTCCGCGTCGGGCCGTTCCGCCAGCGCGCGGCGCAGGTAATCCTCCGCCACGTCGAGGCGGCCCAATCTGAAGTTCGCCCACCCCATGCTGTCGAGGATGAAGGGGTCGTTCGGCGCGAGCTTGTGCGCGCGCTCGATCAGCGCGTAGCCTTCGGCAACGCGCGAGGTGCGATCGACGAGCGTGTAGCCCAGCGAATTGAGCGCCTGCGCGCTGTCGGGCTTGAGCTCGAGGACGCGCTTGAGCCGCGCTTCGACGAGTTCGAGACGGTCCAGCTTCTCGGCGACCATCGCCGAGTCGTAGAGCAGGTCGAGGTCGTCGGGGTGCTCGGTCAGCGCCTTTTCGAGCACCACCAAGGCGCCGGCCGAATCGCCGGCGTCGCGCAGCACCTGCGCCTCGGCCTGCCGCACCTGGATGCGCTGCTCCAGCGTCACTGCCGGCAGGTCGGCGAGGTAGCGGCGCGCCTCGTCGACGCGCTGCAACTTGCCGAGCATCGCCGCGGCGCGCAGCTTCGCGAGCCAGGCGCGTTCGCTCTCGGGAACCGCGAGATAGCGCTCGTAGGCAAGTTGAAAGCGCCCGGCTTCCTCGGCGATCTGCGCAAGGTAGGTATCGACGACACCGGCCTCGCCGTAGTCGGCGCGCTTGAGGTCCTGGAAGAGCGCTTCGGCGGCGCTCCAGTCCTTCATCTGCATCGCGAGCGCGGCAAGGCCGAACTGGACGTCCCGATTTCCCTTGTCGGTAGCCCAGAGTGCCTCGAACACCGACCGCGCCTCGCCGTAGCGTTTCTGGCCGATGTAGATCTGCGCCAGGGCGCCTGCCGCCGGCCTCGACGCCGGGTTTGCCTGCAGGTAGTCCCGCAGATAGGCGATCGCGACGTCGGGCGACTCCGCGCTCAGGATCTCGGCCTTGAGCAGGACGGCGCGCTCCCATCCCGGCTTCAGCAGGAGCGCGCGCTCGACCGCCTGGCGCGAGGCGCTGGCAACGCTGAGTTCGGACAGCCCCGTCGCGTAGCCTGCCAGCGCCACCGCGAAGTGGGCCTCGGCGACGTTGGGGTACGGTTGCGCGAGGTCGCGCACGGTGCGGAACACCGCCGCCTTGTCGGTTTCGTGGGCGAACAGCTGCGAGAGTTCCAGGAACGCCGCAGCCAGGGCGTCCGGCGAGGCAGCCGCGGCAGCCAGCGCGCGCTCGACTTCGGCCTGGGTGGCGCCTCCCCCGGCGAGCGCCTCGATCGCGCGATTCGCGTTGCCGGCCGACAGCGCCGTCACCAGTTGCCGCGCACGCTCGGCACCGGGATCGAGCTTTGCCCATTGCCTGGCGGCCTCGAGGGCGATCGCGCGCTGCCGCGAGGCGAGCGCGATCTCGGTGGCGCGCCGCGCGAGCGACGCGTCGCCGGTCTCGCGTGCGGCCTCGTAGTAGGCGCGGGCCGCGATGGTGTATTCGCCGCGCTGCAGCGCAACGTCGCCGATGAGCAGGCGGTAGATGAGCTGCGGTGTCAGTTCCTTGCGGGGCGCCGCCGCCAGTGCGACCTGGGGCGAGGACTCGTCCGCCGGCGCGGCAGACTCGGCAACGGCTCGGGCCGCGGCGAACGCGGCCACCAGCGTGACGATGAGGATGCGGCGACGGTGCTTGGTCATCGCGACGGTCCAGTGACCCTTGCAGGGAAAACGTCACAGGGAGATCGGTGCCGGGCGCACGCGCGGCGGCCTCGCCCTCGGTCGGTACGCGTGAAGACGGTTCGTCCGGGCCGCGGCCGGCTGCCTTCGGACCCGGCCCAAACGCGAGCGTCCGGAGCGGCCCCGATGTTAGGTTATATTCCCAGGGACGACAAACCCGCCCGCCGCCAAGGCTTCCTTCGGGCGTACCGTGCGACCCATGCCCGAACTCCCGGAAGTCGAAACTACACTGCGCGGCCTGCTGCCGCACGCCGTCGGGCACCGCATCGCCGAATTGCAAGTATACGACCCGCGTTTGCGCTGGCGGGTTCCCGCCTCGCTGCCGGACGAGGTCGCGAACCGGCGGATCGACGCCGTCGACCGGCGCAGCAAGTACCTGCTGTTCCGGCTCGGCGCCGACGCGCTGATCGTGCACCTGGGCATGACCGGCAGCCTGCGGGTTTTCCGTCGCGCCCCGCGCCGAAGACCGCACGACCACGTCGACATCGTGCTCGACACGGGAACCACGCTGCGCTACCACGACCCGCGGCGTTTCGGCGCCGTGCTGCTCGCACGCGCGCCCGTCGAGCGGCACCCGCTGCTCGCCCGGCTCGGACCCGAACCGTTCGATCCCGCGTTCGACGGCGATTATCTTGCCGGCGTCACAAAGCGCCGCCGTGCGGCGATCAAGCTCGCGTTGATGGACAACCACCTCGTCGTGGGCGTTGGCAATATCTATGCCAACGAGTCGCTATTCCGTGCTGGCATTCGCCCGACGATCGGTGCCCACCGGGTCACGCGCGTGCGGCTTTCACGCCTCGTCGACGAAGTCCGGGCCACGCTGTCGGAAGCCATCGCCAAGGGCGGTTCGACCTTGCGCGATTACGTCGACAGCGACGGCGCACCGGGCTATTTCCAGCTAGACTACTTCGTGTACGGCCGCGGCGGCGAGCCCTGCCGCGTCTGCGGGACCCCGGTCCGGTCGATTCGGCAAGGCGGGCGAGCGAGTTACTACTGCCCGCGTTGCCAGCGCTGACGCGGCTCCCCCACAGGTCCGCCCGTCCTTGGCACAACGCGTGCTTGGGTCACGATGCCCGCCCTCGTGACCTCCACCCATGACGCCCAACGAAAACCGCCGTTTCAGCCAGACGCGTGAACTCGCCGCGCGTTTCGAAGCTTACGCCGATTGGCGACGGCGCTTGAGCGCTTCGATCACGAGCCTGCACGAATGGCTTGCCGAAGCCGGGCTCGCGGACCCGCAGGTCGATCTCAAGGTGCAGCAGATCAAGGAACGTCTGCAGCACGACCAGCTCGTCGTCGCCTTCGTCGCGGAGTTCTCGCGCGGCAAGTCGGAGCTGATCAACGCCATCTTCTTCGCCGATTTCGGGCAGCGCCTCCTGCCCTCGGCCGCAGGGCGCACGACGATGTGCCCGACCGAGTTGCTCCACGACCCCGACCTTCCGCCTTCGATTCGCCTCCTGCCGATCGAGACGCGCGCCCGCGACGCCACGGTGAGCGAGTTCAAGGCGTACCCCGACGAGTGGGTGTGCCACCCGCTGGACCTGTCCTCACCCGCGCAACTGAGCGCGGCGCTCGCGCAGGTTTCGAAGGTCAAGACGGTCCCCGTCGCCGAGGCGCGCCGCTACGGACTTGCCGATGACGCGGACGAAGGCGCGCCGCCGCCGGCCGAAGGCGAGCCCGAGGTCGAGGTGCCCTGCTGGCGGCACGCGATCATCAACTTCCCCCACCCGCTGCTGCAACAGGGGCTGGTGATACTCGACACGCCCGGTCTCAACGCCGTGGGCACCGAGCCCGAACTCACCCTTTCGCTGCTGCCCAACGCGCACGCGGTGCTGTTCATCCTGGCGGCCGACGCCGGTGTTACGCGAAGCGACCTCGATGTGTGGAATCAGCACCTTGCGGGCGACGACGACGCGCGCAAGGCGGGGCGGCTGGTGGTGCTCAACAAGATCGACGGTCTCTGGGACGGGATGAAGGCGCCGGCGGCGGTCGATGCGGAGATCGCCCGGCAGGTCGAGAACTCGGCAAGTCTCCTCGGAGTCGATGCCGGGCAGGTCTACCCGGTCTCGGCCCAGAAGGGGCTGCTCGCCAAGGTCAACGGCGACGACCTGCTGCTCGCACAAAGCCGCCTCCCCGAGCTCGAGCAGGCGCTGTCCGGGCGCCTCATTCCCGCCAAGCGGGACATCGTCGGAGCGGCCGCGCTCGCCGAGGTCACCACGCTTGCGGCACGGGCCCGGGCTCTGCTCGACGCGCGCCAGGCCGGAATCGCCGAACAGCTCGCGGAGCTGCGCGCGCTGCGCGGGAAGAACCAGGACGTGGTCCAGCACATGATGGACCGCGTGCGCGGGGAGAAGGCCGCCTTCGAACGGGGGCTCGCCCGGCAGACGGCGCTACGGTCCGTTTTCGCCGAGCACTCGAACCGCCTGCTCGACTGCATCGGGCTCGAGGCGCTGCGGACGAACGCCGCCGCCACGCGCCGGGAAATCGAGCAAAGCCCGTTCACCAGGGGCATGCGGCAGGCCATGGGCGACTTCTTCGCCACGTTGCGCAACGACTTCGGGCAGGCGGCGCACCAGGTCACGGAAATCGACGACATGCTGCGCGCGATGTACGCGCGCTGGTCCGAGGAGCAAGGCCTGGAACGCTATTCCCCGCCGCCGTTCTCGATGCTCAAGTACCTCAAGGAGATCGATCGCCTGGAGCGCGCGTACAACACGCACTTCAACACGCTCTGGAACATGGTGAGCAAGGCGAAGTTCGCGTTGATGAAGCGGTTCTTCGAGACCGTCGCCTCGCGGGCCAAGCACGTGTACGGCGTCGCCAACCGCGACGCCGAAGGCTGGCTGAGGCTCGTGATGGCGCCGTTCGAGACCCAGGTCCGCGAGCATCACTTGCAGCTGCGCCGGCGGCTCGACAGCATCCGTCGCATCCAGGGCGCGAGCGGTGAGCTCGAGGTGCGCGTGGGCGAGCTCGAGCAGCAGGACGAGACGGTTGCGGCCGACATCGCCGCGCTGGACCGCGCGCTCTCGGCGATCGCGATGGCGATCTACGACGCGGAGCCGCTGCCACGCGCGGCGAACGGGTAGGAGATCGGGAAGAGGCCACCGCGCGCGAGGCGACGCACCTCGCCCGCGAGTAGCCGAGGGGCGGACCCCGCCAACCCGGCCGGCGACACAGAGGCGGCGGGTTCCCGGGCGTCAGCGCGCCTGAGGCGGTGCCGGCGCCGGTTCGTTTCGGCGCGCCATGAGGCCCTGGTACTTCCTCTGCAGCGCCTCCTTCGACTCGATCCGATCGGGATCGACGGGAATGCAATCGACCGGGCAAACCTCGACGCACTGCGGGGTGTCGAAATGCCCGATGCATTCCGTGCACCTGTCGGGATCGATGACGTAGATCTCCGGGCCCTGCGAGATCGCGTCGTTCGGGCACTCGGGCTCGCAGACGTCGCAGTTGATGCATTCGTCGGTGATCATGAGTGCCATCGCGATGCTCCTTTCAGGCGTGAAGGAGTTGGTCGCGCCGCCGCCACTTCGTTCAACCCGCCCGTTCGCGGACCTTGGCCTTGAGCCGCTCGTAGACCCGCGGGTGGACGAACGGCGAGACGTCGCCGCCGAACTTCGCGATCTCGCGCACGATCGTCGCCGAGATGAACATGTACTGCTCCCCGGGGGTCAGGAACAACGTTTCGACCTCGGGATGGAGGTTGCGGTTCATTCCCGCCATCTGGAACTCGTACTCGAAATCGGACGCCGCGCGCAACCCGCGCAGGATCACCTGCGCGCCCTGCGCGTGAACGAAGTCCATCAGCAGGATCGAGAAAGGCACCACCTCGACGTTCGCGTACGGCGCCAGAACCTCGCGGGCCATCGTGACCCGATCCTCGGTCGAGAAGAACGGCTGCTTGGACCGGCTGGCGGCCACGCCGACGATCACCTGATCGAACAGCCTGGCCGCGCGCCGGGTGAGGTCCTCGTGCCCGCGGGTGAAGGGATCGAAGGTCCCGGGATAGACGACTTTGAGCATCGGCGAAGTCCGAAAGGGGTGATCGGGGATGATGCGACGAACACAGAGCAGGCCGTGGGGAGTCCGCGAACCCGGAGTGTACACATGAGCGCGGCGCGATTCGGAAGCGGCACCGCGGAAGACGTTCGGCGGCGCGGCCCCTCAGCGTGGCGGCGAAGCGTCCGGCGCGAACAGATGGTAGTGCACCCGCCCCGCCCGGTCGCGGCGCGACAGTCGCAGCCCGGGCGGCGGGTCCAGCCAGCGGCTCGCTTCGGCGAAGATCCGGCCCTCGGGTGCAAGCCGCGCGAGGCACGCGGGAAGCAGCCAGACCCAGGGGTCGTCGTCGAACGGCGGGTCGAGGAAGATCACGTCGAACTGTCGCCGCTCCTCGGCGAGCCGCCACCTCGCGTCTGCGACCGCAGTCTCGACGGAGTCGGCGCCGAGCAGGCGGGCGTTCGCACGCAACGCCTCGACCAGCGCCGGATTCCGGTCGCTCGCCACGACCAGCGCCGCCCCGCGCGAGGCGGCCTCGAGCGACAGCGCACCGCTGCCTGTGTACAGCTCGAGGCAGCGCCGGCCCGACAGCTGTTGGCCCAGCCAGTTGAAGAGGGTCTCGCGCACGCGATCCGGCGTCGGTCGCAGTCCGGGCAGGGCTGGAAAGCGCACGACGCGACCGCGCAAGGCCCCTCCGATGACGCGGACGCGATTGGCGCGGGCAGCGGGCACGGAACCGAATCGGCGGCGGCGAGATTGGGGGACGCAAGCGAATCAGCGGCTTCGCGCGGCGCCGACGCTGGGAGCGGCGCGCCGTCGCGAGTTAAGATTATAGCTTTGCATCCCCCTGCTACAGGGGCCCCGCGGCAAGCCCACCTACCCACCGTCCGGATGCTCGATCTCTTCAAACGCAAGACCGCCGAGACGCCCGACGCGCCCGCAGCGCTCCCCGGGGAGGTCGCGAACGCTTCCCCTTCGACTCCGGAAGCCGCGAACAAGCCTTCCTGGGCAGAGCGGCTGCGGGCCGGGCTTGCGAAGTCGCGGGAGAGGTTTTCCGAAACGCTTGGCAGCGCGTTCAGCCGCAAGGCGCTCGACGAGGAAACGCTGGAGGAGCTTGAGACCGCGCTGCTCACCGCGGATGTCGGGGTGCCCGGCACCGCCCATCTGCTCGACGACCTGCGCCGGCAATGGAAGGCCGCCGGCGGGGAAGGCGACCCCAAGGCCATGCTGAAGGCGGCGCTGGGCGAGCTCCTGGCACCGCTCGAGAAACCGCTCGTCGTCACGGCGGCGCGGCCGTTCGTCATCATGCTTGCAGGCGTCAACGGCGCCGGCAAGACGACGTCGATCGGCAAGCTTGCCAAGCATTTCCAGGAGCAGGGTTTGTCGGTGCTTCTGGCCGCGGGCGACACCTTTCGCGCGGCGGCGCGCGAGCAGCTCGCGGTCTGGGGAGAGCGCAACAACGTCGCAGTCATTGCGCAGGACGGCGGCGACCCCGGCGCCGTGATGTTCGACGCCATCGCGGCGGCGCGCGCCCGGGGCATCGACGTCGTGCTCGCCGACACCGCCGGTCGTCTGCCGACCCAGCTCAACCTGATGGACGAGATCCGCAAGGTGCGCCGTGTGATCCAGAAGGCCGAGCCGACGGCGCCGCACGAGACCCTGCTCGTCCTCGACGCCAACACCGGCCAGAACGGCCTCGCGCAGGTCAAGGCCTTCGACCAGGCGCTCTCGCTCACCGGCCTCGTGCTGACCAAGCTCGACGGCAGCGCCAAGGGCGGCGTGGTCGCCGCCATCGCCAAACAGCATCCGGTGCCGCTGCGCTTCGTCGGCGTCGGCGAGGGCGTCGACGACTTGAGGCCGTTCGTCGTCAGCGAGTTCGTCGACGCGCTGTTCGACTGAAGGCCGGACTGAAAGCCGGTGAGGAATCCGGCGCGAGCGCAAGGGCAGTGCGCGTGAGCGAACGGCGAGACGTAACCCGTCGACCGCCGAGCAGGGGAGAGTGCGCCGACGCCGAGCCGCCCGCGCAGCAGAGCCCTCTGCACGCTCCTGACGCGTCGAGGGCCGTGGCGCGGGGTTGACGGGCGGCGTAGGCGGGTCGTCATCGGCGTTGCGCCGTCTCGGGGTTTCGCTCGATCGGTTTCTCTCATAGGATTCGGCAAGGGAGCGGTGGAGCACGCCCGATGGCCGCCAGCATCAGCTTCGCGAACGTGAGCAAACGCTATCCGGGCGGCGTGACCGGTGCGCACGCCGCCCTGGACAACGCGAGTTTCGACATCGCTGCCGGGGAGTTCGTCTACCTGACCGGGCATTCGGGTGCTGGCAAGAGCACCGTGTTCCGCCTTCTGGCGGCGGTCGAGCGGCCGACCTCGGGCACCGTGCTCGTCAACGAGCAAGACGTCGGACGTCTTGCCGCGGCGGCCGTGCCTTTTCTGCGCCGCAACCTCGGGCTCGTGCTGCAGGAGCAGCGGCTCCTCTTCGATCGGACGGTGTTCGACAACGTGATGCTGCCGCTTGCCGTCGCCGGCGTGCCGCCGCGCGAGGCGGCCAAGCGCGTCCGCGCCGCGCTCGACCGGGTGGGGCTGCTCGATCGCGAACGGACGAATCCCGTCGCGCTGTCCGGCGGCGAGCAACAGCGCGTCTGCATCGCGCGGGCGGTGGTCAATCGCCCGGTGCTGCTGCTCGGCGACGAGCCGACGGCAAACCTGGACGCGGATTACGCCAGCGTGATCATCGAGCTCTTCCGCGCCTTTCACGACGTCGGGGTCACCGTGGTGCTGGCGACGCACGATGCGGCACTGATGGCTCGGTATCCGGCCCGGAGCATCGCGCTCGCAAAGGGGCGGGTCGTCGGGTGAACGCCTGGCTGCACGCGCACGGCGCGGCGCTGGGGGACGCGCTGGCACGGGCGAGGCGGGCGCCGTTCGCCGCCGCCCTCTCGGTTGGCGTGCTGGCGCTCGCGCTCGCGCTGCCATTGGTCGGATTCGTCGTCGCCGCGGGCCTGGCGCGGGTTGCAGCGCAGTTCGACGCGGACCCGCAGATCTCGGTGTTTCTCCTTCCCGAGGCTACGGTGCGCGATCGGCAGGCGCTGGAGAAGACGCTCAGGAGCCGCCCCACGGTCAAGCGGCTGCGCCTCATCACCAAGGAGCAGGCGCTCGCCGAGTTGCAGGCGACCGAGGGCGTGCGGGACCTCCTGGCCGGACTGCCCGGCAATCCGCTGCCGGACACGATCGTGGTCACTCCGGTCGACCCGGGCCATGCTGCCGTCGATGCAATGCAGGCCGAACTTCTCCGCCTTCCGGGCGTGGCGTCGGTGCAGGTGGACAGCGCCTGGATCGAACGGCTGGAACAGATCCTCGACACGGTGCGGGTACTGACGCTCGCACTGGCGGCGATGCTCGGGGTCGCGGTCGTCGCCGTGACCTTCAACACGATTCGCTTGCAAGTGTTGACTCGCGCGGCCGAGCTCGAGGTGGCGGCCCTGTTCGGGGCAACCCGGGCGTGGCTGCGGCGCCCCTTCCTGCATTACGGCGTGCTGCAGGGCATCGCCGCCGGACTGCTGTCCGTCGGCCTCGCGTCGGGATTCGTCGCCATGCTCGTGCGGGGCTTTCCCGGCGGATCGGCCGCGCTGTCGGCGCCCGGCCGGATTGCCAACGTCCCTTGGGAGTTAGCGCTTACTGCGGTTATTGTCTCGGCCAGTCTTGGTTGGCTCGGCGCGTGGTTGTCGGTCTTGGAGCATCTTGGCCCTGGGCGATCGACGCGCAGTTGAGGCGTTGCTTCCGCAGCCGCCGGGCGAAGCAGCTTAGCCGACGCGCGTTATCAGGAACTTCTGGTCCGCTTAGCACTCTCATCGCGCGAGTGCTAGAATGGGCTTGGTGGAGCCGAAAACCGTGCAGTGTCCAGTTTCCGGCGCCAGCCCGACCTGAAGGAGTAAAGTCGACCATGACCGGAACCGCCCTCACCTTCCCGACGCCTGCGTCGCTGGGTAGTCTCGATCACTACATCCAGGCGGTGAATCGATTTCCGCTGCTGTCTCCCGAACAGGAGGTCGCGCTCGGGCGGCGCCTGGTTCGCGATAACGACCTGTCCGCCGCGCGCGAACTCGTGCTGTCGCACCTGCGCCTGGTGGTCGCGGTCAGCCGCAACTACCTGGGCTACGGGTTGCCCCAGGCCGACCTGATCCAGGAAGGGAACGTGGGGTTGATGAAGGCGGTCCGCCGCTTCGACCCTGAGCGCGGCGTGCGCCTGGTGTCGTTTGCGCTGCACTGGATCAAGGCCGAAATCCACGAGTACATCCTGCGCAACTGGCGGCTGGTCAAAGTCGCCACGACGAAAGCGCAGCGCAAGCTCTTCTTCAACCTCCGAGGCATGAAGCGTTCGAGCGCCGCCCTCACGCCGTCGGAGGCGCGCGCGATCGCCAAGGACCTGGGGGTCAAGCCCGAGGAAGTCGTCGAGATGGAAACGCGGCTGTCGGGTCGCGACGTCGTGCTCGACCCGCAGCCCGACGAGAACGGCGACGCGATGGGCCCGATCGCCTGGCTCACCGACGCCGAGGACGAGCCCGCGCAGATCCTGGAGCGCCGACAGACCGCGATGCAGCGCAGCCAAGGCCTGTCGACCGCCCTCGCCAAGCTCGACGACCGCAGCCGCCGCATCATCGAAGCGCGCTGGCTGCGGGAGGACGATCCCGCGACGCTGCAGGATCTCGCAGACGAGTACGGCGTGTCGGCCGAGCGCATTCGCCAGCTCGAGGTCAAGGCGATGAAGACGATGCGCTCGCAGCTGGGCGCGGCGGCCTGAAGCGTCGCGGTCGCGGGGCACGAGGCCGCCGGGAGGATTCCGCCGGTGCAGTTGAGGGGGGGTGCCGCAGTCGCGCCACCCACCCGGGCAGCGGCGGGCTGCTAGATTTCGACCTGCGTGCCCAACTCCACCACGCGGTTGGTCGGAATTCGGAAGAAGTCCGACGCCTTGACCGCCATCTTCGCCATCGCGACGAAGAGCGCCTCGCGCCACACCGCCATGCCTTTGCGCCGGGTGGCGATGAGCGTTTCGCGCGAGACGAAGAACGACGTGTCCATCATGTCGAACTGCAGCAGGTCCCGCCCCGGGGTCTCGAGCAGCGCCGGCAGGTCCGGGTCCTCGGTGAATCCGTAGAAAACCTCCAGCTGCCAGAACTGGCAACCCAGGTGTCGGACCCTCTCCCGCTCCTCCTGCGGCACCCGGGGAATGTCACGCGTGACCACGGTCAGGAACACGACGCGATCGTGCAGCACCTTGTTGTGCTTCAGGTTGTGCAGCAGCGAGTGCGGCACGCGGTCGGGCGACGACGTGAGGAACACCGCGGTTCCGGGGACGCGCGGCGGAGGATGGGTGCCGATGCTGTCGATGAAGAGGTCGACAGGCATCGAATCCTCGGCCAGGCGTTCCATCAGCGCCATCCGGCCCCTCTTCCACGTCGTCAGCAACCCGAACACGACGGCACCGATCAGGAGCGGAAACCAGCCTCCCTCCGGGATCTTGATCAGGTTCGCCGAAAGCAGCGCGCCATCGATCGCAAGCAGCGGCACGACGATCAGCGCGGAGACCACGCGCGACCAATCCCAGACCCGGCGCATCACGACGTAGATCAGCAGGGAGTCGATGAGCATCGCCATCGTCACCGCGATACCGTACGCGGCCGCGAGGTTGTCCGCGCGCCGGAACCCGAGCACCAGCAGCGTGATCGCGACGAAGAGCGTCCAGTTGATGAAGGGAACGTAGATCTGCCCGATCTCGCGCTCCGAAGTGTGCAGGATCTTGAGCCGCGGGCAGTACCCCATCTGGATCGCCTGCCGCGTCAGGGAGAAGGCGCCGCTGATGACGGCCTGCGACGCGATCACCGCCGCCATGGTGGCGAGGACGACCAGCGGCAGCACCATCCATTGCGGCGCCATCAGGTAGAACGGGTTCCTGACGGCGGCGGGATCGGCGAGGAGCAGCGCGCCCTGGCCGAAGTAGTTCAGCACCAGCGCCGGCAGCACGATGAAGAACCAGGCCCGCCGTATCGGACCGACGCCGAAGTGACCCATGTCGGCGTACAGCGCCTCGGTACCGGTCACCGCGAGCACGACCGCGCCCAGCGAGAAGAACGTCGCCAGCGGGTGCGCCAGCATGAAGTGGATGGCGTGCGAGGGCGATAGCGCCGCGAGGATCGCGGGTTCGCGGCCGAGCTGATGGACGCCGAGCACCGCCAGGACCGCGAACCAGGCCAGGCACACCGGCCCGAAGAACGCGCCTACCGACGCGGTGCCGTGGCGCTGGATCAGGAACAGCCCGATCAGTATTCCCAGCGCCAGCGGGACGATGAACGGGTGGAACAGCGGCGAGAGCACCTCGAGCCCCTCGACCGCACCAAGCACCGACACCGCGGGCGTGATCATTCCGTCGCCGTAGAACATCGCCGAGCCGAAGATGCCGAGCCCGACCAGCCACCAGCGGATGCGCGACTGGGCGGGCAGCCCGCGCGAGACGAGCGCCGTGAGCGCGAGGATTCCGCCTTCGCCGCGATTGTCGGCACGCATGATCAGCGTCACGTACTTGAGCGTGACGACGACGATCAGCGCCCAGAACAGCAGCGACAACAAGCCGAAGATGTTGTCGGGGGTCACCGGCAGCCCGTGCTCGCCCGAGAACGCGACGCGCAGCGCGTACAGCGGCGAGGTGCCGATGTCGCCGAAGACCACACCGATGGCGCCGACGACGAGCGGTGCCATGCGCCTGCGGTCTGCCGCATCCGTGGTCATCCGGAACGTCCTGCGCCGCGCGCGGATCAGCCGCCGGCGTCCTCGCCGCGTCGTGCGAAGCGGATGCTGAGCTGCTTGAGCTTGCGGTAGAGGTGCGTGCGCTCGAGCCCCGCCTTCTCCGCGACACGGCTCATGTTGCTCTGCTCGCGGCCGAGCAGCTGCTCGAAGTAGATGCGCTCGAACGCCTCGCGCGCCTCGCGCAGCGGCATCTCGAAGAAGCGCGCGGTGATCTCCGGCGAAACGATCTGCGCGGGCGGCGCGCTCTCGCCCAGGAGGCGCTTGACGTGCTCGGTCGTGATCCCGCCTGCGCCCGGGGTGAGCGCGAGGTTGACCACGATGCTCTGCAGATGGTCGATGTTGCCCGGCCAGTGCGCCTGCGTCAGCGCGGCAAGCGCCGCCGGCTCGATCGTCGACAGCGTGCGTGCCATTGCCTGGTTCGCGTTGGCGTGCTGCGAGGCGATGTCGCCCCAGAACCGCTCGATCAGCAACGGGATGTCGTCCCGGCGGACGCGCAGCGGCGGCAGCATGACGGCGCCGACCGACAGCGCGGAAAGCAACGCCGCGTCGAAGCGGCCTTCGCTCGCGAGATTGCCCAGCGTTTCCGCGCTGGTGCAAACGAGCGTTACGTTGGCACGCTCGAGCTTCGGCAGGAGAAAGCCCAGCCCCTTCTGCTCCGCCTTGGTGTACTGCCCGATCTCGATGCAATAGAGGATTCCGTCGTGCGCCTCCTCGAGCACGCCGAGCGGATTGGTGACCAGGCGCGCGCCGCTCGTCAGCGTGACGCAGGGTGCGTCCGGGAGCTGCAGCGCGCGGGCAGCCGTGTCGTGCCCGGTCCCTGGCTCGCCCACAATCAGGATCGGCCGGCGCGCCGCGATGAGCCGCTCGAGCGCGCGCTCGGTATCGCGCACCGCCGCCGCCGAGCCGAGCGCGGCCAGCGACACGTGCCGCGGCTCGCGGGCCATCGCGACCTTGAGCGCGCGTGTGACCGCGCCGAGCAGCTTCTGCAGGCCGATCGGCTTCTCGAGATAGTCGTACGCGCCGATCTTGGTCGCCTCGACGGCGGTCTCGATGGTCCCGTGGCCGGACATCATCACGACCGGCATCGTGAGCAAGCCGGCCGCCGCCCATTCCCGCAACAGCGTCACCCCGTCGGTATCGGGCATCCAGATGTCGAGCAACACCAGCGAGGGCTGCTGGCGGGACCGGTAGGCGCGCGCTTCGGTCGCGTTCTCGGCGAGGCTCACGCGGTAGCCTTCGTCCTGCAGGATCTCGGACAGCAGCTCGCGGATGCCCACTTCGTCGTCGACGATCAATATTTCCTTGGCGGGCGTCATGGAGCCTCTATGCTACGCCCCCGGCGTCGACGCTGCGCAAAATCAGCGTGACCTGGGCGCCGTGCGGCGCCCGGTTCGCGAGCTCGACGCGACCGTGATGCTCCTCGATGATCTTCTTCACGATCGCAAGGCCGAGCCCCGTGCCTTTTGCCTTGGTGGTCACGTAGGGCTCGAAGGCCCGGTGGAGCACGTCCTCGGGAAAGCCCGGCCCCGCATCGGCGAACGTGAGCACGGCGCAATCCGCGCGGGGGGCGAGGGAGATCTCGAAGCGCGGCGCGGCGCTGTCTGCTTGGGCATCGATGGCGTTCTGCAAGAGGTTGTGGAGCACCTGGCGCAGGCGGGTCGGCTCGCCCTGCACGGCCAGCGGTGCGGCGGGGAGCGAAAGCACCACGTGCGGACGCAGATTCTCGTACAGCGCGAGCACGTCCTGCAAGAGGGCACCCAGGTCCACCGGTTGCATCTGGCCCGGCCGCGGCTGGCGCGCGTAGACGGCGAAGTCGTCGACCATGTGCTTCATCGCCGCCACCTGCGCCACGATCGTGCCAGCACCCCGACGCAGCGTCTCCTGGTCCGCGGGTTCGAGCTTCGGGACGAGCTTCAACTCCAGCCGCTCGGCGGAGAGCTGGATCGGAGTCAGCGGGTTCTTGATTTCGTGCGCGAGACGCCGTGCGACCTCGCCCCACGCTGCGTTGCGCTGCGCCTGGGCGAGGTCGGTGACGTCGTCGAACACCACGACGTAGCCGGCGACCGGCAGGACCGGCAACTGCGAGCCGCGCAGCAGCAGCGTGCGCGTCACGTTTGCCACGACGATCTCCGCCTGCCGTTGCCACTGCCCGCCGGGGCTCGCGCGAAAGCCCTCGTGCACGAGATCGGCGAACGCACGCAGCGCCGGCAGCGCGCGCGCCCAATCGGTCAGCGCAGCGCCGGCGAGATCCGCGAGCGGCTGCTGCAGGATGACCGCGGCGCTGGCGTTCGCCGTGCGCAGGCACAGCCGGTCATCGAACGCGAGCACGCCCGCCGACAGGTTGCCCAGGATGCTCTCGAGGTAGGCGCGCGTCGTTTCCGTCGCCCGCATCGACTCCTCCGCCTTCACGTGCGCGTCGGCGAGTTGCTGCGTCATCGTGTTGAACGACTCGGTGAGCACGCCGAGCTCGTCGCGCGAGGTGACCGGCTGGCGGCGCGTGAAATCCCCCTGCGCCACGGCGCGCGTCCCTTCCGCGAGCAGGCCGAGCGGCTCGGCGAACCGCTCCGACAATACGACGGCGAGGCCCAGCGCCGAGGTGAGCGCGAGCAGTAGCGTCAGCGTCAGCGTCAGCGCGTAGAGTTTCTTCAGCGATTGCCGCGAGAAGGAGATCTCCTGATAGTCGCGCCAGCCGGCCTGGACCTTCTCGGCGTCCTGCGCGAGACTCCGCGGCACCGGCTCGACGACCTGCAGCAGGCGCAGCGGCTCGAGGCGATCGTCGGTGTTCACCGGCACGACCACGCGCAGCAGCAGCGTGCCCTCCGGACCCTGTTCGATCGCCGAAAAGCTCTGCTGCAGCCGGGCGCGGCGCAGGGCCTGCGGCGGCGGCGGCTCCGGCGTGGCCCGCGAGGCGGCGACTCCCGCGACGGCGAGCACGGCACCCGAGGACGTGAACAGCGCCGCCTCGGCGACGCCGCTCTGATCGGCGATGCGGGACAGGCGCGTCGGCAGGCTCGCCGCCCCCTCCTCCGCGAGCGTGATCGCGATCTGGCCTGCCTTGTTGGCGGTCTCTTTCAGCAGGTAGTCGAGCGCGTTGCGCCCCAGGTTGAGCCCGCCTTCGAGGGCCCGGTCGACGCGCACGTCGAACCAGCTCTCGATGCTCTTGCCAAGGAACTGGACCGAGACCGCGTAGACGAGCGCGCCGGGCAGCACGGCGACCAGCGAGAACAACAGCACCAGGCGCAGTGCGAGCCGCGAGCCGAACACGCCGCGCTTGAGGCTGCGCCGAAGTCGCCACATCTGGTAGCCGACGAGCGCCATCAGCAGCACGACCAGCACGGTGTTGAGCAGCAGCAGCAGGTCGTAGCGGTGGGCGAACAGGCTGGTGTTGGCCGAGGCGGTCGCGAGCAGGAACAGCGAGATCGCCGCGAGACAGGCGAAGATCAGCAGCAGCCAGCGGACGGCCCGCGACGGGAACAGTCCGGTCACGGCGTGTAGCTCCAGCGGTACCAGTCGGATTGCAGCGACCACTCGCGCGAGGTGAGCGCGCTCACCTGGAACGGTTTTGGCAGCTGGTTGCCGTCCAGCAGCAGGCGCACGGCCGCCTCGTAGCGCACGCCGGGGACGAGCTGATCGCGGCGGGCCACCAGCCGGCCGTTCACCCGCGACAGGAACCGCTGCACTTCCTCCAGCGTATTGAACGTCTGCCGCAGCAAGCCGCTCGATACCTTGTAGTTGCGCGTCAGCGCGTCCCAGGTGACGCGGTACGTGGTGGCGCTGCTGATCGTCTTCTCGTCCAGCCAGTACCAGCGGGGACGTACAAGCTCGAACTCGAGCACGAAATAGAGCGGCAGGCCCTTCTCCAGCGCCTCCTCGAGCGTGGCATTGATCGTGAGGTCGAACTCGGCGGTGAGCGCGTAGCCCTCCTCGTCGGCGCGCAGCTCGGCCAAGCGCAGCAGAATCGTGTCCGCGGCCGCGTTAAGGGCAACGCCCAGCGCGAGCAGGCAAACGGCGAGAGCCGCGAGAACATGCCGCCGCCGGACGCCGACTGTGCCGCGGCGCGGCACGAATCTTCGGTCGACCGCTGGGGCAGTGAGAGGCACGGGAAACATGGCGTGGAGAGGAGCGCGCGGGCCGGCCGGCCGGAATTCGCGCGCCGCGGGCGCGCCCGTCGGCTGCGCCTTGACGCGACGTAATCTCCGCCTCCGGTCCACGGCGAGCCCGGATCAGCGCTTCACGAACAGGGCGTAGAAAAAGCCATCCTGATTGTGGACCGCGGCGGGCGATGAAGGCAAGAGTTGCCCGCCGCGGGCAACGGCTTCGGGCGGAAAGCTGGTGGATTCCCGCAACGCATCCGGATGGCGCGCGAGGAACGCTTCGGCCTGCGTGTCGTTCTCCTCCGCGAAGAGCGAGCAGGTTGCATACAGCATCCGCCCGCCCCGCGCGAGGAGCGGCCAGAGCGCGTCGAGGATGCGCCGTTGCTCGCGGGCGAGCCTTGGCACGTCCTCCTCGCGGCGCAGCCACTTGCCGTCGGGATGACGGCGCACGACGCCGGACGCGGTGCAGGGCACGTCGGCGACGATGCGGTCGAAGGGCTTGCCGTCGTGCCAGGCGGCGGGGCGCGATGCGTCGGCAGCCACGATGCGCACGCGCTCCCCGGCGAGGCGCAGGCGCTGCAGATTGGCCCGCAGCCGCGGCAGCCGCGATTCGTCGCTGTCGATCGCCAGCAGCTCGACGTCGGCGATCTCGAGTAGATGCGTCGTCTTTCCACCGGGCGCCGCGCAGGCGTCGAGAACCCGCATGCCGTCATCGACTTGCAGCAGCGGCGCGGCGAGCTGGGCACCCAGGTCCTGGACCGAGAACGCGCCCTCGGCGTATCCCGGCAACGCCGGCACCGGCCGCGGCGGATCGACGACGACGCCGCAGGGTCCCGCCGGTGTCGCCCCGACGAGCGCGCCGGCAAACCGCGCCAGGAGCTCCTCGCGCGGGCCGGCACGCCGATTGACGCGCAGCGAAAGCGGAGGGCGCTCGTTGCCGGCGTCGAGCAGCGCAGGGCCGATGTCCGGGTACTGGTGCAGGACGCGGTCTATCCACCACGCGGGATACGAATAGCGGGCCACGGCATCCGCCCTGACCTCGGCCCGCAGCGCCTCCCGTTCGCGCAGGTATCGGCGCAGGATGGCGTTGACCATTCCCTTGGCGGCCGGGCGGGCGATATCCGACGCCGCGGCGACCGCCCGGTCCACGATGGCGAACGCCGGCGCGCGGGTGTGCTCGAGCTGGTAGAGCGCGACCGCCAGCAGGGGCCCGAGCCCCGGATCGGAGAAGGGTTTGCTCGCCAGCCGCCGAACCAGCGCGTCGAGTTCCCCCCAGTAGCGCAGCGTCCCGTAGGCCAGTTCCTGGACCAGCGCACGCCGCCGTCCGCCGGTGTCGTCCGCCGGTGGCGCGAGCGCCGCCAGCGCCGCCGGCAACGCGCTGCCCTGGATCACCTGCTGGACCGCCAGGGCGGCCAGCCGCTGCGCTTCCTGCATCGAGGACTCCCGTGCTCACGCACGCCGGCGGTTTCTGCGCTCGCGCTGCGACGACCGTGAGACCGGCTGGGCAGGCGCTCAGCCCCCCGGGCGCGTGAAGCGCATGCCGGGCGCGATGCGGCGACCGGCAAGGGCCGCCGCCGCGTTCATCCGGCGCCCGCCTGCCGGTTGCAGCTCGGTCACGCGCAGCGCGCCCTCGCCGCAGGCAACGACGATGCCGCGGGCGTCGGCCGCAATCACGCTGCCCGGCGCCACCGAGTTTCCGGCGCCGGGCTCGGGCGTTGCCTGCCAGATCTTGATCGGCTCTCCAGCGAGCGTCGTCGTTGCACCGGGCTGCGGAGAGAAGGCGCGCACCTGCTGATCGAGCCTCGTGGCCGAGGATTCCCAGCACAGGATCGCTTCGTCGCGTGTGATCTTCGCGGCGTAGGTCGCTTCCTCCGCGCGCTGCGGCGTCGCATCGAGCCGGCCATTGCGCTCGAGCCGTGCTAGCGTGGCGACGATCGCGGCGGCGCCCACTGTCGCGAGTCGGTCGTGCAGCGTGCCGGAGGTGTCGCGCGCGCCGATCGCGACCGGCACGACGTCGAGCGTCGGCCCCGTATCGAGGCCGGTGTCCATCTGCATGAGCGTGATGCCGGTCTCGCGATCGCCGGCGAGCAGCGCGCGCTGGATCGGCGCCGCCCCGCGCCAGCGCGGGAGGAGCGAGGCATGGATGTTGATGGCGCCGTGCACCGGCCAGTCGAGGATCGCTTTCGGGAGGATGAGGCCGTACGCCGCCACCACCAGCACGTCGACGGCGACTGCCGTCACCGCCCCCCGCGCTTCCTCGGTCTTAAGGCTCGCCGGCTGCAGGAGGAGGAGGCCTTCGCTGTGGGCGAGCGCCTTGACCGGCGAGGGCTCCCGTTTCAGTCCGCGGCCGCGCGGCCGATCCGGCTGGGTGAGCACGACGGGCACCGCGTGCCCGGCGGCGAGAATCGCCCGCAGCGCGGTGGCGGCGAACTCGGGGGTGCCGGCGAAACCGACCCGCATCAACCGGCCAGACGCTGCTTCTTGCGAGCCTTGGCAGCAAGCCGGGCGCGTTTTAGGGGCGACAGGTGGTCGACGAACACCTTTCCCATCAGGTGGTCCATCTCATGCTGGATGCACACCGCCAGCAGACCCTCTGCCTCGAGTTCGAAGGGTTCGCCATGCTCGTCCTGCGCCCGCACCCGCACCCGCGCGGCACGCCGAACGTCGTCGTAGTAGCCGGGCACCGACAGGCAGCCTTCCTCGGTCTCGACCTCGCCTTCGCTCGCCAGGACCTCGGGATTGACGAATACGTGCAGCTCGTCCCTCGTTTCGGACAAATCCATGACGATAATCCGCTTGTGGACATCGACCTGTGTCGCAGCAAGTCCGATCCCCGGCGCCGCGTACATCGTCTCGGCCATGTCTCGGATGAGCTTGACGATCTCGGGGCCGATCGCGGCCACCGGCGCCGCCACCCGGCGCAATCGCGGATCGGGAAACTCGAGAATCGGGAGCAGCACGTTCCTGGCGACCTTGCAAAATTCAGACTCGGGATGCAGAATCCGCTGTAAGCGTCTATTTTGCGGCGGTTTAGGACGTTAGCAAGGCCCGCCCCCTTCGGAAGAGGCTTTATGCGTCAAAAGTCTAGCACACCCAAACGCGTCGCTCTCGCCGCAGCCGCGGCGTGGCTTCTGGTTGCGTCCGCGATCGAGGCCGCCGATATCGAGGTGAAGAGTCCCGTTCCCACGACCTACACCGTGGTCAAGGGGGACACGTTGTGGGGTATCGCCAGCCGGTTCCTCAAGGACCCCTGGCGCTGGCCGGACGTGTGGCGAATGAACCGCGAAGCGATCAAGAACCCGCACCGCATCTATCCGGGCGACGTCATCGCTCTGGATCGCGACGCGTCCGGGCAGTGGCAGTTGAGCGTGCGGCATCCCGTGACCCGGCTCGGGCCGACGGTTCGGATCGAAGCCCTCGACGCGGAGGCGATTCCCAGCATCCCGCCCGGCGACATCGAGGCCTACCTCACGCGGCCGCTCGTCACCGGCCCGGAGGGGCTCGCGAACGCCCCCGAGATCGTCGCCGGCCGGGACGAACGCGTGGTGCGCGGCAGCAGCGACGTCGTCTACGTCCTGGGCCTGGATCCCAAGCAGGGCGACCGCTGGAATATCTACCGTCCCGGGCGCACGCTCACCTCGCTCGACACGGGCGAAGTGCTGGGCTACGAGCAGCGCCACCTCGGCACCGGCAAGGTCGAGCGGTTCGGGGATATCTCCACCTTGCGCATCGTCGGCGCGTCGCAGGAGAGACCGCCTGGGTGATCGGCTGTCCGCCGCCGCCCGAGCAGATCGTCAACTACGCGCCCCACGCCCCGGACCAGCCGATCCTCGGACGCATCATCGCGAGTGCCCGGGATTCCATCGAATTCGGCCCAGGCTGGATCGTCACGCTGGACAAAGGCGCCCGCGACGGCGTCGACGTCGGCACCGTGCTTGCCATCTACCGCGTGCTTCCGGACGTTGCGGACCCGCGGCCCAGTAAGATCCCCGACGTGATCGTGTATCCGGGGAACGCGACGCTGTTCCTGAAGCCGGACCCCGCCTACCTCAGGCTCCCCGAGGAGCGCTCGGGCCTGCTGTTCGTCTTCCGGGTGTTCGACCGCGTGTCCTACGGCATCATCGTCAACGCCACCGACCCCGTCAACGTCGGCGACGCCGTCCGCAATCCCTGAATCCGGTTACGCGGGGCGGGCGCGGCGCTGCCGTCGCCGTGCGGGCGGGACGCACGCCATGATCGTCGACTCCCGCGTCGTGGCCTGGGTGATGCTGCAGGCGCTGGCGTTGCCGGCGCGGGCGCTGTTCAAACTGCTGCGCGGGCAAGGCAGCCCGGAAGCGATACTCGCGATGTCCCCCGCCCAGCGGCGGCGCATGGTTCCCGCGGCGGCCGCGGCGCTCGACGCCGGTCCCGAACCTGATCGCCTGGCGGCGTCGCTTGCCTGGCTGGCGCGACCGAGAGCGACCTCTGGCCTGGGACGATGCCGATTACCCGCGGCAACTGCTCGAGATCGCGGGCACGCCGCCGGTGCTGTTCTGCCTCCTATGGCGTGAACTCCTCGGCCGGCCCGCGTTCGCGATTGTGGGCAGCCGCAACGCCACGCCGCAGGGCATCGCCCGCACGCCGGGGTGTCCGCCGCGGCGCTGTCCGCATCCGGACTGACCATCGTCAGCGGACTGGCGGCCGGCATCGACGCCGCCGCGCATCGCGGCGCGCTGCGCGGACCGGGAAGCACGATCGCCGTCACCGGAACCGGCCTCGACCGCGTCTATCCCGCCGCGCATCGCGAACTCGCACGCCTGCTCGCCCGCGATGGACTGCTGCTGTCGGAGTTCACGCCGGGAACGCCGCCGCTAAGACAGAACTTCCCGCGCCGCAACCGCCTTGTCAGCGGCCTTCCCCGTGGGGTGCTGATCGTCGAGGCAACGTTGTCGTCGGGCTCGCTCATCACCGCACGCTTTGCCGCCGAGCAGGGCCGCGAAGTGTTCGCGCTGCCCGGATCGATCCACTCCCCGTTCGCCCGCGGCTGTCACAAGCTGCTGCGCGAAGGCGCCAAGCTCGTCGAGACCGCCCAAGACATCCTCGAAGAACTGCGGCTTCCGGTCGCTGTCCCGGCGCCCGGCAACGCCGCGGCGGCCGCCCCGCCGCCCGCACCCGCCGACGCCGAGACCGTCGCGCTGCTTGCCGCATTGGCTATGCGCCCGCGGACATCGACACGCTGAGCCAGCGTACGGCCGCAGCGCCGCAGCGCTGGCCGCGCTGCTCGCCCGGCTGGAACTCGACGGCGTCGTGTCCGCGCTGCCCGGTGGACGTTGGCAGCGTCGGGCTTGAGGCCAGGCTCGCCGGGCCCTGGCCGTGCG
>CAVQLG010000009.1:0-250770 GCA_963713275.1 uncultured beta proteobacterium
CCGAGGCAGCAGGCGCAAAGCTCCGCTGGCCGGCGCGGGCCTGTTGATATGAACAACCGACCCTGTCATCATACGCGGCGTTCGCAACGGAGCTGTCGCCCCCATGGATGCATTGCCCGCGACCTACACCGCGCTGTGTGCGCTTGCGTTCGTGCTCGGGGCGAAGCACGGCCTCGACGCCGATCACCTGGCGACGATCGACGGCTTGACGCGCTACAACGCGCGGGCCAATCCGCGGCTCGCGCGGACAGCGGGCGCGCTGTTCTCGCTCGGACACGGCGTGGTGGTGATGCTGGTCGCCTTGTCGACCGGCGCACTGGCGAGCCGGTGGGAGACGCCAGCCTGGCTCGAAACGACCGGCGTCTCGGTGTCGATCGCTTTCCTGTTCGGCCTCGCCTTCCTCAACGTGCACGCCGTGCTGGCAGCGGCGCCGGGCGCGATCGTCGCGCCGGCCGGCATCAAGGGCCGGCTGCTCGGTCGCTTTCTCACCGTGCAGCGGCCGTGGGCGGTGGCCGCGGTCGGCGCGCTGTTCGCATTGTCGTTCGACACGATCTCCCAAGCGGCGTTGTTCGCGCTGGCCGCGGGTCGCTTCGGTGGCGTGACGGACGCGTTGCTCGTCGCGGCGCTGTTCGTGCTCGGGATGCTAGCCGTCGACGGGGTGAACGGGCTGTGGATCAGCCGGCTGATTCGGCGCGCCGATCGCACGGCGGCGGTGGCGTCGCGCGTGATGGCGCTCGCCGTCGCCGGGCTCTCGTTTGCGATCGGGCTGTTCACGGTGGTGAAGCTGGTCTTTCCCAACGTCGACGCCTGGGCGGACGGCCGCGAGCTCCACGTGGGCGGGGCGGTCGTCGCCGGGGTGCTGCTCGCGTTCGCCGCCGGCATGTGGGCCGCGCGGCGCGGCCCGGCGCGCGGCGTGGCGAGCCAGGGGCCCACTGCGTCGGCCAGCGCCGCGCGGCACTGAATCATCGCACCCATCTTTCGATTTCTCCACGTCGGAGGAAGGGGAGAGCTCATGCCCTCGATTCCCAGCCGCCGCCAGTGCGCCCTCATCGGGTCGATCCTCGCCGCCGGGGCCGCGATCCCGGCCGGCGCTCAGGAAGTGGAGCGCCTGCCCAAGGTCGAAGTTACCGGGCACTACGAGAACGCTGTCGGGTCGTCGGACGCCGCGAGCCAGGGGACGATTACCCGCCAGCTGATCGAGGACCGGCCGCTGCTGCGCCCGGCGCAGGTGCTCGAATACGTGCCGGGCGTCATCATCACGCAGCACAGCGGGGCCGGCAAGGCCAACCAGTATTTCCTGCGCGGCTTCAACCTCGACCACGGCACGGACTTCTCGACCTGGCTTGCGGGAATGCCCGTCAATCTGCCGACCCACGCGCACGGGCAGGGGTACATGGATCTCAACTTCATGATCCCGGAGCTCATTGCGCGCATCGACTACTTCAAGGGGCCGTACTTCGCGCAGTTCGGTGATTTCTCGTCCGCGGGCGGCGCGTCGATTCCGTACTTGAGGTCGCTGCCGGAGCGCCTAGCCGAAGTTACTCTCGGCACCTACGACTACCAGCGGGGGCTTCTCGCCGGTTCCTTGGTCGCGGGTCCCGGGACGCTGCTCTACGGGGTCGAAGCCCTGCACAACGACGGGCCGTGGGTGGTGCCGGAGGATTACCGCAAGCTCAACGGCGTGCTGCGTTACAGCTGGGCAGCGGGCGGGGTAGAGATGGGGCTGACCGCGATGGGCTACTCCGGCAGGTGGAATGCGAGCGACCAGATTCCCCGGCGTGCCGTCGACGACGGCAGCCTCGATCGCTATGGCGCCATCGATGCGAGCGACGGCGGCAGGTCGTCGCGGTACAGCCTGTCGCTCGACGGTCGCTTCCCGCTCTGGGGCGGGCAGGTTGCGACGACGGCTTACGCGATCGATTACGATTTGAACCTGTGGTCGAATTTCACCTATTGGCTCGACGACCCCGAGAACGGCGACCAGTTCGAACAAGCCGACGACCGGCGCATCTTCGGCTGGGTGGGGGCGTGGTCCGCGGACACGACGCTGTTCGGCCGGCCGACGCGCAACACCATGGGCTTCCAGCTGCGGCAGGACCGGATCGACCCCATCGGGCTGTACAAGACCGTGGCCCGCAACCGCGTCTCCACCACGCGGGAGGACAAGGTGACCGAGTCCAGCGCGGGCGTCTACTACGAGAACCGCACGGAGTGGGCGGACGATTTCCGCACCGTGCTGGGTCTGCGGGGCGACCGCTACTGGTTCGACGTGACCAGCGATGTCGCGGCAAACTCCGGGACCGCCGCGGCCAGCCTGTTCTCGCCCAAGCTCGCCCTGGTGTTCGGTCCCTGGGCCGACACCGAGTATTTCGTCAACGGCGGTTACGGCTTCCACAGCAACGACGCGCGCGGAGTCACCATCAAGGTCGATCCGGTCACGGGCGAGTCGGTCGACTCGGCCACGCCGCTGGTCCGCAGCAAGGGCGCCGAGCTTGGCTTGCGCACGCAAGCGGTACCGAAAGTGCAGTCGTCGCTGGCGCTGTGGTATCTCGAGCTCGGGTCGGAGCTGGTGTTCGTCGGCGACGCTGGGACGACCGAGGTCGGCCGTCCCTCCCGGCGCTACGGACTCGAATGGAACACGCGCTGGACGCCGCAGCCGTGGCTGCTGTTCGATCTCGACGTGGCGCTGACCAACGCCCGCTTCAGCGACAGCGCGCCCGAGGGGAGTTACATTCCGGGCGCCCCGCCGACGGTCGTCGCCGGGGGCGCGACCGTGACCGGCTACCACGGCTGGTCGGGCGCCCTGTTCATGCGGTACTTCGGCCCGCGGCCCCTGACCGAAAGCGGGGACATCAAGTCCGGCGGCGCAACGACGTTCGACCTGCAGGTCGGCTACCAGGTCGCGAAGGACTGGAAGCTGCGGCTCGATGTGTTCAACCTGTTCAACGCGAAGATGGACGACATCACCTACTTCTACCCGTCCCGGCTGCCCGGCGAACCTCCAGACGGCGTGGAGGACTTCCACTTCCACCCCGCGGAGAAGCAGGCCTTCCGCCTGACCGCAGCGTTCGCCTTCTAGTGCAGGGCTGGCGAGCCGAGAAGCTGGCGCGGTGCCCCGCGGCGACGAGCCGCTGCGCAGCCGCGCGATCGAGCACCGCTACGGGGCCTTCGAACGCGGTTTTTCGAGCACGAAGAACGCGTCCTCGGTGGCCAGATCGACGAGGCTGTAGGCCTGCAGCGAATCGTCGTATTCGACCATGTCGGTCACCCGCAGCGCGGCGCGGACGATGCGATATCCGTAACCCTTGAGCACGGCCTCGAACTCGGCGACCTTGATCCGATTGAGCTCCTTGTAGAACCGCCAGTATTCGGAACTCGGAACGTCGAAGCCCGCGCGGTCGATCCGCCTCGGCTGGCGCGAGAGCACGGCGTCGCGCAGGCGGGCTTCGTCCTGCCTCAGGTGATGGTGCGGCTCGGTGAAGTACTCGCCGAGGTGGCTGCCGAACGCAGAGTAGTAGAGCCCGGGGTTGACGAAGAAGAGGCCGCCAGGCTTGAGCGTGCGCCACACCTCGTCCAGCGCGCGTCGATAGCCGCCCTTGATGTGTTCCACCGAGCCCCAGGAAAGCGCGAGGTCGAAGTACGCTTCGGGGCAGGGGAGCCGCTCCGCGGATGCGCGAACGAAGACGAAATTCTCCGGCAGGGCCGGCAACGCGAGACCGTTTTCCCGCGCGACCGAAAGCAGCTGCCCGGCGTAATCGACGATATCGACCGCGACCAGCACCTCCGGGCAGTATCTGAGCAGAATGCCGAGGTCGGTGATTCCGTCGCCCGCCCCGATGTCGAGAATCCGTCCGGACAGCGTCGCCGAGTTCTTGAGGAACTGCTCGCCGATGACCGTGGCGGCATGGTCGAAGTGACGGAAGAACCAGTTGTCCGGCCCCTGCTTCCAAGGCAGCGCAGCGATCTTTGCCTCGGTTGCAGCCGCCATCGACCAGCGGAACGGACCGCCCGGCTTCTCGCCGGCCCGGCCGGCGCGCGACTGCGGGAGGGTGAAGCTCAGCACGGCATCGGGCGCGCGCACTCGCTCCGGGGTTCCCCATGCGATCACCACGCGGTACTCGCCAGGCGCGTCCGGCAGCTTCAGGCGAATCGAGAAATCGTAGGTCCCGGCGGGCAACCAGTGCAGGTACCAGCCTGCTTGATGGCTGTCTTCGCCAAGCGAGACGTTGGGCCCTTCGACCTGGCAGCGGATCACCGGTCGGAACAGGCAGTGTGCATTGATCGTCAGCCGCACGCCGATGCTCGCGGTGCGGCCGGAGGCGTCGATCTCACCGAGCGCGGACAGAGCCGCCGCCGACGGGCTTCCCTGCAAAGAGGTCTTCACATGTGACAGGAATCAGGAGCGCTCGCCCACAGCGGCGCGCATGCCATATCGCGGAGAGGTCCATCGCGTCGCGGTCGTGCGATCTGACGATCGCGCGGGCACTTGGCACCGCTTCGACGCGCGCGGGCCCGCATCGACCGCCGCCCGGCGCGCCAAGGCGACAGGGTCGAGCCCCGCTGGGCCTTGCACGCAGCATGGGAGGTTAACACACACTGCGAAGCGGCCCGGGTTTCTGGGAGAATCACGCCGATGACCTGCGAATGGACGCCGATACCCGCCGCGACGCCGCGACGACCAGAGCCGCCGGCGGCCAGCGGCCTGGCGTCGCTGCGGCCGCGCCGGCGTGCCGTTCGCCCCTTGCGTGCGCGTCCGGTCGTCGCTGTGGGCGGCGGGTGATGGGCCGCGTGCTCCACGAGTCGTCGGCCGCCCACGAGGACGTGGCGCCGGGCGCCCTCCAGCCGGCGCCGCGCGCTTCGGACTTGGAGCCGCTCGCGCCGATGCTCACCCCTCTGGGCCACCTCCACCTCCTGCCCGAGGCCGGGGCGCCGGCGTTGCCCGGCGATCTCGCGGCGCGGCTGGTCGGGGCGTTTGCGCACGGCGCAGGTCACGGCCTCCTGCACCTGGGTGCGCGCGAGGTCGGCGTCGCCTTGCCGCCGGCGCTGGCGTACTGGCGCGAGTTCGCCGCCCGGTACGTCACCGCGCTTTGCGCAACCCCCCCGGACGGGGAGATCGCGGTCGCCGTGCCCGACCCGGCGACGATCGAGTCGCTCGTCGTCGACGCGCCCCCGATGCGCGGGGCGGAGTACCTCACCGCCGAGACGCTGCGTGCCGCCTGGGCCGAAATCGACGCGGCAGCTCGGTCCGCCGTCGCAGAGTCGAAGCTCGCGCTGCAGGATTGCCTCAAGCGCTGGCATCCCGCCTGGAACCTCGTCGGCCGCGTGCATTTCAACCTCGCCGAGAACCGCAGGGACCCGGACGCGCCGTTTGCCTTCCTCGCCACCTACACGATGCGCCTGTCGGCGCACGGCAAGGCGCAGCACCAGCCGCTTTCGGCCGCGCTCGCCGAGTTCTCGAAGGGAGCGAAGAAACGCGAGCTCTTGTCGCTGTTGCTGCCCGTCCAGCGCGCGGCGGAGCATTGCGCGTGGCTGCGGCACATGGTCGACACGGGGGAGATCTACCACCCGCTGCGCTGGGCTCCCGAGGACGCGTTGCGGTTTCTCCAGGATGTTCCCAGGCTCGAAGCCTCCGGCGTGATCGTGCGCATGCCGGGCAACTGGCCGGCCGGCCGGCCGGCCAGACCGCGCGTCTCGGCTGTGGTCGGCGCAACGCAGCCGGCATCGCTCGGCATGGACGCGCTGCTCGATTTCGACATCGCGGTCACGCTCGACGGCGAGCGGCTCACCCAGGCGGAGATCCAGGGGCTGCTCAACGGCGTCGAGGGTCTGCAGCTCATCCGCGGCCGTTGGGTCGAAGTGGACGCCAAGAAGCTCGGGCAGCTGCTCACCCGATTTCGGGCGATCGAGAAGACCGCCGCCGACCGCGGGCTGCCGTTTGCCGAGGCGATGCGCCTGGTGGCCGGGGCGGGTCCCGACGACGGCGTCGCGGACGAAGGCGCGCAGTGGTCGGAAGTCGTCGCCGGCGACTGGCTCGCGCGGACGCTGCAGGGGTTGCGCCAGCCGGACGGCCTGGCGCGCGTCGATCCGGGCCCCGCGCTCAAGGCAACGCTGCGCCCGTACCAGCAGGAGGGCGTGCGCTGGCTCTACCTGCTGGCGCGGCTCGGCCTCGGGGCCTGCCTCGCCGACGACATGGGCTTGGGCAAGACGATCCAGACGCTTGCCCTGCTGCTGGTGTTGAAGCAGGAGCAGGAGCAGGAGGGGCAGGGGCGCCAGGGTCCGCCGAGCCTGCTGGTCGCGCCGGCATCGCTGCTCGCGAATTGGGCCGCGGAAGCGCAGCGCTTCGCCCCGGACCTGCGCGTGCTGATCGCGCATCCTTCGGCGTTGCCCGCAGCCGACCTGCGCGCGCTCGACGCGGCCGCGCTCGCGTCGTTCGACCTCGTGATCACGAGCTACGGCACGCTGTTGCGGTTGCCCTCGCTCGCGGGCCTGCGCTACCGCCTGGTCGTCGCGGACGAGGCGCAGGCGATCAAGAACCCGGCCGCGAAGCAGACGCGCCAGATCAAGGCGCTCAAGGCGGCAGCGCGCATCGCACTGACCGGCACCCCGGTGGAGAACCGGCTGTCCGATCTGTGGTCGCTGTTCGACTACACGCATCCAGGCTTGCTCGGGTCGGAGAAGGCCTTTGCCGAGTTCGCCAAGCGCCTTGCGGGGAGGGAGCACTACGGCCCCTTGCGCAACCTGGTGCGGCCCTACATCCTGCGGCGGTTGAAGACCGACAAGCGCGTCATCTCCGATCTGCCCGACAAGACCGAGCTCAACGCGTGGTGCCACCTTACGCCGGCGCAGGCGGCGCTCTACCAGCGGGCGGTCGGCGAACTCGCCGACGCGCTCGCCAACGCGGAGGGGATCGAGCGTCGAGGCGTGGTCCTGGCGTACCTCATGCGCTTCAAGCAGATCTGCAACCATCCGTCGCAGTGGCTGGGCGACGCGGGCTGGCGCCCCGAGGACAGCGGCAAGTTCGCTCGCCTGCGCGAGCTCGCCGAAGTCGTCTGCGACAAGCAGGAGAAGATGCTCGTCTTCACGCAGTTCCGCGAGACGACCGAGCCGCTGGCCGCGTTCCTGGGCACCGTCTTCGGGCGCGCAGGGCTGATGTTGCACGGCGGCACGCCGGTGGCGAAGCGCCGCGACCTCGTTGCGCGGTTCCAGGACGACGAGCTGACGCCGTTCTTCGTGCTTTCGCTCAAGGCGGGCGGTTCCGGTCTCAATCTCACCGCCGCGTCGCACGTGATCCACTTCGACCGCTGGTGGAATCCGGCCGTCGAGAACCAGGCGACCGACCGCGCGTTTCGCATCGGGCAGCGCAGGAATGTCCTGGTGCACAAGTTCGTGTGCCGCGGGACGATCGAAGAGCGCATCGACCGCCTGATCGAGGCCAAGAAGGCGCTGGTGCAGGATGTGCTGGAAGGCGGCGCGGAGCGCCTGCTCACCGAGATGAGCGACAAGGAACTGCTGGAACTGGTGCGACTCGACATCCATTCCGCGCAGGAGAACTGACCATGCAAGGGGACGACAGGACATGAGCTACTGGGAATGGAAACCGTACGTGCCGGTTGCCGAGCGCAGGAGAAAGGCCGAGAAGGCCGCAGCCAAGGCGCGGAAGGCGGGTGCCGCGCTGTCGCCGATCGCGCCTTCGCGCGGCACGATCGCCAGAACGTTCTGGGGCAAGGCCTGGTGCGACAACCTCGAGCGCTACAGCGACTTCTCCAATCGACTGCCGCGCGGGCGCACCTACGTGCGCAGCGGCGCGGTGATCGACCTCGTCATCGGCGCGGGCGAGGTGCGCGCGCAGGTCATGGGGTCGAGCCTCTACCGCGTCGAGGTGAACGTGGCGGCGGTCCCGGAACCGCATTGGCGCGCGATCGGCGCCGACTGCGTGGGCTCGATCGATTCGATGGTGGAGCTCTTGCAGGGCAGGCTCTCGCAGGCCGTCATGCAGCGGCTGTGCCGGGCCGGCGACGGGCTGTTTCCCGCGCCCAGGGAGATCAAGTTCAATTGCAGCTGCCCCGACTGGGCGTCGATGTGCAAGCACGTCGCCGCCGTGCTCTACGGCGTCGGCGCGCGCCTCGACGAGCGCCCGGAACTGCTGTTCGACCTGCGCTGCGTCGACGGCAAGGATCTGCTTGCGCAGGCCGGCACCGGCCTGGCCCGGCCGGCCAAGGCCCCGGCCAAGGGCAGGCTGCTCGACGACGCCGCGCTGGGCGAGGTGTTCGGACTCGACATGGAGGGCGACCCTGCCCCGAACGCGCCGGCACACGGCGGAACCGGGGCGGGAGGCGCTTCCGCAATCCAGCCGCGCAGCGCGGCGCAGGCGGCCGCCGGTGGGGTCGGCAAACGCGCCAAGCGACCGGCGGCGTCCGCGGCCGACGCCGGCAAGGAAGGTGCGACCGGCGCGCCCCGCGGCCGAGCCGGCGCGAAGCCAGCGTCGAAGACGCGCGTCAGCGCGGGAGGGCGCGCGAGGGTGCCGCAGGCGCCCGGCGCGGCGCGCAAGGTCGGCGCCGTCCAAGCCACCGCCGGACGCAAAGCGGGGGCCACGGAAACCGCCGGCGCGAGACGCAAGGCCGGGGCCACCCAGACGACCACGGTCGGACGCAAAGCGGGCGTCACGCCGGCAGGCACCGCGGGGAAACGCACGCCGCGGCGCAAAGCGCCGTCCTGACCCGCCGGCGGCCCGCGTGCGTCGCGCGGGCCGGCTTCAGCGCACCCGGCGGCTCCTCCATATGCTCGCGCCGAACCGCCGCCAAGGGCGCGCTCCGTAGCGCAGCCCAGGCACTTCGGTGAGCCCCCGGGGCAGCGCTCGGCCGACCGGGCGCAGGCGAGGCGGAGGCTGCACGGCGCGGCCGAGTTCCCGCATACTACGGCTTTGCCGCGCCCTCCGATCCGAGAACCGCTTGCGTGCCTGCCGCGGCGGCGACCCGCGGCCCGAGTGTCGCGTCGCGATCCGGAGCGCGCCGGCTTCGCACTTTCTCCCACGAATCAGGAACCGTCATGGCAGAGAACAAGGTCACTCTCGAAACGCGCGGCCACGTACTGCTGATCGGCCTCAACCGCCCCGAGAAGCGCAACGCGTTCGACCTCGACATGTATCGCGAGCTGGGGCTCGCGTACGGGGAGCTCAACCGCAATCCGGAGTTGCGCTGCGGCGTGCTGTTCGCGCACGGCGATCACTTCACGGCCGGGCTCAACCTGCCCGAATGGGCGCCGGCGTTTACGGCCGGGCGCTTCCCGGACCTTCCCGAAGGCGCGATGCATCCGCTGGGGCTGGACGAGGACAACCGGCTGCGCAAGCCGCTGGTGATGGCGGTGCAGGGCATCTGTTTCACGATCGGGATCGAGCTCCTGCTCGCGACCGACATCCGTGTCGCGGCCGTCGGCACCCGTTTCGGCCAGATCGAAGTCAAGCGCGGCATCTACGCGGTGGGGGGCGCCACCGTGCGCCTGCTCCAGGAGGTGGGCTGGGGCAACGCGATGCGCTACATCCTCACCGGGGACGAGATCAGCGCCGAGGAGGCGCATCGGATCGGTCTCGTGCAGGCGATCGCCCCGCAAGGAGAGCAACTGCAGCAGGCGATCGCAATCGCCGACAACATCGCCGCCCAGGCGCCGCTCGGCGTGCAGGCGAGCCTCGCTTCGGGCCGCATCGCCCGCGTGCAAGGCGACAAGGCGGCGATCGCGCGTCTGCTCCCCGACCTCATGCCGATCATGAAGAGCGAGGACGTCAAGGAAGGCGTGCAGTCGTTCGTCGAGAGGCGGCCGGCGCGATTCAAGGGGCGTTGACGGCGCGCTCGACCGGTCGGCTCGGCCGCAGGCTGGGGCCAACGCCGACCGCGACCCGTTGCCTGGAACCGGGCGCGCCACGCGCCCCTTGCGCGGCGCTGCGTCGCGCCCGTCGGCAGCTTCGCTCGATGGGGCAGGCGAACTGGGTTACATTTCTGGTTTCGAGAAGGGGATCGCGGCCTGCGAGCCGCGAGGGCAAGACGATGTCATCGATAGAGATCTACGACACGACGCTGCGCGACGGGACGCAGAGCGAAGGGTTCACCCTATCCGGTTACGACAAGATCCGCGTCGCCCAGCGGCTCGACGAACTCGGCGTGGCGTTCATCGAGGGCGGCTGGCCCGGTTCCAACCCCAAGGACGCCGAGTTCTTCGAGCGTGCGCGCGACCTCGACTGGCGCACGGCGCAAATCGCCGCCTTCGGCGCCACCTGCCGGGCCAAAGGCGGGCCGGAGGGCGACGCCAACATCCAGGCGCTGCTCGACTCGCGCGCGCCGGTGTGCACGATCTTCGGCAAGGCCTGGACCCTGCACGTCACCGACGTCCTGCTCACCACGCTGGAGGACAACCTGCGCATCATCGAGCAGTCGGTGGCCTGCCTGCGCGCGGCCGGGCGCCGGGTCATCTACGATGCGGAGCATTTCTTCGACGGGTACAAGGCCGATTCGCTCTACGCCCTCGAAACGCTGCACGCCGCCATCCGCGGGGGGGCCGAGACGGTCGTGCTGTGCGACACCAACGGCGGCACGATGCCGTGGGAGGTCGAGGCCATCACCCGCGAGATGAAGCAGTCCGTCCGCCACCCCTTCGGAATCCACACCCACAACGACAGCGGTTGCGCGGTCGTGAACGCGCTCCTGGCGGTGCGCGAAGGCGCGCACCAGGTGCAGGGCACGATCAACGGCGTGGGCGAGCGCTGCGGCAACGCGAACCTGTGCACGATCATGGCCAATCTGGAGCTGAAGATGGGCCGCCAGTGCCTGCCGGAAGGGCACCTTCGCCGGCTCTACGAGCTGTCGCACGTCGTCGACGAAGTCGCCAACATCACGCCCAACGACCACCTGCCCTATGTCGGCAAGAGCGCGTTCGCGCACAAGGGCGGCGTGCACGTCGCGGCCATGCGCCGCTCCGAGCAGTCGTACCAGCACGTCGTCCCGGAGCGCGTGGGCAACCGCATGCGGGTGGTCGTGTCCGCGCTGTCGGGGCGGGCCAACATCCTGAGCAAGGCGGAGGAACACGGCGTCGACGTCGGCGGCGTGGCGGACGTGGTCGGCGTGCTCAACGACGTGAAGGAACTCGAAGCGCGCGGCTTCTCGTTCGAGGCCGCGGAAGCCTCGGTCGCCATGATGCTCAAGCGCCAGCAGCCGGGCTACCGGCCGCCGTTCGACCTGGTCGATTTCCTGGTGAACGTCGAGCATCGCCAGGGCCGGGGCATCTTCGCCGAGGCCATGGTCAAGGTGACGGTGAACGGGGAGGTGCTGCACACCGCCGCCGAGGGCAAGGGCCCGGTGAACGCGCTCGATCTGGCACTGCGCAAGGCGTTGGCGGGACACTATCCGGAGATCGCTTCCTTCCATCTGGCGGACTACAAGGTCCGCATCCTGGACGGCCAGGACGGGACCGAGGCCATCACCCGCGTTCTGATCGACACGCGCGACGCCAACCGGGTGTGGAGCACCGTCGGCGCGAGCGCGAACATCATCGAGGCCTCCTGGCAGGCGCTGGTCGACGCGGTCGAGTACGGGCTGACGGTCGCGCGGGCTTGAGGGACGGCAAGGGCAGCACGGATCCACGAACCACGGGCAGACATGAAAGCGAACATCGTTCTACTCCCCGGCGACGGCATCGGCCCGGAAGTGGTCGGCGAGAGCGTCCGCGTGCTCGACGCGATCGCCGCCAGGCACCACCATCAATGGACGTACCAGGAGCGGCCGATCGGAGGGTGCTCGATCGATCGCTGCGGCGCGTCGCTTACCGACGAGACGCTGGCCGATTGCCGGGCGGCCGACGCGGTGCTCCTCGGTGCGGTAGGCGGCCCGAAGTGGGACGACCCCAAGGCCAAGGATCGCCCCGAGCGCGGCCTGCTCGCCCTGCGGAAGGGCCTGGGCGTGTTCGCCAACCTGCGCCCGGTGAAGGTGCATCCCGCGCTGGTCGATTCCTCCCCGCTCAAGCCGGAGAAGCTCGCGGGGGTCGACATCCTCGTCATCCGCGAACTGACCGGCGGCCTGTACTTCGGCTGGCCAAAGGGCCGCGACGTCAAGGACGGCCGCGAGCGCGCGGTCGACACCCTCGAGTACTACGACTACGAGATCCGCCGGGTCGTCGAACTCGCCTTCAGGCTCGCCCGCGGCCGCAAGCGCAGGGTGACTTCGGTCGACAAGGCCAACGTGCTCGAGTCCTCGCGGCTATGGCGCGAGATCGCCGTCGCCCTCGGCGCGGCCAACCCGGACGTGACGCTGGAGCACGTGCTGGTCGACACCGCCGCGATGCGGCTGGTCACGGGACCGGCGGCGATGGATGTGGTGGTGACCGAGAACATGTTCGGCGACATCCTCACGGACGAGGCCTCGGTGCTCGCCGGGTCGATGGGGATGCTGCCCTCGGCGAGCCTGGGCGAAGGTCGGATCGGTTTGTACGAGCCGATTCACGGTTCGGCCCCCGATATCGCCGGCAAGGGCATCGCCAATCCGATCGGCACGATACTCTCCGCGGCCATGCTGCTGCGCCACTCGCTGGGGCTCGCGGCCGAAGCCGCCGCGGTGGAGCGCGCCGTGGACGCCACCATCACCGCCGGCGCGCGCAGCGCAGACCTCGGGGGGAAGCTTTCCACCCGGCAGATGGCGGCCGAGGTGATATCGCGGCTGTAGTCGCGCTCGCTCCGGTCGGCGAACACCCGCGCGCCGGGACCGGCGCGAACGGAAGTCCGCCCCGCCGGAGGGCAGCGGCGGCGCCAGAGCGCAACGGACAGGTCCTTGGCTTCGCCTTGGCATCGCGAGCATCGGCGGCATCGCCCGCATCGCCGCGTCTTTTTGGCCGCGGTCGGCATGGCGCTGCTCATGGCCGGATTCGTCTCGACGCTCGTCGAGTCGACGTTCGCAAGCCCTCGGGGCAGCCGGCACTCGGCGGCCGAGCTCACCCGCCGGCTGGCGTTGACCGATCTCGTGCTGGTGACCGAGGCGCGCTACCTGCGACATCTTTCGCTCGCCGACCGGCATTCGGCGTTCCAGGACCACCCTTTCGCGCTCGAGCATTTCCCTTCCGGCGCGGTCATCGGTGTCCCGCGCCACCTGCGCGGGAGCGATGCGGCGCTTGGCGCTGATGCGGACACAGCTTCTCCGGCAGCTCCGGTTCGCTGACTACACGCTGGCGGCGCTCGCCCGGCACGGGGCGCGCAGCGCGGGGCTGTTCGCCGTCTACGCGTTGGTCGTCTTCATGCTCGGATCGGTCATGCTGTTCGCGCAGGCGCTGCGCGACGAGGCCGCGGCCATCCTTCGCCACGGCCCCGAGGTCCTGGTGCAGAAACTCGCCGCCGGACGGCACGCGCTGGTTTCCGCCGCGGAGCTCGCGGCGGTTGGCGAACTGCGTGGCGTGCGCTCCGCCCGCGGCCGCCTGTGGGGCTATTTCTTCGATCCGGTGGCCGCCGCCAACTACACGCTGCTCGTTCCCGACGACGCGGCGCCGGCGCCGCGGCAGGTCGTCATCGGCGACGGCGTCGCGCGCGCCCGGGGGCTCGTGGCGGGCAACCCGCTGGCGCTGCGCTCGCCGTCCGGGGCGCTTTGGACCTTTACGGTCGAACGCGTGCTCGCGGAGGCTTCCTCGCTCGTGAGCGCGGACCTCGTGCTGATGAACGAAGCGGACTGGCGCGGCTTCTTCGAGCTCCCGCCGGACGTCTACACCGATCTCGCGTTCACCGTCGCCAATCCCCGCGAGGCGCGCACCGTCGCGGCCAAGATCGCCGCGCGGCTGCCCGGAAGCCGCGTGATCCTGCGCGAGGACCTGCTGCGCACCTACGCTTCGCTGTTCGACTGGCGCGAGGGGCTGCTGCTCGTCGTGGGCGGCGTCGCGCTGCTCGCGTTCGTCATTCTCGCCTGGACCCAAGCCTCCGGGCTGTCGGCGGAGGAGCGGCGGGAGATCGGCATCCTCAAGGCGATCGGCTGGGACACCGGCGACGTGCTGCAGATGAAGCTGTGGGAAGGGCTGCTGGTGTCCGGCGGCGCGTTCCTCGCCGGGTACGTGGCCGCGTACGTGCACGTCTTCCACTTCGGGGCGCCGCTGATCGAGCCGGTCCTCAAGGGCTGGGCGACGCTGTACCCTCGGTTCGACCTCACGCCCGCCGTCGACGTCGTCCAGTTGCTGACGCTGGCGATCCTTGCCATCGTTCCGTATACGCTCGCGACACTTACGCCTTCCTGGCGGGCCGCGAGCGCCGACCCGGACGCGGCCATGCGGGGAACACTCTAGGATGAACCGGCCCCACGCTCATTGCGTTCGCTGCCCCCCGAGGGGGCGCAGTCAGGACCCTTCGGGCGGCCGGGCGGGTACTGGATGCGACCACGCTCCACGCTCACTGCGTTCGCTGCCCCCCGAGGGGGCGCAGTCAGTACCCTTCGGGCGGCGAGCGGGTACTGACGTGCTGACCATCGAGCTCGCCGGCATCGGCAAGGTCTACCACGAAGGCGAGCGCAACGCCTTCGCGGCGCTCACGAACGTCGACCTCGTCATCGACGGCGGCGCCATCACGGTCCTGCAGGGGCCTTCCGGCTCGGGCAAGACCACGCTGCTCTCGCTCGTCGGGTGCCTCGCGCGGCCGACGACGGGGCGGGTGCGCGTGAACGGCGACGTGGTCTCGGGTCGCCCCGAGCGGTTCCTCGCCGACCTGCGGCGCCGCAACTTCGGCTTCGTGTTCCAGCAGTTCAACCTCATCGCCGGGCTCACGGCGCGCGAGAACGTGGTGCTGCCCGCGTATCCGACGGCGGTGGGGCCGCGCGCGCTCGCGCACCGCACCGACATGCTGCTCGCGCGCTTCGGCCTTGGCGAACGCGCGCAGGCGCGGGTCGAGACGCTGTCCGGCGGCGAGCAGCAGCGCGTGGCCATCGCCCGGGCGCTCGTCAACGATCCGCCGGTGTTCATCGCCGACGAGCCGACCGCCAATCTCGATTCGGCGCTCTCCGAGGCCTTTCTCGACGTCGTGCGCGCGCTGCGCGACGAGGGGCGCACGGTGATCCTGTCGAGCCACGATCCGCGCATCTGCGCGTCGCCGCACGTCGACCGCATCGTGCGTCTGGTCGACGGACGGGTGGCGGGATGATCTTCCAGCACGCCATCCTCGCGATCCTGCTGGTCGGCGCGAGCACGGTCCTCGCCCTGGGGCTCGCGTCGGCGCACGCATGGGCGGTGCTGCGCCACTGGAATCCTGCCAGCGGCGCGGCGCTGCAGCTGCGCCTCGAGCGCCGCGGGACGCTTCAGGCGGCCGCCGTTGCCCTGCTGCTCGTCGCGCAGGGGGTGGCGCTCTGCTGTTCGTCCTCAACGCCGACCGGATGGCCGGTAGCTTCGTCGGCGCGATGTGCGCCGTCGGGACGCTGCAGGTCAACGCCTGGGGTTTCCCCGCGCTGCACGCGCGAATCGCGCTGTTCTTCCTCTCCGCGATGTGGCTCTCGCTCCACCACGTCGACGCCCGTGCGCCGGACTACCCGCTCGCCCGGGCGAAGAACGGCCTGCTGCTCGCGATCGTCCCGGTGGCGGCAGCATCGTTCGCGCTCGAGCTCGCCTACTTCCTGAACCTGCGCGCTGACGTCATCACCTCGTGCTGCGGCAGCCTGTTCGCCGCCGACGCAACCGCCGCGCCCGCCGAGCTCTCCGGGTGGCTCGCAACCCGCGATCCCGCGGCGTCGATCGCCACCTTCTTTGCCGGCATCGCGGCCGCCGTCGGCGTCGCCGGCATGGTCGCGGTTCGCGGTCGTGGGGGGTGGCTGCTCGGACTCTCGCGGAGTGGGCGCTTTCGTCCTGACGCTGGCGGCGATTCCGTCGTTCGTGTCGCTCTACGTCTACGAGGATCCGCACCACCACTGTCCGTTCTGCCTGCTGAAGGCGGACTACGGCCACCAGGGCTACGCGCTCTACGTGCCGCTGTTCGCCGCCACCGCCGCGGCGCTGGGCGCGGCGGCGCTCGCTCCCTTCGCGCGGCGCCCGGCACTGGCCGCGCGCATCGCGCGGGCGACGCGCAGGCTCGCGTTCGTCTCCGGCGCGCTCTACGCCGTCGTCGCCGTCGTGGTGGCCGTCATCGTGCTGCGCTCGGGCCTCGTTCTCGTCGGCGATGCGCTGCGCTGACCGCAGGCAGGGACTTCTCGCCGCGGCGCTGTGCGTCGTCGGTGCGCTCATCGGCTGCGGCGGCGACGACACATCGCTCAACCGCGGCGACGTCGCCCCCTCGTTCGTGCTCGCCACGACCGCGGGGCAGCGCCTCGCGTTTCCGCGACCGCAGGAGCGGGCCCCCGGCGCAATCCGGTTCTGGGCCGACTGGTGCCCCTACTGTTACCAGGAGATGAAGGACATCGGGCCGATCGCGGCGCGGTTGCAGGCGGAGCGGCTCGTGGTGCTGGCGGTCAACGTCGGGCAGAGTCCCGCGACGGTGCAGGCGTTCGTCGATCGGCTCGCGCTCACCTATCCGGTGCTCGTCGACGAGGGCGCGGCCACCGCCAGGGCCTACGGCGTCAAGGTGCTGCCGACCACGTTCTTCGTCACCGGCGACGGGCGCATCCACAACAAGCTGGTGGGGGAGGCGGACGCGGCGACGTTCGAGCGCCTGGCGCGCGAGCTCCTGGCCGCCGAGCGCGCGGCAGCGCGGCCGTGAACGACGCGCTCCTCCCCGATCTTGCCCTGGCGTTCACCGCCGGCGTCCTCGGCAGCGGGCATTGCCTGGGCATGTGCGGCGGACTGGTGTCGAGCTGCTTTCTGCGGATCGGCCCGCGGGGGCCGGGAGCGGCGACCCACGCCGCGTACCACGGCGCGAGAATCGCCGTCTACGTGCTCGCCGGAGCGCTCGCGGCGGGATTGGGCCAGGTGCTGCTGCAGAGCGGGCGGCTCGGTTTCGCGCAAGGCGTGCTGCAGATCGTTGCCGGCGCGGCGATGGTCGTGCTCGGGCTGGACATCCTGGGCCGGCTGCCGTTTCCGATCGGCGTTGGCCTCGCGCCGCTCGCCTGGACGCGCCGGCTGGTGGCGAGTTCGCTCGACCGGGGTCCCGTTCGCGGCGCGGCGCTCGCCGGGCTCGCCAACGGGTTGTTGCCGTGCTCGCTCACGCTCGCGATGGCGGTGAAAGCGGCGGCCGCGGCGCACGTGGCACAAGGCGCCGCGTTGATGCTCGCCTTCGGCATCGGCACGCTCCCGGCCATGCTTATGCGTAGGGGTTTTTTCGGCTAGACTGTCGGCGCTCGTGCGTGCGCGACTGCAGAAGGTCGGTGCGGCGTTCGTCATCGTCATGGGCGTCGCGCTGGTTGCCGAAGGGATTCGCGTACGCGCGGGTGATGGGCAGGTTGGCATGGTGACTTGAGGAGCGGGGGATGGACAGGGAAAGGAAGAACCCGGAGGGAAGGGCGGCGACCGAGCGCCGTGGCTTCGTCGTCTCGACGTTGGCCGCCGCCCTGGCGGCGATCGCGAGCGGCCGCGCGCGCGCGCAGGCGCCGGCGGCGTCCTGCCCGGGCGACGGCACGCCGGCGCAGTTCCTGCCGCGCAATCCGCCGGAAGCGAAGCCGCAGGTCGACGACATCGCCCGGTTTCCGCGCTGCCCGTACTGCGGCATGGATCGGCGCGTCTACCACGCCTCGCGCATGCTCATCCACTACGCCAACGACGTCCCCGACGCGGTGTGCTCGCTGCACTGCGCCGCGATCAGCCTGTCGGTCAACATCGACGCCGAGCCCAAGGCGATCTGGGTCGCCGACAACGGCGTCGACGGCGAGCCGAAGCCGCTGGTCGACGTCGACCGTGCCACGTTTCTCATCGGCAGCAGCGCGAAGGGCGTGATGACCCTGCGCAGCAAGGTGGCGTACGGCGACGAGGCCGCCGCCCGGCGCGCGCAGGCCGCGATGGGCGGCGAGTTCGGCGACTTCAACCAGGCGCTCCTGGCCGCGTACACCGACATGTCGCGCGACGTCGCCCGCATCCGGCAGAACCGCGAAGAGCGCCGGCAGCGGATAAAGTCGATGCCGAAGGGCTGAATGAGGCCGACACGCCGGCGCTTCTGTTCTGCGCTGCTGGTGCTTGGCGCCGCGGGCGCCGGCGCCGCGGCGCGCGCCATCGAGCTGCCGCCGGGTGACGCGCCGCGCGGGCCGGCGCCGCAGCCCGGTGCGCGCGACCTCTGCCCCGTCTGCGGCATGCTGGTCGCCAAGTACCCGGCGTGGATCGCGAGTATCACCTACCGCGACGGCCACAGCCATTTCTTCGACGGCGCCAAGGATCTCTTCAAGTACCTTTTCCGCCTGGAGCGCTACGCGCCGGGTCGGCGGCGCGAGGACATCGCGGCAGTCCGCGTGACCGAGTACTACGGGCTTTCGCGCATCGACGCCCGCACCGCGCACTTCGTCATTGGCTCGGACGTGCTCGGCCCGATGGGCCACGAGTTCGTCCCGCTGGCGAGCGCCGCAGACGCTGCGGAGTTCATGCACGACCACAAGGGCAAGCGCGTGCTGCGGCTTCCCGACATCACGGCGGAGTGGGTCGAGAAGGTCGATCGCGGCCCGTGACGGGCGCCGGCGCCGGGCGAACGCGCGCCTCGCGCCGAACACGCGCCTGACGGCGCCCCCGCGGCGGGCGCTCCCGCGGGTTGCGCGGGAGCGGCATCGTCCGCAACCTCGCGGGGCCGGGTGTGGGTTTCGGTCAGGCCACGGGTTCCCGGGTCTCCGCGGCGCGGGCGCCCAGGTTGCCGTAGCGGTGATAGGCGTGGCTCACGCTCTGCTCGCGGAAGTACCAAAGCAGCTCGATCCTGCCGTGCGCCAGCACCGGGGTTCGCGCGAGGTACACGAGCGTCGACGCCGCCGCCTTGTAGATGGCGGCCGGCACGCGCGCGGACGATGCATAGCGGATGCGCTCGACCTCGCCCGCGGCGATGGCAGCGGCGAGCTCGGCGTCGGACTGCACGACGAAACGCGTCGGGATGCCGGGTCGGTCGAGCACGCTGCGGGCGGCGGCGAGCGCGGGCGGATTGCGGCCGGGCGGCGCGCTGACGGCGAGCTGCGTGCCGGCGCACAGCGCCGCGCCGATGCGCGCCAGCGTGTCGAAATCGGTGTCCCCGTCGGCGATTCGCACGACCATCCGGTCGACCGGCAGGTACCGGCGCAGGTTGTCCTCGCCGACCAGGCGCGCCGTTTCGTGCGCCCGGCCGAACTCGTCGCGCATCCACTGTTCGTAGCTCGCGAACGCGCGGGACAGCTGCGCGCACTGATCGGCGTCGACACCCGCGACCGCGGCGGCCTGCAACAACCCGACGAGGGTGGGGTCGGCCGGTGGCGCCACTGCGCCGCCCGGCGCGTCGGAGAACCGCATGAAGGGGATGAGGTAGTTCGGTCCGCCGGCCTTGATGCCGGGGCCGAAAGCGGACTTCCCCATGCCGCCGAAAGGCTGGCGCAGGACGATGGCGCCCGTGGTCGGGCGGTTAATGTAGAGGTTGCCCGCCTTGATGCCGTCCCGCCAGGCTTCCTGCTCGCGCTCGTCGAGGCTCTGCAAACCGGACGTTAGGCCGTAGCCCGTGGCATTGACCCATTCGATGGCCTGCCGGAGGCTCGCCGCGCGCATCACGCCGAGCACCGGCCCAAAGAACTCGGTGTGGTGCGTGTAGCTGCCGGGGGAGACGCCGTACTTGATGCCCGGCGTCCACACGTTCGGATTGTCGCCCGGCTGCTGCGGCATCAGCGCCCAGGATTCACCGGGCTCGAGCTCCTTCAGCGCGCGTTCGAGATCGCCCGACGGCTCGCGGATGAGCGGGCCCAGTTTGTTGTGCAACTCCCACGCCGACCCCACGTGGAGGCTCGCCGCCGCGTCGACCAGCATGGCCTTGAACGCCGCGTCGTCGTAGATCTCCTCGTCGAGAATCAGCAGCGAGGTCGCCGAGCACTTCTGCCCGCAATGACTGAACGCGGAGTGCAGGACCTGCTTGATCGCGAGCTCGCGGTCGCACAGGGCGGTGAGAATCGTGGCGTTCTTGCCGCCGGTCTCGGCATACAGGTTGAGGTCCGGCCGCGCGCGCAGCAGCGCGAAGCCGGTGTTCGTCCCGCCGGTGAGGATCACGGCGTCGACCGCTTCGTGCGTTGCCAACCGCGAGCCGACGTCGGCCCCGGCGCAGGGCACGAACTGCAGCGCCTCCTGCGGCACGCCCGCCGCCCAGAAGCAGCGGCACAACTCGTAGGCGATGAGCACCGTATCCGACGCCGGCTTCAGCAGCACCGTGTTGCCGGCCGCCAGCGCGGCGGCAACCCCGCCGCAGGGGATGGCAATCGGGAAGTTCCAGGGCGGCAGCACGACCACGACCCCGAGCGGGGCCGAGGTGAGGCCCTCGACGGCGGAGAGCGCCAGCGCGGTCCGCGCATAGAACACGACGAAGTCGACGGCTTCGGAAACCTCCGGATCCGCCTCGGCGACGGTCTTCCCGCCTTCGGCGACGGCGGCCGCAATCAGGCGGCCGCGGGAGCGCTCGAGTTCACGCGCGACGCCAGCCAGGACGGCCGCGCGCTGCGTCCGGGCTGCGGCGCCGCCAATGCGCAGGATCGGCTGCGGCACAGGCCAGCGCTTCGTCGATGTCGGCCGCGGTCGCCTGCCGGTAGCGGGCAGCGGCGGTGCCCGGACGCGAAGGATCGCTGCTCTCGCGCACCGGCCGACCGTCCAGGAGCGTGCGCCCGGCGATGACCAGCGGCACGTCGGGGGCCGCGGCGCCGCAGGCTTCCCGCTGCCGGCGCAGCTGTACCTCGATCCACTCGACGTTGTGCGGCAGCGCGAAGTCGGTGTCGGGCTGGTTGACGAAGCGCTCCGCGGTGACGGCGTCGCGGTCGTCGGCAGGAGGCTGCCGTCGATCCTGGGTCCGCCGTCCCCGGTCGGGCAGCGCAGCGATGAGGTCGAACGCCGCGAGGAACTGCGCCTCCAGGCGCTGCCACTGCGCGCTTCCCGGCTCGAGGCGGAACGCGTGACGAAGGAAGTTGTCCTCGCCGGTGTTCTCGTCCAGACGGCGAATGAGGTAGCCGATGGCGTTCAGGAAGCCCTCCCGCGGCGTTGCCGGCGCGTAGAGCAGCACGTTCCGGCACACCTCGAACAACGCCCGGCGCTGGTGGTTGGCCATGCCTTCGAGCATCTCGAACTGCACTTCGCCATCGGCGGCGGCGCGGGCCGCGAGGACGAGCCCGAGCGAGAGGTCGAACAGGTTGTGCGAAGCCACGCCGATGCGCGCGGCGGCCAGGCGGGCAGGCTCCATCGCGTAGAGCAGCATGCGCTTGTAATTGGCGTCGGTTTCCGCCTTGCGCTGGAACGGCGCCTGGGGCCAGCCCATGAGGGAGGCCTCGACGCGCTCCATCTCCATGTTGGCGCCCTTCACCAGGCGGATGATCACCGGCGCGTGTCCCCGCGCCACGCGCCCCTGGGCCCACTCGGTGATCTCCCGCTGCGTCGCGAAGGCATCGGGAATGTACGCCTGCAGCGCGATGCCCGCGGTCGCCTGCTCCAGCCCGGCCCGGGACAGGGTGCGCATGAACACCGCGGTGGTGAGGCTCATGTCGCGGTACTCTTCCATGTCCAGATAGACGTACTTCTTCGCCGTGCCGCCGTCGGCACGCCGGAACTCCTGGCGTGCCGCCGCGCGCACAAGGCGCTCGAACCGGTCGCAGAGGACATGGATCGTGTGCTCCCGGCCCAGCGGCGAGATCTGCGAGTACAAGGTCGAGATCTTGACCGACATGACCTCGATCTCCGGCCGTTGCAGCGCCTCCAGGTATCGCTCCAGGCGAGCGAGCGCCTCCTGCTCGCCCAGGAGCGCCTCGCCGAGGAAGTTCACGTTCATCCGGATGCCGGCGCCGCGGCGCGCCTCCAGGTGCGCCGCCAGGAGCTCGCGCTCCGCCGGCAGGATGACGGTCGCCGTCTCCTCGCGCAACTTCTCCTTGACGATCGGTCCGGCAACCTCGGGCAGATAGCTGCCGAACGACTTGAAGCCGCGCAGCAGCGTGCGGTCGAACCAGCCGAAGAAGCGCGGCACGCCCTGCACGTCGAGGATGTGGGCAAGCTGCTCGACCGAGCGGCGGTTGCTGCGCGAGCGGAAGGCCCGGTCGGTGATCTGCATCAGCGTCGCCTTGTCGGCGGGGTGCTGCATCAGGCGCTCCAGCTCTTCCTGCTGGGCGCGCTCTTCCGCGGTTTGCAGATGCGTCGCCGCCTCGAGCAGGTGGCGCGCGAGCAGCACGGCCGCCTGCGGCGGCGGCACGTCGGCGTCGGGGAGCAGCGGGCGCAGCGCCGAGGCGAGGGGAGTGGCGTTCATCGTGAGCCCCGAATCGAGGTTGCCGGACGGCCGGGTGGGCCGCCGGCGGAGGGAGCGGGCCGCCTCCCGGCAGCGGTCAGTTCGGAATCTGGACCCACTTGCCGTTCTTCACCTCGAAGAACGTGAGCAGTCCATGGGTCAGGTCGCCCTTCGGGTCGAACTGGATGTCGGCCGTGATGCCTTTGTGATTGATTTTCGCCAGCGCCGGGAGCACCTTCGCCGGGTCGGCGGAGTTGGCGGCCTTCATCGCGGCCGCGACCACCATCACGCCGTCGTAGAAGTACGGTGCGTACAACCCGATATCCTGGCCGAAGCGGGCCTTGTACTTCTCGGCAAAGGCCTTGCCGCCCGGCCGCGTGTCCAGTGCCGCTCCGGGCGTGGACGCGATGTTGCCTTCGGCGGCGGGGCCCGCCAGCTCGATGAACTTCGACGAGTTCATCGTCTCGCCCCCGAGCAGCTTGATGTTCATGCCCAGAGTGCGCATCTGCCGTGCCATCGGCGCGGCTTGCTGGTCGTAGCCGCCGAAGAAGATCGCTTGCGGATTGCTGCCCTTGATCGACGTCAGCAACGGGGCGAACTCGACGGCCTTGTCGTTCGTGTGCTCGTGCTTCACGACCTGGCCACCGGCTGCCTTCACGGCCGCGACGAACTCGTCGGCAAGCCCCTGCCCGTAGGCGGTCGCATCGTCGATGACGGCGAGGCGCTTGTACCCGAGCTTGTTCACCGCGTACTGGCCCAGCGCCTTGCCCTGCTTGCCGTCGTCGGCCATCAGCCGAAACGCCGTCTTGAACCCCTGCTGCGTGTACTTCACGTTGGTCGAGACCGACAGCTGCGGGATGCCGGCGTCGCTGTAGACCTTCGACGCCGGGATGGTGACGCCGGAGTTGAAGTGGCCGATGACGGCGGCGACCTTGGCATCGGCCAGCTTCTGGGCGACGACGGGCCCGAGCTTGGGGTCGGCCTGGTCGTCTTCGGCGAGCAATTCGAACTTCACCGGCGCGCCGCCTAGCGTGACGCCCTGAGCGTTCAGCTCGTCGATCGCCATCTGGGCGCCGTTCTGGTTGTCCTTGCCGTAGCTTGCCTGCCCGCCGGTGAGCGGGGAGGCGAAGCCGATCTTCACCACGTTCTGCGCCTGCACGGGCGTAGCGGCAAACGCGGCGGCCAGCGCCAGCGCGCCCGCCCACCCGGCGATGCCGTGGAATCGAGATTCGTTCATGTCCAGATGTCCTCCATTGCGCGCAAAGCCGCGCAGGGCGGCACGAAAGGCGCCGCTCGCCGGCTGGCGGCGCTCATGTTACACGCTCGGGCGCGGGCCGCGAAGCTGCGGCTGCGCTTCGAGGCGGCCGCACCCGTCCCCGGGGCGTCCGCCGCCGGGCGCTTGCCCGTGGGCGGAGACGGCCCGGCCCTCACTCGGTGGCCCGCGGCGCGCCGGCGTTGCGCAGGCGCTCTACGCCGTGCGCCGCGACGATCCGGCCGGCGCGCACGTAGGCCTCCACGTTCGCTTCGATGTCGTCCGGGTCGTAGAGGTAGTTCACCATGACCCCGAACGATCGTCGGAGTCCGCTCGCCGACGTGTCGGCGAGCCAGTTCAAACGCTCGATGCGAGCGCCGTTGCCCAGATGAAAGCGCGCGACGGCGTCGCGGGGGCGGCGGTCTTCCTGTTGATCGAACAGATAACGCGCCGCGAGCCGCAGCACGGGCTCGCGCAGCGCCCGCGCAAGCTGCGGCTTCTCGTGCCAGCCCGGCGACTCCAGCAGACGAAGAAGATCGTACGGCTCGACGCCACCCTCTGCCCGGATGCGCCGGACCTCCGACGCCGACGCCGCACCGGCCAGCACGCCGGGATTCGACACGAGCCAGGATCTGAACTGCGGCAGCGGCGAGAGCGTCGCGAAGGTGCGAAGCCGCGGCAGATCGCGCTTGAGGTCGTCGATGACCCGTTTGAGCAGGAAGTTGCCGAACGACACGCCGCGCAGGCCCTGCTGGGTGTTGGAGATGGAGTAGAAGATGGCGGTGGTGGCACGGTCTGCCTCGAAGACCGGCGCGGCCACGTCGAGCAGGTGCTGAATGCTGTCAGCCAGCGCTTTGACCAGCGCCACCTCGACGAAGATGAGCGGTTCCATCGGCATGCGCGGATGGAAGAATGCGTAACACCGCCGGTCGGTGTCGAGCCGGTTGCGCAGGTCGTCCCAGGAACGGATTTCGTGCACGGCCTCGTAGCGGATCACCCGTTCCAGCAGCGCTGCCGGCGACTGCCAGGTGATCCGGGACAGTTCCAGGAACCCGACGTCGAACCAGGACGTGAGTCGCACCTCCAGCTCGCGATCGAGCACCGCCAGCTCGGGATCCTGCTCCAGGTAGCGCAGCAGGTCGGCGCGCAGGTCCACCAGGAACTTGACCCCCTGCGGCAGGGCGTTGAAGTGGGTGAGGATGCGCACGCGCGCGGAGCGCATCGCCTGGCGCAAGCCGGCCTCGGCGTCCCATTGGCGCTGCGTGCCGACGGCAGCCTGGTAGGCGGCATGCGCCGCCGCGACCGCGGCCGGGTCCGGGCCGAACTCGGTGGCGATGACGCGCAGGAACTTGTGGCGTCCGGCGTCGTCGAGCCGGAGGTAGGTCTCGCCGAGCCGGACGGCACGCGTGCGCGCCGCGACCTCGCCGCCGAGTCCGGCTGCGCACTCCCTCAGCTGGTCGCGCAGCCGTTCCAGTTTGCGCCCGGCGAGCGCCGCACTGCCGTCCGGTGGGGGCCGGAACAACGACCGCACGCGGTCGAGGCCGCGCCGGTTCACGGCCAACGCTCCCGCAGGCAGGGCGTGAGGTCGAACCGAGCAGTTTGCACAGGGGCGCGCATGGCCGTGGATCGCGTGGGGTGCAGTCTCGCCCATCGGTGAGCGTACCGCATTTCGGTCGAGTTCGGTCAGCCGGAGAGGGCGTCGTGCCCCCCGGACCCGGAGTCCGAGGCGGTGGCGACGGCGCGCGAGCGCACCCGCGCGCCTCCTCCGGCCGGCACAGGGGCGAGGGATGAACGGCGCCGCGGCACCCGGATCAATCGTCGGCGGCCGGCGGACCGAGGTCCTCGAGCGCCCGGGTGAGGGCTCGTTCGTTCTCGGGTCCGAAACACGCGAGAATCACCCGCCGGACCCCCGGCGCCGACGGCAACGCGTCGATCACGGCGCGCACGGCGACCGTTGCCGCCGCGTCCGGCGGATAACCGAAGATCCCGGTCGACAGGGCGGGAAATGCAATCGACGCGAGCCCGTGCGCCTGGGCAATCGCGATTCCCCGCTGGTAGCAGGCCCGCAGCAGTTGCGCTTCGCCGTCGGCGCCACCGTGCCAGACCGGGCCGACCGCGTGGATCACGTGGCGCGCCGGGAGGCGGTGGCCGCGCGTGATCTTGGCGTCGCCGGTCGCGCAGCCGCCGAGTGCGGCGCACTCCGCGGCGAGCTCCGGCCCGGCGGCGCGATGAATCGCGCCGCACACGCCCCCGCCCGGGGCGAGCGAGGCGTTGGCGGCGTTGACGATCGCGTCCACGGCGAGCCGCGTGATGTCGGCCTGCTCGACCCGCAGCAGCGCGTTGCCGATCCGCCGTTCGATGGCCATCGAGGCTTCTTCCCGATCCGGGCGAGCGCGCCGCGCCGCCGCCGCGAGCGCCGGACGAACTCGCGCGACGCGCCGGCTCAGCCGGCCACGCCGAGCACCCCGGCCGCGTTCGACACGTCGACCGGGTCGACCCACACGATCGCAGCCCAGCGTCCGGCGCCGGCGACGACGGCGTCGATCGCGCTGACGTTGATATGCGCATCGGCGAGCTTCTTCAGGTTCTCGGCGAGCGCGCCGGGCCGGTCGTCACCCTGGATCAGAAAGCCGCTCTTCTGCGGCTCAAAGTCCAGCCCGGCCGCGCGGGCGACGTCGGCGAACCCGGCGGCGTCGTCCGGGACCACGTGGATCAGAGCCTGCCCACCGCGCTGCGTGCCCGAGCAGGCAAGGAGGTTGACGCCGCTGCTCACCAGTGTCGCGAGCACCTTGAATGCCGCTCCCGGCCGATCGGGAACCTGCGTGGAGAAGTAGTGCACCCTGCGCGCCGTGTCGACCATGGGATTGCCTCCTCTCGCGCGGGCCTTGCGGCCCGGAATGACACTCTACGCCAACGCCGGTGCGACCGGCAGGGTTTTGGGACGCCTCGGTGCCCGCCCTGCCGCGTCGCCCGAACCGGTGCGGTCCCGGAGGGTCTTCGCGCCGCATTCCAGGAACCGGTCGGACTTGCACCGGCGCAGCGAGTCCGCCCGGCCCCCGGGCCTCGCCCTCCGGCGCCCCCGCACCGCGCCGGGGCGGTTCGGCTACAATGCCCAACGGTGGCGAGTCCGAGTCCGGGACCGCGAGGGCGGCGCCTCGCCGTCGCACCGACACCCCGATGCAGGCGCGATCCCGGGACCTGCCCCGGCGGGCACGCGGCACGTTCTGCCGCGGCAATGACGCAGGCCCGTGTCGTGCCCGCATCGCCGGGCGAATGATGGGGGTAACCAATGAACATCCTGCTTCCAGTCGACGGCTCGGTTCATGCCGACCGCGCCACGCAGCACGTCATTACGATGGTGCAGGGGTGGGGCCGCTACCAGGTGCACCTCATCAACGTCCAGGAACCCGTCGACGCTCCGGAGCTGCTCAGCCACATGACGATCGGCGAGATCGAGGCGATGCAGGAAACCCGCGGTGGCGACGCCATCGCGTCGGCGCGCGGCTTGCTCGACAGCGCGGGCATCGCGTACGTGCCGGCGGTCCTCCACGGCCCGATCGCCGAGAGCATCGCCCAGTACGCGATCGAGCACGGCTGCGACAAGATCGTCATGGGCACCCGGGGGCTCGGCGCGATTGGCAATGCGCTGATGGGCTCCGTCGCCACCCAGGTGCTGCATCTGTCCTCGTTGCCGGTAACGCTCGTCAAATAGCCGGCGCGGCCAGGAAGCCGCGGATGAACGCGGCCACGCGCTCCCGCCCCGCGACGACGCCGTAATGGCCTTCGCACAACACGTCGGCGTCGAGCGCGAGCAGCTTGCGCAGCGACGCCTGGTACTGCACGGGATCCGAGCGCAGCGCGTCATCGAGCGGGCCGTGCACGTCCTGACCGAAGAGGATGCGCGTCCCCGCAGACGTCCAGACGAACGCGAGCGACCCCGGCGAGTGGCCCGGGATGTGGTACGCCCGGATCGTTTGGCCGCCGATGGCGAGGTCCTCCTCGGCCGCGTCGAGTCTGCGGTCGATCGGGCAGGGGGTGAGATGGCTCCCGTACCAGGAGGCGGCGCTGACGACGTCGTCGCCGGCCTCGATCGTGCCGGCGTCCAGCGCGTGCGCGACCGTGCAGCAGCCCAAACGCCGGCGCAGCGCGGCCGCGCCTCCCGTGTGGTCGAAGTGGCAATGCGTCAGCAGCAGCTGGCGCACACTCGCCGGGTCCACCCCCGCCGCCTCCACGTTGGCGAGCAGCAGGTCGTTGGCGCGCCCGCAGCCGGCGTCGACAAGCGCCGCCTCGCCGCCGGCAGCGACGAGGTAGACCGCCGCGTCTTCGGGAGCGGTGAGGCCACGGCCACCGACCATGTAGACGTCGGTGGCGATCTCGATTGCGCGCGGGCCCATCTGCCAAGACTCGCCTGGTCGTTCGCGAAGGCACCATTCTCGCAGGTTCCGAGGGGTCGCTGGCCGGTCCCTTGCGTGGAACTGACGCGGCGCTCACGCCCGGCCCGGGCGAAAGCGCCTCGCCGGGCAGCAACTGCTCGCGGCAACGAGGCGGTCGAGCCGCGATCGGTACTCCAACCTCCGGACGACGCCCCGGCGCATGGATCGGTACGTGCCCCGTTGGGTGGTTCCGGCTGCGATGTGCTGTCGTTCATGGTCGTAGGACCGTGCTGCCTACCGAGGCGCAGACCAGAGGTCGAGCAATGAGCCGCGAGCCCATCTACATCACCCAACCCTACCTTCCGCCGCTGGAAGAATTCATCCCCTACCTGCGAGCAGATCTGGGCCAGCCGGATTCTGACGAACATGGGCCCATTTCACGAGCAGCTGGAGAAGGCGCTGTGCGAGTATCTTGGTGTCGAGCACCTCTCGCTCTTCGCCAACGGCACGCTGGCGCTCGTGACGGCGCTCAAGGCCCTGCGCATCGACGGGCGAGGTCGATCACGACGCCTTATTCCTTCGTGGCCACCGCGCACTCGCTGCTGTGGAACGGCATCAGGCCGGTGTTCGTGGACATTGACCCGCAGACGCTGAACCTCGATCCGCGAGGATCGAGGCGGCAATCACGCCGCAGACCACGGCCATCCTGCCGGTGCATGCTACGGCAACCCCTGCGACGTGGACGCGATCCGGGCGATCGCCGACATCTACAGCCTCAAGGTGATCTACGACGCCGCGCATGCCTTTGGGGTCCGAGCGCGACGGCGGCAGCGTGCTCAGACATGGCGATCTCTCCGTGCTCAGCTTCCACGCCACCAAGGTCTTCAACACCTTCGAGGGCGGCGCCATCGTCTGCCCGGACGCGCAAGACCAAGAAGCACATCGACAAGCTGAAGAACTTCGGTTTCGTCGACGAGATCACCGTGGTGGCGCCGGGCATCAACGGCAAGATGAACGAACTCAGCGCTGCTTTCGGCCTGCTGCAGCTCGAAGCACATCGGCGAGGCGCTGGCCCGGCGACGCCGGATCGACCAGGCGTACCGCGAGCTGCTGCAGGGAGTGCCCGGGATCGACTGTGTGGGCCGCGCCGGCCAGAAGGTCGCCAATTGCGCCTACTTTCCTGATCCTTGTCGAGTCCCGAGTACCCCCTGAGCCGCGACCAGCTGTACGACCGGCTGCGGGAGAACAACATATACGGGCGTCGATACTTCTATCCGCTGATCTCCGAGTTCCCGATGTACCGAGCGCTACCCTCCGCTCGGCGCAGCAACCTTCCGGTGGCGAGCGCGCTCGCGGAAAGGGTGCTCTGCCTCCCGATCTATCCGGCGCTTACCGATGCGCAGGTGGGCGAGATTGCCGCGATCGTGCGCGCGGCGCTGCCGGCGACAGCGGTGGCCCGCCGGCCCGGACCGATGCGCAACGGCGCCGACAGCTGCGAGGCCGCGCCGAAGCACGGGCTCGGGGATCGCGCGAGGGAACCGGCCTCGAGCCTCCTGCGATCGAAACGGACGGCGGCGTCTGCCTCGCGGCCGCGCCCCGGGGACCAGGAATCGTGACCAAGTTGCTCGTGACGGGTGCCGGCGGGGGAGTCGGCCAGAGCATCATCAAGAGCCTCCAGGGCTCGGCCTACTCCGTCGTCGCTGCCGACGGCGAGCTGTGGGGCACGGGGCTCTACGCCGCGACGCGCGCGTACACGATCCCCTATGCTGCAAGCCCAGCCTATGTCGATCGGCTGCTCGAGATCGCCCGCAACGAAGGTTGCGCACTCCTCTTCCCCGGGCTGGATGCCGAACTGCCGGTCCTCGCCCGCGCGGCCGAGCGCTTCCAGGCGGCAGGCGTCACGGTTCTGGTCAGCACTCCCGAAGTGGTCGGCATTGCGGACGACAAGCTCGAAACCGCCAGGTTCCTCGGCGAGAACGGTTTTTGCGCTCCACCACCGTGCTGGCAAGCGCCGAAGCAGCTGGCGAGATGCCGTTCCCCTTCGTGCTGAAGCCGAGACGGGGCGGCACGCGCTCGCGGGGCGTCACGCTCATCAGGAACGACGCGGAGGTCGCTTCGGTGCTGCGAATGCGGGCACCGGAGGACATGGTCGTGCAGGAGTACATAGAGGGTGACGAGTACACCTGCGGGACGATCAACCGGGACGGGCGATGCGCAGGCTCCATTGTGATGAAGCGGATCCTTCGCGACGGCGACACGTACAAGGCCTTCGTCGTCGAGGACCCGCGGTTTCACGACTGCGTCCGGGCCGTGGCCGAGCGCCTCCGGCCCTTCGGCGCGTGCAACTTCCAGCTGCGGTTGCGTGACGGCGTGCCCTGCATCTTCGAGATCAACGCCCGTTGCTCCGGAACCACGTACTCCCGGGCACTGGCCGGGTTCAACGAACCGCTGCTGCTCGCCGACTGGCTGCTGAAGGGCATCGAACCCGCCTACCGCATCCGCGAGTTGGCGGTGTTTCGCTACTGGAAGGAACTCGTCGTCGAGAACGGACGCATCGAAGAACTCGCTCGCGACGGGGCCATCGACGGGGCGGGCAGCGTCCTGTGAGCGAGCGCCGGGTATTCGCCCCGGGAGCCACCGGGGTCCTCGGGGGGCACGAGGTCCCGGCGCCGCGTCGCGACGCATGGGCGGTGAGCGCGCCTGTCCGTCCCCGCCATTTCGCGGCACCCGCGGCGCACGCCCTTCGGGCGATCGTCCGGGCCGGGCGCGCCACTCCGGACACCGCCTTCCTGGGCTTCCCGGCCACGGACATCCGGATGGCCGCGCGGCCCCGGCCGCATGCACCGCCGCCTCGCAACGGCGGGCTGCGCCTCTGCCCGCCGCGGCGGGAAATGGAGTCGCGATGATCGTTGCGATCATCAGCGACATCCACGGCAACCTGCCGGCGCTCGAGCAGTGCCTGCGTCACACGCGCCCGCTTGCGGACAGCTACGTCTGCCTCGGCGATGTCGTGAACGACGGACCATGGAGCGACGAGTGCCTCGACCTGGTCCTGTCGCTGCCGGGGATCGTCCTGCTGGAAGGCAACCACGAGCGGCTCTTCCGCGGCGACGAGGAGATCGCGCGCGAGATCCCGCTCGTGCAGGCCTTTACGCGCCATACGATGCAGTGGTTCTCGCGGTGGGCCGCGATTGCGGCGCTGCCTGCCGAATGGACGCTCGGCGCCTACACTTGCGTCCATACGATCGAGCGCAGTCGCATCTACAGCGACACGAGATCGAAGTGGACCGCGATCTCGTCCTCGGTCATTCGCACGAGCAGTTCCATGCAACGCGCGGCGGTCGGCTGATCGTGAACCCCGGCAGCGTCGGGCAGAACCGGCGCTGCATCGATCTCGCAAGCTATGCGCTGCTCGACACGGAAACGGGCCGCTTCACGTTCTGCGAGGAGCCTTATCCGCTGGATCTCTTCCTCGCCGAACTGCGGACCCGGCGCTACCCGCAGGCGTGCATCGACTACTACGCGAAGAAGCCACGAAGGTCCGGGCCGTGAGCTCGGATCTGCACCCGCCAGAAGTCAGTCGGGAGGTGGCTCTCAGAACGTGGCTCTCAGCAGCTCGAACGTCCTCAGGAAATCGTAATACGACGCCCAGCTCCGATACTCTCGGCCAAAACGGACGCATTGTTCGCGATGCGCTGCTGGATCCTCCAGGATCCTCTCCACGCGATCCCTCAAACGGCCCGGATTCCCGTTGAAAAAGAGCGCTCCGTAATCCTCTCCAAAGCCATCTCTGTGCGGCCAGCCGGAAGCAATCAGGAACGCGCTCCTGTTGGCCAACGCGCGCAGTGTTCGATCGTGCAGGCTGTCGAAGGCAGGCGCGATGTCGATGATGCCGTAATCGGAGAAGTACTGGAAATCGGCGTTTTCGGCTCTGTCGAACGCGTAGAACTGATGATTCTTGTTTCCACGGGCGGCGTGTCGTTCCCATCCTCGGCCATAGATCTTGATCGGAACGTCGTCCAATTCCTCCAGGACGTGCTGCGCCAGCGCGTTTCGGTAGAACTTGTTGAGCTCGCCATGGATGACATGAAAGAACCGCAGCTCGTCCACAATGTTCACGGCAGCTTTCAGTCGGGAAAAAGTCTCGTTCTCGCTGATGAGCGTATCGACGATCGCATGATGATCGGTTGTCTCCTCTGTTCTCAACGAGTGGGAGATGGCATCGGCAGCCCTTGTGAGAAAGGAGTACAAGCTCGCGTTGAATCGGGACTTCCAAGAGCAATGCGTTTCCGACGTGTCGTCGAGGTTCTTCGGAAGGCAGAAGTAGTCTCCCGACCATTCCTGCACTTTGGCAGGTTCGTTGAGAATCGGCAGTTTGAAGTACATCGCCGGGCGGCTTCGCGGAATGTAGCGGTTGGCGTAATGCGTGAATGACGAAACGCTGTAGGTATGGATCACGTAGTCGGATCGAGCCGAATGATTGGCGGGCATTTGGGAAGGGTGATCGCCATGCAGGCAGAACAGAGGAACCTTGAACATGTCCCAGATCAGTGCGTTCGAGCCGACCGCCTTGAGGGCCGCGCCCACCCCTTGGAACGTCAGAGCGAAGTCGATTCCCCTCTTGATGCTCGCCTCGAGGATCGGTCCCGCGCTCTTGTCCTTGGTGATGAGAACGGCCTCTCGACCCAGTCTTGCCAGTTGATTTCGGAGGGTTGTATTGAACGGGGTGAACGGGTCGTTCTCCCCTCCAGTCCAGTTCAGGATGGCGATTCGCATCAGCTCTTCCTCGCGTACGTTGACGGTCGGTGTGATTCGAAGGGACGAGATACCGGGAAACCAGCAAGCTGGCAGCCTTGAATGCACGTTCTCGCGCGTCGAGGCTTGACAGATATCGCCGGATCAAGCAACGAATCTCTCGACAAGCTGTATCGGCAAGTCATTCAGCTCGCACCAATGCGCGCCGTGCTGGCTGGGAATCGGAGACTTTCGGCTTGTTGGCCAGATTGGGCGAGGAAGAGACGGTGCGATGACAGGGTCGACAGTAACCCCGATTGGCGAAGCAGGGGGCAGGCGCAACGGACGCACCGCGCTTGGGCTGTCGGCGCCGGCATCGGCACCCGCGTCAATCGAGGGCAGCGTGCGCGTCGCGCTCGGCCAGGTCGGCCGGGGCGGTCGCGGCGATCGTCAAGGACGCGCCGCGCGGCAGCAGCGGCAGCAGCGCCGCCAGCGGGCGCGTGTTCAGCACGTCAGCGGCCTCGAGCCAGCCGCGGCGCGCCTGCCCGATCCCGTAGCGCAGGACGGCGAAGCCCTGCGCACTGTGCGCATCGGAGTTGATCGCGACCAGCACGCCTTCGTCCTTGCACATGCGGCAATGCGCGTCGGCGAGGTCGAGCCGGGCCGGCTGAGCGTTGACTTCCAGGTGGACGCCCCGGCGCTTTGCCTTGCGAACCACTTGCAGCATGTCGACGTCGAAGGACTCGCGCTCACCGATCAACCGTCCGGTGGGATGGGCGAGCACCGTCAACTGCGGATGGTCCATGGCGCGCAGGATGCGCTCGGTCTGCTCGCGCGCGTGAGCTGAACTGGCCGTGGATCGCGGCAACCACGATGTCGAGCCGCCGAGCACGGCGTCCGGCAGGTCCAGGCTGCCGTCCTCGAGGACGTCCACCTCGATGCCCTCGAGACCGTGAAGCCCTCGAGCTCCGCGTTCAGGCGGTCGATCTCGGCGATCTGCCGGCGCAGCCGCGCGGGTCGAGGCCGTGCGCCATGGCCAGCCGCCGCGAGTGCTCGGTGATCGCCAGGTATTCAAGGCCGAGCGCCTGGGCGGCCAGCGCCATCTCGCGAGACTGTCCCGGCCGTCGGTCGCGCTTGTGTGCGCGTGCAGGTCGCCGCGCAGGTCGGCGAGCTCCACGAGCTCCGGCAGCCGCCCGCCGGCGCTGCGTCGAACTCGCCGCGGTCCTCGCGCAACTCCGGCGGAATGAACGGCAGGCCGACGGCACGGTAGACTGATTCCTCCGTGGCGCCGGCGACGCGCTCGCGTGCCGCGAAACACGCCATATTCGTTGATCTTCAGGCCTTGCTCTGCGCGATGCGGCGCAGCGCGATGTTGTGCGCCTTGGAACCGGTGAAGTAGCACAGCGCTGCGCCGTAAGCTCGCCGCCGGCACGACCCGCAGGTCGACCTGCAGGCCGCTCTTCAGTCGCACGCTCGCCCGCGCCGCACCCTGGCGGCCAGCACCTCGCCGACGCCGTGGTACTGCGGTAAGCGCTCGGCGACTGCGCGGCCTCGGGTCCCGGCGACAAGGAGGTCGAGGTCCCCCACCGTATCGCGCATGCGGCGCAAGCTCCCCGCGACCGCGATCTCCCGCGCGCCGGGGGCGCCCGCGAGCCACGCCGTGAGCGCCTCGGCGTGCTCGGCGGCAGCGCCCAGCCTGACCCGGGACGCTTTGGACAGGTACGCGCCTCCACGGCGCGTTCGATGCCGCGTTCGATCTTCTCGCCAAAGCCGTGCAGGCTGCGAATCCGTCCCTCGCGGGCGGCTCGGAGCACTTGCGCCGGGTCTGCGCATCGAGTTCGTGCCACAGCGCCTGGACCCGCTTTGGGCCGAGCCCGGGAACGGCGAGGAGTCCGGTGATCGCCGCCGGCATCTCCTGCCGCAGCCGGTCGAGCAACTCGCAGCTTCCAGTCCGTGCCAGCTCCTCGGTCTTTCCGGCCAGGTCGGCGCCGATGCCCGGCAGCCCCAGGAGCGATTGGCCGCACCCGAGTTTCTCATCCACGTCGCGCCGGCGGTCCTCCAGCGTCCGCGCCGCGTTGCGGTAGGCGCGTACGCGAAACGGATTGGCACCCTGGATCTCGAGGCGATCGGCGATTTCCTCGAGCGCAGCGGCGATCCGTCGGCTCTGGCCAGGCATTGGTTTGAAAGCTATTCCGGGCGGTCTTGCGCTCATTGTCCCGCGCAGGAGACCGCGCACCTTGACGCCCGTCAAACCCGACTTTCCGCATCGCCCGCATGCCCGAACCGACGGGGGGCGGCGGGCGTTGACTTCACGCACCCTGCAGCTGTGCCCGCGCGTGCCGCACGTCGGCCTCGCTCCCCGAAGCGAGGCGGTGCGCCCAACGCGTCGTTTCGGGCAGACGGAAGCGCGTGACACAGGCCATCGTCCAGGCAATCGCCGTTTCAAGGCACACCCTGTGCCCCACCGAGACGAAGACCGGCTTCACGTCCGCACGGGTGCACAACGCGGCGCCGACCACTTCACCCGCGTCCAGCAGCGGACTCCAGGCGCCTTTCCGGTTCGGCACGACGCGGTGGTGGCCCAGAAGCAGGGTCTTCGCGACGCCGATAGCAGGCAGGTCGGCGACGAGCCCCAGGTGGCTCGCAAGCCCGACGCGGCGCGGATGCGCGACGCCCTGGCCGTCGCAGAGCAGGAGCTGGGGCGTCAGGCGAAGCCGCGCCAGCGCCCGCAGCACCGCCGGGATCTCCCGGAACGAGAGCAGCCCCGGCACGTAGGGAAAGCGGGTCGGTCGCCGCGCGACGGAGAAATCCGCAAGCTGCAGCCCGGGCACCGCCAGCACCGCCACCGCGGCCCGCGTCATCGCGCCGTCCTGCTCGAAGCCCACGTCCACTCCGGCGACGTAGCGCACCGGCCCCAGCCGGTCCCGGGTCTCCACCCGGTCGCGGATTCGCGCCTGTAGCGCGACCGCCTCGGCGGGGGCGAGATCCCAGCGATGGCGAAGCCGCATCGGTCTAGGAGGTGCCGTCGCGCGCAGCGCCGTGTCGTCGCCGCGCACCGCCGCTTTGCAGCAGATGGACTCGCATGGTGCGCCCACTATAATGGAATCGTCGGCGGTCGGCGCAGACGCAGACTAGCCACGAACACGGACACGGCCGCGCAGGCGAAGCCGAGAGAAGGGGAGGAAGCATGCAACTCGTCAGCGTGCGGATCGAGAAGCCCGAGGCGACGAACTTCATCCTCGGCCAGTCCCACTTCATCAAGACGGTCGAGGACGTCCACGAGGCCCTGGTGGGCGGGGTGCCGGGCATCCGGTTCGGCGTCGCGTTCTGCGAAGCTTCCGGCAAGTGCCTGGTGCGCTGGTCGGGCACCGATTCGGCCATGATCGAACTGGCGAAGCGAAACGCGAGCGCGCTGGCGGCCGGCCACAGCTTCATCGTCTTCCTTGGCGACGGCTTCTTCCCCGTCAACGTGCTGAACGCGCTCAAGGCGGTGCCGGAAGTGTGCCGCATCTTCTGCGCCACCGCGAATCCCACCGAGGTGATCCTCGCCGAAACCGAGCAGGGCCGCGGCATTCTCGGGGTCGTGGACGGCTCGCCCCCGCAGGGCGTCGAGGAGGACGCGGACATCGCGTGGCGACGGGGTCTGTTGCGCACGATCGGCTACAAGCTCTGAGCACGCGAAGCTCGCTTCGGACCGCACGAGGAATCCCTCCGAGGCCGGAAAGCCCGCGGAAGCCGCGTCACGGCCCTCGACGTGTTGCCCCCCCACTGTCGCGAGCCTGCGCGGTGCCCCCCGCCGTTGCAGCACAGGCACCGCGAGAACGGGCGCTCGCTCGCGCGTTCACTCTGGGCACCGGGGGCCCGCCGCCGCGCTGGCGCGCCCGGCGGCTTCTTTCGCAGGCGCGACGATGGGGGGGCAGGGAGCAACTGCGCGCAGGGTACAATCGCCGAATCCGGCAGCGGGAAAGGAAACCACGATGCAGTTCTCGCTCACCTCATCCGCGTTCGCGCCCGGCGACGGGATACCGTCGCGCTACACCTGCGAAGGGCAGGACGTCTCGGTGCCGCTTGCCTGGAGCGGCGCCCCGCCAGCCACGAAGAGTTTCGCCCTCGTCGTCGACGATCCCGACGCTCCGGACCCCGCGGCGCCCAGGATGACGTGGGTGCACTGGGTGCTCTACAACATTCCCGCCGACGTGCGGGAGCTGCCCGAGGCAGTCAAGCTGCACGCCTTGCCCCGCGGCACCGCCGAAGGCGTGAACGGTTGGGGCCGCACGGGCTATGGCGGACCGTGCCCGCCGATCGGCCGGCACCGCTACTTCCACAAGCTGTATGCGCTCGACGCGCTGCTGCCCGATCTCCGGCGCCCGGACAAGGCGGCGCTGGAGCACGCGATGCGCGGGCACGTGCTCGCGCAGGCGGAGCTCATCGGGACCTACCAGAAGGGCCGGCGGGGATAGGTCCGCCCCGGTTCGTCGCAGCCGAGCCGGCGGCGGACCGCGCCGCAGCGCGATCACAGTCGCGCGCCGACGATGCGCTCCACCTCGGCATCGGTGAGGACGACGGGGTTGGTCTTCATGCTGGCGCCGCGGCAGCCGGCGACGACGCGGGCGACGTCGCCGGCACCCACGCCCAGCGCACCCAGCGTCGGCAGCTCGAGTCGACGGGTCCAGTCGGCGAGGACGGCGACGAGCCGACGGCGCGCGTCCCGGTCGGCAAGCTCGGGCGACCCGGCGAGCAGCCGCCCGGCGGCGGCGTACTTGGCGAGCGCCGGGCTTCCGGCCGCGCGCTTCTCCAGCGCGTCGATGTTGACCTCGGTGGCGGCGGCGACCAGCGTGCCGCAGACCACCCCGTGCCCGATCGGGAACGCCGAACCCAACGGCTGGGCAAGTCCGTGCACCGCGCCCAGCCCGGCGTGCGCGAGGGCGATGCCGGAGGCGAGTGCCGCGAAGGCCATCCGCGCGCGCGCCTGCGCCACGTCGCCTTCGCCGGCGTACCAGGCGAAGAGCCCGTCGCGCACGGCTTCGATGCCGGCCAGCGCGAGCGCGTCGGTGAACGGACTCGCGCGCACCGAGACCAGCGCTTCGAGCAGTTGGGTGAAGGCGTCCATTCCGTTGGCGGCGATCAGCGGCGGCGGGCAGCTCGCCAAGAGGTCCGGGTCGACGAGCGCCACCGACGCGACGAGCTGCTCGTCGCGAAACGACTTCTTGAAGCCGTCCGCGCCGTGCCGCGTCAGCACGGCGTTACGCGTCGCCTCGGAGCCGGTGCCGGCAGTCGTCGGCACGGCGATGAACGGCGTGGCCGGCCCGGTGTAGGGGCGCTGCGGGCCCACACCTTCCAGGTGCTCGAGCACGCTGTTGCCCGGCCGCAGCAGCCCGGCGATCGCCTTGGCCGCGTCGAGCACGCTTCCTCCGCCGACGCCGACGACGACGCCGACCGCGCTTGCGTGCCAGCGCGCGACCGCCGCGTCGACGTCCTCGGGGGAGGGCTCGCCGGCGACGGCGAGCGTCTCGACGTCGAGGCCGGCGCGGTGCAGCCCGGCCAGCAGCGCCTCACGGGCGCCCGACGCGGCGAGCGCGCGCGCGCCGGTGACGAGCAGCACGCGGCCGCCGTGGCGGCTGGCGAGCGCCGGCAGCGCGTCCCGCGCGCCGGGGCCGAATTCGACCCGCGGCAGGCGGCCGATCGTGAACGCCGCGCTCATGGTCAGCCGGCGGGAAAGAGCCCGCGCATGGGCACGCCCTTGCGCGGGGTGGCCATCATCGGCGCCACGGCGTCGCGCCACGCGGCGTAGTGCGCGGTGTCCTTGTGCCGCGCCGCGCTCTCCGCCGAGTCGTAGGCCTCGTACAGGATGAAGTGCGTCGGCGCGTCGGGCGCCTGCAGCACGTCGAAGCGGCGATTGCCCGGCTCGCGCACCGACGCCTCGTGGTTGGCGCGCGTCGCGGCGACGAACGCCCCGACGGCCTCGGGCTTGACGTCGACGTGGACCAGGGTGACGTGCATGGCGGCCTCCGCAAGGAACGTTCCGCGCATTGTAGCCGCGCCCCGCGGCGGTCGGCGCGTCGGATCGCAGGCTCCGGTCACGGCTCGGTCAGCATGAGACCCGCCGGCAGGTCCTCGCCGAACAGCGCCTCGAAGTCGGCGGCGCTGACCTGCGCGGTCTCGCGGACCTTGCGGATGTCGTCGGCCGAGGCCCGCGAGCGTTGGAGCTTGTCGATCACCTCGACCCTCACGGCGTCGTCGATGTCGAGCGAGCGCAGGCCGGTGCGGCGGCACGCGGTGGCAAACACCGCGGACAGCGGCGCCAGCGCCGGGCGGCGCCAGTCGAGTGGGGACAGGCGCGCGAACGCCTGCTCGACGAGCGCCGGAGGGATGACCGTGTCCGCCGACGTGTACAACGGCAGCCGCGCGAGCAGCCGGGCAAGCGTCCAGTAGAGGTGCGCCTGGTTCGCGGCCTTCTCCCGGGCGACGAGATCGATCAGCCACGACGCGAGCTCCTGCCGCTGCGCGAGCGCGACGCGCTCGAGATTCCCGAGGAGCCGGGTGCCCTCGACGAACTCGGCGGGCGCGCGGCGCAGCTCCGGCCACGCCGCCGCGAAGAGCCTCTCCTGCAGCTCGGCGGGCAGTCCGCCGGCGACTCGGCGCCACATCATCCACCAGTTCGCCTGCGCGCTCTTCTCCTTGCGGTGCACGAGCCCCAGGTCGAAGCACTCCCACAATTGCTGCACCGACCAGGCGTCGCCGCTCGCGCCGTAACCGGGCCGCAGCACGAAACCCGCGAGGTAGAGCCAGGTGTTCTCGTGCGCCAGCGAGCGCGCGCGCCGGGTGATGCCGGGATGCAGGACCGGCCACAGCGAGCGCAGCAGGGTCGTGTTCCAGCGGGTCCGCTCGCGCCCGAGCAGTCGTTCCAGCTCGCGGGTCAGCGCCTTGACCCCCTCGCCGGTGGCGGCTGGCTGCTTCTTGCCGAAATGCGCCTCGATCCGCGCCTTGGCGGCGGCCAGCGCGGCGTCACCGACGCCGATGGGGGGGGCCGCGGACGGCACGGCAACCGCAGCCGGCACGAGCGGCCGGCGCAGGTTGAACTCGAGCCGGAACCGTCGCCCGCTGCCGCGCTCGAGGAGCGCGAGCTCGAGCACGCCCAGGTCGGTCAGGCCCGTCTCCAGCGTGACCTGCAGCGTTTCCCCTGCGCTCGTGCGCGGATTGAAGCTCGCCGCGTCGGTGACGAGCGTGGTCTGCAGCGGCGGCAGCGGGTGAAAGCCCGTCGGCTCCAGCGTCGCGAGCGTTCCCGGCACGTCGCCGGGACGGTGTCCCGCCGTGTACACGCTGAAGCGGACCGGGCGGTTGACGACCAGATCGAAGACGGGCGCGGCGAGCGCGACCCGCGCCCCCTCCGCGAATCCCTGCGGCAGGACGCAGACGAGGCCGGGCGCGGCCTGCGCCCGGTCGCGTCCCACCTCGAGGTAGACGCTGTGCGGGTACCCGCCGCGGATGCGCTCCGGCGCGTCGGCGTCGAGTGCGGCGAAGCACGCGGCGCCCTGCGCGATGGCGAGGTAGAGGTCGGCGAGCGCGAGCTGCACCGGCGTGCGCCCCTGCCAGCCCGCGATCGCGTCGACCAGACGCTCGCGCAGCGCCGCCGGCCGCATCGTCCCGCCGGCGAACAGCACCGCATCGACGTCGCGTCCGTGCAGGAATGCCGCCAGATGGCGGGTGATCGCCGTGTCGGCCGCGTACGGCAGGCCCATCTCCCGCAGCCCGCTGCGGCGGGGCTGCGGCAGCGCGTCGGCGGGCACGGCGGGAAAGAAGCCGGCGAGCACGATGTCACGGACCCGCGCCGCGGGCAGCGTGGCGCAGAGCGTTGCGGCGAAGATCCCCGACCCGGCGCCGGGCACCGCGACCTGGAACGATTCGACCGGGTTGGCGACGTCGAGCAGTCGTTCCTTCAGCGCGCGGGCCTGCGGCAGCAGGTAGCTCCACTGGCGCCGCGTGAGCCGGTCGTCGGTGCCCGGCAGGAGCTCCCGCTCGATCGCGTGCGCGAGCGCGAGATCGATGTTGTCGCCGCCCAGCAGCAGGTGCTCGCTGGTGGCGATCCGCTCGATCGCCGGCGCCTGCGCGCTGCCCTCGCGGATGCGGAAGAGGCTGAAATCGGTCGTGCCGCCGCCGACGTCGACGACGAGCACGGTGGCCGCGCGCTGGGCGAGCATCGGCAGCGCGGCGGCGAGGCGGCCGGCACCCGCGGCAGGCAGCTCGGCTCCCGCGCCCTGCAGCCAGGCGTAGAACGCCGCCTGCGGCTCCTCCAGCAAGCGCATGCCGCGGGGATAGCCGGCGAGCTCTGCCGCCTTGCGCGTGAGCTGCTGCGCCCCTTCGTCGAACGACGCGGGCACGGTCACGACCACGCGCTGGGCATCGAACGCGAGGCTCGGATCGCCCTGCGCGATGCTTTGCTCCCACACCTGCCGCAGGTAACCGAGATACGCCGAGCTCGCCTCGACCGGGGAGAGCTTCACCTCGGCGGGCACCTCGTCGGAGCCGAACGGCAGGAGCGGCGCCTCGCGGTCGATCCCGGCGTGCGCGAGCCACGACTTGGCCGAGTGGATCACGCGTCCCGGAACCTCCGCCGCCCGGGTCCGGGCGAGCGCCCCGAGGAAATACCCCGGGGCGTCGGCGACCCTCTCGCCGGTCAGCGGGTCGAGCTGCGCCTGCGCGACCTCGGCTTCGGTGGCGTAGCAGAAGAACGACGGCAGCAGCGGCTCGCTGACGATCGTGCGCGGCGTGTCGAGCTGCGGGATCGGCAGCACGGCGACGCGGCGCGGCCAGGCGGCGAGGTCGACGTAGGCGAGCGTGCAGTTGGTCGTGCCGAGGTCGATGCCGATCGCGTAACGGGCAGCGCTCATGGCCTCGTCCCGGCGGCCTGGGTTCTCGTGCGTCAGGCGTCGCCGCGCAGGTTGAAATCGAGCTTCCACCGCTGCGACGACTGGGTGTGCTGCATCCAGAGCTCGAGCGTGCCCACGTCGGTCACTTTCGGGTGCAACGTCACCGGGACGACCTGGCCCGCTGCGCCGCCCTGCGCCGGCAGCGTGACCGTGAGGCCGGCCAGCTCGTCGAGCGACTTCGACGCGTTGTCCACTACGGTGCCGACGCGGTCGCCGGCGCGCACCTCGGACGAAAAGAAGCGGAACGTCACCGCGTCGCCGGTGACCAGCCCGAACTCGCGGCCGGGCAGCTCGAGGTCGGTACCTTCGGCAGTGCCCTGCGGCACGATGCACACGCCCTTGATCGGCGGCACGAAGCCGGGTACCGCCGGCATCGGGCTCTCGAGGCCGAGGTAGAACGAGCGCGACGTCCCGGCCTGGATCCGGATGCCCTTGCCCGAGGCGCGCACCGCGCCGAAATACGCGGCGCCGCGCGACACGGCGATGTCGAGCCCGACGCTCGCGAGCTCCTTCGGCGCCCGCTCGGCGCCGAGCCACGACGCGAGCAATTCGAGGATGCGAGCGCGGAAGCTCGGAGCCTCGAACACGCCGCCGTTGAACAGCACGGCGGTCGGGCGCAGGATCGGCGAGTCGGCGGGCGCGGCCTCGGCACCGACCAGCGCGGCGAGACCGGCGTCGGAGCGCACGTTCTCGAGCGCCCGCCGCAGGAAGCGGGCAAGGTGTTTGCTTACGGCCGGCTCGGTCGCGTAGTCGAGGCCGTACTCCTGCAGGCCGACCGACCGGCGCGGCGGCGGCAGGTCGTCGACCCTGGTCAACGGGAAATACCCGTCGGTCAGCAGCGCGACCACCTCGCTGCGGGCGAGCCGCGTCGCGAGCGACTTGGCGAACAGGCTCGAGCCCCGCGACGGAATCGCGATCGGCACCTCGGCCAGCGCCTCGTCGGCGAGCAGCTTCTCCTTCGCCTGCCGGGTGGCGTGGATGAGCGACTGGAACTGCCACGCGTCGAGGCTGTGGCCGTCGGCGTCGAGCTTCGCCTGCAGCGCGTAGGCGAGGGCCAGGTCCATGTTGTCGCCGCCGAGCAGGATGTGCTCGCCGACCGCGACGCGGTGCAGCTCGAGGTTTTTCGACAGGCCGTCCGGCGCCGCGGCGACCGCGATCAGGCTGAAATCGGCGGTGCCGCCGCCGACGTCGCAGACCAGGATCAGGTCGCCCGCCGCGACGTCTTCGGTCCACCGCGTGGGACCGCCGGTGGACTGGTTGATCCAGGCGTAGAACGCCGCCTGCGGCTCCTCGAGCAAGGTGACCTCGGCGAAGCCGGCGGCGAGCGCCGCTTCGTGCGTCAGCGTGCGCGCGACTTCGTCGAACGACGCCGGCACCGTCAGCACCACTTCGCAGTCGGCGAGCGTGGCGCCATCGGAGCGCTGCTCGAGATGCGCCATCGCGGCGTGACGCAGATGCGCGAGGTAGCGCCGCGACGCCTCGAAGGGCGAGACCTTCGCCTCGTTGTCGTCGCTGCGCCATGGCAGGATCGGCGCCTGTCGGTCGACGTCGGGGTTGCACAGCCACGACTTCGCCGACATCACGACGCGGTCAGGCGCCTGCGCCGCGCGCTCCCGCGCAAAGCTGCCGGCCACACCGTGCGCGTCGCCGACCGGGTCCCAGGGCAGCGCGAAGCTGCCGGCAGCGTGCTCGCCGGCAACGGGCAAGTACAGCGCCGACGGCAGCAGCGGCTGCTCGCCGATCATTCCGGGGGCGAGTACCTGCGTGACCGGGATGCCGGTGGCCTCGCCGCCTTCAACGGGGGAGAGCGACAGGCACGAATTGGAGGTGCCGAGGTCGATCCCCAGACTCAGTTTCTTGGTCATGTCTCGTTCCTACACGTGGCGGCCGCCGCAACGGGTTGCCGGCAGCCGAAACAAGAGGTGGCGCGTCGCCGGCTTGCGGCGGCGCCGGCCGACGCCCGCGAGGGCGCTGGCGCGCGGGCGGAGTGCGCCGTCAGGCTTCCGGCCCCTCAGCGGAGTTCGACGTCCATCGGCGTGATCACGTTCTCGCCCGCGGGATCGATCTCGCGGGTGAGTCGCGGCAGCGCGATCCGTCGTGTCTTCCATCCGCGATGCACCACAACGCCCCGGAACGGCGCCGCCCCCGATACCTTGCCGAGCAGCCGATAGCGCGCCGGATCCGTCGCGGCATCGAGGGTCACGGTATCGCCCTCGGCGCCCGGGTGCGTCGGAGCAAGGGCCAGGCACTCGCGGATCACCGCGGAGCAGCCCTGATGGACGACGCGCGACGCGGCGGCCACTTGGGCGTCGTTGTAGCTCGTGATGTCCTCGGCGACGAAATCGAGGAACCGTCCCTTCTCCTGCAGCAGCGAGAGAAGCACGAGCGCTTCGCCGCCCGGCGCGGGCGCGGGCGCGGCGCGCGGGGCGGGCGCCGGTGGCGGCGGGGCGGCCGGCGCGGCGCTCGGCTGCGATGGCGCCGCAGCCGGCGCGCAGCGCGACGATGCCCTGCCAGAGCAGGACGAGGGAGAGCGCGACGAGTCCGGCGTCGCGCCAGGGCGCGAACGCGGCCGGAACACCGCCGGGCAGGAAGCCGAGAACGGCGAGCGCCAGCGCGCCCAATGCGGGAATCAGGGTCAGCATGTTTCGTTTCGAGGTAGGTGGTCGGACCGACGCCGCGGCGAGCCTGCGGCGCGGAGGCGGTGGCGCGCCACGGAGACCGGCGTTCCGGCCGCGATGGGCGCGCTGGCCGACCGGAGTCGGCCGGAAATCAGAAAGCTGCGAATCATACCACGGCACGGCGTCCGGACGCTGCGCCCGCGACCGCGGTCAGCACGGCGGGCGAGCGGCGGGGCCCGTCAGCGCGCCGCGCCGAGATAGAGCTGCGCCATGCGTTCGTCGGCGAGCAGCTCGGCCGCGGGGCCGGCCAGGACGACCGCGACCCTGGTCGAGGATGCAGCCGCGGTCGCTGACCGCGAGCGCCTGCCGCGCGCGCTGCTCGACCATGAGCACCGCGACGCCGCGCGCCGGCAGTTGGCGGACGAGCTCGAACACCTGCCGCACCAGCGCGGGCGCCAGCGCCGCCGTCGGCTCGTCGAGGACCACGAGCTTCGGCTCGCGTCAGCAACGCGCGGGCGAAAGCGAGCTGCTGGCGCTCGCCGCCCGACAAGGTGCCCGCGCGCTGGCGCAGCCGCGCGCTTGCAGCGCCGGAAAGGCGTCGAGCTGCCGCGCGATCCGCGCGGGCGCTGCGGGCACGGCGCGGCACGACGTGCAGGTTCTCCAGCACCGAGAGCGAGGGAAACACATTGGCGACCTGCGGCACGTAGGCCAGTCCGGCGGCGATCCGATCCTCGACCGACAGCGCCGATGAGCTCGCGGCCCGGCAAGCGCGATGCCGCCGGTTCGTCCGCGGCAGCAGTCCGAGGACCGCCTTAGCGAGCGTCGACTTGCCCGGCGCCGTTGGTGCCGGCGATGGTGACGATCTCGCCGGCGCCGACCGACAAGGATCGACGCCGCTGCAGGATGTCGGCACGGCGCCGTAGCCGCCACGGCATGTCGGCGATCTCGAGCAGCGATCAGATCACCCCGCCCATGTAGGCCTCGTGCACGCGCGGATCGTCGAGCACTGCCGCCGGGTTCGCCGTCGGCGATGACGCGCACCCTGGTCCATCACGACCAGGTGCCGCACGAGCGCCTTAAGCGCCTGGAGGTGGTGCTCGATGATGACGAACGCGATGCCGCGCTCGGCGTTGAGCGCGCGGATGCGCGCCGAGATCTCGCCCGACCAGCACCGGGTTGACGCCGGCGAAGGGTTCGTCGAGCAGGATGCAGCGTCGGCTCGCACCATCAGCATGCGCGCCGAGTTCGAGGAGCTTCTTCTGGCCGCCGGACAGCGTGCCGGCGGGCTGGCATCTGCCACGCCCGCCAGATTGAGGAACTGGAGCCAGGCGTCCGCCCGCTCGCGCAGGGCGCGCTCCTCGCGCGCCACGCGCCCCCAGCCGACGAACACGCGAACGTAGCGTTTCGCCGTACTCGCGCGTCGCCGCGACCAGGAGGTTCTCGCGCACGGTGAGGCGGGGCGAACTCCCGCGGCACCTGGAATGTGCGCCCCAGGCCGAGCCGCGCGCCGGCGCATCGGCGGCAGCGCCGAGACGTCGTGAGCCGGCGAAGACGCACCCGGCCGTCATCGGCCGCAAGCTGCCCGGTGACGACGGCGAACAGCGTGCTCTTGCCGGCGCCGTTGGTGCCGACGATGCCGATGAGGCCGCGCTCGCCGGCCTCGAACGAGACATCGATCGCAGCGCTTTGAAACCGGCGAAGCTCTTGTCGACGCCGGAGACCGCGAGCAGTGCTGCAGTCATTGACCCGCCCCGATCAGGCCCTGCGGCCGGTAGAGCGTGAACAGGATCAGCGCGAGCCCGACGATCGCCAGCCGCACGCTCGCCATCTGCACCTCGGACACGCCGGGGATCAAGTCGCGGGCGAAGCGCGAACCTTCGAGGAACACCATCAGGATCAGACTGCCGGCGACGGCGCCGGTCGTGCGCCCGGGACCGCCGAGGATCATTGCGATCCAGACGTAGAAGGTCACCAGCGAGCAGGAACTGGTCCGGCGAGAAGAAGGTGATGAAGTGCGCGTAGAACGCGCCGGCGAGCCCCGCGAGCGCCGGCACCGAGCATGAACACCTGGATCTTGAGACGCGCGCGGGTCCTTGCCGATCGCGCTCGACCGCGACCTCGTCGTCGCGGATGGCATGGATCAGCCGGCCGTAGGGACTGCGTTCGAGGTGGACCATCAGCCCGATGGCGGCGAGCGTTGCACCGCCGAGCAGCGGCGAGCGTCGGCCAGCTCGGCGTAGCGGCCGACGCCGAAAGCGTGGAACAGCTGCGGGATGCCCGGCAAGTCCCTGCACGCCGTTGGTGAGCTATCGCTCCTGCTGCATCACGAGCCGGACCGACTTCGGAGAAGCCGAGAGTGACGACGGCGAGATAGTAATCGGAGAGGCGCAGCGAAAGCAGACCCGATGCGGCACAGGCGACAACCGCCGCGACGGCGAGCCGCGACAACGAAGGCGGGCGCGAGCGGCCAGCCCTGCAGCGTCAGCAGCGCCGAGGCATAGGCGCCGATCGCGAAGAAGGCGACCATGGCCGAAGTTGATGAGGCCGGTGTAGCCGTACTGCAGGTTGAGGCCGATCGCCAGCAGCATGTAGATCAGCGCGACGAACGCGACGGCGACGAGATAGGCGCATCCATCGGCTCATCTCGCCGATGTCCGGCCGTGCCGAAGAGCCCGCGCGGGCGCACCAGCAGCACGAGCAGCAGCACGGCGAATGCGACGCGCGATCTTGATACGACGGCCCCACGAAGCGGCACCGACAGTTCCGGCCGCGATGCCCATCAGGAGCCGCCGAGCACGGCGCCTGCCGGGCTGCCGATGCCGCCGAGGATCATCGCCGCGAACGCCGGGATCAGGAATTCCCAGCCGAGCTCGGGCATCACCACGGACTTGACGCCGATCATCACGCCGCCGAGCGCGCACAGCGCGCCGACGGCGCATCCACAGGGCGACCAGCACCGCGCTGCGCGAACGGATGCCGGACAGTCGCGCGCGAGATCGGGGTTGTCGGCGATCGCGCGCATCTGGCGCCCGATCGGCGTGAGATGCAGCAGCGCGAACAGCAGCCGCCATCGCCGTAAGCGCTACGGCGCCGAGACGACGAGGTCGGTCGGCAGGATCCGCACGCCGGCCGAAGTTCCACGCCCGCACCAGCGGCAGCACGAAGGTCTGCTGGTCGTGGCCGACACGAACGCGGTCAGCACCGCGCGCGCAAGGAACGCGATGCCGATCGACGCGACGCAGGCTGGCAACCGGAGCGCCGCTCGGCGCAGCGCGACGGAGATCAGCTCAGTAGGCTGAGACGACACGACCGCGCAGACGACGATGCCGGCAACGATGGCCAGCGTCAGGCCGCGCAGCGACGTATCGAGGCGGAACCGACTCAGCAGCGCCTGCACGCCGACGCCCGCGTAGGCGCGCGAGGGTCATGGTGTCGCCGGTGGCCGCGTTGGGAAAGCGGGCGACGCCCATCACGAGGGTGAGCGCGAGCGCGGGCAGCGCGATCACAGAGCCTTCGGACCAGACGCCGTTGACGAGCGAGGTTCGCGAAGTCGACCAACGTCATCGGTTGATGGCGCATAGTGCGGGGGCCGCCGGCGCAGATCGAGACGACGTCGCGGCGGACAAGCTGCCCCTTCTCGATCACGTAGACGCCGAAATCGGGCGTGCACGTCGCCGTAACTGGTCGAAGTCGAGCTTGCTCGAGGCGCCTTCGTAGTTGATCTTCTGCTTCTCGGCGAGCAGCCTGCCTTGCCTCGGCGAACGAGTCGAAACTTGCGTGCCAGGCGGATTGGCGATCGTCGCGGATCTTGCGCGTTGATCTGCGCGTACCGTCGCGCCCGGGGCCGGCTGCTTCCATCGCCAGCGCCAGGCACGATCGAGCATGTCGTAGGTCATCGGCGCATAGACGTTGGTCGACACCGGACTTGCCCGATCGCCTTGGTGATACGTCGCGTCGAAGTGCCTTGAACGAGGCGGCTGTTCTCGTTGAGACACGCTGTCCACCGAGATGAGCCCCTCGACAGACGTCGTTGCCGAGCGCCTTGATGAGGTCCGGGTTGGCCGCCCAGCCGGGCATGATCCAGGCGTTCTGGTCCTGCCCGGACTGGAACCACTCGCGCAGGATGATGGTCGAGTCGGGCAGGTACGAGCCGGTGACGATGACGTCGGGCTTCTGCGGCGAGGATCTGCTGCAGCTCGCGAGCGATAGCTCGGGCGGTTCGGCTCGTAGACCACGCTCGGCGACGACCTTGCCGCCGCTTCTTCTCCCACGCCTTGCTGGAAGCCCTCGGTGTTGCCGATGCCGGACGCATTGTTGAACGCCATCGTCGCGGGCCGCTTGAAGCCGCGCTTCTCGGCGATCACCGGCGAACGCTGCGCCGAAGCGGTCGTTGGTCGCCTGGTAGCGCCAGACGAGGTCCTTCTTGTCCAGTGTCGAGATCGCCGGCGCGCCCGAGACAGTTCATCTGGATCGAGGTCGGCGGCGTCGGTGAGCGGCATCACGGCGAGCGTCACGCCCGGAGGACCAGGTGCCGAGCACCGCCTGCACCTTGTTGACCTCGATCAGTTTCTTCGCCGCAAGCACGGCGGCATCGGGTTTGGTCTGGCTGTCCTCGGGAAGAGCTCCAGCTTGCGCCCGCCGGCGCCGCCCGCGGCGTTGACCTCGGCGACCGCGATCTGGATGGCCCGCTGCATGCCCGCTGCCGTAGGGGCTGCCGGCACCGGTGACCGGGCACAGCGACGCCGACGCGGAACGGTGCCGGGCCCTGCGCGACAGCGCGGCGGGGCAGGGCGGACGCGGCGGCGAGGCCGAGCGCCGGCGGCAAACGGGCTTCGCGACGCGTGAATCGACGGGACATCGGGACCTCCTTGATGGTGGTTGAACGGGGTCAGTCGCTCAGGCGAGCTCGTTCTTGCACGAGCTTGCCGGCCTTCATGATCAGCGGCAGATGGCCGCCCTTGATGCTGGAGCAGGGCGAGGTTCGTCCAGCGGGATTGCCGTCGACGACGAAGCAGATCGGCGAGCGCGCCCGGGGCAACGACGCCGAGCTTGCCCGCCTGCCCCATGAGTCTCAGCGTTGATGAATGGTCGCGCTGCGCAGGATGCTCGGCGGCGCGGCATCGCCGGCGCCCGCAGCGAGAACTCGAGCGACTGCGTCGGCGTGCATCTCGCCCAGGAGATCGGTGCCGAAGCCGATGCTTCACGTCCGGCCGCGCGGGCGATGCGGATCGCCTCGACGCCCTGCGCCGCGCACCGAGTCGAACTTCGCCATCGATGTCGGCCGACCAGCCGAGGCGCGCGCCGTTGCGGTGTCAGCGCCTCGTAGGTCGCCAGCGTGGGCACGAGGTAAGCGCCGTGCTCGGCCATCACCTGCGCCGAGGCGGCGTCGAGCAGGTTGCCGTGCTCGATCGAGCGCACGCCGCAGCGGACCGCGCGGACGATCGCGTCCGGCGTATAGGCGTGCGCCATCACGTAGGTGCGCGCAGCGTGCGCCTCCTCGACGATCGCGCGCCATCTCCTCGATCGAGTAGCTGCGTGCCGTCGAGCGGATCGCTGGGCGAGGCGACGCCGCCGCCGGCCATGACCTTGATGTGCGTGCGCGCCGTTGCGCAGTCTCTTCGCGCACCGCGCAGACGGACTGCGCCGACGCCGTCGGCGACGCTGCCGAGCATGCCCACCGCGCCGCAGCAGACGCAACCCGCGTGGCCGCGGAAGAACGCGGGTCGCGAATCCCCGTGGCCGCCGGTTTGCGTGATCGCGCGCCCGGCGATGAAAAGCCGGGGACCCGGGAAGTGGCCGCGCTCGACCGCCTGCACGAGGCCGATGTCGGCGCCGCCGGCGTCACGCACCGTCGTGAAGCCGCGCATCAGTATGCCGTGGAGGATGTCCTTGGCCTGCGCGGCGATCAGCGACTGGGGCAAGAGGGCGAGGCGGAAGAAATCGGGGATCGTGGCGGTGATGTGGACGTGGGCGTCGACGAGGCCAGGCAGCAGCTGCGGCCCGCGCGGTCGATTCTCGCGCGCCGGTGCGCGCGGCCGCACCGTCGCCGACCTCGACGATCCGCTCGCCGTCCACGACGACCGCCGCCCGCGGCCGCAGCTGAGCGGCTACGCTGTCGAACAGCGTGGCGTTGCGAAAGACGATTGTCGGGCTCATGCGCTCAATTCTCGCCCCGCGCGCTGGCGGCGGAAGCGCCGCGAAAGGCCAAACACCGCACCCCGGTGGCGCGAAATCTCGCCCACGCGATTACCGGCACCGATGCCGGCGGGCGGAGTGTAGCACGCGCGTCCGTTGACCTCGATCAATGCTCCCGGGCGCGCAGCGCCGATGATAGGCTGCACGTCAAGACCGCGCCCGCCCCATGCCCCCCAGCACCCCGCGCCTGCCCCCCGACCAGCTTTTCCGCGCCTGCGACCCCGCGGACCTTCCGTTCGGCACCACGGCCGAGCTGGCCGACCTCGCCGAGCCGGTCGGCCAGGAGCGCGCGGTCGCCGCGATCCGGTTCGGCGTGGGGATGGAACGCGAGGGCTACAACCTGTTCGTGCTCGGCCCGTCCGGCTCGGGCAAGCGGACGCTGCTCGAGCAGATCTTAAGCGCCCGGGCCAAGACCGAGCCCGCTGCCGACAACTGGTGTTACGTCAACAACTTCGCCGAGCCGCACCGGCCGTACGCGCTGCGCCTGCCGCCGGGGCGGGGCGTGGCGCTCGCCGAGGACATGCGGCAGCTGGTCGAAGACCTGCAGCTCGCGATCCCCGCTGCGTTCGAGAGCGAGGAGTACCGCGCGCGCGTCGATCAGATCGACACCGAGTTCAACACGCTGCAGGAGAAGGCCTTCGGCGAGCTGGGGCGCGACGCCGCCGCGCAGGATATCGCGCTCATCCGCACCCCGGCGGGCTTTTCGTTCGCGCCGATGAAGAACGGCGAGGTGATCAGCCCTGACGACTACGAGCAGCTCGGCCCCGAGGCGCGCGAACGAATCCGGACCACCGTCGCCACGCTGCAGGAGCGGCTGGAGAAGCTTCTCTACCAGGTGCCCGCCTGGCGCAAGGCGCACCGCGAGCGCGTGCGCGAGCTCAACCGCGAGGTCACGCTGTTCGCGGTCGGCCACCCGGTGGACGAACTCAAGCGCCGCTACGCCGAACTGCCGCGGGTGATCGAGTACCTGGAAGCGGTGCAGCGCGACGTCGTCGACAACGTCGACGAGTTCCGTCACGCCGCGGAGGGCGCGCCCGCAGGGCAGGAAGCGCCGTCGTTCCGGCGCTACAAGGTGAACCTGCTGCGCGACCACACCGCGCCGCAGGGCGCGCCGGTCGTGTTTCAGGACTTCCCTTCCTACCAGAACCTCATCGGCCGGGTGGAACACCTCGCCCAGCAGGGTACGCTCGTCACCGACTTCGGGCTGATCAAGGCCGGCGCCCTCCATCGGGCCAACGGCGGCTACCTGCTCCTGGAGGTGGACAAGGTGCTGCGGCAGCCCTTCGCGTGGGAGGGCCTCAAGCGCGCGCTGGTCAGCCGGCAGATCCAGATCGAGTCCCTGGGCGAGCTGTTCGGACTGGTGCGTACCGTCTCGCTCGAGCCCGAACCCATTCCGCTGGACGTGAAGGTCGTCCTCTTCGGAGAGCGCTGGCTGTACTACCTCCTCTACGCCTACGACCCTGATTTCTGCGAGCTGTTCAAGGTGCAGGCCGACTTCGAGGACGAGCTGCCGCGCACCGCGGGCAACCACGCCCTCTGCGCGCGGCTGGTGGCCTCGATCGCCCGGCGCGAAGCGCTGCAGCCGCTCGCTCGGGCAGCCGTCGCGCGGCTCATCGAGCACCAGGCGCGGCTGGCGGGCGACGCCGAGCGGATCTCGCTGCACATGCAGAGTCTGGTCGACCTCATGCTCGAGGCCGACCACTGGGCGCGGGAAGGCGGCAGCGCGGTCGTCGCTCTCGAGCACGTGCAGCGGGCCATCGACCTGCAGGTCGAGCGGGGCGACCGGCTGCGGCGGCGCATGAACGAGGAGACGCTGCGCGGGACGCTGCTCATCGCCAGCGACGGCGCGCGCGTCGGCCAGATCAACGCGCTGTCGGTGCTGCAGCTCGGCGGCACCGCGTTCGGGCATCCGACCCGCATCACCGCCCGCACTCGCCTCGGCGAGGGCGGCGTGGTCGACATCCAGCGTGAGGTCAAGCTGGGCGGTGCGATCCATTCCAAGGGCGTGCTGATCCTGTCGGCGTTCCTCGCCGCGCGCTACTCGGGCGCGCGGCCGCACTCGCTGTCGGCGAGCCTCACGTTCGAGCAGACCTACGGCGAGGTGGAGGGCGACAGCGCGTCGGTCGCCGAGCTGTGCGTGCTGCTGTCTTCACTCGCGGACGTACCGATCCGGCAGTCGCTCGCGGTCACCGGCTCGGTCAACCAGCATGGCGAAGTGCAGGCCGTCGGCGGCGTCAACGAGAAGATCGAGGGCTTTTTCGACCTGTGCTCGGCGCGGGGGCTCTCCGGCGAGCAGGGCGTGCTGATTCCGGTGGCCAACGTCAAGCACCTGATGCTGCGCCGCGACGTGGTCGACGCCGCTGCCGCGGGGCGGTTTCACGTCTATCCGATCGCCACCGTCGACGAGGCGCTGGAGCTTCTGACCGGCTGGCCCGCCGGCGACCCGGAAACGCCCGCCGGGGCGCCGGCCGAAACGGTGAACGGACGCGTCAAGGCGCGCCTCGCGCGGTTCGCGCACGCGCGCCAGGGGCCGGCGGGTGCGCCGGCGCGCGTCGGAGAGCGTCGCCGCTGGCCGCGCCGATGAATCTGCCGCCGCGCCTTCCTGCGGTCGCCCGGGTCTGGGTCGCGCTGTCGCGGGCGGACACGGCGGGCGCCGCGCTGGGCCTTGCCAGCGACCTCGCTGCCGAGCTGCAGGCAGAGATCGCCGGCCTGTTCGTCGAAGACATCGATCTCGTCCGGCTGGCCGCGCTGCCGTTCGCCGGCGAGACCGGTCTCATGTCCACGACGTGGCGGCCGTTTGGCGCCGGCGAGCTCGAGAACCTGCTGCGGCTGCACGCCGAGCGCGCACACCGCATGCTTGTCGAGGCCGCGGCGCAGATCGGCGTCGCCTGTTCGTTTCGGGTCAGCCGCGGTGTGCTCGCGCACGAAGCGCTGGACGCGAGCGGCGAGGCCGAAGCGATCGTGTTGTGCGCGCAAGGCGTGGCGCCGGGTTGGATCACGGCACCCGTCGGTGCCGGGGCGCGAACGCCGCCGCGGACCCGGTCGGCGAGGGCGCCGAGCGAGGAAGCCCCGGGCCCGACGGCGATGCGGCCGGCGGTGCGCCATGCCGCCACGGTTTCTCCGCCGCGCCGCGCCGCCCGCCGGGCCGCAGTGGTCGTGTTCGACGGCAGCAGCGCGGCGCTGCGTGCGCTCGGGCTCGGCGCGGCGCTGGCTGCCGGGGTGGCGCTGCACGTGCTGGCGGTGGGCAACGGCGCCGCATCGGCGGCAGAGCGCCGCCGATCCGCGATGGCCTGGCTCAACGAACGTGGCGTCGCCGGCGTGGTTCGCACCTTGCCCCGCTTCGAGGCGGCCGCGGTGCTGGAGGCGCTCGCCGACCAGGCGCGCGCGTTGCTGCTGGTGCCGGCACCCGCGCTCGCGGCGGACCCGGACGCGCTGTCGCGCTTGCTGTCCGGCGTGCGGGGGCCGCTGGTGCTGGTGCGTTAGCGAGCGGCGCGCGTCCCCCTGCACCCTGCACATTCGGGCAACGCCCCCATGAAGCATCGCGCCTTCGTCAAGCGCCAACTGCGCGCGCTGGTGAAACGCGGCGCCCTTCCGCTGGCGGAGGCGAGCGGCAGCTACGCGGTTCAGCACCTGCCGGAGTGGATGGCCAAGGCCGGTTTCGATTTCGCGCGCTGGCGGAAGCTGTGGATCGCGCAGAATCCCCGCAACGACCGGGCCGACCTCGCGCGTCTCGTCCTGTTCATCGAGAACGCGGCCCTCGTCGAGGCGGAGGGCATCGCCGGCAGCGTGGCGGAGCTCGGCGTCTACAGGGGCACCACGGCGAAGCTCCTGCACGAGCTCTTTGCGGACCGCAGACTCTGGCTGTTCGACACTTTCGGGGGCTTCGACGCGCGGGACCTCGCGAGCGGCTCGGGCGAGCGGCCCGCCGGGTTCCGCTTCGACGACACCTCGCTCGAGGCCGTGCTGCGGCACATCGGGGCGTCGGAGCGCATTCGTGCCTGCAAGGGCTACTTCCCGGACACGGCCCGCGCGGTGCCCGACGGCGAGCGCTTCGCGTTCGTTCACCTCGACGCGGACCTGAAGAAGCCCACTGCCGACGCGCTCGAGTTCTTCTATCCGCGCCTCGCACCGGGTGGATTCCTGGTGATGCACGACTACGGCAGTCGCGCCTGGCCGGGCGTGGCGCAAGCCGTCGACGCCTTCTTCGCCGACAAGCCCGAGAGCATCGTGCGCATTCCCGACAAGTCCGGCACCGCGGTGGTCCGGCGCGCGAAGCGGTAGGCTGCCCGCACGCGTGGGCGGCGTTCGCGCTGCGCCGGAGGCGGACATCTCCGCCTCCGCCGCGCCGGCCTGCCGCGTATCCGGGGCGCCGCACCGGGCAGACGCGCGATGCTACCCGCCGGCGTGCGGCAGCGCCCGTTCGACGATGCGCCGGCAGTCGACGCCGCGCGGCAGGGCGCCGTAGTGATGCTGTCCCACGCTGCCCAGCCGCGAGCGGCAGAAGGCGTCGGCGAGCCAGTCCGGCGCGTGGCGCACGAGCAGCGCCGCCTGCAACCCCAGCGCCAGCCGGTCGACAAGGTCGCGCGCGCGGTGCTCGAGGTCGACGCGATCCGCGAAGTCGTCCGCGAGGGCGGCTGCGTGCCGGTCGAGCAGCGCATGGCCGCCGCGGGCCGCGGCGATCTCGGCGAGCGAGGCCTCGAGCGCGGCGGGCTCCTTGGCCATCGCGCGCAGCACGTCGAGGCATTGCACGTTGCCGCTGCCTTCCCAGATCGCGTTGACCGGGGCCTCGCGGTACAGGCGGGGCATCGGGCCGTCCTCCATCACGCCGCCCCCGCCGATGCACTCCATCGCCTCGACCGCGTGCTGCGGCGTGCGCTTGCAGATCCAGTACTTGCCCACGGCGGTGCCGAGGCGCACCAGCAGGTTCTCGTGCTCCTGCGCGCGGCGGTCCAGCGCGCCGGAGAGGCGCAGCGTGAGCGCGGTCGCCGCTTCGGACTCGAGCGCGAGGTCGGCGAGGACGTTGCGCATCAGCGGCGCATCGATCAGGAGCGCCCCGAACGCCCGGCGCCGGGCGCAGTGATGCAGCGCCTGCGACACGGCCATGCGCATCCCGGCCGACGAGCCGATCATGCAGTCGTAGCGGGTCATCGCCACCATCTCGATGATCGTGCGCACGCCCTTGCCCTCGGCGCCGACCTTCCAGGCCAGCGCGCCGCGCAGTTCGATCTCGCTCGAGGCGTTCGACACGTTGCCCATCTTGCGCTTGAGCCGCTGGATCTGCAGCGGGTTCTTGGTGCCGTCGGGGCGCCAGCGCGGCACGAGGAAGCACGACAGGCCGCCCGGCGCCTGCGCCAGCGCGAGGAAGCCGTCGCTCATCGGGGCCGAGACGAAGAACTTGTGTCCCACGAGTTCGTACGCCTCGCCCGGACCCTCGTGCCCCACCGGCAGCGCCCGGGTCGTGTTGGCGCGCACGTCCGATCCGCCCTGTTTCTCGGTCATGGCCATGCCCATCGTGAGCCCCGCCTTTTGCCCGGCGGGCGCGTCGCGGGAGTCGTACGTCCGGCTGACGATGCCCGGCTCCCACAGCCGCGCGAGCTCCGGCTGCAGCCGCAGGCTGGGAATCACCGCGAAGGTCATCGTGACCGGACAACCGTGCCCCGCCTCGACCTGCGCCTGCAGGAAATAGCGCGCCGCCCGGGCCACGTGCGCGCCGGGGCCGGGGTCGGTCCACGGCGAGGCGTGCAGGCCCTCCTCGATCGCGCTGCGCATCAGCACATGATAGGCGGGGTGGAACCGCACGAGGTCGATGCGATGCCCGAACCGGTCGTGGGTTTCGAGCTCCGGGGGATACCGGTTCGCGAGCTGTCCCAGCTCGAGGTACTCGGCGGCGCCGACCCGCGCGCCGAAGGCCTGCAGCGAGGCGTCCGCCCAGCCGCCGCCCTCGCGGGCGACCGCCTCGCGCAACGCGTGATCCGCGGCGTAGAGGTTGTAGTTCGCGAGCTCCGTGGGCTGGTTGAAGACCTCGTGCGTCGCGGCGAGGTAGCGTGCCTCCCGCAGGTCGCCGGCCGCGGCGGCGCCGGGGGAGGGCGGGGTGCGCGAAGCGCGGTCGGGCGCAGTGGTCATGGCGGGTTGCCTCCGGTTCGGGTACGGGTGGCGAAACAGGGGGGGCGCCGGGCCGAGGCGCCCGGGGCGCCGGCAGCGCTACCGCGCCGTCGCTCCGACGCCGCGTCAGGCGCGCTCGTGCCGGAGGGATTGTAGTGCGGCCCGCGGCGGCGGGCGCAACTCCCGCTGCCGGCGGCTGCGGCGGGGGTGACGCGGGAGGGGGGCGCCGCTCGTGAGAGACCGTGCTCGGGAGGGCCGCCTGCGTGCTTGTCCGAGCCCCGGGTGTGTTGTCGCCGCTACACGGTTCGAGCGAACTGCGCGCCTTCGCCTAGCATTCCTTGCCTCGGTTGGCCCGCCGCCTTATCCTCGGCTAGGGAGGGGTCAATCAGGGGCACGCGCGGACGCAGCGGAGTCGCATGCGACGTTCCGCGTAGTGGCCCTGCCCATAGGCGATGCAGCATCGGTACCGGGGACATGCCGCGCCGGCGGCAGTCGCACCTGCACGCGAACGAGCGGACTTGAGGAGGAACGACGCGATGAAGAAGACGGCACTGGCAGCGGCGCTGGCCGCCGCGTTCAGCGGCAACGCCTCGGCGTTGAACTGGGACCTCGACGGGGACTGGAAGCTGAGCTGGGTGACCACACTCTATGCCGGCGCCACGTGGCGGGCGGAAGGTCGGGACCCGCTGCTCTACGCCAAGAACAACGGCGTCTACATCGGTCTCGACAACGGCCGCGGCGGCTCGAACACCGACAGCGGCAACCTCAACTACGACCGCGGCGACAACATCTCGACGCTGTTCAAGTTCGTCTCCGACGCCGAGATCCGGCGCGGCGGCGAGGGCGCCTTCGTCCGCGTCAAGGGCTGGTACGACTACGCGCTCAACGAGCGCAACGCGCCGTTCGGCAACCAGGCCAACAAGTACGCGCGCGGCCAGCCGCTGTCCGACCAGGGGTTCGATTCGTGGCTGCGCTTCGAGGGCTTCGAGCTCCTCGACGCGTATGCCTGGTACACGTGGAACTTCGACGACCGCGCGTTGCAGGTGCGTCTGGGCAACCAGGTCCTGAACTGGGGCGAGACGATCTTCTTCCAGGGCCTCAACCAGATCAACCCCGTCGACCTGGCGTCGTTGCGGCGCCCCGGCACCGAGCTCAAGGAAGTCTACCTGCCGGTGCCGATGGTCTACGCCAACTTCGGGCTCGGCAAGGGCGTGTCGCTCGAGGGGTTCTACCAGCTCAAGTGGCAGCCCACGCCGGTCGACGGCTGCGGCACGTACTGGGCGGTGGCGGAAACGTCCGTGTCGAGCTCGCCGGGCCTGTGCAACGCCGTCGCGATCCCGGGTTTGACGTCGAACCCCGGCGCGTTCAACCCCGGCCCGCCGTTCGGCACCGCGCCCGGCGCCGAGTACCTCGGCTACGTTCCGTTCCAGGACGGCCGCGATGCGAAGAATTCGGGCCAGGGCGGCCTCGCGCTGCGCTGGCTGGTCGACTCGCTCGACACCGAGTTCAGCGTCTACGCGATGAACATCCACGCGCGCACGCCGGTCATCTCCGCGTACTCCGGCAACAGCCCGCTGCCCCCGTTCTTCAACGGTCCGGCCGTCGTCGCGCTCAGGGGCCTGAAGCCGGCCTACGCGTTCTGGGAGTACCCGGAGAACATCCAGCTCTACGGCGTGACCGCCACGACGAACGCGGGGGGCTGGTCGCTCGCCGGCGAGCTCAGCTTCTCGCCCAACTACCCGGCGCAGGCCAACGGGAACGACCTGCTCTTCGCCCTGTTGCAGGGCATCGGCCCGGCGGCGGGGCGCGCGCGGGCGGTCCAGGGCCAGGTCGGCGCGTACATCCCCGGCTACGATCGGTTCAACCGGACCCAGCTCGACTTCAACGCCGTCAAGGCCTTTTCGGACGTCCTGGGCGCGGCGCAGGCGACCGTGGTTGCCGACCTCGCCATGCAGTGGACCAACGTCCCCGACACGAGCACCGGGGTCCGCTACGGTAGGGCGTTCATCTTCGGAACGGGTGCGGCACCCTCGTACGGCACCACGGCCGACTGCCTGCCGTCCACCCCGAACCCCGACGGCTGCAAGAACGACGGCTACGTGTCGAACTTCGCGTGGGGCATCCGCACGCGCGTGCAACTCGAGTATCCGAACATCTTCGAGTCCGGCTTCACGTTCTACCCGAGCGTGTTCCTCGGCTGGGACGTCAACGGCTACTCGATCGACAGCCAGTTGAACGAAGGACGGATTCCGTTCGGCCTCAACCTCAAGTTCAGCTACGCCAAGCAGCACGTCATCGACGTCAACTACAACTCGTTCAGCAACGGCGCGAATTACGACCAGTTCCGCGACCACGACTTCTACGGCGTGAGCTACAGCTACACGTTCTAGGCACAGGAGGCGACCGATCATCATGAAGACCCTGCACCCGCGGATCCTCTCCGCGCTCATCCTCACTGCCGGCGTGCTCGCGAGCGCGGGCGCGCTGGCCGCCATCACCGCCGCCGAGGCGGATCGCCTCGGCAAGGACCTCACCCCGGTCGGCGGCGAGCGCGCGGCGAACAAGGACGGTTCGATCCCCGCGTGGGACGGCGGGCTCACCAAGCCGCCGGCCGGCTGGAAGCCCGAGCAGGGCTACGTCGACCCGTTCCCGAACGACAAGGCGAAGTTCACGATCACGGCGCAGAACCTCGACCCGTACAAGGACAAGCTCTCGCCGGGGCTGATCGAGCTGCTGAAGAAATACCCGAACTTCAAGATGCCGGTCTACGAGACGCGGCGCACGGCGGCGTTCCCGGCGCAGGTGTACGAGAAGGCGAAGTCGCAGGCGACCAAGGTCGCGCTCGACGGCTACAGCGTCAAGGATCTCGGGGGGCTCCTCGGTGCCGTTCCCGATCCCCAAGAACGGCCAGGAGGCGATCCAGAACCACACGGTGCGCTACCAGGGCGGCGGTTTCGACCGCACGTACCACTGGTTCCCGGTGCGCCCCAACGGCGACTCGTACAAGGTCGGCTTCCGCGAGTATCGGGTCTGGGACCAGAACTTCGACCAGCAGGTGGAGAACCGGCTGGCCTCGTTCCTGGCCTTCTTCACCAACCCGCCGACGCTCGAGGGCACGATCTACCTCGTCCACGAGCCGGTCGACCAGGTCAAGGAGAGCCGCCAGGCCTGGATCTACAACGCCGGCCAGCGCCGCGTCCGCCGCGCGCCCGACCTCGCCTACGACAACGTCGCCGACGGTACCGAAGGCATGCGCGTCACCGACCAGTACGACGCGTACAACGGCGCGCTCGACCGCTATGAGTGGAAGCTCCTCGGCAAGAAGGAGGTCTACGTCCCCTACAACGCCTACAAGCTGAACGACAAGCAGCTCAAGTACAGCGATATCATCCAGAAGAACACGATCAACGCCGACCTCGTGCGCTACGAGCTGCACCGCGTCTGGGTGGTCGAGGGGACGCTGCGGCCGAACGCCAAGCACATCTACGGCAAGCGCACCTTCTACCTCGACGAGGACGGCTGGTCGGTGCTGATCGAGGAGGCCTACGACACCCGCGGCAACCTCTGGCGCGTCGGCGTGCACCCGTTGATCCAGTGCTACGATGCGCTCGTGCCGTTCTACTCGGCCAATGTCTGGCACGACCTGTCCAACGGCAACTACCTCGTCGCCGGGCTGGAGAACGAGGTGAAGCAGCCGATCAAGTGGGGCGTCAAGGCCAAGATGGCGGAGTTCAATCCGGACGCGCTGCGCCGCGTTGGAATCCGCTGACGACGCGAGTCGCGGGCGGGCCGCGGGGCGCGACGGCCGCGCCCCGCCATCGCTGACAGCGGGCACGAGACACGGGGCCGATTCGTGCCTCGCGATGGAGGAGGGGATGCGCCGATGCGTTCGGCTCGATTGCGCGCGGCTGCGCTCGTGATGGTCGCGGTGCTGGCCGCATCTGGCGCGGACGGCCTGGCGCAGCCGGCGGCTGAGTCGGCGCCCACCGTCTACAAACCGCAGCGCGTCGTTGTCCTCGACATCGCGCGGGTCGGCAATCGCCTGGTCGCCGTCGGCGAGCGCGGCCTCGTCATGACCTCGACGGACGACGGCAGGAGCTGGCAGGGCCAGCGCACGAAGGTCACCCGAACGCTGACCGGCGTTGCGTTCGCCGACGACAAGGTCGGGGTGGCGGTGGGCCACGGCGGGTCACTGCTGCGCACCGCGGACGGCGGCGCGTCGTGGACGCCGGTCGAAGTCGAGGCCGTGGGCCGCGACTCGCTGCTGGGCGTCACGCATCTCGAAGGGTCGGTGTTCGCCGCCTACGGTGCCTTCGGCCTCTATATCGAGTCGGCGGACGGCGGCTTGACCTGGGCGCGCCGCCGAGTGGGCGGCGAGGATTTCGACCGCCACATCTCACAGGTCGTCAAGGTGGGCCCGGAGTTGCTGCTGGTCGGCGAATCGGCGTCGCTCGCGCGGTCGGCGGATCGCGGCGCAACCTGGCAGAAGATGGAGTCGCCTTATCGCGGCTCGTTCTTCGGCGCCCTGGCGACGGCCAAGGGCACGGTGCTCGCCTACGGCATGCGCGGCAACGTCTACCGCTCGACCGACGGGATGAACACCTGGACCAAGGTCGAGCTTCCGACCGCTGCCGCGCTGATGGGGTCGCGGCAGCTCGACGACGGTACCATCGTTCTCGTGGGCGGCACCGGCGTGGTCGCGGTCAGCCGCGACGACGGCGCGAGTTTCCGCACGGCTGCGGACGCGCGAGGGCGCTCGCTGTCGCAGGTGATCCCCACCGGCTCGCGCGATCTGATTGTCGTCGGCGAAGGTGGAATCGCCACCCTCGACCGCGGTCTCTGGGCCCCGAAGTGAGTCCGGTCGCCCCTGCCACGCGAAAGGCCGCGACGCGATGAACAACCCGGTTTCCGACCGCGATCGCGGCTTCGAGCGCAAGGACTTCGCCGGCGACTGGGTCGGCAAGGCGTCGTTCTTCATCTTCCACTGGCGCAAGCCGCTGCTGTGGCTGTTCATCCTGATCACCGTGCTGCTGGCCGCCTCGGCGACGCGGCTGCAGGTCGCCGCAGGGTTCACGAAGATGATCCCGCTCAACCACGAGTACATGAAGACGTTCCTCGAGTACCGGAACGACTTCGGCGGCGCGAACAAGGTGCTCGTCGCCGTCAACAACACCCAGGGCGACATCTACTCCAAGGAGTTCATGGAGCGGCTGCGCCAGGTCGCCGAGGAAGTGTTCTTCATCAAGGGGGTCGAGCGCAGCTCGGTCACGTCGCTGTTCTCGCCGAACGTCCGCTACACCGAGGTCGTCGAAGACGGGTTTCGCGGCGGCAACATCGTCGCCGCCGACTTCGCCGGCACGCCGGAACAGCTCGCGCAGGTGCGCGAGAACGTGCGCAAGTCCGACTGGGTGGGCCGCATCGTCTCCGGCGACCAGACCGCGGCGATGGTCGTCGCGACGCTGCAGGAGCAGGATCCCGACACCGGCGCGCGGCTCAACCTGCAGGACGTCGCGAAGAAGCTGGAGGAGATCCGCGGCAAGTACGAGAAGGACGGGGTGAGCCTCCACATCATCGGCTTCGCCAAGGCGATCGGCGACATCGCCCAGGGGGCCGCGAGCGTGCTCGCGTTCTTCGGCGTCGCGTTCGTGATCACCGCGCTGCTGCTGTACTGGTACTCCGGGTCGCTGATGCTCACCTGCTGGGCGCTCATCTGCGCCGTGGTCCCGGTGATCTGGCTGCTCGGCCTGTTGCCCGTCTTCGGCCTCACGCTCGATCCGATGTCGATCCTCGTGCCGTTCCTGATCTTCTCGATCGCCGTGTCGCACGCCGTGCAGATGACCAACGCATGGAAGCTCGAGACGCTGCACGGCGCCGACGGCGTCACCGCCTCGCGGCTTTCGTTCCAGAAGCTGTTCGTGCCGGGGGCGATGGCGCTGCTCGCCAACGCGCTGGGCTTCCTCGTGATCGCCTTCGTCGACATCGAGATGGTGCGCGAGCTCACGATCACCGCCACCCTCGGCGTCACGGTGATGATCATCACCAACAAGATGCTGCTGCCGATCCTGCTGTCGTACCGCAAGTTCAGCCCGGCGCAGGCGCGCAAGCTGCACGGCATGGAGACCAAGGGCGACTGGCTGTGGGAGAAGATCGCCCCGCTCGCCGGCCGCAAGGCCGGCGGCGTGGCCGTGGCCATCGGCCTCGTCGCGCTGGCCGTGGGGCTGTTCGTCGCCAAGGACCTCAAGATCGGCGACCTCGGCAAGGGCGTGCCGGAGCTGCGCGAGAGCGCGCGCTACAACCGGGACGTCGAGCTCATCACCGGCAAGTTCGCGATCGGGGTCGACCTCCTGCAGGTCATCGCCGAGGCGAAGGGCCGGGAGGCGCCGTGCGTCGAGCGCCCGGTGATGGACAGGATGGAGGAGTTCGAGCTGCAGATGAACCAGACCGACGGCGTCGCGACCGTGCGGGCGCTCGCCGGCTTCATCAAGCAGGTCACCCAGGCGTACGCGGAGAACTTCGTCAAGTGGCGCGCGTTGCCCGAGGAGAAGGCGCAGATCGCGCAGGGTGTGGGCTTCGCCACGCGGCTCGGCTCCGAGTTCATGAATTCGGCGTGTACGGCGATGCCGGTCTCGGTCTTCACCACCGACCACCAGGCGACCACGATCGCGAAGATCGTCGATCGGATCAAGGCGTTCAAGGCGGCCAACGATTCCGAGGAGCTCACGTTCCGCCTGGCGAGCGGGAACGTCGGCGTGATGGCGGCGACCAACGAGGTCGTCGCTGCCGCCGACCGCTGGGTGAATCTCGCACTGTTCGCTTCGGTGTCGCTGCTGTGCCTCGCCACCTTCCGCTCCTGGCGCGTCACGCTGTGTATCATTCTGCCGCTGGCGCTGGTGACGGTGCTGTGCAACGCGGTGATGACGCTGCTGGGCATCGGCGTCAAGGTCAACACGCTGCCGGTGGTGGCGCTGGGCGTGGGGGTCGGCGTGGATTACGGGATCTACCTGTTCGAGACGATGAAGCACGAGATCGAGGAGCGCGGCCTCACGCTGCGCGAGGCGTTCGTGTCGGCGCTGAAGCAGCGGGGAACGGCGTCGGTGTTCACCGCCGTGACGATGACCGTGTCGGTGGCGACCTGGATATTCTCGACGCTCAAGTTCCAGGCGGACATGGGCATCCTGCTCGCCTTCATGTTCCTGGTGAACATGCTCGGCGCGATCCTGCTCCTGCCGGGGCTCGCGGCGTTCCTGGTCGGCGAACGGCTGCGCCCGAAGGGCACGGCCGGAGCGCGGCGCGGGAACCGCGCCGCCGTCGCCACGGCGCTCGCCGCGCTGGCGCTGGGCCTCGCCGCGGTGCCCGAGGGCGCGCAGGCCGCCGACCCGGCCGCTCTCGCGCGGTTGGGCAGCGAACTCACGCCGGTGGGCGCCGAGCGCGCCGGCAACCAGGACGGCTCGATCCCGGCCTGGACCGGGGGCCTTAGCCGGCCGCCGGCCGGGTGGAATCCGAGCCAGGGCTACGTCGACCCCTTCGCCGACGAGCGGCCGCTGTTCACGATCACCGGCACGGATGCCGACCGGTATCGCGACCGGCTCACGCCGGGCATGTATGCGCTGCTCAAGCGCTGGCCGGAATTCCGCATGCCGGTGTATGCGACGCGCCGCACCGCGGCGCTGCCCGCGTCCGTCACCGACCTTGTCCGCGAGCAGGCTGCGCGGGTCGCGCTCAAGGACGGCTTCGTCGACGGCGCCGGCGATTCGAACGTGCCCTTCCCCGTGCCCAAGAACGGGCTCGAGGCGATCTGGAATCACCTGCTGCGCTACAAGGGCGGCGCCACCGCGCGCGAGCACGCCCGTATCGACGTGCGCGGCGGCGCGGTGACCGAGACGGTCGTCAACGAAAAGATCGCCGCCGACGGTAGCCTCGACCGCCGACTGCCGCAGCGGCACGTGCTCGTGCTGCTCGAATACCTGGCGCCGCCCGGGCTCGCGGGGACGCTGCTGCTCGCGCACGAGCCGCTCGGGCTTTCCGGCGCCCGCCGGGAGGTCTGGAGCTACAACGTGGCGCAGCGTCGCGTCCGCAGGCTGCCCGAGCTCGCCTACGATGCCGACGCGATGGGCGCGAGCGCGCTGCGCGTCGTCGACCAGTTCGACGGCTACAACGGCGCGCCCGACCGTTTCGACTGGACGCTCCTGGGCAAGCGGGAGATCTACGTCCCGTACAACGCCTACCGCCTCGGCAGCAAGCGGCTGCGCTACCGCGACGTGGTGGGTCGAAACACGGTGAACCCGGACTTGATGCGCTACGAGCTGCATCGGGTGTGGGTCGTCGAGGGCGTGCGCAAGCCCGGCGTGCGGCACGTGTACGGCCGCCGGGTGTTCTATCTCGACGAGGACTCCTGGACGGTGCTCGCCGAGGACGCCTACGACGGCCGCGGCGGCCTGTGGCGGGTTGGAGTACACCCGCTGATCCAGGTCTACGACGCGGAGGTCCCGGTCTACCGTGCCAACCTGTGGCACGACCTCGCCGACGGCGGGTTCACCGTCGAGGGCCTCGACAACGAGGTGAAGACGCCGTGGCGCTTCGGGGTGAAGGCGAGCTTCGCGGACTTCGATCCCGAAGCGATCAGCGCTGCGCGTGCGCGGTGACCGGCCGGCTTCCCGGGATCCGCACTCACCGATCCATGGCGCGGCGCAGCGCGTCGGCCGCCGTCGGCCCGGCGGGCGCGGGCAGGACGACAACCGACCGGGGCGCGGCGGTGACGCCCCCACCCGCGCCGGCAACCGCGCTGGACCGAAATCACCTCCCGGCATAACGCCGCGGTCGCCGCGCTGGCAGCCGCGCCCGCAAGCCTATAATCGATCCCTTCTGCGAATCCCCTGGAGTGTCACGATGATCCACGCCGCGCCCGCTGTGGCTGCCCAGTATTTCCCCGAGGCGATCAGCCTGCGACTCGCACTCCTGGGGTATCCGCTGCCCGCCGACGCCGCGTGGACGCCGCTGGTGGCGCCGATCTTCGCGCGCCAGCTCGAGCAAAGCCGGCGCCTGTCCTACCAGCTCGCGCCCTGCGACGCCCGGATCCAGAAGTTCCTCACCGACTACCTGGCCGAGATCGGCCCGGCGCCGACGCTGCCGCAGCGCACGCTCGCGCTCGACCAGCCCGGACTTGCCCGCGGGCTCTCGCTGCCCGCCGAGGGCGACCGCTTCGTCTCGCCGCTGCTCTCGAGCTACCGGCTGATCAACGGCGTGCTGCACAACCCCGCCACCGACCGGCGGACCACGGCGGGGGTGTTCCACGTGGCGGAAGGCGGCCTGCCGATCCCCGACGACAAGAAGGCGGTGCCCAAGGCGACCTTCGCGCGCCTGCTGGCACGGGCCCTGTCGCCACCGGAGGACGCGCTGGTGCTGCCGTACTCGGCGGCTTCCGCGAACCCCGCGCACTGCTTCGTCTCGCTGTTGCTAAGACCGCTCGTCGTGCCGGCAGTGTCGGGGTTCACCGCCGAGAAGCGCATGGAGGTCCGCTTCTTCGCGCCGGGCGCGCTGGTCGCGAATCTGGATTTCGTCGAGACGATCTTCGGCAACGGCGGCGACCCGTACCTGCCCGAGAACGACGCTGCGCTCGACCCCGAGGGATGGACCGGGCATTCCGGATGCGTGATTCTCGCCCCGCATCTCGTGCGGGCGACGAAGCAGTCGGTCGGCCTTCCGCACTGGGATCTCGCCACGGCGCGACAGCGGCGCGACGGCATGTGCTTCAAGGCGGAGGACGAGCTCTACAACGGCGGCAGCGCGTTCAAGATCTGCGCGCGCGACACCCGGGGCGTCATCGTCACGATCATCGCCGACAACTACTTCGGGTACTGCAAGAAGGAGGTGAAGACGCAGATCAGCTACTCCGCGAACCTCTATGGGTTTGCCGAGGAGGAGCACTCCGGCGGAGCGCTGGTGTTTCCGAGCTACGACCAGGGAGAGGAGTTCTCCGGCTTCGCGGAGCCGGAGCGCTACGCGCTGGCCGACGTGCTCGCCCGCGATCCGGGGCGGTTCGCCCCGGCTCCGGAGGGGCACGCGGTCGACGGCTGCGAGCCGCGGTTCGTGCTGGTGCCGGAGTCCTCGTCGTTCTCCCTGCACACGCAGACGGTGTCGTGGTCCGGGGCGGACGGCGGGACGGTCTCGATCAAGCTCCTGGCTGACAAGGTCTACCTGCGCCCCAGCGGCCTGCGCGTGCAGATGGAGCAGGTCCGCGGCGAACCCGGCCGCTGGCGCCTGGTCACGACCTCGGCCGACGTCACCAACTGCCACAAGCCCAGCACGGTGTCGGGCGGAGGCAAGTCGGAGATCTCGAAGGCCCTGGGCGACGCGATCCTGCCGGGCTACGTCTACGTGGCCGACTTCGAGCGTGACATGGGCGCGGTGGCGGACCTGCTGGCGCGCGACTTCTCGGCTCGCTTCGCCGACCCGGCGCGCAACGGCACCGATCACCGTCCGATTCTCGGCCAGGAGCGCTCGCTCGGCAGCGTGATCAAGCTCCTGACGCCGTCCGAGCGCGACTACAACGCGGCGCACAACGCCTGGCTCGCCGCGATCCCCCAGCACATCAAGGAGCTCGTGTTCGTCGTCAAGCGCTACTACCTTCCGGAGTGGGGCAGCGCGTGGCGCGACCACTTCTCGGTCGACGTCATCAACGGGCGCCCGGGGTACGCGCTCAAACTCGACGGCCGCAAGATCGTCGTCAATACGCTGCGCGTCGGTTTCGAGAGCGACGGCTCGTGGCGCGTGTTCGGGCTGCGCCACGACTTCCATCCCGCGGTCAAGGTGCAGACCGAGGACGACATCACCGCGAGCGTGATCGCCCCGCCGCCCGGCGGCGGCGACGAGCCGTCGCAGAAGTTCGTCGAGAACTGCGAGCTGCGCCTGTTCCAGCGCCCGGACGACGCCATCGTTCGCGGCTACGACCAGCAGGCCGAAGCCGACATCGCGGCACCGGGCACGTTCATCTCGAATTTCGAGCCGCTGGATCATGCCGCGGGAGTGGCCCTCGTCGAGGACGCGATCGGCTTCAGCGCCTTCTCGCCCCCGATGCAGGCGCTGATCCGGGCCGCGGCCGACGCGCCGCAGGGTGCGTCGCCGGGGTACTTCGTCTCGTCGGCGCACCCGCGCATCGTCGACGGCAAGCCGTCGAAGAACCCGCGCTATCTGCAGCTGCGGCCGGACCTCGCCCGTCCGCTGGAAACCGCGGCGGCGCGGCTTGCGCTGTGCCTGCACCGCAAGCTGCCCGCATCGGCGCCGGCGGCAACCCCCGTCCATGTGGTCGCCGCGGGCCGCCGCAACAACCCGCCCGAGCCCGGAATCCGCCCGCTGTGCGTGTTCAACCCGCTGCACTTCCTGGAGCTGCCCGAGTTGTTCATGGAGTTCATCAGCTCGATGACGGGCAAGTCGCCGTCGACGACGGGAGCGGGGTCCGAGGGGGCGCTGACCAAGGGCCCGTTCAACGCGCTGCCGGCGATCTTCGACCTCAACGCGGCGCTGGTCTCGTTCGTGCTGACCGGGCACGACGGCTGGGTTTCGTGCGCCGGCTACGTCGGCCCCAGGCTGCGGGTCGACCACGACATCAGCCTGCTCGTGCCCGAGGTGTTCGCGCGGATGAGCCCGGACGAGCGCAGCGCCCGCAGTCTCATCGCCGAGGGCTGCCTCGAGCGTGTGGCCGACTTCGAGCACGACGGGCAGACAGTGCAGGCGAGCCGGCTCGGCTATCGGATCACCGCGCGCTTCGTGCACGGCTACTTCGGCCGGGTGTTCACCCATCCGCACGTCGTGTTCACCGACGCCATGCTGCGCCCCGAGCTGCAGGACCCCGCCGTGTTCGCCGACGGCGTGGCGAACATCGTCGCGACGCACCAGCGGGTCGCGGAGAGTTACTTCGCCGACGGCAGCCTGGCCATGGCGTGCCCGCCGCTGCACGCGTTGCTCGAGATCATGGCGCGTGGGCGCACCAGCGCGGGCCACGGCTTGCAGGCGCCGCAGGTGCGTTCGCTCTTCACGCGGGAGAACCTGCTCGCGAGCGACTGGTACGCGGCGCGGCTCGACGCGAAGCAGCGCAGCGACCAGGCGCGCAGCGCGCGCGGCGTCGCGACGCTGGAGGAGTTCATCCATCGCGCCGGCAACGCCGCGGTGACCGAGCGGCTCGGCCTCGCCGCGCGACTCGAGCGGGCGCGCGCCGAACAGGCGCGCGTGCGTTCGCCGGCGTACCGGGCGCACCTCGCCGGCACGCTCGGCGTGCAGCCGCTCGAGGAGTGAGGTGAGCTGCGGGATCCCGCTCGGCGGCGCAGCGGGTGCGGCCCCGCTGCTGCTGCTTGGCCGGGTTCGCGCCGCGGCGGCGCGGTGCGGGGTCGCTCTCACGCTCGCGCTCCTCGGCGTGCCCTCGCTCGAGGCGCAGCCCGCGCCGACGTACGTGGCCGAAGCCGGGTGCGGGACCTGCCACGCCGCCCAGCAGGCGGCGGTCGCCGGGTCGCAGCACGCGCAGGCGATGATGCCCGCCACGGCGCAATCCGTCCGTGGCAACTTCGACGGGGCGACGTTGCGCAAGGACGGCGTCACGTCGCGTTTCTTTCGCCGCGACGGGCGCTACTTCGTCAACACCGACGGCCCCGGCGGCAAGGCTGCCGATTTCGAGGTCAAGTACACGTTCGGCGTCGAGCCGCTGCAGCAGTACCTCGTCGAGCTGCCGGGCGGTCGGCTGCAGGCGCTGTCGATCGCCTGGGATACCCGGGCGCAGCGCTGGTTCCACACCTACCCCGACGAGCGCATCGACCATACGGACGTGCTGCATTGGACCCGGACGGCGCAGAACTGGAACGCGATGTGCGCGGCCTGCCACGCCACGCAGGTGCGCAAGAACTACGACCCGGCCACCGACGCCTACCGGACGAGCTATTTCGCGCTGGGGGTGGGCTGCCAGAGCTGCCACGGCCCGGCGTCGGGTCACCTCGCCTGGGCGCGGGGCAACCGCACGCCTGCGAGCGATGCCCGCGGGAAGGGACTTGCCGCCGACATCGGCGCGCAGAGCGGCCGCGTGCAGGTCGACGCGTGTGGCTACTGCCATGCGCTGCGGGCGACGTTGACGCCGGACTACCCGGTGGGCGCGCCGCTGCTGGATCACGCGTTGCCGGAGGGCCTCGACGGCGGCGGCTACTTCGTCGATGGCCAGCAGCGCGAAGAAGTGTTCGTCCTCGGCTCCTGGCTGCAGACCAGGATGCACCAAAAGGGCATGGTGTGCTCCGATTGCCACGACCCGCACTCGGGCAAGCTCAAGGCGCGCGGCGACGCGTTGTGCGTGAGCTGCCACAATGCCACGGGCGCTGCGGCGCGAGCGCACGTCGACACCACCGGGCTCAAGCGCAAGGCGTACGACACGCCGGCGCACACGCACCACGTCAAGCCTGTCGCCTGCGTCGCCTGCCACGCGGCCAAGCGCACGTACATGGTCGTCGATCCGCGGCTCGACCACGCGTTTCGCGTGCCGCGGCCGGACCTGTCGGCCGAGACGGGGGCGCCCAACGCCTGCAACCTGTGCCACCGGAACCGCGACGCGCGCTGGGCTGCCGCCGCCGTGGCCCGCTGGTACGGTCCGCAGCGCCGAGCCGAGTACCACTACGGGCAGGCATTCGCCGCCGCACGCGACGCCCGGCCCGGCGCGGCGGACGCGCTGCAGCGGGTCGCCGTCGATCGCGCGCAGCCGGGCATCGTCCGCGCTGCCGCCATCGAGCAGGCGGCCGGGTACCCGAGCCGTCGGTCGCTGGAGCTCGCCGTCGCGGCGCTGGGCGACGCCGATGGCCTGGTGCGGATCGCGGGCGTGCACGCGGTGATGGCGCTGGACCCGGCCACCGGAGGGCGGGAGCTGCCGGCCCGCCTCGCCGACCCGCTGCGTGCGGTGCGCATCGAGGCGGCGCGGGCGCTGGCGCCGTTCTACGCGCGGCTGCCCCCCGATCGCCGCGCGGCCTGGGACGCTGCGTGCACGGAACTGGAGGCTGCGGCGCGGGAGAACGCGGAGCGGCCGCAGTCGTGGCTGGGGCTCGCGCAGATCGCGGCGGCCACCGGCGACATCCCGGGCGCCGAGCGCGCGCTGCGCCAGGCTCTGAAGCTCGAGCCGGCGTTCGTGCCGGCGATCGCGAACCTCGCCGACCTGTTGCGGCAGGCGAGCCGCGACGCGGAAGGGGAGGCGCTGTTGCGCGCGGCGATCAAGCGTTCGCCGGGCGAGGTGGCGCTGCAGGAAGCGCTCGCGCTCGCGCTGGTGCGCCAGCAGCGCAAGCCCGAGGCGCTGCAGCTGCTCGCGCGCGCCAGTGCGCGGCCGGAGGCGACCACGCGCACGCGCTACCTCCACGCGCTGGCGCTGGCCGACGCGGGCCGCGCGCGCGAGGCCATCGCCGCGCTCGAAGCCGCGGCACGGCAACGCCCCGACCGCGACGTCCTGCTGGCTCTGGCGGCGTACCGGCGCGACGCCGGTGACGCGGCGGCGTCGCAGGCGGCACTCGACCGGCTCGCGGCGATCAACCCCGGCGATCCCGCGCTCGCGCGGCGCTCCGGGCCCTGAGCGCCAGGGTGCGCGGGCGCGCGCCAGATCTTTTCACAGGCTCCGACCCGACCCTGCGCCCGGTCGAAAACCCCGCCGGCCGTCACGGCTCGACCCCGGCGGGTGCGACGGCAACCGCGCGCAGGACTTGCATCGGCCCGGTGCGGCGCAGGATTTCGAGCTCGGCGTCGCTGCGCACGAACAACGCGCCGGCGTAGGCCAGCGCGTTGACCGAAAGCGTCTCGAAGCACTCCTGCGCCCGCGGCACGAGCAGCATCCAGCGGCGCGTGGCCAGCAGGTTGTACGGGGCCGACTGGCGCGCTCCGTCGTTGCCGGGAACGCCGTGCAGGCCCACGGCGGCCAGCAACGCCTCGTAACGCGCCCGCAGCGCCTGCGCGCTCGCCGCAACATCCGCCACGCCCGCCTCGTCGCACCAGGCGAACCCGTGCCGGAACGGCAGCCCCGGCACGACGCAGGGGCCGGTCCGCTCGCGCACGGCGGCGAACACCGGCTCGATCGGCACGCCGGCGGAGCCATCGCCGAGCGGCAGCGCCACGAGCTGCAGGTGCTTGTGCGGCTGGCTTGCCCCGGCTGCCGCGCCGCCGTTGTAGAACGACAGGCCGTCGATCTCCCGCAGGCACGCCGCGAGGGCGAGGAAATCGTCGGCGCCGAGCAGCGTCTCCTGGGGCTCGAAACGACGCGTCACGATCAGCAGGTGGTGATCGATCACGCTGAACTTGTTGAGCAGTGCGACGTGGGTCGGCGTGAGGGTGGCGACCCACAGCGCGGGCTCGTAGGGAAGGAACGGGTTGCGCGGCACGCCCGCCGCGCCGGTTGCCGCGCGTCGTGCGGCATCCTTGGCTGCGAGGCTCGACACGCTGCGCACGACGAAGCGCACGCCCGCGTCGTCGAGCGTCCGGCGCTCGGTCGCGATCGGCTGCAATGCGCCCGAGTCCAGCGCGCTGCGGGCGCGACGCAGGGTTTGCCCCCACAGCGTTCCGGGGCGCAGGAGCACACGAGCGGTCGGCGGCGGGCGACTCACTCGCCGATGACGTGCAGCACGAGCTCGCGCGAATGCGCCCTGCGGCGGTGCTCGTAGAGATAGAGACCCTGCCAGGTCCCCAGCGCGAGCCGGCCGCCGACGAGCGGCACCGACAGATGCGTCTGCGTGAGCGCGGTACGCACGTGCGCCGGCATGTCGTCGCGACCCTCCGCCACGTGTTCGAACAGCGGGTCGCCGTCGGGCACGAGCCGGGAGAGGAACCGCTCGAGGTCGTGCGCGACCTCGGGGTCGGCGTTCTCCTGGATCAGCAGGCTCGCCGAGGTATGCCGGAGAAACACAGTGACGAGGCCCGTGCGCAGGCCGCAGCCGGAGACCCATGCGGCCACCGGGTGGGTGATCTCGACGAGACCGCGGCCGCGGGTCTCGATTCGCAGGCTGGTGTGGGCCTGGTGCATCGCCATGCGCTCCGTCAGGGCCGGCGCGAGTGCGCAATCCGTTCCGGCCGTCAGTACTCGATGCGCGCGAGATACGTGGACTGGGAGGCTTCCCGCGCTTCCTTGAGGGTCCGGATGCCGCGCTCGGCGAGCAGCGGGATCAGGCGCAGGAAGATCTGGCCGGTGACGATCGCGTCGCCGAGCGCGGTGTGGCGCCCGATGATGTGCACGCCCAGGCGCTCCGCGATCGACTCGAGCCCGTGCCCTTCGAGGCTGGGGTGGATCAGCACCGACAGAAGCAGCGTGTCGAGCACCGGCTGCGTGAAGCGGACGCCGGTCGCCGCCTCCTTGAGTTGCAGGAAGCGCATGTCGAAGGCGGCGTTGTGCGCCACCAGCACGGTCTCCTCGCCAAACTGCCGGAACGCGGGCAGCACCTTGTCGATCGTGGGCTGGCCTTCGAGCATCGCGTCGTCGATCCCGGTGATCTCGGCCGCCTTGGGCGACATCGGGCGGCCGGGATCGACCAACTGCTCGAACGCCTCGCTCTCGAGCAGGCGTCCGTTGACGATGCGCACGGCCCCGAGGGAGACGATCTCATCGCCGGTGGACGGGGAGAGGCCGGTGGTCTCGGTGTCGAACACCGTGTACTGGAGCTCGGTCAGGAGCCGGTTGTCGAGCTCCGGCGTCTGGCCGGGCTGGTGGAAGAGGTCGAAGTCGTAGTACTCGGGCCGGCTCTCGGTGCCCGAGGGCGTGGGAAGGGCAGCGTCCTCGGGCCGCGCCAGCGGGATCGCGATGCGGAAGAACTCGCGGAACGAAGGCTTGTGGATCTGATACCAGATCTCGGCGTCGTGGCGCGCGATCACCTCGGCGAGCGTGGTCGGGTACGCCTCGCCCGCCGCCGCCAGCGGGTCGGTCTGCCAGGCCATCTGGGTTTCGACGCCCAGGGGGGCGCCGGTCCAGATGAGATCGAGGTGCGCGAGCGTACCGGCTTCGGCAAGCGCGAAACGGACCTCGCGGACCTCGAACTCGTCCTTCAGGCGGCGTGCGACGTACGCCAGCGCCTGAATCAGCGAATAGCTGTCCACCTTCAGCCAGATCGTCTCGTCGATCTCCTCGAGTTTGGTGCGCAGTCCCAGCAGGGTCTCGATCTGGCGGCGTGCCGCCTGGATGAGGTCCAGGCCGCGCATTTCCTCGAGCGGCCACTCGGTCTTGAGCGAGTCCGAGTACTCGACCGCAGTCCGGTCGAGGCGGGCGGAGAGCATGCTGGCCTCGTCGCGGACGATGCCCAGAAAGCGCGCCTGGGCCACGGCCTCCATGTCCGGGTACGACGTGATCATCTCCACCGCGGCGCGCATGTTGGCGAGCGACGCCCGCGTGCCCTCGGTCAGTGTCTGCAGGAGCCGGTCGCGGCGGCCGCTGCGGTCGATGCTGCGGGTGATGTCCTCGAACAGCAGCACGAAACCGGTCATCGCGCGCTTCGCCGCCGCCTTGGCGGCCGGCGCCGGGGCGAACACCGGGGCGAGCTGGATGCGCACAAGCTGCCCCGATGGCGCCGTCGACACGAAGCTCGCCACGGGCGCGGCGTCGCCGTGCTTGAGCAACTCCTGGGTGCGCTCGAGCCCGTGGATGATCAGGTTGCGGTCGAAGATCGCGAAGACGGAGCGCCCCAGGCCGATCAGGCTGTGCGCGCGCAGCCCCGGGGGGGCGCTTTCCAGCGGTCGGCGCAACAGCCGCTCGGCGCGCGCGTTGTAGAGCAGCACCCGGCCTTCGACGTTGCAGACGACCACGCTCTGGGCGAGCTCGGACATAAGCGCCGCAAGCCGGTTGCGTTCCTCCTCGATCCGGGCGTTCGCTTCGTGGATGCGCTGCGCGACGTCGCGCTGCAGCGCCTCGTGAGCGGCGGCGAAATCGTTGACGATCCGTGCCAGCTCCCGGTTCTCGCGGGAGCCTTGCGGTTCGACGCGGTGGGCCGCGTTGGCGGAAAGGATGATGCGCGCGGACTCGGCGAGCCGGCGCGGCGCGACGACATAGTGCTGCAGCAGCGGCGGCAGGACGGCGCCCAGGGGAAGGACGATGACGACCGCGATCAGCGCAGCGGCTCCGATGCGCTCCTGGTCCTCAAGGATGGGCCGCAGCGCCGCCTGCTCCGCGGGGTCGAGCGTCGAAGCGGCAACCGCGAGCAGCAGCGCGAACAGCCCGATGAGCAGCAGCCACGCGCCGCCGACGAGCGCGACGTAGAGCACCCAGTCGCGGCGCCCGGTGCGCCGGTTCCGCCCGTCCGCGGTCGATCCGGCGGTCATTCGGCCAAGAGCTCCTGGATCTGCGCGACGAGGTCCCGGGTCGAGAACGGCTTGGTCACGTAGGCGTCGGCGCCCACGGCGAGGCCCTTGCTGACCTCGACTTCGCGGCCCTTGGCGGACACCATGACGATCTTGACCCGTAGCCCGTCCGGGCCTGCGCGCACCTTCTGGCACACGTCGTAGCCGCTCATCTGCGGCATCATGACGTCGAGCAGCATCAGGTCCGGATTGAAATCGGCGACCGCCGCGAGCGCTTCGACGCCGTTGCCGGCCACGCGCACGTCGTAGCCTTTCTGCCGCATCAGAAACTCGAGCGAAGCGACGATGTTGGCCTCATCGTCCACGATCAGGACTCTCTTTACCATCGTTCCTCCATGGCCCTGCGGACGCTCGCCGCCGGTTCGTTGTCGTGTTCGGGGGGCGAGCCGCAGAAGCGCTGCGCCTTGGTCGCCGCGGCCTCAACGATTCCCGAGCGGCAGCGCAAAGATGAATTTTGCACCCTGTCCGGCCTCGCTTTCCACCCACAGCCGCCCGCCGAGATGCTCGATGATCTGGCGGCTGATCGGCAACCCCAGGCCGGTGCCGTGCGGCTTGTCCGTCAGCGTGTCCCCGGCCTGGCGGAACTTCTCGAAGATCTTCGCCTGGTCGCGGGCGGGAACGCCGGGCCCGTTGTCCGTCACGCTGACCCTGAGCTCGCCGTCGCGCGCGGTGAGCGCGACGTTCACCCGCCCGGTGTCGGCAGCGACGAACTTCACGGCGTTGGACAGGAGATTGAGGATCACCTGCACCAGCCGGTCGCGATCGGCCTGGATCGGCGGCACGTCGCCGTCGAAGTGGGTGTCGAGGCTCACGTTCTTCTCGCGAAAGAGCTGGCTGGTCGCATCGATCGCCTCGTCGATCACTTCCTTCAGGTCCACGCTGGCGACCGTCCACTCGGCGCGCCCCGAATCGAGCTTCGCGAGGTCCAGCACCTGGTTGATGAGGCGCGTCAGTCGCTGGCTTTCCTTGATGATGATCGCCAGGAACCGCATTCGCTCGGCGGCATCGAGGTCCGGATTGTCGTGGAGGATCTCCGAAAACGCCCGGATCGAGGTCAGCGGCGTGCGCAGTTCATGGGTGACGGTCGACACGAAATCGTCCTTCATCCGGTCGAGCTCCTGCAGCCGCTCGTTGGCGGCCCGCAGCTCGGCGGTCACCGCCTCGAGCGCGCGCGACTTGCGCTCGAGCTCGTGGCTGTGGGAGATGATCTGCGAGGCCTCGTTCAGCATCGAGCGCATCTCCACCGGCGTGAGCACCTCCTCCCGCACCGTCGAGGCGATCATGATCCGGGCCGACGCGCCGCCGATCGCGCCGGCGAGGGCGGTTTCGGCGTAGTGGACGAAGCCGGCGTCGGCGACGAGGCCGGCCGGAGCGTGGAGGCCACGCCGCTGCGCGTAGTCGGCGACCAACGCCGCGGCGCGCGCCGGGCCGAGGAAGCGACCGAGCAGCGCGTTCAGCTGGGGCAGCGACGCCGTTCCTTTCCAGAAGTGTCCGGGCAGACCCTCGTCGCCGTGCTTGTAGATGTCGACGAAACGCGCGGCCTGCGCCTGCTCGGCGACGCCGGGACGCGTCAGCACCGACACGCCGACGTACGCACCCACGTTGGCGACCATGGTCCAGAGCATCGCGTGGGTGATCTCGTCGAGTCCGGAAAGGCCGAGGAACGCGTGCGGCCGCAGCAGCGCGATGCCCCAGGGGCCCTCATGCACGAAGCCCGCCGGCAGCCAGCCGGACTTGGCGAAAGACGGCAGCAGGAGCGTGTAGAGCCAGACGGCGAATCCCGCGCCGAGGCCGGCCAGCGCGCCCCGGCGCGTAGCGCCCTTCCAGTAGAGCCCGCCGAGGACGACCGGCGCGAACTGCGCCACGCCGGCGAAGGAGATGAGTCCGATGGCGACCAGCGCGTAGGCTTCGCCGGCGATCCGGAAATAGGCGTAGCCCAGCAGGATCACGGCGACGATCGCCCCGCGCCGGATGCTCAGCAGCAGCCGCGACAGGTCCTCGCGCTCGGCGAGCCGCAAGGCGCGCAGCCGCAACAGCACGGGCATCACGAGGTCGTTGCAGACCATCGTCGACAGCGCGATGGTCTCGACGATGACCATCCCGGTCGCGGCCGAGAGTCCGCCGATGAACACCAGCAAGGCCAGCGCCTGCTGCTGCCGGGCCATCGGCAGCGTCAGCACGAACGTGTCCGCGTCGACCGACTCCGCGCCGAGGGTGAGGACGCCGCCAAAGGCGATCGGCACGACGAAGACGTTGATCGCGAGCATGTAGAGCGGGAACAGCCACACCGCACGGCGCAGGTGGTCCTCGTCCACGTTCTCGACGACGGCCACCTGGAACTGCCGCGGCAGGAACATCACCGCGAGCCCCGACAGGAGCAGGAGCCACGCCCAGGCGGAATAGGCGGCGGGCGCCGACAGCGGGTTGAGGAGTGGCGCCAGCTGCGCGTTTGCCGCCGCCCGACCGAAGAGGTCGGCGAGTCCGTCGAAGATCCCCCAGGTGACGAAGGCGCCCACGGCCAGGAACGCGAAGAGCTTGACGATCGACTCGAAGGCGATCGCCGCCACCATGCCCTCGTGCCGCTCGGACGCGTCGAGGTGGCGGGTTCCGAACAGGATCGTGAACGCGGCGAGCAAGAGCGCGACCCAGAACGCGGTGTCCGCCACGACCGGCACCGTCGCCGCGTCCGCGGGCATCACGATCTCGGGATAGCGGACCAGGATCGCGTAGCTCGTCGACACCGCCTTGAGCTGCAGCGCGATGTAGGGGATGACCCCGATGACGGCGATGACGGTGACGAGGCCCGCGAGCAGCGCGCTCTTGCCGTAGCGGGAGGACACGAAGTCGGCGAGCGAGGTGATCCGGTGCGCCTTGCTGATGCGGATGATCTTGCGCGTGACGATCCACCACAGCGCCATGACGAGCGTCGGCCCCAGGTAGATCGGCAGGAAGCCCACCCCGTCGGTAGCGGCGCGGCCGACGCTGCCGTAGAACGTCCACGCGGTGGCGTAGACGGCCAGCGAGAGCGCGTAGATCGTCGGGTTGGCGATGAGCGAGCGGCCGCGGTCGGCGCGCCGGTCGGCGTAGTGCGCGAGCGCGAAGAGGACGCCGACGTAGGCCAGTCCGACCGGAATGATGACCCAGCCGGTCAGCATCGACGCACCGCTTTCGAAACGCGCGCGCCGATCACGGCCGCCGGCTGCGGTCGACCACGGCGGCGAGCAGCGCGATCAGCGTGCCCCAGGCGACGAAGATGTACGCATACAGCGCGGGAATCCCGAACAGCGTCCCGCGGCCGTTGAACAGCAGCAGCAGCGGATAATCGAACAGCAGCGCCCCCAGCAGGAACGTCGCCACCAGGCTTTGCGTCTTGGGCGGCGGTTTCGGCATGATTCCCCCTCGCGGTTGGGCCTCGCTGGCAGAATACTAGCAAGAAGCGCGGGCGGAACCCGCGGCGCGGCTTGGCGCTCGGGCGCGGCCGCTGGCCGACGAAGGCGAAGGGCATCGAGGAGACGACGCGGTGGGCGCGACGGCGAGCGGCGGCGAGGCGGATGACGGAATCGCGCGGGCAGCGGCGCTGTTCGCGGCGGCGGACGGTCTCCTGATCGCAGCGGGCGCCGGCATGGGCGTCGATTCCGGCCTGCCCGACTTCCGCGGCCCGCAGGGCTTCTGGCGGGCCTACCCGGCGCTGGGAAGGCGGGGGATCCGGTTCGAGCGCATCGCGAACCCACGTGCCTTCGCCGCGGACCCGGAACTGGCTTGGGGATTCTACGGCCACCGCCTGAACCTCTACCGCACCACCCGCCCGCACCGCGGGTTCGCGCTGCTGCGCTCGCTCGCTCGCCGTCTATCCCACGGCGCCTTCGTGTTCACGAGCAACGTCGACGGCCAGTTCCAGGCGGCAGGGTTTGCGCCTTCGCAGGTTTGCGAAGTGCACGGCTCGATTCACCATCTGCAATGCGCTGCGGATTGCCGGGGCTCGATCTGGCCGGCTGAAACCTTGCGCCCGGTGATCGACGACGAAGCGTGCCGGCTGCGCTCGCCGCTGCCACGCTGTCCCGACTGCGGCGCGCTCGCGCGGCCCAACATCCTGATGTTCGACGACGGGGACTGGGTCGCGACGCGCAGCGCACAGCAGGAGGAGCGCCTTCGCGCCTGGCTGCGGCGCGCAAGCCGTCCTCTGGTCATCGAACTGGGTGCCGGGACGAACGTCGCCACCGTGCGCCGCTTCAGCGAGCACTTCGCGCCAGCACTCGTCCGCGTCAATCCCGCCGACTCGACGCTCCCGGCGGGAGGCGGCGTCGCTCTGGCGCTCGGCGCGCAAGCGGCGATCGAGCGGATCGCCGCGGCGGTGGAATCGGGCTGACGGCTCGGGGCCGCGCGTGGGCAGCCGACGCTGCCGTGCCCCGAACGGCGACGCGGCGGCGCGAACCGCGAACGCAGGGTCAGCCGGCGACCGCCGTGCGCGCCTCGCCGGGCAGGTCGCGGCCTTGGCCCGGCGCTGCGTCGCCCGCGGTGGGCATGGCCCCGGCGCGGGTGGGCGCATCGAGCTGGCGGACGTCGCCATTCACCTCGCCGCCCTCGGCGACGACCAGCTTGCCGTAGCGGATCGTCCCGCAGACGCGTCCGGTGCCATGGACCACCAGGCGGGTCCGCGCGGTGATCTCGCCGGTGAACTCGCCGTGGATCTCGGCGACGTCGATGGTTGCGGTCCCGGTCAGTCGTCCCGGCTTGGCGATTTCGATCGCTTTGCTGACGACATTCGCTTCGACCTGGCCTTCGACGACGAGCACGTCGCAATCGCAGATCTCGACGCCCTTGAGCTTGATGTTGACGCCGACGAACAGTTTGCTGGTTGGCGCTTCCGTCGTCTCGCCGGTCGCCGCGGTCGGGTTGCGCGCTGCGAGTCCGGCCGGCTCGGTGGCGATCGTTACCGGGGCGTCTGCCCCGCGCGCCGCCGAACCGGCGGGACGGGCCGCGGACGCTGTGGCCGTGCTTGCGATGGACACCGGCGGCGCGACGGCGTGCGGCGGCGTCGCCGCGGCGGACGGCGCGGACGACAACGCGGCGAACGCAGGCGACAGCGCGGCGCCGAACGTGGGCGTCAGCTTGTTGCGGGCATTGGGGAGGGGCGGGGAACGGTTCAATCCGAGCATCGTGGGCTCCTTGCGCGTGATCGCCAGCAGTGATGACGATGTCATTGTGAGCCGCCGGCGCGGATTGCGCAACACACGCTGCGCGCCACAGGCTGTAGCGGTCAACGGTGATGCACCCTCACGCCCGCGCTGCCCACCCCGGGGCGCCGTCTCCTGCCGCCCGCGGCGGGGATTCGCGCGGGCTCCGGTATCGCACCTGCACCGAACGGGGAACCTGCGGCCCAGGTTGAACGGTGCTGCCCAGCGCGCCTCGCGCCGCAGCGCGGTCAGAGCCTGTGAGAAGATCTGCTGCGCGGGCGGTCTGCGTCGTTGCTCACTCGCTCACTCCTCGCCTATCTACTTGATATGTCTCGTCGTTCGCTCGTTCGCGCCTAGCATCCCATCCCGCTCGCGACGATTTCTTCACCGGCTCTCAGGCGGCGCCGCGGAACCAGCGCAGCGACAGCCCGGCCGCGAGGAGCGCCAGCGCGGTCGCGGCGGCCGACAGCAGCGCGCCGACCTCGATCTCCCTGCGCTCCAGCGCGAAGCGTGCGTTGAGCTGCTCGTAGACGCGGCCGAGCTCGGCGGCGCTGGCGGCGTGGAAGTACTCGGCCTGCGTGATGCCCGCGATGGCCTTCAGCGTTTCCTCGTCGAAGCGCATGTAGATCGACATGCCGTCGATGCCCACGTGACCTCCCGCGGCGGTGCCAAAGCCGACCGTGTGGACGCGCACGCCGCGCCGGGCCGCCATCTGGGCCGCGGCCAGCGGATCCGGGCCGGTTGTTCGCCGGCCGTCGGTGAGCAGGATGATCGCCGCGGACGAATGCGAGCCGGGGGCGACGGGTTCGGGCGGCTCCGATTGGGGCCCGGCGGCCCGGTCGATCGGCGCGCCGGGTGCCGGCGCGCGGCCCCCGCGCTGGCCGAGGACCAGCGCTTCGAGGTCGATGCGCTCGTCGGGGAACAGCGTCGCGAGCGACAGGATGATGCCGCTGCCGATCGCGGTGCCGCGCTGCAGCTCAAACCGGTCGATCGCCGCGACGAGATCGTCCCGCTGGTGCGTCGGGACCTGCACGGTGGACGCCGAGCCCGCGAACGTCACGATGCCGAGGCGCACGTCGGCGGGTTGCGCCAGGACGAAGGCCTTGGCTGCCGCCTGGGCAGCGGCGATCCGGCTGGGTTCGACGTCGGTCGCGCGCATGCTGAGGGAGACGTCGATGGCGAGGACGATGGTTCGCTGGTCCGACGGCAGCGAGACCCGGGCGGTGGGTCGCGCGGAGGCGACGAAGAGCAGCGCGAGCGCGAGCAGCAACAGGGCGGGGGGAAGGTGGCGCCGCAGTCGCGGCGTCGATCCTGCGGCCGCGCGCACGAGGTCGAGGTGGGCGAAGCGAACGGCGCTCGCCTTGCGTCGCCGTTGCAGCACGACGTAGCCGGCCACGAGCAGCGGCAGCGCCAGCAGCAGCCCTAACGCGTCGGGCCAGAGAAAGCTCATCGCGCCGCAGTCTCCGCGAGCCTGTTTACGCCGCGGCGCACTCCGCCGGGGCGGTGCACTCTAGCACCGCCGGAACGCGAACGGCAGGCCTTCGCCGTCGCCGCAGCGCGTGCGCCTCTGCTTTGCCGGTAGAATACCCGCATGGGTGAGCGGGCGCTCAAGCTGCTGGTCGTTCTTCTGTGCAGCGTCAACGCCGCGATGTGGCTGGTGTACACGGAGAGTCCGTTCATGGCGACTCTCTGGGGCGGAACCGCACTCGGGTTCGCCTTCTGGATCGCCGACGACATGCGCCGGTGAGGGCGGGAAGGGGGCGCTGCCCCCCGGGAAGAACGATGCCGGGAGAACCCCTCACGGGGCGTGCCGGCGAAGCGGGAGGATGCGACTCGACATGCGCCGGGTGACCCTCTACAGCAGCTCGCGACGTGCGCCCGCCGCCGCGACCGGGCCCGCCGCCGCGCCGGCGGTCGCCGGTGCGCCGGCCGCGGCCGGCGGCGGCGCAGCGCCCACGCCGGCGGCGCCGGCTGGGCGGGCGCGCTGGCGGCGCGTGCTCGCCCGTCACGAACGTGCGTTGCTGGCCTTGGGCGCGGCCGTGCTCGCGCTGGCGCTGCTGCTCGCCTACCAGGCGTGGACGCCGCCGCCGCAGCCGCAGTTCACGCAGAAGGACGTCGACGCCGCGATTCAACAGGCGCTGCAGACGACACCCCTGCCGTCGTACGCGACGCGGGCGTACGAGATCATCGCCCCGTCGGTGGTGCGCGTGCGCGGGTTCGGCACCGGACGCGACGGCATCGAAAACACCGAGACGGGCGTGGGCACCGGCGTGGTCATCGTCGACTCCGGGCTGATCCTCACCAACCTGCACGTCGTGGTCGGCGCTGACCGGATCGCGGTCGTGTTTCACGAAGGACTCGAAGCCGACGCCGCCGTCGTGGGCGTGCAGCCGGAGCTCGACCTCGCGGTCATCCGCGCGCAGAAGATCCCGGACGACCTGGTCGCGGCGACGCTGCGTTCGACCGGCGGGCTCGCTCCGGGGGACCACGTCGTCGCCGTCGGGTTTCCGTTCGGCATCGGCCCCTCGGCGTCGGCCGGCGTCATCTCGGGGTTCGCGCGCGAATACCAATCCTCGCGCGGCAAGCGCCCGCTGACGAATCTGATCCAGTTCGACGCGGCGGCGAACCCGGGCAACTCCGGCGGGCCGCTGGTGACGGCGGAGGGAGAGGTGATCGGGATCGTCACCGGCATCCTCAATCCGAGCCAGCAGCGCACCTTCATCGGCATCGGCTTCGCGGTGCCGATCGAGAGCGCTGCCGCCGGCGTCGGGCTCTCGCCGTTTTGACCCCCTGCGGTTCCGTCACCCGCGCCGAAGGCCTCATGGACGCGCCGCATTCCAGTGCCGGACACGTCGCAACGCTCATGGAGCGGATACTGTTCGAGGTGAAGAAGGTCGTCGTCGGCCAGGATCACTTCCTCGAGCGCGTGCTGGTGGCGATCCTGGCTCAGGGCCATCTGCTCGTCGAGGGCGTCCCGGGCCTCGCCAAGACGCTGACGGTGAAGACCCTCGCGCACACGATCCGCGGCAGCTTCAAGCGCATCCAGTTCACGCCGGACCTGGTGCCGGCCGACCTCGTCGGCACGCGTGTCTACAACCAGAAGAGCGGCGAGTTCACGACCGCGCTGGGGCCGGTGTTCGCGCACCTGCTGCTCGCCGACGAGATCAACCGGGCGCCGGCCAAGGTGCAGAGCGCGCTGCTCGAGGTGATGCAGGAGTACCAGGTGACGATCGCCGGCGAGACGCATCGGGTGCCGGTCCCGTTCCTCGTGATGGCCACCCAGAACCCGATCGAGACGGAAGGGACCTACCCGCTGCCGGAAGCGCAGGTCGACCGGTTCATGATGAAGGTCGTCGTCGGCTACCCCACCGAGGAGGAGGAGTTCGTCATCGTGGAGCGGGTGACCGGCGCCGGCGGGGACGTGGCGCCGGTGGCGAGCACCGACGAGCTCGCCCGCCTGCAGCGCGACTGCCGTCAGGGGTACGTGGACCCGGCGCTGATCCAGTACGCGGTCAAGCTGGTCGCCGCGACACGCGACCCGGACCGGTTCGGTCTGGCCGACCTCGCGCGGTTCCTCACCTTCGGGGCGAGTCCGCGCGCTTCCATCCACCTCATCGAAGGCGCGCGGGCGCTGGGTTACCTGCGCGGGCGCAGCTACGCGCTGCCGGAGGACGTGGCGGACCTCGCGCACGACGTCCTGCGCCACCGGCTGGTGCTCTCCTACGAAGCGCTGGCGGAAGGGCAGACGGCGGACGGGCTGATCGACCGCGTGCTGCAGCAGATTCCCGCGCCGCCCCGGCCGCTCGAGACCCATGTCCGGATCCGTCCGTCCGGCTGAGGCCGTCCTCCGCCGCCTCGAGTGGACCGTAATCCGCCGTCTCGACGGCGCGCTGCACGGCGACTATCGGACCCTCTTTCGCGGCCACGGTCTCGACCTCGCGGACCTGCGCGAGTACCAGTACCAGGACGACGTCCGGCACATCGACTGGAACGTGACCGCGCGCCTGCAGACGCCGTACGTGCGCGAGTTCAACGAGGAGCGCGAGGTCTGCGCCTGGTTTCTCGTCGACTTCAGCCGCTCGCTCGATTTCGGCTCGCAGGCAAGACGCAAGCGCGCGGTGGCGGCCGAGTTCGTCGCCGTGCTCGCGCGCCTGCTGACGCGGCAGGGCAACCGCGCCGGGGCGCTGCTGTTCGGCGAACGAATCGACGGCGTGGTTCCGGCGAAGGGCGGCCGCCGCCACGCGCTGCGCCTTCTGCACACGCTCGCCACGCGGCCGCAGGCGAGGGCTTCGACCACCACCGACCTCGGCGCCTTCCTGCGCCCCGCGTTCGCGCTGATCCCGCGCCGCTCGCTGGTGTTCGTCGTCTCCGACTTCATCAGCGTGCCGGGGTGGGGGAAGCCGCTGGCGCACCTCGCGCAGCGCCACGAAGTCGTCGCCGTTCGCCTGTTCGACCCGGTCGAGATGGCGCTGCCCGACGTCGGGCTGCTGCTGCTGGAGGATGCCGAAACGGGCGAGCAGCTGTTCGCCGACACCGGCGACCGGGGCTTTCGCGCCCGTTACGCGGCGGCCGCGCAGCGGCGCGAGGAAGCGCTCAGGGCCACCTTTGAGCGCGCCGGAGTCGACGCGCTGGAGCTTGCCACCGACGACGATCTCGCCGCGGCGATACTGCGCTTCGCCGACCTGCGCAGGCGGCGCAGCCAGCTCGCGACAGGCGGCGGCGCGCCCGGGCAGCCGCTGCGCCGGCGCGCTTCTCGCATGGGGGCCGCGTGACGTTTCTGTGGCCCCAGCTCCTGTGGCTGCTGCTCGTCCTGCCCGTCGCGATCGTGGGTTACGCGGTCGGGCGCCGGCGCCGGCCGGGCACGGCGCAGCGCTACCCCGGACTCCTCGCCAGCGCCGCGCCACGGTCGGCGCGCGAACCGTGGCGCCGCGCGCTGCCGCCGGGTCTGTACCTGCTGGCGCTGGCGGCGATGATCCTCGCCGTCGCCCGGCCGGCCGCGGTGCTCCGCGTGCCGACGCACAAGGAAACCGTCATCCTCGCGATCGACGCGTCCGGCAGCATGCGCGCGACCGACGTGAAGCCGACGCGGATCGCCGCCGCGCAGGAGGCGGCGCGTGCGTTCGTCGCGGCGGTTCCGGGCCAGACGCGGATCGGCATCGTGTCGTTTGCCGCCACCGCGGCGGTCGTCCAGCATCCGACTGCGAGCCGTGACGACGTGCTCGCGGCGATCGACCGCCTGGCGCTCCAGCGCGGCACCGCGCTCGGCAGCGCGATCGTGGTCGCGCTGAAGGCGCTGTTACCGGACTTCGAGGCCGACCGGCGCGGGGAATCGCCCGGCCGCCCGGAGCCGCCCGGCGCGCCGCGTGACGGCCACTTTGCGCGCGCCGAACCGGTGCCGCCCGGGTCGCACCGCACGGCGGCGATCGTGCTCCTGTCCGATGGGCAGGCGACGGTAGGCGCGGATCCGCTCGAGGCGGCCCGGCTGGCGGCGCAGCACGGTGTGCGCGTGTACACGGTCGGCATCGGCACGCCGACCGGCGAGGTGTTGACGGTCGACGGCTGGGCGATGCGCGTGCGTCTCGACGAGGAGGCGATGCGAGCGATCGCGGCCGCGACCCAGGGCGAGTACTTCGCCGCAGCGAGCGCCGCCGACCTCAAGCGCGTGTACCAGACGTTGTCGAGCCGCATCCTGTTCGAGCGCCGGGAAACCGAGATCAGCGCGTTGTTCGCCACCGCGGGGGCCATCCTGCTCACACTGGCCGCGCTGCTCTCTCAGCTCTGGTTCAACCGGATCGTCTGATTGGCTTTTCAAGCAAGCGTGCCGGGCAGGATCGGATAGAACCCGGCGAAGCGCCTCCCGGCGCGGGGCGAAACGCACGCTCGCGATGGCGACCCTATAATGGGACGGCGCCGGACCGCCGGCGGACAGACTGGCCCCGCAGCCCGACCCGATGCCACCGCCGCCCGCGCTCATCGACCAGGCGACGCTTGCCGACATCGCCTTGTTCAGCGGCGGCGCGGTGCTGCTCGCGCTCCTCTGCCTCGCCGCCCCGGCGGAACGGCGCAAGGGCATCGTGCCGCTGGCCATGGTCGCGGCGGGCGGGCTGCTGGCGGCGTTCGTGCTGCAGCGGTTCCAGAGCGAAATCCAGCCGCCCACGCTCGGGATCATCCTGCGCGAGGCGGTGCTCGCGGTCACCGCGCTCGCGGTCATACGCGCGGCGACCGGCTTCGTCTTCCAGATACTGCTGGCGAAATCGCAGGCGCCGCGGATCCTGCGCGAGCTCGTCATCGCGTTGGCGCTCGTCGGCTACGCGATCTACCGGCTCCACGTGCTGGGCGTCAACCTGATCGGCATCGCGACGACGTCGGCGGTCGTCACCGGGGCGCTCGCCTTCTCGGCGCAGGAAACGCTGGGCAACCTGTGGGCCGGTCTTGCGCTGCAGCTCGAGCGCACCTGCCGGATCGGCGACTGGATCCGCGTCGACAACATCACCGGCCAGGTCGTCGGCATTCGCTGGCGCTACCTGGCACTCGCCACCACCGACAACGAGACCATCGTCATTCCCAACGGGATGCTGATGAAGAACCGGATCACGGTGCTGTGCCGGCGCGGGGAGCAGCCCGCACCCTGGCGCCGGTTCGTACGCTTCCAGCTCGAGTTCGATCATCCGCCCTCGCTGGTGCTGCCGATCGTCAACGCCGCGCTCGCGCAGGCCGAGATCCCCAACGTCGCCCCCGACCCTGCGCCGGCGTGCATCTGTGTGGGCTTCGGCGACAGCGGCGTCGACTACGCCGTCGTCTACTTCGTCTTCGATCCGCAGCGAGAGTGGTGGACCGAGTCGCAGGTCCGCCTGCACGTCTTCGCCGCGCTGGCCCGCGACGGCCTGGGCATTCCGTACCCGCGCCGCGTCGTCGAGGTCCGACGCGACGAGCGCCCCAGCCTGCGGGCGCGCGATCGCGCCGGGCGCCTGCAGGCGCTCGGCGCCAGCGATCTCTTCCGGGTGCTCACCGAAGGCGAGCGCGAGCAGCTGGTCGACGACCTCGCCGCGTGCCCCTACGCCGGCAACGACATCGTCTTCCGCAAGGGGGACGCCGCCGACTCGCTGTACGTGCTCTGCCGCGGACGGGTCGGCGTCTACGACGAGGGCCCCCGGGGCGAGCACCGGGTCAAGCTCGCCGAGCTCGACGCGCCCTCGTATTTCGGGGAGATGGGGCTGTTGCTCGGCGCGCCTCGGCGCGCGACGGTGGTGGCTCTCGGCGAAGTGCTGTGCTACCGGCTCGACAAGCGCAGCTTCGACGCGGTCCTGTCGGCGCGGCCGGAACTCGCCGTCCTGCTCTCGCAGGTACTCGCCGAGCGGCAGGCGCAGAACGACGCGACGCTGCAGGCGCTGGGCGCGGAGGCGCGCAGCCGGCATGCGCTCACCCGCGCCGAGGAGCTCGTCCGCAAGATCCGGGAGTTCTTCAAGCTGCGCTGACGCGCGCCGCGACGACGTCTTCGCGCGGCAGCAGGAACACGCTGTCGGTCGACGACCCGGTGTCCAGCCACACGAACGGCGTACGCGGCCAGGCGAACTCCACCGCGTCGCGGTGGTGCCCGATCTCGACCACCAGCAGGCCCCGGGGGGCGAGAAACCGCGGCGCCTCGCGCATGATCGTGCGCACGGCGTCGAGGCCGTCGTCGCCGCCCGCAAGCGCGAGCGCGGGCTCGTGCCGGTACTCTGCCGGCAGCTCCTCCATGGCTCGCGCGTTGACGTAGGGCGGGTTGCTGACGATGAGGTCGTAGCTCTTGTCGGGCAGGTTGGCGAAGAGGTCGGAGCGCAGGAGGTTGATCCGGTCGGCGAGCCCGTAGTCGCTGACGTTGCGCTGCGCCACCGCCAGTGCGTCGGAGGAGATGTCGGCCGCGTCGACGTCGGCGGCCGGGAACGCGTGCGCCAGCAGGATGGCGAGACAGCCCGACCCGGTGCAAAGATCGAGCACCGAAGCGAACTTCGCGGCATCGCCCACGTACGCCGCGAGCCCGTCGGGCAGGAGTTCGGCAATGAACGAGCGCGGAACGATGACGCGCTCGTCCACGTAGAAGCGGAACGCGCCCAGCCAGGCCTCGCGCGTCAGGTACGCCGCGGGCACGCGCTGGTCGATCCGCCGCTGCAGCAGCTGCGCGAGCTGCTGGCGCTCCGGATGCGTGAGCCGCGCGTCGAGAAACGGCTCCAGCCGGTCGAGCGGCAGGTGCAGCGAATGCAGCAGCAGATACGCCGCCTCGTCGTAGGCGTTCGCCAGCCCATGGCCGAACACGAGCTTCGCCTCGCCGAAGCGGGTCACCGCCCAGCGCAGCCAGTCGCGCAGCGTTTCGAGGTCGTGAACGGTGTCGGTGCTCATCGGCCGGCTTCCAGGGGGAGCGCCCGGCGGCCTGCCGCGCGCCGCGCCGCCGGACGCGCCCGCAGCCGCGGTGCCTCGAGGCGGGCGGGCCGCTTGGGGCCGCCGGGTCACAAGGGCCGTCCCATGGCGCCGGCGGGCAGGCGGAACAGCCGCTCGAGCAACCGCCGGTAGATCGTCGCAAGCTGCACGAGGTCCGCGATCCGCACCCGCTCGTCGACCTGATGAATGGTCGCGTTCACGGGCCCGAGCTCGACGACCTCGTCGCTGATCGCGGCGAGGAAGCGGCCGTCCGACGTGCCGCCTGCGCACGAGAGCTCCGCCGCCCGCCCGGTGACCTCCGCGATCACCGCCACGGTGAGGTCGACGAGGCGCCCGGGCGGCGTGAGGTACGCATCGCCCCAGCCGGTCCACTCCAGCCGGGTGTCGAGCCCGTGCCGGGCCACGATGGCCTCGAAACGCTGCTGCAGCGCGGCGCGGGGGCTCGCGGTCCCGTGGCGGAAGTTGAACTGCAGTTCGAGCGAACCCGGGATCACGTTGGTGGCGCCGGTGCCGGCATGGATGTTCGAGCACTGCCAGGCGGTCGGCGGGAAATGCTCGTTTCCGGCGTCCCATACGGTTGCGGCGAGCTCGGCGATCAGCGGGGCCGCGAGGTGGATCGGATTGCGGGCAAGGTGCGGGTAGGCGATGTGGCCCTGGATTCCCTCGATGGTCAGCGTGCCCGAGAGCGACCCGCGCCGGCCGTGCTTGATCATGTCGCCGAGCGCGTGCACCGACGAGGGCTCGCCGACGATGCAGTAGTCGAGGCGTTCCCCCGCCGCCGCCAGGCGTTCGACCACCTTGACCGTGCCGTCGGTGGCCGGTCCCTCCTCGTCGGAGGTGAGCAGCACGGCGAGCGTGCCCGGCGCGGTCGGATGCGCGGCGACGAACGATTCGATCGCCGTGACGAACGCGGCGACCGAGCCCTTCATGTCCGCGGCCCCGCGACCGTAGAGCCAGCCGTCGCGCTCGCTGGCAGCGAAGGGGGGCGACGCCCAGCGCTCGACGGGCCCGCTCGGGACGACGTCGGTGTGCCCGGCGAAGCAGACCACGGGGCGCGCGTCTCCGCGCCGCGCCCACAGGTTGGTGACCTCCCCCGAGCGGATCGACGTGCAGCGAAACCCCAGCGGCGCGAGCCGTGCCGCGATCACCGCCTGGCAGCCGGCGTCGTCGGGCGTCACCGAGGCGCGCTCGATGAGCGTGCGGGCGAGCGCAAGGGTGGGGTCGGTGGAGGCGGACGCGGAGTACGGCGGCGCCGCTGCGGGGCGGGGAGTCCATCGGGTCGGGCGCAGGAGGGCAGGGGGCCGGATACGCCCGCGGCGCGCTACAGCGGGTGCTCGAGCAGGCGCGGATCGATGCTCATGCCGCTGAAGTCCGCCTGCGGGCGCTGCCTGGGGCTCTCCGGCGCGTCCTGCTGCATGCTGTCGACGCGCGCGGTCGGCGCGTTCTGGTTGATGAGCCAGGCGAGATTGGTCGGCGAATCGGAGGCGATCATCACCTCGTCGTAGCCCACGACACCGTCGAGATAGAGGCGGCACAGCGCCTGCTCGAAGGTCTGCGACCCGGGGTAGAGCGACTGCTCCATCGCCTCCTTGATCTGCGCCACCTCGCCGTTCTTGACGAGCTCGGCGATGAGCGAGGTGTTGAGCAGGATCTCGACCGCGGGTTGCTGCGCCCCCTCCTTGTTGCGGACCAGCCGCTGCGAGATGATCGCCTTGAGGCCGATGGACAGGTCGGACAGCACCGCGGAGCGTGCGTCGTAGGGAAACAGGTTGATGATCCGCGACAGCGCGTGGTAGCTGTTGTTGGCGTGGATCGTCGACAGGCACAGGTGGCCGGTCAGCGTGTGCAGAAGCGCCTGCTGCATCGTCTCCTTGTCGCGGATCTCGCCGATCATGATGAGGTCGGGAGCCTCGCGCAGCGCGTTCTGCAGCGCCTTGTGGTAGGTCAGCGTGTCGACGTGGATCTCGCGCTGGTTGACGATGCTCTTCTTGTGCGCGAACAGGTACTCGATCGGGTCCTCGATGGTGAGGATGTGGCCGCTGCGTTGCGTGTTGCGGTGGTCGATCATGGCGGCGAGGGTCGTCGACTTGCCGCTTCCGGTGGCGCCGGCGACCAGCACCAGACCGCGCTTCTCCATCACGAGGTCGAGCAGCACCGGCGGGAGCTTGAGCTGCTCGAACCGCGGGATCACGCTGCGCACGTAGCGCACGACCATGGAGATCGAGCCGCGCTGCCGGAAGATGTTGATCCGGAAGTTCCCGACCGCGGGGTCGAGGTAGGAGAGGTTCATCTCCAGGTCGCTCTCGAACTCGCGTGCCTGCTCTTTGGTCATCAGCTCGTAGGCGATCCGGCGGACGGTCTCGGGATCCATCGACTGCGTCGAGACCGGCTGAACGACGCCGTTGATCTTGATGTTGATCGGCGCGCCGCTGGAGATGAAGATGTCGGACGCCTGCTTCTCGGCCATCAGCCGAAACAGTCGGTCGAGGTGCATGGTGGGGCTCCGGGGCTACAATGGGGTCGCGTCGGGGGCGGGTGTCGATGATGATGTCATGAATCGCGCGCCATCGCCAAGCCGTGCCGGTGGCCGGTCGGCCTGCCGTCGCCCGCCGGTGGCGCCGACGCGACAGACGGTGCGCGCCCAGGCGCCACCTTGTCCCTGGAGGAGTGCAGTTCATGCTGGCCATCATCGGCGGAAGCGGGCTGACCAAGCTGTCGACGCTCGCGGTCGCGCATCGCGAGGTGGTCCGCACGCCCTACGGCGAACCGTCGTCCGCGCTGCTGTTCGGCCAGATTGCCGGGCGTGACGCCGTGTTCCTCGCGCGCCACGGCCACGGGCACACGGTGCCGCCGCATCAGGTCAACTACCGCGCCAACCTGTGGGCGCTCAAGCACCGCGGCGCGACCGCGGTGCTGGCCGTGGCGTCGGTCGGCGGCATCCACACCCGCGGTCCGGGCGAGCTCGTCGTACCGCACCAGCTCGTCGACTATACGCACAGCCGGGAGGCAACCTACTTCGACGGCGGCGACCGGCAGGTCGTGCACGTCGACTTCACGCATCCGTACACGCCCGAGCTGCGGGCGAAGTGCCTGGCCGCCGGAGTGGAGGCGGGCATTCCGCTGACCGACGGCGGGGTCTACGGGGCCGTCCAGGGCCCGCGCCTCGAAACCGCGGCGGAGATCGATCGCCTCGAGCGCGACGGCGTCACCCTGGTCGGGATGACGGGCATGCCCGAGGCGGCGCTGGCGCGCGAGCTCGAACTGCCGTACGCGGCGATCTGCGTCGTCGTCAACCACGCCGCCGGGCGCGGCGATTCCGCCACCGCGATCTCGATGGCCGGGATCGTTCGGGTGCTCGAGACGGGCATGGCCAGCGTTCGGCGGCTGCTCGACCATGTGGCGCCCCGCATCTGACCGGCTCGGTGCGCGGGACGCCCTCGCAGCGGGCCGCGGTGCCGGGGTCGCAGTCCGGAGCCCGGCGTGATCCGCGAGATCCTGCGCATGGGCGACGCGCGCCTGCTGCGGCCGTCGACCCCGGTCGAGGCGTTCGGCACGCGCGCGCTGCACGCGCTGCTGCAGGACCTGCGCGACACGATGGCGGCGCACAGCGGCGCCGGGCTCGCCGCACCGCAGATCGGCGTGCCGTGGCAGGTCGTGATCTTCGGCGGCGCGGCCAGCCCGCGCTACCCCGACGCCGGCGAGGTTCCGTACACGGAGCTCGTCAACCCGCGCCTGACGCCTCTGTCCGGCGAGGTCGAGGAGGGGTGGGAGGGCTGCCTGTCCGTGCCGGGGCTGCGCGGCGTCGTGCCACGCTACCGGCATCTGCGCTACGAGGGCTGCGACCCGCAGGGGCACTCGCTGCGGCGCGAGGTCTCCGGCTTCCACGCGCGCGTCGTCCAGCACGAGTGCGACCACCTCGCCGGCGTGCTCTACCCGATGCGCATGCGCGACCTGGCGCGTTTCGGTTTCACCGACGTCCTGTTTCCCGAGGTCGCCGCGGCGGAGCGCGGGGGCCGGTGAAGGGCGCCGGGGAGGGGCGCTCGGAAGGGGCGGTCAGACTGGGGATCCCTGAACGCGCAGCTGGTCGTAGATCTCCGTTTCGAGGCGGAGCACCGCGTGCTCGTCGTGCAACCGGGCGCCGTCGATCAGGAACGTGTCCTCCGCGCGCTCGCCCAACGTATTGATCTTGGCGCTCACCACGTTGATGTCGGCGTTGGCGAGCGTGTAGGCGATCCCCGCGAGCAGGCCGGGCCGGTCGCCGGCGGCGATCTCGAGGATGAAGTGGGTGCCCTTGTCGTCGGGCGAGATCCTGACTTCGGGCGTCAGGGGGAAGTTCTTCAGCTGCCGGCTCAGGCGGCCGGGGCCGGGCGGCTGCAGCGGCGCTTCGAGCTCCAGCGCGCGGGCGAGCTCGAACTCGACGCCCTGCAGCGTCTCGCGATAGGACGCCTCGGGGCGCGTGGGGTCGTGGACGATGAACGTGTCCAGCGCGTAGCCGTGGCGCGTGGTGTGCACGCGGGCGTCGAGGATCGAGAGCCCCTGGCGGCCGAAAAAGCCGCAGATCCGCGCGAACAGCTCCTTGCGGTCCGGGAGATAGACCAGCACCTGGAGGCCGACGGCCTCGCGGGCGAGGCGCGCGCGCACGATCGGCGCCCGGGCGGCCGGGCGGTGCCAGAGGTGGCGCGCGTGCCAGGCGATCTCGTCGGCGGTGTGGCGCTGGAAGTAGATGCAGTCGAGGTGGCGCCACAGCGCCTTCTCGGCGCCGTCGGGCACCGCGTACAGGCGCAGCAGCCGGCGTGCTTCCTGCTGCCGCTGCTGCTGGCTGTCGGCGAGCGTCGCGGCGACGTCCGGGCCCGCGAGGCGCGCGCGCGTTGCGTGGAAGAGGTCCTCGAGCAGCCGCGCCTTCCAGCCGTTCCACACGTTCGGGCTGGTGCCGCGGATGTCCGCGACGGTCAGGACGTAGAGCGCCGCCAGCCGGCGCTCGCTGCCGACCTTGTCGGCGAACGCGGCGATCACGGCAGGGTCGGCGAGGTCTTGCTTCTGGGCCGTCGTCGACATGGTGAGGTGCTGCGCGACCAGCCAGGCGATGAGGTCGGCGTCCTCGGCCGGCAGGCCGTGCGCCCGGCAGAAGCGGCGCGCGTCGCGCTCGCCCAGCGCCGAGTGGTCGCCGCCGCGGCCCTTGGCGATGTCGTGAAAGAGCGCGGCGAGGTAGAGCACCTCCCGGCGTTCGAAGTCGTCGAACAGGCGCGAGCACAGCGGGTACTCGTGCGCGTGCTGCGGCTCGGCGAAGCGCCGCAGGTTGCGGATGACCATCAGGATGTGCTCGTCCACCGTGTAGACATGGAAGAGGTCGTGCTGCATCTGGCCGACGATGCGTCCGAACGCCGGCAGGTAGTTGCCGAGGATGTCGTAGAGGTTCATCCGCCGCAGCTCGTGCGTGAGCCCGCGCGGCTCGCGGAACAGCTGCACGAACCGGGCACGGTTGGCCGGATCGCGGCGGAACGTCGCGTCGATCCGGTGCCGGTTGCGCCACAGCGCGCGCAGCGTGCGCGCCGACATCCCCTTGAGGTCGGCGTGGCGCTGCATCGTCAGGAAGGCGTCGAGCATCGCCGCGGGGCGCCGCTCGAACAGCGTCTCGTCGCCGATGTGCAACAGGCCTTCGATCGCGCAGAACTCGTCCCCCAGCGGTCGCGGCTCGACGGCGATCGGCAGCAGGTGCGCCTGCAGGTTCTGCAGCAGCATGACGCTGGCCTGACGCACGCCCTTCGCCGCCCGGTAGTAGCGCTGCATCAGCTGCTCGCCCGCGAGGCGCGTGGCAGTGTCGGCGAGCCCGAGGTCGCGGGCCAGCGCGGTCTGCAAGTCGAACACCAGGCGGTCCTCGCGGCGCCCGGCGAGGTAATGCAGCCGCGCCCGCAGTGCGCCGATGAACCGCTCCTGCCGCGACACCGAGCGTGCCTCCGGCAGGGTCATGAGGCCCGCCGCAGCGAGCTCGCGCCAGCTGCGGCCCAGCCCGGCCGCGCGGGCGATCCAGAGCACCGTCTGCAAGTCGCGCAGGCCGCCGGGACTCTCCTTGACGTTGGGCTCGAGGTTGTACGCCGTGTCGTGGTACTTGAGGTGGCGCTGCTGCTGCTCGAGGAGTTTCGCCTCGCAGAAGTGGGGCGCGTCAAGGCGCGCGGCGAACGCGCGCTGGAAGCTGCGGAAGAGGGCGCGCGACCCGGCGAGCAGGCGGGCCTCCAGCAGGCTCGTCTTCACGGTGACGTCGGCGTCCATCTCGGTTTCGCACTCGGGGATCGTGCGCACGCTGTGGCCTGCCTCGACGCCGATGTCCCAGAGCATGCCGACGAAGCGCTCGAGGAAGGCAACGCCGCCGGCGTCGGGGGCGCCCGGCAGCAGGAGCAGGAGATCGACGTCGGAATGCGGGTGGAGCTGGCCGCGGCCGAAGCCGCCGACCGCGAGCAGCGCCATCTCGCGCGGGGCCGCGCACGCGAGCCAGGCCTCGACCAGCACGCGGTCGACCAGCCGCGCGTGTTCGCGCAGCAGCCGGGAGGTGTCCGGTCGCGCGAGGAACGCCTCGCGCAGCGCCGCGCGGCCGGTCTTGAGCTCCTCGCGCCAGCGGGCGAGCGGAAGCGCCGGCGCGGGCAGCGCGAGGGCCGGGTCCGCGCGGCGGCCGGCCAGCGCCGGCACCTCCGGCGGTCGGGTCGGATTGCTGCCTTGCTCGCTCACCACTCGCCTCCTCCTCGACCGGCTGTCGGGTGCGTCGCTGCGGTCACCTCGTGGGCGGGCGCCCCGACCTTGCGTCTGCGTGCGACGGTCCTCTCGCCGGCTATGCGGGCGGCGGCGGCACGGGCGTTCCCGGGGAGAGCGTCAGCACCTCGTAGCCCTGCCCGGTGACCAGGATCGTATGCTCCCACTGCGCCGACAGCGAGTGATCCGCGGTGACGATCGTCCAGCCGTCGGCGAGACAGCGGATCGCGGCCTTGCCGGCGTTGACCATCGGCTCGATGGTGAAGATCATACCCGGTTCGAGCTCGGCGCCGGTGCCGGGGCGACCGTAGTGGAGCACCTGCGGCTCCTCGTGGAACTGGCGGCCGATCCCGTGGCCGCAGAACTCGCGCACGACCGAGAAGTGATGCGCCTCGGTGTACTTCTGGATCGCGTGGCCGATGTCGCCCAGCCGCGCGCCCGGCCGCACCGCGCGGATGCCCTGCCACATCGCCGCGTACGCCGTTTCGACCAGGCGCCGCGCCTGGATCGACGGCGTGCCGATGCAGAACATCCGGCTGCTGTCGCCGTGAAACCCGTCCTTGATCACGGTGACGTCGATGTTGACGATGTCGCCCGAACGCAGCTTCTTCTCGCCGGGAATGCCGTGGCAGACGACGTGGTTGACCGACGTGCACAGCGACGCGGGAAACGGGCGATGGCCCGGCGGCTGGTAGTTGAGCGTCGCGGGCACCACCTGCTGCACGTTCACCTGGTAGTCGTGCGCCACGCGATCGAGCTCCCCGGTGGTGACGCCTGCGCGCACCCGCGGCGTCAGCCAGTCCAGGAGTTCTGCGGCGAGCCGGCCCGCTGCGCGCATGCCCGCGATCTCGTCGTCGGTCTTGATCGCGATCGGCATCGGCGGTTGCCTGTCGGGGCCCGTGCTTCGCGGGTTCGTCAGGCGCGCAGCAGCTCGTTGATGCTGGTCTTCGAACGGGTCTTCGCGTCGACCTGCTTGACGATCACGGCGCAGTAGAGGCTGTGCGAGCCGTCGCTCGCGGGCAGGCTGCCGGCGACGACCACGGAGCCCGCGGGCACCCGACCGTAGCTGACCGCGCCGCTGGCGCGGTCGTAGATCCGCGTGCTCTGGCCGATGAACACGCCCATCCCCAGCACCGAGTTCTCCTCGACGATCACGCCTTCGACCACCTCGGAGCGGGCGCCGATGAAGCAGTTGTCCTCGATGATCGTGGGGCTGGCCTGCAGCGGCTCGAGCACGCCGCCGATGCCCACCCCCCCGGACAGGTGCACGTGGCGCCCGATCTGCGCGCAGGACCCGACCGTCGCCCAGGTGTCGACCATCGTGCCCTCGTCGACGCGGGCGCCGATGTTGACGAACGACGGCATCAGCACGACGTTGGGCGCGATGTACGCTCCGCGGCGCGCCACCGCGGGGGGCACGACGCGCACGCCCAGCGCCGCGAAGGCGTCGGCACCGCAGCCGGCGAACTTGGTCGGGACCTTGTCGTAGAACGCGAACGGGGTCCGGTGCCCGTCGGCGGCAGCGAACTGCATCGGCTCGTTGTCGGCCAGGCGAAACGACAGCAACACCGCCTTCTTGATCCACTGGTGCGTGATCCAGCCGGACGCCGTCCTTTCGGCGACGCGCAGGCGGCCGGCGTCGAGCTCCGCGATCACGTGCGCCACGGCCTCGCGGACGGCGGCGGGCGCTGACGCCGGGGCAAGCGTGGTCCGCGCTTCCCACGCGGCGTCGATGGTCTGCTGCAGGCTGGACATGGGCGAATCCGGGAAAAAGTGCGCAGTGTACCCGAGTCGCCGCGGTGTGCTCGGTCACAGACCGCGCGCGAACGCGACGATCCGCTCGATCGCCTCGGCGCACTCGTCGCGGGTGGCCACCAGCGCCACGCGGATGTATCCGGTCCCCGGATTGACGCCGGCGACGGCGCGACCGAGGAAGCTCCCGGGCAGGACCGTGACGTTGGACTCCGCGTAGAGCCGGCGCGCGAACTCGGCGTCGTCGATCGGCGTGCGCGCCCAGAGATAGAACGCGGCATCCGGCATGGCGCAGGGCAGCACCGGGGCAAGCCGGGGCTGCAGCGCACGGAACTTCGCCGCATACTCGCTCCGATTCGCCCGCACGTGCGCCTCGTCGTTCCACGCGACGCGGCTGGCCGCCGCGACCGCCGGCGACATCGCCGAGCCGTGGTAGGTGCGGTACAGGAGAAAGGCCTTGATCAGCGCGGCGTCGCCGGCGACGAAGCCGGACCGCAGTCCCGGAGCGTTCGACCGCTTCGACAGGCTGCTGAACACGACCAGGCGGGGAAACCCGGTGCGCCCGAGGGCCTGGGCGGCGCCGAGCGCGCCCAGGGGCGGCTTCGCTTCGTCGCAGTACACTTCGGAGTAGCACTCGTCGGCGGCGACGACGAAGCCGTGGCGGTCCGCCAGCTCGAAGAGCGAGCGCCACTCGTCCAGCGTCGTCACCCGGCCGGTGGGATTGTCCGGCGAGCAGACGTACAGCAGGCGCGTGCGCGCCCACACGCCCTCGGGCACTTGCGCCCACGGTATCGCGAAGCCGCGCGCGGCAACCCCGCTCACCGGCATCGGGGTGGCGCCGCCGAGGAGCGCCGCGCCTTCGTAGATCTGGTAGAAGGGATTCGGCATCATCACCACCGCCTGCCCGGGACGGTTCGGGTCGAGGACGGTCTGCGCGAACGAAAACAGCGCCTCGCGGCTGCCCAGCACCGGCAGCACCTCCCGCGCCGCGTCGACCGCAGGCAGCCCGTGCCGGCGGCAGAGCCAGGCGGCGATCGCTTCGCGCAGCGCGGGCGTCCCCAGCGTCGTGGGATAATGCGCGACGCTGCGGCTGGCGGCCGCCAGCGCGTCGAGCAGCAGTGGCGGCGTCGGATGCCGCGGCTCGCCGATCGACAGGTTGATCGGCGCCAGCGAGGGATTGGGGTCAACGCCGGCGAGCCACTGCCCGAGTCGCTCGAACGGGTATGGCTGGAGCAGCGACAGGCGGGGGTTCACGGGGCGACGATCCGGGGCAAGGCACGGGGCGATGGGAGGCAGATTATACGGGAGCCGCCAGGGCGTCCCGAGGCAGGCGTGGCGCGCGGCGCTGGCCCGCCTTCCGTCTTCGCTGGCGGCGCTCGCGGGGGCCGCGCTGCTCGCGTTCGTCATCGCCCATTGGTTCTGGCGCATCGCGGCACCGGCGCCCGTGGCGTCCCCTCCCGTCCCCTGGCCGCAGAGCAGCGCGGGGCCGCTGGCGGCTGCCGGCGTGTTCGGCGCCGGGGCCCCGGGCCCGGCGCCTGACCGCGGGCCGCCGGTGGCCGGCGCCGCCGGCGCGAGTGAGCTGCGCCTGCTTGGCGTGATCGCCGGCCCGAACGGCACCGGGCAGGCGCTGTTTCGCCTGGCGGACCGCGGTCCGGTCCTGGTCACCGTGGGTGGGGAGGTGGCGCCGGGTCTGCGGCTCGACGCCGTGTATGCAGACCGGGTGCGCCTCGCGGGCCGCGGCGAGGCGCGCGAGCTGCCCCTGCGCAGCCCGGCTCCGCTGGCGGCCCCCTTGGCTGCGCCGCGAGCGGGGGCGGCGGCCGCCGGCGCCGCCTGCGCCGCGCCGGCGGGGTTCAGAGGGCCGACCTACCGGATCAACGCCGAGCTCCTCGGCGGGATGGCGACGCAGCCGGAGAGCTGGAGGCCGCTGCTCGGGGAATCGCCGGCGGGCCTGGTCGTCCGCGACGGCGCCGGCTTCGCGGCGATGCTCGGGCTCAAGGCCGGCGACCGGCTGCGCGAAGCCAACGGCGTTCCGCTGACCGCCAACGACGATCTGCTGGCGGCGGTGGTGCGGCCGCTGCAGGGCAACCAGCCCGTGCGCGTGCGCGGCGCGCGCGACGGCGGCGAACTCGAACTGCTGCTGGTCAACGCGAGCGCCTGTGCGGCACGGTAGGCGCACTGCGGACTTGCGCGCTCAAGCGCTTCCGGGCAGCCAGTCGAGCAGCGCGACCGGCGTGCCGATCACCGCCGCGGCCGGCCATTGCCCGGGTGTTTCGTGCGCCCCGATGTAGCCGTAGCCGGCAACGATCGTGCGCATGCCTGCCGCCACCCCCGCCGTCACGTCGCGCTCCGCATCGCCCACGTAGAGGCAGCGTTCGGGCGCGATTCCGAGCGCGCGCGCCGCGTGCAGCAGCGGCTCGGGATGCGGCTTCGCGTGCGGCGTCGTGTCGCCACAGACCACGGTGCCGGCGCGCGCCAGCGGTGGCAGGAGCTCGAGCAGCGGAAGCGTGAAACGCGCGGCCTTGTTGGTGACGATGCCCCAGGCGAGGCCGCGCGCTTCGATCTCGGCGAGAAGGTCGGCCACGTCGTCGAACAGCGCCGTCCCGACGCAGAGCGCCGCCTCGTAGTGCGCGAGGAAGGCGTCGCGCAGGCCCGAGAAGTCCGGCGTCGCCGGGCGCGATCCCGAACCCGGCGCCGAGGAGGCCTCGGGCTCCGTGCGACGCGTGCGGCCGCAGGGTCGCGTACGGGAGCGCTGGCAGGCCGCGGTCGCCGCGAACCCGGTTCAGCGCCGCCACCAGATCGGGGGCCGTGTCGGCGAGCGTGCCGTCGAGGTCGAACAGCACCGCCGCGACGGGGAGGGCGCGCACCGCGTCCGGGACGTCAGCCATCGGCGGGGCGGCGCAGCGCGACGAGGTAGTTGACCGCCGTCGACGACTCCAGGTGGAAGCTGCGCGTGAACGGGCTGTAGCCGACACCTTGCAGCTTCACCGTGACGAGGCCCGCGCGGCGGGCCCAGGCGGCGAGCTCGGCCGGGCGGACGAACTTCGCGTAATCGTGGATGCCCCGGGGAAGGAGCCCCAGCACGTACTCGGCGCCGAGGACGGCGAACAGGTACGCCTTCGGATTGCGGTTGATCGTCGACAGGACGACCGTGCCGCCCGGCCTGACCAGGCCCGCGCAGGCCGCGATCGTCGATGCGGGGTCGGGGACGTGTTCGAGCATCTCCATGCAGGTGACGACGTCGAACGCTGCGGGCATCTCGTCGGCCAGGGTCTCGGCCGCGACCCGCCGGTAGTCGACGCGGGCGCCGGACTCGAGCAGGTGCAGCTTGGCCACCTGCAGCGGCTTCTCGGCGAGGTCGATGCCCACCACCTCGGCACCACGGCCGGCCATGGCCTCGGAGAGAATGCCGCCGCCGCAGCCGACGTCGACGACCCGCTTGCCGGCGAGGCTCCCGGCCGCCGCCTCGACCCACGCGAGGCGCAACGGATTCAACCGGTGCAGGGCGCCGAACATCGTGCTCTCGGGGTCCCACCAGTGGTGGGCGAGCGCCGAGAACTTGGCGAGTTCAGCGGCGTCGGCGTTCGGCGGCGGCGCGGCGGGTGCGGCCGAGGGGGTGTTGGGCGTGCTCACTGCAGTCTCTCCTGCCAGAGGCGCGCGCGGGCGAGGAGCGCCGCCTCGTCGACGGTGGCGAGCACGCGGTCGACGACGAGGTGTTCGCCGCCAACCCAGACGTCGGTGACGGCGTCGCGGCCGACCACGTGCACGAGGTGTGAAACGGGATCGTAGCAGGGTGTCGCCTCGAGCGCGCCGAGATCGACCGCCACGACGTCGGCCAGCTTGCCCGGGGTGAGCGACCCCAGGTCCGCGTCCAGCCCCAACGCCGTCGCGCCGGCGAGCGTCGCGGCGTGCAGGACGTCGGCCGCAGGGAGCGCGGACGGGTCGCCAGTCGCGACCTTGGCGAGCAACGCCGCCAGACGCATCTCGCCGAAGAGGTCCAGCCGATTGTTCGACGCCGCGCCGTCGGTGCCAAGCGCGACGTTGATGCCGCGGGCGCGGTAGCGGGCAATCGGCGCAATGCCGCAGCCGAGCTTCATGTTCGACGCCGGGCAGTGCACGACGTGACCGCCGTGGGTGGCGAGCAGGTCGACGTCGGCAGCGTCGAGGTGCACCGCGTGGATGGCGATGAAGCCGGGGCCGGTCGCGCCGAGCCGGTGCAGCCGGGCGAGCGGGCTCGCGCCGTGCGCGGCGCGGCTGGCCGCGACTTCGTCGGCGGTTTCGGCGAGGTGCGTCTGGATCGGCAGGTCGAGCTGGCGCGCGTAGGTGATCGTCTTCTCCCAGGCGGGGTCGCCGACGGTGTACGGCGCGTGGGGCGACAGCGAGAACGCGAGCCGTGGCTCGTGCTTGAACTCGTCGCGCACGGCGAGCCCGTTCTGCAGGTAAGCGTCGGGGTCGGACGCGTACGGCGTCGGGAAATCGAGGACCGGCAGGCCGAGCATCGCCCGCATCCCGGTGGCGAGGAACGCGCGCGCCGTCGCGTCGGGAAAGAAATACATGTCGTTGCAGCAGGTGATCCCGCCCTTCAGCATCTCGGCGGCGGCGAGGGCGGCACCGTCGTGCACGAAGTCGGGCGCGGCGAAGCGGCCTTCGCGCGGCCAGATGTGCTGCTCGAGCCACACCGACAGCGGGACGTCGTCGGCGATGCCGCGGAACAGCGCCATCGCGGCGTGGGTGTGGGCGTTGACGAGGCCCGGGATCAGCGCGTGGCGCGGCAACGCCACCCGCCGCCGCGCGGCGTACCGCCGGTCGGCCTCGGCGGCGGGCAACGCGGCGACGATGCGCCCGCGCTCGACGATCAGCGCGTGCTGCGGCAACGCTCCCGCCCGGTCGACCGGGACGATCCAGGCGGCATCAAGGCGCAGGTCGGCGTGTTCCATGGCGGGTTCCGGTTCCGGCGGGCTGATCGGCCGTGCGCCGCGTGGCCACCGCGTGCCGTCGTGCGGGGCCGGTGGCGCACACACCAGGCGCGCCGCGCGCACAACAAAAAGCCCCGCGCGAGCGCGGGGCTTCCTGGGTCCTTGCGGGCGAGGTCTAGCGCTTGGTCGCTTCGCCCTTGACCTCGACTTCCACGCGGCGGTTGGGCGCGAGGCAGGCGATCAGTTGCTTCATCGCCTTCATCTCGCACTTGACGCCCGGGACCGGCTGGGTCTTGCCCATGCCGAGGGTCTCGATCTTGTCCCTGGCGACGCCCTTGCTGACCAGGTAATCGCGCACCGCGTCGGCGCGGCGCTCGGAGAGCTTCTGGTTGTACGCCTGGGTGCCGATGCGGTCGGTGTGGCCGGTGACCAGCACGAGCTCGAGCTTCTGGACGTCCTTCAGCTTGGCGATGATCTCGCTGTCGATCGCGGCCTTGCCTTCGGGCTTGAGCACGGCCTTGTCGAAGTCGAACAGCGCCTTCGAAGCGAGGGTGATCTTCTGGACGGCCGGAGCGGGCGGCGGCGCCGGGGCGGGCGCGGGAGCCGGCGGTGCCGGCGGCGGGGCGACGACCGGTGCGGGCGCGGGTGGCGGCTTCGGCACGAGGTCCGGATCGCACTCGATCGTGGCCATGCTCGGCGTCCAGTAGCCGGTGCGCCAGCACAGATTGCCGGCGAGTCCCTTGTCGCCGTTGTAGACGCCGCTCTTGACGGTGCCGTCGGTCGGCGTCGGGAAGCCGTTCTGCACGTAGCCGTCGCTGGCCGGTGCCGTGCCGGGCACGTAGCCCGACGTGACTGGTTGCGCGGCAACGCCGCCGGCGAACACGGCCGCGAGCGCGCCGACGAGTGCACCGGAAACGAAACGTTGAGTCATTGTTTCACCCCTTTGACTTTGGTTTTGAACAGGTTATAGGCGAACCCGGAAGTACCGCGCGACGACGTATCCGCAAGCCTCCGTCCGCGCGTGGAATCCCTTGTTTCGGCAAAAACTATAGCACGCGGACTGGACCCGTGCAAAGAAAACCCCCGCTTCGCGTTCTGTCTGGGCAACAGTGTCGCGGCAATACAACGGCGTGATAAAATCTTTCCAATTCAAGGACCTTGGATCGGATCCCGGCGCGGTTGCACGACCGGGCGGGCGCGGTCGAAGCCGGTTGCGCGTGACTTTCCGGCGGCGCCCTCGCGCTGCCGATGCGCTCGCGTCGAACGCCGCCGCCGCACTCGGCAGCGACCGTGCCGATCCCGTTTGCAACGCCTTTCCCGAAAGCCCTCCCCCGCCATGCAGCCTTTCGCCAAAGAGACACTCCCGGTCAGCCTCGAGGCCGAGATGCGCCATTCGTACCTCGATTACGCGATGAGCGTCATCGTCGGGCGGGCGCTGCCGGACGTGCGCGACGGCTTGAAGCCGGTGCACCGCCGCGTGCTGTTCGCGATGCACGAGGCGAATACGGTCTGGAACCGGCCTTACGTCAAGTGCGCGCGCGTGGTCGGCGACGTGATGGGAAAGTACCACCCGCACGGGGACATGGCGATCTACGACACGCTGGTGCGCATGGCGCAGGATTTCTCGCTGCGCTATCCGCTGATCGACGGCCAGGGCAACTTCGGCTCGGTCGACGGCGACAACGCGGCGGCGATGCGGTATACCGAGTGCCGGCTGCAGCGGATCGCCAACGAGCTCACCGCCGACATCGACAAGGAGACGGTCGACTTCGTCGCCAACTACGACGGCAAGGAGCTGGAACCCACGGTGCTGCCGTCGCGGCTGCCCAATCTCCTCGTCAACGGCTCGTCGGGCATCGCGGTCGGCATGGCGACCAACATCCCCCCGCACAACCTCGTCGAGGTCGCCAACGCCTGCCTTGCGCTGCTGCACCGGCCACAGACCACGATCGACGAGCTGATCGACCTCGTTCCCGCCCCCGATTTCCCGACTGCGGCAATCATCTATGGCCTCGACGGCGTGCGCGAGGGCTACCGCACCGGCCGTGGCCGCGTGGTCATCCGCGCGCGGACCCACGTCGAGGACATCGGCAAGGGTGAGCGGCAGGCGCTCATCGTCGACGAGATCCCGTACCAGGTGAACAAGGCGAACCTGTTGATCCGCATCGGCGAGCTCGTCCGCGAGAAGAAGATCGAGGGCATCGCCGACCTGCGGGACGAGTCCGACAAGTCCGGAATGCGCGTGGTCATCGAGCTGAAGCGCGGCGAGCTGCCCGAGATCGTACTCAACAACCTGTTCAAGCTCACGCAGCTGCAGGACAGTTTCGGGATGAACATGGTCGCGCTGGTCGACGGCCAGCCGCGACTGCTCGATCTGCGGCAATTCATCGATTACTTCCTGCAGCACCGGCGCGAAATCGTCGTCCGGCGCACGCGCCACGAACTCACCCGCGCCCGCGAGCGGGGGCACATCCTGGAAGGCCTCGCCGTCGCGCTGTCGAACGTCGACGAGATCATCGCGCTGATCAAGTCCGCGCCGACCCCCGCGGACGCCAAGTCCGCGCTGATGGCGCGCGCGTGGCGTTCGGCGCTGGTCGAGGCGATGCTGCAGCGCGCTGCGGCCGAAGCGGCACGACCCGAGGGGCTGTTGCCCGAGCACGGCTGGCAGCCGGCGGAGGGGGGCTACCGGCTCTCCGACGCCCAGGCGCAGGCGATCCTCGAGCTGCGGCTGCAGCGGCTGACCGGCCTCGAGCAGGACAAGATCTTCACCGAGTACAAGGACGTCATGGCGCTGATCGTCGACCTGCTCGACATCCTCGCCAACCCGCCGCGGGTGACGCGGATCATCGGCGAGGAGCTGGTGGCGATCCGCGACCAGTTCGGCGATGCCCGCCGCTCGGAGATCGTCACCCAGGGCGCCGACCTGTCGGTCGAGGACCTGATCGCGCGCGAGGACATGGTGGTGACGCTGTCGCACGGCGGCTACATGAAGGCGCAGCCGGTGGCCGCGTACCGCGCGCAGAAGCGCGGCGGCCGCGGCCGGGTGGCGGCGGGGACCAAGGAGGACGATTTCATCGACCACCTGTTCATCGCCAACACCCACGACCACATCCTGTGCTTCTCCAACCACGGTCGGGTCTACTGGCTCAAGGTCTACCACGTTCCCCAGGGCGGTCACGGCGCCCGCGGGAAGCCGGTCGTCAACCTGGTTCCGCTCGCCGGCGACGAGCAGATCACGGCGTTGCTGCCGGTGAGCGAATTCACCGACACGCAGTACGTGTTCATGGCGACGGCGATGGGGACGGTCAAGAAGACGCCGCTTTCGGAGTTCTCGCGGCCGCGCACGGCCGGCATCATCGCCGTCGATCTCGCGGCAGGCGACACGCTGATCGGCGTCGCGCTCACCGACGGCAGCCACGACGTGATGCTGTTCAGCTCGGGCGGCAAGGCGGTCCGCTTCGACGAGAACGACGTCCGGCCGATGGGCCGGGCCGCGCACGGCGTGCGCGGCATGGCGCTCGAACCCACGCAGACGGTGATCTCGATGCTCGTGGCGGAGGACGAGGCGCAATCGGTGCTGACAGCGACCGCGAACGGTTACGGCAAGCGCACGCCGATCGTCGAACACACGCGCCACGCCCGCGGCACCAAGGGGATGATCGCGATCGCGCAAAGCGAGCGCAACGGCCAGGTGATCGCCGCGGCGCTGGTGCGGCCCGAGGACGAGGTGATGCTGATCTCGACCGGGGGCGTGCTGATTCGCATGCCGGTGAAGTCGATTCGCGAGATGGGCCGCGCGACGCAGGGCGTGACGCTGATCAGCCTTGGGGAAGGCGACACCCTCGCCGGCCTCGAGCGCGTCGCCGAGACCGAAGTCGACGAGGGCCTCGCCGGCGACGCCGGGCCAGGGGCCGACGGCGGCGGGCCGGACGCCGCGGCCGAGGCCGCGCCCGGCGGCGGCGAAGCCGATGCCGGCGACACCGGGACCGCGCCGGACGGTGGTGCGGCGAGTGGCGATGCTCCGCCTGCGGACACGCCCTGAGCATCGAACCTCGCAGCCTGCGCCAACCTTGCCCGCGACCGACCATGCACCCCACCTCCGCTGACGCCGAGCTCCAGGCCCACCGCGCGGCGATCGACGCCCTCGACCGCGAAATCCTCGCGCGCCTCAACGCCCGCGCCGAGCACGCCAAGGCGATCGGGCGTCTGAAGGCAGGGAGCGCGGTCTACCGGCCCGAGCGCGAGGCGCAGGTGCTCGCGCGGTTGCAGGGCGAGAACCGCGGCCCGCTGTCGAACGAGGCCGTCGCCGGCGTCTTCCGGCAGGTCATGTCCGCCTGCATGGCGCTGGAGCATCCCCTGCGCATCGCCTACCTGGGGCCGGCCGGGACCTTTTCCCACGCCGCGGTGGCCAAGCACTTCGGCGGCTTCGTGCAGGGGGAGCCTTGCACGACGATCGACGAAGTGTTCCGCGCCGCCGAGAGCGGCCAGACCGAATTCGCCGTCGTGCCGGTGGAGAATTCGACCGAGGGCGCGGTCGGCCGCACGCTCGACCTCATGTGCCAGACGCCGCTCCTGATCTGCGGAGAGATCAAGCTGCGGGTGACGCAGAACCTGCTCGCCAACGTCGCGAGCTTCGGTGCGGTGACCCGGGTGTACTCGCACGCTCAGTCGTTCGCGCAGTGCGCGCTGTGGCTCGCGCGGCACCTGCCCGGCGTTCCCCGCATCGCGGTGGCCAGCAACGCGGAGGCTGCCCGGCTCGCGGGCGGCGAGGCCGGCGCGGCGGCCATCGCCGGCGAGATTGCCGCCGCGATCTATGGGCTCTCGGTGCTCGCGCCGCACATCGAGGACGAGCCCAACAACACGACCCGCTTCTGGGTGCTCGGCCGCCAGTCGGTGCCCCCCTGCGGCCGCGACGAGACGTCGCTCGTGATGTCCGCGCCGAACCGGCCGGGCGCGATCTACGGCCTGCTGGAGCCGATCGCCCGCCACGGCGTCAGCATGTCGCGACTCGAATCGCGACCGGCGCGCACCGGCCTCTGGGAGTACCTGTTCTTCGTCGACCTCGAAGGCCACGCCAGCGACGCCGGGGTTTCCGCGGCGCTCGCCGGGTTGCGCGAGAAGGCGCCGTTCCTGAAGATCCTCGGCTCGTACCCCGCCGCCGTGTACTGAGAGCAGACCGCCATGACTGCAACGAAAGGGCACGATCCCGCCGCCGCCGCGCCGGACTACGTGCGCCGCATCGCACCCTATATTCCGGGCAAGCCGGTCGCCGAGCTCGCGCGCGAAGTTGGGCTGGCCGAGGCCGACATCGTCAAGCTCGCGTCCAACGAGAACCCCAGGGGGCCAAGCCCCGCCGTGCGCGCGGCCATCGCCGCTGCCACCGAGGACCTCGCGCGCTATCCGGACGGCAACGGCTTCGCGCTGAAGGCGGCGCTGGCGCAGCGACTCGGTGTGGGCGCCGAGGGCATCGTGCTCGGCAACGGTTCCAACGACATTCTCGAACTCGTCACGCAGGCGTTCCTCAAGCCCGGCGACGCCGCGGTGTACGCGCGGCACGCGTTCGCCGTCTACCCGCTCGCCACGCAGGCACGCGGCGCGGCGGGGGTCGAGGTGCCTGCCCTCGAGTACGGCCACGACCTCGCCGCGATGCGCGCGGCGATCACGGCGCGCACACGCATCGTCTTTGTCGCCAACCCCAACAATCCTACCGGCACGTGGATCGCGCCCGACGCGCTGGAGGCGTTCATCGCCGCGACGCCGCCCGAGGTCCTGGTGGTCCTGGACGAGGCCTACAACGAGTACCTCGAGCCCGCGGCGGTGGCGCCGTCCCCGCAGTGGGTGGCGAAGTATCCGAACCTCGTCGTGTCGCGGACGTTCTCCAAGGCCTACGGCCTGGCGGGGCTGCGCGTGGGCTACGGGATCATGAACGCCCGCGTGGCCGACATGCTGAACCGGGTCCGCCAGCCGTTCAACGTCAACGCGTTCGCGCAGGCCGCCGCGATCGCGGCGCTTTCCGACACCGCCTACGTCGAGGACAGCCGCGCACTGAACCGCGACGGCAAGCGCGCGCTGGAGGAGGGCTTGCGCACGCTGGGGCTGTCGTTCGTGCCCTCGCACGCGAACTTCGTGCTGGTGAAGGTCGGCGACGCCGGACGCGTCTACCAGGCGCTCCTGCGGCGCGGCGTCATCGTGCGTCCGGTGGCCAATTACGCGCTGCCGGAGTGGCTGCGCGTGACCGTCGGGCTGCCCGCCGAGAACCAGCGTTTTCTCGCGGCGCTCGCCGCGGCGTTCGCCGCATGAGCGCAGACGCCGCCGCGGCGAGTCGCGCCGAAGAGCGCGAAGCGCCGCGGCGGCGCCGGTGCGCCGGCTGGTGGTGATCGGTGTCGGCCTCATCGGGGGGTCGTTTGCGCTCGCCCTGCGGGCGGCGGGGCTCGTCGGCGAAGTCGTGGGCATCGGGCGCGGGCAGGCCAACCTCGACGACGCGAAGCGCCTGGGCATCATCGACCGCGACGTGACGCTCGCCGGCGACTGGACGCGCGAGCTCGGCGCGGCGGACCTGGTGCTGATCGCAACCCCCGTGGCGCAGTACCCCGCGCTGTTGCGGGCGATGGCGGGCAAGCTCGGCGCGGCGACGCTCTTGACCGACGCGGGCAGCACGAAACAGGACGTCATCGCCGCGGCGCGCGCGGCGCTGGGGCCCGGATTCGCGCGCTTCGTGCCCGCGCACCCGATCGCCGGGACCGAGCACTCGGGCGCCGCGGCCGCGTTCGCGACGCTGTTCCGCGAGCGCAACGTCGTGCTGACCCCGGTGGGCGAGACCGACCCGGGAGCCGTCGCCCGGGTCGGCGCGCTGTGGACGCGCTGCGGCGCGCGTGTGTCGACGCTCGCGCCGGACGTCCACGACCGTGTCTTTGCCGCGGTGTCGCACCTGCCGCACCTGCTCGCGTTCGCCCTGGTCGATGCGTTTGCCGACCGGGCGGACAGCGCGGAGATCTTCCGCTTTGCCGCCAGCGGCTTTCGCGACTTCACCCGGATCGCCGCCAGCTCTCCGGAGATGTGGCGCGACATCTCGCTCGCGAACGGGCCCGCGCTGCTCGCCGAAATCGCGGCTTTCCGTGCCCAGCTCGATCGCCTCACCGCGATGGTCGCCGCCGGCGATGGCGACGCGTTGTGCGCCGTGTTCGCCCACGCGCGCGCCGCGCGCCGGGCCTGGGACGCCGCGCGCGGCCCCGATCGCACGGTCGCGGCCGATGGTCCGCGCGAGCCGAGCGCCGAGGAATGCGAGGTGACCGCCAGGTCGGCGCCGGCGCGCCGGTCGCACCTCGATCTCGCCCCGGCCGCGGCCGCGCGGGGCGTCGTGGCGCTGCCCGGCTCGAAGAGCATCTCGAACCGGACGCTGCTGCTCGCCGCGCTGGCGCAGGGCGAGACCCGGCTGTGCGGGCTGCTCGACGCCGACGACGTCGACCGGATGCTGGAGGCGCTCGCGACGCTGGGAGTCCGCGTCGACCGCGTCGCGGGCACCCGCGACTTCGTCGTCCACGGCATCGGGGGCGTCTTTCCGGAGCGCTCGGCAAAGCTGTTCCTGGGCAACGCGGGCACGGCGATCCGGCCGCTGACCGCCGCGCTGGCGCTGGCCGGTGGCGACTACGAGCTCCGCGGCGTGCCGCGCATGCACGAGCGACCCATCGGCGACCTCGTCGACGCGCTGCGCGCGCTGGGTGCCGACGTCCGTTACCTCGGACGCGACGGCTTTCCGCCGCTCGCGATCGGACCCGGCGGCTGCGCACAGCCGTCGGCGCCGGAGCGCGTGCGCGTCCGCGGCGACGTCTCGAGCCAGTTCCTGACCGCGCTCCTGATGGCGCTGCCGCTGCTCGCTCGTCACCGGCAGCTGCCGCTCGCGGTCGAGGTCGTCGGCGAGCTCGTCTCCAAACCCTACGTCGCGATCACGACCAACCTGCTCGCGCGCTTCGGCATCCGCGTCGAACAGGATGGCTGGACGTCGTTTCGCGTTCCGGCGGGTGCGCGCTACGCGAGTCCCGGCACGATCCACGTCGAGGGCGACGCGTCGGCCGCGTCGTACTTCCTCGCTGCCGGGGCGATCGGCGGCGGTCCGGTGCGGGTGACCGGCGTGGGGCGGCACTCGATCCAGGGCGACGTCGCCTTCGCCGACGTGCTGGCCCGGATGGGCGCCGACGTGCGCTACGGTGAGGAGTGGATCGAGGCGCGCGCCGGGCGCGCGCTCGACGGCGTCGACGTCGACTGCGTGGCGATCCCCGACGCCGCGATGACGCTGGCCGTGGTCGCGCTCTTCGCGCGGGGGCCCACGACGCTGACCGGGATCGGCAGCTGGCGGGTGAAGGAAACCGACCGCATTCGGGCGATGGCGGCCGAACTCGGCAAGCTCGGCGCGACGGTCGAGGCGGGCAGCGAGCATCTGCGCGTCTTCCCGCCGGGCGCCCTGCGCGCGGCGACCATCGACACCTACGACGACCACCGGATCGCGATGTGCTTCTCGCTGGCCGCGTTCGGCGGCGTGCCGATCCGCATCAACGACCCCGACTGCGTGCGCAAGACGTTTCCGGGCTATTTCGCCGAGTTCGCCCGCATCGCCCAGCCCGCGGCGGCCGCAGGCGCGTGATGACCGGGGCGGGCGAAGCGCCGGTGATCGCCGTCGACGGGCCTGCGGCGTCGGGGAAGGGGACGGTGGCCGCCGGCGTGGCCCGGGCCCTCGGGTTCCATCTGCTGGACAGCGGCGCGCTGTACCGCCTGGTGGCGCTCAAGGCGCTGTCCAGCGGCACGAACCTCGACGACGCCGACGCGGTGGCCCGGATCGCCGCGGCGCTCGACGTGCGGTTCGCCGGGAACCGCGTGTGGCTGGACGCCGCCGAAGTGACCGACGCGATCCGCGCCGAGGCGATCGGCGTCGCGGCCTCGCAGGTTGCCGTCCACCCCGCGGTGCGCGCGGCGCTGCTCGTGCGCCAGCGCAGTTTCCGGCAGCCCCCCGGGCTCGTTGCCGACGGGCGCGACATGGGCACCGTCGTGTTCCCGGACGCGCGCGTCAAGGTCTTCGTCACGGCGAGCGCCGAGGAGCGCGCGCTGCGTCGACATAAGCAGTTGATCGAAAAAGGAATCTCGGTTACACTGCAAAGTCTTTTGCGCGAACTCAAGAATCGTGACGCGCGCGACGCCGCGCGCGCGGTGGCGCCTCTCGTGGCCGCCGCCGACGCCATGGTTCTGGACACGACCGATCTCTCGATCGACGAGGCGATCACCCGGGTGCTCGACCAGTGCCGGGAGCGCCTCGCGTCGCGGGTGGGTCGTTCGCGGAGCAGGAGGCCGTTGCGTTGACGCTTTGGCCCGCGTCCGCACGGATTGATCAACCAACCCGCCGAGCGAGAAACAGGGTTCTCGCGGCCGGCGGCACGAACGCAGAAGGATCCAACCCCATGGCTACCGCCATCCCCAGCACCACCACCGGCAACGTCCCGTCGATGGAGAGCTTCGCCGCACTGTTCGAGGAGTCGCTCTCGCGCGGCGAGATGCGCCAGGGCGAGCTCATCACCGCCGAGGTCGTCCGCGTCGACTTCAACATCGTCGTCGTCAACGCCGGACTCAAGTCCGAGAGCTTCATCCCGATCGAGGAGTTCAAGAACGACGCCGGCGAGATCGAGGTCAAGGCCGGCGACTTCGTGACCGTCGCCATCGAGGCGCTCGAGGACGGCTACGGCGAAACCCGGCTGTCCCGCGACAAGGCCAAGCGCCTGAAGGCCTGGCACGACCTCGAGGCCGCGATGGAGCAGGGCTCGATCGTATCCGGGCTCGTGACCGGCAAGGTCAAGGGTGGCCTCACCGTCATGGTCAACGGCATCCGCGCCTTCCTGCCGGGCTCGCTGGTCGACATCCGCCCGGTCAAGGACACCTCGCCCTTCGAGAACAAGTCGCTCGAGTTCAAGGTCATCAAGCTCGATCGCAAGCGCAACAACGTCGTCGTCTCGCGCCGCGCGGTGCTGGAGGCGAGCCTGGGCGAGGAGCGCGAGAAGCTCCTGTCGCAGCTGCAGGAAGGCGCGATCGTCAAGGGCGTCGTCAAGAACATCACCGACTACGGCGCGTTCGTCGACCTCGGCGGCATCGACGGCCTGCTGCACATCACCGACCTCGCCTGGCGCCGCGTCAAGCACCCCTCCGAGGTGCTGTCGGTCGGCGACGAGGTCACCGCCAAGATCCTCAAGTTCGACCAGGAGAAGAACCGCGTCTCGCTGGGCATGAAGCAGCTCGGCGAGGACCCGTGGGTCGGCCTCGCCCGCCGCTATCCGCAGGGCACGCGCCTGTTCGGCCGGGTCACCAACATCACCGACTACGGCGCGTTCGTCGAGATCGAGTCGGGGATCGAGGGCCTGGTCCACGTTTCCGAGATGGACTGGACCAACAAGAACATCCACCCGACCAAGGTCGTGCAGCTCGGCGACGAGGTCGAGGTCATGATCCTCGAGATCGACGAGGACCGCCGCCGGATCTCGCTCGGCATGAAGCAGTGCATGAGCAATCCCTGGGACGACTTCGCGATGAACTACAAGAAGGGCGACCGGGTGGCCGGGCAGATCAAGTCGATCACCGACTTCGGCGTGTTCGTCGGGCTGCCGGGCGGCATCGACGGCCTCGTGCACCTGTCCGACCTGTCGTGGTCGCTGGCGGGCGACGCCGCGGTGCGCGAGTACAAGAAGGGCCAGGACGTCGAGGCCGTGGTGCTGGCGATCGACGTCGAGCGCGAGCGCATCTCGCTCGGCATCAAGCAGCTCGACGGCGACCCGTTCACCAACTACGTCGCGGTGCACGACAAGGGCAACATCGTCAAGGGCACGGTCAAGTCGCTCGACGCGAAGGGCGCGGTCATCGCGCTCGACGGGGAGGTCGAGGGCTACCTGCGCGCCTCCGAGGTCGCGCGCGACCGCGTCGAGGACATTCGCACGCACCTCAAGGAGGGTGACGGCGTCACGGCGATGATCATCAACATCGACCGCAAGAACCGCTCGATCAACCTCTCCATCAAGGCCAAGGACCACGCCGACGAGACCGAGGCCATCCAGCGGGTCGCGCAGGAGAACCAGGGCGCGCACACGGGAACGACCAATCTCGGCGCGCTGCTGCGCGCCAAGATGGACAACAAGAGCACCGAGTAAGCGGGCGCCGCGATGACCAAATCGGAGCTGATCGACCGCCTGGCGTCGCAGTTTCCGCAGCTGGTTGCGAAAGACGCCGAACTCGCGGTCAAGTTGATCCTCGACGCCATGGCCGAGAGCCTGGCGAAGGGGGAGCGCATCGAGATTCGCGGCTTCGGCAGCTTCGGACTCAACTACCGGCCCCCACGCACCGGGCGCAACCCGAAGTCCGGGGAGAAGGTGCAGGTGCCGGAGAAGCACGTGCCGCACTTCAAGGCCGGCAAGGAACTGCGCGAGCGCGTCGATTTCGAGGGCAATGCGTTCGGCGCCAACCGGAACGTATGACGCGGACGGGCGTCGCGTCGGCTCGCGCGGGACGCTTCCGCGCCGCGGGCGCGCCGGCTGCCGCAATCCTTGGAGACGCTGATGTCGGTGCTGCGCTGGGTGGCGGGTGCACTGCTGTTCATCGTGCTGCTGTTCTTCGCGCTGCAGAACGCCGAGCCGGTCACGCTGCGCTTCTACCAGTGGTGGAGCTGGCAGGCCCCGCTGATCTTCATGCTGCTGGTCGCGTTCGCCGCGGGCGTGGCCGCCGGGCTGCTCGCCGGAGCCGTGCGCAGCGCGCGCCTCAAACGCGAGTTGGGCCGGCAGCGCCGCGCCGGGCACCGGCGCGGACGTCGTGCCCGGCCCGCACGGAGCGCCGCCGGGCCCGCCGACAGGCGCCTAGGAGCCTGTCGGTAGCGCCCGCCGGCGACCGGAAGGCCCCCGCGCATGGACTTCGACCTCTGGTGGCTGCTCCCGATCCCGGCGATCTTCTTCGCGCTGGGCTGGGTCGCCGCCCGCATCGACATCAAGCACCTGATGCGCGAGTCGCGGGCGTTGCCGATGTCCTACTTCCGCGGCCTCAACTTCCTGCTCAACGAGCAGCACGACAAGGCCATCGAGTCGTTCATCGAGGTCGTCAAGGTCGACCCCCAGACGGTCGACCTGCACTTCGCGCTCGGCAGCCTGTTTCGCCGTCAGGGAGAGATCGACCGCGCGATCCGGATGCACCAGAACCTGCTCGATCGCCCGGACCTGCCCGCGGACAAGCGGCAGACGGCGGTGTTCGAGCTGGCGCAGGATTTCCATCGGGCGGGGCTGCTCGACCGCGCGGAGGAGCTGTTCACCCGGCTCGACGGCTCGCCGTTCGAGCATCCTTCGCTCGCGTTCCTGCTGTCGATCTACGAGCAGGAGAAGGACTGGCCGAAGGCGATGGCCGTCACCCGCCGGATGGAGGCGCTGGCGAAGCAGCCTTACCACAAGGAAATCGCCCACTACGACTGCGAACTCGCCCAGGCGGCGCTGCTCCGGTCCGACTTCGCGGCGGCGCAGACGTACATCGACCAGGCGCGCGCCGAGTACAAGGCCTCGCCGCGCGCGACGATGCTCGCCGGCGACATGGCGGCGCAACGCGGCGAGCACGCCCTCGCCATCGAGGAGTGGCAGAAGCTCGAGGCGCAGAATCCCGCCTTCCTGGCGCTGGTCGCGGAGCGGCTCGCGGACGCCTGGCGGCGGCTGGGCCGCGCGCCGGAGGGACTGCGCGTCCTGCGCGCCTACCAGCAGCAGTACCCGTCGCTCGACCTCCTCAACACCGTGTTTGGCCTGACGCTGGCCGAGGAGGGCCCCGACGCTGCGGCGCACCTCATCAAGGACGAGCTCGCCCGGAATCCGACGCTGCTGGGGCTCGATCGGCTGCTGGAGGCGCAGCTCGCGGCGGCGCCGGCGGAGCGACGGCACGATCTCGAACTGGTGAAGCAGCTCGTCGCGCAGCACACGAAGCGGCTCGGGATGTACAAGTGCGAGCAATGCGGCTTCCGGGCCCGGCAGTACTACTGGCGCTGTCCCGGCTGTGGCAAGTGGGAAACGTACTCGCCGCGCCGCACCGAGACGCCCGACGGCTACGCCTGAGCCCCGCCGGCCGCCCGGCGCCACCCACGCAACGCCTGCCCTCATGCCCGCTTCCGACCCACGCGTGATCGTCGCCCTCGATTTCGCCCATCCGGCCCGCGCGCTGGCGCTGATGGATCGCCTCGACCCCGCACAGTGCGCGCTCAAGGTCGGCAAGCAGATGTTCGTCGTCGCCGGGCCGGAGCCGGTGCGCTGGATGGTCGAGCGCGGGTTCCGGGTGTTCCTCGATCTCAAGTTCCACGACATCCCCAACACCGTGGCGCAGGCCTGCGCGGCCGCAACGCGGCTGGGCGTGTGGATGCTGAACGTCCACGCCGCCGGCGGGACCGCGATGCTCGCCGCGGCGCGGGAGGCCCTCGTGCGGACGGCCGGGGAGACCGGCCGGCCGCAGCCGCTCCTCATCGCCGTCACGGTGCTGACCAGCCTCGCCGACGCCGACCTCGACGCGATCGGGCTGGCCGGGCCCACGGCCGCCGCCGCACGCCGGCTCGCGCTCCTGGCGCAAGCGGCCGGTCTCGACGGCGTCGTGTGCTCGGCGCAGGAAGCGCCCCTGCTGCGCACGGCCTGCGGCGCCGGCTTCCGGCTGGTCACCCCCGGCATCCGACCCGCCGGGTCGGCGCGCGACGACCAGGCGCGAATCATCACGCCCGAAGCCGCGATCGCCAACGGCGCCGATTACCTCGTCATCGGCCGGCCGATCACCCAGGCCCCGGATCCGCTGGCCGCACTCGCCGCGATCAACGCCTCGATCGCCAAACTGCAAGGAGATCCGCAATGAAGATCACGATGATCGGGACGGGCTACGTCGGGCTCGTCACCGGCACCTGCCTCGCCGAAGTCGGCAACGACGTCCTCTGTCTCGACGTCGACCCCCGCAAGATCGACATGCTGAACGCCGGCGGGGTGCCCATCCACGAGCCGGGGCTGGAGCCGATGATCCGCCGCAACGCCGCCGCCGGGCGGCTCGCGTTCACCACCGACGCCGCCGCCGCCGTGGCGCACGGCGAGATCCAGTTCATCGCCGTCGGCACGCCGCCCGACGAAGACGGCTCCGCCGACATGCAGTACGTGCTTGCCGCGGCGCGCGCCATCGGCCGCCGGATGGACGGCTACCGCATCGTCGTCGACAAGTCCACGGTTCCCGTGGGCACCGCGGACCGCGTGCGCGGGGCGATCGCCGAGGAGCTCGCCGCGCGCGGGGTCGCGCTGCCGTTCGCCGTCGTCTCCAATCCCGAGTTCCTGAAGGAGGGCGCGGCGGTCGAGGACTTCATGAAGCCCGATCGCGTGGTCGTCGGCGCCGACGACGAGCGCGCGATCGCGGCGATGCGCGCCGTCTACGCGCCGTTCATGCGCAACCACGACCGCCTGCTGGTGATGGATCCGCGCTCGGCCGAGCTCACCAAGTACGCGGCCAACGCGATGCTGGCGACGCGGATATCGTTCATGAACGAGCTCGCCAATCTGGCGGACCGGCTCGGCGCCGACATCGAGCACGTCCGCCGCGGCATCGGCTCCGATCCGCGGATCGGCTACCACTTTCTCTATGCGGGCGTGGGCTACGGCGGCTCGTGCTTTCCCAAGGACGTCAAGGCGCTGCGCCACTCGGCGCGGGAGCTCGGGCAGCCGCTGCGCGTCCTCGAAGCCGTCGAGGCCGCCAACGACGCGCAGAAGCTGCGCCTGGTCGAGAAGATCGTCGCCCGGCTGGGCGAGAACCTCGCGGGACGCAAGCTTGCGCTCTGGGGCCTCGCGTTCAAGCCCAATACCGACGACATGCGCGAGGCCCCGGCGCGCGCGATCATCGCGGCGCTGGTCGAGCGCGGGGCGACGATCGTCGCCTACGACCCGGTGGCGATGGACGAGTCCAGGCGGATCTTCGGTGCGGCGCCGTGGCTGTCCTACGCTTCGTCGCCGCTGGCGGCGGTCGCCGGCGCCGACGCGCTCGTCATCGTCACCGAGTGGAAGGAGTTCCGCAGCCCGGATTTCGAGGCGCTGGCCGCCTCGCTCGCCTCGCCGCTGGTGTTCGACGGGCGCAACCTGTTCGACCCCGTGCGGGTGCGCGCGGCGGGTCTCGAGTACTTCGCCATCGGACGGCGCTGATGCGCGACGCCGACACGCCGTTCTCCGCCTGGCGCGACGCGGTCGCCGCGACGCGGGTGCTGGTCGTCGGCGACGTGATGCTCGACCGCTACTGGTTCGGGGACGCCGAGCGGATCTCGCCCGAAGCCCCCGTGCCGGTGGTGCGGATCGTGCGCAGCGAGGAGCGTCCGGGCGGCGCCGCCAACGTCGCGCGCAACGTCGCCGCGCTGGGCGCGCAGGCCACGCTGCTGTCGGTGATCGGCGCCGACGAGCCGGGCAGCGCGCTCGAGCGCCTGCTCGGCGCGGCGGGCGTGCGCGCCTCGCTCCACCGCGACCCTGCGCTGCCGACCACGGTCAAGCTGCGGGTCATCGGTCGGCAGCAGCAGCTGCTGCGCATCGACTTCGAGACGACACCTTCGCACGAGGTGCTCGCGGACAAGCTCGCGGACTTCGACCGGCTGCTCCCGCAGGCGGACGTGGTCATCCTCTCCGACTACGGCAAGGGCGGCCTCACGCACATCGGCACGATGATCGAGCGGGCGCGGGCGGCCGCCCAGCCGGTATTGGTCGACCCCAAGGGCGACGACTGGGCGAAGTACCGTGGCGCGACCATCGTGACCCCCAACCGCGGCGAGTTCCGGCAGGTCGCCGGGCGCTGGCGCGACGCGGGCGAGCTCGCCGTCAAGGCACAGGCGTTGCGCGACGAACTCATGATCGACGCGCTGCTCATCACCCGCTCGGAGGAGGGGATGAGCCTGTTCACGGCCGCCGGGGCCGACCACGTGCCGGCACAGGCGCGCGAGGTGTTCGACGTTTCCGGCGCCGGCGACACCGTGATCGCGACGCTCGGCACGCTGATCGGCGCCGGGGCGCCGCTGGGGACGGCGATGCGCATCGCCAACCAGGCGGCGGGCATCGTCGTGGGCAAGCTGGGTACGGCCACGGTGACGCCGGACGAACTCGTCTGACGCGGCGGCGCACCCCGGCCATGGCCAAGCCCAGGACGACGTACAGCTGTACCGAATGCGGCGGGCAGCACCCCAAGTGGCAGGGGCAGTGCCCCGACTGCGGGGCCTGGAACACGCTGGTCGAAGCGGCGGCGGCGCCCGCGCCCTCGCGCTATCACCCTCTGGCGGGCGCACGCAGCGAAGTCCGCGCGCTCGGCTCGGTCGAGGCGAGCGACAAGCCCCGGTTTCCCACCGGCATCGAGGAATTCGACCGCGTGCTGGGCGGCGGATTCGTTCCCGGCGCCGTCATCCTGCTGGGCGGCGACCCCGGCATCGGGAAGTCGACGCTGCTGTTGCAGGCGATGGCGGCGGTTGGCGCCGCCAGGAAGGTGCTCTACGTCACCGGCGAGGAGTCGGTCGAGCAGGTGGCGCTGCGCGCGCAGCGGCTCGCGCTGGTGAACGCCCCGGTGTCGCTGCTGGCCGAGGTGCAGCTCGAGGCGGTCGTCGCCGCGATCGGCAGCGAACGCCCCGAGGTCGTCGTCGTCGACTCGATCCAGACGGCGTATACCGAGGCGATCACCTCCGCGCCCGGCAGCGTGTCGCAGGTGCGCGAGTGCGCAGCCCGGCTGACCCGCATCGCCAAGGAGCGCGGCATCGTCGTCATCCTCGTCGGGCACGTGACCAAAGACGGGGCGATCGCGGGTCCGCGCGTGCTCGAGCACATCGTCGACACCGTGCTCTACTTCGAGGGCGACACCCATTCGAGCTTCCGCCTGGTGCGCGCGATCAAGAACCGCTTCGGCGCGGCCAACGAGCTGGGCGTGTTCGGCATGACCGAACGCGGGCTCAAGGGCGTGTCGAATCCCTCGGCGCTCTTCCTGTCGCAGCACGCCGACGCGGTGCCGGGGTCGGCGATCGTCGCCACCCTCGAGGGCACGCGTCCGCTGCTGGTCGAGATCCAGGCGCTGGTCGACCCGGTGCAGGGGAGCGTGCCCAGGCGGCTCTCGGTGGGGCTCGACCCGCAGCGCCTCGCGCTGCTGCTCGCCGTGCTGCATCGCCACGGCGGTGTCGAGACCGCCGGCTACGACGTCTTCGTCAACGCCGTGGGCGGGGTGCGGATCGCCGAGCCGGCGGCGGATCTTGCGCTGCTGCTCGCCGTCCATTCGTCGCTCGCGAGCCGGCCGCTGCCGGCGAAGACGCTGATCTTCGGCGAGGTCGGGCTCGCCGGGGAGATCCGGCCCGTCCAGCGCGGGCAGGAGCGCATCCGCGAGGCGGCCAAGCTCGGGTTTCGCCAGGTTCTGATACCAAACCTTAACAAACCAAGGCAACCCATTGACAATATGAATATCATTTGTATCGACCGGGTCGAGGAGGCCCTGTCGTGGCTGCGCGGGTCATGACGCTTGACCCGGGTGCGGTCCCGCGCGAGCGCACGCCCATCGCCCCCGGCGCCCGCGTGCGGCGCGACGGGCTGTACGCGGGCGGCAGCCCGCTGCGCGGTGCCGCGCAACGGCGTATGGGCGTCGGCGTATCGACGAGCGCAGCGGCGGGTTTGTCGCGAACGCGAGCAGGTCAAGGCTCGGCGCGGCGCTCCCCTGCCGCGGCAGCGGCGGGCGGCGCGGCAATCAGCGCGCCGATGCGGTCGTCCTTGGCGGCCCAAAGCGCCTGCACCCAGCGGGAGAACGCCTCGCGCACCGCGGGATCGCCGGCATAGTCGCCCTCGGCAAGATCTCGCGGCACCGGCAGCGTCTGCACCCGGACGACGACGCGACGAACGCGGCCGCAAAGGAACGCCCAGAACGTCGGCGCGCCGTCCGGATAGGCGATCGTGACGTCGAGAATCGAGCGGAACTTCTCGCCCATGGCGTTCAGCGCCAGCGCGAGACCGCCCGCCTTCGGCTTCAGCAGATGCCGGTAGGGCGACTTCTGCCGTTCGTGCTTCGCCGGCGTGAAGCGGGTGCCCTCGAGGAAGTTCATCACGCTGGTCGGGATTTGCGCGAAGCGTTCGCAGGCCCGGCGCGTGGTCTCCTGGTCCTTGCCCCGCATCTCGGGGTGGCGCCGCAGGTACTCGTCGCTGTGGCGCCGCATGAACGGGAACTCCAGCGCCCACCACGCGAGGCCCATCACCGGCACCCAGATGAGCTGCCGCTTGAGAAAGAACTTGAGCAGCGGGATGCGGCGGTTGAGCAGGTGCTGGAGGACCAGGATGTCGACCCAGGACTGGTGGTTGGAGACGACCATGTACCAGCTGCGGTAGTGCAGCGCCTCGATCCCGACGACGTCCCAGCGCGTGCGCTGGGTCAGCGCCATCCAGCCGCTGTTGCCGGCGATCCAGGCCTCGGCGATCAGCAGCAGGACACGCCCAAGGTGACGCTGCGCGGCCGGGATCGGCAGCAGGAGTTTGAGCAGGGAGAAGGCGAGCAGGACGGGCACCCAGAACAGGGTGTTGGCGGCCAGCAGCACCGAAGCGATGACTCCGAGCAGGGGGGCGGGCAGGAAGCTGAGCATCGCAGGTCCGGAACGTTGGAGTCGGCGCGTCGACACGGCGCATGGTGCCTCAGCCGGAGCGGATTTCGGCGACGAACTCGCCAAGTGCTGATCCAGCGCAAGAAAGCGGGGCGCCGGGGCGGCTACTGTGACGCGTCGCCCGACGGAACCCGGGGGGCGCCGCCTGCCCGCGCGGTCGCCGGGCGTGCCTGCGGGGGACTCCGGCCCGCGTGGCACGGCGCTCGCTTCGTCGTGCGCGTCACCGCGGCTTCCTCGACCTCAACCTCGACTGCGCATGGGCTTCATACTCTCGATCGACGTCGGCACCACGAACCTCAAGGCCGCGCTGGTCGACGAAGAGGGTCGCCTGGCCGGCGCGCCGACGACGGTGGCGATGGGCCTCGAGAGCGACGTCTCGGGCCGCGCCGAGCACGATCCGGTCAAGCTCGAGGCGGCGCTGCGCGAGGTGTGCCGGCTCGCGATCGGCACCCGGGGCAGCGAAGTCGAGCGCCTCTCGCTCACGTCCTACCAGTTCGGCCTCATGCTCGTGGACGCGGCCGGCAAGCCGTTGACCAGGATCTCGACCTTCGTCGACACGACGGCCCAGGCGCACCATGCCCGTTTCCTGGCGGCGATCGGCGACGTGGACCGGATGTACCTGCGCACCGGCTGCCCGCCCATCTTCCAGTACCCGGCGAACCGGCTGCACTGCCTCGCGGCCCGGCATCCGGGCCTGCGGCGGCGCGTCGCGCGGGTGCTGGACTCGAAGGCGTTCCTGCTGCATGCGCTGACCGGGGAGTACGTCACCGACTACAGCACGGCCAATTCCCTGGGCTGCCTCGACATCGCCGGCCGCTGGGACCCGGAGATCGTCGCCACCACGGGGTTCGAGGTTGCGCAGTTCCCCCGGGTACTCAACGGCTTCGTCGACGCCGTGCCGCTGCTGCCGTCGGTGTGCAGCGACCTCGCGCTGCCCGCGGGGACGGCGATCGCGGTCGGGCTCTACGACGGCGCGGCGCTGGCGGCGGCGGTCACCGGCTTCGAGCCGGGGATCGCGGTGGGCAACTTCGGCACGTCCGGCATGTTCCGGCTGCCCACCGCCGAGCCGATCGTCGATCTCGAGGGCGGCCTGATCCAGAGTTGCCTGCTTCGACCCGGGTTGTTCCTGACCGGGTCCGGCATCAACAACTGCACCCTCGCGGCCGATCTGCTGCGCAACGTCCTGGGCCTCGACCTCGAGTACCTGCGCAGCCGCGATCTGTCGCGTCCGGGATCCAACGGGGTGATGACCTTCCCGTACTTCACCGGCGAGCGCGACAAGGGGGTCGGCAACGTCGGGACCGGCGTGGTGCTCGGACTCGGGGTCGCGACGACGCGCGACGACCTGGCGCGGTCCTTCCTCGAAGGCGTGGCCTTCTCCTTCCTGCTGGTCAAGGAGCGCCTCGATCCGGGGCGCCGGACCCGCGAGCTGCGGTTGGGAGGCGGGGGAACCGGCAACCTCCGCTGGATGCAGATCATGGCCGATGCGCTCGGCCTGCCCATCCGCCTCGCCCCGAGCCCGGAGATGGGGATCGTCGGCGCGGCGTGCCTCGCGCGCCAGGGCACCGGCGAGGACCTCCTGGAGCGCTCGCGGCGCTTCATGCGCGACGCGCAGGTGATCGAGCCCAACGCCGCCCATGCCGGCGTCTATCGCGACGTCGCCGCGCGTTACTTCGACGTGCGCAAGTCCTTGCGCGCGCCGCTGCTGGCAAGGCAGGGCCGGTCGCCGGCGCGCGGCACGAAGCCCCGGCCGGCCGGCAAGCCGCTGCCGCTCGTGCGCGACGCGTCCCCCGCCGCCCCCGCGCCGGAACCGATCCTCCCGGAACGCGAACGATGAACAACGGCAAGCTGCGGATCGCGATCGTCAACTCGAGCTCGTTCGGAGTCTCGTTTCCCGAGCATCTGCGCGCGCTCGCGTCCTTCGCCGAGCTCCGGCGGGTGGAGATTCCGAAGGGCGCGCCGCCCGAGGCGTTCCACATCCGGCTCGCCGGCGTCGACGGCATCGTCGCGAGCGTCACGCCGCCGTACACGCGGGCCGTCCTGCTCGGGCTGCCGGAGCTGAAGCTCCTCGCCCGGCACGGCGTGGGCTGCGACAACGTCGATCTTCCCACGTGCAACGAGCTCGGCATCCTCGTCTCCCGCGTGGGTCCGGAAGTCGAGCGCGAGGCGGTGGCGCAGATGGCGCTGGGATTGATGGACGCGGCGGCGCGCCGCATCGTCGCCGGCTGCACGCTGGTGCGCGAAGGCAAATGGAGCCAGCGCGCGACGCTGCCGCTCGGCGTCGACTTCCACGGCGCGACCGTCGGCCTGGTCGGCATCGGTGCGATCGGCAGCACGGTGGCGCGCATCCTGACGCTCGGCTACCGGGCGAAGGTGATCGCCTACGACCCTTACGTCGATGCCGCCACCGTCGCCGAGCGGCACGGGGAAAAGGTGGCCTTCGACGAGCTGCTCGTGCGCAGCGCCTTCATTTCGCTGCACTGCCCGCTCACCGACGAGACGCATCGCATGTTCGCGGCGCGGGAACTCGCCGCGATGAACGACGGGGTCATCCTCGTCAACACCTGCCGGGGAGAGATCTTCGACCAGCGCGATCTCGTGCAAGCCCTCCACTCCGGCAAGGTCGGCGGCTACGCCACCGACGTGGTCGAAGGCGAGCCGATCGGTGCCGACCACGTGCTCCTGGCAACGCCCAACGCGCTCGTGACGCCGCACCTGGGGGGCTACTCGCTCGTGTCGCTGCGGGGCATGGGCGAGACGATGGTCGACGACATGCGGCGCGTGTTCGTCGAGGGCGCGTTTCCCGGCTTCCTCGCCAATCCCGACGTCGATCGCGCGCGCTTGCGCATCGCCCGGGAACGCGCGCGCCGCGGCTGAGGGCGACCTCGCGCCGCGCGCCGTCCCCGCTCGACCGGGCCCGTGCCGCGGCCCGCGGCCCGCGGACGGGGAGGGGGCGTGCGCCTACACGTCGTACGCGCTGGACGAGGTGGTCCCGCCCTTGCCGGTCCAGTTGGTGTGGAAGAACTCGCCGCGCGGCCGGTCGACACGCTCGTAGGTGTGCGCGCCGAAGTAGTCGCGCTGCGCCTGCAACAGGTTGGCGGGCAGCGTGGCGCTGCGATACTGGTCGTAGAACGCGAGCGCGGTGCCGAACGCCGGGGCCGGAATGCCCCGCTTCGCGGCGGCGGCGACGACGTTGCGCCAGCCCTTCTGCGCTTCGCGGATCGCGTCGCGGAAATAGTCGTCGAGCAGGAGGTTCGGCAGCCCCGGATGGGCGTCGAAGGCGTCCTTGATCTTGCTTAAGAAACGCGAGCGGATGATGCAGCCCCCGCGCCACATCAGCGCAATGCCGCCGTAATTGAGCGTCCAGGCGTACTCGCGCGACGCCGCGCGCATCAGCATGTAGCCCTGGGCGTAGCTCACGATCTTCGAGGCGTAGAGGGCGCTCTTGATGTCGGCGACGAACGCCCGGCGGCGGTTGGGGTCGCCGGCGATCGACGACAGGGCAGGGCGCGGACCCTTGAGCTTCCGCGCGGCCCGCACGCGCTCGTCCTTGAGCGCGGACACGCAGCGGGCGTACACGGCCTCCGCCATCAGGGTGATCGGAATGCCGAGATCCTGCGAGTTGATGACCGTCCACTTGCCGGTCCCCTTCTGGCCGGCGGTGTCGAGGATCCTGTCCAATAGCGGCGCGCCGTCGTCGTCCTTCTTGGCGAGGATGTCCCGGGTGATCTCGATCAGGTAGCTGTCGAGCTCGCCCTCGTTCCATTCGCGGAAGATCTCGTGCATCTCGTCGGCGCCCATCCCGAGGCCGACCTTCATCAGGTGGTACGCCTCGCAGATGAGTTGCATGTCGCCGTACTCGATGCCGTTGTGCACCATCTTGACATAGTGCCCGGCGCCCATCTCGCCGACCCAGTCGCAGCAGGGCGACCCGTCCTCGACCTTGGCGGACACGGCCTGGAAGATCTCCTTGACGTGCGGCCAGGCGGCCGGGGAGCCGCCGGGCATGATGCTGGGCCCGCGGCGCGCGCCTTCCTCGCCGCCGGAGACGCCGGTGCCGATATAGAGCAGCCCGCGGCTCTCGACGTACTTCTGGCGCCGGTTGGTGTCCTCGAAGCGCGAGTTGCCGCCGTCGATGATGATGTCGCCGGGGGCGAGGTGCGGCAGCAGCTGCTCGATGAACTCGTCCACCGGGCCGCCGGCCTTGACCAGCATCATCACGCGCCGGGGCGATTTCAGCTTGCCCACCATCTCGGCGATGCTGTGCGCGCCCAGGACGCGGGTACCCTTCGCCTCCCTGGCGAGGAACTGGTCGACCTTGTCGGTGCTGCGGTTGTAGGCAACGACCGTGTAGCCGTGGTCGTTCATGTTGAGAACGAGGTTCTGGCCCATCACGGCCAGTCCGATCATTGCGATGTCTGCCTTGGGTTCCATGGCGTCCTCTCCGGCGGGTGACGCGTCGTCGCGGTGCCGAAGGCCCGGATTGCGACCGGACCGCAAGCGTGCTGGCCCGCGCCGGCGAAGCAGGCGGCGGGCACGCCGAATGATACGCACCCCGTCGGCGGCGGCGGTTGCGCTCGATCAAGGGGGGCGTCCCGAGGCGGGGCGAAGCCGGCAGCGGAGGGTACCCAGCGAGGGGCGGCTTCAGGCGCGCTAGCAGCGCCCGGTGCCGGGTCCAAACGCCCGGGCGCGCTGAAGCCGCTCCCGCCACGACGGGCGGTGGCGCCCGCCTGTCCGGCCCGATCGATATCATCTGCATCGCCGGATACTTGTCGCCGATGATGCCGCACTCGAGGCCCGCGTGGACGGCGACGATCTCCATCGTCCCCCCGGACGTCTCGCGGTACGATTCCTGCGCCAGTTCGACGAGGCGGCTGCCGGGATCCGGCTTCCAGCCGGGATAGCCGCCGACGCTGCGCGGCTCGAAACCTCCGAGCGCCAGGTGGGCGTGGAGTCGATCGACCTGCGCGCGCTTCGCGCTGTCGACGCTGGAGCGGTGGAGCAGCGTGACGACCACGGCATCGTCGCGGGTGTCGACCACGCCCAGGTTGGACGAGGTCTGCACCAGCCCCGGGATGTCGGGGCTCATCTCGGCCACGCCGTGCGCGAGCGAGGCCAGCGTGCCGACGAGCGCCCGCGCCTCGCCCGCCGCGATGACGCGCGCGGGGAGCGGCGCGGCGTCGACGGCGCAGAGGAGGCCGGGATCGAAGCTTCCCAGCGCTGCGCGCGCCTCCGCCTGCATCTGCGCCACCGCTTCCTTTACGCCGGCCAGGCGGGCCGCGTCGACGACGGCCAGCGCCGAGGCCTCGCGCGGGATCGCGTTGCGCTTGTTCCCGCCCTGCAGCGCGGCGACGTCGATGCCGAAGTCGCGCTGCAGTCGCAGCAGCATCCACGCGAGCAGCCGGATCGCGTTGCCGCGGCCCCGCGCGATGTCGATGCCGCTGTGCCCGCCGCGCAGGCCGTGCACCTTGATGCGAACGCCCGTGCCGCCGGGGGCGGGGGGCGTCCGCGCCGGCCGGAGTGCGGCGACGGTGTCGATCCCGCCGGCACAGCCGATCGTCAGCCTGCCTTCCCGCTCGCTGTCGAGGTTCACGAAATAGCCGCCGGTGAGCACGCCCGCGGGAAACGCATTGGCGCCCTTGAGCCCGGACTCTTCGTCGACGGTCACCAGCACTTCGAGCGGCCCGTGCGCGAGGTCGCTCGAAGCGAGCGCCGCCAGCGCCGCGGCGACGCCGATGCCGTCGTCGGCGCCGAGCGTCGTGCCCGTCGCGCGCAGCAGGTCGCCGTTACGCCGAGGCACGATGGCGTCGCGCTCGAAGTCGTGGGCGGTGCCCTCGTTCTTCTCGCACACCATGTCGACGTGCGCCTGCAGCACCACGCCGACCGCCGTCTCGCGACCGGGGGCCGCGCGCTTGCGGATCACGACGTTGCCGACGCTGTCGCGCAGCACTTCGCAGCCCAGCCGCCGGCCCTGCGCCGCGACCCAGTCGGCGGCAGCGGCTTCGTTCCCGACCCCCGGGGAATCTGGCAGAGATCGAAGAAGTATTGCCAAAGCAGCTTCGGCTCGAGCGTTGCGGCAAGCGGGTGGCTCATACGATGTCCCTCTCCGGGTAATCGCCGGCGGCACTGGCGCACGCGTCGCGACGGGGCCGGTGGCGCGCCGCTGTGTCTGGGGAACGTGCGTTCGGACCACAGCGCGCACTGCGACCCCCCGAACGGGCCCCTCTGCGCCCCAGAAGTGGCCGGGAGCGCGTCGCTGCACTGCAGCAAGTATCGTAGCGACCGCCGCCCGCGGCCAACCGGACCGATTCGTCGCCCGGGTTGATCGGTGTCAACATCCGACCGCGCCTGACGGGTTACCGTCGCCGGACGCCTTCCCGACGAGCGCACCCGTCGCCGGACCGATCCTTGGAAAGAACCCGATGTTCGACCAGACCGTGAAAACCGTGATGCGCCAACAGAGAATCGTCAAGGCCACGCCGCAGACCGTGGTCAGCGAGGCGGCGAAGCTCATGGCGCGCAAGAACGTCGGCGCCGTCGTGGTCCTGGACGGCGAGCGACTGGTGGGAATCTTCACCGAACGCGACGTCGCGTATCGCGTCGTCGCCCGCGGGCTGGACGCCGGGAGCACCGCGCTGGCCGACGTGATGACGCCCGACCCCGTGACGATCGCTCCGGGTCAGCCGTTCGGCGCCGCGCTGCTGACGATGCACGAGCAAGGCTTCCGGCACCTGCCGGTGGTCGACGGCGGAAAGCTCGTCGGCCTGGTGTCGGCGCGCAGCGCGATGGACCCCTCCCTGGAGGAGTTCGTCACCGAGGCCCAGCGCCGGGAGCACTACGGCAAGGCGGGGCGATAGGCGGCAGATCGGACGCGCCCGCGGCGCGACGTCCACGTCGGGGCGCTGCCGCCGGCCCGGGTCTCGGCCGGCCGGCGGCGACCGTGCCGCAGCCTGCAACGCTATTGCAGCACCGGCAGGCACGCGAAGACGACATCGGGGCCGCTGCCTTCGGGGACCCAGCCGCGCGCGGCCATCTGGCTGCGAATCGAACGCGAGATCATGTAGCGATGATTGGGGCGCCGCCTGGCGTGTTGTAGGTGCGATAGAGCGGCGTCATTCCGGACGCGCAGTTTCCCGCGGCATCCGGGAGCGCGACGAAGAATACATTCCCCTCGAACAGCCAGACGCTTTGCCTTCAGGGCCTCGCATTCCGCGGCGTAGGGAGTGTAGAAGTGCGAGCTCTTCGGATCGAAGCCGGTGCTGAAGAAACGGCACACCGGGAACCGGCCCGCGCCGGTTCGTTCAGACCCTCCAGAACTGATGTCGGTCAGTCGTCAGGAACAGACCGAGTCGATCTTGCCGACTCGAGGGCCGCGGGTGGAAATGAGATCTGTCGGTGGAACTCGGTCGCGACGATGGTTCCCGCCCGGGAGTACTTCAAGTCGGAGATCGTGAGCGTGTCCGGCGTGTTCGTGTTGTTGCCGTTGGTGTTCAGCACGAGCAGAGCTTCGTTGACGCGCGTGAAGGTCATCCGCCACGGGCTCGCGCCCACGGGGATCGTGGCCGTGACCAGGTTGGTGACCGGGTCCAGGACCGTGACGCTGTTCGAGTCCTGGTTGAGCACGTAGACGTCACCCCTGACGCATCCGAGACGGCGTGCACGGGTCGCGCGCCGACGTTGACGGTCGCGGCACCGTGTTGTCGCGAGGTCGATGACGGTGACCGTTCCGTCGACGGCGTTGGGCAGCCACGCCTTCCCCAGATGGCGTTGGCTTCGGCGAAGTTCGAGGTCGTCCCCGCGCCCGTGGGCACCGTCGCGATCACCGTGTCGGTTGCCGTATCGATCACCGAAACCGTCCGGTAGTCGACGTTGTTGACCAGAACCGACCGAGTGCCTCGTTGTTCTGGACCGAAGCCGCGTTCTTGCCGACGGGGATCGACTGACGAGTGTCCGCGTCTTCTGGTCGTAGACCGCGACCGTCTTCTTCGCGTTGTCGAGCACGTAGAGCTTGCCGACGTTGGGGCTGACGGTCGCGTCCGCGGGTTGCCCGTCAGCGGAATCGTCGCCGTCACCAGGTTCGTGGCCGTGTCGAACACCGAAATGGAGTTGCTGCCGATGTTGCGAACGTACAGTTCGCCGCCTGGAAATCGGCGGCGATGGCGAGCGCCCGGTACCGACCCCCACGTCGGCGATGATCGCCTCGGTCCGGGTGTGGATGACGGCAGGAAGCCCGGCGTGGTGTCCGAGACGACGTAGAGCCGGTTCAACGCGGTGCTCATCACCGGCCGGCGGACGCCGGCGCGCACGTTGATCGTGTTCTGACCGCCGCGCATCGAGATCGATGACGGAAATCGTGCCGGTGAATGGTTGAAACGAAGGCCTGCGGACGCTCGCGTCGACGGCGACGCCCGAACTGTTCTCGCCAAGCGGCAACGTGGCCGGGTCGCGCCCAGCGCAGGCGCTGCGAGGCAACAGCAACACACAACGGCAACGAGCTGCATCAACACGCCATGGCCAATGCCTCCTCAATGAGATCGACACATCCGCCTCGTTCCTCCTCGGTATTGCGACGCTCTGAGTGCCCGCCCCACGCCTTTCCGCGATTGACGCCAGCTCGCTCCTTGGTCGCGTCGCTTCCATCATAGTCCTTCGCGACCCCGTGGCGTGAAGCCATTCGCAGTCGTCATGCGTCAAGTGTCGGATAATGTGTAAGCCTCACTGGAGCACGCGCAAGATGGCGGCAGAACTGGGCGTGGAGCGCCGCCACCATCTCGCGGCATTGGCGGTCCAAGGGCCTGAAGCCCCATCTCGTACGGGGCTTCAAGGTGTCGCGTGATCCGGACTTGGTCGAGAAGCTGGAAGACATCGTGGGGCTGTACATGGCGCCGCCCGAGCACGCGCTGGTGCTGTGCGGCGACGAGAAGAGCCAGGTGCAGGCGCTCGACCGCACCCAGCCCGGGCTGCCGCTGAAGAAGGGGCGCGCGCAGACCATGACCCACGACTACAAGCGCCACGGCACGACCACGCTGTTCGCCGCGCTCAACGTGCTCGACGGCCAGGTCATTGGCCAATGCCAGCCGCGGCACACCCACGTCGAGTGGCTGAAGTTCCTGCGCCAGATCGACCGCGAAACACCCAAGGACAAGACGCTACATCTGATCGCCGACAACTACGCCACGCACAAGCATCCCGCGGTGCAACAGTGGCTGGCCAAGCATCCGCGCTTCAACATGCACTTCACGCCCACCTCGGCGTCCTGGCTGAACAGGGTCGAGCGCTTCTTCCGCGACCTCGCCACCGAACGGCTGCGCCGTGGGGTGTTCACCAGCGTGGCGGAACTGATCGCCGCTATCGATGAATACATTGCTCAGCACAACACCAACCCCAAGCCATTCATCTGGACCAAGAGCGCGCGCGACATCCTGCAGAAGGTCATTCGCGCCAATAGCCGCTTAAGCTCCAAACAGAATGCAACACTACACTAGCTCGAGTCCCCAACCGGTCTTCGCAGGAACGGCGTCAGAACATCCATCGGCAGCGGGAACACGATGGCCGTATTCTATTCTTATCTGTCCCGATCACCGTCAGCGTTTCAAGGTAACGGAGCTGTATGGCTTGCGGCTCCTGCGCGAGAACCTTCGCCGCTTGGTGCAGCTCTTCTGACGCCTGCAGTTCACCTTCTACGCTGGGTCCTCACGCGGGACGTTGGGCCCACCAAGCGCAGAGCACGTCGGTCTGCCGGCTAAGCAGGCAGCCCAGTGTCGAGCGAATCGTCACCCGCCTTCGTACGGGCCTCGACAGCGTTCTTGTTGGCGATGGCGTCGCCTATCGTCTTCGTCTGTTTGGCTCCGGCGTCGCGCATGCACAGGTCTTTTTCGCTTCCCGACCTAGTGCCGCATTCGGTTGTGGCAATCATGTAGTCGGCCTCCGCCGAAGTGATTCGGGCGTAGGTGCGGGCTTTGATGGCACCTTTGTAAGTGATGTTGCTCGCCTCAAAACTTTGGACTTGCTGTTCAGCTTCGTCCTTAGAAACACCGTACGTTTGCTCGATCTGGGCCGCCAGTCTATCGCGCCGTCCGGCAATCATTCGCAAATGATCGTCGCTGAGTGCGCTCCACTGCTCCTTGACGAGGCCCGTAAACTGCTTCCAGTTCGATTCAATGACATCCCAGTTCATATCGGTCTCCGGTAGTATCCGCTTTCCGCGACGATCACCCCTACGCAACGGGCCAAAGACTACGGCGCTTGGTTGATCAAACGTCGAAGAGCCCGACCCGCGAACTGCGTTGGTCTACCCGCGTTAGCAAGTATTGCTCGTGGGGGCGAGCACCGTCTGTGCGGTGGGGTACGTAAGGCCCGGGTTAATGACGCAGTAGCGCGCTGTGTCGGTCGAGCGGGCCTGCTCATGTACCTCTGCGCTGCTCGCGGGCACGCCTTTTGCGCTCCGTCCGGATGCTGGAGCGCTTTAGGGGCACGACACAGACGGTAAGGGCAATTCCGGCATCCTGCGAGTCGGGCGCAACCTCCGTTAGGCGCGTCTTCGCGTATCGAGCAACGGGTCGCGACGGACCGTCTGACCGACGTGGTGGGCTGCTGCCTATGCCTGCGGTTGTACCTGGCCAACGCGATCCGCCACCAACGCATTTCCGGCCGCATCCGGCTTGTGCCGACACCAGATTGAATCTGGTTCCGCCCTGTGCCGACCGGTTCAACGAGCCGACGGCCCGCAGCTTGCGAGTCGGTGAACGCATATTGGTGATCGCCGGCGCAACCTCGGCGGCGCTTTGATCGTCCGAACGGACACTGTCAGCGTACCGCAATAGCGTTCAGCAAGGTGCCACTCTGCACCGGTGAGACCACTTGGGTAGCCAGTGCGGATCCTAGCAGCCTGTCGGACTTTCAATGGGTAATCTTGTCATCGAACCGAGGCGTCCGGCGTTAAGGGTGGCAGGGGATCGCACACCGGGGAGCACGGGATGGCTGAGTTCGTAACGGCGGATCGGAAGACAGCGTATCTGCTGCCGCCTTCGGTGGACGATTGGCTCGGTCAAGACCACTTGGCTCGCTTCGTCGTCGAAGTCATCGACCAACTCGATCTGTCCGAGCTCACTCGGCAGTACGCCGGCCGTGGCTCCAAAGCGCACCATCCTGCGACGCTGCTGGCGATTCTGGTCTACGGCTACGCCACGGGGGTGTTCTCCAGCCGCAAGCTCGAACGTGCCACCTATGACTCGGTGGCCTTTCGCTACATCGCTGCGGGCAGCCATCCCGATCACGACACACTGGCCAACTTCCGGCGCCGCTTTCTGGGTGCGATCCAGGCCCTGTTCGTGCAGGTGCTCGAGTTGGCCAAGGAGATGAAGCTGCTCAAGGTGGGCACGGTGTGTCTGGACGGCACCAAGATCCACGCCAACGCCTCGCGCCACAGCGCGCTGTCGCATGGCCACATCGAGCAGCTCGAAGTCCAGCTGCAGGCGGAAGTCGCGGAACTGTTCGCCTTGGCCGAAGCGGCCGATCAGTCGATCCTTCCGGACGGCGTGAGCCTGCCCGAGGAGATCAAGCGGCGCGAAGACCGACTGGCCGCGATGGCGCTGGCCAAGACCAAGATCGCGGCGCGAGCCGCCGAGCGCCATGCGCGCGAGCAGCAGGCGTACGAACAGAAGATGGCCGCGCGCGCGGCCAAGCAAGCGCGCACCGGCAAGAAGCCTGGGGGCAAGCCGCCCGCGCCGCCGAGCGCCGGGCCCAACGCCAGCGACCAGGTCAACCTCACCGACGAGGACTCGCGCATCATGCTGGTGGCCGGTGGCGGCTTCGAACAAGCCTACAACGCGCAGGCCGCGGTCGACGCGGCGACGATGCTGGTGGTCGGCACCGGGGTGACCCAGGCGCCCAACGACAAAGAGCAGATCGCCCCGATGCTCGATACGCTGGCGGCGCAGACGCCGACGCGCGGCGTGGTGGAGCAACTCGTTGCCGACACCGGCTTCTACAGCGAGAAGAACCTGGAGGCGTGCGCCGCGGCCGAGATCGAACCGTTCATTGCGCTGGCCCGCGACGAACACCATCCTGGCTGGCGCGAGCGCCACAGCGAACCGGCGGCCCTGCCTGACAACGCGAGCGCGGCGCAAGCCATGGCGCACAAGTTGAAGACCAAGGCGGGGCGCGTGACCTACGCGCTGCGCAAGCAAACGGTGGAGCCGGTGTTCGGGATCATCAAGTCGGTGATGGGCTTCCGCCAATTCTCGTTGCGTGGGTTGGCGCAGGTGCGCGGCGAGTGGGATCTGGTCTGCCTGGCTTGGAATTTGAAGCGCATGGCCGTATTGCGTCCGCAATTCGGATAGAGGCGAAAATGAGCGCCAAAACACGCCAAATTCGTCCCGCATCGGCCTGCATTGCCTGTTTTTCGAGCAATCCCACATCTCAGCGCGGATTTGTTCGTTCAAGTCCGACAGGCTGCTAGGCGTGTTCTTTCGCGAGCTTGTAGAAGAGTGTGCCGTCGTAAAACGACTTCATCCTGGCGACGCTAAGTGCGGGCACGGTCTTGCCGCCCTCGATGGCCTTAGTGTCGGCGGCCAGGGCGAGCAATAGCCGCCACTCAGCCATCGACACCAAGGTACCCAAGAGCGTCTCGCGGTTCGTGCTGATCATTTCAGTGAGTTCGGTTGCAGTGAACGCCTTGTCGCCATTGCTGTCGACCGTTGAATGTCCGCCGAAAAGCTTGTCGAAGCGCCTGGCGTTGAACCGGCCTCGTTTGTCCAGGATGCCCGTGTCGCTGTCGTGCTTGCTCTTGTGAATGTTGTCAATGTCGACGTTCATCGCCAGCAGCGAGCCTCGCGTCTGGATGCTCAGTGGCGCGACGATGGCGAGCGCGGCAGCCGCGGCCATTCCGACCGGCAGGCCGAGCGCCCTGAGTCCACGCGTGCACTTCGCGACATCGACGCCGCGATCGCCGTTGTCATCGAAAAAGGATACGTGCCGCTGCAAAGTCGTGTCGGTGGAACGGCTGCGCGCTTTCAACGTGCGCGGCAACATGCTGGACTCCGGGGCTTCCGCTTTGCGACAGTCGGGTGACGATTTGGGGGACTTTGCGGCGACTTTGACTTTTGGAACTCCCATGGTGGTTCAGATCCATGCAGGGTTGAACGGCAACGCGGCAGTGCGAGATCTTCGGATCATCGCGCACGCCCACCGACGAAAGGCCGGTCCTCCGACCTCTAAGCCTACTTGCTCTTGCTCTTGTCGAGGGCGGTGGTCGACTGGTCGTTGGCCTGACCGGGCAGCGGCATGGCCTTCGACTCCTCTTCCTTGGACATCGTTTCCTGAGGGGCCGCCTTGTGCTGCAGGGCCGTAGTGTCTTGGGTGCCTGCGGCCTTACCTACGGCCTCGGGCAGCGAGGGATCTGGCGTCGACGTCTGAGGGATGGGCGCCGTATTGTTGGTGACGGTTGGCGACCGTTGGCCGCTCGACGTCACGGCGGGCTCGTCCTTCTTCTGACAACCCACGAGCAGCATCGCAAGTGCCGCGCCAAGGGGAATCGAACGGGATACAGCATTCATCAGTCACTCCGTCAACCTCGAGCCATCGAGGCATCCTCATGAAAGCCCTGGCTCGGAGGCCCAGAGGCCAATCGGATCAATGTCCTCTCGATCGTCGAGCAGGTCTGTACGGAAGCGCACTGAGCAGAGGCGTGGCCGGGAGTGTGTTCGCAGCCGCACAGACGGAAAGGGGCTCGACCGGTAGTTTCCAACCATGATGTTGGATGGATTGTCTGCCTTAGAGTTCAAGAGGTCGTTCTAGGAACAAGGGTCTGGTCAGGGGGTCCGCCAGAAGGCCGTGACCTCATTCACGAGCGAAGGGAACGTCGTCATGAAGGGCTATGTTCAAGATATCGAGCGCGTCGCCGTCAGGAATAAAGAGTTTCGCCGGGTTCTTTACACGGCGAAGAACTGTCAGCTTGTCGTCATGGCATTGAAGCCCAAGGGCGAGATCGGTATGGAAGTTCACACGCTCGACCAGTTCTTTCGCGTGGAGGAGGGGACTGGCGAGGCGGTTCTCGATGGAGTGCGTACGCCGATCCGTGCGGGATTCGCGGTGCTCGTCCCTGCCGGGACCAATCACAACATCATCAACACCGGTAGCGCGCCGCTGAAGCTGTACACGCTCTATGCGCCACCGAATCATCGGGATGCCGTCGTTCACCATACCCGTGACGATGCGGAAGCGGACAGCGAGCACTTTGACGGCAAGACCACGGAGTCGTGACTCGATGCGGTGCGGAGAGCCGGCCTGACCGCCCGAAGCGATCCGCCTTCGAACGCATCGGATGGCGTTTTGAGCGGTGGCGACATCGTCGCCGCGACGGGAGACGGAGATGGCACGACGACTGGTAATCATCGGCGGTGATGCGGCAGGGATGTCCGCGGCAGCGCAGGCGCGGCGGATGATGTCCGCTCGCGAACTCGAGATCGTGGCCTTCGAGCGCGGGTCCCGCACCTCCTACGCCGCCTGCGGCCTCCCCTACCTGGTCGGCGGGCTCGTCGATACACCGGAGCTTCTCATCGCCCGGACCCCGGAACAGCACCGGGCCAACGGCATCGACGTTCGGATTCACCACGAGGTCACCGCCATCGACACCAAGGCGTCGGCCGTGACGGTGCGTGACCTCGACACCGGTCGGGAAGCGGTCGAACATTACGACGAACTCCTCATCGGCACCGGCGCGTCGGGCATCGCACCCGCGTGGCCGGGCATTGACGCGGAGGGGGTGCTGCAGCTCCGGACCCTCGACGACGCGGCGGAGGTGGAACGACTGCTCGATGCGGGCACCCGGCGCGCCGTGGTGGTCGGCGCCGGTTACATCGGACTGGAGATCGCGGAGGGGCTGCTCGAACGCGGCCTTAACGTGACGGTGGTCGAACGACTCGACGCGCCCATGGGTGCGGTGCTGGACGCCGACATGGCGACGGATGTCGCGGACGCGATGCGGGCCGCGGGCATCGACCTGCGGCTGGGCATCGCCGTTACCGGGTTCACCACCGTCGACGGACGGGTCACCGCCGTGGAGACCGCGGCGGGTCCGGTCGCGGCCGACTTGGTGGTGATCGGACTCGGGGTGCGCTCCAACGTAGACCTGGCGCGCGCCGCGGGCATCGGTGTGGGCGAGGCCGGGGGCATCATCGTCGACGACCACCAGCGCACGGGTACGCCGCATGTGTGGGCCGCCGGCGACTGCGTGCAGTCCTACCATCGCATCACCGGGCGGTCGGTCGTGGTCGCCCTCGGCACGCACGCCAACAAGCAGGGCCGCGTCGCCGGCACCAACATCGCCGGTGGCGACGCGGCCTTCGCCGGCGTGCTCGGCACGGCGATCACCAGATTCCAAAACCTGGAGATCGGTCGCACCGGGCTCACCGAAGCGGAGGCCGGGGCCGCGGGGTTCGACGCAATCGGCGTGACCACCGAGGCGTCGAGTCGGGCGCACTACTACCCCGGCGCGCAGCCGATGCGGATTAAGATCGTGGCGGAGCGCCGGACGGGTCGGTTGCTGGGCGCACAGATCGTAGGCGGCGAGGGCGCGGGCAAGCGCATCGACGTGCTGGCCACGGCGCTGTGGAACGGCATGACCGTGGAGGCGGTGGGCGGCATGGACCTTTCCTACGCGCCGCCGTTCTCGCCGGTCTGGGACCCGGTGCTGTTGGCAGCGGGCAAGGCCGCGTCGAAGGTCTGATCCCGGCGAATCTGCGCGTTGCCAATTGGGCTCAGCACAACCGGGGCAAGACGGCGGCCGTGAAGCTCTGCGCCAATCAGGTGTCCGATCCCATGCCATCTAACGGTCGTGGGGGATCAACACCAACTGGATTCGTCGCTGCGGGGTGCCCGCAGGAGTTCTTGAATGGTCGCCTCCAGCAAGCGGAACCCTACGTTCCCGTAAAGCTCCTGGCGTCCCTCGCCTAGCAAGAAGCGCGGACTGTGCCGAGGCCCCGCTAGGCGTGCCGGACTCTCGTCATGCAAGGTCCGAGCAACCTCTCTGACTACAATGTCTTGCCGCTTTTCCTGTCTTCGTTGAAGGGGATGCTGCCATCGGCCTGGTATCGCCTTTTCGCGCTGGGTCGAAAGATCAGACCACGATGGCGACGAACGCCAGGAGGGAGGCCCCATAGACTCCATATTCACTTACCAAGCCGGCGAGTTGGCTCATTTCATTCTCTAAGGCTATATGCTATATCTTTCGTAACGTTGTATGCGATACTTACAGTAGAATCTTAGATAAAGGGCACTACTGATGAAGGTCGGCGACGGTAGCTGAAGGTGAGATTTCTCTTGAAGCCGGTCACATTGAAGATATCCGGCTTGCTTCGACCAAGATGACGGGCGCGGACCGACGGGCGTTTCAGGCGGCGATGGCGCTGAAGTATTGTGGCGGCCATCCGCGGCGTGCCGAGGACGTCTTCGGATGGAGTCGGCAGGCCGTGCGGCTTGGCCTGCATGAGCAGCGTAGCGGGATCGTTTGTCTTGGGCATCACCCGGTTTGCAGCGGCGCGAAACTGTGGGAGGAGAAACACCCGGAGGTAGCGCGCGCGCTCTGGGCGATAGCGCAAAGTCATTCCCAACAAGATCCGACTTTTCGCACGACGTTGTCGTTCACCCGGTTGACCGCCGAGGAAGCCATCAAGCAATTGCTGCGGACAAGGATTTGCGGACGAAGTGCTGCCCTCACGCAGCTGCATGGCGGAGGTGTTGAACCGGAACGGCTACCGGCTGCGTCCGGTGCTCAAGGCCAAACCCCAAAAAAAGTCCCCGAAACCGACGCCATCTTCGCCAATATCCAGCAACATGACCGCGTTTGCCGAGACGAAGCCGTCATGCGCCTGAGCATGGACTGCAAGGCGACGGTGAACATTGGCGACTACTCCCGGGGCGGCAAGACACGGGGCGACGACCGGGCAGCGGACCACGATATGGGATGCGAGGAAAAACACACGCCGTTTGGTGTCGTCGATGAAGACCGTGGCCACCTCCATCTGTACTTCGGAAGCTCGGCCAAGACCAGCGATTTCATCGTCGACAGTCTCTACGCATGGTGGGAGAGTCAATCGCCTGAGGTGTGCGCTCGGGTTACGCACCTGCAGATCAAGGCCGATAACGGACCGGAGAGCAATGGCCGGCGCACGCAATTTCTCAAGCGCATGGTTGCGTTCGCTGATCACATCGGCAAGTCCATTCACCTCCTTTACTATCCGCCGTACCACAGCAAATACAATCCGGTGGAGCGCTGCTGGGGAATCCTGGAAAAGCACTGGAACGGCGCCAAGCTAACCGATACCCCAACGATGTTGGAGTGGGCCAAGAGCATGACTTGGAAAGGAGTTCATCCCGTCGTCGAATTGAGCCGCACGGTCTATGAAAAAGGAATCACCGTGGCCAAGGATGCCATGCAAGCGGTCGAGTCCAGGCTGGAACGAAACCCGCTCTTACCCAAGTGGGACATCCTCATTCGACCGGCATGCTCGGTATGAATGTTTTTGGAGATCTGTTCCGCACGGGACTGTTCTGCACGCTTGACGTTCTTTGCTTTGTTCGGCAACGGACACGCAACATCGTTCACCGGTATGTGCGATGGCGCACTGTGTCGCGCATCACAGCGTGCGATTGTGTGCAGAACGGACTACCAAGGAGCTTCGGATATGAACGGCATAGAAATACTGGGCATTGTGGGAAGCCTGCGTGCAGGCTCGTTCAACCATTTGGCGCTCAAGGCGGCGCGGGAACTGGTCCCGGACGGTGCTGTGCTAGTGTAATGTCCCATAAATAACTTGACAGTACAGCTACCTTCTTTTTCCCTCTGGGCGGGGTAGAGTTGGTCGCCGGAAACTCTGTAAAGTTATTTAAGGGACGCTACACTAGCAGCCTGTCGGACTTGAACGAACAAATCCGCGCTGAGATGTGGGATTGCTCAAAAAACAGGCAATGCAGGCCGATGCGGGACGAATTTGGCGTATTTTGGCGCTCATTTCCGCCTCTATCCGAATTGCGGACGCAATACGGCCATGCGCTTCAAATTCCAAGCCAGGCAGACCAGATCCCACTCGCCGCGCACCTGCGCCAACCCACGCAACGAGAATTGGCGGAAGCCCATCACCGACTTGATGATCCCGAACACCGGCTCCACCGTTTGCTTGCGCAGCGCGTAGGTCACGCGCCCCGCCTTGGTCTTCAACTTGTGCGCCATGGCTTGCGCCGCGCTCGCGTTGTCAGGCAGGGCCGCCGGTTCGCTGTGGCGCTCGCGCCAGCCAGGATGGTGTTCGTCGCGGGCCAGCGCAATGAACGGTTCGATCTCGGCCGCGGCGCACGCCTCCAGGTTCTTCTCGCTGTAGAAGCCGGTGTCGGCAACGAGTTGCTCCACCACGCCGCGCGTCGGCGTCTGCGCCGCCAGCGTATCGAGCATCGGGGCGATCTGCTCTTTGTCGTTGGGCGCCTGGGTCACCCCGGTGCCGACCACCAGCATCGTCGCCGCGTCGACCGCGGCCTGCGCGTTGTAGGCTTGTTCGAAGCCGCCACCGGCCACCAGCATGATGCGCGAGTCCTCGTCGGTGAGGTTGACCTGGTCGCTGGCGTTGGGCCCGGCGCTCGGCGGCGCGGGCGGCTTGCCCCCAGGCTTCTTGCCGGTGCGCGCTTGCTTGGCCGCGCGCGCGGCCATCTTCTGTTCGTACGCCTGCTGCTCGCGCGCATGGCGCTCGGCGGCTCGCGCCGCGATCTTGGTCTTGGCCAGCGCCATCGCGGCCAGTCGGTCTTCGCGCCGCTTGATCTCCTCGGGCAGGCTCACGCCGTCCGGAAGGATCGACTGATCGGCCGCTTCGGCCAAGGCGAACAGTTCCGCGACTTCCGCCTGCAGCTGGACTTCGAGCTGCTCGATGTGGCCATGCGACAGCGCGCTGTGGCGCGAGGCGTTGGCGTGGATCTTGGTGCCGTCCAGACACACCGTGCCCACCTTGAGCAGCTTCATCTCCTTGGCCAACTCGAGCACCTGCACGAACAGGGCCTGGATCGCACCCAGAAAGCGGCGCCGGAAGTTGGCCAGTGTGTCGTGATCGGGATGGCTGCCCGCAGCGATGTAGCGAAAGGCCACCGAGTCATAGGTGGCACGTTCGAGCTTGCGGCTGGAGAACACCCCCGTGGCGTAGCCGTAGACCAGAATCGCCAGCAGCGTCGCAGGATGGTGCGCTTTGGAGCCACGGCCGGCGTACTGCCGAGTGAGCTCGGACAGATCGAGTTGGTCGATGAATCGCTGGGTGGACGAGCAAGCGGAGGCGGTGGGCGTGCTCTATGTCGATGGGCATGTGCGCCCCTATCATGGGACGGCGCACCCGCTGCCGAAGGCGTGGTGTGCCCGGCGCCGCCTCTGCCTGCCGGCGACCACCGATGTGTGGGTGAATCAGCAGGATGCCCAGCCGCTGTTCGTGGTCAGTGCGCCGGCCAATGACAATCTGCTGGCCATGCTGCGGCGGGAAATCCTGCCGCAAGTGCGGACCTTGGTGGGCGACCGCCGGGTGACGGTAGCGTTCGATCGTGAGGGCTGGAGTCCGAAGTTCTTCCGGGAAGCCTGGGCCGATGGCTTTGACGTCCTGACCTACCGCAAGGGCAAGTACCGGCCCTGGCGAGCGCGTGTGTTTCGCACCGTCGAAGCCACGATCGACGGGCGCCCCGTCCGCTATCAACTCGCCGAGCGCCTGGTCACCGTCCTGCCGGGCTTTCGGATGCGCGAGGTGCGCCGCTGGTGTGACAGCGGCCATCAGACCGCCATCCTGACCACGCGCCGGGACTGGCCGATCGAGGTCGTGGCCTATCGCATGTTCGAGCGCTGGACCCAGGAGAACTTCTTCCGCTACATGCGCCAGCACTTTGCCTTGGATGCGTTGGTGAACTACCAGGTCGAGCCGGTCGATCCGACCCGGACCGTACCCAACCCGGCCCGCAAGGCCCTGGCCGCCGAGTTGCGGGCCAGCCGCGCCGCCCTCAAGGAGCTGACCCAGGCCTACGGTCAGGCGGCACTCGCCAACCGCGAGGCGGAGCATCGCACCATGCGCGGCTTCAAGATTGCGCAAGTCCGGCCGGGGCGGCAACCGGGCGCCGCGCAAGCGCGCTGTGGCGCCCTGCGCGCCTAGATTGCCGAACTGCCGAAGCGAGTGTCCCGGTCAGCGCGCTGAGCGAGGAGGAGTTCATCGTCAAGTTCGCCCCGGGAGCGAAGCACCTCACCGACACCATCAAGATGCTGGCAGCTGGGGCGCCGAGCGACTCTGGTGCGCTCACAGGCCGAGCCGGGAGTTCGGACCGAGGACGACGGCCGCGCCCTGATCTTATGATGGTCGCCAGCAGCCCCGACATGGTGCCGCAACCGAGCGCGAAGCGCTTGCCGTGGTCCGCGTCCACGCGCAGGCCAATCCCCGCCACAGCCGTGCGTTGGCCAGCTTGTGCGCGACCCTCAACGCCCTCGAAATCCGCTACCCCGGCACCGACCTCATGCTGGTCTACGAGGCCCCCAGCGTTGCATAAATCTTCACGCCCATGTCCGGAGCGCCAATATCACCGGCAGCGCCAGCAACGCACCGCCATAGCGAACCCCCTCGGCGGCCACGAACACCGGCGCCGCTTCCGGCAACGCCCCCATGCGCGCCAGCGCCCGCTCCGTATGCCGTGCTACCGCCACCCCCCCGGCGCTGGCCGCCGCCCGCCGACTGCGCTCGCCCGGCCCCGACCGCGCCTGGACTGCACCCCGCTCCAACTCGCCCCGGTGGATCGCCAGCCGCACCGTCGCCTCGTTCACCCCCACTTCCTTCGCCGCTTGTCGAATCGAGCGCCCCGCGCGCAGCAACGCTTGCGCCTGGGCCCGCTTCTCCTCCGTGAAGCGATGCGGGCCGCGCGGACCACGCTTGCTCCCAACGACCCCCAGCAACCCCTCGGCCTTGACCTTCCGACTCCGCCGATACAGCGTCGTCCGATTGACGGCCAACGCTGCGCTGAGCTCCTCTTGCCGGGCCAGCCCCAGCTCGATCATTTGCACCGCCGCCAAGCGCTGGCCGGTGGCGTCATGCGCACCGTGGACGAACACCGGAATGCCCGAGGCGAAGTAGGCGACTTTCTGGTCGTCGCGTACGATCGACAGCACCGCGTTGATCGCTTCGCCGTGACCCGGCTGGACCGGTAAGTGCAGTTGCGTTGGCATGGCCGTGCGTCCTCCACTGCCTCCGCGTCGGCATCGACCACCAGTGGCCTTGCAATTCATCCATTTATCAGGGTTGCGGAGTCTACCGACCGCCTTGAGGCCGGCACGGGACCAGGATGCTGGCTGGCAAGCGCTGAACGCACCCGCTCGAGCTTCTGGCGAACCTCGTACGCCACGCGGCCGACCTCGGGATCGTCGGTCAACTGCAGTACCGCGACCGGATCCATGAAACCGACAATGAGGCGCCCACTAGCCTCCTCACGCACGACCACATTGCACGGCAGCAACAACCCGATATCGGGCTCGGCGCGAAGGGCCCGGTGGGCGAGCGCCGGACTGCATGCACCGAGAATCCTGTACGGGCGCACATCGATGCCGAGTTTGGCTTTCATCGTAGCCTGAACGTCGATATCGGTGAGGACACCGAATCCTTCGGTCCCGAGTGCCTCGGTGACGCGGGCGATTGCGTTCCCGAAGCTCAGGTCGTGGATGATACAATGAAAGCTGTAACTCGACGCCCCGGGTGGAGGACGAGCTTCCTTGGCACGGGCAAATACTTCCGAAACGTGTAGGCGGTACTCGTCCATGTACATTCTCCTTGGCGCGACCCGTGCGAAGTGAGCAGGTGCGCACGATATGCGGCCTGCGTAAAATCGTCTGTGCGCTGGCACTCACTGGCGGCTGCGTGTTCTCCGTCTTGCATATAGAGCCATCAACGGCGTCACCGAAATTCCGTGGAGCAGGATCGATGCGGCCACGGTCGTCAACGTGATGGCGATCAGCTCGTTCGCCAAAGGCGCCGGCAGGCCGTGATTGATTGCGTACATCAGGTAGAAGATCGACCCCACGCCGCGGATGCCGAACCAGGAAAGCAGGACGCGTTGATCGCGCGATACACTCGTTGCCCCCAGGAGTCCCAACCAAACGGAAAGCGGCCGGGCAACGAAGAACAGCAGCAGCAGGAACCAGATCGCCCGTTCGGGAAAATAGGTGTAGGACAACATCGCGCCGGCCACCATGACCACCACCAGTTCGGCTAGCTGCTCGAGTTGTCCATTGAAGCTCAGGACCGCGTCCATCATGTAGGCGCCGGCGTGCCGGACGTCGGTGGCAATTTCCTTTTCGCCTTCGGCGCCCAGAGTCATCGTGACCTTTGCTGCGCTCGGCAATGGCGTGTCGGCCCTCGAATGCGCCTTGATGCGCTGCAGCGCCAGGCCCGCCGTGAACACGGCGAGAAAGCCTGAGGTCATGCTGAGTTGTGCGACACCGAAGGCTATTGCGATCAACCCAAGCGCAAGAAATTCGTCGAGGCCGACCGCTTCCTGATGTCGAGTGCGCAGGTAGAGGACCAGCTTGCCGATCAGTACCCCCAGGGCACCGCCGATCGCCATCGCCGAGGATGGACCAGACGACGTCGACCGCGAACCAGCGCCAGATGCTGCCGAAATCGTGGAGGCCCAGCAGACCGAACTCGCCGCGAGCAGCACGAGCGGGAAGGCGGCGCCGTCGTTGAGGCCACCCTCGGCAGTCAGGCCAAACCGGAGACGGTCGCGATCGGACGAGTGTTCGACCTGCACGTCCGACGCGAGGACGGGATCGGTGGGCGCCAGCATCGCGGCGCAGCAGGATTGCCGCCCCCACCGGCAATCCGAGCAGGAATACGCTGATGGCCGTGACCAGGATCACGGTCAATGCCATCGACGGGAATGCCAGCCGCAGCGGCAGGTACCAGCGTCTGTCGCGCAGCGGCACACCGAGCTTCAGTCCAACCGAAAACAGCGAGATGAGCAGCGCGATCTCCGCCATCGTTTCCAGCTCGACCGAGTGGAGGAGAGGGTCGGGCGACATGAGCGCCCATCCCGCCGGGCCGAGCGCGTAGCCGATGGCGAGATACAGGATGCCGGACTCAGGGGCAGCCGCTCGAGGAGCGTCCCCAGCAGCGCCATGGTGAGCAGAATGGCGCCGGCGATGAGTGCCCAGATGGCGAAAGACATTTTGAGTTCCGGTGAGGAGCGGGCGCGGCGCCGCGCAAAAAAAAAAAGGGAAGTCACCCCTGACCGCGCGGCAAATGAGGACCGCGTTGGTGCCGCCGAACGCAAACGAGTTCGACATGACGGCAGCGAGATCGACACCGGCTCTGGCCTCGCCGGGCACGTAGTCGAGATCGCATTCGGGATCGGGCAGGTCCAGATTGATGGTGGGCGGAATGATCTGCCGCTCCAGCGCAAGCACAGCCGCCACGAACTCAAGGGCGCCGGCTGCGCCGAGAAGATGCCCGTGCATGGACTTGGTCGAGCTCACCGGAATGCGATATGCGCGAGCGCCGAAGACCTGCTTGATCGCCGCGCTTTCGACCGTGTCATTGGCGAGGGTTGCCGTGCCATGCGCGTTGATGTACCCGATGTCTTCGGGCTGCATCGCTGCGGATTCCAGTGCCCGCCGCATCGCGGTCGCCTGGCCTTCGACTGTGGGCCGCGTGATATGCGAGGCATCGGTACACAGACCGTAGCCCGCGAGTTCGGCACGAATGCCGCGCCCCGTGCCTGCGCATGCTGCCAGTCTTCCAGCACCACGATGGCCGCACCTTCTCCGAGCACCAGGCCCGTCCGGTCCTTGGCGAAGGGCTTGCACGATGCGCCGGGATCGCGCGGGTCTTCGGTGGCCAGCGTCTTCAAGGCATCCCAGGCGACCAGCGTCCCGTAGTTGAGCGGCGCCTCGGTTCCGCCGGCAATCATCACGTCGACCTCGCCGGTGGCGATGCGGCGCGCGGCCTCGCCGATCGCCACCGCAGACGAGGAGCAGGCGGTGGAATAGGTCAGGTTCGGTCCCGTCAAGCCATACTCGATGCCGATCCATGATGCCGCGGCGTTGGTCATGGCCATCAGCACGCTGTAAGGCTTGACGCGATCGGAGCCTTCCGCATACAGCGTGAAATAGCCATCGTCCGTGGTTTGCGCGCCGCCCATGCCGGTGCCGACAAAGACGCCCGAACGCTGGCGGTCCGTGGGGTCGAAGACCATGCCGGCGTCGCGCACCGCTTCGGCGGCTGCCGCCAGCGCAAACTGGCTGACCCGATCCAGCATGCGCAGCCTCGGGGCGGGAAAAAAGCGGGCGCCGTCGAACGACACGGCGCCGCCGATATGGGTCCTGGGGGTTTCGAGGACCTGGTTGCCGGTCTGCCCGGGCGCAGGCAGCCGACGATTCCCGAGCGTCCGCACGCGAGACTGTCGAAGAATTCCCCGGGCGTTGCCCAGCGGCGAAATAACACCGATTCCGGTGACGGCCACGCGTCTCAAGACGTGACTGCTCCTCCCGCCATGGCGGGATGCTGTTCGGCGATGAGCTTATCGACGTAGGCGACCAGGTCGCCCACGGTTCTGATTTCCGCCTGCAGCCGCAGGCTCTGGAGCGGCACGGTGACCTTGAACTCGTCCTCGACGGCGAACATCACTTCGATCACGGACAGCGAATCGATGGCGAGATCTTCGAGTTTCGCCGACGGCTGCAGGACTTCGGGAGCCAGATCGAAATTGGCTTGCAGCATGGCTTGCATGGATTGCAGCGTAGTCATCGGGGGTTCTCCAGGAAATGCCTGCGTGTCGTCACGGGATCGCCCAGGCAGGAAGCAGGCGTTCAGACAGCGGCATTGCTGCTCATGTCCGCGCCGCGCCAAAAGGCGCGGCGCCGCGCAGCGGCTGCGCCTTGCCGCTCCGGCGCGCGCCTTCGGTCAGGAGTTGCGGGAAGCGCTTCAGCAAGCGTGACGCGATGCGCGTGGAGACCGGCCGCATGAACAGGTGCGCGAAGGCAGCGGCCATGTGCAAGCGCCGTGAAAAGTTTCTGCGCCACGCCAGCGCGTAGTCACGCCGGATTCGCCTGTGCCTGGCTCGAAGGTGCAGGTCGCAGCGCAATTCCGGGCGCGCAAGCAGCTGCTCGCACAACAAGGTCGCAGATTGGATGGCCATGCTGATGCCTTCGGCGACAATGGGGTGCGCTTCGGCGGCGGCGTTGCCGACCGCAAAGATGCCATCGCAGCCGAAAGTGCGAATGCCGGTCCGCAGCGGACCGGACGAAAACCAAACGCCATCAAGCTTCGCCGACGCCAGCGCCAGCGCGACACCCTTGCACGACGACTCGATATGAGCGAGGACGGCTGCGCCGGCTCTTACGCCCGGCCATTGTCGCCGGCATCGATCGAGTCGGTCGCGGCGAATGCAGCACGACAGACTGACGCGACCCCGTCGGTGTGCACCATACCGCCATAGCCACCCGGAAAGGCGAGCAGCGGCATCAGATCCGGTGGCAGCGCGCTGTTAGTGAAATGAGCCTTGAAGGCGAACAGGTCCGAAGCCCGCGGCGGTCGGCGAAATCCTGCGTCGGCATCGGGCCGGATTCCCAGGAGCCGTGCGCGGCAATGATCAGCCGCGACCGTCAGGACGCGGGACTGCCGCGTGACCTTGTCGACAAGCGTGCACTCGTGGCCGCCGTCGTGCGCGACAAACGGCGACAACGCCCAGGGCTGAAACACGTCGGCCCCGGCAGCAGCGGCGCGCCGGAGCAGCAGCGCGTCGAGATGCTCACGGCCCACCGCCCGGCCACCGTCCGCCCCCGTCGTACGGAGAAGCCAATGGGCGGTCACCATCGCCGCGCCGGCATAGATGCCGACGCGGCGGACAAGCGGCCCGGCGAGCTCCAGCAACGGACCGGCCACGCCCAATTGCTCCAACAGCGGCCAGGTCGTCTCGGAAATGAACTCGCCACAGACTTTGCGCCGCGGAAACTCCGCCTTCTCGACAACCGCAACCCGCCATCCTGCCTGCGCCAGGAGCACGGCAGACGTAGCGCCGGAGGGGCCACCTCCGACAATGATCGCGTCGTAGCGGGTGGTCACCTACCGCCCTTTCCGGAGGGCGAGAAAACAGTGACTGAACAAGCCCGCAGGCTGCTCGTCGAGGTCCCAGTCCTGCGGGTCGGGCCAGAGGTTCGTGAGTTCCCGGCCGCGGAATCCCGCGTGCACGCTCGACACCGCGTCCAGCCGCGTCACGGGTCCGGCCCCCAACAAGCCGATGAGGTGGCTTCCCGCGAGCGCCGGCACGGAACGCCTGGGCTCGCAGCAGAGGAACACGCAACTGCGGGCCGCAATTCCCCGCAACAGGCTCCGCAGCGCAGTGTCCGAGAAGTGATGCAGGAACAGGTTGGCAAAGATGACATCCCAGCGCGTGGCGTCGCGGCTTGCCAGCCAGTCGAACACATCCATCGCGACGACGCGCGGCGTCCAGCCGACCTGGGTCAGTCGCTCGAGCGTACGCGTTGCGACCAGCGGCAGTCGGTCCAGAAGGGTCACGCGAACGTCCGGCCAGTCCGTCTGACGGCGTTGCGCCAGGCGCAGCATCAGCGCACCGTCACCGGCGCCGAGCTCGAGGAGCGTACGCGGAACGAATCCGACGGTGCCGCGATCCAGTGCTCGGTCCACGATCGACAGTGTCGCCATCGCCCGGTGAATGCGCGGCAGGTCCTCGCGGGCGCGCTTCGCGCGCGGATCGTCGGCGGGGAGGCCGTCAAGCAACTCCGGGGTTACCCGCCGCGGCAGGGTCAGGTCCATAACGGGTCCAGGTGGCAGTCCGCTCACGCCGCCTTGAGCAGGGCGCCATGGCAACTGAAACCGGCGCCGAACGCCGACATCCACCACCAGCCCGGCTCGGCGTTGTCCTTGAGCGCGGCCTGCATCACGAAGTAGACGAAGGCGCTGCTCATGTTGCCGTACCGGTGCAGCATGTCGACGCTGTAGCGCAGATCTTCCGGCGTGAGTTGCAGCCGCTGCTGCAGCGCGGCAAGCACGTCCCGCCCGCCGGCATGCATGATCCACGCGCTTATGTTCGCGGGCGTCAGGCCGGCTGCACCGAGCACCGTGTGCAGCACCTGCTCGGCGTGCTCGGCAGCCAGCCGGGGCACGGGTCGGGTCAGGATATTGCGCAGCATTCCGCCCCTGGTTTCGAACAACAGCGCATCGCGCGCGGCCGGGTTGACCAGCGACGCGAACGACTTCCACTCGATGCTGCGACGTTGCGGATTTGCTCTGCTGGACAACACCGCAGCGCCGGCGCCGTCGCCAAAAAGACAGGCACTGATCAACACCCCGGGATCATTGTCGAGATACATCGCTGCACTGCTGACTTCGACGCAGATGGAGAGAACGTGACGACATGAATCGGCCGCCAGCAGCGCGTCCGCGAGGCGCCAGTTCGGCAATGCCGCCGCACAGCCCTGGCCCACCAGATCAAACGCGAGGACGTCGGGTCGCAACCCGAGGCGTTCGATGACGTAGCTGGTCAAGCCCGGGCAAAGATAGCCCGTGCAGGTGCTGATGACCAGGCCGTCGACTTCGCCTACGGCGAGCCCTGCTTCCTGCAGCGCTGCCGTTCCGGCGGCGGTGGCGAGCGAGGGGGCATGGGTCAGAAACCGGCCATGCAGCGTGTCCGGATCGATCGCGAAGACTTCTTCCAGCGAACTGACGGCCAGTGACCGCGACGCGATGCCGTTGTCCTTGGTCAGGACAGTCTCGGCAATGATGTGCGCTCGCCGGTCCAGTTTCAGGAACCAGTCGGAGTTCTTGAAGGCTTCCCAACACTCGGCCTTGCTGTAGCTGCGCGGCGGATTGGCGGTGCCGATAGCGTGAACGAACATCGATACTCCGAATGCGTTTTGGGGTATGACGGCACACGCCGGACGCCTGCAGGATCACGCGAGCCATGCGCCGCGGCCGGGCGGTAGGCCACATCTTCGGCATGCGGGCCATGGCCGTCTGTGCGCTATCGAACATAGCGGCTGCCGCAGCGATCGCGAACAGGGCGTATGCCGACCGGGACCTCGCAGTTCGGCCGAGCGCACCTATCCGGAGACCCAGAGCAGAAGGCGACCGAACAGGTCTTGAGGACCGGACGGCATTCGGAGGACCGTGCCTCCGGCCCGTGTAACCGAACGGTGACCTTCCCCGCTGGTACCTAATCGGTCCGGCGTTCCGCGGCTGGCTGGAAGCCTCGGTGATGCCCGAGCGGCGCACGCCTAGTGTAGTGTTGCGCTCTTGGCGGAACTTATTGTCTGACATCAGATCCGATCCGCTGAAGATGCACAGTGGAGGTTCCAATGCGAGTCGCGCCTGGGATTGTGTTGACCGATGACGAGCGTGCGCAATTGACGAGTCTGGTGCGTTCCAAACTCACCAGCGTCCGGCTGGCGCAGCGGGCGCGGATGGTGCTGTTGGCGGCGGACGGTAAGCAGAACCAGGACATCGCCCAGCAGGTGGGAGTCGGTCGCGTGCAGGTCGCCTGTTGGCGCGGGCGCTATGCGCAAGCACGGTTGGCGGGCATCGCACGCGACTAGCCGCGCGGGGCGCCGCCGCGAAAGGTCGACGTGGCGCGGATGGTGGAGCTGACCACGCAGAGCAAGCCCAAGGCGGCCACGCACTGGAGCACCCGCACGATGGCCGCCGAACTGGGCGTGAGCGCGCCACCATCGCGCGCGCATCTGGCAGGTCCAACGGCCTCAAGCCGCATCTGGTGCGAGGCCTTCAAGCTGTCGCAACGATCCCCACTTCGCCGAGAAGCTGGAGGACATCGTCGGGCTGTATCTGACATCCGCCGGAGCACGCGCTCGTGCTGTGCGGCGACGAGAAGAGCCAGATCCAGGCCCTCGACCGCACGCAGCCGGCCTGCCGCTGAAGAAGGGCCGCTGCGCGACCATGACCCACGACTACAAGCGCCACGGCACGACCACGCTGTTCGCGGCGCTCAACATGCTCGATGGCAAGGTCATCGGCAAGTGCATGCCGCGGCACCGCCATCAGGAGTGGCTGAAGTTCCTGCGCCTGATCGACCGCGAGACACCCGCGGACAAGACTGCACCTGATCGCCGACAACTACGCCACGCACAAGCATCCCACGGTGCAAGCGGTGGCTGGCCCAGCACCCGCGCTTCCACATGCACTTCACGCCCACCAGCGCGTCCTGGCTGAACATGGTCGAACGCTTCTTCCGCGACCTCACCACCAACGCCTGCGTCGCGGCGTTTTCACCAGCGTGCCGGAACTGATCGGGGCCATCGAGACTACATCGCCCAGCACAACTCCAAACCCAAGCCATTCATCTGGACCAAGAGCGCGCGCGACATCCTGCAGAAGGTCATTCACGCCAATAGCCGCTTAAGCTCCAAACAGAATGCAACACTACACTAGCCTATTGCGGACAGTGCCCACGCGATCGAAAGTGCCTTCGACGGCAAGCGATTGCGGCTCAGCAACTGGCAGCGGCACGATTGCTGGGCGGTCGAATGGGGCCGATTGCAGACCGTGGTCTGCGCCGTCTGGGTGAACAGCGTCAGGGTGAACAGCGTCAGGGTATGACGCTACCCCCGACTCATCGGCGGCTCGAAACGCCCGAACTGATATCGTAGGCTTAACCTGTGGCCCGGGCGTCGGGGGCGCGCGCGGCCGGCCAAAGGAAGTGGCGTGACTCTTGGAGACAATAGCTGCACGGCAAGGGTGCTATTTGTCGACTTGATTGCCAATGACGCCGCCGACGACCGCACCGCCGACCGTTCCGACTGCGCTGCCACCCGTGAGGACCGCGCCAGCCACGCCCCCGACCCCGGCGCCAATCGCAGTATTCTTGTCGCGATCCGACATGCCGGCGCATGCGCCCAAACTGAGGATTGCAGTTACCGCGACAACGCCAAGCGAAAAGCGATGCGTCAATTTCATGGAGCCTCCTCGATGGGTTTTGGCCAAATCCGGCGTCTCGCGCTAGAGCGGCACTGAGAAGGTGACCGGCAACGGGCCTCCGCAGATGAAAGAATTGTCTCTTTCCGGTGAGACGCAGTCTGTACGTTCGCGAACGAAGTGGTCGCGTCTGGTTGGAAGTGATAGGGCGACTCTGTCCCCAGTCGCAACGGGCAAACGCCGGTCGCGCAGAACCCGTGTCGCCAGCAAGGCCGGACGGCCAGGTGCCATTACGTGCGGACCGTTCCCCCACGCGTGATGGAGCCGACGGGTTGCGGGGGCGTGAGGGCGCCGGCTCCCACGGCCGAGAGTCCGCGCACAACGGTACGCTTGCGGGTGACCAGTGCCTGGGGCGGCAGACCGGGGAGGCTATTGCGCCGTGTCGCCCGGCAGCATCAATGCGTTGCGCCGTTCGGGAATGACGACGCGAACCCGAGTCGCCGGCGCGGGTTGCGGTGGGCGGTAGAACGAAAGGAATTGCCGCACCAGTTTCACGTATTCCCGCGTCTCAACAAACGGCGGGACCGTGTTCTGGTAACGCTTCACGGTTTGCTCGCCGGCGTTGTAGGCAGCAAGCGTGAGTTCGAGATCGTCCTCGAACAACGCCAGCAGATCGTGCAGGTAGCGGGTGCCCACGCTGAGGTTGATCGCGGGATCGCGCAGCTTTTGCTCGACGGAACGCCTGGCGTCGCCCACGACGCCATAGCGCGCTCCAGTCTCGGGAATGATCTGCATCAGCCCGACGGCGCCTCTCCCTGATACCGCATCGGGCTCAAAGGACGACTCGACGGCGATGACCGCCTTCACCAACGCGGGGTCGAGGTTCTGCAACGTCGCGTGCTTGTGTATCAGCGCCTCGAACCGATGGATGTTGGGGCTACCGCCCGTCCGCTGGAACAACGGAGTGCGTTCGAATGCCGCGCGCACACTCTCCGCTGCGGCGACCGTAGCATCGGGAGGCATAGCGTCCGTGCCACCTCGAAGAAAGAGCTGGTATCGGTCATTCAACTGCTGGGTCGCAATGTGGGCCGTGCCGTCTTCGTCAACATACCCCAAACGTCGGCATCCGCCGCGATGCAAACGCCGAAAGCCAGTACCGCCAGGTTCTGCGCCGTCAAGACCCGACCGAGTTCGCGCGACATTTGTCACCAGCTCACAGTTGGCTTACGGAATTCGAGGAATGCGCGGATGAGGACAACTCCGAAGGCCATTGTGTTCTCGCAGCAGCCCATTGGGAAGTTCTGTAACCAAGGAAGCGACAGTCAGAGAACAAAAGAAGACGGTTGCAAAAGCGCGTACGAGCATGCGCAGAGAATTCGTTGCCGAGGCTCTCGCGACTGTCGTTCGCGATCGCCACTGCGTAGGTGCGGCGGCGCACAGACCGTTGGCGTCGGCGGGACTAGACAGCGATCGTAGGCGCGCGGGTCACGAACTCGCAGGTGCTGCCGCCGTCGTACGCCTCGAGCTCGGACGATCCGATCGACTCAGGAGTGCGCCGGCGACGTCTTCTTCACACCTCCCAACTTCGCACAAGGAGTTCACCATGATTCGCGACAGGACCTGCAGCAAGGCTTGGCGGCCGCTCGGCGCGGCTTTCATCTTTGCACTCACGTCACTGGGATCGTATTCACCCATTGCCGCTGCGGCAGACCTCAGGATCACGCTGGCCGGTGATCAGGAAGTGCCGCCCGTCAAGAGTGCCGGATATGGCACCGGCACAATCACGATCGGTGCCGATGGCGCCGTGAGCGGAAGCGTGATGACCACCGACATCTCGGGCACCGCCGCGCATATCCATGAGGCAGCAAAGGACAAGAACGGTCCCGTGATCATTCCGTTCACGAAGGATGGGAACACGTACTCGGCACCTGCCGGCGCGAAACTCTCGGAACTCCAGCTTGCAAGCTTCCGCGCCGGCAATCTCTACGTGAACATCCACACCGCTGCGAATCCAGGCGGGGAAATCCGAGGACAGCTGATTCCCTGACCTCACAATGTGGTCAGGAGCTTCCGGTCAGTTGCGCCAATCGGCGCGATTCGTCCACCTGAAACAGAAAAGGGGACTTCCGTCCCTCGTAGCGCAACCACTCGCGGAGCGAACATGATCAAGAAGGCATGGGCAGTCTGGCAGGGCAGCATCAAGGAGGGCGGAGGCACCATTTCCACCGAGACGGGTGTTCTCAAGGAGGCACCCTACGGATTCAAGGCGCGCTTCGAAAACGGCAAGGGCACCAATCCGGAAGAGCTGATCGGTGCCGCGCACGCAGGCTGCTTTTCGATGGCGCTCTCCGGGATGCTCGGCGAGGCGGGCCTGACGCCGGAGAAAATCGAAACGCATGCCGAGGTCACGCTGGAGAAAGTCGGCGCCAGCTACGAAATTACCGCCAGCCACCTCATCGTGTCCGCTCGAATTCCTGGAGCCGTCGACGCGCAATTCCAGGAGATCGCGAACAAGGCGAAGACGGGGTGCCCGGTGTCGAAATTGCTCAAGACGAAGATCACGATGATTGCGACTTTGGATGCATGAACGCTGGCGCGCAGACGCGCGTCGGGCTTGCCAGCCTGGCAGGTCGATGTGATCCCTATTGGAGGCGCCGACGATCCGGAATTCCGGACGGAAGATCAGTCCATCGCGAAACTGGAAGACATCGCCTGGCAGGCATACGCCGAGGGCCGCAAGGCCCCGTTCACCCAGGATGCAGGCCCCGGGTATGTCGATCCGGGCTACCAGCTGTCAAACGAATGGGTGGCCAACAAAAGGCGTATCGATGATGCGCAGCGGCGCTTGGCCGATTCCGCGGGCCAGTCTCGCGTGCTAGTCATCTGTGGCTCGGCACGCAATGATGGCACCTGCCCGGGGGAGATATCCAAGACCTTCCGGCTGGTGGAGGTCGCGCGCGACACGTTGGAGCAGACTGACATCCACGCCGATGTGCTCGACCTGAGCCTGCTCACTTCCAAACACGGCCGCAATATCTATCCCTGCAAGGGCTGCGCCTCCACGGCGATGCCGCTGTGCCACTGGCCATGCAGTTGTTACCCCAACCACGCGCTTCACCAGACCAACGACTGGATGGCCGAGATCTACGAACGCTGGACCGCCGCCCATGCGGTGATCATTGTCTCGCCGGTGTACTGGTACCATGGTACCAGAGTCCCAGTCCATTGAATCTGATGATCGACCGCCTGGTGTGCGCCGATGGCGGCAATCCCGATCCGACGTCGACCTCCGGCAAGAAGGCCGGCAAGGCGAAGGCGCTCGAGATGGCCGGGTGGGACTACCCGCAGCACCTGGCAGGGCGCGCCTATGGGCTGATCGTCCATGGCGACGTTGCGGGTGTTGAAGGCTCCCGTCGCAATCTTTCGGACTGGCTCGACTGGATGGGCTTCATCGATGCCAGTGCGCAGTCGCGTGTGGACCGCTATATCGGATAGATATTACGAGCCGTATGCGACCAGTCATGAAGCCCTCGATCGGGACCTGCCCATGCAGGAAGAGTCGCGCAACGTTGCGCGTGCGGTCGCAAAGGCCGTGATCGAACTTCGTTCCGGCCGGCTGCAGGCTGTGCAGCCAGCACTCCCGCGCCCGCGTCCGAAATAGCAGCGCCCAGTGGCAGGGGAAAGGACATGAGCAAGGTGACCAGGGTGGCGGAGAGCGCGACAGACAACGGATGCCCTGCGACCGCCGCGACCCGGTCACTCGCCTCCGGGAATCTTCCCGTGCGACCGTGTCTTCGCAAACCACGCGCGCGACTGCTCGATAACCGGGCGCGTACGCGGCCGACCACGCGACAGCAGTTTGCCGTTCAGCTTGCGTAAGTGCGCGGGCGCACCGACGCGGTCCGCACACTCGTCCAACCTTCGTTTCATGGCCGCCAGCTCTGGCGCGCCTTGATGATCTCGACGAATGGGTGCTCAATGTACATCGACAAGCGCTGGCTTCTATTGCTCGCAATTGCCGCGATCGCCGTAGCTGGTGCGGCGGGCGTTTCGAAGTCGCGCCGCCGCCAGCAACGGGCAGTGCGCGATGCCGAACACAATGCGTCGGTCAGGTCCTGGGAGAACGAAGGCGGCAACCTGACGCCGACTACGGCTTTGGCGAGCAGATAACGCCGTAGCCGTTGTGTAGTGGCCTGCGACAAGTTCATCTATACCGATGTGCTTCGGAAGGGCCGGTCGGCGGGTCCCGGCGCTGCAGCTGCCAAGTCGGCATCGGCAGGTACGCAGACGCCAATAACAGGGTCGGCGGCCGACGGGGATGCCGCCCAACCACCAATGCCGAATCTGCCGAAGGTTCCTGAGTCACCGGTCGACCTTATCGCTCAGGCCATCGACCAAGGGGCTGACGACTCCCTCCGGGCATTCCTGGGCGCAGTAGGGAATTGTCTGACTCGTCGATTGTGTGACGGCGCGCAAAGAGGCCGCGGCCGCGCACACAGTGGTCGCCCGGCCGTAGTCATTTAGTTGATCCAACGCTCTAAGTAGAGAATGCAAGCATCTGAGGAAACAAGGAAAGCGTGATCGTCAAGGGGACTATTGGCGATCCAAACACCGTGGGATCGCTGATTAGATCACCGACAGATCTCATTCGGTCCGACAGATCTTAATTCCACCCATCAGAACCCCAAATCGGCCTGAAACGCTACCGAACAAAATGTCGCATAATGTTTATTATGTCAAATTATTTCGGGCGATCGCACCAGGCCGCGTTCGCATCATCGGTAGGCTATCCTGCCCGCATCGACGCCCGGCGCGGGCGAACCCGCACCGTTGACAGAACCCAAGGGGTGGGCGGACCATGCATCGGAGCGATCTCGCCAGCCGGGACGTTCCGGCGTGTCATCCACCCCGACGCGGAAGGAGTTTCCGATGTGCCTCGTGAGGTTAGCGACTGCCGCCATCGCCTGCGCCGTGTGCTCGAGCGTGGCGCTTGCGCAGCAGAAGGTCGATCTGGGCAAACGCGAGTACGAGGCCAAGTGCGCCGTGTGCCACGGCAAGGACGGCAAGGGCAGCGGCCCCTACGCCGAGCAGCTCAAGCGCACGCTGCCGGACCTCACGACCATGGCCAGACGCAACGGCGGGGTCTTTCCGGTGACCCAGACCTACGAGACCATCGAGGGTGCGGGCAAGGGCCACGGCACACGCGACATGCCGGTGTGGGGGTTCGACTACACGATCCAGGCGAACGAGACGCTTTCCGACTTGCCGTACAACCAGGCGATGTACGTGCGCACCCGCATCATGGCGCTGCTCGAGTACCTTAACCAGTTGCAGGTGAAGTGATCTTCAACGCGCGGCGCGTCAGCGCCAGAGATCCCGGACGCGGGCGGTAACATCGATGCTCGCTTGCGCCCGCGGCGTCGCCGAGGCGGCGTCGGCCTTCGCGCTGTCCGCCGGCGGCCAGGCGCAGAGGTCGAAGAACCGCAGCGTCGACTCGGCAATGAACCGGCTGCGCGCGGCGTAGACGTGCCGGTCGCCCAAGGCAGCCTGCGCGTGCACGTGGAAGCGCTGCGGCACGAGGAGCCGCAGGTGGTCCCTGGCGCGGGTCATCGCGACGTAGAGGAGCCGCCGCTCCTCCTCGATCTCCGCGCGGGTGCCGGTGGCGAGGTCGGACGGAATGCAGCCGTCGACGACGTTGAGAACCTGCACCGCCTTCCACTCCTGGCCCTTGGCCGAGTGGATGGTCGACAGGACGAGGTAATCGTCGTCCCGCTGCGGGTGCGCCCGCCTCGGCGCTGCTGGCGTTCGGCGGATCGAGGGTGAGCTCGGTCAGGAAGCGTTCGCGCGACGCGTACGTCGTCGCGATCTGCTCGAGCTGCGCGAGGTCGGCCGCGCGCGCGCCGGGGTCGTCGTGGAGGCGTTCGAGATGCGGCGCGTACCAGCGGGTGACGGCCTCCATTTCCGCCGGCCAGCCGGCCTCGCTCCGCCGGAGGAGGCGAAAAAGCCCGACCCAGGCTTCCCAGTCGGCACGCGCCGCGGCCGGCGGCGCGAACGCTTCCATCGCGGTCAGCGGATCCGCGGCCGCCGTCGAGCGCGTCGAGCAGCCGGGTCGCGGTCGCGGGACCGATTCCGGGCAGCAGGCGCCCCGTCCGGAACCCGGCGATCCGGTTGCGCGGATTCTCGGCCCAGCGCAGCACCGACAGTACGTCCTTGACGTGCGCCGCCTCGAGGAACCTGAGCCCGCCGAACTTGACGAACGGGATGTCGCGGCGTGCGAGTTCCAGCTCGAGCATCGCGCTGTGGCTCGAAGCGCGGAACAGCACCGCCTGCGCCTTGAGCGCGATCCCGTCCTCGCGGCAGGCGAGCGCGTGCTCGGCCACACAGCGGGCCTGATCGGCCTCGTCGGCCACCGTGACGAGCTGCGGCCGCTCGGCCGAGTGCCGCTGCGTCCACAGATCCTTGGGGAAGCCCTCGCGCGCCAGAGCGATGATCGCGTTCGCCGCGTCGAGGATGGGTTGCGTCGAGCGGTAATTGCGCTCGAGGGTGACGACCTGCGCCGGCAGCGCGAACTGGCGCGGGAACTCGAGGATGTTGCGCACGGTCGCGGCCCGGAACGAGTAGATCGACTGCGCGTCGTCGCCGACCACCGCGACCCCCCGGCCGTCGGGCTTGAGCGCGCGCACGATCGTCGCCTGCAGGCGATTGGTGTCCTGGTACTCGTCCACCAGCACGTGATCGAAGCGCGCCCCCACCTCCTCCGCCAGCGCGGCCTCCGCCATCATCTGCGCCCAGTACAGCAGGAGATCGTCGTAATCGAGGACGTGCTGCGCCTGCTTGGCGGCGACGTAGGCGGCGAACAGCGCCTTCAACTCCGCTTCCCACGGCGCGCACCAGGGAAACGCCGTGCGCAGCACCTCGGCGAGCGGTGCCTCGCTGTTGACGGCGCGCGAATAGATGGCAAGACAGGTGGCCTTGACCGGGAACCGGCTGCGCGTGGTGTCAAGGCCGCGCTCGTGCCGCAGGAGCGAGATCTGGTCCTCGGCGTCGCTGCGGTCGTGGATCGTGAAGCCGGGATCGAGCCCGATGCGCCCGGCGTATGCGCGCAACAGCCGCGCGCCCACGCTGTGGAACGTGCCCGACCAGGGCAGCGTCGGGGGATGCTGGCCGCCCGCGGCCCGCGCCAGGATGCGGCCGGCCCGGCGCTCCATCTCGAGCGCTGCCCGACGCGAGAACGTGAGCAGCAGGATGCGCTGCGGGTCGGCGCCGTTGCCGACCAGGTGCGCCACCCGGTGGGCGAGGGTGTCGGTCTTGCCGGTGCCCGCGCCGGCGATGATCAGCAGCGGGCCCCCCTGCCCGTCCGCCTGCGCGCCGTACTCGACCGCGAAGCGCTGCTGCGGATTCAACGCGGCGAGCAGCGCCCTGGCGTCCTCGGCCGGCGCTTCGACGCTCGATGGGGGTGAAGGCTGCACGACCGGCATAGAACGCTCGTTCTACGCGATCGTACCACGGGTCGGACGGACGGGCCGCTTCAGCCCGCGGGTGGGGAGGGGATCGCCCGCACCGACAGCACGCCGTCGATGGCCGCGATCGCCCTGACGACGTCGTCTTCGACGGGACTGTCGACGTCGACCAGCGTGTACGCCATGTCGCCGCGCGACTTGTTCACCATGTTGTGGATGTTGAGCCCGGCCCGCGCCATGGCCGAAGAGATCTGGCCGAGCATGTTCGGGACGTTGGCATTGGCCACGGCCACCCGGTACGGCGACTCGCGGGGCATTTCGACGTTGGGGAAGTTCACCGCGTTGCGGATCGTCCCGTGCTCGAGGAAGTCGCGCACCTGGTCGACGACCATGATCGCGCAGTTCTCCTCGGCTTCCGCGGTCGATGCGCCCAGATGCGGGAGCGCGACGACGTTCGGCTCGGCGAGCAAGGCGGCGCTGGGGAAGTCGCACAGGTAGTAGCGCAGGCGGTGCGCGCGCAGCGCCGCCGCCACCGCGGCCTCGTCGACGACGGCATCGCGGGCGAAGTTGAGCAGCACGCTGCCGGTGCGCATGGCCGAAAGACGCCTGGCGTCGATCAGGTGCCGCGTCGCCGGCAGCAGCGGAACGTGGAGCGTGACGAAGTCGCCGTGCTTCAACACCTCCTCGACCGAGTGCGCCCGGCGCACGCCGGAGTGCAGCCGCCAGGCCGCGTCGATGGTGATCTCGGGATCGAACCCGATGACCTTCATGCCGAGCCTGATCGCCATGTCGGCGACCAGGCTGCCGATCGCGCCGAGGCCGAGGATTCCCAGCGTCCGGTGGGGCAGCTCGACGCCGGCGAACTGCTTCTTGCCCTCCTCGACCCGCGCTTCGAGGTCGGGCGCCCCCGGGTCGAGCGCGCCGACGTAGCGCACGGCAGGAATCACGTTGCGGGCGGCGAGCAGCAGCGCGGCGAGCACCAGCTCCTTGACCGCGTTGGCGTTGCCCCCGGGCGCGTTGAACACCGGCACGCCGCGCTTCGACATCTGCGCGACCGGGATATTGTTGGTGCCCGCGCCGGCGCGGCCGATCGCCTTGACGCTCTCGGGAACCGGCTGGCGGTTGAGGTCGTGCGAGCGCAGGATGATCGCATCGGGGCGCGCGACGTTCTTGCCGACGCTGTAGCGCCCGCCCGGAAACCGGTGCAGGCCCTGGGCCGAGATCTGGTTGAGCGTGAGGATGCGCAATCGGTCCATCGCGGGTCAACCCCGCTCACGCTCGAACTCGCGCAGGTAGGCGATCAGCGCGTCCACGCCCTGCGCCGGCATGGCGTTGTAGAGCGACGCACGCATCCCGCCCACGGAACGGTGCCCCTTGAGCTGCACCAGGCCGCGCTGCTGCGCGCCGTCGAGAAAGGCGCCTTCGAGCGCGGCGTCGGCGAGCTTGAACGGCACGTTCATCCGCGAGCGGTCCTCCGGCCGCACCGGGTTGGTGTAGAAGTCCGACTGGTCGAGGAAGTCGTAGAGCCGCTTCGCCTTGGCGATGTTCTCGCGCTCGATGGCCGCGACGCCACCCTTGGCCAGCAGCCACTCGAACACCAGCCCGGCGATGTAGATGGCGTACGTGGGCGGGGTGTTCAGCATCGAGTCGTTCTCGGCCTGTTCCTTCCAGTGGAAGGCCGACGGCGTGATCGGCAGCGCCCGTTCCAGGAGGTCGTCGCGGACGATGACGATGGTGAGCCCCGCCGGGCCGATGTTCTTCTGCGCGCCGCCGTAGATGACGCCGTAGCGGGCGATGTCGATCGGCCGCGACAGGATGTGCGACGACATGTCCGCGACCAGCGGCACGTCGCCCACCTCCGGGGTCCAGTGGTACTCGACCCCGCCGATCGTCTCGTTGGTGCAGACGTGCACGTAGGCTGCGCGCGGGTCGAGCTGCCACGTCGACCGCGCCGGCACGTAGGTGAAGTTCCGGTCCTCGGCCGACGCCGCGACGTTGACCCGCGCGTACTTCCTCGCCTCCTTGATCGACTTCTTGGACCACTCGCCGGTGTTGACGAAATCGATCGTGCTGCGGCCGCCGAGCAGGTTCATCGGGACGATCGCGTTCTCGCCGATCGCGCCTCCCTGCAGGAACAGCACCTTGTAGTCGGCAGGGATCGCCAGCAGCGCGCGCAGGTCGGCTTCGGCCTTGGCCGCGATGCCGATGAACTCCTTGCCCCGGTGGCTCATCTCCATCACCGACATGCCGCTGCCGTGCCAGTCCAGCATCTCGGCGGCGGCGCGACGCAGCACGGACTCGGGAAGCACGGCGGGGCCGGCGCTGAAGTTGAAGACACGCATGTCGGGTTTCCGCAACGAGAAAAAGGGTCGGCGTCCCGCGATTGTAAACGCTCCGCCCGCGGGCCCGACCCCTTCGGTACGCGCTACGACGCGCCGGCCGAAGCGGGCGCTACATGTTGGTGTAGTTCGGCCCGCCGCCGCCCTCCGGCGCGACCCACACGATGTTCTGCGTCGGATCCTTGATGTCGCAGGTCTTGCAGTGGACGCAGTTGGAGAAGTTGATCTGCAGGCGCTTGGCGCCGCCGTCGCCCTCGACGTACTCGTAGACCGCCGCCGGGCAGTAGCGCTCCTCCAGCCCGGCGTAGCGCGCGAGGTTGACGGACACCGGCACCGAGGCGTCCTTGAGCGTGAGGTGCGTCGGCTGGTTTTCCTCGTGGTTGACGTTCGCCAGGTAGACCGACGAGAGCTTGTCGAAGGTGATCTTCCCGTCCGGCTTGGGGTAATCGATCGGCGTGAACTCCGAGGCGGGGCGCAGCTTCGCGTAATCCGGCTTCTGGCGGTGCATCGTCCACGGCGTCTTGCCGCGGAAGACCGTCTGGTCGATTCCCCACAGCAGCGAGCCGATGGTCACGCCGCGATCCATGTACGGCTTGAAGTTGCGCGCGCGGTACAGCTCGTCGTGGAGCCAGCTCGACTCGAACGCCGCCGGGTAGGCGGTGAGCTCGTCGTGCGAGCGGCCGGCGGCGAGCGCGTCGTAGGCGGCGTCTCCCGCCAGCGCCCCGGTCTTGATCGCCCCGTGCGCGCCCTTGATCCGCGGGCCGTTGAGGAACCCCGCGTTACAGCCGGTGAGCGCGCCGCCGGGGAAGACGAGCTTGGGCAGCGACTGCAGTCCGCTCGCGTTGATCGCGCGGGCGCCGTAGCCGATGCGCTTGCCGCCCTCGAGGAACGCGCGAATCACCGGGTGCGTCTTGTAGCGCTGGAACTCCTGGTACGGTTCCAGGTAGGGATTCTGGTAGCTCAGGCCGACGACGAACCCGATCGCGATCTGGTTGTCGGTCATGTGGTACATGAAGCTGCCACCGTAGGTCTTCTTGTCGAGCGGCCAGCCGGCGGTGTGCATCACCAGGCCCGGCACGTGCTTGGCCGGATCGATTTCCCACTGTTCCTTGATGCCGATCCCCCACGACTGCGGGTCGCGGCCTTCGTCGAGCGCGTAGCGGGCGATCACCTGCTTGCCGAGGTGTCCGCGCACGCCCTCCGCGAAGATCGTGTACTTGCCCAGCAGTTCGACGCCCGGCTGGAAGTGCGCCGTCGGCTGCCCGTCCTTGCCGACGCCCATGTTGCCGGTGGCGACCCCGCGCACCGCGCCGCGCTCGTTGTAGAGCACTTCGGTGGCCGCGAAACCGGCGAAGACCTCGACCCCGAGCTCCTCGGCCTGCCGTCCCATCCAGCGAACGAGGTTGGCGAGGCTGATGATGTAGTTGCCGTCGTTGTGGAAGCACTTGGGCAACGACCAGGTGGGAAAATAGGACGCTTTGGCCTCGCTCAGCATGCAGAAACGGTCCTCGGTCACCGGCGTGTCGAGGGGCGCCCCCTTGGCCTTCCAGTCGGGAAGGAGCTCGGTCAGCGCGATCGGGTCGAGCACGGCGCCCGACAGGATGTGGGCGCCCAGCTCGGAGCCCTTTTCGATGACGACGACGCTCACGTCCCGGCCGGCCTCGGCGGCGCGCTGTTTGACGCGGATCGCCGTCGCGAGGCCCGCCGGTCCGCCGCCGACGATGACAACGTCGTACTCCATCGCTTCGCGCTCAACTTCCAGGCCTGGATTTGCTGTGTTGGTCATCGGTATCTCGCAGACGGGTGTTGGAAAACGGCGGTATTGTGGCACGGTCACGGGGCTCGCGCCCATAGCGGGACGTTGGACGCGGCCGGCGCTCCGACCCGGCCTCCGCGTGCCGTGGGGCGTGCCTGCGCCCTCCTCCGCCCCCCTTTCGCCCGCTGCCAACCTCGCCCGCCCTCACCCGCAGCCCGGAATGCCGGGCGGCCGGGCCGGCCACCGGGACTCGCCCGCGCTGTCGGCCGTTGCTGGGCCCCGCGCGTTGAGGCGAGTAGCGGCACGGCCGCCCTCGCCGAGGCGGGCGCGATGACAACCGCTCGCGCGCAGATGCTATCTTGAGCCGCCGCGCCACCGGACCCGCCCAACCGCCGCACCGTCATGCACCGCCGCCCCAGCTTTCACCGCGACGTCGACATCCGGCCCAGCCTGCGCACGCACGCGCTCAACGCGCTGCTGCGCGTGGCCGTGCGCAAGCGGCTGACCCCGGACGCCGACATCGCAGCGATGCGACGCCGTTTCGAGGCGCTCGATGCGCGCCACTTCAGGTTGCCGCCCGACGTCGTGCGCGCTCCGGTCGAGTTCGGCGGGGTTCCCGCCGAGTGGATCACGGTTCCCGAGAGCCTGCCCGAGCGCGTCCTCCTTCACCTTCACGGCGGATCGTTCGCCTTCCGGTTTCCGAATGCGCACGCGGGTCTCGCCGCGCGGCTGTGCCGGCAGCTGCACGCCCGGGCGCTGGTTCCGGACTACCGGCTGGCGCCGGAGCACCCGTACCCGGCCGCCCCGGACGATTGCCACGCGGTGTACCGGGCGCTGCTCGACGCCGGGAACTCCGCGCGCGGCATCGTGCTGGTCGGCGATTCGGCTGGCGGCAATCTGGCACTGGTGACGCTGCATCGGCTGCGTGCGGCCGGGGAGCCGTTCCCCGCCTGCGCGGTCCTGCTCTCGCCGGCGCTCGACTGCACGCTGGCGAGCCCGAGCATGGCGACCTTCGACGGCAAGGACCCGATGCTGGTGCTCGCCAATCTGCTCGTGCTGCGCCGCTTCTATGCCCCCTCGCCCGCCCTGTACACGCATCCCGAAGTCTCGCCGCTGTTCGGCGAGTTCGCCGGGCTGCCCCCGCTGTTCCTGCAGGCGGGCGAAAAGGAGATGCTGCGCGACGAGGCGATCCGTGCCGCCGAGCGGGCGCACGAGGCCGGGGTCGACGTGGAGCTCGAGCTGTGGCCGGCAGTGCCGCACGCCTTCCAGGTCGCCGAGTTCCTCCCCGAGGCCGCGCTCGCCGTCCAGCACATCGTCCGCTTCGTCCGGACGCGAGCCGGCTGGGCCTCCGTCTGAAGGCTCCGAGACCCGCGAGGCCCGTTCCTGGCCTCATTCTTGCTTCCGCGTTGTGGCAGACAAGATGACGATCGACGCGGCGGGCCGCCCCGGCCCGCGACGGCGCTCCGTCGTCGCGCAACCGGGTTATCTCAATGACTTACGTGGCCGTGAACAACAAGAGGAATACCGAGGCGCCCAGGCGAGGCGCGACGACGCGCCCGGCGGCGAGATCCGCCCGCGCGGTGGACAAGCACGCCGGCGTGCCGGCAGCGGGCCGACCCGCGATCGTCGGCTCCGTCCTGTGCGTTGACGATGATGGCGAGGCCGATCGGCGGGTCGCGGACGGCGGCGTGACGGCGGCGGGAGCCCGCGCCGACAGCGCACGCTCGCTGCTCGACCGGGGCGAGATCCACCGCGCGATCTTCGCGGCCACACGTACCGTAGCGGCCCAGCGCGCTCTGGATGCGCCGGAGCAGCTCGCGACGGCGCTGGCGGTCGCCGCCGAATCGCAGGCCGAGGCCGGACACCTCGACACCGCAGTGCAGCTTGCCACCGAAGGCGTCGCCATCGCGCAGGCGAACGGCGACTTCCGCGTGCTCGCTCTCGCCTGCCGGGTGCTGGGGGAGCTCCACGGCCGGCTGGGACAGCTCAGCGAGGCGGCCGGCCTGCTCGCGCAGGCGTTGAAAGCGTCCGTCGCGACCGACGACCACGGTGGGCACGCGGAAGCGCTCGACGCCCTGTGCCGGAACACCCTGCGGCAGGCCGAGCGCGCAAGCCGCGCCCGCGCGAACACCGCCGCCGAGCTGGTCGAGGACGCCGTCGAATACGGGCGGCGTGCGCTCGCGGCGGCGCAGCAGGTCGAGGATCCGGGCGTCGCAGCCGCGTGCGCCGCGAGCCTTGCCCTGGCCCTGTTGCGCCGGGGGGAGATCGACGAGGCCCTGACGTGCCTGCGCGGCGCGGCCGCGCTCGTGCCGACCCTGGGTTTGCGCCTGCTGCAAGTCCGCTTCGCCGTGGTTGAAGCCGAGGCGATGCTCGCACAGGGCAACGCCAGTGACGCGGTCCGCCGCTTGCGCGGACTCGTCGTCACCTGCGCCGACGCGCCGCTGATCGAGCACGACGCGCAGCGCACGCTGTATCGCGGTGCCAAGATGCTGGGCGAGTTTGAGCTTGCGCTGGCAGCGCACGAGCGCTGCCACGAACTGGATGCGCAGCTGCGCACCGAGGTCGCCCAGGCGCGGGCACGCGTGCTCATCAACGAGATCGAGACCCAGAACGCGCGCCTCGAGGCCGACAAGGCGCGCCTCGAGGCCGAGCTCCTGCGGGTCAAGAGCCGCCGACTGGAATCCGAGAAGCGCGCGCTCGAGGCCCACGCGCGAGAACTCGGCCGGCACGCGCGCCAGGATGCCCTGACCGGGCTGTGGAACCGGCGTTACATCGACGACGTGTTGCCCCGGATGCTGTCGCGTGCGCGCGAGGGGGGGGCGCCGCTGGCGGTTGCCGTGGGCGACATCGACCACTTCAAGAGGATCAACGACACCTACGGGCACCCGACCGGAGACCAGGTCCTGTGCGCCGTGGCCGATCTCCTGCGCGACAACTGCCGGCCCACCGATACCGTGGCGCGCGTGGGCGGCGAAGAGTTCCTGCTGGTGCTGCAGGATACCGACCCCCGGGGCGCGCGCCCGGTGTGCGAGCGTCTGCGACGCGCAGTCGAGAAACACCGGTGGAGCGAGATCGCGCCCGGCCTGGAGGTCACGATCAGCTTCGGGTTCTCGGACAGCTCGGCCGGTGCGCAAGCGCGAGACCTGCTCGCCAGCGCCGACGAGAATCTCTACGCCGCCAAGCGCGGCGGCCGTAACCGCGTCGAACCGCAGCCGCGCTGAACGCCGTTCAGGCCCCGCTTTCGACCCGGCGCAACGCGTACTTCGCCAGCGCCGCGACGACCGCATCGTCCTCGCCGGCAGCCGGCGCGACGACGATCGAAACTCCGGGCAGCTCCGCCATCATCGTCCGGGCAAGCGCGGGCAGCTCGCGCCGCAGATGACCTCCCGGCCCGAAGAACAGCGGCACGACTTCGATCCGACCCGCGCCCCTGCCCGCGAGCCGCCGGACGGCCGTGGGGAAGTCGGGCGCCATGAACTCCAGAAAGGCGAGCTCCAGCGGCAGCGCCGGGGTCGCCTGCCGGACCTGATCAGCCACCCTGCGGAACGGCTCGGCCCAGCACGGATCGCGGGCACCGTGGGCGAACAGCACGAGGCCCGTCGTGCGAGGCGGCGTACGCATCGGACTCCTTGGCGACGAATGCCGGCAACTGCCAGGTCGCAGCCGCAACGGCGACGGTTGCGCCTGCGCATTGTAGCGCTCGGACCTTCGCCTTTCGGGTGCTGCGGCGCCGGGCCGTGTCTCAAGTTGTTGCCTCGATTGGCCGATAACCGCAAACCGCCGCGAACACCAGGGCGGGATTGATCACGTTGGGTGCCTGTCGACCGCAAGAAACGACCGTGGATCGCGCAACTTTCCGGGCCCTGCAAGCGACCGGTCGCCTGCCCTCCCCAAAGGGCGTGGCGCTGCACCTCCTGCGGCTCGTCCAGCGCGAGAACGTGACCACGGGAGAAATCGCCGAGGTCATCACGAGCGACCCTGCGCTCGCCGGGCGCGTGATCGCCTCGGCCAACAGCGCGTCGCAGTACGGGCACCGACCGGTGGTGTCGGTGGCGCAGGCGATCGCCGTCAACGGCATCGCCGCGACCAGTCGACTGGCACTCGGGCTGTCGATCATCAACGCGCACCAGACCGGGCATTGCCGCGGATTCGACTACCCGAGGTTCTGGATCGGCAGCGTCGTCGCGGCGCTGGGGATGCAGGTCGGCGCCGCGCATGCCCGCGTGCTCGCTCCGGCCGAGGCGTTCACGCTCGGATTGCTGCAGCGGATTGGCGTGCTGGCGCTCGCGACGCTGCACGCGGACGACTACGGTGCGCTCCATGAGGGCGCGCCGGACGAGGCGACGCTCGTGCTGCACGAGCGCAGGCAATACGCCACGGATCATCGCGAACTCGGGGCGTACCTGCTCGAGGAATGGGGCATTCCCGCAGCTTTGCGCGACGCGGTGCTTGCCGCCGATCGCGATCCCGTGCTCGACCCGGGGCCGGGCCCGCGGATGGCCAGACTCGCCGCCCTGTTGCGCGTGGCGCGGGCGATGGCCGACGCCGCGTGCGCCGGCAGCCTGGACGCCCTCGAATCGTCCGCGACCTCCGACGCCGCGGCCCGGGCCGGCATCGACCCCGACGACATCGGCCCGCTGTGGGACTCGGTCGCCGCCGCCTGGCCCGCGTGGGGCCGGATTCTGGCGCTGGAGTCCACTCCTTTCCCCCGGCGAGGCTCACCCCGCGCCAGCACGCCCCTGGCGGCCGGCCCCCAACCCGCCTCCCCGGCCTGCGCCGCATCGGTGCCGCCACAGGTGCTGCGCGTGCTCGCGGTCGGGGTGCGCGCGGAGCTGCGAGGTCAGCTCGAGCGGGCGCTGGCCAAGCCGGGCGTCGCGCTGCACTTCGCCGACGCCGCCGACGACGCACTGAAGCTCGCCGTCGACGAATTGCCCCAACTCGTCGTCATCGACGGGCACCGCGGCGAGCGCGCCGCGACGCAGGTCTGTCGTACCCTGCGCGATTCGGACGCAGGCCGCGCCGCGTACATCCTCGTGGCGTCCGGCAATCGCGGCGAGGACGCGCACCTTGCGGCGCTCGAGGCCGGGGCCGACGAATTCCTCGCGCTGCCCGTGAGCTTGCCGGTACTCGACGCCCACCTGAGCGTCGCCCGACGCCTGGTCGCGCTGAAGGAGGAAGTCTTCCGCGACCGGGAAGAGATCCGCCGTTACGCGTCCGAGCTTGCCGTCGCCAACCGCCGCCTGCAGGAGCTCGCCGGATCGGATCCGCTGACCGGCCTGCCCAACCGGCGCTTTGCGATGGACCACGTGGCGCGGGAATGGCAAGTTGCGCGCGCTTCGGGCGAGCCCCTGTCCTGCCTCATGATCGACGTCGACCACTTCAAGCGCATCAACGACACCTACGGCCACGACGTGGGCGACCGCGTGCTGGCGACCCTGGCACAGGCGCTGCGCGCCAATGCCCGGGCGCACGACACCGTGTGCCGGCTCGGCGGGGAGGAGTTCCTGGTCGTGTGCCGAGCCACCGACGTGGCGACGGCAAGGCTTGCCGGCGAGCGGCTGCGCGCTTTGGTGCAGGAGACCCGATTCGAGGTCGACGGTGTCGCGCACGCCGTCTCCATCAGCGTGGGGGTGAGCGCGGCGACCCGGAGCGTCGACGACGCGGCGGTGCTGCTCAAGCTCGCGGATCAGGCGCTCTATCGCGCCAAGCGCCACGGGCGCAATCGCGTGGAGGTTGTATGAGCTCCCAGGACCGCTCCGAGGGTGAACGCCGGAGTGAGCAGCACGCCGGCGGCGTGCAGACGAGGCAGCCCGAAGCCAGCCCGGCGATCGCCCGCGCGGCATCGCGACCGCCCGTCGCCGGAACCGACGAGGTTTCCAGCACTGCCGTGCCCGCGCGCTGCCGCATTCTGCTGGTCGAAGACGATGAGGACGACGCCTTGCTGGTGCAGGCCGAACTGACCCGGGGCGGCCGGAACTTCGAGTTTCGGCGGGTGGACAACGCCGAGGATCTGCAACGGGCGCTCGCCGAGGAAATCTGGGACGTGGTCATCTCGGACCACCAGATGCCGACGCTCGACTCGATCGAGGCGTATCACATCGTCCGTCTCGGCGACCCCGACATCCCGTTCGTCATCCTCTCCGGCACGATCGCCGAGCGGACCGCGCTCGCGGCGATGCGGCTCGGGGCGCACGACTACATCGACAAGTCGAACCTCGCGCGCCTCGTGCCGGTGATCGAGCGCGAGCTGCGGCACGCGAGACTCCATCGGTCCAAGGCGCGCGTCGAGCAAATGCTCGACCACCTCACCCACTACGATGCGCTCACCGGCCTGCCCAACCGCCAGCACATGGCCCGGCTGATCGAGCGCAGCCTGGCCCCGCGCGAAGCGGCGCGCGCCGGCGCAGCGTTGCTGCACATCGACCTGCACCGGTTCATGCGCGTCAACGCCTCGCTTGGCGTCGACAGCGGCGACGAAGCGCTGCAGCAGGTGGCCTGCCGCCTCACCGCCGCCTTCTCCGACCGGGGCGTCGTCGGCCGCCTGGGCCAGGACGAGTTCCTCGTGTTCGTCCGGGACGTCGCTGGCGACGCGGTCGCGCTGGGCCACGCGCAGACGGCGATCGCATCGCTGGCGGAACCGTTCACGCTCACCGGCGAGGAGGTGCAGCTCGCCTGCACCGTGGGCATCGCCTGCTATCCGCGCGCCGCGCGCGACGCCGCGGAGCTCCTGCGCAACGCCGAGACGGCGATGGCCGACGCCAAGCGGCAAGGCCCCGGAACCGTCCGGGTGTTCACGCCGGAAGCGCGGCCGGCGTACGGCAACGCCCTGCAGCTCGAGAACGCGCTGCGCCACGCGATCCCCCGCCGCGAGCTCTTCCTGGACTACCAGCCCTGGATCGACGCTCGCACCGGTCAGTTGACCGGGGCGGAGGCGCTGGTGCGCTGGCGGCACCCGGGTTTCGGCCTGCTGCCGCCGAACGCGTTCATCCCGCTCGCCGACGAGACCGGACTGATCGTCGAGCTCGGCCGTTGGGTGCTGCGTGAAGCGTGTCGGCAGAACCGGCTCTGGCAGCGCGACGGCATGACCGCGTTCGTCATCGCGGCCAACGTCTCCGCCGCGCAGTTCAGGCGGGCGGACTTCGCCGATCAGGTCGCGGCCGCGCTCGCGGAATCCGGGTTGGACCCGACCACCCTGGAGCTCGAGATCACCGAGACCGTCGTGATGCAGGACGCGGAATCGAACATCGGGACCTTGCGCAAGCTCAAGGACATGGGCGTGCGCATCGCGATCGACGACTTCGGCACCGGTTACTCGTCGCTGTCGTATCTCAAGCGGCTGCCCATCGACATCATCAAGATCGACCGCTCGTTCCTGCAGGGCCTCGCGACCGACGGCGACAACCAAGCCATCGTGCGTCTCATCGTCGCGCTCGCGAAGTCGCTCAAGCTGACGCTGATCGCCGAGGGCGTCGAGGAAATCGAGCAGCTCGAGTTCCTGCGCGCACTCGACTGCGACCGCGCCCAGGGCTATCTCATCAGTCGTCCGGTCGTGCCGGCAGCCGTCGCCGCGCTGTGCCGCCGCGGCGAGCGCGCGAGCGCCGGCAATCACGCCTGAAGGCGCTCCCACCACATCTTCCGCCGCTCCCGCACCGGTGGGAGCGGCTTCAGCCGCGATGGCCTGCTCGGGCGAAACCTCCACCGCCGCTCGCGCCTGAAGGCGCTCCCACAGCATCTCCCGGCTCCGCCGCTCGCGCCTGGAGGCGCCCCCCCAAGAACCGGTTCGCCGGCCCCGGGGCGATCGCAATCGCTGCCTCAGGCCGCGCTGGCGATCTCGTTCGCCCAACGGTACGCGGCAACCTGCATCGACATGAGTTCGCCGTGCTCCAAGTCCCCACCCACGCGCTCGAGCGACCGGGCAACCGAGGCGCCATCGTCGCGTTCGATCTGCTCGGTCAGCGACAGCATCGTGCCGAGCCTGCCTTCGCGCTGCAGCAGCGCCGCCTGCACCGGGACCGGAACGTTGAGCTCCTTGAGGATCTCGACGAGCGGGATCTCCAGCACGGCGTCCATCAGCGACAGGATCCCGGTCATGAACGCGAGGTCCTTGAGGGCACTTTCCGTTCCGCCGTCGCGGGCGGCGAGCTGCTCCATGAGCTTGCCGCGGGCGGCCGCCGTCTGCAGCAACGGGCTGTTGAGCGATCGGTTTTCGCGGTCCGAGGTGTAGAGCAGGAGCTGCAGCCACAGGCGCAGCTGCCGACGGCCCAGCAGCACCAGGGCGTGGCGCAGCGAGGTCACGACCTGCCGGCGCCCCAGCGCGGCCGAATTCACGAGCCGCAGCAGGTTGACGCTCAAGCTCGGGTGGTGCTTGAACTCCTCCTCGATGTCGCGCGTCTCGGCCTCCTTCATCGCCAGCGCAAGCAGGCGCAGCAGCGCGAGCTTCGCCGGTTTCGCGCGCTTGGCGGAAAGCACCTCCGGGCGCGCGAAGTGATAGCCCTGGAACAGCGTGATGCCCAGCTCCCGCGCCTGCCGGAACTGCTCCGGCGTCTCGACCTTGGCTGCCAGCAGCTTGACCTTGTGCTTGCCCAGGAGCTCCACGATCACCGGCACCAGCAGCGAGTCGAGCCGCTGGAAGTCGATCTTGATCAGGTCGACCGCCGGCAGCAGCCCGTCGAGATCGTCGAAGTTGCCGAAGAAGTCGTCGATCGCAACGCGGTACTTGCGCTTGCGCAGTTCGGCCACGCGCGCGATCGTGCGCTCGTCGGCGATGGTGGTCTCGAGCAGTTCGAGCACGATCCGCGACGAGGGAAGCGCTTCGACGAGATCGCTGTAGAGGAAGTCGGTGTCGACGTTGAGGAAGCCGTCGACGTTGCCGATCACCTGGTCGAGGCCGATCTCGGCGAACGCGTTGGCGATGACCGTCGACGTCGCGACGACGTTGTCCGTCGGATCGGCGACGTTGCGCGCCGTGGAGCGGAACAGAAGCTCGAAAGCCACCAGCTCCTTGTTGACGTCGACGATCGGCTGGCGGGCAAGATAGATGGTCTGGTCGCTCATGACGAGGGCCAACCGGGCGGTCGGCGGGCGCGAAACATGCGATCTTACAGGATCTACAGGATCGGGAAGTGCCGCTCGAGCACCTCGACCGCGAGACCGTCGGCGGCAAGCCCGGAGCAACCGGTCAGGGTCAAGGCTTTGTCGCGCAGCCGGCAGCGCTCCCGCTGCACCAGCAGCATGCCCACCGCCGTCGCATCGGCGAACTCGACGGCGGACAGGTCGAGCTGCACCGCGCTCACGCCGGGGTCGGCGAGGCATTCGTCGACGGCAGCCTTCAACGCGTGGTGCCCCTCGATGCCCAGGTGGCTGCCGAGGCGACCCACCGCCACGTCGCCCAGGCGCTCGACGACGATGGTCAGCGGGCCAGGCATCGAATGCGCTTCGCGGTGGCGGGTTGCGGCACGGCGGCGCCTCGCCCCTTTTGCGTATGCGCGACCGCGCGTACGGTCAGGCGACCGCCTGCCGCGCGCCGGCGTCGGCGACGCTCACCCGGTTGCGACCGAGCGCCTTGGCCGCGTAGAGGGCGCGGTCGGCGCGCCCGACGAAATCGGCCGCCGCCTCGCCGGTGCAGTAGCCGGCGACGCCGATGGAAATCGTGATGTTGCCGACCGTCTCGTTGTTGTTGACGTTCCTCACCTGCCCGGAGGCGATCGTGGTCCGCAGCGCCTCGGCCAGGCGCGTCGCGCCATCGAGCGACGTCTCGGGCAGCAGCACGGCGAACTCCTCGCCTCCGTAGCGTGCCGCCGTGTCCTTGCCCTTGACGTTGGACTGCAGGGCGCGGCCGACGGCGCGCAGCACCCGGTCACCGAACAGATGCCCGTAGGTGTCGTTGATCCGCTTGAAGTGATCGATGTCCGCCATCAGCAGACAAGGCCCCGCGCCGCCCGGTCGCGCGTCGGCGAGGCACGCCTGGAACGCGCGATCGAATGCCCGGCGGTTCGCGAGCCCGGTGAGCGCGTCGACCAGCGCTTCCTGGCGCACGCGGCTCACTTCCTGCTTGAGTTCGGCGGCCTCGCGCTGGCTCGCATCCAGGCGCGTCTGCAGCATTGCGATCGCCCCCCGCATCGCCCGCGTATCGCGCAGCATCTCGTGCACCACCCCCGCCGCTTCGTCCGCGTCCGGCGGCCCGGCGATGGCCTCGCTCCAGCGCTCGAGGGCGCCGCCGAACTTGGACGCCTCGTCTCCCGCGCGCGCGGTCGAATCGCAGACGTCCGTCACGATCCGCTCGATCGCCGACGTGATGCGCTGCGACGACTCCTCGTTGAGCTCCGCGATGTGCTTTTCATAGAGCTCATAGGTGATCTCGTCGTTCAGGCGGGCGCCGTCGCGCGTGAATGCGTCGACGGCCGCGTTGAGCGCCGGGTTGACGCCGCTGACGTATTCGTACCATAGCGCGTAGCTCACCGGGTGCAGCCCCGCCTCCTGCCGCGTCATGCGCTGCAATGCGAGGCGCAGGTATTCGGCACTTTGCGTGATGGTGTCGCGATATCTCATGGGTGGAACCCTCCCTGTCGGTTCTGACGCGGCCGCGCCCGCCGACTGCGCGGTCCTTCAATCATGTCGTAACCGCCCGCTCCACGGCGGGCGCGATGCGCCCTTCGCGCAGGAGCGTGGCCATGCGCTCCGCCGGCACCGGCGGACTGAAGAGGTATCCCTGCAGCTTCGGGCACTTCGCCGCCCGCAGAAACGCGCATTGCGCGTCCGTTTCCACGCCTTCGGCGATGACGTCCAGTCCCAGGCTCTGCGCCATCGCGAGTATCGCGGTGACGATGCCCGCATCGTCGGCACTCTGCGGCAATCCGCGGACGAAGCTTCGATCGATCTTGAGCATGCCGATCGGAAACTGCTTGACGTAGGCCATCGAGGAATAGCCCGTGCCGAAATCGTCGATGGAGAAGTGCACACCCGCGCGCCGAAGGGCGTTCAGTCCCGCGATGTGCGACGGATCGGGATCCATCAGGATCGACTCGGTGAGCTCGAGTTCCAAGAGGTCGGCGCCGATGCCGGTCTCGCCGATGACCGCCAGCACACCGCTCACGAACTCCGACGCGCGCACCTGGCGCGCCGACAGGTTGACGGCGATGCGCGGCGGCGAAAGGCCCTGGCGCTGCCATTCCCGGGTCTGGCGGCACGCCGTGCGCAACACCCACCGGCCGATGGGCAGGATCAACCCGCTGTCCTCGGCGACCGGGATGAAGTCGGCCGGCGACACCAGGCCGCGGGTGGGGTGCTGCCAGCGGATCAGCGCCTCCATGCCGACGATGCTGCCGCTCGTCGCTTCGACCTGGGGCTGGTAGACGAGGCGCAGTTCGTCGCGGTCGAGGCCGTTGCGCAAGTCGTTCTCGAGACTCAGCCGCGCCATCGCCTGCTTGGTCAGTGTCTGGCGGTAGAGCTGCCAGTTGTTGCGCCCCTGGTCCTTGGCGTGATACATCGCGGTGTCGGCGTGCTTGAGCAGCGTCGCCGCATCGCCGCCGTCCTCCGGGAACACCGCGACCCCGACGCTCGCGCTGATGGTGATCGCCTGCCCGGCCACGTGGAACGGCAGCTGCAGCACCGCCAACACGCGCTGGGCGATCGCGCCGACGACGCCGGCGTCGAGCAGGTCCGGCAGGACGACCGTGAACTCGTCGCCACCGAGCCGCGCGAAGTGCAGCGCCATCTCGTCGAGCCCGGTCCGGGCGACGATGTCGCTTGGGCGCAGCTTGTCCTTCAGCCGCTGCGCCACCGCCTGCAGCAGCGCGTCGCCGACGCTGTGCCCGAGCGTGTCGTTGATGCGCTTGAATCCGTCGAGGTCCAGGAACATCAGCGCGAGCTGCCGGTTCGCGTGCCGCGCGCGCAGGAGCTCGCGATCGACGTACTCCAGGAAATGCAGCCGGTTGGGCATGCCGGTCAACGGGTCGAAGTACGCCAACCGGCGGATCTGCTCCTCGTCCGATTTCTGCGCGGTGATATCGCGCACGATGGAGATGACCGTGTCCGCGGCGCTCGGAGCAACCCGCGCTTCGTAGTGCCGGATGCCGTCCGGCATCGGCAGGCGGTAGTACGCGGACTGCATCTCGCCCCGGGAGAGCGCCGATTCGACGCATCCGCTGAGGAGTCCGCGACGTCCGGCGGCAGGGTTTCGCCCACCTTGCGGCCGAGGAACGCCTCCGGTGCACCGTACGGACGTCGCCGCCGACGCCGTCCTTGAAATCGAGAAACGTGCCGTCGCGGTGAATGAGGAAGATCATGTCCGGCATCGCGCGCACGATGGCCGCCTGCTTGCCCTCCAGCGCGCGCAGGCTGCGCACCGCTTCCGCCGAACGGAGCACGTAACGCGCCCGGTAACCGAGGATCGGCCAGTTGATCGGTTTGGCGACGAAGTCGTTGGCGCCGACCTCGTAGGCGCGGTGGACCGAGTCGACGTCGTCCATGCCGGTCACCATGATCACCGGCAGCGCGGCGGCGTCCCACCGCTTGCGAATGCGCTGACACACCTCGAACCCGTCGATCCCGGGCATGTCGACGTCGAGCAGCACGAGATCCGGTGGCGCCTCGGCGAGGCATTCGAGCGCAGCTTCGCCGTCCGCTGCCTCGCGCACCGCGAAGCCGAACTGGGCGAGCGTCTCGCCCTCCAGCATCCGCAGCACGGGATCGTCGTCGACGACCAGTACGCTCGGCACGCTCGGTGGTTCATGCCCGTGCATTCTCGTTCTCCTCGTTCGCCATGGCCTGCAGTGTGGTCAAGACGCGCTCCAGTTCCGGCGTGGCCGCGTCCAGCAGCACCCGCGCGCCATCGATGGTGCCGCCGCGACCGATCGTCTCCAGCTCCCGGCAATACCCGGCGAGCCGCTCCGCGCCGACGTTGGCGCTGCTCGATTTCATCCCGTGGGCGGCCGTGCGCAGCGCTTCGGAATCGCCGGCTTCGACCGCGGCACGAATCTGCGCCAGCCGGGGGCGCGTGTCGGCGACATACGCGCGGATGACCTTGTTCAGCACCGCCGCACCGTTGCCGGACGGCAGGTCGCGGATCGCGTCCAGCGCGCGCGGATTGACGGTGTCGCCGGCGCCCGCCGCGACCACTGCCGCCGCCGTCGCAGCCGGCGCCCGCGCCGATGCCGCATCCCCGCTCGCCGGCAGGGGCAGCGCCGATGCCGAATCGCCCACGGCCGCGTACGCCGCGACCGATGGGGCGCCGTGCCGGCCTCACCCGCCGCCGGCATCGGCAGCCAGCGTGCCAGCACGGTCACGAGCCGTTCGCGGGTGAACGGCTTGGCAAGATAATCGTCCATCCCGGCCGCCAGGCAGATCTCGCGGTCGCCTTCGAGCGCGTTGGCGGTCAACGCGACGATCGGCACGCGTGCCTGCGCGCCCTGTTCCCGCCGCCGGATCTCGGCAGTGGCCCCGAAGCCGTCGAGCTCGGGCATCTGGCAGTCCATCAGCACCAGGTCGTAGCGGCGCGCCGCGATCCGATCGACCGCCTGGCGACCGTTGTCGGCGACGTCGACCTCGACGCCCAGGGTCTCGAGCATGCCGAGCGCGACCGCCTGATTGACCGGGTTGTCCTCCGCCAGCAGGATCCGGCCGTCGAACCGCGTCCGCGCCGGCGAACGAACGCACGCGGCATCGACACGGCCTTCGGCCGGTTCGAGCAACGCCGCGATGGCGTTGCGCAGTTCCTCCTGGCGCACGGGCTTGCAAAGATAGCAGGCGACACCCGCGGTGCGCGCCGCGGCCATCTCGCCCTCCCGGCCCAGCGAAGTCAGCATGATCACGGGCAACGGTGCCAGCCCGGCGTCGTCCTTGATGGCGCGCACCAGTTCGAGGCCGTTCATGCGCGGCATCTTCATATCGACCAGCGCCACGGCGAAGCCCCCTCCCCGGGCAGCCTCCTGGCGCAAGAGAGCAAGCGCGTTCTCGCCGTCGCTCGCCGGCTCGACCTCCATGCCCCAACCTCGCGCCTGTTCCGTCAGGATGGCGCGGTTCGTCGGGTTGTCCTCGACGATCAACACGCGCTTGCCCTTGAGGGCGTCGGGGGAAACCGCAGCAGGAGGGACTTGGGCGGCCGGCGCCAGCGTCACCGTGAACCAGAACGTGGAACCGAGGTCCGGTTCGCTGTCGACGCCAATCTCCCCGGCCATGAGGTGCGTGAGCTCCCTGGCGATCGCGAGCCCCAGCCCGGTGCCGCCGAACTTGCGGGTGGTCGAGCCGTCCGCCTGCGCGAAGGCGTAGAAGAGCCTGACCTGCTGTTCCGGCGTGATGCCGATCCCGCTGTCCCGGACCTCGAAGCGCAGTGCCACAGGCGCGGCGTCGCTTGCCTCCCCGGCCGCCGTCCTGATCCGGCTACAGCTCACGGCGACCTCCCCGCCTTCGGTGAACTTGATCGCGTTGCCGATGAGATTCATGAGGATCTGGCGCAGCCGGTGCGGGTCGCCGCATACGGCCGCTGGAACGCTGTCGTCGGCGCGAACGGAGAGCTCGATGCCTTTGGCCTGCGCGCGCTCGGCGAACAGCTCTCCCAGGTCCTCGAGCAGGTCGAGCGGGACGAAGTCGATCTTTTCCAGCTCCAGCTTGCCGGCCTCGATCTTGGAGAAATCGAGGATGTCGTTGATGATCGACAGCAGCGACTCGCCCGAGTTGGCGATGGTCCGCGCCAGGCGCCGCTGCTTGTCCGTAAGGTCGGTTTCGAGCAGCAGCTCGGTCATGCCCAGCACGCCGTTCATCGGCGTCCGGATCTCGTGGCTCATGTTGGCGAGGAACTGGCTCTTGGCCCGGCTCGCGGCCTCCGCGGCCTGCCTCGCCGTGACGAGCTCCGCGGTGCGCGCGACGACTTTCGCCTCGAGGTGCGCGCGATGGTCCTGAAGCTCTGCGTCGCGCTGCTGGATCTCGGCCAGCATGGCGTTGAACCCGTCGATCAGCGCACCGATCTCGTCGTCGTTGGTCTTCTCCACCCGCCGCGAGAAGTCGTGGTCGCGCGCCACCGCCGCGGTGGCGTCGACCAGGCGGTCGATGGGCTCCGTGACGACACCTCGAAGGCGCAGCGCCAGGCCCCAGGCGATGCCCAGCGCCAGCATTGCAACCAGCGCGAAGATGCCCACCCGAAGCAGCAGGTCGGTCCATAACGGGCGCAGATCGAAATCGATGACGACCATCCCGATCGGGTCGCCGTCGAGGACGATCGGAGCAGTGGACCGGAACTCGTTCGCCCACAGGCATTGCCGCGGGTCGGCGCAGAGGGCCGCCAGCGGCGCCGTCCAGGAGAACTCGCCGGTCGGCGACGTGCGGGAGGTGTCGCGCCCCCCGCGCCGATAGCTTGCGAACAGGATTCCGTTCTGGTCGTAGACGTGCGCGGCCAGAACGTCGTGGGAAAGCTCCATTGCGGCCAGCGTCTCGGTTGCCGTCTTCTGGTCGTGGAACGCGACCGCCGCCCGGGTGTGCAGCACGGTCGTGGCGACCAGCTGCGCGAGGCGCTCGCGCACGGCGCGCTCCTGGTGCCAGAGCTCGTACGCGGAGATCGCCAGCCACGCGATGGCGAGACCGGTTCCGGCCGTCAGCAGCAGAATGCCGACGAGCTTCTGGCGGATCGTCATCTTTCGCAATTGAGCTGATCACTTGGGGTTCTTCCCTTCCTGCACCAGCGTCGCCAGGCGAAGGAGCTGCGAGCTGATCTTCAGCCCGGCGCGGTTCGCGGCGTCCGGATTGATCTCGAAGCGCACGCGCTCGTCGCTGGCGACGAAGCCGATGACGCCTCCCCTGGCGGCGAACTGGTCCTGTTCGCCGACCGTCAGGACCGGAAGTGTACCGGCCTTGCGCAGCAGTTCGGCCGCCGAGGCCGAATCGGCCTCCGGGACGAACAGGATGTGGCACGACTTGAGGTCGTCGGGCCTGACCTCGCGCCGGGTCCGCAGTTCGTGCCCCTGCGCCGACTTCCCTTCGAGGGCCGCCAGCGCGCCTCCGAGCGCCGATTTTCCGGGTATGCACAGCACCAGCGGGGCGTGGGATGCGGCGAAGGCCCCGGGCGGCCACTCGACGAACTTGGCGAAGTTGAAGAGGTAGGCGGCCTTGACCTCCATCTCCGACAGCCCGTGCGCTGCGCCGGCCACCGCGTACAGCAGCAGCATCGCCAGCGCGTAGACGGGGAGACGCTTGCCGCGCCAGCGCGCGCGCTCCGGCCATGGCCTTTCTCGTCGGTATGGCTCTCGGACCTGCATGCGCCGACGCGGGCAGGATGTCAGAAGCGGTACATGGCCTTCAGGCGCCAGTTCGCCCCGCTGCGGGATCGTGTCGACGCCGATCGCGGCCAGGTCCGACGTCGCGGGGTCGCCGTAGTCCTGGTCGAAGAGGTTGTAGATGCTCGCGGAGAGGTCGAGGTGCTTCGCCAGCGTCGTGTTGCGCAGCGTGAGGTTGACGAGCGTGTAGCCGCCCGTGGTGCCCAGCGTCGTCCTGCGCGACGACAGGTACTGCGCCTCGAGCCCGGCCCGCACGCCGAAGGCGAACTCCGGTGTCGACGCGTTGAACGTGACGATGTTCTTCGGCGAGTTGGTGAGCCACTCGCCGGTGTCCTGGTCGATCGCCCGCTGGTAGCTGTACGAGGCGCGCGCCCGGTAGCCGCTCTCCCACAGCCGCTCCAGGCTCAGCATGCCGCCGGTGGCCTTCGCGCGGCCGCGGTTGGTGAACACGAACAGGCCGTCCTCGGGATCGACGTCGCCGTCGATCAGGTTCGTGATCCGATTCTGGAATGCGAGCGCGGTGAACCGCGTTCGGCTCTCCACGATCTGCTCGTAGATCACTTCCCAGGTCTGGATCTTCTCCGGGTCGAGGGCCGGATTGGCCTTCTGGATATCGGCCGACGCGTAGTCGGACTCGTAGGCGTTGGGGGCCCGGAACGCGGTGCCGTAGATGAGCTTGAGCGCGCCCGCCGGGACGGGGTTCCAGATCAGCGCGACCCGCGGATTGGTGCTGGCGAGCCCGTCCCCGTAGTCGTCGTAGCGCACGCCGGCGTTGAGGACCAGGTTCTCGTGCAGCGTCATGTCGTCCTGCAGGTAGACGCCCCAGTGCGAGCTTTGCGCCTGGGTATCGGTGTAGGTGACGGGGGGGTCGGCGTCGTAGTTGAACTGGTCCTGCTGCCGGTTCTTGACGTACTCGATCCCGTAGACCAGCTTGTTCCGATCGCCGAGTTGCGAGACGAACTTCGCTTCGGCACCCCACCAGCTCGAGCGCGCACCGTCGACGTTGACGACCGAGCTGCCCTCGGCCTCGTTCTGGTAGGGATAGATGCCGTCGTAGGGATACCTCCCGTAGTACACCCGGGCGAGCATCTCGGTTCCCTCGACGACCGTGCCGAGGTACCGCAGGTCGACCCAGCCCTGCTGGTCCTGGGTGTACGTCCGCGGATCGTTGAACTCCGAGAACGCGTTGATCACGACCCCTTTCTTGCGCTGCGCCCACGCCGCCTCCAGCGTCCAGCCCTGATAGCTGGCCTTGCCGAAGAAGCTGGCGACGCGGTCGTAGTCCACGTCCCGCGCCACGCCGTCGTGGGTGTCCGGCGTGCCCAGCGCCGGGAAGGTCCAGTCGCGGCCCTGGCTGCCGGTGTAGCTCCCCGAGACGATCCAGTCGAGCCCGCTCTCGGAAACCCCGCCGGCGGTCGCGCGCCCGCTTGCCGTGTGCGCGGTGGCGACCGATCCGGCGATTTCGGCGCCGCCCACCGCCTTGCCGTTGCGGGTGATGACGTTGATGACGCCAAAGAAGGCGTTGCTGCCGTAGATCGACGAGCCGGGGCCGGCGACGAACTCGACGCGGTCGATCAGGTCGACGTCGACGGGGAATTCGTTCCCGATCGAGGCGGTGTCGTACACCGCGTCGTTGAGCCGGTTGCCATCGACCAGGAGCAGGACGCGCGAGTTGTAGTCGCCCGGTCGGGCGAAGCCGCGCACGCCGAGGAAGTCGTATTGGCGATCGCTCGTGACGTACAACCCGGGAACGCTGCGCAGGATCGCGCCGAGCGTGCGGTAGCCGTAGGTCCGGATGTCCGCCGCGGTGACCACGGTGACCTGCGACGGCGCCTCACTCATCTTCTGCGGGAACTTCGACGCGGTGACCACCTCGACGTTGAGCAGGTCCTGGAGCGAGAGGTCGGTGAGTTCCGCCGCGGCATGCGCGTGCGCAGCGGGCAGCAACGCGCCGGCGACGACCGCGAGGCAGATGGACCGCGCAAGCTGCCGCGGCCGCGTGCGGGTGTCGGAGCGGGTCCTGGAAGGGTCTTTGGGCATGGCGCGCGATGGGAGTGCCGAGGCGGGCGGCGAGCGGGTTTGCTCGGACAGCATCGGGAACTGCGGGCTTGCCAACGCATTAACGGCGCGGTTTCGACCACCTTGAGCAAGATTCACGCCCTGCGCGGCCCGGCTGCGGACGCCCGCGCTTCGGAGGACGATCGGCGCCTTCGCCGCCTTGTGAAAACAAGAGGCTTGCCGCTAGCGCGTGGTGCCGTCTTGCGTCGAGGTCCCGGTCGCCAGGCGGTGGCGGGCAGGCCGGGGCCTTCCCCGGGATTCGTGTCGGCTACACGATGTGCCCATCTCGGTCAGAACGCGGCGCGGGCGCGGCTAGACCTGCGCCCGCTCAGCCGCCTCCCCCACGATCGCCTGCAGCGCTGCGAACACGCGCTCGAGCTCGCTCGCGGCCGCGTCCAGCGGCGCCTGCGCGCCGTCGAGGGTCCCGGCGCGACCGATCATCTCCAGTTCCCGGCAGTACCCGGCCAGCGGGTCGGCGCCGACGTTGGCACTGCTCGACTTCATTGCGTGCGCAGCCTTGCGCAGCGCGTCCGCGTCGCCCGCGTCGATGGCGACACGCATCTGCGCCAGCCGGGGTCGCGTGTCGGCGAGGTAGGCGTGGATCACCTTGGTCACCAGCGTAGGGCCGTTGGTGCCGGGCAAACGACGGATTGCGTCCAGTGCGCGGGGATTGATGGCTTCCCCGGCGCTCGTGCGGCCCGGCGCTGCTGCCGCCAGCGCACCCGCCGCTGGCGGTGCTGCCGTCGAAGTCACCGTCGTCACCTTCGAATCCACCGTCGCGACCACCGAAGCCGCGCTCGCCACAACCGAAGACCCCGGCGCCTGCGGCGCTGGCGCGTAAGCCGTCGCACGCGCGAGCGCCGGCGTCGCCGCTGCAGCGGACGGCACGCCCGCTGCGGCCGCCGCCGGCTGCGACAGCCAGCGCGTCAGCACGGCGACGATCTGCTCGCGCGTGAACGGCTTCGCGAGGTAATCGTCCATGCCCGCCGCGAGGCAGATCTCGCGGTCGCCGTCGAGCGCGTTGGCGGTCAGCGCGACGATCGGCAGGCGCGCGACCGCATTCTGCTCGCGCCGCCGGATCTCGGCGGTGGCGCCGAAGCCGTCGAGTTCCGGCATCTGGCAGTCCATCAGCACCAGGTCGTAACGACCCGTCGCGACCCGATCGACCGCCTGGCGGCCGTTGTCCACGACGTCGACCTCGACACCGAGCGATTCCAGCATTCCCAGCGCGACGGCCTGGTTCACCGGATTGTCCTCGGCCAGCAAGACCCGGCCCCCGAGCGACGGCGTTGCATCCGCCAAAGCCGTCGCGAGGGCCTCTGGCGCGCCGTCCGAAGCCAGCGTCCGCGCGATCGCGGCGCGCAGAACCTGCTCGCGGATCGGCTTGCAGAGGTAGCAGGCGATGCCGGCTTCGCGCGCGGCGGCCACTTCGCCGTCCTGCCCCAGCGAGGTCAGCATGACGAGCGGCAGCGCGGCCAGCGCCGTGTCCGCCTTGATCGCGCGCGCGAGCTCGATCCCGTTCATGCCGGGCATGTTCATGTCGATCACCGCCAGCCCGAACGGCTCCCCGCCGGCCACCCGCTGCCGCAACAGCGCCAGCGCCGACGCGCCGTCGCCGACGCTGTCCACCCGCATCCCCCAGCCGCGCGCCTGCTCTTCCAGGATGGCACGGTTCGTCGGGTTGTTCTCCACCACCAGCAACCGCTGCCCGCGCAAGTCGTCCGCCGCCGCTGCGGCCGCCGCGGGCGCTTCAGCGCCTGCCACCGCCACCGTGAACCAGAACGTCGCCCCGCGGCCGGGCTCGCTGTCGACCCCGATCTCGCCGCCCATGAGGTGCGCGAGCTCCTTGGCGATCGCCAGCCCCAGCCCGGTGCCGCCGAACTTGCGCGTGGTCGATCCGTCGCCCTGGGAGAAGGCCGAGAACAGCCGCGGCCGCTGCTCCGCGGTGATGCCGATCCCGGTATCGCGCACTGCGAAGCGCAGCCGGGTGGCCGCCTCCGGCGTGGCCACGCGCCGGCAGCTCACCTCGACCTCGCCCGCCGCGGTGAACTTGATCGCGTTGCCGATGAGGTTGAGCAGGATCTGGCGCAGCCGGTGCGGGTCGCCGCCCACCCAGGCCGGCACCGAGGAATCCACGCGCAGGACGAGCTCCAGGCCCTTGGCCTGCGCCCGCTGCGCGAACATCTCGACCATCTCCTCCAGCAGCGCGCGCGGCGCAAAATCGAGCTGCTCGAGCTCGAGCTTTCCCGCCTCGATCTTGGAGAAGTCGAGGATGTCGTTGATCACCGCGAGCAGCGATTCGCCCGAGCTGCGGATGGTGCTGGCGAAGCGCCGCTGCTTGTCCGAAAGCTCGGTCCCGAGCAGGAGCTCGGCCATCCCCAGCACGCCGTTCATCGGGGTGCGGATCTCGTGGCTCATGTTGGCCAGGAACTGGCTCTTGGCGCGGCTGGCCGCTTCGGCGATGTCCCTTGCCTTGCGCAGCTCGGCCGATTCGATCCGCTCCTGCTGGATGCGCTGGTTGGTCTCGTAGTGGCGGAAGTAGAAGTGCAGCGTCGACAGGAACATGCCGATGATCGGGATGACGGCGAGGAGCACCGGCGCACCGAAGCTTTCGAAGCTCAAGAAGACGAGGCCCGCGATCGAGGCGCTCGCCGCGAAGGCGAGGCCGATCCAGACGTCCTCCTTGAGCTGGGCCAGCGGGCGAATCCGATCGCCACGCTTGAGCGAGATGAGCGACATCATCATCAGCGTGCTGGCGGCGTAGTAGGCAAGCGCGAACACGAGCAGCGCGCCGAAGAGCGCCGAGTGGCCGTAGGCCGAGGTCAGCGGGGTCCGCTGGACGATCAGTGTCAACGCGGTTCCGCAGCCGTACATCGACAGCGCCGCCATCGTCGGGCTGCCGAGGCGGCTCGTCCAGCGTCGCGAGGTGCGCCACGAGCCGACGGCGGCCTCGGCCGCCGCGGCCAGCGTCGCGGCCGCCGGCCCCTGCAGGAGCAACAGCAGGAAGATGAAGATCTCGGCGCCGGCGAGCGAGGTCTTGCTGCCCGGGATGCGCACCGGGTAGAGGCCGGTCAGCGCGGCGGCGACGATGCCCACCGCGATCTGCAGCAACGCGGTCCGGCCCATGCCGGCGACTTGGCCGAACGACAGGGCGAGGATCGCCGTGCCGAGCAGCGTCGTTCCCCACCAATAGACCTTGGCCTGGGGCGTGTAGTCGTGCATGTCAAGCCGCATGTCCATCGCCGACCTCTTCGCGGACAAGGCGCGTGGCGCGGGCGGGTGCGACGAATCCTGCGCGCCCGCGCAGGCAACGGCCACCAGCGTTGAAACTTGAGGGCTCGCCATCGTCGCTCCGTCCACGGAGTTGAAGCGCAAAGGCGAGCCGCGCTGGGTCGGCGCGGCTCGCTGTTTACTACCCTACCCGGGCTGCTTCGCTCAGGGTTCGCCCAGCAAGCTCGAGTTGTCGGGGTTCACCGGATTGGGCTGGCCGGTTTCGCTCAGGACCAGACCTTCGGAGAGCACCAGGCCTTCGGAGAGCACCAGGCCTTCGGAGAGCACCAGCCCTTCGGACAGCACCAGGCCTTCGGAGAGCACCAGCCCTTCGGACAGCACCAGGCCTTCGGAGAGCACGATGCCTTCGGAGAGCACCAGGCCGCTGCCGCTGGCGAGCCAGCCCGCCATCGTCGCGGTCGGGAGGAACAGTCCGGTCTTGTTGCGGTACGAGGTCGAGCCGGCGAGCGACGTCGCGCTCACCACGCCGCTGGTGATGAACCTCTGGTTGGCGGCGGCAGCCTGGGTGATCGACTTCACGAACGTGTTGGCGGGCACCCCGGACGCGGCGGGCCAGTAGGTCACCGTCATCCGCTGGGCATTGTTTCTCACCCACACCAGGCGCGGGTCGTAGATCGGCTGGAACTGGGTGAACAGTGCTGTGCCGGTCAGGACATGGCTGCCGCCGGCGAACACGATGCGCGACCAGTTGAAGGCCTGACCGTTGATCGTCGTGGTCGGCGTGGGCATCAATTGGCCGGTGGCCAGCAGGTTGGCCCCGGAGGCGATCGTGCCGGCATTGACGGCCGTGGACACGTCGGTGCGCAGCGCCTTGGCCAGCCGCACCGCGCCTTCGACGTTCAACTGGCCCGCGCCCTGGTGGACCAGGCTCGCGCCCGGCAGGGGCTGCGCCGTGTACTGCAGGATGGCCTTGATCAGCGGTGGCGTGAGGCCGGGGTTGGCCTGCAGCAGCAGCGCCACCGCACCGGACACGGCCGGCGCCGCGATCGAGGTGCCGGAGAGGTTCATCAGCGCAATGCCCGTGTTCGCTTTCGACAAGGCGGTAACGGCGAGTTGCCCGTAGGTCTTGCCGAGATAGTTGTACAGTCCGCCGATCTTGTCGGATGCCGCCGCTCCCATCAGTTTGTTGCCCGGCGCGACCAGATCCGGTTTGATCAGGTTGTCGATCCGGCGCACGCCGCCGGCGTCGACGAAAGAACCGCGGGTCGGGCCGTGCGAGCTGAACAGGTTGATCACGTCGTCGGACCGAGCGACGGTGCCCTTGATGTTGGTCGAGCCCACGGTAATGACGTTTGGATCGTGGCCGGGGGAACCGACCGTACCGAAGGCCTCGGTGCCGGTTGCCGCTTTGCCGTGGTTGCCAGCGGCAGCGACCACCGTGATACCCGCCGCCACCGCCGCGCGCGCAGCGCGCGCCAACGGATCGGTCAGGTACGTCTCGGTCGAGTCGGCGGCGAGACTCAGGTTCATCACCCGGATGTTGTACTCCTTGGCGTGGTAGATCACCCAGTCGATGCCGGCGAGCACGTCACTGAGCTGGCCGAAGCCGTTGACATCAAGCACTTTGACGTCAAAGATCTTCGCGTTGGGCGCAATGCCAGTCGAGTCGGGCGATTGGTAGAAACCGCGAGCGGCAGCGATCGAAGCAACGACGCTGCCGTGACCGTACTTGTCGGTCTGGTTACGCTCGTCGTTGTCGATCTTGACCTCGTAGTTCGCCATCGTCGTGCTGTTCGGGTACAGCGAAGCCGAGGCGTCGATGCCGGGCACCCAGTCCTTCACACCGACCAGCGTCGCGTCGCCGGCTTTTTGGAGGTCCACGGCAGCCGCCACGCGCGACTTGCCGTCCGGCCCAAGAAAATTCTTGTGATTCCACATGATCCCGGAATCGAGGACCGCGATGCCCACACCGCTGCCGTCCAGGCCGCTGTAGGTCGTCGCATTCGAATAGGTGCGAACGCCGGAGACCAGAGTGCCGGTGGTGTGTTCCAGCGTGCTGGCGGTGCGGGCCGTCAGGCGGTTGGGCGAGATGCTCTGCACGTCGCTGCGAGATGCGATCTCCATGACGCGGTTGGCCGGCAGCATCGCCGACAGCGCCGCCACCGACACGTAGCGGAAGTAGACCGAGCCGCCCTTGGCCAGCACGTCGTTGCGCAGCGCGACGAGATCGGGATCGCTGCTGCTGCTAATGACCAGCACCTTGACGTAGCGCAGGCCCGAGACGTCTTTGGCCCAACTCAGCGAGGGCGTGGTCGGGGCCGCAATCACCTGCTTGAGATCGCGGGCGACCTTGTCGGTGGGGTTGACGGCCTGCGCCTTGGCCGTGCTCGGCAGGACGCCAAAGATCGACATCGCGAACAGCATCGCGGGCAGCAGCAGCTTGGCGAGGAACGAGTGCCAGCGCGCCCCCCCGTCGTGGTCGCAACGGGCCGGGGCCGGGGCGGCGGCCGGGGGCGAGGGATCGGCGGGCGGCATAGTTGTGGTGTTCATTTCCTTTCCTTCGCGCGCACCATGCGCGGTGCCGCTTGATTTGCAATTCCGATGCCAGCCCGCCGCCAGCGGCGCCGGTGATTGCCTGCCCCCGCGCCGATATCGTCACCGATCGGGCGACCTTGACCATCGCTCGAATAGCGGGAGAAAACCGGCGCAATTCGGCGCCTCGCCTTCGATGACGATGTCATAAGGGCCGGAAAGCACAGGGTTTTCCGGCGGCGGTGGCGCTGCCGTGAGGGGGCCACGTACCACGGCGCACACTGGCAGTAACACGGCACCGCAGTCACCGTGTCGTGCACATAATAAACATGGGGTCAGGTCTAGCATCATTGCACTACCTCTGCGCCGTCTATCGTGGGACTCGCGCGGGCCGCTCTCGCGCGCCACTCGCCCGGCGCGCGCGCTACGGCCAGTCGTCGTGAAGTGAATCCCGAAATGCTCGGCGCTCTGCGGCGGGCCGTTGCCACCGGCCCAGCCGGGGCCGAGGGCCGCTGCCCCCGCAGGCAAAGGCGGCTCAAGTCGGCGGCGGCGCTGCCGTTATGGATGGAATCGCCCCGCATGACGGGAATGGATTTGGCCCCGGCATGACCGACATCGTATCCACCAAGGACTTGCGGCTCGGGATGTTCGTCGCCGAGCTGGACCGGCCATGGCTCGAAACATCGTTCCTGGTGCAGGGTTTCCTGGTTCAGGATCCGGCCCAGATCGACGCCGTTCGCGCCTGTTGCCGCTTCGTCGGCATCGACCGGGCCCGCTCGGTCGGCGACGAGTACGCCGCACCCGCGCCGGCCCCGAAAGGCGTTGCGCCACCCCCGCAGGGCCCGCCGAACGTGGTGTGGCAATCCTGCTCCCCTGCCGGGCTCGAAGCGGCCGGTAGCGGCGGGCAACTGTCGACACCACGCTTCATCGACGTGTTGCGCGCGTTGCGCCGTGCGCCGCCGCCGAGACCGGCCACCGGCAGCAGCGACCACGCGCCTGCCGGCGATGGCGCGGATGCCGGGCCGGCCGCCCCCTCGGGCGCGCTGGCCGCCGCGGGCCCGGTTGCCCGGCGCGCTTTCAACGTGCCGCCGCGGGATGCCGGCAGCGACGAGGGGCGCGAGCGCCCACGGGGCCCGGGGCGGGTCCTGCGCCTGGCCGGCGCATTGTCCGGCTGGGTCGCGCGCCTTCGGCTCCTGCGTGCCGCGGCCCAGAGCGACGGCGACACGCTGCCGCCGAATCCCGAACTGGAGGCGATCGTCGGCGGCCAGGCGCACGCGCGGCGCATCGCCGTCAACACCGTGTACTGGGACCGAACCCTGGTCGAGCAGGAACTGCTGCACAGCCGGGATGCGTTCTTCGAAACGCAGGACCTCATCCAAAACCTGGCCACGGAGATGGCGAAAGAGCGCGTGATCGACTTCGATCGCATACGCGATGCGGTGACGACCCTGACCGAAAGCATCGTGCGCAACCCCGACGCGCTGATGTGGCTGTCGAAGCTCAAGCGCACGGACAACTACACCTACGACCACGCGCTCGACGTCTCGGTGCACCTGATGGCGTTCGGCCGCCACCTCGGGCTTCCGCTCGACAAGCTGCATGTGCTCGGCCTCGCCGGATCTGATGCAGGACCTCGGCAAGATCAACCTCCCCCTCGCGCTGCTGAAGAAGACCGAGCCGCTGACGCCGGCGGAGCGTCAGGTGATGCGCCGCCACGTCGAATTGAGCTGCCTGATCCTCGCCGAGCAACCCGACCTTCCCGCCGAGGTGCTCGACATCGTCGCCAAGCACCACGAACGCATCAACGGCCACGGCTATCCGCGACAACTGGCCGGCGAGAAGCTCGGCCTGTTCGCGGAAATGGCGGGCATCGTCGACACCTATTGCGCGCTTGCGTCGGAGCGCCCCCACCGGCCGGCGCACGACCACCAGCGCGCGCTGGAGCGCATCTACAAGCAGCGCGGGCGCGGCTTCTCCGCTTCGCTGGTGCTCGAGTTCGTCCAGTACCTGGGCATCTATCCGGTCGGAACCCTGGTCGAACTCAACACCGGCGAGGTCGCGGTGGTGATCGCGCAGAACCGGATCAGGCGGCTGAGGCCGCGGGTATTGGTCTTGCTTGGACCGGACAAGTCGCTCAACCCGGTGCCGGCGCCGATCGACCTCATCTACGAGCCACCGAGCCCCGACGGGACGCCGTATCGCATCGTCCGCGCCCTGCGTCCCGGCGCCTACGGCCTCGACCCGCAGGAGTTCTATCTGTGAACCACGGCGCTCTCCCACTCGCACCCGCCGGCGCGGCGGAAGCGAAGCGCGATCAGCACTACCGAATGCGCATCGACCTCGGGGCGATCTCGAACAGCCTGTCCCGCTACGGGCTCGATGCGCGGGCGCGGTCCGCACTGCGGGCGTTCGACCGGTACTGCGGGAGTGAACAGGCGCGCGAGGCACGCATCGCGGCGATGCGGGAGGCATTTCCGCCGCCCGCCAAGGGCACCACCGCCGAGGCTCACGGTCGATTCCTGGTGCTGCTCTCCGAGGTGCCCGGTCGCGATCTGGCCGGCCAGTGGCTCGACGATCTCCTGCGCGCCTGGCTCACGCTCTACGCCGCCGGCTGTTCGCCGGACTTGCCATCGCGAGTCTTGCGCCATCTCGTGGCGGGCGCGGCGACGCTGCTCGCGGGCGAGCGGGCAACACTCTCCCGGCTGGAGAGCGACATCCTCGTCGCATTGACCAATGCCGGCTTCTTTCTGTGCGGCGTGCTCGCGGAAGCGGCGCATGGATACGACCTCTCCCGGCGGCGCGAAGTCGAGCTGTTCGACGCCGAGACGGCGTTGCCCAACGCGCGCCAGCTGCCGCAGGTCATCGACGAATGCATCGATGCGAACCCCAGCGCGATCACCGGGCTCCTCCTCGGCAACATCGAGGTCAGCGCGGCGACACTGGCGCTCGACGACGACACTCGGGATCGGCTGCATACGGCGTCGCTGACGCGAATCCGCGACTGCCTGCGCGAAGCCGACTTCGTGTTCCGCACCGGACGCTCGGAGTTCGCGATCGTCCTTCCCGGGCTGCGCTCACCGGCGCAGGTCATGCTGGCTGCCGCCAAGGTCATCACCGCGATCGAGCGGCCGGTAATCGTCGGCCGTCGGCCGTTTGGCCTCACCGCACGGATCGGCGGCGTCCACGCTCCGGATAACGGATTCGATCCGCAGGGCCTGCTGCGCTGCGCGCGCCTCGCGATGCACGCGGCACGAGCGCAGGGCGAGCGCTGCACGCTCTTCGATGCCCGGATGCAGGCAGATGCAAGCCAGGAAATCGGGCTCGAGCAGGAGTTCCTCGTCGCGCTCGAAGGCGATCGGCTGCAGCTCCACTTCCAGCCCCAGATCGACACGGCGAGTCAGCGCTGCACCGGCGCCGAAGCGCTGCTGCGCTGGACGGCGCAAGATGGGCGTGCCGTCCCGGCGCCACGCATCATCGACATGGCCACCCGCATCGGCGCCCTGCCACGCCTCACGCGGTGGATCGTCAACGCGGCCTGCCGCGCCACCAGCGAGCTCTTGCGGGTCGATGCGGGACTGCAACTCAGCGTCAACCTCACCGCGGACGACCTGGGCGACCCCGACCTCGCGCGGGTCGTCAAGCAGTCTGCCGAGCTCTGGCGGGTGGATCCCGCAGCGCTCACCTTCGAGCTCACCGAGACGGCGATGCTCGCCAGCCAGGAGGGCGGCGCGCGGGTCTTGCGGGAGCTCCACGATCTGGGCGCGTCGACGGCGATCGACGATTTCGGCACCGGCTACTCGTCGGTGCTCAATCTGCGCATGTTGCCTTTCAACGAGCTCAAGATCGACAAGTCGTTCGTCCAGCAGATGGTGCACTCACCCCAGGATCGCGAGATCGTCCGCTCGCTCATCCACCTTGCGCACGGCCTGCGGCTGGCGGTCGTCGCCGAGGGCGTGGAGGACACGCCGACCGTCGACCTGCTGCGCGACTACCGTTGCGAACGCCTGCAGGGGTACCTCTTCGGCAAGGCGCTGCCGTTGTCGCAGTTCGCCCGCTGGGTGGGGGAACGCCAGCGCGCGTACAGCGGTTGACAGCAGCGGCCGGTTGCAAGCGCGACGAACTCGACCGGACGTCGTCGCGTGCGGCATCGAAGGCCAGGCGCTGGCGTGCGCACGACGCGGCCCGGCGAAACAGGCGCCGGCCCCGGTGTTGGGCGGATGGTTCGTTCCCGGGAGCCGCAACCGTCGCGGCCGCACGCCACGACGGGTTCTGCCGGCAGGGGTCTAATGTGGGACGGGATCCGCGGTGATCAGCTCCGCATAGCTCATCATCGGCAGCGGCGGGGGAAGATTCAACCGGCGCGCCGCCGGCATCCGGATCTGGTAGGAAAAGCGTTTCAGCGTCTCGACCGGAATCGACGCAGGCGGAAGCTTGCCAACCAGGATCTGTTCCGCCTTGAGCGCGGTGAGCTGGCCGACGTTGTAGTACGGACTCACCAGGCCCGACAGCGCGCCGGCCTGCATCAGTTGCTCGGTGGACGCAAAAGTCGGCAACCCGAGCTCCATGGCCACGGGAATGATGATCTCCTGGGCGAGCGTGCCGAGGAAGCTGTCCGGGGGCAGATACAGCCACTGCGCGCCGGCCTCCTTCAGTTCGCGCACAAGATCCGCCGCGCCTTCGGCCGTCGGTTTGCGGGTCGCGTCCAGGCGGAAGGTGCGCTCCACCAAGGAAAACCCCGATTCGCGGCCAAGCCGGCGCAACTCCTCGATGGTGACCACCGAGTTCTTCTCGGTCGGCGTGTACAGAACCCCCAGCGTCTCGAACCGGCGGTACGAGGCCATGGCCCGCATCTGGGTCGCGGTGGGCGCGACATGGGCTACCCCCGTGACGTTACGCCCGGAGGAGGCAACGTCCGGTACGATCTTGGCGAGCACGGGCCCGGCCACGAGGGTGAAGACCACCGGCGTGTCGACGATGTGATGCCCGCTCACGACCCCGTCGTAGGGCCCGACGACGCCGAGCGTCACCGAAGTGCCCCAGGTGTAGATGAGGTCGGGCCGCGTGGCGCGGATCTCTTCGAGGAAGCCGGGCATGCGCGTCGGATCTCGGTTGAGATCGCGGTAGGTGATCTGCACCGGAACCTTGCGCTTCGCCAGGTACTCCTCGAAGCCCCTCTCCACCTCGGTCATGCCCCGGAAGGTGATGGCATAGATCCGGAAGGGGCGTGCCGGCGCTGCGCGCGAGGGCAGCGCCGGCGCGGTCAGCGCGAATGCGGCGGCGGCGGTGAGCCAGCGTCGACGGTCGGGTCGGAACTGCATACGTCATCCTCCTACGGTTGTGGACTGGGGGCGAGGGACCATTGGGCACTGCGGCGCGCCGCCGCCATGAACAGCACGCCGCACAACGCTACCGCGGCGCCGATCGCGACGAAGCTGGGGCGATAGCCGAATTGGATCACGAGGGCGCCCGCGATCAGGGGTCCAAGCGCATTGCCGAAGCGCTCGAGCAGGCGGTACACGCCATAGACGGTACCCTCGCCCAACTCCGCGATCGCGGCGGCGCAGTGATCGCCGACCAGCGCGCTCTGCGCCGAGATCGACAGCGACTGCCCGAGGCCGATCAGGATCACGGCCACGAACACCCAGCCGGCAGCGCCGCCGGCCAGCATGAGCAGCCCACCGAGACCCGAGACGAGCAGCCCGCCGCCCACGAGCCAGTGCATCCGCTCGCGGGTAGTGGCCAGCGCCGCCGTCAGCGGCGCCATCACGACCATGACCACCGCGTAGACCATCAGCACGCGTCCGGCCACAGCCTGCGTGGAGCCGATCGACAAGATGTACAGCGGCACCAGGTAGAAGCACACACCGGTGAGCAAGACCTTGGCCGGCATCGCAGCCAGGCCCGTGACGGTCATGAAGCGTGGGTTCAGGAGCAACGCGCCGATCTCGGCCAGGCGCGGTAGCCGGGTCGCCGCCGCGGCGGCCCGGTCCGGCTGGACATCGGGCATGAGCCGGATCACTGCGATGGACGCGGCAGCCAGCAACGCCGCGAGCACGAAGGTCGGCCGCACGCCGATGTTGTCGGCCAGGATGCCGCCGAGCGACGGTCCGCACACCGTGGCCGCCATGATCGCGCCCACGAACAGGGCGAAGCTGCGCGCCCGGCTGCCCGGCGCCGAGTGGTCCAGAACGTAGGCCTGCCCGGCCACGAACACCATGGCGTAGCCGAGCGCGCACAAGCGATCGCCAGACCAGCAGATCGAGCACGTTGTTGGCCATTGCGGTCGCAGCGAAGCCGACGCACGCAATGGCCGCGCCGATCAGCATCGGGCGCCGGTAACCAACGCGCTCGCAATACACGCCGAAGAAAGGCTGACCGAGCGCGACGATGAGCATGAACAACGCGATCGGCAGCCCGACCACGATCTGCGGCGACAGCCCGGGCAGCGGCACGAGCAGGTCCTTCACATAGCCGGGCAGGAACGGACGCGTCAGCTCCTCGGCGAGGATGAACACGAACAGGGGCGCCCTCACCTTCGCCAGCTGGCTCTCGTCGACGGTGGTGATGGTGGTGGTGGTGTCCGGGCCTTCCTCGCCGAATCGAAAGCGCGTCGCCAGCTGCTGGAGACCCGCGTGCGCCTTGGCGAGACCCGGGTGGCGCTCGTGCGCCGGCACCCGCCGGCCGTGCTCGATCTCCCGCGCCAATGCCGAATAGGCAGCGTTGACCCGGGCGAGGGTGGCGTTCATGAGCGCAAACAGCGACCCGAAGGCGCCCTCCGCGGAACCCAATTGCCGTCCCGCGAAGTTGCCGCAGGCTCCGCGTTCGAAGGCGTCGCCCAGGGTGCGTAGCGAGGCGTCGAGCTTGGCACCGGCGAGAAAATGGAGCAGCTCCAGCGTCAAGAAGAGCGAGACCACGAGCACGACCGTCACGTCGAAGAGCATTTCCAGCACGATGTTGTCGACGAACTGAACGTCGACCCCGATGTGCAGCATTCCTAGCGGCCGTTGCGGCGTGACGATGGGCAGCGTGACAACGTACTGCTTGCCGACCCGGACGGCCTGCATCGCCGTGTCCGGCGCAGCCAGCAGCGCCAGCACGCTGCTGCTGCGGAAGTAATCGCCCGCGCCTGCAGGCGCCTGCAGGCGCTCGTGGAGGATGTCGCCGCGCTCGTTGGTGATGGCGATGTATGACACCTCGGGCGCCTCGGCCTTGACCTGGTCGAACTGCTCGTCGAAACCGTGGATCGCGCCGAAATCGATATCGTTCTCGACTGCCTTGAGCACGAGCGCGCGGATCGAGCCTCCGACGCTGTAGATCTTCTTGGCCAGTTCCGGCGCCAACGCGCGCTCGAACGCACGGTGGGACAGCATGGCGTTGGCCACCAAAGCGGCCAGCACGATGAGAGTCAGAACGCCTGCCAGGCGAAGGTAGATGCTGCGCAGATAGCTGGTGCTCATTCGGCGGCTCCTCGCTGCATGCGGCCCCGCAGGCCGGCGATCTCGCTCTCCACGGCGCGGACCGTCTCGGCGAAGCGCTGCGGCGCCATGCCGAAGATGCCCCGTCCGACCACCGCCGAGGCGCGCACCGGATCGGCAGCCCGCAGCGCCGATTCGACGGCGGCGACGTCGCGCGCCATCCGCCCCATGACGCCGAGCAGCGCGCAGGATGACAGCGCGGCCGAGACGGCGAACACGGCGAGCGACGCGATCACGAGCTCGCGCCCGATCTCGCGCACGCTACGTTCCACGCGCTCGTTGGAGTAGCGCAGGGCGATGTACCCCATGGGCAGGCCAAGGTTGTTCTCGATCGCGACGCCCGCAGCCGATTCGGTTGCGCCTTCGACGAACCATTCCCCACTGCTCGCCTTCTTCGCCGCGGCAACCCAGGTCGAGGGCACCGAGCGCGCCGCGCGCAGGCGGTCGGTGCTGTACAGCATCCGGCCCTCGGTGTCGAAGACGTCGATGCCCACGATGTAGTCGTCGGTCGAGCGCTCGCGTTCGAGCGTACCCGGCAGCGTCCCGATGTCGGCGAACTCCAGGCCGAGCAGCAACGAGGACTGGATGGCTCTCTCCACCATTCTGCCGGTGACGACGATGCGCTCCTTAACGAGCTCATGCACGGTGCTGCGGTACTTGAAGTAATTGAGCAGCCCGGCCATCCCGACGGCAAAGCCGCACACCAGCACGGCGACCACCATCATTCTGCCCTTCGTCGATTCCATGGCTTCGGCCCCCCTGTCGCGGTTGCCCGCGGGCGGCGCTTCGCCGCGGCCCCGGGCCCTGGTGGCAGTTATCGGCCGGAACGCCTGCAACTTGAGCGCTGCGCGCGGGCAAAGGCGGGGCGCCGGATCGCGCGCGTCGTCCCCTCAAGTTTTCGCCGCGGCTGTCGATACACGGACCGTCGACTGCCGGTTGCCGGCGGCGACAGGCGTGCCGCAGCGCCGCGCCGCGGCGCGCGCGGAAAGGTCGCATCCGCAGCAGCCGAACAAGTTGAAGGGAACAACGATGCAGAACGACTGCCGAGCCCGTTGGGGCGGCAAGGTCCGTCGAGGTCCGGTGGCGTTGCCGTGGAGGTCGCGCGCATGAAATCGGCGTTGGACCTCGTGCGGCGTGACGTCGCCGCGGCAGACGCGGTGCCGGGCGGATCGGTCGACGTCGCCTGGGAACCGCCGGTGACCGGCCAGCGCCATGCTCTGGCGAACTGGAATCAGTATATGGCGACGGCCAGCCGTGTGGTCGGCCGCTTCCACGGCCAGTTCGCGCTGAACCGGTTCGAGTATGAACACCCCACCCGGCTGCAGCCGGGCACGCCGCGGCGCCTGAAGCGGGCCTACAAGGTCAGCGTCGCCTACGCGGATTGGGGCCCGGCCGACGCGCCGGTCGTGCTGTGCTGTGGCGGCGTGGCGAACGTGGCGATGCGCTTCAGCTATCTCGCGGCCGACCTGGGTGACGCGTTTCGCGTGATCTGCATGGACTGGCTCGGTCGTGGGCGCTCGGGCTGGTTGGCGGCCGAGGACGACTACTCGCTGGCCACCTACGCCGAGCAGTTGCGGCAGATGATCGCGCACCTCGGCGGCAGGCCCGTGACCTTGCTCGGTTCGTCGATGGGCGGCAGCGCGGCGATCGAACTGATTGCCCGCCGACCAAGCCTCGTCAACCGCCTCATCCTCAACGACGTCGGGCCGCACATCCAGGCGCGCCGGCGCAGGCGGCGCGCCGACACCGTCGCGCGTCACTACGTATTTCGCGATCCCGCGGACGCGCTGCGCAAGATCGGTGCGGCGCAGAAGAACGACGGTCCGGTGAGCGATGACATCCGTTTCCACCTCACCTTCCACCAGACGCGCTGGTCGGACGAGGAAGGTGGGCGGGTCTACCGCCACGACGTGCGCGCGATGCAGGCGTACCGGCGCGCCGCGCAGCGCAGTCTGCTGCAGTGGGAGCAGTGGAGGCGCGTGCGCTGCCCAATCCTGCTGATCCACGGCCTGCAGTCCGATGCGCTGTTCGACCGGACGATCCGACGCATGGCGCGCGCTCGAACCATCGCGATCATGCACATCCCCGACACGGGCCACACCCCGCTGCTCGCGGATCGCAACCAGATCTGGTTCGTCCGCCAATGGCTGCTCGGCAACGCGACGGAAGGCGGCGAGTGGACCGTCCTGCACGCGCCGCCGCGAGACCCGTACCCGGGCAACCCGATCCCCTTTGCGCCGGCGAGCGCGCTGCGCTGAACGCGGTCACGTCAGACGACAATGAAACTCGCATTCGATCGACGCCGGACGCTGCGTTTCCTGCGCCACGGCGCCACGGCGGCGAACCATCTGCGGTTGCGCTGCGGTGGCGACCTGGACCTCGCGCTGACCGAGATCGGTCGTGCCCAGGCGGCGGAGGCCGCGCGGCGCATCGTCGCGCTCGATCCGCCGGTGCGGATGATCGTCACCAGCGACCTGCGGCGCACCCGCGAGACCGCGGAGATCATCGCGCACGCGCTCGGCGGCGTCGAGATCGTCGTCGATCCGGAGTTCACCGAACGCAGGCTGGGCGAGTGGAACCTGCGACCGATCGACCAGACCGAGCCCTGGCTCGAGCGGGACGAGCCGCCGCGAGGCGGCGAGTCGCGCACCGAGTTCACCGATCGCATCGCGCGCGCGCTGAGACGACTGATGGTCTGGCTGCCGGAGAAGCCGCTGCTGGTGAGCAGCAAGGGCGTGGGGCGCGTGCTGGGCGAGCTGAGCCGCATGCCGGGGCCGCTCCACCTCGACAACGCGGAGCTCACCGAGTTCGACTTCGCGGTCCGACCCGGCCGCACAACCAAGGGGAGAAGATCGTGATGACGTCGTTAGGCACCAGGCGCGGCTGGGCGAACGCCACGCTTGCGGTCGGCGTGCTCGCAGCGGCGGCGCTGGATCTCGCCGGGTTCGTGGGCGCGACTACGCTGCAACCTCCGTACACGGCGTTTGCGCTGGTGCTGCTCGCCGCCCTGTACGGCCGCAAGGAAACGGGGCGGGCACACGACGCTGCCGCGCCGCCGATGGCTGCCCAGGAAGCGCCGGCCGGGCGCGGCGCGGTGCCATTGCCCATGGCAATGGCGACGATCGACAGCCAGCACCGCCTCCGCGAGGCGAGCCCGAAGCTGGCAGGATGGCTTGGGTCGAAGCCTGCCGACCTCGTGGGGCTCCCCGTCGACGACCTGTTCGGCCCGCTGAACGCGGCCACCTTCGCGCGCCACGTCGACGCCGCCTTGGCCGGCGAGCCGCAGCGGCTGCGCCTGTGCCACACGCAACCGGTGCTGCCCGAGCGCTGGTATCAGATCGAGCTGGTGCCGCCGGGCGAGGCCCCGAACCCGGGGACCGAATGCCACCTCTTCGCCCTGGACGTCACCGCCGAGCAGCAGGCTCTCGTGGAAGCGCAACGCGGCGAGCGGCGCCTGCGGATCATCATGGACCAGATCCCCGTCACCGTGTCATACATTGACGCCGAACTGCGTTACCGCTACATCAACCGCGCCCAGGAGCAATGGCTGCACAAGTCGGAGGCCGAGGTCGTGGGCCGCGAGGTGCGCGAGGTCGTCGGCGACCGGGTCTGGGCCGACATCGAGCCCAGGCTGCGCGCCGCTCTGCGGGGCAAGGAGATGCCGCTCGAACGCCAGCGTGTCGACAGCCACGGCAATCCGGTATGGCACTCAGGCCGACATGTGCCCGACCTCGACGACGAAGGCGGCGTCGTCGGCGTCTACACGGTGTTCTTCGACATCACCCAGCGCGCGATCGCGGAGCAGCAGCTGCGCCAGCGCGAGCACGAGCTGCGTGCCGCCAAGGAGGCTGCCGAGAACGCGAGTCGGGCGAAATCGGAGTTCCTCGCCAACATGAGCCACGAGATCCGCACGCCGATGAACGGCGTGCTCGGGCTCACCGAGCTGCTGCTGGAGACCCCACTCGACGCACAGCAGCGCCCGTTCGTTGAAACCGTGCGCAACTCGGGCGAGACGCTGCTGTCGATCATCAACGACATACTCGATTTCTCGAAGATCGAAGCGGGCAAGCTGGAAACCGAGACCCTCGACTTCGACCTGTACCAGGCCGTGGAGGACGTGGTTCAGCTGCTCGCGCCGCGCGCGCACGCCAAGCAGCTCGAGCTCGCGTGCCGCATCGACGAACGCCTGCCCGCCGCGGTCCGCGGCGACCCGTACCGGCTGCGACAGGTGCTCACCAACCTGATCGGCAACGCGCTGAAGTTCACCGACAACGGCGAGGTGCTCGTCGACGTACGATGCCAGGACGACAAGACGCTGCGCTTCTGCGTCCAGGACACCGGCATAGGCATCGCGTCGGAAACGCGCACGCGCCTGTTCAAGGCCTTCGCACAGGCGGATGGATCGACGACCCGCCGCTTCGGAGGCACCGGCCTCGGGTTGGTGATCTCGCACAACCTGGTTCAGCTGATGGGCGGCACGATCGGCGTGGACAGCACGCCGGGCCAGGGCTCGACCTTCTGGTTCACGCTGCCGCTGGTGCCGGCGACGGGGCTGCCTGCGGTGCCGAACCCCGGTGCGCTCGCCAAGCGTCACGTCCTCGTGGTCGACGACAACGCCACCAACCGCGAGATCATGGAGCGCCATGTGCTCGCCGGCGGAATGCGCAGCGCGCTGGCCGGCAACGGGTTCGAGGCGCTCGAGCTGTTGCGCCTGGCGCAACAGCAGGGCGATCCGTTCGACATCGCGGTCATCGACATGAAGATGCCCGTCATGGACGGTCTCGAGCTGGCGGCAACGATGCGCGCGGACCCACTGCTCGCCAGCACTGCGCTCGTACTCGCAACCTCGCTGCACTCGCCCGACGAGCTCGCGCGGGCGCGCAAACTGGGAGTCAACGCCTACCTGTCCAAGCCCGTCAAGCGGCAGGAGGTCTTCCGCGCGCTGGCCCAGTCGGTCGGCGAGGTGCCGGTGGCGACCGCGAACGAGGCGGCGAAGGAGGGTTCCAGGCTGCCGACCATCCGCGCACGCGTGCTGCTCGCCGAGGACAATGGCGTGAACCAGGTCGTGGCGCGCAACATGCTGAAGGCGCTGGGTTGTGACAGCGAGGTGGTGCGCAACGGCGAGGAGGCCTTGCATGCGGTGCAACGCGAGGCCTTCGACGTCGTGCTGATGGACTGCCAGATGCCCGTCATGGATGGCTACGCCGCCAGTCGGGCAATCCGTGAGTGGGAACGCGAAGCCCCGGTACGGCACCGCCTTCCGATCATCGCGCTCACCGCCAACGCGCTGGTCGGCGATGCGGAACAGTGCCTCGCGTCCGGAATGGACGATCACCTGGCCAAGCCCTATACCCGGCGGCAGCTGGCGTCGATACTGGCGCGCTGGCTGCCGCCGGAGCTCGTCGAACGCCCGGCCGGCGAAGGCGGCGACAAGAAGAAGGTTGTGCGGCCCGAAGCGCCCGCCAAGCCCGTTGCGCTGGACCAGGCCGCGCTCGAGAACATCCGCTCCCTCGACGACGACGGAACGGTCCTCAACGAGGTCATTCGGGTCTTTCTCGACGAAGCGCCGAAGCATGTCGCCGCGCTGAACCGGGCGCTCGCCGACGCCAACGCAGCCGAACTGGGCCGCGTTGCGCACGCGGTGAAGTCAGCCAGCTTGAACGTCGGCGCGCAGGGGCTCGGTGAGTTGTGCCGGCGCCTCGAGCGGCAAGGCAAGGCTGGCGAGATCGCCGGTGCGGGCGACCTCGTGGCCGCGATCGAGGCCATGTTGGCAACCATCCAGCCGATGTTGCACGCGGAGATGAAGCAAGCCGCTTGAATCCACGCGCCTGCGTCCTGACGGCCGACGGCGGCGGGCGGGGGCAGGCCGTGGCCAACCGGGAGCACCACCCGCGTCAGATTGCCGACTGCGACCGCCAGATCGAAGCCGCGGTCGAACGCCTGCGCCAAGCGCTCGAGCCGGCCGCCATGCGCTTGGCGCGCAGCAGTTCCGCGCTCGGCGCGTTGTATCGTCGCCTGCGCCCGCATCGCCAAGCCCAGCGCCAACACTGCCCCGACATACACCCGCCGACCCAGGTAGAGCACCGAGCGCGGCGTGCGCCGTCGCCGACAGCTCTGACAAAAACTGGCAAACTGGGGTCATGGCAAACTGGGGTCAAACTGGGGTCAGGTCGAACTGGGGTCAGGTCTAGCTTAATAGCATTTCATCCCCGCCGTCTATCCTGGGACTCGCGCGGGCCGCTCTCTTGCGCCACTCGCCCAGCGCGCACGATGCGGCCAACTGTCGTGACGTGAATCCCGAAATGCTCACCCGGACCACCGGCAGTGCCGCAGGTGGTTCGCGCACGAGTCGATGCGGAGATTCAGGGTGGTGTTCGCGACCAAGGCGATCGCATCCGCGAGCGGCGCGCCGATGAAGTCCTGCCGCGCACCGGCGACCTAGCCCTACCTTCGCAATCCTGTAGACGAGTTGGACATGCGCCTGGCCGCTGGGCCGCATGAACACTGGGCTTTCGCTTGTTTATCGCTTCGAGTATGCTACATGAACGAACATGCACATATTCGAACGAGAAGTCGGCGGCCGTCGCTATCGCATCGCGGCGCAGTCAGTGTGGGATTCGCAACAACGGCGCTCGGTGGCGCGTCAGGTTGTGCTCGGGCCGGCTACGCCCCCTCCAGTGGCCGATCTCGGTGCCACCTGCACGGTTGGCACGCGTGCGCTGGGTGATGTCGGCGCTTTGGTTTGGGTGGCCGAGCAGCTCGATCTGGTTGCGCACATCGATCGAGCCTGCGGTGGCGTAGGGGCCAAGGGCGGCCCCTCGGTGGGCGAGTTGGCTGTGGCGGTGGCGATTCAACGGGCCTGCTCGCCGGGACCCAAGCGCGACCTGGGTGACTTTCTCGATGCGAGCTTGCCGCGCGTGTCGTGCCTGCCTGGATCTACGTTCACGGGGCAGGCGTTTTATCGCGTCGCCCAACAGGTCACCGAAGACGACTTGGAGCAAGCTCAGCTGGCGATCGCCAAAGCGGTGGTGGCCCGGTTCGAGCTTTCGGTGGACGTGCTGGCGTTCGACACGACGAACTTCGACACCCACATCGACTCGCTGACGCCTGGCGATCTCGCCCAGCGCGGACACGCCAAGAGCAAGCGCAAGGATCTGCGGGTGGTTGGGCTGGGCGTCTTGGTCAGCGAGACCGGGCATGTGCCGCTGCTGTACCGGACCTACAACGGCAACGGCTCGGACCAAGCCGTGCTGGGTGCCTGCCTCGAGGGACTGGCGCAGTTGCATCAGGCGCTGGACAGCGGCGAGGATCGGCGGCGGCCGGCCCAGCGCACGCTGGTGCGAGACGGTGGGTTTTGGAGCCCGCAACTGGAGCTCGATCTCGACGCCGCAGGCTACTACAGCCTCATCTCTCTGCCGCTTGGACACAAGGCAGCGGAGCAGGCGCTGCAGATGGCCGCGCGGCGCGGCGCGATGAAGCCGCTGTCGGGCAAGCTCAGCGCGGTCCGGGCCGCGCGCGTGCGAACCAGCGTGGGCGAACTCGACCGTACGCTGGTCGTGGTGGAGAGCCAAGAGCTGCTGCAAGGGCAAAAGCGAGGAATCGCGGCAGCGCTGATCAAAGCCAAGGTGGAACTGCGTAAGCTCGAGGCACTGTGCCAAAAGGGGCGCATCTCGCGTAGCCGTCTCGAAGACCGAGTCAAGAAGGCTCTCGCTCGGGAACATTTGTCGAGCTTCGTCGTGCCCACCATCGCGGGCACCGACCAAGCGCCGACCCTGCATTGGGAAGTCGATGCCGCCAAGCGTCGTGAGCTGGAGAAGACCCGGCTGGGCCGGCGGGTGCTGTGCACGGATCGCCACAACTGGAGCACGGGGCGCATCGTCTACGCCTTCCGCGGTCAGTGGAACGTCGAAGAGCTGTTCCGCCGAGCCAAGAAGGGCGGCGTGGTGCCCTGGGGGCCGTCGCACCAGTGGGCCGACGGCTCGCTACGGCTGCACACGTTCGCGACCGTTTTGGGTTTGATGCTCGTGAGCCTGGCACGCATCGCGCTCGCACCCGACGCTTCGGCCCGCGGCATGATGAAAAGCCTGGAGGGCATCAAGGTCACGCTGGTGCGGACCACGACCGGCGGCCCCGGTAGGCGGCCCACCGTGATGCTGGCACCCGAACTCACGGCTGAGCAGCGCCGGGCAGTGAAGGTCTTCGAGCTCGACAAGTGGAGTCCCGATATTCTTTCATCTATTACCGCACGGCCAAGAAAGCCTTGATCCACGGGCGAAAACAGCAGACTGTCCACAAGATCTTGCGAAGGTAGGGCTAGGGCCCGACTGCGAGGCCGATCTGTTAGACCGGAATCTCCGGACAGGCGGAGAGCACGCGCTGCCAAACCTCGATTGGCAAGTTCTTGGTAACGTAGAAATCAGGAGACCTGAGCAGTAGTAAAAGAAATGCCCTCCACTATGGTATGTGGGTTGTTGCGCCAACCAAAACCAAGGAGGAGGGCATTATGGAAAAACTGCCACAGGTTAGAAGCATCACGGTCGACTTCGAGAGTGAGTTTCGAGTTACTCTGGCCAGCTGCGATTTTGGCGCCATCATGAAGGCGTTCTTGCTGCTTTTGCCCCAGCTCCTGGAAGACTTTTTCCAGAAGGTGCTGGTTGGTTTTGCCGAATACGAAATGAGCTTGCCGCGGAAGTCCTTTGCCTGCACCTGTTGTGGCAATGACCGTGACTTTGTGTGGAAGACGCGGCATGGCAAGGCGACCACCATTCTCACCTGGTTTCGTTGGCTGACCCTAAAACAGCTCCAGGTGTTGTGCAAGCGTTGTGGTCACAAGCACCAGCCTTCGGCCCGTAGATCGCGTCGGCCGCGGTGTCGATGTAGAAGTCGCCTTCCACGCCCACCCCGGCGCCCGGCACCCCCGTGCCGCTCAGCACCGTCTTGCCATCGCTGCCCGTGGCACCCGTCGCGCCGGTCGCGCCTTGCAGCCCCGGCAAGCCCTGTACCCCGGTGCCGCCCGTGGCCCCGACGACCCCTTGGATGCCCTGCACCCCAGTGGCGCCGGTGGTGCCTTGCAGGCCCTGCACCCCTTGCGCACCGGTCGACCCCGTCGCCCCCACCAACCCCTGCGCCCCGGTCGAACCCGTCACCCCGGTGACGCCGGCGACGCCTTGCACACCCGTGGCGCCCGTCGTGCCGGCGGCACCGGTCGTGCCGGTTACGCCTTGTGCGCCTGCTGATCCGGTCACGCCCTGGACGCCGGTCGACCCGGTCGCGCCCGGAGCACCGGCCGCCCCCGTCGCGCCCTGCAGCGGCGTCGCGCCGCCCCACGCCCCACCAGCCTTCGGCCCGTAGATCGCGTCGGCCGCGGTGTCGATGTAGAAGTCGCCTTCCACGCCCACCCCGGCGCCCGGCACCCCCGTGCCGCTCAGCACCGTCTTGCCATCGCTGCCCGTGGCACCCGTCGCGCCGGTCGCGCCTTGCAGCCCCGGCAAGCCCTGTACCCCGGTGCCGCCCGTGGCCCCGACGACCCCTTGGATGCCCTGCACCCCAGTGGCGCCGGTGGTGCCTTGCAGGCCCTGCACCCCTTGCGCACCGGTCGACCCCGTCGCCCCCACCAACCCCTGCGCCCCGGTCGAACCCGTCACCCCGGTGACGCCGGCGACGCCTTGCACACCCGTGGCGCCCGTCGTGCCGGCGGCACCGGTCGTGCCGGTTACGCCTTGTGCGCCTGCTGATCCGGTCACGCCCTGGACGCCGGTCGACCCGGTCGCGCCCGGAGCACCGGCCGCCCCCGTCGCGCCCTGCAGCGGCGTCGCGCCGCCCCACGCCCCACCAGCCTTCGGCCCGTAGATCGCGTCGGCCGCGGTGTCGATGTAGAAGTCGCCTTCCACGCCCACCCCGGCGCCCGGCACCCCCGTGCCGCTCAGCACCGTCTTGCCATCGCTGCCCGTGGCACCCGTCGCGCCGGTCGCGCCCTTGCAATCCCGGAAGCCCTTGACCCCGGTGGCGCCGGTGGCCCCTTGAACCCCGGCAGCCCCTGCACGCCGGCCGGTCCGGTCATTCCGATCAGGCCTTGCGCCCCGGTGGCTCCGGTCACGCCAGTCGCGCCTTGCGCGCCAGTGACGCCCGGCAGACCGGCTGCGCCCGACACCCCAGCGACACCCGTCGCGCCGGTAGACCCCTGGACACCGGTTGCGCCAGTCGCCCCGGTGGCTCCGGTCATCCCCATGAGCGCGGACCCACATTGCCCAAGCATGCCGGTGCCCGTCTGGAAGCAAACCGGGCTGCCGAACTGGGGCGCACTCGTGAGGAACGGAATCGTGACTTCGCCGTTGGTCCCGTTCACCAGCAGCCGCAGCAGCGCGCCGGTACTGTCGCGGACCGCGAATCCGCCACCGGGCGGCGTGAGGATCTCGACGTCGGCGGCGAGTGCTGCGGATCCCGCAGACAGGGCGATCGCCAAACCGATCGCCAGCGGTCGCATGGAGAAACCTGGGTGCAAGTAACCCCGGGTCCCGCTTGGGTTCACTGGTCTGTACCTCATCGGTCAACAGCACCGAGTCGCCTGCGTCGGCGCAGCGCGGCTCCGGCGAACACCGCCAACGCGATAGACAGGGCGGCCTGCGCCGCGGCCCCGAACGCCGGGATCGGCGTCGGCGAACTGGACCCACCTGGATCCCCGAACCACCGCCTCGCATTGCCGCCCCCACCGGCATTGGTCTGCCCAGGGGCAAGCCATTGCCCGGTGGCCCAGACGTCGGTGACGCCGACGTGGTCGATCCGCTGGGTTCCAGCCGCCGACAGGTTGAGGCTCGCAACCTGCCCGGGCACGCTGCTGCGAAACGCAATTGGCCGACCGACCGTGCCGGCGATCTCGAGCCCTGCCGTCATGGACTGCGTCGTGCCGGCGGCGAGCACATAGGTTTTTCCGATTGCCGAGACGAAACTCACCGTCGCAAACACGCTGTTGCCGGAAATCGTCGCGGAAGCCACTGAACAAAGATCCCGGAAGTGTACGGTACCGGCGCCGCCAGCCAAACGTTCCGGAATTCGACCAGTTCCCGCCGAGCGCGATGGTTCCCGAGCCGACGTCGATCGTACCGCCTGGCCGAATCGAAACATTGCGAACGTTGATGACTCGGCCCGTCGCGACCCGCAGCGTGCCGGCGACGACGAGATCGGTGCAGGCGAGGTCGAGGGTCCCGGCGCTGAGTGTCGTCGAGGAATTGGCGGGCACGATCAGGTCGGCCTCGGCGTACGGCGCCGCGCCGACGGCAATCAAAGCCGACAAAGCGATGGCAAACCCGCCGGCCCGCGAACGACGCATCGGAAGGGACATCGAGTCCGTCGCTGTTGGTCTTGCCAGTGGCCGAGCAAGCATTCACCGCTTTTCCGCAACGCTGGTGACGTGCGGGATTATATCGGCGCGTTACCTGGCGACGCGTTCAAAGATCCGGCGTCGTGGCAATCCGCGCATCGGAGCCTGCGACTTCGTTGCGTTCACGCCACAGCCGGCAAGAAGCGCGTTGCAGTCATCGGCATCGTCGGCGCGCAAGCAGGCGAACGGTCGCGGCCCGTCGGCGAGGGCGAGTGTGCGCGGCCGGCATCCGCAGGTTTCGACGGACCGGCGGACACTGGTCAGACGCTGAGGCCGGATGCGCCAGTAACGCATTCGCCGCTTCTGCGCCGAGCGGGTGGCCGAACCTCCTGTGGCGGCCCGCTCACCGGATTGTCCTTGGCGACCAGTATCCGCACACCGAATCCGACCGGCTCGGTTGCGGACGCCTGCCCTGACGACGCGACGGGGCCGGCAGAGTAGGCCGCGGAATCGCTCTGTGAACGCTTTCAGAACGGTGCGCGAACCGCTCGATTCACACCGCTCCGATGAAGCAAACGATCTCACATTCCGTCGACGGAAAACGAATCTTGCTCGACTCATCCGTCTCCTCCTGCTGCCAGTTCGACGTCGAACGTAGCCGTTTGACTCGACTCCCTCGCTCCAGCCGCGTTACCGGCCGTCATCGCTTGCTCGGGTCGATCCGACACTGTGCCGCGCGTCGGTGCGCTCGCCTCGTGCTGCTTGCCACTGGCGCTTGCTCCCCCAGCTGGTATCACGCTCGCGCTAGCCCTACCTTCGCAATCCTGTAGACGAGTGGACATGCGCCTGGCCGCTGGGCCGCATGAACACTGGGCTTTCGCTTGTTTATCGCTTCGAGTATGCTACATGAACGAACATGCACATATTCGAACGAGAAGTCGGCGGCCGTCGCTATCGCATCGCGGCGCAGTCAGTGTGGGATTCGCAACAACGGCGCTCGGTGGCGCGTCAGGTTGTGCTCGGGCCGGCTACGCCCCCTCCAGTGGCCGATCTCGGTGCCACCTGCACGGTTGGCACGCGTGCGCTGGGTGATGTCGGCGCTTTGGTTTGGGTGGCCGAGCAGCTCGATCTGGTTGCGCACATCGATCGAGCCTGCGGTGGCGTAGGGGCCAAGGGCGGCCCCTCGGTGGGCGAGTTGGCTGTGGCGGTGGCGATTCAACGGGCCTGCTCGCCGGGACCCAAGCGCGACCTGGGTGACTTTCTCGATGCGAGCTTGCCGCGCGTGTCGTGCCTGCCTGGATCTACGTTCACGGGGCAGGCGTTTTATCGCGTCGCCCAACAGGTCACCGAAGACGACTTGGAGCAAGCTCAGCTGGCGATCGCCAAAGCGGTGGTGGCCCGGTTCGAGCTTTCGGTGGACGTGCTGGCGTTCGACACGACGAACTTCGACACCCACATCGACTCGCTGACGCCTGGCGATCTCGCCCAGCGCGGACACGCCAAGAGCAAGCGCAAGGATCTGCGGGTGGTTGGGCTGGGCGTCTTGGTCAGCGAGACCGGGCATGTGCCGCTGCTGTACCGGACCTACAACGGCAACGGCTCGGACCAGGCCGTGCTGGGTGCCTGCCTCGAGGGACTGGCGCAGTTGCATCAGGCGCTGGACAGCGGCGAGGATCGGCGGCGGCCGGCCCAGCGCACGCTGGTGCGAGACGGTGGGTTTTGGAGCCCGCAACTGGAGCTCGATCTCGACGCCGCAGGCTACTACAGCCTCATCTCTCTGCCGCTTGGACACAAGGCAGCGGAGCAGGCGCTGCAGATGGCCGCGCGGCGCGGCGCGATGAAGCCGCTGTCGGGCAAGCTCAGCGCGGTCCGGGCCGCGCGCGTGCGAACCAGCGTGGGCGAACTCGACCGTACGCTGGTCGTGGTGGAGAGCCAAGAGCTGCTGCAAGGGCAAAAGCGAGGAATCGCGGCAGCGCTGATCAAAGCCAAGGTGGAACTGCGTAAGCTCGAGGCACTGTGCCAAAAGGGGCGCATCTCGCGTAGCCGTCTCGAAGACCGAGTCAAGAAGGCTCTCGCTCGGGAACATTTGTCGAGCTTCGTCGTGCCCACCATCGCGGGCACCGACCAAGCGCCGACCCTGCATTGGGAAGTCGATGCCGCCAAGCGTCGTGAGCTGGAGAAGACCCGGCTGGGCCGGCGGGTGCTGTGCACGGATCGCCACAACTGGAGCACGGGGCGCATCGTCTACGCCTTCCGCGGTCAGTGGAACGTCGAAGAGCTGTTCCGCCGAGCCAAGAAGGGCGGCGTGGCGCCCTGGGGGCCGTCGCACCAGTGGGCCGACGGCTCGCTACGGCTGCACACGTTCGCGACCGTTTTGGGTTTGATGCTCGTGAGCCTGGCACGCATCGCGCTCGCACCCGACGCTTCGGCCCGCGGCATGATGAAAAGCCTGGAGGGCATCAAGGTCACGCTGGTGCGGACCACGACCGGCGGCCCCGGTAGGCGGCCCACCGTGATGCTGGCACCCGAACTCACGGCTGAGCAGCGCCGGGCAGTGAAGGTCTTCGAGCTCGACAAGTGGAGTCCCGATATTCTTTCATCTATTACCGCACGGCCAAGAAAGCCTTGATCCACGGGCGAAAACAGCAGACTGTCCACAAGATCTTGCGAAGGTAGGGCTAGGGCGCGGGCGACGCACTGCGCGGGCAGTGTGCCGGTGCCCGAGGTGCACCCCGGGATCATCGTCGGACCCGGTTCCATCGCCGGGTCTGCAGTTGCGCTGATCATAACAATCGTTACAATGACGCCATGTTTGCGGCGAAGGTGACGACCCTCGGCAATTCAGTGGGCATCGTGCTGCCGCGCGAGATCCTCGCGTTCACTGCGCGTCGAGAAGGGTGATCTCGTTTTCCCGATCGGGTCGCCGCAGGGCTTCGAGATGACCTTCTACCCCCCGGAGTTCGAGACGCAGATGCAACGTGGCGAGCGACTTACACGTGTCGAACGGGATGTGCTGCGCCTGCGGACCGACACGCCGCAGGCGACTCCGCCTGCATCTGGCGCATCCGCTCCGGCCTTGGGCGACTCCACGTGAAGGCCGGGATCTGGCTGCTCAACCGGGCCGCAGTGGCTGTACAACAACGCCAGCCCGCCGAGCATGGCGGGTCCCCGCGATTCGATCGGACGCGACTCGTGCGAGCGTTGGGCTGGCCGAAGACCGTGTTCGCCTTTTCCGACGAGCCATTGTCGTTTTAGGAACTCGCCGGCGCGCGCAGCGAGGCACACTGCTCCGGCGGCAACCGTTCCAAGGCACCAACGAGCGCATGGCCTACCTGTTCGCCAAGCCGTTCCTGGCGGCCAATAGGGCGCAATCGCCGGCGTCGGCGGCCAAACAGGTGTCGACGTTCCGCGCCCCGCGCACGGGCACCATCGGCCGGGTCTGCTACGCGCAGTGGATGCGGAGGCTTCGCCGTGGATCACAGGGATCCGCGGTCATCGACCTGACGTACGATTGCGGTGGTCGGGGGCTCAAGGCCGACGTGCTGTGCCGGGATGCCGCTCTCGGTGCGGCCGAGGGCGCGCTCGTCGGGCTCCAGGCGCCGAAACCCAAGGCGCAGATGTTGCAGGACTTCGGAATGCGCGCAATCGGTGTATCCCGGCCAGGCCGGCCGGCAGCGACTCCGGAGCACGGAACAGCCCCCGCAGGGAGAAAGAAGAGAGAATGATCGCCACACCCAAACGCGGGGGGATCGCGCCCAACGACAGCGACGAGCTTCGCCTCGCCCTGGGCACGCTGCGCAGCGCGCTGGTGACGGTGGCCGTGTTCAGCGGCTTCATCAACGTGCTGATGCTCTCGCCGGCCGTCTACATGCTGCAGGTGTACGACCGCGTGCTCGCCTCGCGCAACGAGACCACGCTTGCGGTGCTGAGCGTGCTGGTGGTCGGCGCCTTCCTGTTCATGGCCGCCCTCGAAGCCGTGCGCGGCTGGGTCCTGGTGCGGGTCGGCGCCCGCCTCGATGCGCGGCTCAACGCGCGGGTGTTCACCGCCGCCTTCGAGCGCAACCTGCGGCGGCCGGGCAGCAACACCGCGCAGCCGATCCACGATCTCAACACCGTGCGGCAGACGCTGACCGGCGCCGCCCTGCTCGCCGCCTTCGACGCGCCCTGGCTGCCGGTCTATCTGGTGGTGATCTTCCTGCTGTCGCCGGCGCTGGGCTGGTTCGCGCTCGGCGGCGCGCTCGTCCTGCTGGTGCTGGCGGTGGTCAACGAGCGCGTGTCGAAGCCCCGGCTCGACCAGGCGCAGAAGTTCTCGCTGCAGTCGCAGCAGGCGCTGACCAACAACCTGCGCAACGCCGAGGTGATCGAGGCGATGGGCATGCTGCCGCAGATCCGCAACCGCTGGTACGACCTGCACCGCCAGCAGCTGCACACGCAGGCGCAGGCCAGCGACCTCGCGGCCGTGCTGGGCGGGGCGACCAAGTTCGTTCGCATCGCGCTGCAGTCGCTGGTGCTGGGCTTCGGCGCCCTGCTGGTGCTCGACGGGAAGATGACCGCCGGCATGATGATCGCCGCCTCGATCCTCGCCGGCCGGGCGCTGGCGCCGGTGGAACTGCTGGTGGGCAACTGGAAGCAGATCGTCTCCGGGCGCCAGGCGTACGCCCGGCTGCGCGAACTGCTCGGCATCCATCCGCCGCGCCGGGAGGGCATGAGCCTGCCCCCGCCGCGCGGCCAGCGTTTCGGTCGAGATGGCCTCGGCCGCGGCTCCCGGCACGCAGCGGCTGATCCTCAAGAACCTGTCCTTCTCGATCGCTCCCGGCGATGTGGTGGCGATCGTCGGACCGAGCGCGTCCGGCAAGTCGACGCTGGCCCGGCTGCTGGTCGGCATCTGGCCGGCGGTGGCGGGGAGCGTGCGTCTGGACGGCGCCTCGGTGTTCGACTGGAACAAGGACGAGCTCGGCCCGCACATCGGCTACCTGCCGCAGGACATCGAGCTGTTCGATGGCACGGTGGCCGAGAACATCGCCCGCTTCGGCGAGGTCGAGCCGGAGAAGGTGGTCGCGGCCGCCCGTCAGGTCGACATGCACGAGCAGATCCTGCGCCTGCCGCAGGGCTACGACACGCCGCTGGGTGCCGACGGCAGCAATCTCTCCGGCGGGCAGCGCCAGCGCATCGGCCTCGCGCGGGCGCTGTACGGCGAGCCGTGGTTCATCGTCCTCGACGAGCCCAACTCCAACCTCGACGAGTCCGGCGAGAAAGCGCTGGTCGATGCGGTCAAGGCGCTGAAGGCGCAGGGCCGGACGGTGGTCCTGATCACGCACCGGGTGTCGACCCTCGCGGCGGTCGACAAGATCCTGGTGCTGGCCGAAGGCGCGCTCGCCGCCTACGGCCCGCGCGACGAGGTGTTCAAGGCGATGCAGGGCCAGGCCCCCGCCGGCGGTGCGCCGGCGCGGCGCGCGCACGCCCGCGGTCGCGACCGCCAGCCGCGGCGGCACCTGCGGCCGCAGTGCCCGGTCGCGCCGCCGGCGCCTGAGCATCGTTGGCGCACCCGCCCTTCGGCCCGTCGCGCCCACCGCCGTTCCATGGTCCCGCCTCCGGATTTCAGAGCCACGAGTCATGTCTGCGACCCCATCGGTTGAACCCGCCGCCGAAGCGCCGGCCGCGCGCACGCGCGGCGGGACCGCCAGCACCATCGACCTCAACGACGCGCGCCCGCGCCGCTGGGGCTGGCTGCTGGTCGTGGCCGGCTTCGGCGGCTTCGTGGCCTGGGCGGCGATGGCCCCGCTCGATGCCGGCGTGTCCTCGCCCGGCGTGGTCGTTGTTTCCGGCAACCGCAAGGCGGTGCAGCCGTTGGTCGGCGGCAAGATTGCCGAGCTGGCGGTCAAGGACGGCGACGTGGTGAAGTCCGGCCAGGTGCTGGTCCGCCTGGACGGCACCCAGGCCCGCTCGCAGTTCGATGTGGCGCGCGGCCAGTGGTTCACGACTTCGGCGGTCGAGGCGCGGCTCACCGCCGAGCGCACCGGCCGGCCGCAGATCCAGTTTCCCGACGATCTCCGGCAGGAGAAATCCGATCCCCGCGCCGTCGGCGCGATGGCGCTGCAGACGGATCTCTTTGCCACCCGCCGCCGTGCCTACGAGAGCGATCTCAACATCCTGCGGGAGAACATTCGCGGCCTGGAGGCGCAGGTGCAGGGCATCGAGGAATCGAGCCGCGCCCGCCGCGAGCAGGCGCGGCTGCTCAGCGAGGAAATCGAGCGCCAGCGCGATCTCGTCAAGGACGGCTTCCTCGCCCGCAACCGACTCTCCGAGCAGGAGCGCGCGCTGTCTGCGGTGATGGCCGCCATCGCCGAGGACGCCGGCAACTTCGGCCGGACCCGCCAGCAGATCGCCGAACTGCGGGCGCGCATGGTCGGCCGCGAGCAGGAGCTGCGCAAGGAAGTCGAATCGCAGCTCACCGACGTGCAGCGCGACGCGGCCGGACTGGCCAGCCGGCTGCAGGCACTGCAGTTCGAGCTCGTCAACACCGAGATCAGGTCGCCGGCCGACGGCATCGTGGTCGCGCTGGCGGTGCACACGATCGGCGGCGTGGTGCCGGCCGGCGCGCCGATGATGGAGATCGTGCCGGCCGACGAGCCGCTGACGATCGAAGCGCAGGTGGCACCGCACCTGATCGACAAGCTCAAGCCGCAGCTCGACGTCGACATCCTGTTCCCCGCCTTCAACCAGGCCACCACGCCGCATATTCCCGGCCGCGTCGTGCACGTCTCGGCCGACGTGCTGGTCGAGCCCAAGCAGGGCATTCCCTATTTCAAGGCGATCGTGGAGGTCACCCCCGAGGGGATGAAGAAGCTGCGCCATCACCAGATCCGCGCCGGCATGCCGGCCGAGGTGTTCGTGCGCACCGGCGAGCGGACCATGCTGAACTACCTGCTCAAGCCGCTCTTCGACCGGCTCAACCGCGCGCTGACCGAGCCATGACCGCGCACGCGGAGGGGCCGCCCCGTCCACCGCGCTGCTCGCCTTCATCGCGCTGCTGGCCGCCCCGCTGGCGCACGGGCAGCCGGCGGCGCCTTCAGTGCCGCCTTCGACGCCGCGCTGGTCAACGACGCCGAGTACCGCGCGTCGCGCTTCGAGCTGGAGGCGCGAGAACAGGCGGTGCCCATTGCGCGGGCGGGGCTCTTGCCCAACGTGACGGCGAGCTTCGCGGAGTCGCGGGTCCGCGGCGACCGTGAGTCGCTGAACGGCCTTGGCCAGGAGTTCAGCCAGCGGCTGGACTACCGCAACCCGGCGCGGCGCGGTGCAGTTGCGCACGCCACTCTTCAATCTGGAGGCGATGCGTCGCTACGAGGCGGCTCCCGTTCGCAGGCCGACGGCGCCCGGTCGCAATTCGTCGCCCGCGGGCAGGAACTGCTCGACCGACTCGGCAGCGCCTACGTGCAACGCCTGTTTGCCGAGGAACTCGTTGCGCTGGCGCGGGCGCAGGTCGAGGCCTTCCAGGTCCAGAGCGACGCGGCCGAACGGCGGTTCCTGGGCGGCGAGGGGACGCGCACCGACGTGGCCGAGGCCGCGGCAGCCTTGCGCTCTCGCGCGCGCAACTGGTCGAGGCCATGGACCAGCGCGATATCGCCAGCGCACGCTCGCCCGCATCACCGGCATGCCGTCGCCGCCCCTGCGCGGCCTGGCGGAGGACACCCGGGCGCTGCCGATGCCCTACACCGAGGTCGACGACTGGATCGAGGCCGGCTACGCGCAGAACCCCAACCTCCAGGCGCGCCGCGCACCTGCTCGAGGAGGCGCGCTACGAGGTGGAGCGCAACCAGGCCGGCCACTTTCCGCGGGTGGATCTGGTCGCGAACGCGCTCAACAGCCAGAACGAATCGATCAGCACCCTCAACCAGCAGGTGCGTCAGTACAGCGTCGGCATCCAGCTGAGCATGCCGATCTTCGCCGGCGGCGGCATCGAGGCCAGCGTCGTGCAGGCGGAGGCGGAGGCTCGCGCGCCGGCCGCGCTGCTCGAGGCCGACCAGCAGGTGCTGGCGGTCGACATTCGACGCCAGCTCCAGTTCACGCAGACCGGCTGGCCAAGATCGCGGCCTACAGGGATGCCGTCGCGGCAAGCGCCGTCGCGCTGGAGGGCAACCAGCGTGGCCTGATCGCGGGCGTGCGCACGACGGTCGACGTCATCGAGGCGACGCGCAGGCTGTTCGTGTCGCGGCGCGACTTCGTGCAGGCGCGCTACGAGGTGCTGCTCGCCCGCCTGCGGCTGCAGACGCTGGCCGGGCTGCCGCTGGCCGAATGGTGCAGGACATCGACCGCCACCTGACCGCGCCGCTGTCCGGTTTGTCGGTGGCTGCCGCCACCAGCCGCTGACCCGGCGAACGTTGCGGGAGAAACGGACACCATGATGCGCACCACACGCCTCGTGCTCGCCGCCGCCGCGCTGCTGGCGGCCTGCAACGGCTCCGACGACTCGCAGCAGCCGGCCGTCAACAGCATGGCCGCCGCGCCGACGGCCTACGGGCGGCCCGCGGTGTGGACCGTCGCGGGATTGAACCTCGATCGGGGCATCACCTTGCCATCACCGGCGGCACGCTGCGAGGACATCGCCGAGATCCCCGGCGGCTCCGCCACCCAGCGCCAGTTCACCTGCCGGCCGACATCGCTCGGCGACCTGGTCGGGGAGGTGAGCGAAGACGGCGGCGGCTGGCTGGCGAGCCTGCGCGTGAACATCCCGGCGCCCGTGGTGCAGCTTAACCTGGCGCAGGGCCCGATCAGTGTGCAGCTCGACCCGGACAAGGCGCCGGTCACGGTGCAGAACTTCCTCAACTACGTCAACAGCAGCTTCTACGACAACACCCTCTTCCACCGGGTGATCGAGAACTTCGTCGATCCAGGGCGGCGGCTACTCGCCCGGCGACCCGAACCCGGTGGAGAAGGCGCCGACGCAGCCGCCGATCGTGCTGGAATCGAACAACGGCCTGACGAACGTTCGCGGTTCGCTGGCCATGGCGCGCACCAGCGCGCCCGAACTCGGCCACGAGCCAGTTCTACATCAACGTCGTCGACAATCCGCTGCTCGACTACAAGAGCGAGCAGGAACCCGGCTACGCCGTCTTCGGCACGGTGATTGCCGGGCCTCGACGTTGTCGACGCGATCAGCGTCGTGCCCACGCGCAGCGTGCCCAGCCTGGGCCTGACCCACCTGCCGGTGACCGACGTCGTCGTGACCACGGCGCGGCAGATCCGGTAGCGGCCTGCGCGGTCGCGCGGGCCGGGCAGCGCACCGATTCGTGGCGCCCGTACACAAGCGGCGATGGGAATCTGGAGCAGGCGGCGGAAGTGTTGCTGCCCGCGTCGAGCGTTGGCGGCTCGAGCGTGGGCGGCAACTGGCTGCCAGCGGCCATTGGCCGCAGGGTCGAGCGGCCTACCCGCACTCGCCGCGCAAGCAGCATCCGACGAGCGGTTCCGGGGGCGGCGCTCGTGAAGGCGATCGAGGCGCTTACCGAGCGCGAGAAGACAATGACACGGTTTGGCAGCCAGTAGATCTCTGCGCCACGCCGCGGTACTCAGGTCCGCAGCCCCGTGCGATCCTTGCCATCGACCGCTGGCAGGCCGAGCTGGAGCGCCTGCTCTCGCAGCCGGAGGACGATGGAGAGCAGCATCCGTGCCGCTGAATCTGCGGCCTGCAGTGCTTCCAGAAAGAGCGGCGGGTTGGTCATGTACTCGTGCACGAGCAGGTTCCGCAGGCGTCGCGCGCCGATGAAGGCCTCCGCCGACGCCACCCACTCCATCCGTTCGGCAAAAGCGAGAACGTCGAGCAACGATCGGGGGCTCTCGCCAAGCAGGCGCGCGAAGCCGGGGAGCAGCTTGTCGCCGATGTGGTCCTGCAATCTCGCGAAACGGGACACGAAGGCGTCGATCTTCTCCGCGAGGTCGTCGCGAGCGGGCAGCGCCTCGACCCATGGCAGGTCCATCGCCAGGCTGAACAGCGTTCGGTGCGAGTAGGCCAGGTACGACGCCTCACGCTCGGCGAGATCCAGCGCAAGCCGGGCCGCGTCCGCGTGCTCGGGGAGATAACGCATCGTCACAGCAGCACACCCTTGCGTCGCGCCGCGTCGAAGACAGGGATGTCCGGCGTGCGCGCGTCCTTGAGAAGTACGTCGATCTTGCGGTCGCCGAGCGCCATGATCAGGGTCCCATAGAGGCGACAGATCGCCTCTGCGCGATTGTCGAGGACGGCGTCCGTCTCGAAAAAGAGGTCGATGTCGCCACCGCGCTGCGTGTCGTCCGCGCGGGAGCCGAACAGCCACACGCGGGCCGGGTGGCCCAGGACGCGGCGTGCGGCCCGCTTGATCGCATCGGATTGCCAATCGGTCAGGCGCATTCGCATCGGGCGCCGGGCACGAGGGCGCGGATTCACCCGCCGCCTCGTCTCGGGAGGATGCTACCACGGGGATCGTGGCAAGGCTGGGACCGCCGGCACGATCGAGCACGCAGCCTGGCAGCAGCGCGTAGCTTCGAATGCCGGGATCACCGCCTTGATCTGCAGCGGCGCCTTCTTGTTGGCGCAGGTCGGTCCGCTCGAAGTGCGGCAGGTGACGACACATTGGGAAGACCTGCACTCCCGGCTCGGAACCTCTCTTTTGCTCTAGACCCCCTCAAGCCCCACTTCGACCGGCTCGACCGCGCGTTGACCGAGCCGTGAGCCGGAGGGGCCGCCTTGCGGGCGAATGCCGCCGCGCGCAGCACGCGCGCCGGGCGGTGCACCCGCCGCGCCCCCAGGAACGTGCTTCCCTTGCGCGCCAGCGCCAGGGCTTCTCGCTTCGCCGCGCCGTCACCGCGCTGCTCGCCTTCATCGCGCTGCTGGCCGTGCCGCTGGCACACGGCCAGGCCGGCGTCGCCTTCAGCGCCGCCTTCGACGCGGCGCTGGTCAAGGACGCCGAGTACCGCGCGTCGCGCTTCGAGCTGGAGGCGCAAGAACAGGCGGTGCCCATTGCGCGGGCCGGGCTTTTGCCCAACGTGACGGCGAGCTTCGCGGAGTCGCGGGTCCGCGGCGACCGCGAGTCGCTGAACGGCCTTGGCCAGGAGTTCAGCCAGCGGCTGGACTACACCAACCCGGCGCGCGCGTTGCAGTTGCGCACCCCGCTCTTCAATCTGGAGGCGATGAATCGCTACGAGGCGGCCCCTTCGCAGGCCGACGCGCGCGGTGCCGAGCCTGGAACTGCTCAACGTGCCGGTGACCAACGTCATCGTCACGACGGCGCGGCAGATCCGGTAGCCGGCCTGCGCGGTCGCGCAGGCCGGGCAGCGCAGCCCCACCCCCCGAAGAAAACCGGACCCGACCGACCGGTCTCCATGGTTCGGGAGTCGCCTGGCAGTGCGCAGGCAGCGCGCACTGCCAGTCAAACCCACCGGTCAGTGCATGGCAAGAGCGAGGTCGTGCTGCAGCGTGCTGCCGATCAGCGCCACCATGTCGATCGCCTCGTCGCTCCAAGCCGGCTGGGCCGTATCGTAAGCCGACGCCGGGTACTGCAGGTCCGCGCCCCAGTTCATCGGGTCGGCAATGCCCTGCGGCTGACCGTTGTCCGCGGCGAGGGCAAACGTGCTGGTCGCCGCCACGCCGGTGCCGCTGGTGGTATTGCGCCCGTTGGCGTACTCGTACACCGTGTCGGTCGACTCGTCGACGATCCAAAGGCTGTTCGACGCCCCGGTCGGATCGAGCGTGATGCCAGTCGGCTTCGAGTTGGCGGTGGCCAGCGTCCACTGGCCGTCCTGCGTCAGCCCAGTGGCGTTGCCCGAGCCGTCGCGAACGATGTCGAAGCGGTAGACGTAGTCGGTGCCGCCTTCGGTCACCGCCCACAGCTTGTCGCCGTCGGTGACGATGCCTTTCAGGTCGCCGCTCATCGACGGCGCGAAGGTCTTCTCCGGCTGTGTCCGTCCCGCTCGTGTTGGAGGCCGCATTGTCGTACCAGTAAATCTTGCGACCGCGGTCAGCCATCCAGAGATCGTTGCCGTCCGAGCGTGATGCCCTCGGGTTCACTGCCCAAGCCGTCGGCTTTCCACAGACCCTGCGCGGCGCCGTTGCTGCAATAGACGTTGACGTTCTTGTCCTTGTCGAGCACCCACAGCTTGCTGCCGTCGGAGTTCGCTGCCACGTCGCGCGGGTCGGTGTTGCCGGACTGCAGCGCAAACTGGCCAACGCCCGCTCCGGTTGCCGAGTACGTGAACGTGTCGTCGGCGTCCGTTGTCCACCACGAAGAACTTCGCCGGACCGTCCGCGCTGCCAGCGCCACCAACAGTCACCGTCGCATCGAATCGAGCGCTGCCACGGTCTGGCTGCCAAGCAGGCGCGGTGACGATGGCGGTGTTGGTCGACGCTCCGCCGACGACGCTCGGGAACGTAGCGAGTTGCTGCCGCCCGATCTTGGCCGGCGAGTTGTGCTGGTCGAAGATGCGTCACGCCGCCGAAGCCGGCCGCTGCCGAAGGCCGAGGCCTTGACGGTGAACGAGTAGCCGTTGACCGCGTCCCAGTTCGGGTCGCCCACCGGCGAGTTGACGATCGTGGTCGGTGTAGCCGGCGCGGTTCAGGTTCAGTCTCGAGCGTGCTGTCGAAGTCGTACAGCAGGTTGCGGCCTGGCGTCAGCGTGCCGCCGAGACCAGGCTGCCGTCGCCACCGCTGATAGCCCAGCGACTGGTAGCCCGAGTACGCCGCGTAGCCGTCGACGTTGGTGCTCGACGACGTGATGTAGTCCTGGTAGAACTTCAGCACCGACGGTGCCGTTCGCTGTACTTGACCTCGAAGCCGGCCTTGTCGCTGCCGGTCAGGTCGCCGAACTTGTGGGTCTTGCCCTGCGAGGTCCAGCCGCTGTCGCAGCCGGTGCCGTAGGTGTTGTCGTTGAAGTTGATGCTCTGGCGGTAGGTGACGCGGATGTCGCCGTTGGCCAGCGTCTGGTAGCTCAGCGTGCCCGAGTCGTAGACCGTGCCGCCGATGGTCACCGTCATCTGCACCGGCGGGATGACCGTGGCGGTGTACTTCCAGACCTCGCCCGGCGTCGAGCGATGTTGTCGTTGTCGCCGGTCTGATCAGCGCAGGCGTGTCGGGTTGAAGTCGTCGCCGGCGTCGTCGGGCGTCGCGTTGTCGTCCTTCACGCACGACGTTGGTCATCGGCCGAGCGCCGGTGTTGCTGACCGTGTAGGTGTAGGTCACCGGCTCACCCGGCGCCGCCGTCGGTCTTGCTGGCCGACTTATCGAGCGCGAAGCCCGGGCCGATGCCGACATAGCCGAAGTCGAAGTCGGTGCGGTTCTGGCCCGCCGCCAGCGTGGCCGACGGCGGTGTTCGGCGTCGCCAATCCGTCCAGGTCGTAGGTCTGCGATGTAAGTTCGCCGGCAGCGTGGCCGTGTCCACCGTCACCGTGTAGGTGCCGGCCGGCAGGCCGCGTGAAGGTGTAGATGCCGTTGGCGCCGGTGGTGGTCGTGGCAGTGTAGTCGACCGTCGCCGTCGCCGTTGAAGTCGCCGGTCAGCGTCACCTTCACGCCCGTGATGCCGGACTCGCCCGCGTCCTGCACGCCGTTGGCGTTGGCGTCGAACCAGACGCGGTCGCCGAGCGAGCCGAGCGGGCCGGTGACCACGACCACCGTCGCGTCGTCGTTGTCGGTCACGGTGGTGCCGTTGCCGACGCCGGTGACCGACGGCCGTATTCACCGACGCGCCGCCGCACGATGTCCGGGATGTAGCAGTTGCTGCCCCCCGTCTTCGCCGGCGAGTTGTGCTGGTCGAAGATCGTCACGCCGCCGAAGCTCTTGCCGCTCGCGAAGGCCGACGGCGGAGATGGTGAAGTAGTAGCCGTTGACGACGTCCCAGTTCGGGTCGCCGACCGGCGAGTTGACGATCATCGTCGTGTAGCCGGGTCGGTTCGATGGTTCAGGTTCTCGAGCGTGCTGTCGAAGTCCTTCAGCAGTGCGGCCTGGCCGTTAGGTGCCGCCGACACCAGGCTGCCGTCGCCGCCGCTGATAGCCCAGCGACTGGTAGCCCGAGTACGCCCGTGCCGTCGACGTTGGTGCTCGACGACGAGATGTAGTCCTGGTAGAACTGCACCAGCGTCGTGCCGTCGCTGTACTTCACCAGGAAGCCCGCCTTGTCGCTGCCGGTCAGGTCGCCGAACTTGTGGGTCTTGCCTTGGCTGGTCCAGCCCGCGTCGGAGCCGGTGCCATAGGTGTTGTCGTTGAAGTTGTTGTCCTGGCGGTAGTAGACGCGGACGTCGCCATTGGCCAGCGTCTCGTAGCTCAGCGTGCCCGAGTCGTAGACCGGGCCGCCCGCGGTGGGCGTCACCGTCATCACGACCGGCGGGATCACCGTGGCGCTGTACTTCCAGACCTCGGTGGTGTCGAGCAGGTTGTCGCCGTTCAGGTCGCCGATGTTCTTGCCGTTGCGCCGAGCACCGGCGTCGGATTGAAGTCGTCCTCGGCGAAATCGGCGTGGCGTTGTCGTCGGTGACGACGATGTTGGTGAGCGGCACGCCGCCGGTGTTCTTCACCGAGTAGGTGAAGGTCACCGGCGTGTTTGGCGCCGACGATGGTCTGGCCGGCGTCCTTGATGATCTCGATGCCGCCCCCGCCCACGGCGTGTAGATGCCGGCGTCGATGGTCGGGTTGTACTCACCGGCCGCGAGCGTGACGATTGGCGATTTGCCGGTCACCGGGTTGGCATCGCTGTCCGTGGAGTCCGTTGCCGGCGGAATGGCGTCCGGCGTGGTGAACACCGTCCCGGCGGGCTTGCTGAACTGCACCTGGTACTGCACGCTGGGCGTCAGGCCGGTGAACTCGTAGAAGCCGTCGGCACGAGTGGTGGTCGTGGCCGTCGTGTCGCCGCTACCGTTGATCACCCCGTCCGCGCCGCCGCCGATCAGCGTTATGATCTGGCCGCCGACGCCGGGCTCACCAGCGTCCTGCGCGCCGTTGGCATTGGTGTCGTTCCAGAGGAAGTCGCCGAGGGCTGCGAGGCCTGGGCCGCCACCACCGATCACCACGGTGGCCGGGTCGGCGTCGGTTACCGTGCCAGGAACCACCGGCGAAGTGGCGACGACGTTGGCGATGTTGGTGCGCGTGCCGGGCGCCGTTGCGTACTCCATTGCCTGGAAGTCCAGCTTTCGCCTGGATCGAACTGGGCGTTGCTGTTCGCGTCACCGAAGTTCAAGCCGCCGGCTTTCAGCACCGGTACCGGCGTGTAGTTGTCTGCCGGGTTGCCGGCTGTCGCGTTATCGTCGATCAGCGACTGGATGTTCAGGACGACGGCGCTGGTGTTCTGCACCTTGTAGGTGAAGGTCAGCTTGTCGCCGACGTTGGCCGTCGGGAACACGGGCGAGTTCGCGTCCATGCCGATGTTGTTCGGATTGAACGGGTTGTCAGTCTGGTACAGCACGTCCGGTAGCGTGGCCACGTTCGGGCACACGTAGACTCCGCTGGTGCCCGAGGTCAGGCTGAATTTGTCGGAAGTGGTGTACCAGCCACCGACGAAGATTGCGTTGCTCAGCGAGGACGTGTCACCGCTGACCGGGTCGCCCGTGGTGAGCCAATAGCCAGTGAAGAAGCCGCCGCCGCTGAAGTTGCTGGCGCCGTTGATGAGCGCACCAGTGCCGTCGTCCAGGCGCGGCCCTTGCGGGTACGGGCTGACCGGGTTGGAGCCGCCGCCTGAGGCGTTGATGTCGCCGGCGACATGGATGAAGTTCGAAGGCAGCAAATTGCCCTGCGGCACGATCGCCCCGCCGCTCTGGAACTTGACCTGACCCTGGTATCCGTTGGCTGCGTTGGAGTCCATATCCCAGCGCAGGATGAACACGTCGCCGGCGTCGCCGGTGACGTTGATCTTCGACGACACCTGGAAGCCTGACGTGACGTTGACGACGAAGGTCTCGTCGATGCCGTTCTGCGTGTTCAGGCCGTCCAGCGATGTGGCTGAGCGGTTGGTGTAGCCAGCCGTTGCCGTCAACGCGTTGATCGTTGCGAACGCCGAATTCAGTTCGGTTTCAGCGGCCGTCACCACTGCGTCCTGGTTGAGCGCCGCTGCCGCCTGTCCCGCGTTGTTGTCGACGATCTTCTGCCAGGCACCCAGCGACGAGTCGTTGGTATAGATGGTGCCCGCGTAGGCGAAGGCGCCAGAGGTTCGCTCGGCAGCCTGGTCGCCGTCCACCACCACGTCGCCAACGAAGCCCTTGGATGCGGCCTGCCAGTTGGCGTCTTGGCTGCCGTTGGCAAAGACGAACAGGTTCTTCGTCAGGTTCGTCGAGCTCGATGCCGGCGATCGGCCCCGTAGGACACTCGGACAATGCGTCCACGCGCACGTACTTGGTCAGGTCGACTGTCAACTGCGGCTGCGCCTGCGCCTGCACCAGGTAGTCCTCGACCTCGCCGTTGGGCGCGTTGTTCGCCGCCGTCAGGCCGGCGTCGGTGCTGATGCGGAAGCGCGCCCCCAGGTCCTGGCCGGTCACCGCACCGGCCGGCACATTGAAGGTCAGCGCTGCGTTGCCGCTGAAGCCGTTGGCCAGCAGCGTGCTCGCCGTCTCGTTGGCATCGAGGAAGTCGCCGTCGCGGTTCCAGTCGACGAAGCCGTACAGCGTGGCTGCACTGGCGGTATTGTTGAGCGCACTGACCGTGAAGGTCGTGCTCTGCCCGGCGATGATCGAGGCCGGCAAGGTCACGCCGGTCTCGTCGTCCGGCGTCGCGCCGGCGAGGTCGTCGCCGGTGGCCGTGGCATTGGGCTGCGCGGCGGCTTCGGCGTCGGTGTTGGCGCGCCCATGCGCAGGTTCTGGTCGCGAACACGTGATAGGCGCCGAGCACGCCGCTGTACAGCGGCGACGGCAGGTCACCGAAGTCGCGCTGCTCGCCAAAGTAGTTGGCCGGGTCGGTGTCGGTCGGCGGCGTCAGCCCCGGTACCGGCGTGCCGGGGGCGTGTGGCGGATACACCGGCGTGCCGGTGGTCGTGGCCATGTTGGTGTACTGCCCGGCCACGACCGTCCTCGACGCACTGTAGGTCCAGACCTCGCCCACGTCGAGCCGGCTGTTGCCGTTGGCGTCGCCATCGGTGAACGTCGGCGTGAAGTCATCGGCCGTGTTGCCCGACGTACCGTTGTCGTCCTTGACCGAAATCGTCGCCAGCGAGACGTTGCCGGTGTTGCGTACCTCGTAGGTGAAGCTGGCGCTGCTGCCCACCACCAGCACCGGACCGGTGGCGAGTTGGCATCATCGCCGTTGACCTTCTTGATGATGTCGATGCCCGTACCCACCAGGCCGGCATCCAGCGTCAGGTTCTCCCGCCCGAGCCCACCGTCACCTCCGGCGTCATGCCGTTGGTCGGGTTGGCATCGCTGTCGCGTGGTGTCGTCGCCGTCCTGGTCCGGCGCCGTGAAGGCCAGACCCGCCGGCAGATTGCTGAACGTCACCTTGTAGGTGCCCGGCAGCAGCGTGTTGTTGTTGAACAGGTAGTAGCCCGTCTCCACCGCCGGCGTGTTCGGGTTGTCGCCCGTGGTCGTCGTGCGCGTGACCGGGTTGCCCAGCGCGTCGGTGCCCGTCAGCGTGACCGTCACGCCGTCGATACCCGGCTCGTTCGGGTCCTGCACCCCGTTGCCGTTGGTGTCGCGCCAAACGAAGTCGCCCACCGCCGCGGGCTTGAGCAGCCCCGCGTCGATCGTCTCGTTGTACTGGCCCGGGGTCAGCGTCACGACGGGCGCCCGGCCGGTGGCGACATTGGCGTCGCTGTCGCGTGGCATCGGGGCCCGGGTTGCCCGATCGCGTCAGGCTTGGTGAAGCTGACGTAGTCCGTCGGCTCGCGAAGCTCCACCTGGTAGTGCTCGCCCGGCGTCAGGTCGCTGAACTGGTAGAAGCCGCTCGGTCGTCGGTGAGTGCGGGTCGTCGGCGTCACCTACGCCGTTGTCAACGTGTCCGGCGCCGCCGCCGTCCAGGGTGACCGTCGACGCCGTGACCCATGCACCGGGCTCGTTCGCGTCCTGCACGCCGTCGGCGTCGAGGTCGTCCCACACGAAATTGCCCAGTGCGGCGCGCGGCGGCGGCGCGACCTGCACCAGGTAGTCCTCGACCTCGCCGTTGGTGCGCGTTGTTCGCCGCCGTCAGGCCGGTATCGGTGCTGATGCGGAAGCGCGCTCCCAGGTCCTGGCCGGTCGTTGCACCGGCCGGCACGCTGAAGGTCAGCGTCTCGTTGCCGAAGAAGCCAGCTAGCAAGAACCTTGCTCGCCGTCTCATTGGCGTCGAGGAAGTCGCCGTCGCGGTTCCAGTCGACGAAGCCGTACAGCGTGGCGGCCGCACTGGCGGTATTGTTGAGCGCACTGACCGTGAAGGTCGTGCTCTGCCCGGCGGTGATCGAGGCCGGAATGCGTCACGCCGGTCTCGTCGTCCGGCGTGCGCGCCGGCGAGGTCGTCGCCGGTGGCCGTGGCATTGGGCTGCGCGGCCGCTTCGGCGTCGGTGTTGGCCGCGCCCATGCGCAGGTTCTGGTCGGCGAAGACGTGATAGGCGCCGAGCACGCTGCTGTACAGCGGCGACGGCAGGTCGCCGAAGTCGCGCTGCTGGCCCAAGTAGTTGGCCGGGTCGGTGTCGGTCGGCGGCGTCAGCCCCGGCACCGGCGTGCCCGGCGGGAAGTTCGGGTTGTTGGTGCCCGGCGGGTACACCGGCGTGCCGGTGGTCGTGGCCAATGTTGGTGTACTGCCCAGCCACCACGGTCTTGATGGCGCTGTAGGTCCAGACCTCGCCCAGGTCGAGCCAGGTGTTGGCGTTGGTGTCGCCGCCGGTGAAGCGTCGGCGTGAAGTCGTCGGCCGTGTTGCCCGGCGTGCCGTTGTCGTCGGTGACCGATGACCGTCGCCAGCGACACATTGCCGGTGTTGCGCACCTCGTAGGTGAAGGTCGCGCTGCTGCCCACCACCAGCACCGGGCCGGTGGCGCGTGTTCGCGTCCTGGCCGTTGACGAACTTGATGATGTCGATGCCCGTGCCCACCAGGCCGGCATCCAGCGTCAGGTTGCTCTCGCCCGAGCCCACCGTCACGTTCGGCGTCATGCCGTTGGTCGGGTTGGCGTCGGAGTCGGTGGTGTCTCGCCGCCCTGGTCCGGCGCCGTGAAGGCCAGGCCCGCCGGCAGGTTGGAGAAGGTCACCTTGTAGGTGCCCGGCAGCAGCGTGCTGCCGTTGAACAGGTAGTAGCCCGTCTCCACCGCCGGCGTGCTCGGGTTGTCGCCCGTGGTCGTCGTGCGCGTGACCGGGTTGCCCAGCGCGTCGGTGCCCGTCAGCGTGACCGTCACGCCGTTGACACCCGGCTCGCCGGCATCCTGCACGCCGTTGCCGTTGAGGTCGCGCCAGACGAAGTCGCCCACCGCCGCGGGCTTGAGCAGCCCGGCGTCGATGGTCTCGTTGTACTGGCCCGGGGCCAGCGTGACGATCGGCGCCTTGCCCGTGGCGACATTGGCGTCGCTGTCGGTGGCATCGGTGCCCGGCGGGATCGCGTCGGGCTTGGTGAAGCTGACGTAGGTCCGCCGGCTTGGTGAAGCCGACCTGGTACTGCTCGCCCGGGTTCAGGTTGGTGAACTGGTAGAAGCCGCTGCCATCGGTGAGCTGCGTAGTCGTGGTGTCGCCCACGCCGTTGATCACGCCCGTCGGCGCCGCCGCCGACCAGCGTGACCGTCACGCCGCTCACACCGGGCTCGCCCGCGTCCTGCACGCCGTTGGCGTTGAGGTCCTCCCACACGAAGTTGCCCAGCGAGGCGCGCTGCGCGCCCGACCTGCACCAGGTAGTCCTCGACCTCGCCGTTGGTGCGCGTTGTTCGCCGCCGTCAGGCCGGCATCGGTGCTGATGCGGAAGCGCGCTCCCAGGTCCTGGCCCGGTCACTGCACCGGCCGGCACGCTGAAGGTCAGCGTCTCGTTGCCGAAGAAGCCGCTGGCAAGAACCTTGCTCGCCGTCTCGTTGGCGTCGAGGAAGTCGCCGTCGCGGTTCCAGTCGACGAAGCCGTACAGCGTGGCCGCACTGGCGGTATTGTTGAGCGCACTGACCGTGAAGGTCGTGCTCTGCCCGGCGATGATCGAGGCCGGAATGGTCACGCCGGTCTCGTCGTCCGGCGTGGCGCCGGCGAGGTCGTCACCGGTGGCCGTGGCGTTGGGCTGCGCGGCCGCTTCGGCGTCGGTGTTCGGCCGCGCCCATGCGCAGGTTCTGGTCGGCGAAGACGTGATAGGCGCCGCAGCACGCCGCTGTACAGCGGCGACGGCAGGTCGCCGAAGTCGCGCTGCTGGCCGAAGTAGTTGGCCGGATCGGTGTCGGTCGGCGGCGTCAGCCCCGGCACCGGCGTGCCCGGCGGGAAGTTCGGGTTGTTGGTGCCCGGCGGATACACCGGCGTGCCGGTGGTCGTGGCAATGTTGGTGTACTGCCCGGCCACCACGGTCTCGATGGCGCTGTAGGTCCAGACCTCGCCCAGGTCGAGCCAGGTGTTGGCGTTGGTGTCGCCGCCGGTGAACGTCGGCGTGAAGTCGTCGGCCGTGTTGCCCGGCGTGCCGTTGTCGTCCTTGACCGTGACCGTCGCCAGCGACACGTTGCCGGTGTTGCGTACCTCGTAGGTGAAGGTGGCGGTGCTGCCCACCACCAGCACCGGACCGGTGGGCGCGTTGGCATCCTGGCCGTTGACGAACTTGATGATGTCGATGCCCGTGCCCACCAGGCCGGCATCCAGCGTCAGGTTGGTCTGGCCCGAGCCCACCGTCACGTTCGGCGTCATGCCGTTGGTCGGGTTGGCGTCGGAGTCGGTGGTGTCCACGCCCTGGTCCGGCACCGTGAAGGCAGGCCCGCCGGCAGGTTGGAGAAGGTCGCCTTGTAGGTGCCCGGCAGCAGCGTGCCGCCGTTGAACAGGTAGTAGCCCGTCTCCACCGCCGGCGTGCTCGGGTTGTCGCCCGTGGTCGCCGTGCGCGTGACCGGGTTGCCCAGCGCGTCGGTGCCCGTCAGCGTGACCGTCACGCCGTTGACCCCCGGCTCGCCGGCATTCTGCACGCCGTTGCCGTTGAGGTCGCTCCAGACGAAGTCGCCCACGGCCGCGGGCTTGAGCAGCCCGGCGTCGATGGTCTGGTTGGATTCGCCCGGGGCCAGCGACGACGATCGGCGTCTTGCCCGTGGCGACATTGGCGTCGCTGTCGGTGGCATCGGTGCCCGGCGGGATCGCATCGGGCTTGGTGAAGCTGACGTACGCGCCCGGCTTGTAAAGCTGACCTGGTACTGCTCGCCCGGGTTCAGGTTGGTGAACTGATACAAACCGCTGCCATCGGTGAGCTGCGTGGTCGTGGTGTCGCCCACGCCGTTGATCAGCCCGTCGGCGCCGCCGCCGACCAGCGTGACCGTCACGCCGCTCACACCGGGCTCGCCCGCGTCCTGCACGCCGTTGGCGTTGAGGTCTTCCCAGACGAAGTTGCCCAGCGAGGCACGCTGTGCCCCGACCTGCACCAGGTAGTCCTCGACCTCGCCGTCCTTGGCTGCGCCGGTGGGCGTCAGGTTGGCGTCCGTGCTCAGGCGGAAACGCGCATAGGTGCTGCCACCCACAGCGTCGGCGGGGGTCGTGAAGCCGAGGTTGTTGGGGCCATTGCCGACCGCCAGGTTGGTGAAGATCTGTTCGCCGGCATCGTTCCAGTCACCATCACGGTTGAAGTCGATCCATGCATTGAGTTTGCCGTTCACTCCCGCGGCGCTGGCGACCGTGACCGTCACCGTCGCAGCGGTGCCCGGCACCAGCGGGCCGGCGAATACGACTCCGTCCTCGTCGTTCAGGTTACTGATGTTGTCGCCCGTCGCAGCGGCGTTGGGTTGCCCATTGAGCTCGGTGTCGATCAGGTTGCCCAGCCTCAACAGCGGCGTGGCGGGCGACTGACCGATGCTCAGCAGATGACGCCCGCCGTTACTGGCCAACAGCGTGGGATAGGTGGGGTCGGGTGCATCGCCGAAGTCGTAGGCCTGATAACCGAAGTCCTGCAGCAGATTGACCTCACCGGGCGTGAGGGTCTCGATCGACATACTGTTGTTGCCACCATCCGGGTCGACCGTGTTGACGAATCCGACGCCGCCAAGGGGAAGCGTCGCGGTAACCACCTGCACCTTGTAGGTGATGCCGGGGCCACCATTCGGCCCGGCCAGCAGCGGGCCGAAGAAATAGTAGCCGGTTTCAACCGCCGGAGTGTCCGGGTTGTCCCCGGTCACGGCGCTGCCGACGACGACGAAGCCGCCAGGGCCGGGGCCATCCACGTCGGCCAGAAGTTGGACCGTGACACCGTTCATGCCCTCGCCGGTATCGGGCAGCAGATTGCTGTTGCGATCGAAGAAGACCGTGTCACCGATACCGGCCGTCTTGACTTCGATAATCGTCGGTTGCCCGGTCGCAGGCGCCCCGCCTGGAGAAAGGATCACTCCGATATCTTGACCGGCTCGCGACAGAAAGTTGGCGCCATTGGTGACTGCCAGAGACTGAAGCTGAGTGGCCTTCGCTTGAGTGTACGGACCGAGCGTACCCAGCGCTTGACTCGTGATGGTGTCGCCCAGCAGTTGCCAGATCGCCAGCTGCACGTCACCCAAGGTATACGTCGTGCCAGCGTAGGAGTAGCCGCTGCCGACGACGTTGCCAGATTCGGTAACGGTGTTGAAGATCCAGTTAACCTCTTGCAGGCTGCTCAGGTACGGAAGGGGAGTCTGCGACGCGTTTGCCGGAAGCACCCCGGTTGGTACGGCTCCGTAGCTGGAATAGACATTAACGAGATAGGGCGTGTTGCTACCAATCGTAAGTTCCGTGCGGATACACCAAGCATCGTAGGTTCCGTTTAGCAAGCCGCCATTGGTAATGGCGGCGTTGAAATAGCTGGGCAGGCCACCGATGATCCCATCCCGATCTGTTCGATTGACCGTCTCCTCCGCTGTCGTGGGAAGCGTTGCATTGAACACATCGAAAGAGTTCGGCATGGCTACATATCTCCAAGAAACCAATGGTCGGTATGAATCGATGCGGTGGAGTTTCACTTCATTGTTCATAGTCTTCAGCCGCCTGCCAAACCTACCCGTCTGGCAATGCTGTCGCGAGCAATCTGCGCCGGCCCTGCTGGGAAGCTAAAAAGTGATCAGACTTCCAATGGCCGCCGCGGACCGCCGGCTAAGGCTAACGATCCCCGCGCGATCTCATGCAAACATCGCGATGGCGCGCGCGACCCCTTCCCGTTAGTCTTCGCCGCCGCAAACTGTCAGGTTTCTTTACACTTGGACCAAGAGCGGCAACCTGCGCGCGATGATGCAATTGTCGTGCCAGTAGGTATCGGCACGCCGCATGGTTTGGCTCCGCGCCGTGCCCGCGCCCGCGGGAACCGGCAATCAGCGCATTGAAATTACTCACGTTTTGCCGAAATGGCACTGGTTCCGCGCAGTCTGCTTGTCCCCGCCCGCGCTGCCGTCGGACGGGGTCCGGCGGACCCGGATCGGCCCGAGAACACCAGCCGCATCGCAAGAGTGTAAAAAAATCCGACAGTTGGATCAGCGCCGATGGGCGTCGCCCGACCCGCCCCTTTCTTCTCGGATGCGGCCGTCGGACCCGGGCGCGTTCGCCTGGCGCGCGGCCTCAGTCAGTTGGACTTCTTGGCGTCGGCCTCGTCGATCATCTTTTTTAGTTCATTGAGGATCACCGTGTACTGCTGCACGATGCGGCCCGCTTGCTGCGCTGGAATGACGAGTTGGCCGACGACCTGCTCCTTGCCGTCACCGCCGAGGATCTTCGTCTCGATGCGCAGGATGCCGTTGTGCATGGTCGCGTTACCGAGGGATTCGATGAACATGTAAGGTCCTCTTTGGAGTGAGTGGTGGAGTTGGATAGAAAGAGTGCCCGGATTGTTTCGCCCTGTAGCCGGATTGGATTTCGAAAGGCTGGACATCTGCATTCGCCCTGCACGGCCGCACCGCACCGTGAATACCAAACCCCAGTACGGACTTCTCCGCAGGTCTATGCGGTGCAGGCAGCTTCGCTTCGCAACAGGAGCACGGGCAGGCGCCAGAGATAGAGCTGCGGCCGAGCGAATGCGCCGTCGGCAACGGGTGCGACCTCGGATCCGTTGGACGATCGATGACGATCGTGCTCACCTGGATTGTACGTCAACACTCGCGGTCCGAGCGGCCGCGAGAAGGCTCGGCCAGGCGGCCGACCGAGCGCGAGCGGCTTCACCACAGCTTCGCAGGGCCCGTTTCACCAATGCCGGTTTCACGTGCTTCGTCCGTGGCCGAAGTTCGACGCATGGATCGGACACGGCGTCGCTGCCGGCCCGCAGCAATGCGGTCCCCACGTGCATCTCAGAGCGATCAGGTGGCAGGGCGACGATGTCCGGATCCGGCGCGTGCGCAGCTCAGCCGGCGTCGACTCGGTCGATACATGCCTGCAAGCGCGCCGCCAGCTCTCCAGCGATCGGGGGCCTGACAAGGTCGCCGTGGCTGCCCGGCAGGCGGTGGATGCGAGCGCTTTCGCCGGTCCAACGGCCCCAGCCCAGGGTTTCCGTACCGGCGCGATCCGCGGAGTCCTTGACAACGAAGAACTCGATCGGATGGCTGTAAGGCCGTGGCCGATAGCTCCAGTGCGCCCAGCGATGCGCCTCTCCCACCGTGCGCAAATGACGCAACCGCTGCAGACGCAGCAAATGCAACACCGTGAAATAAGTGTACTCCTGAAGCTGGCGCAGAGTCGCCTCGCGGCGCCAGACTGCCGCCAATTCTTCTATCCACGATCGGACCATCTTGCCCCTCGGCGCGTAGGTGTCGAGCAGGGCAAGCAACGGCACGCTCTGCCCCAGCGCCGTAAGTTGTCGTGCCACCTCGAACGCGACGACGCCGCCGCTGGAGAATCCGGCCACAAGGTAGGGCCCATCCGGCTGCACGGCTCGCATCGATTCGATGCAACGGGCGGCAATTGCCTCGATCGTATGATCGGGACGTCCCGTGCCATAACTCCCGCGCGCCTGGAGCCCGTAGACGGTCTGCGCCGCATCCAGGCAGTGCGCCAGGTCGTAGTAATGGAATAGGTTCCCGCCCAACGTGGGCGCGACGAACAACGGCCGGCGAGAACCCTCCTTGATGGTGATGAGCCCGGGCTCGCGGCCGGATGGCGGCTCGTCGCGAATGATCTTGGCCAGCGCTTCGACCGTGCCACCGCAGAACCATAAGGTGTCCAAGGGCAGTCGTCGATGGAACGTCTTCTCGATGCGATCCATGAGCTGCACGGCCAGCAACGAGTGTCCACCGACATCGAAGAAGTTGTCGCGAACGCTGATCGAGCATGGTCTTAGCAGGTCCTCCCAGATCTTGATCAAATGCGTTTCGACACTGTCGCGCGGCGGGCTCGCGACGGCTGCGCTCGGGACGCGCGCTCGCGGCGCCGGCAGCGCCTTGCGGTCGATCTTGCCGTTGGGGGTGAGCGGCAGGGCCGCCAGCACGACGAAGGCCGCCGGAACCATGTACTCGGGCAGTTGGCGTCTGAGCAGCGGCGCGCAGTTCGGCGTCGGTCGAGGCCGTCCTCGCGCGCCACCACGTAGGCGACCAGGCGCTTGTCGCCCGGCGTGTCCTCGCGCAACAACGACCACCGCCTCACGCGACCCGGGCATGCCGCAGCAGCACCGCCTCGATCTCGCCCAGCTCGATGCGGAAGCCGCGCAGCTTGACCTGATGGTCGAGCCGGCCGAGGAACTCGATGTTGCCGTCGGGCAGATACCGCGCCCGGATCGCCGGTGCGGTAGAGCCGCGCCCCCGGTCGGCTGCTGAACGGATCCGGCGACGAAGCGCTCGGCCGTCAGCTCCGGGCGGTTCAGATAGCCGCGGCCAAGCCCGTCGCCGCCGATGTACAACTCGCCTGGCACACCGATGGGCACTGGCGCTTGCCGGTCATCGAGGATGTAGACTTGCGTGTTGGCGATCGGGCGGCCGATCGGTATCGACGGGCAATGCTCGGGCAACTCGCGCGGCAATGTGATAGCAGCAGGTGAAGGTCGTGCTCTCGGTTGGCCCGTAGCCGTTGATGAGCTGCGCTCCGGGCAAGGCCGCCAGGCACCGGCGCACGTGGGGCACCGACAACGCCTCGCCCCCGGTCAAGAGCTGGCGCACGCCGTGCAGCGCCGTCGGCGCAGCTCATCGATCAGGGTGTTGAACAACGCCTGCGCGTCAGCCACAGCGTGCTCACGCCGTGGCGTGCGACAAGCGCCTCCAGAGCCCGGGCGCTGGGCACCCGCTCCGGATAGATCACGCAGCGCGCTCCATGGAGCAGCGCCCCCCACAGCTCGAAGGTCGAGGCGTCAAAGGCCAGCGGTGCCAGCAGCATGAACGTCTCGCCCGCACCGAAGCGGGCGTAGTCGACGCCAGCAGACCAAACGCGCCACGCTGCGGTGGCAACACCGCGACCCCCTTAGGCTGTCCGGTGGAGCCCGAGGTGTAGATGACATAGGCGAGGTGATCGGCGTTTGCGGCGGCGGCGGGTTGTCGCGCGAGGCGTGCGCGATGAGCGTCCAGTCGCGTGTCCAGACACAGACCGTTCGCGTGGTGCTCGCCGGCAGCAGCGGGCGCAGCCGCTGCTGCGTCACGACCACGGCGCGCCTGTGCATCCTGCAGCATGAAAGCGAGGCGCTCGCCGGGATAGCTCGGGTCCAGCGGCACGTAGGCGCCGCCGGCCTTGAGGATGCCGAGCAGGGCCACCACCATGTCGAGCGAGCGCTCGACGCAGAGCCCGACCAGCACGTCGGCTCCCACGCCCAGCCGCGCAGGTAGTGCGCCAACTGGTTGGCGCGGGCGTTGAGCTCTCGCGTAGCTGAGCTGGTGCGTCCCCGAAGACGCAGCGGCGATCGCCTCGGGGCGTGCGCTCGACCTGCTGCTCGAAGAGTTGGTGAATGCAGCGGTCGCGCGGATAGTCGCGGCCGCGGTGTCATTCCACGTCCACCAGCAGCTGCTGGCGCTCGGCGGCGGTGAGCAGCGGCAGCTCGTCCACCGGCGCTCCGGGTCGGCGACAATACCCTCCAGCAGCGTCGTGAAGTGCCCGGCCATGCGCGCGACGCGTGGCCGCATCGAACAGATCGGTGGCGTACTCGAACTCAGCCGTCCAGAGCTGGCAGCGCTCCCACAGCGTCAGGGTCAGATCGAACTTGGCGGTGCCGCTATCAAGCGGCGCTGGCGCGTGACTTGCAAGCCCGGCAGCGCCAGTTCTCCACCGGGGGCGTTCTGCAGCACGAACATCACCTGGATCAGCGGGTTGCGGCTGGGGTCGCGCTCTGGATTCAGTTCCTCGACCAGCTTCTCGAAGGGCAGCGTCCTGATGGGCGTAGGCATCCAGCGCAACCTCGCGCACGCGTCCCAGCAGCTCACGAAAACGTCGGGTTGCCCGACAGATCGGTGCGCAGCACCAGGGTGTTGACGAAGAAGCCGATCAGGCCTTCGATTTCACGCTGCGTGCGCCCGGCGATCGGACTGCCCACCGCGATGTCGTCCTGCCCGCTGTAGCGCGCCAGCAGCACCTTGAAGGCGCCGAGCAGCAGCATGTACGGCGTCACCCGCTCGCTCCGGCTCAAGCGCTTGAGCGCGGCGCTGAGTTCAGCCGACAGCGCTAGCGCCTGGCGCCCCCCGCGATAGCTTTGCGCCGCCGGGCGTGGCCGATCGGTCGGTAATTCCAACGCCGAGAGATCAGCCAGCTTCTCGCGCCAGTAACCGAGCTGGCGCGCCAGCACTTCGCCTTGCAGCCACTGGCGCTGCCAAACGGCGTAATCGGCATACTGGATGGGCAGCGCCGGCAGGGCACGGCTCGGCTCCTCGTAGAGCGCGCTGAGCTCGCGCCGCAATACACCGATCGACCAGCCGTCGCAGACGATGTGGTGGATGACCAGCACCAGCAGATGCTCCTCCGCGCCGAGACGGATGAGCGCCACGCGCAGAAGCGGGGCGTGGGTAAGGTCAAAGCCCTGACGTGCCAGCGCCTGCGCCTGCTCCAGCGCTTGCGCCCGAGCCCGCTCGGGCGCGAGGCCGGTTAGATCGATGAGCGGCAGCTCCACCGTCGCCTCCGCCCGCACCTGCTGGCGCGCCACGCCCTGTTCGCTCACCACCGCGGTGCGCAGCGCTTCGTGCCGCGCGATCAGTCGCGCCAACGCTGCGCGCAAGCGCTGGAGCTGCAGCGGCCCGCGCAGCCACCAGCCCTGCGCCACGTTGTACAGCGCTCCCCCACCTTCCCATTGCTGCAAAAACCACAAGCGCTGCTGGGCAAAGGACAGGGGCAACCGCGCCGGGCGTGCCATCGGTTCGATTGCTGAGCCGAGCGGCTGCTCGCCTGCCGAGAGCGCCTCGCCGATCTGCCCGGCCAATTCGGCAACGGTGGGTGCTGCGAACAAGGCGCGAACGGACAGCTCGACGCGGAAGACATCGCGCAGCCACGACAATAGCCGTACGGCGAGCAGCGAATGCCCCCCGAGATCGAAGAAATTGTCGTGGATGCCAACCTGGTTTAGATGCAGCAGATCGCACCACATCCCGGCGATGGCTTCTTCGAACGGATCGCGCGGCGGGCTCGCGACGCCACGCTCGGGACCACGCTCGGGCGCCGGCAGGGCCCTGCGGTCGATCTTGCCGTTGCGCGCCAACGGAAACGATTTCACCGGTACGAAGCTGCTTGGGATCATGTGCTCCGGGAGTTTCCTCTTCAGGTAGGCGCGCAACTCCACGGCGTCGGGCGCCTGTCCGTTAGCGGTGAAATAGGCCGCAATTCGCTCTTCTCCTCCGCCGGACTCCTGAACCACAACAACCGCTTCCCGTACCGCCGGGTGCTCGGCCAAGTTCTGCTCAATGTCCCCGAGTTCGACCCGAAAGCCTCTGATCTTGACCTGATGATCCCTTCGACCCATGAATCTGACGCTGCCGTCGGCCAACCTGAGGCCCATGTCACCGGTCCGGTAAAGGCGCCGGGCGCCACCATGCGGGATCCGGAAGAAACGATGTCTCGTCGAGCTCGGTGCGCCGCCAGTACCCGAGCGCTACATGTTCGCTTAGAATGCCGATCTCGCCGTATATCTCGGCATTCATGCCGGATTGGTCCAACAGCATGACCTCGGTGTCCTCGACCGGATATCCGACGGGCACACAGCTTCGGGCAAGCTCGGTCTGATGGGTGATGAAATTCTGGAGCGCCAGGGTCGATTCAGTCGGTCCAAAGCCGTTGACCATGACGCACCGCATCGGGCAAGTGCTTCGTGAACAACTCGACATCACGCTGCTGCACCTCTTCTCCGCCAAGAACCACCAGGCGCAATTTGGAGGGTTTCCAGAATTCGCCCAACCCACTCAGAAGGTGGCGATAAACCGTCGGGGTCGAGTGATAGATGGTGATCTCATCACGCCGAATCAGACTGCGCAGTTCCGACAGCTCGTTGTCTCTGGCGTTCAGAGGACATAGGGTTGCGCCATTCAAGAGCGCTCCGAAGATATCCATGACGGCGGCGTCGAACCCATAGGCCGAAAGCAGCGTCAGTTTGTCCGACGTCGTGATACGAAGGCTATTGGTATAGCACCGTATATGGTGCAGAACGTTCCGATGACTCTGCATCACCCCCTTCGGCTGCCCAGTCGACCCCGAAGTATAGAGAATGTAGGCCAATGCATCAGGCGAAACCAACGCGGTGGGGTCATCAATCGGCAGTGTTGGATCAAGTTGCTCGGCGTTGATTACCCGGTGCGAATCACCGGCGATCACCAGGCCTCTCTCCATGTTTGCCGTGTCGGCGACGATCGCTGCCGCGCCGCAGTCTGTTGATATGCGTGCGATCCGGTCATCGGGATGAGTGGGTATCCAGTGGGACGTAGGCATTTCCACTCTTCAGCACTCCCAGGATCGCAGCGATCATCGGTGCGCCGTGGCCAAAAAGCAAAGAGATTCGCTCCCCGCCGTTACCGAAGCGTCTGAGGAGCGCGTGGGCAATGCGATTGGCGCGCGAATTCAGCTCGGCGTACGTCCATACATGCGCCTTTGTCTTGACTGCCACGTGATCTGGATAGGAATGGGCCTGTCGCGAGAAACGGGCGCCGATGCCCTGTTCGATGTCGCGCCGCTCAAACGCCACAAAAGAGCGCGGCGTTTCGATCGGATTCGGTTGACCGAAGGAATGGCGCCTTTCGTAGAGTCTCAACAGCGAATAGCTGGAGATCGCCCTTTCCGGATCCTCGGCGATTCCTTCAAGCAAATTGCGGTAGTTCTGCAGCATGTCTCGAGCCGTATCAGGCTGGAACAGCTCTGCCCGATAGACCAAAGAGAGCTCTATTCTGCCGCCGCTCTCGCTGACGTACATCGTCGTATCGAAGTTTGATCCAATGTTGTGGATCGGGAATCGTATCAGCGCCAGGTTGTGAAGGGAAGGATCTGCCTCCTCGGGACCAAGCATATTGAAGAAGTTCTGAAAGAGCGGCGTTCGGGTGAGATGCCTTTCCGGCCGCAGCTCTTCGAGCAGGTTCTCGAAAGGTAAATCCTGGTGCGCATAAGCGCCTAGTGTTACCTCGCGAACCCTTGCCAGCAGTTCCTGAAACGTGGGGTTCCCAGCAAGATTGGTGCGCATCACCAGCGTGTTGACGAAGAAGCCGATGAGCCCTTCGAGCTCGGTGCGTCCGCGTAGGGTGACCGGGCTACCCACCGCGATGTCGTCTTGGCCGCTGTAACGGTGCAGCAGTACCTGGAAGGCCGCCAGCAGCGTCATGTACAGCGTCGCGCCCTGGCGTCGCCCAAACGCCTTGAGGGCATCACTCAACGTCGCCGGACAACGCCAGCGTGTCGCGGCCCCCACGGTAGCTCTGTGTCGGCTCGCGTGGCCTGTCGGTCGGCAGCTCCAGCGGCGTCAGGCCCTCGAGTTGGCGGCGCCAATAGGCAAGCTGTCGTTCCAGCACCTCTCGCTGCAGCCACTGGCGGTGCCACTGTGCATAGTCGGCGTATTGAATCGGAAGCGCCGGCAAGACCCATTCCCGCCCGTTGATCAGGGCATCGTACGCGGCAGACAGTTCCCGCCCCAGAACGCCCATCGACCATGCGTCGGAGGCGATGTGATGCATATTGAGCAGCAACACGTGATCGTCATCAGCCAGGCGCAGCAACCGTGCGCGAAACACCGGACCGGCTTCGAGATCGAAGGGCTCACCGGCGTCGATATCGACGATGTGACGCGCATGTGCTTCACCTTCAGCGATTGGCATGGCGCTGAGGTCCGTCAGGAGCAGGCCCGCCGGATGCGGCGGGTCGATCACCTGAACCGCCTCGCCCTTGACCATGGTGAACCGCGTGCGCAGCGTCTCGTGACGCGCCACCAAAGCATCCAGACTGCGCGCCAGCGCTGCCTCGTCCAGCGGCCCGCGCAGCCGCCATGCAACCGGGATGTTGTAGATGCCCTGGTCCGGCAACAACCGGTGCAGGAGCCAGAGCCGCTGCTGGGCAAACGAGAGCGGCAAATGCGTCGCGCGAGGTACCGGCACGATCGGCAGCGCTTGGCCCCGCGCGTCACCCGCCAATTGTGCGGAAATCAGGCTCGCGAGCTCGGCAATCGTCGCTCCGTCGAACACGTGACGAACGGACAATTCGACACCGAACACATCCCGCAGGCGCGACAACATCTGGATGGCCAGCAGCGAGTGACCGCCCAGATCGAAAAAGCGTCGTGCACGCCGACCTGGCGCAGGTGCAGCAGCTCGCACCAGATTCCGGCCACAGCTTCCTCCACCGGATTGCGCGGCAGGGTCGAACGTGCGGACTCGGCATCTGCTGCCGGCGCCGGCAGCGCCTTGCGGTCGAGCTTGCCGTTCGGGGTGAGCGGCAAGGCCGGCAACTGCACGAACGCGGCCGGGATCATGTACTCGGGAAGCAGTGCCTTGAGTGCCGTGCGGATGTCGGTCGGTAGCCGGCATCTCCCCTTGCGTCACCACGTAAGCCACCAGACGCTTGTCGCCTGGCGTGTCCTCGCGCAACTGCACCACGGCTTGAAGCACCTGCGGCTGCCGAGCCAGCGCTGCCTCGATCTCTCCCAGTTCGATGCGAAAGCCGCGCAGTTTGACCTGGTCGTCCAGGCGCCCCAGGAACTCGATGTTGCCGTCCGGCAGGTAACGCGCGACGTCACCCGTGCGATACAGCCTCGAGCCCGGCACTGCCGAGAACGGGTTCGGCACAAACCTCTCCGCGGTTCGCTCGGGACTGCTCCAGTAGCCTCGCGCCAGGCCGTCGCCCCCAATGTAGATCTCGCCGGCAACTCCCACCGGCACCGGCTGTTGGTACTTGTCCAGCACATGGACTACGGTGTTAGCTATTGGGCGGCCGATGGGTATCGGTCGCCGATCGATAGAGTCCTCCTCGACGGCATACCAAGTTGCAAAGGTCGTGGTCTCGGTCGGTCCATAGACATGCAACAATCGTTGTGGACGGGCGGCGCGCATGCATTCAGCCACCCGGCGCGAATCCACGGCTTCTCCCCCGAACAGCACCTGCTTCATTCCGGCGAAGGCGCCCGGTCGGATGCGTACAACCTCATTGAACAACGCCGTAGTCAGGAACAAGGTGGTGACACCGCCACGCTGCCATTCGTCAGCCAGCCGTGGTAGATCCAGGGCATCCTCGCGTTTGATCATGATCAGGCGCGAGCCGTTGGCAAGTGCTCCCCAGATCTCGAATGTGGCGGCATCGAATGACGGGTTGGACGCCTGGGCGACACAATCGGTCGCGTCAAGCCGGATATAGTCGGTGTTGCGAACCAGGCGCACGATGCCTGCATGCGGCACCATGACACCCTTCGGTGTTCCGGATGATCCAGAGGTGTAGATGACGTAGGCGAGGTCGTCTTTGTTGGCGACAGGAGATGGGTTTGCCTGGCTTCGAGAGGTGAAGTTCGCCCGGTCGCGATCCACGCACAGGGTTCGGCTTTCATGACGCGGCAGGCTCCCGAGCAGTGACTCTTGCGTGAGCAGCACCGGCGCCCGGGTGTCTTGCAGCATGAATGCCAGGCGCTGCTTGGGATAGCTTGGGTCCAAGGGCACATAGGCGCCCCCAGCCTTGAGGATGGCAAGCAGGCCGACGATGAGTTCAGGCGAGCGTTCGAGGCAGATGCCGACGAGCACGTCGGGCCCAACGCCGAGCGAGATGAGGTAGTGCGCCAACTGATTGGCGCGCGCATTGAGTTCGGCATAGGTCAGCTGTTCGTCGTCGAATACCAGCGCCACCGCTTCGGGCGTGCTTTCGACCTGCTCTTCGAACAACTGGTGTATGCAACGGTCGCGGGGATAGTCGACGGCGGTATCGTTCCATTTCACCAGCAACTGGTGACGTTCGCCCGAGGTCAGCAGCGGCAAGTGGCCGATGGGTTGGCCAGGATCAACGACAATGCCTTCCAACAGCGTCGTGAAATGGCGAGCCAAACCTTCGATGGCGGGGGCATCGAACAGATCGTTGGCGTATTCGAACTGACCGAGCAGTCCATCCGGCGTTTCGCTGAGGGCGAGGGTCAGGTCGAACTTGGGCGCGCCGGCATCGCGGCCCTGGTCGACCAGGGTCAAGCCCGGCACCGTCGGGGCGCCGCCTGGCGCGCTTTGCAGCACGAACATGACCTGAGACAACGGATTGCGGCTGAAGTCGCGTTCTGCCTGGAGCTCTTCAATCAGCCTCGCGTACGGCACCTCGTTGTGAGCGCCGACATCCAGGGCGTTCTCCCGTACCCGATCCAGCAAGTCGAGGAAACGCGGGTTGCCCGAGAGGTCGGTGCGGAACACCAGGGTGCTGACGAAACGGTCTATCGGGCCCCCGCACACGGCACTTCCGACGCCCGACAACCGGGCTGCACACCGCGATATCTTCCTGCCCACTGTAGCGCATCAGCAGCACCTGGAAGGCCGCCAGCAGAGTCACATGCAGCGTCGCGCCTCGTCGCGCGCCCAGCGCCTTGAGGTCGCAACTCAGTTCGGCCGACAGCGCCAGCGCATGGCGGGCGTCGCGGCAGCCCTGCGTCGGCCGTCTCAGTCGGGCGGCGGGCAACTCGAGTGGCGCCACCCCCGCCAGCCTGCCACGCCAGTAGGACAGTTGACGCTCGAGCATCACGAACCTGGGCAAGACGTTAGACGATGCATTGTGTTTTCCTGCGGTTTTTCGCATCTTCTCAAAGCTGCGGGTAGAGCATCGGAACACCCTGCGAAAGCAACCAAGGCTCGTGTAGGAGGTGCCATGTGCCGTCGAATCGAATAGTTGTCGGCTCGACCTGTAGTGCACATTCTTAGAGCGTTTGCCCGACGCCGGCGCGCATTCTACTCAGATCGGACGTTTGCATGAAGCTGCTGCTGCAACTCCACCCGGCGAAGCAGGCCGGTACGCAGCGAAGCGTGCAGGTGGGGGGCGGTTTGCGCCCACTTCAGCACGTTCCGCGGATACCGCACCTCTTTGTCGGGCTCCTTGGCATCCAAGGCCCGTTCCATAGGCCGGCGCGCCGGCGGCGACGCTGCAGAACAGGGAAAAAGGCAAGGTCTGCGCGAAGGGGCGCGCACCTCTTGCATGTGGTGCACGACGCAGCGGGTGAAATGGATCATATGGCAACCGGCGATGGCGGCGGCGGCGATAAGCAGGAGGCCGGAGGGCGCTTCGCCGCCGGCCGGATGCTGATCGCAGGCGAAGCAAAGAGCGGGCCCGGGGTACGCGGTGCGACCGTGGTGGCAACGACCCCGGTCGAGTCGCGCAGCATGCTCTCGCCCGGAATCGTGAACGCCACGCGGCCCGCGGGCCCCTTCCGAAGGCGGTCCGCCTGCACGCATCGGCCGCAGGATGCGCGCAACGATTGCCCGAGCATGCGGGGCCGGCAATGGCCCCGCCTACTTGGAGGCCGGCAACCGCGCCACGTCGAAGCGCAGTACCGTCCAGTCGCGACCTTCCGCGGCGACCGCGGCCGCGAATCCGGGTGGCGGGTCGAGGCCCGACACGCGCCAGCGGTCCGGCGCTTGCTGATCCCATCGATCTTCGATGAGGGCGTCGTCGCCACTGTGCGCCACCGTGAACGACCGTGTGGGGTACCTGAGGCCCTCGCCGCGCGCCTTGACGTACGCTTCCTTTCGCGTCCACATGCGGAAGAACGCCCCGCGCTGCGCATCGCAAGCGAGTGCCGCAAGCGCTTCGCGTTCAGAGGATGAGAATGCCTGTCGAGCGAGCCCAGCGATGTCGACCTCACGTGCCGTCGACTCGATGTCGATTCCCACCTCTCGCCTCGCCGCGACGGCATACATGGCCGCGTCGTCCGCATGCGAAACATTGAAGCGGAGTCCCGGCACGTTCACGAGGCAGGGCTTGCCGTTGTTGTCGTAGCCAATCCGGAGTGTCGATGCATCGACCGCCGCGTATGCTGCGAGAAGGCGCCGCAGAAAGACGCGAGCCAGAACGAAACGGCGTCGCAGCTGTGTGGTGCTAAAACGGTCGGCCCGCCTCCTCTCGTCCGGGGAAAGCTCGGCGCAAAGACTAGGCCAGGCCTCGCTGGTAGTCTGCAGCGATGCGAACCACACGTGGACCTGCGCGCGATCGAGTGGCGGGACTGCCATGTCCGGATCCGGCGCGTGCGTAGCTCAGCCAGCGTCGACAGGGTTGATACATGCCCGCAAGCGCCCCGCCAGTTCTCCAGCCAAGGGGGGCCTGACAGGGTCGCGGTGGGTGCCCGGCAGGCGGTGGATGCAAACGCTGTCGCTGGTCCAACGGACCCTGCCCGGGGTTTCCCTACCGGCGCGATCCGCGGAGTCCTTGACAACGAAGAACCCGATTGGATGGCTGTAAGGCCTTGGCCGACAGCTCCAGTGTGCCCCGCGGTGCGCCGCTCCCATCGTGCGCAACTGAGGCAGTCGCTCCAGAATCAGCACACGCAACACTCAAAACCGGGTGAGTTGCTGAATTTGCCGCTGATTCATCTTATGGCGCCAGACTGCAGCCAACTCGTCGATCCCCAACTGGAGCACGCTGGTCCTCGGAGCATAATAACAGGATGGATTGCCGCCCAGGGTCTGCGTGAACAACAACGGCTGGCGAGAAGCTTCCGTAACGGTCATGGGTTCGGGATCGAGACCGGATAGAGCGAGGCGTCGAGCTGCAACCGCTTCTTTACGAATACGACGAAGGCACAGGCCGACACGGCGATCCAGATTTGCGACCTCACTGCGTTCTCGGACGTGCCGAAGAACCGCTTGATCCGCAGGTGCTGCTTGATCGACTTGAAGAGCTCTGCCTGCAAGCGGCTCCGGTACGGGCCGCAGACCGTCGCCGCCGGCAACGCGAAGTGGTTGGTCAGAAAGACCAGCGTCTTGCCGGTCTCGGTATCCTTGAAGCGAAAGCGCCCGAAGTCGATCAGTGGAAAGGACTCCGACAATCGCAAGGCCAGCAATTGTGGCGAGGCATGCGCGGTGAAACGAATCTGCATCCGCAACTCGAGCGCGAAGCGCCGCCATCCCCATGGCAGCCGCCCTCTGTGCGAGGTGAAACAGGAATGATTTCGATCGAGGACAGCTTGCTGCAAATGGCGCCGGACGCCATGCTCGTGGTGGATCAGTCCGGCCAGATCGCTCAAGCCAACGCCCTGGCTGAACGCCTGTTCGGCTATCCGCCCGGAATGCTCGCCGGCGTGCCGCTGGATCGGCTCATTCCCACACGCTTGCGGGATCTGCACCGTCAGCACACGGCCGACTATCTTCGCAACCCCCGCCAGCGGCCGATGGATGCGGGCCCCATCCTGTGGGGTTTGCGCCACGATGGCAGCGAATTCCCGGCGCAGATCAGCCTGAACCCCTTGCCCACCCCGGCCGGCGTCCGCACGCTGGCTGCCGTTCGCGACGTGAGCGAGTACCAGCGGATACAGCAGGCCTTGGAACAGGCCACGACTACGTTGGAGCAGCAGGTCGCGACGCGCAACGCGGAGTTGCTGCACGCCAACGCGGAGTTGCGCCAGCAGATCAGCGAACGCAACCAGGCCGAAGCACGCTTGCAGGCGAGCAATCGCGCCCTGCGCCTGCGCAGCGCCTGCAACCAAGCCTTGGTCAAGGCGACCGACGAAACGGCCCTGCTCAACGAGGTATGTCGGCTCGTTGTAGAGATAGGGACCTATCGGTTGGCCTGGGTGGGTGTGGCGGAGCAGGATGAAGACAGAGCCGTCCGCCCCGTCGGGCAGGCGGGTTACGAAGCCGGTTATCTGGAGTCGATCCGCGTCACTTGGGCTGACGAAGAACACGGTCAGGGTCCGACCGGCAAGGCGATTCGCACCCGGCGACCCGTCGTGGCCCGGAATCTGTTGACCGATCCCCATTACACCCCGTGGCGGGTGGAGGCGCTGCGGCGGGGCTATGCCTCCTCGATCGCGCTTCCCCTGTGCCGAGAAGACACCGTCCTGGGGGCGTTGAACATCTACGCGGCGGAACCCAGTTCTTTCGATGCTGAGGAAACCCAGCTCCTGGCCGAGCTGGCCGACGATCTGGCGTACGGTCTGGCGGCGCTGCGCGGGCGCATCGAGCGCCAACGAATGGCGATGGCCCTGGAGGAGAGCGAAGAACGGTTCCGCCAACTGGCCGAAGCGGCGTTCGAAGGGATTGCCGTCAGCCAGCAGGGTCGCCTGATCGATGCCAACCCCCAACTCGCCGAGATGCTGGGCTATGCCCCCGCCGAACTGATCGGTCGGCACGTCGTGGATTTCGTCCCTCCCGAGGCCCGGGATCTCGTTGCCGATCGCCTGCGGTCGAACACCCGGGAACCGGTCGAACACGCTGTGCAAAGAAAGGACGGCTCGACCCTTTTTGCGGAGATACGGGTCCGCTCCGCGCTGTACCGGGGCAAATTGGCGCGGATCAGCGCTGTCCGCGACATCACCGAGCGCCGGCGGGCGGAACAGGGATGGCGCAAGAGCGAGGAACGCCTGACGCTGGCCCTGCGCGCCGCCCGCGCCGGTGCCTGGGAGTGGGAGGCGGCGACCCACCAAGCGATCTGGTCCGACGACAACTACCGGGTCCTGGGGTTGGCGCCGGGAAGCGTGGCAGCGTCCTACGAGAACTGGCTGCGTTGCGTCCACCCCGACGACCGTGCCGAAGCCGAGAGACGGGTGGCAGAGGCCTTGGCACGGGGCGATGACTTGAATATCGAGTTTCGGGTGGTGTGGTCGGACGGCAGCATTCACTGGGTGAACGATATCGGCAAAATGCAATTCGACCCGGCGGGCAAACCGGTCGGCATGCACGGCATTCAGATGGACATCACCGAGCGCAAGCAGGCGGAGCAGGCATTAAGAGCAAGCGAGGAGAAATACCGCCTGCTGGTTGAGAATCAGACCGACCTCCTCGTCAAGGTGGATTCCGAAAACCGCTTCCTGTTCGTGTCCCCGTCGTATTGCCAGGTCTTCGGCAAGACCGAAGCGGAACTGCTGGGCAAGGCCTTCATGCCGCTGGTGCATGAAGAGGACCGGGAGTCGACGGCCAGGGCCATGGAAGATCTGTTCCGGCCTCCCTTTCGGGATTACCACGAGCAACGGGCCCTGACCCAGGCAGGTTGGCGCTGGTTCGGGTGGGCCGACAAAGCGGTGCTGAATGAGCGGGGCGAGGTCGTTGCCATCGTCGGCGTGGGGCGAGACATCACCGAGCGCAAGCAAGCCGAGGAGGCTCTGTTCGACGAGAAGGAGCGCGCCCAGGTCACGCTGCATTCCATCGGCGACGCCGTCATCACGACCGATGCTCGCGCGGTCGTGGAGTACCTCAATCCCGTGGCGGAGGCGCTCACCGGCTGGACCACGGCCGAGGCCCAGGGGCGCTCCCTCAGTGAAGTCTTCCACATCGTCAACGAGCAGACCCGCCAGCCGGCGCCGGACCCGGTCACGCGCTGTCTCGCGGAAGGGAAGATCGTCGGCCTGGCCAACCATACCGTGCTGATCGGTCGCCACGGGGCCGGAGTACCACATCGACGATTCGGCAGCGCCGATTCGCGCTCGCGACGGCCGGGTGCTGGGTGCGGTGCTGGTGTTTCACGACGTTACCGAAACCCGCCGACTGACCCGGCAGCTGGAGCACGACGCCACCCACGATGCGCTCACCGGCCTCATCAACCGGCAGGAATTCGAGCGCCGGCTGGCACGGGCGCTGGCGAGCGCCCAGAAGTATGGCCAGCGGCACGTACTGTGCTATCTGGATCTGGATCAGTTCAAGGTCGTCAACGACACCGCCGGCCATGCCGCGGGGGACGAGCTCCTCAAACAGATCAACGTGATCCTCTCCGGGATGTTCCGCGAGCGCGACACCCTGGCCCGGATCGGCGGCGACGAGTTCGGCTTGCTGCTGGACAACTGCCCGCTGGACCGCGCCCAGATCATTGCCCAAACCGTGGTCGGCCACATCGGCGACCACCGCTTTCACTGGGAAGGCCGCACTTATCAGATCGGGGCCAGCATCGGCCTCGCGCCGATCACCGCCGAGACGCGCGACACCGCCCAAGCGCTCACCCAGGCCGACGTCGCCTGCTATATCGCCAAGGAACTGGGCCGCAACCGCGTCCATCTCTACCAGCAGGAAGACAGCGAGACGGTGCAGCGCCACGGCGAAATCCTGGGTGCGGCCGGCCTGCGCGACGCCCTGGACCGGGGCCGGTTCCGGCTGCACTATCAGCCCATCCTGCCGGTGAACGCATCCGACCCCGCCTCGATCCGCTACGAGGCGCTACTCCGCGTCGCGTCCAACGACAGTCCGGGGGGAGACAGTGAACTGGTGCTGCCGGCGGCCTTCATTCCCGCCGCCGAACGCTACGGGCTGATGGGAGCGATCGACCGCTGGGTGATCCAGGCGGCTTTTCGCGATTACGCCGGCGGCATCGGCCGGACTGGCGCGCAGATCGCCATCAATCTCTCCGGCAACTCCTTGAGCGACAAGACCCTGCTCGACTTCATCGAAGCCCGGTTCGCCGAGCACGGCATCCCGCCGGACCGGGTCTGCTTCGAGATTACCGAAACCGCGGCCATTCAGAACCTGCGCCACGCCAGCGAACTGATGGTGGCGCTCAAACGCCGCGGCAGCCAGTTCGCCCTCGACGACTTCGGCAGCGGCCTGTCCTCGTTCCACTATCTCAAGAGCCTGCCGGTCGACTACCTCAAGATCGACGGCAGTTTCGTCAAGGACATGATCGAGAACGCCCACGATTGCGCCCTGGTCGCGGCGATCAATGAGATGAGTCACACCCTGGGCATCCGAACCGTCGCCGAGCACGTCCACAGCCAGGCCATTGTCGAACGCCTGCGCGAACTGGACGTCGACTTCGCGCAGGGCTATTTCCTTGGCGTACCCATGCCTTGGGGCGCCTCCTCATGATTGCCGCTCTCCTTTTCGACCCGACCCTGAGTCAGAGCGCGGAACGCCGGGGCGCCGCCGCATCGACCGCGTGCACCGCGTCCTGGCCGGGCAAACCCCCGACGGGGCGTGCCCCGTCGCCGCCGGTGACCCCTTGCGGGCGCGTCTCCCGCATCTCGATGGGCAGGCGGACGCTTGGGGGACGCGAGACCGACTGCGCCACCAACGCCGCAGCCGCTTCTGCGCCGAGCGGATGGCCGAGCAGATAGCCCTGCCCTTTGCTGCATCCCATCTCGACCAGGCGCGCGAGCTGCAGTTCCGTTTCGACGCCTTCGGCGACAACGTCCTTGCCCAGCGTGCGGCACAGCGACAGCATCGTCGCCACCACCGCTTCGCCCTGCGCACTCACGCCGAGGGCGCTGATGAACGAGCGATCGATCTTGATCTCGTCGATGGGCAACGTGTGCAGCACGCTGAACGACGAGTACCCCGTGCCGAAATCGTCGATGCTGATGCCCACCCCGAGCTCGCGCAACTCGTGCAGGTGCGGGATGGCGAACGACCGCTGTTCGATGAGGATGCTCTCCGTCACTTCGATGACGACCTGGCCCGCGTCCACACCGGTCGCCTCGAGCGCGCGCCGCACCAGCGCCGGGAAGTCGGGCTGGGCGAGCTGCAACCCGGACACGTTCACGTGCATCGCAAGGCGGGTGCAGGCCGCGTGCTCGTCGCGCCAGCGGGCGAGTGTCTGGCACGCGGCCCGCAGCGCCCACTCCCCGAGCGCCACGATGAGCCCGGTTTCCTCGGCGATCCGGATGAACGTGTCAGCGGCGACGTTGCCGCACTGCGGGTGTTTCCAGCGCGCGAGCGCCTCGAACCCGATGAGGGTGCGCGTCGCGCAGTCGAAGATGGGCTGGTAGGCGAGTCCGAGCTCCCCGCACCTGACGGCGCGACGCAGCTCTCCCTCGAGCCACAGGCGATTGGAGACCTCCGCGTGCAGCACGCTGTCGAAAATCGCGTGCTGGGCCCTGCCCCGCTCCTTCGCGCGATACATCGCCGCGTCAGCGTCGCGCATCACCTGCTCGGAGGAGTCGTATCCGAACGCGCTGGTCGTGATCCCGATGCTTGCACTGGTCGAGATGGGAACGCCGTTCACCTGGATCGGCTCGGCGATGAGGCGTTGCAGCCGCTCGGCAAGTGGCACCGCCTCCCGATCGGCCAGGGCATCGCGCAGCAACACGGCGAACTCGTCGCCCCCGAACCGGGCCAGGAGATCGGCGGGGCGCAGATGCGCCGCGATCCGTCGCGCAACGCTCTGCAGCAACGCGTCTCCGGCGCCGTGGCCGAGGCTGTCGTTGACGAGCTTGAAGCGGTCGAAATCGAGAAACAGCACCGCGAACCGGCGCTCCGGGTGCCTCGCCGTCGCCGCAACCGCCTTGCCGAGCTCCTCCATGAAACAGTCGCGGTTTAGGAGGCCGGTGAGGCCGTCGCGGGTGGCGATGTAGTGCAGGCGCGCCTCGGCGCGCCGCCGCGCCGTGATGTCCTGTAACTGCAGGATGACGCAGTGCGAAAGCGGTGCCCGGGCCGCGAACAGCGAGCCGCTCACCGATGCCCACACCTCCACGCCCGAGGCGTGCCGGCACCGCAGCTCGGTGACGAAGGCGTCTTCTTCGCCGTCAGCGAGGCTGCGGACCTCGGCGTGCAGCGCCTTGACCGCTTCGGGGTCGAAGATGTCGTCGAGCAGGGCGTCGGCAAGGCCCTCGACGTCGCGTCCGAGCAGCCGCGCAAGCGCGGGGTTCGCCTGCAGGATCTGCCCCGTCATGGTGACGAGCACCATGCCCACCGCGGCGTGGGTGAACGCGCTTTGGAAGCGATCGTCGCTGGCCCGCAGTTCCTCCAGGTGACGCGCCGACTCGGCCGCCGCGCGCTCGGCGTCGGCGAGCCGATCGGCCCGCAACTGCTCGCGCTCCTCGGCGCGACGGAAATACATGTGCAGCACCGACGCGAACACCGCGATCAGCGGCACCGCGGCGAGCAGGACCGACACGCCGATCTCGGCGAGCCCCGCCCGGAGCAACACCGCGACCGAAGCGCTCGCCACGTAGACGAGTCCCAGCCACGCATGCTCGCGCAGCGTGGCGAGCGGCCGCAGCGGCTCGCGCCGCTTGAGCTTGATGAGCGACGCCATCAGCAGCGTGTTCGTCACGAAGTAGAGCACGGCGAAGACGAGCAGCAGAACGTGCCGGGCCTGGGCACCGAGGGCGATGGTTGCCGGCACGTGGGCCTGCGCAAGGCTGAATGCCGTGCCGCAGGCGTTCATCGCGAGCGCCGCTATCGCGGGGCTGCCGAGCCGGCTCGTCCAGCGCGTGGACGTGCGCCAGGAGATGGCGCCCGCTTCCACGGCGGCGCCGATAGTCGCCGCCGCCGGGCCGAGCTGAAGCAGCAGCAGGAAGAGGACCAGTTCGGCCGCGCCGCAGGAGGTCTTCGACCCGGGCAGGCGCACCGGGAACATTCCCGCGAGCGCCGCGAACACCGCGCCGAATGCGAGTTCGAGCAGCACATGGGGCGGCTCCCGCGCCATCGACCCAAGCGACGACGCCAGCACGAGCGCGCCGAGCCCGGTGACGACCCACCAGTATGCCCGGGCCTCGGCCGTGTAGTCGTGCATGTCCAGGCGCATGAGCCGGTGCTCAGAAGGATGCGTGAAACGCCCGACCGGGGGACTCCGGTGGCACCGGAAACGCGCAGCGGCCCGCGGCAGAGCGATCCGCTCGCGGGGCGTTGCGCCGCCCATGCGGCGTGCGCGGACCTCGGAACACGGCTGGAGGCATGGCTGACCCGCGAGTCATTCCCGACGCCGGAGCGCGAAGCGGCCCACCTTCGTACCGGTCTTCGTTGCATGGCCCCACCGGTGCCGCGAGCTCGGCCGGATCGGTGCGCGCTCCTCACTCGACTCGCCACGAGGGCATACGCCCGGCGCCTCCTAGGGTTCGTCCGTGAAGGCGGGGTCGGTGGACGCGCTGTGGACCGCGAGATCGGACTCGGACAGCGCGATGCCTTCGGACAACGCGATGCCTTCGGATAGCGCCATCCCCTCCGAGAGCGCCATCCCCTCCGACAGCGCCATCCCCTCCGACAGCGCCATTCCCTCCGAGAGCGCGATGCCTTCCGAGAGCGCGATGCCTTCCGACAGTGCGATGCCCTGAGTCAGCGAGAGCCCGCGGCCGTTCGCCAGCATGCTCGCCAGGGCAGCGACCGGCGAGAAGACGCCGGTGCCACGCAAGTAGCTGCTCGACCCCGCGGCGCCGTCGGCCAGAACCACCATCGGCGTCAGGTACAACCGGTCGGGGGGAGTCGTCTCCACCGCGTAGCTCATGAACGTGTCGGCGGGTGCCACGTTCCAGTATACGGGAAGCCCCTTGCGAACCCACCGGCCAGCCCAGACCATGCCCGGGTCGTACATCGCCTGATACTGCTGGAACAAGGCCGAACCGGTCACCAGCGAGGTGCCTCCCGCGAACACGATCTGGCTCCAGCTCCAGGTCTCGCCGTTGAGGTGCTCGGTGGGCTGCGGCAACGCTTTCCCCGGCGCGACGAGACTGTCTCCGGGTTTGAGCGCGCCCCCGGCTGCAGCGCTGCGCACATCCTTCCGCAGCGCGGCGGCCAGGCGCACGGCGCCGTTGACGTTCAATGCCCCGGCGCCCTGCTCCATCAGACTCGCGCCCGACAGCGGCTGCGCAGTGTACTGCAGGATCGCCTTGACCAGCGGCGGGGTGAGGCCCGGGTTCGCCTGCAGCATCAGCGCAACCGCCCCGGCGACGACCGGCGCCGCGACCGACGTGCCGGAGAGCTGCATCAGGCCGTTGGTCTTCGTTGCCTTGTAGCCGAGCACCTGCAGGTCGGGATCGCGTTCGACGATCGCGTTGCGCGGACTGCCCGCTTTCGACATGGCGCCGACGATGCGATTGCCCGGCGCGACGAGATCCGGCTTGAGCAGATTGTCGGCGTGGATGCTGTCGGACGACGCGTCATACCACGCGCCACGGGTCGGTCCGCGCGAACTGAAGCCATTCACCACGTCGTCGGAGCGACCCATCGTGTCGCGGGTGTTGAGCGAGCCGACGGTGATGACCGAAGGATCGTGACCTGGCGAGGTGATCGTGCCGAACTGCGCACTGCCGTCTGCGTTCTTGCCGTAGTTGCCGGCCGCCACGACCACGGTGATTCCGGCGGCCGTGGCGCTGCGCACGGCACGGCACAGCGGATCGGTCCGGAAGGATTCGGTGGAGTCGGCCGCGAGGCTCATGTTGAGAACCCGGATTCCGTACTCCTTGCCGTGAAAGATCACCCAGTCGATGCCGGCGAGCACGTCACCGATGTTGCCCACGCCGGTCGCGTCCAGCACCTTGACGTCGAAGAGCGTGGCCGCCGGAGCAACGCCCGTCGAGTCGGGTGCGCCCTTCGCTGCCCGGCCGGCGGCGACGGAAGCAACGTGCGTGCCGTGTCCGTAGCGGTCCCGATTGGACAGCGCCGAGGTGTCGATCGTCGCCTCGCGCTCAACCTGGCTCGCGCTGCCGGGGTAGTAGAAGGGACTCTGGTCGGTGCCCAGTTTGGACGTCGGCACACTCGCGTTCGCGGAGTCGCTCGCCCGTGCGAGGTCGACCCTCCTCGCGACCCGGACGGTTCCGCCGTCGCTCGCCAGGAACGCGTCGTGCCGGGAATCGATGCCCGAATCCAGGATCGCGATACCGACCCCTGCGCCATCGTAGGCAACGTCACCGCTCGCGCTCGAGCGCGTCGCGCTCGCTCCGGAGACGAACTCGAGGAAGCTGCCCGCCTTCACCGCCGGCCGGTTGGGCGAGATGCTGTCGACGTCGTCGCGTCTTGCCAGCGCATCGACCGCGTCTTGCGGCAGCACCGCGGAGAAGCCCGGGATGGACTGGTATCGGTAATTGACGGTGCCCCCCGCTGCCGCAACGGCGCTCCGCAGGTCCGTCACCATGGGGTCGCTGCCTCGGCCGACGACGATCACCTTGTAGAACGTGCCCTTGCCATTCCGCTTCACCCATTTCGCCTTGGGCGGGGGTGGCGATGCCATGGCCGCCACAAGATCCGGCGCGATCTTTTCCGCCCACGATTGCGCGCGTGCGGGCGCAGCCTGGATGCCGAGGACGACCAGCACGAGCAGGGCGAACGGCATCAGCAGCGCGCGCAGGCCACCGGCCCAGCGATTGAAACCCGCACGGTTGTTCACTTCAGCGATGTACCTGTGCATGTTGACTCCCGCGTATGGGGTGGAATCTCGGACGGCCGCAAGACCGATGTGGCAAGGGAGGCAATTCACGTGCCACGTTTGCCGCCAGCAGAGGCCGGCCGCAGTATTGGCGGCATGTGTCGCGAAGGCGGACGACCACAGAACCACGCACGCCGGCTGAACGTGCGTCCTTGCAGCCGTCGCGCGGCGGCGGAAGGTGCCGTGGAGCGGAAGGTCCTGGCGCGAGAATTGCGCCGAAAACACTTGATGAATTATGCGGTTAGCGAATTTTACAGTTAACGTGTG